>NZ_JAOWFE010000007.1:0-237 GCF_030333815.1 Citrobacter sp. Cf136 | reverse complement strand
TGAAACGGCAGCCTGCGTGAGCAACTCCCCGAAACTGTGGCCCGGCAAACGTTTTACCCTGACCGGTCACCCGTCAGAAATGCTGAACCGCGAATGGCAGGTCACCGGCTCTGTACTGGAAGGAAGGCAGCCACAGGCGCAGCACGGCAGCTCCGGCGAAGGCACCACACTCAGTAACCACCTGGACGTCATCCCGGCTGACCGGACATGGCGTGCCTCCCCGCTGCCCAAACCCGC
>NZ_JAOWFE010000005.1:0-400 GCF_030333815.1 Citrobacter sp. Cf136 | reverse complement strand
TTTTATGAGCCCCATCCCGCCCGCGAATTCTGCGTGCAGTACGGCGAAACTGACCTCAATTTTCTGAGCCGCCTGTGGGCCGAAGAGGGTATTTTCTTCTTTGACTGGTTCCTCCCGACCGGTCCCGACCAGAAACTGGTGCTCTGCGATGACGTCGCCGGGGTCTCCACATTCGGCGAAATGCCCTTTAACCCGAACACCCGGGAAGCCACCACCGCATGCATCAGTGCGTTCCGCTACCGGGCGCAGATTCGCCCTTCCTCAGTTGAAAACCAGGATTACACCTTTAAAGTCCCCGGATGGCCCGGTTACTTCAGCCGCCACGCCAAAAACCTCAACGGCCAGCGCACACAGTATGAAATCTTTGATTATCCGGGACGCTTCAAAGACGTACAGCATG
>NZ_JAOWFE010000004.1:0-281 GCF_030333815.1 Citrobacter sp. Cf136 | reverse complement strand
CACACTACCATCGGCGCTACGGCGTTTCACTTCTGAGTTCGGCATGGGGTCAGGTGGGACCACCGCGCTACAGCCGCCAGACAAATTCTTTTCTAAGTGCCGAACTTTAACCGAAAAACTGGTGCTGATACCCAGAGTCGAACTGGGGACCTCACCCTTACCAAGGGTGCGCTCTACCAACTGAGCCATATCAGCACACTAAATTTGATGCCTGGCAGTTCCCTACTCTCGCATGGGGAGACCCCACACTACCATCGGCGCTACGGCGTTTCACTTCTGAG
>NZ_JAOWFE010000003.1:0-211 GCF_030333815.1 Citrobacter sp. Cf136 | reverse complement strand
TAATAAGTGGCGGAACGGACGGGACTCGAACCCGCGACCCCCTGCGTGACAGGCAGGTATTCTAACCAACTGAACTACCGCTCCACCGAATTTCTTTGTCACTACCCGGATTCTTCATCCCGGTTTACTGCAATTTGATGCCTGGCAGTTCCCTACTCTCGCATGGGGAGACCCCACACTACCATCGGCGCTACGGCGTTTCACTTCTGAG
>NZ_JAOWFE010000002.1:0-221 GCF_030333815.1 Citrobacter sp. Cf136 | reverse complement strand
GGGTGGATGACCACAAACGAACCGCCCACCTTCAGGCTTATCCGGCTGCTGCTTTCCAGCACAATATCGCTCTGAACCTTGAGCCCCAGCGCGCCGCTTATCTTCTGCGCCAGGTCTCCCTTCACCTCCAGGCTCTTCATTCCTTTCACCAGGCTGATATGGTCACCGGTGGTGGTCTGCTCCTGTTTTCCCTTCACCGACATCTTCCGGTCATTGCCCAC
>NZ_JAOWFE010000041.1:364026-370850 GCF_030333815.1 Citrobacter sp. Cf136 | reverse complement strand
ATGACGAGACGCTGGTTGTGGGCAATGACCGGAAGATGTCGGTGAAGGGAAAACAGGAGCAGACCACCACCGGCGACCATATCAGCCTGGTGAAAGGGATGAAGAGCCTGGAGGTGAAGGGAGACCTGGCGCAGAAGATAAGCGGCGCGCTGGGAATAAAGGTTCAGAGCGATATTGTGCTGGAAAGCAGCAGCCGGATAAGCCTGAAGGTGGGCGGTTCGTTTGTGGTCATCCACCCGGGCGGCGTGGACATTATGGGGCCGAAAATCAATCTCAACAGCGGGGGGAGTCCGGGAACACCCGTAGGGACGTTACAACCGAGTGTACTGGCGGCGTTAGGTGATGATGAGTCAGGAAGACATATTGCTTATTTTCCTGATGGTACAAAAGAAGAAATAACAGATCAGGGCGAACCAGAACAATACGGACAGACAGCACGCAAGGTGGTTAATAGTAAATCAGAGTTCGCCATAAACGGGAAAGAAAAAAATTATACATCGGAAGTCATACTTATAACATCAACTATAATAGAAAAGCATTCAACATATGAAATCGGTGGAGATTATTCTGCTGTGTATTTTAACATCAAAAATGATTCTTTGGGGCCGTATCTTTTTGATCCTAATGGAAGTTATAATCCATATAAGAAACTAGAAAATGGACATGGACAACGTGGATCAGGTTTTTTATTTAGTGGTGAATTTGCAAATTTGAATGATTTCATTGCTTATCAGGAAAATCCTGAGGGCGAATCGAAAGATAAACTTGAAAGTGAATGGTTTCCATATAAAGTTAAAATGGTATCTTTACCTGTTACGGATGAAGAGATAGTGGTGTTAAAAAACGCCGCTATTGCTTTAGATGATGGTGATGAGGAGCCCGGAGCATTTAGTTGTGCTGAATGGTCTTCAAAATTGCTACAACATATAGAGCCTGATATGGATACGTATACGCTACCAAATTCGTTATGGGCAGCTGTGGTTGAGATAAGAAAGCGTAGACTGGAAGAAAAGGATACTGCCAGATGAAAATGTTTAAAACGGCTTTCATTTTTTTAGTGCTTTTTATTTTTATGGTTATTCATTTTCATTTTTTGTATAAAGCTGTAGAAAAACATCAGGTTCATGATTTTTATTTTTTTATTTATTTTGTTATATATTTTTTATCTTCAATTTTCTTATTGGTAGTATTTGACATTTTCTATACAATGAAACCTGTATGGACTTTGTTTATCGGTTGTATCTGTGGATGGTTTGTGTCATTTTGTTCGTTGCTCATCACTGATATAATATTAGGGGAGGGGGTAATCATCCGATGGCGCGTACTTTTCATGATGTCATGGGTGATGTTAATTGGATGGTGTTATTTCCCATTTTTTATTTTTCTTATGAAACACTTTAATTTGATGAAAAGGAAAGGTAATTATTGAATGAAATTGAGAAAATATTATTGAGTATATCCGACGGACACAACATCCAGGCAGAGAAAGAGCATGAAAAGTTTATTTTTATACATAAATAGAATTTTCTCAGATAAAAGATCCGTGATCTTGCTCTGCTGTCAGACGTTCATATGATCGATGGAGAATCCCCATGCCCACAGCAGCCCGACTTAACGACAAAGGCACCCAGCACGATGGTTATCACGAAACCGTTATTACTGCGGGTTCTCCAACGGTTTCTGTCGACGGACTACCTGCAGCCCGTATGGGTGACCCACTGACACCCCACGATAAACCCAAACATCCGCCTCACCCACGTAAGATAGCCAGTGGTTCAGGCACTGTGTTTATTGACGGCCTCCCTGCCGCCAGAACCGGTGACGCCATTGACTGCGGCGGCGTGGTTATCGGCAGCGGTACAGTCAACATCGGTTGATATACGCTGATATAAAAGGGAAAAAGTTATATCACTAAAATGGACAGCGCTTAACACTGGAAGTGGAGGGGGCATGGTGATTGACACTGCCGTTGTCGGTTTATAGCGGTCAAGTAATACTGGTCACTGGTTAGCTAAATTTTTTGCAAATCAGAACCTGCGATGTGCCGGCAGAGTCGAGCACAACAGAAAATTACTCTGTTTTTAACTAGAGGGCAGGGTTCCCCGTAATTTTTAGCTTTCTATGCTGATTGTTACACTTATGTTGCTCTGCCGATCACTTAATTGTGTTTGCTCACCCCGTAAAGCATTTTCTGCGATACAATGCCTTCAGGTTATAAATCGGAGAGTAAGGCATGCCACACCCTGCGTTAACGCAACTGCGTGCGCTGCGTTATTTTGATGCGATTCCGGCGCTGGACCCGCAACTGCTCGACTGGTTGTTACTGGAAGATTCCATGACTAAACGTTTTGAGCAGCAGGGGAAAAAGGTTACCGTCACGTTACTTCGCGAAGGATTTGTTGGGCAAAATGAGGTGGCTGAAGAACTGATGCTGCTGCCGACAGAACCCCGTTATTGGTTGCGTGAAATTCTGCTCTGCGCGGACGGTGAACCCTGGCTTGCCGGGCGCACAGTAGTGCCTGAATCAACTTTGTGCGGCCCTGAACTGGCCTTACAAAACCTGGGAAAAACCCCACTTGGGCGCTACCTTTTTACGTCATCGACATTGACCCGAGATTTTATTGAAATTGGCCGTGATGCAGCGCTGTGGGGGCGACGTTCCCGCCTGCGGCTGAGCGGTAAGCCGCTGATGCTTACCGAACTTTTCCTACCTGCATCGCCGTTGTACTAAGAGGAAGATAAAGATGGAGTGGAGTCTGACGCAGAATAAGCTGCTGGCGTTTCACCGCTTGATGCGTACGGATAAGCCGATCGGCGCCTTACTGCTGCTCTGGCCAACGCTATGGGCATTGTGGGTGGCGACCCCAGGCATGCCGCAACTGTGGATCCTGGCGGTATTTGTCGCCGGCGTTTGGTTAATGCGCGCCGCTGGATGCGTGGTAAATGATTATGCCGACAGGAAATTTGACGGACACGTTAAACGCACCGCGAATCGACCGCTGCCGAGCGGTGCCGTCACCGAAAAAGAAGCCCGAACGCTGTTCGTCGTATTGGTGTTGCTGGCCTTCCTGCTGGTTTTGACGCTCAACACGATGACCATTTTGTTGTCCGTTGCGGCGCTAGCGCTGGCGTGGGTCTATCCCTTCATGAAACGCTACACGCATCTGCCGCAGGTGGTGCTGGGCGCGGCGTTTGGTTGGTCTATACCGATGGCGTTTGCCGCCGTGAGCGAGTCTGTACCACTGAGCTGCTGGCTGATGTTCCTCGCCAACATTCTCTGGGCGGTGGCCTATGACACACAGTATGCGATGGTTGACCGGGATGATGACCTGAAGATTGGCATTAAATCGACCGCGATCCTGTTCGGCCAGAACGACAAACTCATTATTGGTATTCTGCAGGTCGGTGTACTGGTGCTGATGGCGCTGGTTGGGTGGCTGAACGGGCTGGGACCGGGCTATTACTGGTCTCTGCTGGTGGCGGGCGCGCTGTTTGTGTATCAGCAGAAGCTGATTGTTAATCGTGAACGTGATGCCTGTTTTAAAGCGTTCATGAACAATAACTATGTAGGCCTGGTACTGTTCTTAGGACTGGCGATGAGCTACTGGCATTTTTGAGTATAGTAGTAGACAGAATATGGTATTTATACCTTATTCTGTCTACTACACGCTAACTCTACGCTAAAATTCTGATAGCGTCGGAATTACAATATTTGTTTGTTGTAATTATATTTTTCACCTTCAATGCTTATAGTTATCATATTAGAAGTGGCCGCAAATTCTATGCTTTTATCATTCTCTGATACTATTGAGAAAAAATGTTTGGAATGGATATATAATATTCATCCTTCCCCGGTATGAACTTGTAATTCTCATTTAGATTAATACTAGCATGATATTCACTATTTGGATTTGTTATGATGAAATTATCAGGATAGTGATATTCATTGCCAAAATTAACGGTTTGCCCAACGTAATCTAAAGGAATACATTTTGTAGTTATATGGAATATAGGTTTAAAAAGTCGGTTGTTATAAACAAGGTTCTTTTTGGGGATTTTTAGTGCTTTATTGGCTCTGTTTTTAGCCTCTATTGAAATAGTGACCTGATGTTTTAGTGTGAATCTTGAATGTTAAGATCCATAAAAGGTTTGTTATTGTAATATGATGCCAAGTCTTTTTTTATGAGAGGGAAAGTTGACTTGTATTTTTTTTTAATGTTAAAGGGTATACTCCCTCCTTTTTGTGCGCTGTGTTGTTGTAATAAAGTTTACCATATCCGTATAACATTTCACCTTTACAAGAGGTCTCATATGACAATGCGAATGCAATATGTAAAATAAAAATTGATGAAAATAAATAATTAAATTTTAGTGATTTTATGAGTTGTAGAGGTGCCTTTGCCATTCAACTTGGCTGCTATATTTTAGTATTTGCAGAATGAAAATTTTCCATATACTAGTAGTTGTTATTATTTTTTAGCTTCCCATTTAATAATAAATATTCAGCACTACTGTTAGCATCTCCAAAATTAACATATATATTGCCATCAACAGAATCAAAGTAATAGTGACTCCCCGGAGAACCATGAAAGACATCCATTTTCCATTTTGAAGTTTTACAAGATATTACACTATAGTCTTTATAACATGATGAGCCGCAATATTCCTCATGATTGAAACATATATCTCTCATGGAGAATGCATTATATAAATACAACTGCTTCCCTAATGGGTAAAAAAGGCACATACAAACAATGACACCTAAAAAATATGATATTGTATTGTTTTTTATGAGTATTGCAAAATATAATAACGACACACCAATCACCACAAAAAATAAAGGGTAAATATTTCCTCGCAATAGGTCAAAAGAAATAAAAACCAACTGAATCATTATGGCAAAGCATATATATATTAATCGCCATCCATATTTAGGCGCAGGTAATAATAAAGGGACAACAGGAAGGATGCCTGGGATTATTATTAATGCGGCCAGTATTTTATTATAATCATAATAAATAAAAAGCATGCTGGAAAAAATACTGCTCACAATCCAAAATATGGTCACCAAAGTAATTCTCAGCATTAACATGCCCTCATGTGTGATAATTAGTTGTCATCTTATTTTTCAATTTGAAGAACTTTAACCTGAATATCTATTGCTTGAGCTATTTGCTGCCTTTGAAAACAAGTCCGACATCCTTCGCCAGATCTTATCTTGGCATTGGGATTGTTCTTTAATGAGTTATTTATGAATTTTATTCGATAGTTATCGCCCTGTTTGAAATAAGTAACCAACACTGCTTCTTGTTTTCTTGGCGGAAAAGTGTCTATATACTTAGACATTATATCCCATGCTTTTTTTATTGATAATGCAGCAAAATGAACTGTTCCTTCATCTGTGGCGAGATATCTTAAAATATCTAATCTGGACATTTCAGGGAAGTCATCAATTTTTTCGTCATACATATCATATGCAGTGCGTAGTGATATATTTCCTTTCCCATAATCGCCCGCCACTGTATTACTAAGCCTATCGGATGTCGTTCTTTTAATATTGTTAGGATCATTTTCCTTTATAGTTTGATACTGCACCTCAAGATCACTACTACTCATTATATTATTTTGTGGTTCAGGCAATTCTGTATACTTCCCTTTTGGGATGACTTCATCCTGAAGATAGTCCAATTGTTTTTTTGCATATGAGTAATCAGGCATAAACCTGGTATTATATTCATCAGCCAGAGCACCAGCTACTGCAATAGGCGGTACTGAGAACCTACCTGAATATTTTATAATGTATTTTGATATTTTTTTTAACCAATCAAAAACAGGTTGTTGAAATGGATAGTTTTCAACTGGCTTTCCACATGTACACCCGATAAATAATGTCACAATATTGACTTCAAAATCATCTACAGAGTTTATTTCATGCAAATACCCAGAATGTTTTGAATCGCTATACATGCTATCAGGTTTTTTTCCATTATTCATCATATAGTCCTTTATTACAACTCTTAAATAATAAATGAAGAAACATCAATAATAATTCTTTCATCATTTTTTTGAGTAAATACCGTATCAACTTTACCATTATCATCTGGCACATAGTAAGAAATATCATCTAATGTTCTAATTATTACCTCAAGTCCTGGGGCAGGTTTTTCATTCTCATAATCTAATATAATAATGTTTCTTCCATACATCCTTTTTATGCGTGTTATTTTCTGCGTAATAGTGTGATCTTTTGCTTTATTCATCACACCGATGGTTGTATTTACCATTTATTTTTTCGCTCCAGAGATTAAAGAAATTCAATCGATTATAAAATAGTTAATTATTCTGGAAATCTAACGTCAATTTAACCTCGACGCTATCCATGGCATTACTTATAAATCGCTCTGTATTTCCTTCTTTATTCGTCAGACCTTTCTTTTGCATACCACTTGAAAAATATGCGATGTATTCTGTATTTGCATACGGTATCCCATCATCATCCGTAAAATGAAACTGAAGGTAATACTTGTCGGTGTTATCCTGGTTATCTTCGTTATCATCTGAATTATCATCATTCCCGGTCCTATTATCATCTACGTCATCTGCATCATCATCCGCCAGCGCCTCCAGCGCGCCCGGCTGCATCACCCCCACCGGCGTTCCCGCACTCCCCCCGCCGTTCAGGTTTATCTTCTGCGCCAGGTCTCCCTTCACCTCCAGGCTCTTCATCCCTTTCACCAGGCTGACATGGTCGCCGGTGGTGGTCTGCTCCTGTTTTCCCTTCACCGACATCTTCCGGTCATTGCCCACAACCAGCGTCTCGTCAT
>NZ_JAOWFE010000041.1:167336-363976 GCF_030333815.1 Citrobacter sp. Cf136 | reverse complement strand
TCGTTTGTGGTCATCCACCCGGGCGGCGTGGACATTATGGGGCCGAAAATCAATCTCAACAGCGGGGGGAGTCCGGGAACGCCGGTGGGGGTGATGCAGCCGGGCGCGCTGGAGGCGCTGGCGGATAATGCGGGAGACGGGAAGGATAACAGAAGTGGCGATGGTGATAACGGTGCCGGGAGTGGAGTGGGCGATGACCAGGGTTACTCCAGCAGTGGGGATGATGAACAGGATAATAAAGAGAAAAAAATCACCTCAATTAGCTGGTCTTATGGTGAAGAACAAACAGAGCTTAGTGATATATCTAGACACTATGTTGATTTGAATCTTCATATGCATACTCTAAATTATGATATAGGTGAAAACGTAAGTTGTGATGTTTTTTATTTCACTCCTGATGGGACGGAGGATAGCCTTTCTGTTAGTGCTGATGTAAATAAAAATAATGAAGCTATTGCGATGAATATTTTTTCTGATATTTCCTCTAAAATATATCTTTACTATGGTGATTAAATGGCTGGGATAGTGACGGTTAAAGAAAAGGATAAAGACATAGGCAAGGTCGTTGTAAAAAGACCACCGTATGACCTCATCAAGGAAAAATATTTGGACCTATTCCCTAACAATGTAGATACGGGTGCTCCGTTGGATAGTGCCGCTTCTGTATATTTTGCGTATCTGTGGGTCGGTGGGCATGCTTTTAGAGAGTATAAAAGAAATCCATCCGCATATGGTAACGCATGCGCGTTACGAATCAGTTACGCTTTGAATATGTCTGGGATGCTTATTCCATCAAAGGTTTCGGTGTTGCCTACAACAAAAATTGGTGGGAATAGAATACTCCAGGGCGGAAATGAATATGTGATTGATGGGGGTAAATATTATTACATATATTCCGTAGAAAATCTCATAACTTTCCTTGAGTACGCTTGGGGAAAAGCAGACATGTTTAAATATGTTCCAAAGAGAGTTTCACAATTAGATGAACTTAAGAAAATGAATAAGAAAGGGATTGTTATATTTTACATTGACGGATTTAGTGATGCGACTGGTCATGCTACTATCTGGGATGGAGTTAAATGCCTTGATGGCAGTACATATTATGATCCGTCGTTACATCCAAAACAGACACTTACTGCTATTAAATTTTGGGATCTCAAATGAAGTTAAGTATGTTCTTTATACTTTTATTATTGAGTTGTGGTGAAGTGTTTGCTTCAGAGCCAGATTATATCCTGCGAGGCAGAGCAATATTATCTCAGTGGGGGGAGATTTATTGTATTAAAAAGTATGTTTTGCAAGGGGTTGATAACAATGATGTTAATGATTCATTACATCTATTTGATTATAGTGATAGAGTGAGCTCTTTAATTTATAGTGATATTTCTAAAGGTAATGTGTTTTATTACATAGATAAGAATATCAGTGATTTTGGGAATTTAGTTAATGGAAAACGGTTAAATCTCATCGCTTGTGTTGAGTTGGTGGATTCTGTTAAGTATATAGAATTTATAAAAAAACAAGACCGATATTTTTACCAAAATAATGCTGGCGTGGGATCTGTAATTCGGTCCTGTGGGCAGAAAATTCCATTTGGAGGATACTGGAGAATGATCTCAAGGTATGGCATTTATGAAAGTCGTAGATTTAAAAAAGGAGATATTTTTCCTGAGTGGAAAAGTAATGATGGATTTAATGGTGGCGAATGGATTCTTGAGTCAAGGGATGATGGCGGTCCCATTAAATTAGATGTCCCATATTTTAAATTTGATTAAATAAATTTAAAAATCAACATCGGGCTTAGGGAAAGATCACACTAAAGAGTGTTTTTTGTACAGATAAATAGAAAGGAACTATCTATGCCCACAGCCCTTACGACTACACACCGTATTGTCGGAAATGGGTGAAACCAAACCTGACCTGCACACCGTGGGATGATCCCAGCTATCCTGGGATGGACACAAAGACAGCAAGAGATTACCTCCCACAAAAAGATTGGCAAATAGATAAATTACCTGCGGGATATACTTGCGCAGAGACTTATTTATTCCCAGACCTTGATGACCCCGGAGGACCTGCAACGGCAGGGATAGATGATTTGGCTGAATTAGGAGTTAAAGGTGCTCAGAGAATTATGAGAGGAGCAAGAAAATGAAACGATTTTTATTAATTTTTTTACAATCATCATTAATTTTAATGCATTAGCATCTTGTGAAATACATCCTGCCGAAGGCTCCTTGCAGGACTTGCTGGATGCAGCTGAAAAAAAAGCGTTTTACGATAATGAAATTACACATATTAATGTGAGAAGCCATATCAGGGGTGCTTTTGCTCAGGAAAAGAGTAGCGACCCTGCGCAGTTGTTGGCAATTCTTGATAATTCATCCATGGTAAAATACTTCAAAGCAGAGAATTCGACTTACGCTCGTATGACCGCGTATCTTCCTAAAAAAATGAATCTTACGAATGTGTCACCGAGATTCAATATGGAGTACTTCGTAGTGAGAGAAAGTAAATCCTGGCTGAGGAAATGCATAATAGCGGTGTGGCCGGAAGAGGCATGGAGCCAAAACGGAAGATCTACATCATTGTAGACTGCCGCTGGCGCTGATTGATGCCGATAACCGTGTGATATGACGGGCGGAAAATGACGAATGGGGTAATCTGCTTTATGAAGATAACCCGCTGAATCTGCAACAGCTTATCCGGTTGCCAGAACAGCAGCGGGATAAAAAAACTGGGCTGTACTCCCCCTGACTGGCTAGAAAGGTTTAAGAAAAAACAACATGCTTTTTAAACAGACTCTGATAGATAATTTATTAAGCAATCGATACTTCCTCTATGTCTTACGAAAATGATCAGTGTGACTATTGTAAATCAATAAATATCCGAGGATATGAGTCAGATTGAATGGTGGAGGGGAAAAAAGAATAACCTCAAGTAAACATATTCAACATCCAAGGTAAATGAATTGCTATTTACAACATATAAACAATTCACTTTACCTTGGTTAAATTTCTATCCGTGTAATCCAATATCAACTCAATGATCCAAATAAAGATAATGCATCCAGCTGGTCATGCGCAGCAGCACTTTACGCATCACTGAAACGTGAGCGAAATGGTCGGAATAGACCGCCACCTGAGCATAGATACCGTCCGGCAGCGCATCCACATCGGCATTAGGATCCAACTCAATCGTAGCCAGCACGCCATCGGTACCCGGCACCACAGTTAAGGACTGTAATGCCCCCTGCGCCTGATAAGAACCGCCCGGCACAACCGGAAGAATGGAGGTCAACTTACCGGAGAAAACCTGACCAGGCAGCGCGTTGAAGACCACTTCCGCTTCATCACCCGGTTTAAGACGCAGCAACGAGTTCTGGCGGAATTGCGCCACAATTTGCCGTTTCTGTTCCGGAATAAATACCATCACCGGGCGCAGAGGTAGTGCGGCGGCGTAGGTCCCGGGCCGAATAAGCACCTGCGTAACATAGCCGTTGCTGGGGGCACGGACAATAGTCTGCTCAAGATTGTATTTGGCTTCAGCGAGCTGAGCGCGCAGAGACGCAACCTGAGATTGCTCCCCGTTGACCATACTGTCTAACTGACTCTGAATCTGCGTCTGTTCGGCAACGGAACCTTTTACCAGCGCGTCCTGTGCCAGATAGTTCTGCCGGGCGTTGTCGATATCGCTTTCAGAGAAGGGATTAACCTTCGCCTGGCTGCCCTTCAAATAGCGTTGATAATCTTTATACAGACGATCGCGTTCAGCGGAAACGCGGGTAGTATTGGCGACGGCTTCAGAAAGTTGGGCTTTCAGATTGTCGATGTTGTGTGTGGCGGTAACAAGATCAGCCTGCAGTCTGTCAACACGTGCCTGATAGCGGCCTGGATCGAGTTTAAATAACACTTCGCCTTTTTTAATCAACTGATTATTTTTATCCGTTACCTCACTAACAATTCCTGTGACTTGCGGAGTGATCGGAATTGAAATAACCGCTTTTTGCGCCGTAAAGGTATACGGGTGGTTATAGTTCATTAATAAGATCAGTCCCGCAACAATGAATACCCCACCTAATGCAGCAGTAGCGAGCGTCCATTGGTTTACCGGAATACGGAATATTTTAAAGATGGCCCAGGCAAAGGCCACATAGGTCAGGACTATCAACAAATCCATGATTAAATCTCCGGAAAGGTGGAGTTATCTGTTTTCTTCTCCCCATCCAGTCTTTTTTCCAACTGGGTGATGCGCTCTGCCAGTGCGGCAATCTCGGGGTCTGGGCCCTTTCCGTTCGACATGATGTGTGATTGCATGCCCCACCCCCGTTCAGGCTGGTAGAGCGTCGCCCAAATCCACAGGAACGGCCATATTGCATGGAGTGTAAACAGGCTAATCCAACCCGCCGTATGAATGGCATCAGCATGAGGATGGTTGCGTTTTTTAGCCATATTATAGGGAATATCGTGAATGGCGATGATTCCGTAAAACAGAACCAGAAAGACGAAGATCAGCACGCCCAGTGCGAAATAATTTAGAAACATACCTGCCTCGAATTCACGCTAATTAGAGTTTTTTTATGCCGGCAGCCGCATGCACCCAGGCTGATGTTTTGAACATAACTGCAGTTTGGGGTTTTCGCCATACCACAAAATAAATATTTTTTCTGGTGAGAAGTTGCTTTCTTTTGCAATAAAAATATCGGGGGGTAGAACCTGCTGTAGATCACATCCGAGCAAATGCAGATGAAAATACTTTGCGATCTGCATCACAAAGATTCAACAAACAGCAAAGGATAAAATGTGAATCAGTTCACATTTACCCCCCATTTTTGGCGAATTCTGATCCAGTGATGTTTTTTTGTACCGATATTTTGTGATTAAGATCACATTAACTAACGCCATACACCCTATATTTACGTGACGAATATCACATAAAAGGTCGTCGACTGGACAGTTGAACGATTCAGTGCCAGATTTCGCAGTATCTACAGGGTCCGGCTACCTCCTGCCGCTACATTAACAAACCTCGGGCTTTCAGCCTGCGCGATAGCAAACATAAGAAGGGGTGTTTTTATGTCATCCGATATTAAGATCAAGGTGCAAAGCTTTGGTCGATTCCTCAGCAACATGGTGATGCCAAATATCGGCGCGTTTATCGCGTGGGGTATTATCACCGCATTATTCATTCCGACAGGGTGGTTGCCGAACGAAACGCTGGCGAAGCTTGTCGGTCCTATGATCACCTATCTGCTGCCGCTGCTGATCGGTTATACCGGTGGTAAGCTGGTTGGCGGCGAACGTGGCGGCGTGGTTGGTGCTATCACCACCATGGGCGTTATCGTCGGTGCAGATATGCCAATGTTCCTCGGCGCGATGATCGCAGGCCCGCTGGGCGGCTGGGCTATCAAACATTTCGACAACTGGGTAGACGGTAAGATCAAGTCCGGTTTTGAGATGCTGGTGAATAACTTCTCCGCAGGCATCATCGGGATGATCCTCGCCATTCTGGCATTCCTTGGCATTGGCCCATTGGTTGAAGCACTGTCCAAAATCCTGGCGGCAGGCGTTAACTTCATGGTTGTCCATGACATGCTGCCGTTGGCGTCTATCTTCGTTGAACCGGCGAAAATCCTGTTCCTCAACAACGCCATCAACCACGGTATTTTCTCACCGCTGGGTATTCAGCAGTCCCATGAGATGGGCAAATCCATCTTCTTCCTGATTGAAGCTAACCCGGGTCCGGGTATGGGCGTTCTGCTGGCATACATGTTCTTCGGTCGCGGCAGCGCTAAGCAGTCTGCGGGCGGCGCGGCAATCATTCACTTCCTGGGTGGTATCCACGAAATTTACTTCCCGTACGTGCTGATGAACCCACGTCTGATTCTGGCCGTTATCCTCGGCGGTATGACTGGCGTATTTACCCTGACTATCCTGAACGGCGGTCTGGTTTCTCCGGCCTCTCCGGGTTCTATCCTGGCCGTGCTGGCCATGACGCCGAAGGGCGCTTACTTCGCTAACATCGCTGCTATCTGTGCTGCTATGGCAGTCTCCTTTGTGGTTTCAGCCATTCTGCTGAAAACCAGCAAAGTGAAAGAAGATGATGACATTGATGCCGCAACCCGTCGTATGCACGACATGAAAGCGGAATCCAAAGGCGCATCTCCGCTGGCGGCTGGCGACGTGACCAACGACCTGAGCCATGTGCGTAAAATCATCGTTGCCTGCGATGCCGGCATGGGTTCCAGCGCCATGGGTGCGGGCGTACTGCGTAAGAAAGTACAGGATGCAGGTCTGTCTCAGATTTCCGTCACTAACAGCGCGATTAACAATCTGCCGCCGGATGTGGATCTGGTCATTACCCACCGTGACCTGACCGAACGCGCGATGCGCCAGGTGCCTCAGGCACAGCACATTTCGCTGACCAACTTCCTCGACAGCGGCCTGTACTCCAACCTGACCGAACGTCTGGTCGCTGCACAGCGCCACAACGTGAACGAAGAGAAAGTCCGCGATCACCTGAAAGACAGCTTTGAAGAGGGTGATACCCACCTGTTCAAACTGGGTGCGGAGAATATCTTCCTCGGTCGTAAAGCAACTAACAAAGAGGAAGCAATTCGCTTTGCTGGTGAGCAACTGGTGAAAGGCGGTTACGTTGAGCCAGAATACGTCGAGGCGATGCTGGACCGCGAAAAACTGACTCCGACTTACCTCGGCGAGTCCATCGCAGTACCGCACGGGACGGTTGAAGCCAAAGACCGTGTGCTGAAAACCGGTGTGGTGTTCTGCCAGTACCCGGAAGGCGTTCGCTTCGGTGAAGAAGAAGACGATATTGCCCGCTTGGTGATTGGTATCGCAGCACGTAACAACGAGCACATCCAGGTGATTACCAGCCTGACCAACGCGCTGGATGACGAATCCGTGATCGAACGTCTGGCCCATACCACCAGCGTGGATGAAGTTCTGGAGCTGCTGGCTGGTAAAAAAGCTTAACGGTTAAGTATCTCCAAAATAGTTCGAGCTGCAGGAAGGCGGCAACGCAGTGAATCCCCAGGAGCGTACATAAGTACGTGACTGGGGTGAGCGAGGAGAGCCAACGCATCTGCAGTTCGAAATATGAAGGCGATATCCTCTCCCTTGTGGAGAGGGTTAGGTTGAGGGAAAAGCCTCACCCCAGCCCTCTTGGGTAAAAACATTGATGAAGGTTAATACTATGAAAGCATTACATTTTGGCGCAGGTAATATCGGTCGTGGCTTTATCGGCAAACTGCTGGCGGACGCGGGGATACAGCTGACGTTCGCGGATGTAAATCAGGTCGTGCTCGATGCCCTGAATGCCCGTCATAGCTATCAGGTTCATGTCGTAGGTGAAAACGAACAGGTTGATACCGTCTCCGGCGTCAACGCCGTGAGCAGCATCGGCGATGATGTCGTCGACCTGATTGCCCATGTAGATTTAGTCACTACCGCCGTCGGTCCGGTCGTGCTTGAGCGTATCGCTCCGGCCATCGCCAAAGGGCTGGTTAAACGCAAGGCACAGGGTATAGCTACTCCGCTGAATATCATCGCCTGTGAAAACATGGTGCGCGGAACGACCCAGTTGAAAGGCCATGTAATGAACGCGCTGGCAGATGAAGACAAAGCCTGGGTTGAAGAACATGTTGGCTTCGTCGATTCCGCCGTGGACCGCATTGTTCCGCCTTCGGCTTCAGCAACCAATGACCCGCTGGAAGTTACCGTAGAAACCTTCAGTGAGTGGATTGTCGACAAAACACAGTTCAAAGGTGAACTACCAAATATTCCAGGAATGGAATTAACTGATAACCTAATGGCATTTGTCGAACGTAAACTCTTCACGCTGAACACCGGGCATGCTATAACCGCGTACCTCGGAAAATTGACCGGTCATCAGACCATCCGTGACGCGATTCTCGACGAGAAAATCCGCGCAGTGGTAAAAGGTGCGATGGAAGAGAGCGGCGCGGTACTGATCAAACGCTATGGTTTTGATGCAGCAAAACATGCGGCATACATTCAGAAAATCCTCGGTCGCTTTGAAAACCCGTATCTGAAAGATGACGTTGAGCGCGTGGGTCGTCAGCCGCTGCGTAAGCTGAGCGCGGGAGATCGTCTGATTAAACCGCTGCTGGGTACGCTGGAGTATGGTTTGCCGCATGCGAATCTGGTTATCGGTATTGCGGCAGCGATGCACTATCGCAGCGAAGAAGATCCGCAGGCACAGGAACTGGCCGCGCTGATTGACGAAAAAGGTCCACAGTCCGCGCTGGCGCAAGTTTCCGGGCTGGATGCCAACAGCGATGTCGTGCTTGAGGCTGTTAACGCGTATAACGCAAAGAAATGATGCAGGACCTGGCGCAGGATATCCTGCGCCTGAATAATAGATTGTCAGATATGCAGGCAATAATGGAACAAACGCAGGCCTTTGAAAATCGTGTGCTTGAGCGTCTGAATGCTGGCAAAACCGTACGCAGCTTCCTCATCACCGCCGTAGAACTGCTCACCGAGGCGGTGAATATTCTTGTGCTTCAGGTATTTCGCAAAGACGACTATGCGGTGAAATATGCTGTAGAACCACTGCTTGACGGCGACGGTCCGCTGGGCGATCTTTCCGTTCGCCTGAAGCTCATCTACGGTCTGGGCGTGCTCAGCCGACCGGAGTATGAAGACGCCGAGCTTCTGATGGCGCTGCGGGAAGAGTTAAACCATGACGGCAATGAATATGCGTTCACCGACGATGAAATTCTTGGTCCGTTTGGCGAACTCCACTGCGTGACGGCACTCCCGCCGCCACCGCAGTTTGATACCTCAGACTCAGGTCTGCACGCGATGCAGATCCAGCGCTACCAGCAGATGGTGCGCTCCACGATGGTACTTTCCCTGACCGAGCTGATTTCTAAAATCAGCTTAAAAAAAGCCTTTCAAAAATAAGACGATGCTTGCTTATTTCTCTTCCTGCTGCGGTCGATAAAGCTGCCGATAGTACGCCAGACGTTGCAGATACAACTGCGCATTCTCCTGCGGTATTTCAGAAGGGACAACGTTGCGTGGCGGTGTTTTATTCAGATACTCGCGAAAAGCCTGGCTTGAAGCCATAAAATCGACCGTCTTATCAATTAGAGCCGAAACGTTCTCACCTATTTTCGCCATAATCTTCCCTCCTCCATGTATTAACCGCGCTCAGCCTGCGCGGTTGATCATTTAAGTTTAGGATCGGTTTGGCAATTACATTAAGGAAAACGTGCTTCACTATGAACCCGCCAACAAAATGCGCCATGGTCGATCTTATCGCTTAAAATTCCTTATTAATCAAAATAGTAATATTTTCATTAGCTGAATAATACTTGCAACATTTGATTATTTATCTTCGATTAGTTGTGAATAATCCCGCTCTGCGCGCATACTATAGGATATTCATCCTATTTTTATCAGAAGCTATCCTATGAAAGAAGTCGAAAAAAACGAAATTAAACGCCTGAGCGATCGTCTGGACGCTATCCGCCACCAGCAGGCTGACCTGTCTCTGGTTGAAGCCGCCGACAAATATGCTGAGTTGGAGCAAGAGAAAGAAACTCTGGAAAACGAGATTGCACGTCTGCGTGAAGTCCATGGTCAGAAGCTGAGCAAAGAAGCGCAAAAGCTGACGAAACTCCCTTTCCGTCGTACCATCACCAAAAAAGAACAGGCCGACATGGGCAAGCTGAAGAAGAGCGTGCGCGGCCTGATTGTCGTTCACCCGATGACCGAGCTTGGCCGTGAAATGGGCCTGAAAGAGATGACGGGCTTCGCGAAGAGCGAGTTCTGATCTCCCACCGGGCAACATCCGCTTGCCCGGTCCTTCACTTCCCCTCGCAATTGGCCCTACCAATTTTAGCCAGATCATACCAGCACCTCACATTTCATTAAAATGTGCATACAATACCGTTGCCAATAAATAACATTTGATTAACCATTCATTGTCATTACCCCTACACAACAATATTGGCAGGGCCACTTTTACACATAATGTGACGAAGATTTGAGCAAAGACTCATTCCATTATGTCGGCGGCCCCCAGGAGACCTGCAATGAATCTCTGGCAACAGAACTACGACCCGGCCGGTAACATCTGGCTTTCCAGTCTGATCGCATCGCTCCCCATCCTGTTCTTTTTCTTCGCCCTGATTAAGCTCAAGCTGAAAGGCTACGTTGCGGCGTCATGGACGGTGGTGATCGCTTTGTCGGTCGCCCTGCTGTTTTACAAAATGCCGGTCGATCACGCTCTGGCATCCGTAGTGTACGGTTTCTTCTACGGTCTGTGGCCAATTGCCTGGATCATTATCGCCGCGGTATTCGTCTATAAAATCTCGGTGAAGACCGGGCAGTTCGACATTATCCGCTCCTCGATACTCTCGATTACCCCAGACCAGCGTCTGCAAATGCTGATTGTCGGTTTCTCCTTTGGGGCATTCCTCGAAGGGGCGGCAGGCTTCGGTGCTCCGGTAGCGATTACCGCCGCACTGCTGGTTGGCCTTGGCTTTAACCCGCTGTATGCGGCAGGTTTGTGCTTAATCGTAAACACCGCTCCAGTCGCTTTTGGGGCAATGGGCATTCCGATTCTGGTTGCCGGTCAGGTTACCGGGCTGGACAGCTTCGAGATTGGCCAGATGGTGGGCCGTCAACTGCCGTTCCTGACCATTATCGTGCTGTTCTGGATTATGGCGATTATGGATGGCTGGCGTGGCGTGAAAGAAACCTGGCCTGCGGTGATGGTCGCTGGCGGCTCGTTTGCTATCGCGCAGTATCTCAGCTCTAACTTTATCGGACCGGAACTGCCGGACATCATCTCTTCTCTGGTTTCCCTGGTCTGTCTGACGCTGTTCCTGAAGCGCTGGCAGCCGGTACGCATCTTCCGCTTTGGTGATATGGGCGCTTCGCAGGTCGATATGGATCTGTCGCGCACCCGCTACACCGCCGGGCAAATCATCCGAGCCTGGTCGCCGTTCCTGTTCCTGACAGCTACCGTCACGCTGTGGAGCATACCGCCGTTTAAAGCGCTGTTTGCGCCAGGCGGCGCGATGTACCACTGGGTGGTCAATATTCCGGTTCCGTTCCTCGACAAGCTGGTTGCCCGTATGCCGCCGGTCGTACACGAAGCCACAGCCTACGCGGCGGTGTACAAATTTGACTGGTTCTCCGCGACCGGTACCGCAATACTGTTTGCCGCCCTGCTGTCCATCGTCTGGCTGAAGATGAAGCCGTCTGCTGCGCTTCAGACCTTTGGTAGCACGCTGAAAGATCTGGCGCTACCTATCTACTCCATCGGGATGGTGCTGGCATTCGCGTTTATCTCTAACTACTCCGGGCTTTCATCCACCCTGGCATTGGCCCTGGCTCACACCGGCAGCGCATTTACCTTCTTCTCGCCGTTCCTTGGCTGGCTGGGGGTATTCCTGACTGGATCCGACACCTCATCAAACGCACTGTTTGCCGCCCTACAGGCCACGGCCGCTCAGCAAATCGGTGTTTCGGATGTATTAATGGTGGCTGCAAATACCACCGGCGGCGTGACCGGAAAAATGATCTCTCCGCAATCTATCGCTATCGCCTGTGCAGCAGTGGGATTAGTGGGAAAAGAGTCTGACCTGTTCCGCTTTACCGTGAAGCACAGTCTGATTTTCACCTGCATGGTGGGTGTGATTACCACACTGCAGGCCTATGTCTTAACCTGGATGATTCCATGATAGTGATGCCCAGACGCCTGTCAGACGAAGTCGCATCTCGTGTGCGGGCGCTGATTGAAGAACAACAGCTGGAAGCGGGCATGAAGTTGCCCGCTGAGCGCCAGCTGGCCGTACAGCTCGGCGTATCGCGCAACTCGCTGCGCGAGGCGTTAGCAAAGCTGGTGAGTGAAGGCGTACTGATTAGCCGTCGTGGCGGTGGGACGTTTATTCGCTGGCAGCATGAGGCATGGTCTGAACAAAACATCGTGCAGCCGCTGAAAACCCTGCTGGCGGACGATCCTGATTACAGTTTCGATATTCTGGAAGCCCGCCACGCCATCGAAGCCAGCACCGCCTGGCACGCAGCTATGCGTGCCACTGCTGCCGACAAAGAGAAGATCAGACTCTGTTTCGAGGCCACACAAAGCGAAGATCCAGATCTCGCCTCGCAGGCAGACGTTCGCTTTCATCTCGCCATTGCGGAGGCCTCACACAACGTGGTGCTGTTACAGACCATGCGCGGTTTCTTCGACGTATTGCAGTCTTCGGTGAAACAGAGCCGCCAGCGAATGTACCTCGTGCCGCCCGTATTTTCACAGCTAACGGCACAGCATCAGGCCGTACTGGATGCGATTGTTGCCGGAGATGCCGACGGCGCGCGTAAAGCGATGATGGCGCACCTCAGTTTTGTCCACACCACGATTAAACGATTTGATGAAGATCAGGCCCGCCAGGCGCGAATCACCCGCCTGCCCGGTGACCCTGGTGAGAATAGCAGGGAGAACAACACATGATTATTTCAGCAGCCAGCGACTATCGCGCCGCAGCCCAGCGCATCCTACCCCCCTTCTTGTTCCACTATATTGACGGTGGGGCATATGCAGAGCACACTTTGCGCCGTAACGTGGCAGACCTGTCGGAGGTGGCCCTTCGCCAGCGCGTGCTGAAGAATATGTCCGACCTGAGCCTGGAGACAAAACTGTTCAACGAAACGCTCTCCATGCCGGTGGCCCTTGCACCTGTCGGTCTGTGCGGCATGTATGCGCGTCGGGGCGAAGTTCAGGCCGCCGCCGCCGCTGATGCCAAAGGCATTCCGTTTACGCTTTCCACAGTATCCGTATGCCCGATTGAAGAAGTCGCCCCGACTATCAAGCGTCCGATGTGGTTTCAGCTGTATGTTCTGCGCGATCGCGGCTTTATGCGTAACGCCCTGGAACGAGCCAAAGCGGCAGGTTGCTCCACGCTGGTCTTTACCGTCGATATGCCAACACCTGGCGCACGCTACCGTGACGCCCATTCCGGGATGAGCGGTCCAAATGCGGCACTGCGCCGCTACTGGCAGGCTGTCACCCATCCACAGTGGGCATGGGACGTTGGCCTGAACGGTCGCCCGCATGATTTAGGCAACATCTCGACCTATCTTGGCAAACCCACCGGCCTTGAAGACTACATCGGCTGGCTGGCGAATAATTTCGATCCGTCGATTTCCTGGAAAGACCTCGAGTGGATCCGCGAATTTTGGGATGGTCCGATGGTGATCAAAGGGATCCTCGATCCTGAAGATGCTCGCGACGCCGTACGCTTCGGCGCTGATGGCATCGTTGTCTCTAACCACGGTGGTCGCCAGTTAGACGGCGTGCTGTCTTCAGCTCGCGCGTTACCCGCTATTGCCGATGCGGTAAAAGGCGATATCACCATTCTGGCAGACAGCGGGATCCGCAACGGTCTGGACGTCGTACGCATGATTGCGCTGGGCGCGGATAGTGTTCTGCTGGGACGTGCTTATCTGTACGCGCTGGCAACCCACGGTCAGGCCGGGGTAGCGAATCTGCTGAATCTGATCGAGAAAGAGATGAAGGTGGCAATGACCCTGACCGGTGCAAAATCGATTAGCGAAATCAGTCATGATTCGCTGGTACAAGAACTGGGAAAAAACCTGCCTGCTGCGCTGGCACCTCTGGTTCAGGGTAGCGCGGCGTAACAATATCCCCATAAAACCCACTTTCTGCATGGTCGGTCTGTTCTCAGCCCGGCCATTTTTTATCCAAAAATAACGACCAGTTAACATTTATAACCAATATATTTGACAACTTTTTATCCACCTGTCAGATGTATATACAAGCTAATACAAGGGCGAAATATACAGATAACAACCATCATAACGGGCGAGGGTAACATGGCTTATTCCGGAAAAGTGAATATCCAGCAGGCGATAGATGACAGTCCTTTTTCGCGCTTCCACTGGGTCATTATTGTCCTGGGTTTTCTGGTCCTGGCCATCGACGGCTTCGATACGGCGGCGATGGGCTATATTGCGCCCACGCTCTCAGCCGACTGGGGCATCAAGAAGCAGGACCTTGGACCGGTGTTAAGCGCTGCACTACTGGGCCTGTCATTTGGTGCACTGCTTGCCGGGCCGATTTCCGATCGTATGGGCCGTAAACGCGTGCTGGTCTTTTCCTGTCTGTTTTTTGGCCTCGCCAGTCTGGGAACTGCCTATGCCCAGACGCTGAATATGCTCACATTTTGGCGCTTTCTCACCGGGCTGGGTCTTGGTGCTGCAATGCCCAATGCCATCACCCTGGTGTCAGAATTTGCACCAAAACGCTGTCGTTCAATGGCGATTAACACCATGTACTGCGGCTTTCCGTTAGGGGCTGCAGGCGGCGGGGTGATCTCCTCCTGGCTTATCCCTAACTACGGCTGGCACAGCGTCCTGCTTGCCGGTGCGATCGCCCCGCTGGTCCTCACCGTATTGTTGGTGCTGTTCCTGCCGGAGTCGGTGAAGTATCTGGTTCACCGCGGTAAAGGGGTTGCACAGGTTAAACGCATTGCTCAACGCTTTATGTCGGGAAGTCTGGAACAGGTTACCCAGTTTTATCTGGATGAAGACCGCGTCACGGTCAAAAAAGGCAGCGTGGCACAGCTATTCAGTATGCCCTGGCTGCCGGGCACGCTGATGCTCTGGATGACCTACTTTATGGGATTGGTTATCTATTACGTGCTGTTGAGCTGGATGCCAACGCTGATGCTGGGAATGGGCTATCCGCTGGCTGAATCCGCCTGGCTGACATCGCTATTTACCTTCGGCGGTACTGCGGGGATCCTGCTGGCCGGTTGGTTAATGGATCGCTGGGAAGCGCATAAAGTGGTGTCACTCGGCTTTATTCTGACGATGCTGTTTGCCCTCGCTCTCGGGTTTGAACATAACCATATCATCTTGTTCGGCGCACTGATCTTCCTGATGGGGATTACCATGAACGGCGCGCAGTCCGGGCTGCAGACGCTGGCCGCCACGTTTTATCCGACCCACTGTCGCGCGACGGGCATTGCCTGGATGCAGGGCGTGGGCCGCTTCGGTGGCGTAGCCGGAACGATGATGAGCGCCCAGCTGCTTTCCCTGCAATGGCAGGCAGACAGTATATTAATGTTCCTCAGCCTTCCGGCGCTGGTTGCGGCTGCCGCAACGATTTACAAACTGCAACGCTATAAACCGCACGCGCTGACCGTCGCATAGTACCCGCTCTTTCTGCTATTCTGCCCCCCGTTATCAAGGGGGCAGTATGCTTAACATCGTTTTATTCGAACCAGAAATCCCGCCAAATACCGGCAATATTATCCGTCTTTGCGCCAACACCGGCTTTCGTCTGCATATTATTGAGCCAATGGGCTTTACCTGGGACGACAAGCGCCTGCGTCGCGCGGGGCTGGATTACCATGAGTTTACCGCCGTGCTGCGCCACCCTGATTACGCCAGCTTCGTCGCCGCAGAAAATCCGCAACGTCTGTTTGCCCTGACCACCAAAGGTACGCCAGCGCATAGCGCAGTAAGCTATCAGGATGGGGATTATCTGATGTTTGGCCCGGAAACTCGCGGTCTGCCACCCAGCATCCTCGACGCGCTGCCAGCCGAACAAAAAATTCGAATTCCGATGATGCCGGACAGTCGCAGCATGAACCTGTCAAATGCGGTGTCGGTGGTGGTGTATGAGGCCTGGCGCCAGTTAGGTTATCCCGGCGCGGTATTGCGTAGTTGATTTGTGTCGGATGGCGGCTGACGCCTTATCCGACCTACGAGATTTGTAGGCCCGGTAAGCACTGCGCCGCCGGGCATAGCTCGAAATCAGATGCCATCGCCGTATTCGAAAGTATGATGTATCCCGTTGAAATGCTGATCCATATCCATAGACGGTTTATCGCTGTCAGGCTTACCGACGATGCGTGCAGGTACGCCTGCCGCAGTGGTATGCGGGGGTACCGGTTGTAAAACCACGGAACCTGCGCCAATCTTCGCGCCGCGACCGACTTCAATGTTGCCGAGAATTTTTGCTCCCGCGCCAATCATTACACCTTCACGAATTTTCGGATGACGATCGCCGCCGGCTTTACCGGTCCCGCCTAGCGTGACGGATTGCAGAATAGAGACATCATTTTCAATCACTGCCGTTTCACCGACCACAATGCCGGTTGCGTGATCGAGCATAATCCCACGGCCAATTTTTGCCGCCGGATGAATGTCTACCTGGAAGGTAACGGACACCTGATTTTGCAGGAAGATCGCCAGCGCCTGACGCCCCTGATGCCACAGCCAGTGACCGATACGGTAGGCCTGAAGCGCATGAAAACCCTTCAGGTACAGAAGTGGGGTGGAATATTTATCGACAGCCGGGTCACGCGTACGTACCGCCTGAATATCACAGGCCGCTGAGGCAATCATTTCAGGATCGGCGGCATAGGCCTCTTCCACGACTTCGCGAATCGCAATGGCGGGCATGATTGGAGAAGCGAGTTTATTCGCCAGCATATAGCTTAGCGCACTGCCGAGATTTTCATGCTTGAGCAGCGTTGCGTGGTAAAAACTGGCCAACATTGGCTCACATTCCGCCAGTGCCCGGGCTTCCGCTTTAATGTTTTTCCAGACGATATCCAGTTCTTCACACGGCATTGCGTACTCCAGAAGGTAGCAAAACGACCGACCCGTTCTTCGCGGGTCGGGTCGTTAGATTGAAACGGTTCCCTAGGGCTAGTGGCTGCTTCGCTCGTCCTTGCGCGCACGACCTAATAACGTCAATGCTGCCTCGCGCGCGTTTTTTCCGCAATACAATACTTGATAAATTTCCTCGGTTATTGGCATCTCGACACCAAAACGGTGCGCCAATTCACGAACTTCTTTCGTATTGCGGTAGCCTTCAACCACCTGACCAATCTTGTCCTGCGCGCCCTGCACGTCCATACCCTGGCCGAGCATCATGCCAAAACGACGGTTACGCGACTGGTTGTCGGTACAGGTCAGCACCAGATCGCCTAAACCCGCCATCCCCATAAAGGTGGCAGGATCGGCACCCAGCGCCGCGCCAAGGCGAGACATTTCGGTCAGTCCACGGGTGATCAATGCGGTACGCGCATTCGCGCCAAAACCGATGCCGTCAGACATCCCCGCACCAATCGCAATGACGTTTTTCACCGCGCCGCCAAGCTGCACGCCAATGAAATCCGGGTTGCTGTAAACGCGAAAGCTTTTGCCGCAGTGCAGCAACTGCTGGAGATCGTCAGCAAAGGCGTCGTCCGTCGAGGCCAGAGAGATCGCCGTCGGCATACCTGCTGCCAGCTCTTTGGCGAACGTCGGACCGGAGATGACCGCCAGTGGAATAGCATCCCCCAGTGCTTCGCGTGCGACGTCCTGCAGCAGACGTCCCGTTTCCGCCTCCAGACCTTTTGTCGCCCAGACCAGTCGTGCGTCAGGACGCATCAATGGTTTGATGTTTCGCAGCACTTCGCCAAAGACGTGGCTCGGCACCACCACCAGAATATTACGACTGGCGGCCAGCGCAGTGGCTAAATCACTTTCCAGGCGCAGTGTGTCAGGAAAAGGCACATCAGGGAGGAACGCGACGTTGCAGCGATCGTGCTCAAGGGTCGCGATATGTTTCGGATCATGGCCCCACAGGACAACCTGATGGCCATTTCTTGCCAGGGTGATGGCAAGAGCGGTGCCGTACGAGCCGGCACCAATCACAGTCATTGAAGCATTACTTTGGTTCATCAGGCATCCTGATGTTCTTCAGTACCTTCGCCAGCCTGCTGCTGTAAATAGTTCATGAACAGCGCATCAAAGTTGACCGGCGCAAGGTTCAGTTGCGGGAACGTACCGCGTGATACCAGGCTGGTGATGCATTCACGGGCATACGGGAACAGAATGTTCGGGCAGTATGCGCCCAGGCAATGCGCCATCTGAGTCCCTTCGATACCACTGATGGAGAAAATACCGCCCTGCTGAACTTCGCACAGGAACGCAGTTTCTTCACCCAGGGAAGCCGTTACGGTGACACGCAGCACTACTTCATACACGTCATCTGCCAGTTGGGTAGATGCGGTATCAAGATCCAGTTTAACCTCTGGCTGCCAATCTTTCTGGAAAACATGCGGTGCATTTGGCGCTTCGAAAGACACATCCTTGGTATAGATACGTTGGATCTGGAAAGCCATTTCAGTGTTATTTTGTTCTGACATGTTTAGAAAACCCTTAGTGTTGTCCTTTAAATACTTTCAGTACGCCTTATCGCAGCAGGGGATCCAGTCCACCACGCGCATCCAACGCATACAAGTCGTCACAACCGCCAATGTGCTGTGCATCAATAAAAATCTGCGGAACCGTCGTACGGCCACTGCGCTTGATCATCTCTTCACGCTTTACGGCATCGCCGTCAATCGGAAGCTCCTGGAAACTCACACCCTTGCTGTTCAACAGCGCTTTTGCGCGATAGCAAAACGGGCAGGTTGCTTTGGTGTAGATCTCAATATTGGCCATGACTTATCTCCAGTGTTCTTTTTACCCTGCGGCATGAAAGAAGATGGGTAAATTACTTGCCGCGAACCAGTGGCAGATTCTCACCACTCCAGCCCGCTACGCCGTCTTTCAGTACGGATACTTGCTCAAAACCGGCTTTAATCAGCGCAGTTGCTGAATCCTGGCACTGCATGCCTGAACCATCAACCACAATCACAGGTTTGTTTTTGTGTTTTTCAAGTTCGCCAAAATTGTTGGCTTTGATTTCGCTCGGCAGCAGGTTAGTGGAGCCTGCGATATGGCCTTTGCG
The DNA here is from genome assembly GCF_030333815.1 of Citrobacter sp. Cf136. NCBI lineage: Bacteria > Pseudomonadati > Pseudomonadota > Gammaproteobacteria > Enterobacterales > Enterobacteriaceae > Citrobacter > Citrobacter sp. Cf136. The sequence continues at coordinate 345,160 of NZ_JAOWFE010000041.1, read as the reverse complement.
GAAGTCGTCGCGCTGGCGTAAATCCACAACAACGGCGTCTTCTTTGTTGATGAGACGTGTAGCTTCGCCGCGAGTAATCACCTTCACTTTTGAGGTCAGGCTCTTAAACGTGGTAAATAATACAGCCGCCAGTAACGCAATCCAGGCGATACTCAAGACAGGGTGGCGACTAACAAATTGCATAATTTCTTGCATGGGGGGTAACAACTCCCGACTCAGTGATTAAAAAAACCAGGAAAGGAGTATACCTGCGCGTTGGCGCAAATACAGCCAGAGCGTGCATTGGATTGCATTTTTGCGGGGCGCTACGGAAAAAAAAATGTAAATCGGTGTTCCCCCTGGCACGCGATCCCCCATTATTTGATCTTCGGGGGCTACTTTATCGATTCAGCTGTAGTAAAATTACGCAATTATTTTTTATCTCTTGAGTGTGAGGTTGTCGCAATGTCGGTTTCTAAAAAACCTATGGTACTGGTGATTCTGGATGGCTACGGCTATCGCGAAGACAGCCAGGATAACGCCATTTTTAGTGCTAAAACCCCGGTAATGGATGCGCTGTGGGCAAAACGTCCGCATACCCTGATTGATGCGTCTGGTCTGGAAGTCGGCCTGCCCGATCGCCAGATGGGCAACTCCGAAGTGGGTCACGTCAACCTGGGCGCGGGCCGTATCGTGTATCAGGACCTTACCCGTCTGGACGTTGAAATCAAAGAACGTACTTTCTTCGCTAACCCGGTGCTGACCGATGCGGTCGACCAGGCAAAAAATGCCGGGAAAGCGGTACACATCATGGGTCTGCTCTCTGCTGGCGGCGTTCACAGCCACGAAGATCACATCATGGCGATGGTAGAAATGGCCGCTGAACGCGGCGCTGAAAAAATCTATCTGCACGCTTTCCTTGATGGTCGTGATACCCCGCCGCGCAGCGCTGAACATTCACTGCAGAAATTTGAAGAGAAATTTGCCGCACTGGGCAAAGGCCACGTAGCGTCCATCATCGGTCGTTACTACGCTATGGACCGCGACAACCGTTGGGATCGCGTAGAACAGGCTTACGATCTGATGACGCTGGCGAAGGGCGAGTTCCAGTTCGCTACGGCGGTTGAAGGTCTGCAGGCTGCTTATGCCCGCGACGAAAACGACGAATTCGTTAAAGCCACCGTGATCCGTGCCGAAGGTCAGGCAGATGCTGCTATGGAAGATGGCGATACGCTGATTTTCATGAACTTCCGTGCTGACCGTGCGCGTGAAATCACCCGTGCGTTTGTTAACGCTGATTTCGACGGCTTCGCCCGTAAGAAAGTCGTTAACCTCAACTTTGTGATGCTGACCGAATACGCGGCAGACATCAAAACTGCGGTTGCTTACCCACCAGCATCTCTGGCCAACACCTTTGGTGAGTGGATGGCGAAGAACGAAAAAACGCAGCTGCGTATTTCCGAAACTGAAAAATATGCGCACGTGACCTTCTTCTTCAACGGCGGCGTAGAAGAGCCGTTCAAAGGCGAAGACCGCATCCTGATCAACTCTCCGAAAGTTGCGACCTACGATCTGCAGCCGGAAATGAGCTCTGCTGAACTGACTGAGAAGCTGGTTGCAGCGATTGAGAGCGGTAAATACGACACCATCATTTGTAACTACCCGAACGGCGACATGGTTGGTCACACCGGGGTGATGGAAGCAGCGGTTAAAGCGGTTGAAGCGCTGGATCACTGCGTTGAGCAGGTGACTAAAGCGGTTGAGTCCGTTGGCGGCCAGTTGCTGATCACCGCAGACCACGGTAACGCAGAGCAGATGCGTGATCCGTCCACCGGTCAGGCACATACTGCACATACCAACCTGCCCGTTCCGCTGATTTATGTCGGTGGTAAGAACGTCAAAGCAGTCGAAGGCGGCAAACTTTCTGATATCGCCCCAACGATGCTGACGCTGATGGGTATGGAAATCCCGCAAGAGATGACTGGTAAGCCGCTGTTCATCGTGGAATAATCCCTCCCCATGAGGGGAAAGGCGATTAATACCATCACTCGGGCCGTGAAACCGCGTAAGTTTTCAGTCAGGCCCTTGTTCTACGCCAGCGCGCTTAGCGCTGGCGTATTGCTGTGCGCCTTTTCCGCCCACGCGGACGAACGCGACCAGCTCAAATCTATTCAGGCCGATATCGCGGCAAAAGAACGCGCGGTACGCCAACAGCAACAACAACGTTCCACTCTCCTCGCTCAGCTTAAAGCTCAGGAACAAGTCATCGCCGTTGCCGCAAGGCAGTTACGCGAAACGCAGAACTCACTGGCACAGCTGAACGCGCAAATCGCAGAGATGAACGCAGCACTCGCGAAGCTGGAAAAGCAACGAGCAGCGCAAGAGCGCAGTCTGGCAGCCCAGTTAGACGCCGCGTTTCGCCAGGGTGAACACACCGGTATTCAGCTCATCCTTAGCGGCGAAGAAAGCCAGCGCGGACAGCGCCTGCAAGCCTATTTCGGCTACCTGAACCAGGCGCGGCAAGAAACTATCGCGCAGCTGAAACAAACGCGCGAAGAGGTCGATTCGCAAAAAGCCGAGCTGGAAGATAAGCAGAGCGAACAGCAGACCCTGCTGTACGAACAACGCGCTCAGCAGGCTAAGCTGGAACAGGCACGTAACGAACGCCAGAAAACGCTTTCGAGTCTGGAGTCCTCGATTCAACAGGGCCAGCAGCAACTGGGTGAAATGCGCGCCAACGAATCGCGCCTGCGCAACAGCATTGCTCGCGCCGAAGCCGCAGCCAAAGCACGCGCGGAACGTGAAGCCCGCGAGGCGCAAGCCGTACGCGATAAGCAACAGGATGCATCACGGAAAGGCTCAACCTACAAACCGACCGAAAGTGAAAAATCTCTGATGTCACGTACCGGCGGTTTGGGTTCGCCACGCGGCCAGGCATTCTGGCCCGTTCGGGGTCCAACCTTACATCGTTATGGCGAACAACTGCAGGGTGAGCTACGTTGGAAGGGGATGGTTATTGGCGCATCCGAAGGCACCGAAGTTAAAGCCATTGCCGATGGTCGCGTCATTCTGGCGGACTGGCTGCAGGGCTATGGCCTGGTCGTCGTCGTTGAGCACGGTAAAGGCGATATGAGCCTGTACGGTTATAACCAGAGCGCGCTGGTCAGCGTCGGTACGCAGGTTCGCGCCGGGCAGCCTATTGCACTTGTGGGTAGCAGCGGCGGTCAGGGCAGGCCGGCACTCTATTTCGAAATTCGTCGCCAGGGTCAGGCGGTCAATCCACAGCCGTGGTTGGGAAGATAAGTTTTGCCACAACAATTTCGTCGTCTACTACTCTCTCTCGCCAGCCTGCTGGCCTTCGCAACACCTGTTTTTGCTGGCAAACTCGCCATCGTCATTGATGATTTCGGCTATCGCCCGCACACTGAAAACCAGGTACTGGCGATGCCTTCTACCATCTCCGTTGCCGTTCTGCCTAACGCCCCACATGCGCGAGAAATGGCAATCAAAGCACATAACAGCGGGCATGAAGTATTAATCCATCTGCCAATGGCGCCGCTGAGCAAGCAGCCGTTAGAGAAAGATACATTACGCCCTGAAATGAGCAGCGAAGAGATTGAGCGAATTATTCGCGACGCGGTAAGCAAAGTACCGAATGCGGTCGGTCTGAACAACCATATGGGCAGCGCGATGACCTCCAGCCTGTTTGGCATGCAGAAGGTGATGCAGGCGCTGGAGCGATACGATCTCTACTTCCTGGACAGCATGACCATTGGTAACAGCCAGGCAATGCGCGCAGCGTCAGGGACCGGTGTGAAAGTCATCAAACGCAAAGTCTTCCTGGATGACACGCAAAACGAAGCCGATATTCGCCGTCAGTTTAATCGTGCCGTCGAGCTGGCGCGCCGCAACGGTTCCGCAATCGCCATTGGCCATCCTCACCCGTCTACGGTTCGTGTCCTGCAGCAGATGCTGTATAGCCTGCCAGCCGACATCACGTTGGTTCGCCCAAGCAGCCTGCTCAATGAACCGCAGGTGGATACCTCCAGACCAAACCTCACGCCACCGAAGAACGGTATACCTGATGCGCCGCGTAATCCTTTCCGCGGGGTGAAATTATGCAAACCGAAGCAGCCGTTAGAGCCGGTGTACGCCAGCCGCTTCTTCAGCGTGCTCGGCGAAAGCATTAGCCAAAGCACGCTGGTGCAGTATATGCGCCTGCAGTGGCAGGGCTGGCAATAATCAGTCTTTGCTATCCAGCGTTAAATGAGCCAGGCGGCGCGGCGTCAGTGCTTTATCGCGCCACTGGCTAAAGCGGATGGCCCACAACAGCACCTGATAACCCAGCTTAACGCTGCAAATATTGCTTACCATACGCTTGAACATACCCGACACGAATACTTCAGCAATCATGCGCTGGCGGATTTTCTCGTCCGGTTCTTTACGTATGCAATGACAAACGCGTAGCGCTTCGTAAATCACCTGCTGTTTGAACTCCGGGTAAATGGGAATGCGCCCAGCGTAATCATGATTCATCTTATCCAGCAGACGGGTAATTTTGATGTAGTGGCGCTGGTAAGCGAGATTTTTCAGCCCGGTGCGCGGCAGACGGCTAACAGATGCGCCGTGCAGGAAGTATTTATACAGAGGGATTTCCGTGTAACGCGCGCGCTTCGCATTAAACATAAACTCCGTCGTCCAGATAATATCCTGGTGATGCAGGCCAGACAGGAAGGTCAGCCCCGCGTCGCGGATAGTCTGATGACGATAAACGCCCATCCAGACAACGTGTCGCCAACGGCGGCTGGCTAACGCTTTGCGTAACCAGTCTGGCCCGGTCATCACGCCGGTAGAACGAATACGATCGGTAGGAATGGATGCCCAGGTGTGGCCGGTTTCCGCAATACACCAATCAGCGTTGCACTGCGCAACATCCAGGTTGTCTTTCAGCGCCATAGTCATCAGCGTTTCATACATTTCCGGATAGGCAATATCATCGCCGTCTACGTACGCGATGTACTCCCCCCTGGCGACTTTCATCCCGGTATTGCGCGCCGCCGAAACGCCCCCATTGCGCTGGTGCAGCAGATGAACGTGTGGATAACGATCCGCATAAGACTGAGCAAGCTCCGCAGAGTTATCCGTAGAGCCATCATTAACAATGATGATCTCCAGGTTCTTCCAGGTTTGCGCAATCAGCGAATCCATACACGCAATGAACGGTTCACCCGTGTTGTAAAGCGGCATAATGACGCTCAGGAGACCAGGGATATAGGTCATATCAAATCCAGCCAGACAATAGAGTAATCGGCACTTTTTAGCATATTAAGCGGTAGATTTTCAGAAAAAATTATTAATTCTTTAGCGGAAAATGCGCCGGGCGGGGGAGATTGTGCAGGCAAAAAACGCCCCGGATGATTAATGATAATCAACATCCGGGGACAACACACAGAATCCACAGGGTGGATACGGTTAATCCCAGCTCAGGATCACTTTCCCTGACTGGCCTGAACGCATCGCGTCAAAGCCCTGCTGGAATTCATCGATGGAGAATCGATGGGTGATGATCGGCGACAAATCCAGACCAGACTGGATCAGTGCAGCCATTTTGTACCATGTCTCAAACATCTCACGACCGTAGATACCTTTAATAAACAGTCCTTTAAAGATAACTTTCGTCCAGTCGATGGACATATCAGATGGCGGAATACCCAGCATAGCAATACGGCCACCGTGATTCATGGTGTCCAGCATAGCGCGAAACGCTGGCGGCGCCCCGGACATCTCCAGGCCCACATCAAACCCTTCGGTCATACCCAGTTCAGCCATCACGTCGGTCAGATTCTCTTTCGACACGTTGACCGCGCGGGTGATACCCATTTTGCGCGCCAGCTCAAGGCGATACTCATTAACGTCGGTGATCACCACGTGGCGTGCGCCAACGTGCTTCGCGACTGCCGCCGCCATAATACCGATTGGACCCGCACCGGACACCAGTACATCTTCCCCAACCAGATCGAACGACAGCGCCGTGTGCACTGCATTACCGAACGGATCGAAGATAGACGCCAGGTCGTCGGAGATATTGTCCGGGATTTTAAATGCGTTAAATGCCGGGATCACCAGGTACTCCGCAAAGCAGCCCGGACGGTTTACACCGACACCGGTCGTATTGCGGCACAGGTGAGTACGTCCACCGCGGCAGTTACGGCAATGTCCGCAGGTGATATGACCTTCGCCTGAAACGCGATCGCCGATTTTAAAGCCTTTAACTTCCTGACCGATGCCAACAACTTCGCCGACATATTCATGCCCAACGACCATCGGTACTGGGATGGTTTTTTGCGACCATTCATCCCAGTTATAAATGTGAACGTCAGTCCCGCAGATGGCTGTTTTACGGATTTTAATCAGCAAATCGTTATGACCGACTTCCGGTTCAGGAACGTCAGTCATCCAAATGCCCTCTTCCGCTTTCAGTTTGGATAACGCTTTCATTTCACATCCTCAGGCAATAACGCCCAGTTGTTTACCAATGCGTGTGAACGCCTCAACAGCACGCGTAATCTGCTCAGGGGTATGCGCCGCAGACATCTGGGTACGGATACGCGCCTGGCCTTTTGGAACCACCGGATAGAAGAATCCGGTAACGTAAATCCCCTCTTTTTGCAGTTCACGAGCAAAGTCCTGCGCGATCACTGCATCACCCAACATCACCGGGATAATCGCGTGATCGGCACCGGCCAGAGTAAAGCCAGCGGCAGACATTTGCTCACGGAACTGACGTGCGTTCGCCCACAGGCGGTCGCGCAGGTCGCTGCCAGCCTCAACCATTTCCAGCACTTTAATGGAGGCCGCAACAATCGCTGGCGCCAGTGAGTTGGAGAACAAATAAGGACGGGAACGCTGACGTAGCCACTCAACAACTTCTTTACGCGCTGCGGTATAACCACCGGATGCGCCGCCGAGTGCTTTACCCAGCGTACCGGTGATGATGTCCACGCGCCCCATCACGTCACAGTATTCATGGGAGCCACGACCATTTTCGCCGACAAAACCGACTGCATGGGAATCATCGACCATGACCAGCGCGTCGTATTTATCCGCCAGATCGCAAACGCCTTTCAGGTTAGCGATCACACCATCCATAGAGAACACGCCATCAGTGGCGATCAGGATATGACGAGCGCCCGCTTCACGTGCTTCTTTCAGGCGAGCTTCCAGTTCCACCATATCGTTGTTGGCGTAACGGAAACGTTTTGCTTTACACAGACGAACGCCATCAATGATAGAAGCGTGGTTCAGGGCATCGGAAATAATTGCGTCTTCTGCGCCCAGCAGCGTTTCAAACAGGCCGCCATTGGCGTCGAAGCAGGAAGAGTAAAGGATGGCATCTTCCATACCGAGGAATGCCGCCAGTTTTTGCTCCAGTTGCTTATGGCTATCCTGGGTACCGCAAATAAAGCGAACCGAAGCCATACCAAATCCGTGAGAATCCATACCCGCTTTTGCCGCTGCAATCAGCTCCGGGTGGTTGGCCAGTCCCAGATAGTTGTTCGCACAAAAGTTAATAACGTGGCTTCCGTCCGCCACGGTGATATCTGCCTGCTGGGCAGATGTAATAATGCGCTCTTCTTTAAACAATCCTTCCGCACGTGCGGTGTCGAGATCGTTGGTTAACTGTTTGTAAAAATCCCCACGCATTTCAATTCTCCAGACTGGGCAAATTTCAGCACATATTACCCAAAGCTATACGTTGATACGAGATGACGCATCATCACTTCTTCAAAATGAAGCATAAATCACGTGTACCCGCACGGCTTATCGGTGAATGGCTGAAGCCTGAGCCATGTAGTGATATGATAGAAAGTATTCGTGTCTGAGATTGTCTCTGACTCCATAATTCGAAGGTTACATTTATGATCATCGTTACCGGCGGCGCGGGCTTTATCGGCAGCAACATCGTTAAGTCCCTGAATGATAAAGGCATCACCGACATCCTGGTGGTGGACAACCTGAAAGACGGCACCAAGTTTGTTAACCTGGTGGATCTGAATATTGCTGACTACATGGACAAGGAAGACTTCCTGATCCAGATTATGGCCGGGGAAGATTTCGGCGATATCGAAGCTATTTTCCACGAAGGCGCATGCTCTTCCACCACCGAGTGGGACGGCAAGTATATGATGGACAACAACTATCAATACTCTAAAGAGCTGCTGCACTACTGCCTGGAGCGTGAAATCCCGTTCCTGTACGCGTCCTCTGCCGCCACCTATGGCGGTCGCACTTCTGATTTCATCGAATCCCGTGAATATGAGAAACCGCTGAACGTCTATGGCTACTCAAAATTCCTGTTCGACGAGTACGTGCGTCAGATCCTGCCGGAAACCAACTCTCAGATTGTTGGCTTCCGCTATTTCAACGTCTACGGACCGCGTGAAGGCCATAAAGGCAGCATGGCGAGCGTCGCTTTCCACCTCAATACCCAGCTTAACAATGGCGAAACACCAAAACTGTTCGAAGGCAGCGAAAACTTCAAACGTGATTTCGTTTATGTTGGCGATGTGGCTGCGGTAAACCTGTGGTTCCTGGAAAACGGGGTATCCGGCATCTTTAACCTCGGTACCGGTCGTGCGGAATCTTTCCAGGCCGTTGCTGACGCAACGCTGGCGTACCACAAAAAAGGCAGCATTGAGTACATTCCATTCCCGGAAAAACTGAAAGGCCGCTACCAGGCGTTTACTCAGGCAGACCTGACCAACCTGCGCGCCGCGGGCTATGACAAGCCGTTTAAGACCGTTGCTGAAGGCGTAACGGAATATATGGCCTGGCTGAACCGCGACGCATAAGGCAGGCAATCTATGAGGATTCTGGTGGTTGGCCCGTCTTGGGTGGGCGACATGATGATGTCGCAAAGTCTCTATCGCACGCTCAAGGCGCGCTATCCCCAGGCGATAATCGACGTGATGGCACCTGCATGGTGCCGTCCGCTGTTATCGCGGATGCCGGAAGTCAATGAAGCGATCGCGATGCCGCTTGGGCATGGCGCTCTGGAAATTGGTGAACGACGTAAGCTCGGTCATAGCCTGCGTGAGAAGCGCTATGACCGCGCTTATGTGCTGCCTAACTCGTTTAAATCCGCGCTGGTGCCCTTTTTTGCAGGTATTCCGCATCGTACCGGTTGGCGTGGTGAAATGCGCTACGGCCTGCTCAACGATGCGCGCGTGCTGGATAAAGACGCATGGCCGCTGATGGTCGAACGCTATGTGGCCCTAGCCTACGATAAAGGCGTGATGCTGTCGGCTAAAGATTTGCCGCAACCCCTGCTGTGGCCACAGTTGCAGGTCAGCGAAGGTGAAAAGTCTCTGACCTGTAGCCAGTTCTCCCTTTCTGCCGAACGCCCCATCATCGGTTTTTGCCCAGGTGCGGAATTTGGTCCGGCGAAACGCTGGCCACACTACCATTATGCTGAACTGGCAAAACAGCTGATCGACGAAGGTCATCAGATTGTGCTGTTTGGCTCGGCAAAAGATCATGAAGCCGGAAATGAAATCCTGGCAACGTTAAGCGTTGAGCAGCAGGCCTGGTGTCGTAATCTGGCGGGCGAAACGCAGCTGGAGCAGGCCGTTATTCTGCTTGCCGCCTGCAAAGCGGTCGTCACCAACGACTCTGGATTAATGCACGTTGCCGCAGCGTTGAATCGACCTCTGGTAGCGTTGTATGGCCCAAGTAGTCCGGACTTTACCCCGCCGTTGTCGCACAAAGCGCGGGTCATTCGTCTGATTACGGGCTATCACAAAGTGCGCAAGGGCGATGCGGCAGAAGGCTATCACCAAAGCCTGATTGACATCACACCCCAGCGTGTACTGGAAGAACTCAACGACCTGTTGTTACAAGAGGAAGCCTGACGGATGCGGGTTCTGATCGTTAAAACGTCGTCTATGGGCGATGTACTGCATACGTTGCCCGCATTAACCGATGCGCAGCAGGCTATTCCGGGTATTCAATTTGATTGGGTGGTGGAAGAAGGATTCGCGCAGATCCCTTCCTGGCATGCAGCCGTTGACCGGGTCATCCCAGTGGCGATTCGCCGCTGGCGTAAAGCCTGGTTTTCAGCGCCGATTAAAGCCGAGCGTAAAGCGTTTCGCGATGCGGTACGTTTGCAGCAGTATGACGCGATAATTGATGCGCAGGGTCTGGTTAAAAGTGCGGCGTTGGTGACGCGTCTGGCACGTGGCGTCAAGCATGGTATGGACTGGAGTACGGCCCGCGAGCCGCTGGCTAGCCTGTTTTATAATCGCAAACATCACATTGCCAAACAGCAGCATGCGGTAGAACGTACGCGTGAATTGTTCGCCAAAAGTCTGGGATATGCCAAACCGCAGTCGCAGGGTGATTACGCTATCGCTCAGCATTTTGTGAATGAATGTAATGCTGATACAGGCCAATATGCCGTATTTCTGCATGCCACAACACGTGATGATAAGCACTGGCCAGAAGCCAACTGGCGGGAGCTGATTGAGCTGTTAAATAATACGGGCATCCGTATTAAACTCCCCTGGGGCGCCCCTCATGAAGAAGAGCGCGCCAAAAGGCTGGCGGAAGGTTTTCCCTACGTTGATGTCCTGCCGCGAATGAGTCTGGAAGAGGTTGCTCGCATTCTGGCGGGGGCAAAGTTTGTGGTGTCGGTTGATACAGGTCTCAGCCATTTAACCGCCGCCTTGGATCGCCCCAATATTACGTTGTATGGCCCGACAGACCCGGGATTGATTGGTGGATATGGGAAGAATCAATACACACAGCAGAGCCATTCCGGAAAATTGCAGGATCTGGACGCAAGCTTAGTCAACGTATCGCTAATTGATAATAATTTGCTTTAACTTTAAGAGACGAACCATGCTTCGCCAACACATGTTTTCTCGTTTTGTTTGTAGTATAAAAAATAATCCATTCGATTTTATATACGTCTTATTTTATGCTGGGATCCTGGCAACTCTTGCGATGGTCCTGGTCAATCCAGATGAAGCGCTGAAGGTATTTATTTTCTCCACGGCCCTGTCTCTGCCGCTGATAGGAAAAAATATAAAGCATGTGTGCAGTAACAAACAAAATCTGGTTTTGCCATTTATGTTGTTGCTTTTCGGTTTAGTCCAGATTATTTGGGTAGAAATATTTAAACAACCTGGCTCAGCCTTTACCGGTGCCTATCGTTCATACCAGAACGGTGGCAAAGTGATGATTTTTGCCGCACTGGTTATGACAGCTCTGACCACGCGAGAGCCGTGTGCTAACAAAACTCGCATTACCAGTCTCTGGACGATTCTTACCGCAATAGGCTTGTATCTTTTCGCAAGCTACGAGGCTGCCGGAGCACCAGATATTATGACCTACCGTGTTGCGCTGGGCTTTGAACACCAAACCGGCACAGCCTACGCTCTGACGCTAATTGCATTATTAGCGTCTCAGGCCATTATTAATCTCCGTCTAAAACACACCGTTGCACTCTATCTGTTACATTTTTTGATATCGCTGGCAGTCATCATCACAACGCAAACTCGGGCTGCTATTTTGGTATACCCGATCCTGAGTGTCGGCCTATTCCTGATGTACTATCGTCACAACCGCACCATGCTATTAAGGGCACTGCTGGGTTTTGTAATACTGGTGGGAGTTGCTTCGATTCCCTTAAAACCAATCATTGAAAGCCGCTACCAGAACTTCCTGGTCGATCTGCACTCTTATAATCAAAACAATAGTAATACTTCTATCGGCGCGCGACTGGCGATGCAACGGGCAGGGATTGAATCTGGGAACGGTCATGACTGGGGGCAGTCACTTGAACAACGCGGAGCAGAAATTCAGCGACTTGCCGTGCAAGATACTTCCTTACAAGGGGCACTTGAGTTCATTAACGTCCACCTGCATAACGAAGTCATTGATACCTTTTCGCTAAAGGGCATCCCTGGGGTTGTTGTGTTACTCTTGCTCTATATCGCCATGTTTTTAACAGCTTACTGGCAACGTAGTCCCTTGTTGTTCGTTATCTCAGGCGCAATCGCTATCTATGGCTTGAGTGATTTATTATTGTATGCCAAAGGTGAAGCCCTGAGCAGCGTACTGGCGTTATGTGTAGCAGCAGTACTGAGCTCGAATCCAACAAGAGAACGATGCCATGGTTAACGCTTCCGGTTATTTACTGAGCATTATTATACCTACATACAACAACGCTGAACTCATCACAGCGACGTTGGCGTCTATACATCAGAGCATCACTGATGATGTAGAGGTAATAATTGTTAATGATGGCTCTACGGATTTAACCGAAGAGCGTATAAATGCGTTTTACCGCGAAAAAGATTGCCATAATGTTAAATATATAAGCCAAAAAAATCAGGGCGTTGCAATCACCCGTAACGTTGGGCTTGCCCATGCGACAGGGAAATATATTGGTTTTGTAGACAGTGATGATATTGTCTGCCAGAATTATTTCACAATTCTCCTGCCTAAGTTAAGAGACGAAAAATATGACATTATCGAATTTAACTTAACTCGAGATATAAACAATTTGTATAAAAACGTGCCGGAAATGGAAAACAACATTGCCCAGCGCGAAATAATATTATCAGATGACAATTACGCCCCTCTGTTACCAACATTCAAGGCTGGGCAATGGCATCTGATGACAAAAATCTTTCACCGCAATATCATTGGTAGCGATAAGTTCGAGGAACATCATCGCTACGAAGACGTGATTTTTTGCCCATTCCAGTATTTTAAATGTCATAAGATTCTAAAAATCGAGAATAAGCTATATTACTACCGAGTAAATGATAAAAGCATTACCGAGAACATTATTGATAGTGACGCTGACAGCATCTTCTTTGCTATGCGAAAAATGTATAAATATATTAATGAAAATAGATCTAAGCGTACTGTTGCGACATTTATGATTATCAATTGTTTTCTCGAAGGACGTAAAATTTTACGCAAGAAAAAGGGCTATTATCGTTATAGCGAAAGTATGCTAAATGACATTCAGAATGCACTTGCATGCTGCGATACGAAAATCGTTAAGAAGAAAATAATTCTGAAGATGAAATATCCCCATATCGATCGTTCTATTTCTGAAACAAGATATAAGATACTATCTGCTTGTAAAAGCTTATTCTTGCGAAAGGGATTTTAACATGTTTGAAAAAGTTGACCGGGTTCTTATTTGCAAGCTCAAGTTTTATGGGGATGTTCTCCTAACTACACCTGTTATTGCCAGCATTCGGGCTCGTTATCCGCAAGCTAAGATCGATCTGCTACTCTATAAAGATACCAAAGCAATCTTAGCCGCCCATAAAGATATTAATAATTTTTATCTGATTGAGAAAAAGCAAGGCCTGCTGTCAACAGTGAAAAATTACCTTTCAGTGCGTAAACAACTGAAGAAAAATCACTACGACCTGATCGTTAACCTCACCGAACAATGGCCGATCGGCGCTCTTATAGCCTCTTTACGTTGCCCTTCAATTGCTTTTGAGCGCGAAAAAGATCTGTGGAATCGACTTTTTACGCGAGTAACGCCATTCATTGGAACGCATATTGTTGAACAAAATTTATCTATTCTAAAAGGTATCGGGTTTAGCGAAACAGAACTGAAGAAAGAGATGTCTCTTTGTTATCGCCCTGACGACTATCAACATTTAGTTACCCAACTCCCGGCATTGCCTTCACAAAAATATGTCGTTATTCAACCCACTGCCAGACAAGAGTTTAAATGCTGGGATGATGATAAATTCGCGCATGTTATAGACCACCTGCATCAACGAGGTCTGCACGTCTATCTTACCTGTGGTCCAGCGCTAGGTGAGCAGCAGCAGGTTCAGCGCATTGCTGAACTGTGTCAATCTTCCCCTGACCTGACGCTGGCAGGTAAAACCACCTTTTTGCAGTTGGCTGCATTGATCGATCATGCAGTTCTGTACATTGGCGTCGATTCTGCTCCTATGCATATGGCAGCGGCGCTAAAGACACCACAGGTCTGCCTGTTTGGCGCCACCAATTATCAACAGTGGAAGCCATGGTCGGATAAAGCCTTATTGATTTGGGCTGGCGATTATCATCCGATGCCTTCTCGGGATGAACTCGACAGATCAAAAAAATATCTCACATGGATACCGGAGCAAGCCGTGATTGACGCTATCGATACGGTACTTCATGATAGTGACAATATAAAAGGTAATGAGAAAACATAAATGGACAGCAAAAAAAACGTTATTAACATTGCTTACTGTACAGATGCCAATTATCTGGAGTATGTGGCAGTGTCCATTATGTCTGTCATAATGAACAACCCGGGGCAAAACCTGTCATTTTTCGTTTTTGTCTATGACGTTACTGACGAAGAAATCAAGAAACTGCGCTCAACCAGTGATAAAATTCAGGTTATCAATATAGATAAAGAAGAGATTGAAAAGTATAACAATGACTTTGCAATCAAACACCTGAACCGTTCTACCTATATGCGTCTGGCCGTACCGCGCTTACTAAAAGATAAGGTTGAACATTTTATCTATTTAGATGCTGATACACTATGTTTTGATAAGCTCAATGATATTGGTAGCATTGATATTAGCAACGTCATTTGTGCTGTCAGTCACGACTCTCTCGATATTCACGATACAAAAAATGCCAAGCGTCTGGGCCTGAGTACTGGTAATTATTTCAACGCCGGTTTTTTGTATATCAATATTGAAAACTGGGTCAAGTATGATATTGAAAATAAAGCAAACACGGTGTTATTTGAACAAGGTAAATCCTTACCTTACTTTGACCAGGATGCATTGAATATCGCAATGGACGGTAACGTTAAGTTTATTGATAACAGATGGAATTTTTTGTTCAACTGGTTTACCGATCAACAAAAAGAGATATTCTTCTACCAAAAAGATATTCTGCCAAGAATTATCCACTTCACTGGTGGAAGGAAGCCCTGGTATAAAGAACATACTGGGCTTTCACAGCAACTTTATCTTTTCTACCATCATTTCACACCATGGCGAAACACAGAAATGCGTTCTTATGCTCCACGCATGAGACCTACTGATTATCGGGTCTATTCACGCCAGGAAGCTAAAAAAGGGAATTATTGCGCCTCGATCAAATGGTATTTGAAATACCTTAAGACTAAATTACGTTAATAAAAAACTCCCTTACGGGAGTTTTTTTACTTACTTTTTAATTTTTCCCGCAAATAACCAATATAGCTTATTACCGAGGCGAAATACTTCCCTTGTAATCTTTCATGCCTTGATTTCTTTTTATATTGTTTTGGCGTTCTGGCTGGTAGCAATGGAACATCCGCCCAAGGTGAAGCCTTCCAGGCCTCAACAAAGTACTGTGCCGAAGGATAGTTTGCCCAAGAGTTCCACGGCTTAGTCACGCCAACATAGTGAATTAGAACAGTATCAGGTGTAATATATTCTTTATATTTCGCAAGATCTCTGCTTTTTAATTCTTGCTTAATTCCATAGATAGCATTGAACCTTCGCTCCAGAAAAAGTACTTTTTTAAAGAAAAGAATATTCAAGACATCCTGATCCGGGAATGAAAGTTTATTATTTTTGTCTAATAAGATATCAAAAGCTGCATTGATAAAATTCTGCTCTTTCCACTTTTTTAGGTTTGCAAATATGACACCTGAATTGAAATAATCTTTATTTATCTCAATATCTCTGGCAGGGCTATCATCCACATCGGTAATTACCGCTGCAACATATTCTCCAAGATCAATCTGCGTGAGTTCAAAAAGTGAACCTTTACACATTACATCCGCATCAATGTATAAAAGTGAATCAATTTTCTCACCAAGATATTCAAAGGCAATAAACCTGAAGTACATTGCGTGTGACCAGGCGTGACCACTTGGCAAAACTTTTAACCCATTAGCATCCATAACATAAATTGAGATGTTTGTGGAAAATTGCTCTGCTAATTTAGCTATCCGCTGCTGGTAATCAGCATCAATGTAGTCAGTAAAAAGATGAAAATGGATATTTAAATCTTTATTATTCAATAGTACCGATGTCATCGAAATTGCAGCACCAAACATAAAATTCCTGTCAACACCCCAGGCGATGTTAAGTTGTATTTTCTGTTCGGTCGGCGCTTGATTAAACTCAAGTATCTTTTTTATAGACTGATGACAATCAAAGTTCATTCGCTACACCTATTTAATCGATTATCAATAAGTTACTGTTTCTATATTCAATATGCTTTTGAATTGTGTAACTTATTTTTTATATACATTACATGACTAAGTACCGAGCGAATATATTTACGCTGCACTCTTTCATGCCGTGACTTACGTTTATACAACTTTGCCGTATTTGCATTTAACAAGGATTGTTCCGCCCATGCGGATTTTTTATATGCTTCGATGAAGTATTTAGCTACCGGATATTTAGCCCATGTATGCCATGGTTTAGTGACACCGACGTAATGTATTAAAACAGTATCCTCAGTAATATAATCCTGGTATATTTTATCGTTTTTATTTTTTAATTCCTGATCTACACCATAAATACAGTTAAAATCTCGTCTCAGGAAAATCACATTACCAACGAACAATATATTTAGGACATCTTGGTCAAAATACAGAAGTTCCTTTTGGCGTTTATCTAAGATAGAAAAAGCCTTCGTCAATAACTGCTGCTCACGCCAAACTTCCAGATTCGCAAACACCACTCCGGAGTTAAAGTACCCATTACTCAGTTCAGGAATACCGAGCCTATTGCCGGACTTAGTACGTACTTCATCAATATCATTGATAACAGCGGCATATTCTCCACAGAAATTAATCTCGGTAAGCTCGCGAAGAGAGCCTTTGCAAATAACATCTGCATCAAGATACAGTACGGAGCTTAACTCTGTGCTTAAATATTCAAATGCGAAATAACGATAGTACATTGCATAAGTCCATGCTTTTGTACTCGGCAGTTCACGAAACGCCGCGTTATCGAACACAAGAACCGTCACAGTCGTACTATACATTTGGGTCAGGCGTTTTACACTCTTCAGATAATCGTCATCTATATAGTCTGTTACTATATAAAAGTGAATATCAATATCAGGGTTATTCACTAATACTGAGGTCATTGAAATACCAGAGCCAAATAAAAAATTACGGTCGACACCATACGCAACACTTAATTTTTTACTCTTCTCATGCGTAGAGCTGTCTATGACGTGTTTTTGGATAACTAGCTTTTGGAAATCAATGTTCATAGTAAAATGGCCTCAAACTTTATCTGTGATTTATAGCGCTTTTCTTATTGTTCTTTGTCTTATTTTTTGCGCTTTTGTGACAGCCTGTTCAAACAACCTGACTTCCTGACGAAAGATTTCACGTAGTGGCTTCGAAAAATAGACACGTAAAAAACGGTAGATATCTCTGGACGTCAACCCGATCTCAAGTGAAGAGAAATAGAGTCCAATCAGATCCTTATCCCGCCAGCGGCGTGGCACATGCTGGCGTATTTGTGCACGATGCAAATCAATTACGGAAAGTTTGATATTCGCAACGTCTTCCGGCATCGGCTGCTGGAGCATGAAATGGCATATATAGCAATCCCGGTGATTTACCCCGCCCCGATGCATTTTACCCACCATTTCTGCCACCCGGGTAATAATTGTCCGTTTTAATACATAATCAGGGGGCTCAACTTTCCACCTTGCACAAAAATCTTCAAGGCTGATAGCAGGAGAGAGATCTTCAGTGATGATAAATGAGGTGCGCTCTAACGGATTCAGTCCTTTCTGCCCAAATGCCACGCCGGTCATGGTGTCAACATTCAGTTCTTGCAAGCGATGTATCGCCAGCCACTCACGGTCTGCGCCAAGTACAGGCATACGTAAAGATATAAGATTCTTCACCACTTCTTTAAGCGTGGTTCCATGATGATATTTAAGAAAATAACCCTTACCCATCATCTCAAAACGTAGGGTACGTCGTGTTTCCAGGGCGCGAAAAACCTCACCGTCCAGCTTAGCGACTTCAGTAAACGGGTCTTTTCCTTGCCACTGCGTGGCAAATGGTTCTTTTAATTCAATCATTCTTAGGACCTAAAATGATATCTGCAGCTTTATCTGCCAGGCTGTAGAGATCTTTTGTATCAGCAAAATGCCGTGCGTTCCCGGCCCAACGACTTCTCTGCTCATTATTTTGCAGCGCATCGAAAAGTGCTGTATTCAGATTTTCCTGCTCAAAAGGTTCAGGAATCACCACCCCACATTTGGCGGCGTTGATATAACCCGCATAGCCGCAAACTTCGGTAGTTAATACCGGCAGCCCGGCAACTACAGCTTCTAGCAAGACAATACCGGCGGCTTCCTGTACAGCTGGGTGAAGTAATAAATCAGCAGCAGACATCAATTCTGCTACATCGTCCCGCCCCGAGAAGAACTGCACTTGTTCTTCAACCCCCAATTGACGAGCCTGAGCGCGATAGCGATCGGCCTTATCCTGACCAACAACCATCAATCGTGTGCGGTGGCGAATGACATCAGGCAAAGAAGCCAACGCCTGTAATGTTCTTGGCACGCCTTTGCGTTTGAAATCGGAACCTACCTGTAAGAGCAAGAACTGATCGAGACCAATACCATTTTTTTCTCTAACAATCAGCCGGCTGTTTTCAGGTTGCTGGCTGTACTTTCTGTCAGGGTAGATTCCTGGAGGCAGAATACGAAAGCGCTGGCTCTCAGTTTGGTAATGATGTTTGAAGTCACCAATTTGTTTATCGGTTAACATCAAAAGCGTAGGGCCGACACCCTGCTGAAATACGGCTTTTTCAAATGCAGAGTAGTGTCGGTACCTGCGCGTCAATTTGTAGAAAAAGCCTTTCTCGCGGGCAACCTTTTCCGCATAGCAAACGTCCGCAGCGTAATACACATCCAGGCCAGGCATTTTATTAAAACCAACGACACGATCGACGGGATGTTGAGTTAAATAATTCTGAACCCACTGATAATATTGCTCGTTTTTCCCATGATTCGTTCTGGATGTAACGGGGACGAGTATAATCTCCAGCCCTTCCGGACGCTCGCCCTGCCATGACTGGGTAAATACCTGAACATGATGACCACGAGAAGCAACCGTCAGCGCTACCCGCAAGAAATCACGCTGTAACCCACCATAGGGAAAATACTTGTACAAACAAAAAGCAATATTCATGCATTAATATCCGCATCGCGTCGCCAGGCATATCAGGTTTGAAGCATCAGAATCGTGTAATCCTTGCCTAAAGCATCCAAAGATGACTTTCTGTGCTTTCGAAACGTTTCTGCCCGCTAGCTACCTGAAATTGCGCAGTAGTATATCATTTATTATCAAGCATTCCGAAATGAATATTTTTTAAACAAAAAACAAAATAAACCATTAAAAACATACAGATAAATAAGACACCAGTTCATCAGGAAACGCACACCGCACAAGAGGTTAAGACATATAAATGCGGCCATGTGCATTTTTGAAATAGCCATCAGCGAAATCAGTTCCCCACCAATTCCATCGTTTTGATACAACCTGGATAAAAATGATGGTAAAGCCATAGTTAAATACATAGAATCCCCAGCACATTCATAAGTCAGTTACCATTATGCTCGAATTGCTTTACACCGCCCTTTTCTACCTTATTCAGCCTTTGATCTGGATACGGCTTTGGGTGCGCGGACGTAAGGCTCCGGCCTACCGTAAACGCTGGGGCGAACGCTACGGCTTTTATCGCCGCCCGCTAAAACCCGGCGGGATCATGCTTCATTCGGTTTCTGTGGGCGAAACGCTGGCTGCAATCCCATTAGTTCGCGCTCTGCGTCACCGTTATCCCGACTTGCCGATCACGGTCACCACCATGACGCCAACCGGTTCCGAGCGCGTACAATCTGCTTTTGGCACTGACGTTCAGCATATTTATCTGCCTTACGATTTACCGGATGCCCTGAACCGTTTTCTGAATAAAGTTGACCCCAAACTGGTGTTAATTATGGAAACCGAGCTGTGGCCAAATCTGATCGCGGCACTCCATAAGCGTCACATTCCTCTGGTCATTGCCAACGCACGTCTTTCTGCTCGTTCAGCCGCTGGCTATGCGAAATTAGGTAAATTTATTGGCAGACTACTGCGTCGAATTACGTTAATTGCCGCACAAAACGAAGAAGATGGCGCACGTTTTATTACGCTTGGCGCCAGAAGCAATCAGGTCACCGTTACTGGCAGCCTGAAGTTTGATATATCCGTCACGCCACAACTGGCTGCAAAAGCGGTGACATTACGTCGTCAATGGGCTCCTCACCGCCCGGTATGGATTGCAACCAGCACCCACGACGGCGAAGAAAGCATCATCATCGCCGCCCATCAGGCGTTATTAAATCAGTTCCCGAATCTTTTACTAATTCTGGTTCCCAGACATCCTGAGCGGTTCCCGGATGCAATTAACCTCGTACGCCAGGCTGGGCTAAGCTATACCACTCGTTCTTCGGGTGAAGTTCCGTCCTCAGGCACTCAGGTTGTGATCGGCGATACCATGGGTGAGCTGATGTTGCTGTATGGCATTGCCGACCTTGCTTTTGTCGGCGGTTCACTGGTTGAACGTGGTGGGCACAATCCACTGGAAGCCGCAGCACATGCTATTCCAGTGCTGATGGGACCACATACGTTTAATTTTAAAGATATTTGCGCCCGCCTCGAACAGGCAAGCGGATTGATCACCGTCACCGACGCACCTACGCTGGTAAAAGAAGTATCTTCTTTACTGACCGATGCAGATTATCGTAATTTTTATGGCCGTCACGCAGTTGAAGTTCTGTATCAAAATCAGGGCGCGTTACAGCGTCTGCTGCAGCTGCTGGAACCTTATCTGCCACCCAAAACGCATTGAGGCAAGCCATGCAAAAACGGGCGATTTATCCAGGAACCTTTGATCCCATAACTAACGGCCATCTTGATATCGTGACGCGTGCGACCAGCATGTTCGATCACGTGATCCTGGCGATTGCCGCAAGTCCCAGTAAAAAACCGATGTTTACCCTTGAAGAGCGCGTCGAGCTGGCGCAACAGGCAACGGCGCATCTCGGCAATGTGGAAGTTCTGGGATTCAGCGACTTAATGGCAAATTTTGCCCGTGATAATCAGGCTAACATTCTGATCCGAGGCCTACGCGCGGTAGCAGATTTTGAGTATGAAATGCAGCTGGCGCACATGAACCGCCACCTAATGCCGCAACTGGAAAGCGTCTTTCTGATGCCGTCTAAAGAGTGGTCATTTATCTCATCGTCACTGGTGAAAGAAGTCGCCCGCCATCAGGGTGATGTGACGCACTTTCTGCCGGAAAACGTCCATCAGGCGTTAATGAGTAAGTTGAAGTAATGTGCCTGGCCGGATGCTGCATCCGGCCAGCAATGAAACTATTTCTGACAGCGACGGCAATAGAACGTTGTACGCTGGGCGTGTTTTGTCGCAACAATCGGTGCGCCACATGCGCGGCAAGGTTCACCTTCTCTCCCATAGACCTGCAGCTCCTGGGCAAAATAGCCCGGCTTACCGTCACTTTGCAGAAAGTCCTTCAGCGTCGTCCCGCCCTGCTCGATAGAACGCAGCAAAACCGCCTTGATAACGCGTACCAGCAGTTCACACTCATCTTTCGACAGCGATGATGTCAGACGGTCAGGATGGATACCAGCCGCAAACAGCGACTCGCTGGCATAGATGTTTCCCACCCCCACCACCAGCTTGTTATCCATCAGCCAGGGTTTAATCGCCGTTTTCTTCTTTGCACATTTCTGCTGTAGATAACCGGCGTTGAAATCGTCACTCAGCGGCTCAGGGCCAAGATGGGCGAGGACATTATGTCCATCCAGCTCTTTAGTCCACAGCCAGGCACCAAAGCGACGGGGGTCGGTATAACGTAGAACTTTGCCATTGCTCATCACTAAGTCAACGTGGTCGTGCTTATCTGCCGGAAGCTCTTCAGGAAGGATACGCAAACTACCCGACATCCCCAGATGAATGATTACCCAGCCATCCGGCAGCTCCAGAAGCAGGTATTTTGCGCGCCGCTGTACGCTCAGGACAGGTTTATCGCTCAGGCGATAGATTTCCTCTGATACCGGCCAACGCAAACGACCGTTACGCACAGTCGCGTGCATAATCGTTGCCCCCACCAGATGCGGCTCAATCCCACGGCGACTGGTTTCGACTTCAGGTAATTCAGGCATAGTATCTCCGGCGGTGTATCAGGTCTCATTAATATGGGGACGGCCAGAAAACAAAAAACCCCGCCGAGGCGAGGTTTTTTGCTACATCGAAACTAAAATTATTTGATTTTAGCTTCTTTGTACAGTACGTGCTGGCGTACAACTGGATCGAATTTTTTCAGTTCCAGTTTTTCCGGCTTAGTACGTTTGTTCTTCGTAGTGGTATAGAAATGACCAGTACCAGCAGAAGAAACCAGCTTGATTTTCTCACGAATACCTTTAGCCATGATTTATTTCCTCTTAGTACTTAGTACTTTTCGCCACGGGCACGCAGTTCAGACAGAACTGTTTCGATGCCTTTCTTATCAATTACACGCATACCTTTAGCAGATACACGCAGGGTGACAAAACGCTTCTCGCTCTCAACCCAGAAACGGTGAGAGTGCAGGTTCGGCAGGAAACGGCGTTTAGTCGCGTTCAGTGCGTGGGAACGGTTGTTACCGGTCACCGGACGCTTGCCAGTAACTTGGCAGACTCGGGACATGTCTATTCTCCAAAAATCAAATTAGCTCGAGCTTCGTATGGGGTATCGGCGCCTCGTCAGGCTTTACAGCCCGGTCATCGCATAGTTCTAAGTGAACTCTCGATTGCCAGGCCCAAATGCCAAACCCGAGATTCTCAAAGGTGGCGTAGTATACGCTGACCCGGCGTTATGCTCAAGTCCCGAACAGACAAAGATCCCGATGGATCGCGTAAAGTGCGTTAAATCCAACCGCGTTCCGCAAAAGAAACGTACTCTCCGCGCCCAATGACCAGATGATCAAGCACCCGGATATCCATGAACTGACAGCATTTCACAACACGCTCGGTGATGAGTTTATCTGCTTTACTCGGCTCTGCACACCCCGAAGGGTGATTATGCGCAAGGATCACGGCGGAAGCATTCATTTTTATCGCTTCGCGGACAATTTCTCGCGGATGTACCTCGACGTGGCTTAGTGTCCCGGAAAAAAGTTTGCTGTGTTTAATCACTTGATGTTGAGAATCCATAAAGATCACCAGAAAGATCTCGCGTTCCTCTTGCGAGAGCTGGCTTTGCAGAAATTCACGCGCCATTTCCGGGCTAAGTAAAGCACGCTCCTCTATCACTCGCACGTTGTAGTAGCGTCTTGCCAGCTCCGCAATACCCTTCAACTGTGCATACTTCGCGATACCGATTCCCGGAACATAGCTAAAATCCATGTAATCAGCAGACAACAAGCCATACAACGACTCAAAATGCTGAAGCATCTCTTTCGCTAGCGTAAGCACATCTTTACCCTGAATGCCGGTACGTAAAAAAAGCGCCAGTAACTCAACATCAGTCAGCGAACTGGCCCCCTGTGCCAACAGCTTTTCCCTGGGCATCATACTTCCTGTATTGTCCATATTTTTCCCTCCTTTCGCGTCCGCATAGTGGCATAACACCGACGGTGAATCGACGCGCTGTTTTCACTTCTTCGTAGTGCCTCGCAAAGTAGAAGGCGGTCAAAAGCACGACAAATTGCGGATTGTGATAAAATATCCGCCTTCTGGTGAAACCCAACAGGAAAGATCATGATGAGCCTGGCCGGTAAAAAAATCGTACTTGGCGTCAGTGGCGGTATTGCTGCGTACAAGACCCCTGAGCTGGTGCGTCGTTTACGGGAACGCGGCGCTGACGTCCGCGTGGCGATGACCGAAGCGGCAAAAGCATTTATTACTCCCCTGAGTTTACAGGCAGTTTCAGGTTATCCCGTTTCCGACAGCCTGCTTGATCCCGCAGCCGAAGCTGCGATGGGCCACATTGAGCTGGGAAAATGGGCCGATTTGGTCATCCTGGCGCCCGCTACAGCAGACCTGATTGCTCGTGTCGCCGCAGGTATGGCCAACGACCTGGTGTCAACGATTTGTCTGGCAACGCCTGCTTCTGTTGCTGTACTGCCAGCCATGAACCAGCAGATGTATCGCGCTGCCGCGACCCAGCACAATCTGGGTATTCTTGCCTCACGCGGTTTGCTCATTTGGGGCCCAGACAGCGGTAGCCAGGCATGTGGCGATGTCGGTCCTGGACGTATGCTGGATCCGTTAACGATTGTGGATATGGCGGCAGAACATTTTTCGCCTGTCAACGATCTGCAACATCTCAACATCATGATTACGGCGGGCCCGACGCGTGAACCGCTTGATCCCGTGCGTTATATTTCCAACCATAGCTCCGGGAAGATGGGATTTGCTATCGCGGCCGCTGCAGCAAAGCGCGGGGCAAACGTCACACTGGTATCGGGTCCGGTTTCGTTATCCACACCACCATTTGTTCAGCGGGTTGATGTGATGACCGCGTTGGAAATGGAAGCCGCTGTGCAGTCTGCAGTGCAACAACAGCATATTTTTATCGGCTGCGCTGCAGTCGCTGATTATCGCGCTGAAACTGTCGCCCACGAAAAAATAAAAAAACAAGCGACGCAGGGTGATGAATTAACAGTAAAAATGGTCAAAAACCCGGACATTATCGCCGGTGTTGCCGCACTGGATGCTAACCGTCCTTTTGTCGTTGGGTTTGCCGCCGAAACAAATAATGTGGAAGAATATGCCCGGCAAAAACGCATCCGCAAAAACCTTGATGTGATCTGTGCGAACGACGTTTCGCTGTCAACTCAAGGGTTTAACAGCGATAGCAACGCATTACACCTTTTTTGGCAGGATGGAGACAAAGTCTTACCGCTTGAGCGTAAAGAACTCCTGGGCCAATTATTACTCGACGAGATCGTGACCCGTTATGATGAAAAAAATCGACGTTAAGATTCTGGACCCGCGCGTTGGGCAACAATTTCCGCTCCCGACGTACGCCACTTCTGGTTCTGCCGGACTTGACCTGCGTGCTTGTCTTGATGACACCGTAGAATTGGCACCGGGCGCAACAACGCTGGTGCCAACCGGGTTAGCTATCCACATTGCCGATCCTTCTCTGGCAGCGGTGATGCTCCCGCGCTCCGGATTGGGCCATAAGCACGGTATCGTGCTGGGCAATCTGGTTGGTTTGATTGATTCCGACTACCAGGGCCAACTGATGGTGTCCATCTGGAACCGTGGTCAGGACAGCTTCACTATTGAGCCGGGCGAACGTATCGCGCAGATGGTATTTGTACCGGTCGTGCAGGCTGAATTTAATCTGGTGGAAGAGTTTGAAGCCACCGATCGTGGCGAAGGTGGCTTCGGCCATTCCGGGCGCAAGTAACCCGCAGAAAAGTATCCCATAGCGTAATAACGCAATAACACACCGCAAACAACAGTTTGCGGTCGCTGTGTGGATGCCTGCCTGGCAAGAGCTTATTTTCAGGGGTATTTTGTAACATGGTAGAAAAGCAAACTGCGAAAAGGAATCGTCGCGAAGAAATACTTCAGTCTCTGGCACTGATGCTTGAGTCCAGCGATGGTAGCCAACGCATCACCACAGCAAAGCTGGCAGCCTCAGTTGGCGTATCCGAAGCGGCATTGTATCGCCATTTCCCCAGCAAGACCCGTATGTTCGATAGCCTGATTGAGTTTATCGAAGATAGTCTGATTACGCGTATCAATCTGATTTTGAAAGATGAAAAGGACACCAGCGCGCGTCTGCGTCTGATCGTTCTGCTGATTTTAGGGTTTGGTGAGCGTAATCCGGGCCTGACGCGAATTCTGACCGGACACGCGTTGATGTTCGAGCAAGACCGTCTGCAAGGTCGCATTAACCAACTTTTTGAGCGCATTGAAGCGCAGTTGCGCCAGGTTCTGCGAGAAAAAAGAATGCGTGAAGGTGAAGGCTACACCGTGGATGAAACGCTTCTGGCCAGCCAGTTACTGGCTTTCTGCGAAGGTATGCTATCCCGGTTTGTACGTAGCGAATTTAAATACCGCCCAACGGATGATTTTGACACCCGCTGGCCGTTGGTTGCCGCTCAATTGCAGTAGCGATTTCGTCTTGTCCGGCCTACGTAAACCGTAGGCCCGGTAAATGCGTAGGCCGGATCAGCGCAGCGCTATCCGGCTGTCCTTATACACCGTATGCTTCGCGATAGGCTCGTACTGCCGCCAGGTGCTCCGCCATCTCCGGTTTCTCTTCCAGATACGCAATCAGGTCTTTCAGGGTGATAATAGAGATCACTTTGCAACCGTAATCACGTTCCACTTCCTGAATAGCGGAAATCTCGCCGCGACCGCGTTCCTGACGATCGAGAGAAATCAGTACCCCCGCCAGAGTGGCGCCATTCGCCTGGATAATTTCCATCGACTCACGAATCGCCGTACCTGCGGTGATAACATCATCCACCAGCATCACGCGCCCCTCAAGTGCGCTACCGACCAGATTGCCACCTTCACCGTGGGTCTTCGCCTCTTTACGGTTAAAGCAGTACGGCAAATCTTTATCGTGGTGTTCAGCCAGCGCAACGGCCGTTGTAGTCGCAATCGGAATACCTTTGTACGCTGGGCCAAACAGCAAATCGAACTCAATACCGGAATCCACCAGCGCTTCGGCGTAAAAACGGCCTAACAGAGCCAGGTCGCGCCCGGTATTAAACAGTCCGGCGTTGAAGAAATAGGGGCTTTTACGCCCGGATTTCAGCGTAAACTCGCCAAACTTTAGTACCTGCTTGCTAAGCGCAAACTCAATAAACTGGCGCTGATACGGTTTCATGGATTCGCTCCTCATCTCACTTTATTACAGACAAAAAAAAGGCGACTCATCAGTCGCCTTTAAAATCAATTTTCTAACGCCGCCTTCTGCGTCGCTACAATGGATTCGATTCCCCCTCGGGCCAACGCCAGTAGGGTGAGAAGTTCTTCATGGCTGAATGGCTCACCTTCCGCCGTGCCCTGAACCTCTATAATGCGACCGTCTTCAGTCATCACTACGTTCATATCGGTTTCTGCAGCAGAGTCTTCAACGTACTCGAGGTCACAGAGCGCTTCACCGTTAACAATGCCCACGGAAACCGCTGCGACCATCCCTTTCATCGGGTTAGTTTTCAGTTTACCGCTCGCGACCAGCTTGTTAAGCGCATCCGCCAACGCAACGCATGCACCGGTAATTGATGCGGTGCGCGTACCGCCATCTGCCTGGATAACATCGCAGTCCAGCGTAATGGTGAACTCACCGAGCGTCTTCAGGTCAACGGCAGCACGCAACGCGCGAGCGATCAGACGCTGGATTTCCATGGTACGACCGCCCTGCTTACCTTTCGCCGCTTCACGGGCGTTACGGGTGTGTGTGGCGCGTGGCAGCATGCCATATTCTGCGGTGATCCAACCCTGGCCCTGACCTTTCAGAAAACGCGGTACGCCTTCATCAATAGAAGCGGTACATAGCACTTTGGTATCACCAAATTCGACCAGCACGGAGCCTTCAGCGTGTTTTGTATAATTACGGGTCAGGGTGACGGGACGCACCTGATTGGCACTACGACCTGCTGGACGCATGATAAAATCTCCGGCTTGAAACGAATGTGGCTGCGCATTATACGGACTTCCGACTGTTATTCCTATCCTGACAAGACGTGGATGGCTATAATCCTCCCATCTCATCTTTAAAAACAGGAACGTCTATGATCCGCAGCATGACCGCCTACGCCCGGCGTGAAATCAAGGGTGAATGGGGTAGCGCTACCTGGGAAATGCGCTCGGTAAACCAGCGTTATCTGGAAACTTATTTTCGCCTGCCGGAGCAGTTCCGTAGTCTCGAACCCGTAGTTCGCGAACGTATCCGCACGCGTCTGACGCGCGGTAAAGTCGAATGTACGCTGCGTTTTGAGCCTGATGCCAGTGCACAAGGCGAGCTGATTCTGAATGAAAAACTCGCTAAACAGCTCGTTAGCGCTGCTAACTGGGTCAAAATGCAGAGTGATGAAGGTGAAATTAACCCGGTTGATATCCTGCGTTGGCCAGGCGTAATGGCAGCCCAGGAGCAAGATCTGGACGCCATTGCCGCCGAAATCCTCGCCGCGCTTGACGGTACGCTGGATGACTTTATCGTTGCGCGTGAAACCGAAGGTCAGGCACTGAAGGCGTTGATCGAGCAGCGTCTGGAAGGCGTCAGCGCCGAAGTGACGAAGGTACGTGCGCATATGCCGGAAATCCTGCAATGGCAGCGCGAGCGTCTGGTAGCCAAACTGGAAGATGCTCAGGTGCAACTGGAAAATAACCGCCTTGAGCAAGAACTGGTGCTGATGGCACAGCGTATCGACGTGGCTGAAGAACTGGATCGTCTGGAAGCTCACGTCAAAGAAACCTACAACATTCTGAAGAAAAAAGAGGCGGTTGGCCGTCGTCTGGACTTCATGATGCAGGAATTCAACCGTGAGTCGAATACTCTGGCATCGAAGTCTATCAATGCCGAAGTGACTAACTCCGCAATTGAACTGAAGGTATTGATCGAGCAAATGCGCGAGCAAATTCAGAATATCGAGTAAGTCACCATCTCACGTAGCCCGTCAATAAACGGCGGCGCTACGTGCTTTTCCCGACGCTATCAGTTCTCATCTATGCGACCAGACTTATATTTTCTCATCATTTATTGTCACCACTCATATCACAAAGCGCATGCCATAACGTGTTTACAACAATTTCGCATTAGCTGTAGTTATTAAAATCACTTCACCTTAGAAAATCTCAATCGTGACAGTGCGCACAAATCGTTAACCTTAGCCCCCAGCAAATCAGGGGGAATACATGCTGTTACACGTGTTATACTTAATTGGTATTACTGCCGAAGCCATGACCGGTGCGCTTGCGGCTGGGCGTCGTCGTATGGATACATTTGGCGTCATTATCATTGCCACCGCGACAGCCATTGGCGGTGGTTCAGTACGCGATATTCTTCTCGGCCATTATCCGCTCGGCTGGGTAAAGCACCCTGAATACGTCATTATCGTAGCCACTGCCGCGGTACTGACCACTATTATTGCTCCCGTGATGCCCTATCTGCGCAAAATATTCCTCGTACTGGATGCGCTGGGCCTGGTGGTCTTTTCTATTATCGGGGCTCAGGTGGCACTGGATATGGGCCATGGACCGATTATCGCCGTGGTCGCTGCGGTCACTACCGGGGTTTTCGGTGGCGTATTACGCGATATGTTCTGCAAACGCATCCCGCTGGTGTTCCAGAAAGAACTGTATGCCGGCGTATCATTTGCCGCTGCCGTGCTGTACATCGTGCTGCAGCATTATGTCTCCAGTCATGATGTGGTGGTTATCTCTACCCTGCTCTTCGGCTTTACCGCCCGACTACTGGCGCTGCGCCTGAAGTTAGGTCTGCCAGTATTTTACTATCGCCATGAAGGCCATTAAGGCATAAATCCCGCGATCCGCTGAGCAGCTAACCAGTTGCTCAGCGCTGTGACCTCTCGATCCTCCAGCCACTGAATAACCTGCCGTGCCCGCTGCTCCCCCATGAAAGGAAGCTGCCGCCAGCTTTGTTCATCGCGTTCTTGCAATTGCTGCCACGAACCATCCCTGCAGGCATTCAGCGTTGCCTGTGTTAACGGTATTCCCATGGCAATCACCCAGCGCGTGAACGGAAGATCGCGTGACAGGTTGAATTGATGCCATAACTTCTCCCCTTTGCTTACACCAAATGTGGACTGTAGTTGTTCCTGAGTTAGCCCGAGCCAGGAAAAGATATGCTCAAAACGATACACCTGGTGGAGCTCCCGCCATCCCGCCTCGCCGATGTCCTCCAGCCCCAGCACCTCTTTGGCCCCCAGCCAGACCAGTCTGGCAACAAACTGTTCCTGGCACTCCGCTGTGGCATAAAAACAGGTTAATGAATTGAAGCGCCCCTCAGGTGGCACTGGCTTACTACGCTGGGTACTGCGCCAGACCACCTCATCTATACGGGGGATCCCTTGTCCGGCCAGGCTCACCAGAATCTGATCGCCAGGCGCGATATCCCATTCATTCCAGCGTCGAACGGAGCCAATATTGACGCGCTGTACGCGTTTATCATCCAGCATGACGGGAGTCAGCAATGCTACCACCGCAATTTTCCCGCTTTTACCAACGGAGAACTGAATACCGGTTACCTCAGATACCCTGGCCACGGGAGGATATTTCCACGCAGCCAGCCAGTCTCCCTGTCCGGGTAGCCAGTATCGCGCCTGCGGCTCTTTTCCTGTTCGCACGACCACGCCATCAGTGACAAAAGGTAATCCTGAAGTCCACCACTTTGCTCGCACTTGCTCTACGTCATCCGCACTCTTCACGGCCTTGGTAAAATGTTGCGTGAAACTGAACCCGGCAGCAGTGAGCTGCTCCAGTCTTTCAGACATGACCGCAGGACCATCGGGCCAGGCCCAGATAAAAATAGCCAGCGAGCCTAATAATTCCTGATTGCTCTGGCGCATCATCAATCCAGCAACCTTCGAGCGGGTGTTCATTCCCCCTCTCTGCTTCTGAATATGCCCCTCTTGCTGCAAAAAAATCTCACCTTGCAACGTACTGTTAGCGAGATTCCCCTTGGTGGAATGTGGTACGGAAGGGATCTGAAGAACCTTTTGCGTCCAGTCTTCGCCTTTCAGGCCATTACCACGGCTAATCGCCCGTACCAGATTGCCATTGCGATAGACTAACGTCACTGCCACGCCATCCACCTTCGGTTGCACCCAGAGATCGCTGCGCGCGTGCATCCATTGCTGTAGCGCTTGCTTATCGGCAAGTTTTCGAACACCCGTGTGGGGAACGGGGTGCGATACTGTGCCACCCATTGGTGGCGCAGACAGATCTGGTGGAACTTCATCACCAAAACAGCGCTGCCATTGAATTAATTGCGCATTGAGCTGGTCATAAACGCCGTCATCTACGGCACTTTCACCCTGTTTCCAGTAACTGTCATTCCACTGTGTTATCTGCTGCTGTAGTCGTGAAATTTCCTCGTTTGCCCTGGCAGGTGACCAGACGGGGCATACCGCCCATGCGGGTAGATACCCCATTAGCAAAACCAGCCCTATGCCTTTCCATAATCCCATGTTACCTCCGCTGAGCACTGCATTTCCTGGCAGGTATAGCGCGAAATAATAGGGAAACAGAGCGGCAAAAAAGCATCCTGCGAGCAACGTTCCTGACATTTGCACGTATTGCTGCAAATCATCGATAAAACAGGAAACTGATACGCAAAACGCAATAAACATGCGCAAAAAGTGTGACAAGGGCTACGTCACATAGCGGCTACGTGTATAATAAGCCCGTATGTAGGCTCTCTTTCGACAATCACATACATTAAGATACTCATGGCTCAAGGCACGCTTTATATTGTTTCTGCCCCCAGTGGCGCGGGTAAATCCAGCCTGATTCAGGCTTTATTAAAGACCCAACCGTTGTATGACACCCAGGTTTCTGTTTCGCACACCACGCGCGCACCGCGCCCAGGGGAAGTGCACGGTGAACACTATTTTTTTGTGAACCATGATGAATTCAGAACCATGATTGGCAGAGACGCGTTCCTGGAACACGCGGAGGTTTTCGGTAATTACTACGGCACCTCACGTGAAACCATTGAGCAAGTATTAGCATCCGGCGTAGACGTCTTTTTAGATATCGACTGGCAAGGTGCGCAGCAAATTCGCGAAAAAATGCCGCATGCGCGCAGTATTTTTATTTTGCCGCCATCTAAGATTGAGCTGGACCGCCGTCTGCGTGGCCGCGGTCAGGATAGCGAAGACGTGATCGCAAAACGTATGGCGCAAGCTGTTGCAGAAATGAGCCATTACGCCGAATATGATTATCTTATTGTGAACGATGATTTCGATACCGCCCTGGGCGATTTGAAAACCATCATTCGCGCCGAACGTCTGCGCATGAGCCGCCAAAAGCAGCGTCATGACGCTTTAATCAGCAAACTGTTGGCAGACTGAACCCACATTCAGTATCATGCCCAGTCATTTCTTCACCTGTGGAGCATTTTAAGTATGGCACGCGTAACTGTTCAGGACGCTGTAGAGAAAATTGGTAACCGTTTTGACCTGGTACTGGTCGCCGCGCGTCGCGCTCGTCAGATGCAGGTAGGCGGAAAGGATCCGCTCGTACCGGAAGAAAACGATAAAACTACCGTTATCGCGCTGCGCGAAATCGAAGAAGGTCTGATCAACAACCAGATCCTCGACGTGCGTGAGCGCCAGGAACAGCAAGAGCAGGAAGCCGCTGAATTACAAGCCGTTACCGCTATTGCTGAAGGTCGTCGTTAATCACAAAGCGGGTCGCCCTTGTATCTGTTTGAAAGCCTGAATCAACTGATTCAAAACTACCTGCCGGAAGACCAGATTAAGCGTCTTCGGCAGGCGTATCTCGTTGCACGTGACGCTCACGAGGGCCAGACACGTTCAAGCGGTGAACCCTATATCACGCACCCGGTAGCGGTAGCCTGCATTCTGGCCGAGATGAAACTCGACTACGAAACGCTGATGGCTGCGCTGCTGCATGACGTGATTGAAGATACCCCAGCCACCTATCAGGACATGGAACAGCTTTTTGGTAAAAGCGTTGCAGAGCTGGTAGAAGGGGTATCGAAGCTTGATAAGCTTAAGTTTCGCGATAAGAAAGAGGCGCAAGCCGAAAACTTTCGCAAGATGATTATGGCGATGGTGCAGGATATCCGCGTCATTCTCATCAAACTTGCCGACCGTACCCACAATATGCGCACGCTGGGCTCATTACGCCCGGACAAGCGTCGCCGAATCGCCCGTGAAACCCTCGAAATCTATAGTCCGCTGGCACACCGTTTAGGTATTCATCACATTAAAACCGAGCTGGAAGAGCTGGGTTTTGAAGCGCTGTACCCGAACCGCTATCGCGTGATTAAAGAAGTGGTTAAAGCCGCTCGCGGCAACCGCAAAGAGATGATCCAAAAAATCCTCTCGGAAATCGAAGGGCGTTTGCAGGAGGCAGGTATTCCGTGTCGCGTAAGCGGGCGTGAGAAGCACCTGTACTCTATTTACTGCAAAATGGTGCTCAAAGAGCAGCGTTTTCACTCCATCATGGATATCTACGCATTTCGCGTCATCGTTCATGATTCCGATACCTGCTATCGCGTACTCGGCCAGATGCACAGCCTGTACAAACCACGTCCTGGCCGCGTGAAAGACTATATTGCCATCCCAAAAGCGAACGGATATCAGTCTTTGCACACCTCAATGATCGGCCCTCATGGCGTCCCGGTTGAAGTACAGATTCGTACTGAAGACATGGACCAGATGGCAGAGATGGGTGTCGCAGCGCACTGGGCTTACAAAGAGCACGGCGGCGAAAGCAGCACCACTGCGCAAATCCGCGCTCAGCGCTGGATGCAAAGCCTGCTGGAACTGCAGCAGAGCGCCGGTAGCTCGTTTGAATTTATTGAAAGCGTTAAATCTGATCTCTTCCCGGATGAGATTTATGTTTTCACACCGGAAGGGCGCATTGTCGAACTGCCCGCCGGTGCAACGCCTGTCGACTTCGCCTACGCCGTGCATACCGATATCGGTCACGCTTGCGTCGGCGCGCGCGTCGACAGACAGCCTTACCCGCTTTCACAACCGCTCTTTAGCGGTCAGACAGTTGAGATTATTACCGCCCCGGGTGCGCGCCCGAATGCCGCGTGGCTCAACTTCGTCGTCAGTTCGAAAGCGCGCGCCAAGATTCGCCAACTGCTGAAAAACCTCAAGCGCGATGATTCCGTCAGTCTGGGCCGTCGACTGCTCAACCATGCCTTGGGCGGTAGCCGTAAACTGGCTGAGATCCCGCCAGAGAGCATCCAGCGTGAGCTTGAGCGCATGAAGCTCGCCACTCTTGACGATCTGCTCGCAGAAATCGGTCTGGGTAATGCCATGAGCGTGGTGGTAGCGAAAAACCTCCAGCAGGGCGAAGCAACAGCGAACGTACCGGCACAATCTGGCCATGGTCATCTGCCGATCAAAGGTGCAGACGGCGTGCTGATCACCTTCGCGAAATGCTGCCGTCCAATTCCAGGCGATCCCATCATTGCCCACGTCAGTCCGGGTAAAGGTCTGGTGATTCACCATGAGTCCTGCCGTAATATTCGTGGCTACCAGAAAGAGCCAGAGAAATTTATGGCGGTGGAATGGGATAAAGAAACAGAGCAGGAATTCATCACTGAGATTAAGGTGGATATGTTTAACCACCAGGGTGCTTTGGCGAACCTGACGGCGGCAATCAACACGACCACCTCCAATATTCAAAGCCTGAATACGGAAGAGAAAGATGGTCGCGTCTATAGCGCCTTTATTCGCTTGACCGCTCGCGATCGCGTGCACCTGGCAAATATCATGCGCAAAATCCGCGTCATGCCGGACGTGATAAAAGTCACCCGTAACCGTAACTAGAACACGTTTTATGAATGAACAGCGCTATGCACGTATCCGCGAAATGCTCGCACGTCGTCAGCCAGATCTGACCGTCTGCATGGAAGAGGTCCACAAACCTCATAACGTTTCCGCTATCATTCGTACTGCAGATGCGGTCGGCGTGCATGAAGTCCACGCCGTCTGGCCGGGTAGCCGTATGCGCACCATGGCCTCTTCTGCTGCAGGCAGCAACAGTTGGGTGCAGGTGAAAACTCACCTTACTATTGGTGATGCGGTCACACATTTAAAAAACCGCGGCATGCAGGTTCTGGCAACTCATCTGTCAGATAAAGCCGTGGATTTTCGCGAGATTGATTACACACGCCCCACCTGCATCCTGATGGGCCAGGAGAAAACCGGCATCACTCAGGAAGCGTTGGATCTGGCTGATCAGGACATCATCATTCCCATGACTGGCATGGTGCAGTCGTTGAACGTTTCGGTCGCCTCCGCGCTGATTCTGTACGAAGCACAACGCCAGCGGCAAAACGCTGGGATGTACCGACGAGAAAACAGCATGCTGCCACAAGACGAGCAGCAGCGCTTACTGTTTGAAGGCGGTTATCCGGTGCTGGCGAATGTCGCTAAGCGCAAAGGTCTTCCCTACCCTCACGTAAACACGCAGGGCGAAATTGAAGCCGATGCAACGTGGTGGGCCACTATGCAGTCTGCGAGATAAACGCGATGAAAGGCCGTTTACTGGATGCCATCCCACTCAACTCTCTGACCGGCGTTGGCGCAGCGCAAAGCAGTAAACTGGCGAAAATTGGCCTGCACACCGTACAGGACCTCCTGCTACACCTCCCCCTGCGTTACGAAGACCGTACCCATCTGTACCCAATTGGCGAACTGCTGCCGGGCGTCTATGCCACCGTTGAAGGCGAAGTGCTGAACTGCAATATCACCTTCGGTGGCCGCCGGATGATGACCTGTCAGATCAGCGATGGCTCCGGCATTCTCACCATGCGCTTTTTCAACTTCAGCGCAGCAATGAAAAACAGCCTAGCCACCGGCCGCCGGGTGCTGGCCTACGGTGAAGCCAAACGCGGGAAATACGGCGCAGAGATGATCCACCCGGAATACCGTGTGCAGGGCGATCTCAGCACGCCGGAATTACAGGAAACGCTGACCCCTGTTTATCCGACTACCGAAGGCGTGAAGCAGGCCACGCTGCGCAAGCTGACCGATCAGGCACTGGATCTGCTCGATACTTGCGCCATTGCCGAACTGCTACCGCCAGAGCTGTTACAGGGCATGATGAGCCTGCCCGAAGCACTGCGCACGTTGCACCGCCCTCCACCGTCGCTGCAACTCAGCGATCTGGAAACAGGACAACATCCGGCGCAGCGACGTCTGATTCTCGAAGAACTGCTGGCGCATAATCTCAGCATGCTGGCATTACGCGCCGGGGCGCAGCGTTTTCATGCCCAGCCGCTGAGCGCAAACAATGCGCTGAAAGATAAGCTGTTGGCGGCGCTACCATTTAAACCGACTGGCGCACAGGCTCGCGTTACCGCGGAGATCGAACGTGATATGGCACTGGATGTCCCAATGATGCGCCTGGTACAGGGTGATGTCGGCTCCGGTAAAACGCTGGTTGCGGCGTTAGCCGCCCTGCGCGCTATCGCACATGGGAAGCAGGTTGCGCTGATGGCCCCCACCGAATTATTGGCTGAACAACATGCGAATAACTTCCGCAGCTGGTTCGCACCGCTGGGCGTTGAAGTGGGCTGGCTGGCGGGCAAGCAGAAAGGCAAAGCGCGTCTGGCGCAACAGGAAGCCATCGCCAGCGGTCAGGTGCAGATGATTGTCGGTACCCATGCAATTTTCCAGGAACAGGTTCAGTTCAACGGTCTGGCACTGGTTATCATCGACGAACAGCACCGCTTCGGGGTGCATCAGCGTCTGGCGCTGTGGGAAAAAGGTCAGCAGCAGGGTTTCCACCCGCACCAGCTCATCATGACTGCCACGCCAATCCCGCGCACGCTGGCGATGACCGCCTATGCCGATCTCGACACCTCAGTAATTGATGAACTCCCACCGGGACGTACCCCGGTCACCACGGTCGCCATTCCGTATACCCGCCGCAGCGATATTATTGATCGTGTGCGCAACGCCTGTACCCACGAAGCGCGCCAGGCATACTGGGTCTGTACGCTGATTGAAGAGTCTGATCTGTTAGAAGCTCAGGCAGCAGAAGCAACGTGGGAAGAGCTTAAGATTGCGCTGCCAGAACTCAATATTGGCCTGGTACACGGCCGTATGAAGCCCGCCGAGAAGCAGTCAGTAATGGCGGCCTTTAAGCAGGGTGAACTGCATCTGTTGGTTGCCACCACGGTGATTGAAGTGGGCGTGGACGTGCCAAACGCCAGCCTGATGATTATTGAAAACCCGGAGCGCCTGGGCCTGGCCCAGCTGCATCAGCTACGTGGCCGCGTAGGTCGTGGCGCGGTGGCCTCCCACTGCGTCCTGCTGTACAAATCACCGCTGTCTAAAACCGCGCAGAAACGCTTGCAGGTTCTGCGAGACAGCAACGACGGGTTCGTGATTGCGCAAAAAGATTTAGAGATTCGCGGCCCCGGCGAGCTGTTAGGTACTCGCCAGACCGGAACGGCAGAATTCAAGGTCGCAGATCTACTGCGTGATCAGGCGATTATCCCGGAAGTTCAGCGCATTGCTCGCCATATTCACGAACGCTATCCGCAACAGGCCGTGGCGCTAATAGAGCGCTGGATGCCGGAAACCGAACGCTACTCCAACGCATAGTCGATTCATAGCGGCGGCGGATGTTACCCCGCCGCACAGCCGTTATTGCGCAAAAATCGGTAACAGCAGATACAGCTTAATCACCAGCGCGTTGACGATATCGATAAAGAATGCCCCCACCATCGGCACCACCAGAAACGCCATATGGGATGGCCCAAAGCGTTCGGTAATCGCCTGCATGTTGGCAATCGCCGTCGGCGTCGCGCCGAGGCCAAAACCGCAGTGTCCGGCAGCCAGCACAGCGGCATCGTAGTTCTTACCCATCATGCGCCAGGTAACGAATATCGCATACAGAGCCATGAAAATGGTCTGCACAACCAGGATTGCCAGCATCGGCAAGGCCAGAGAAGCCAGTTCCCATAGCTTCAGGCTCATCAGCGCCATCGCCAGGAACAGTGACAGACTAACGTTACCCAGCACAGAAACCGCACGTTCGAACACCCGGTAAAAGCCCAGTAGCGCCAGACCATTGCTGAGGATCACCCCCACAAACAGCACGCAAACGAAGGTCGGCAGTTCCAGCACCGTTCCAACCAGCATTTGCGCAACGATTTTACCCACCGTCAGACAGATAGCGATCAGCGCGATGGTTTCAATCAGCACCAGTGAGGTGATCATACGTCCGACGTCCGGTTTTTCAAATGCGGTCGGCACAGCCTGATCGTCCGGCATACCGTCTGGCGTGGTGGAGTGTTTGACCAGATAGCGTGCCACCGGGCCACCAATCAGCCCACCCAATACCAGACCAAACGTTGCGCAAGCCATCGCCACTTCAGTCGCATTGGTGAAGCCATAACGTTCAATAAACAGCTTGCTCCATGCGGCCCCGGTTCCGTGTCCACCAGAGAGGGTGATCGAGCCAGCGATCAGACCCATCAGCGGGTCCAGACCCAGCAGGGTCGCCATACCAATACCGATGGCGTTTTGCATCAGCAACAGGCCAACAACCACAATCAGAAAAATACCCACCACGCGGCCGCCAGCACGCAAACTTGCGATATTGGCGTTCAGACCGATAGTGGCGAAGAAGGCCAGCATCAACGGATCGCGCAGGGTCATATCGAAGTTCACTTCCCAGCCCATGCTTTTTTTCAGCACCAGCAGCGCAATCGCCACCAGCAGGCCGCCCGCTACGGGTTCGGGAATGGTGTATTTTTTCAGGAAGGAAACAGACTGGACGAGCTTACGTCCCAGCAGCAACACAAGGGTTGCCGCAACCAGCGTTGATAACGTATCGAGATAAAACATTTACAGCTCCATTAGTGCGTTTAGCACAATCACGCACGATGCATTCCAGACCGATTTTTAGCTCTTATTGAGTTTTCGGGGTGGATTTTAAGCAGAAAATGATGAAAAGTTATATAAAAATGTTTGTTTATCCGTTTTAAATATTAAGAATACCTGCTAGCAAACGTTTGCTTTTCTGCCCTGGTCAGATAAAATCACCGCTTTTCCACCATGGGATTGCCTCTGATGTCCGTTAACGCCGTAGAGTCAACAAATGCGCAACCGGTTGCGCAGACTCACAACAGTGAACTGATTTACCGTCTTGAAGATCGCCCCCCGTTAGCCCAGACCTTGTTTGCCGCCTGTCAGCATCTGCTGGCCATGTTCGTCGCGGTAATTACTCCCGCTCTGTTAATTTGCCAGGCGCTTGGTTTACCGGCTCAGGATACTCAACACATTATCAGTATGTCGC
Source organism: Citrobacter sp. Cf136 (assembly GCF_030333815.1). Classification (NCBI taxonomy): domain Bacteria; kingdom Pseudomonadati; phylum Pseudomonadota; class Gammaproteobacteria; order Enterobacterales; family Enterobacteriaceae; genus Citrobacter; species Citrobacter sp. Cf136. The sequence goes on along the minus strand of NZ_JAOWFE010000041.1, from coordinate 306,091 downwards.
TGTTCGCCTCCGGCGTAGCTTCTATCATTCAGATCAAAGCCTGGGGGCCGGTAGGCTCAGGGCTGCTATCCATTCAGGGCACCAGCTTTAACTTTGTTGCGCCATTGATTATGGGCGGTACGGCGCTAAAAACCGGTGGCGCAGATGTCCCAACCATGATGGCGGCGCTGTTCGGTACGTTGATGCTGGCAAGCTGCACCGAGATGGTTATCTCACGCGTACTGCATTTGGCGCGGCGGATCATTACCCCATTGGTCTCAGGCGTGGTGGTGATGATTATCGGCCTGTCGCTGATTCAGGTGGGTCTGACATCAATTGGTGGTGGCTATGCCGCAATGAGCGACAACACCTTTGGTGCACCGAAGAATTTACTGTTGGCAGGCGTGGTACTGGCACTAATCATCCTGCTTAACCGTCAACGCAACCCTTACCTGCGTGTTGCGTCATTGGTGATTGCGATGGCGGCAGGCTATCTGCTGGCCTGGTTTATGGACATGCTGCCGCAAAATACCGCACCGGTAAGCCAGGACCTGCTAATGGTGCCAACGCCGCTGTATTATGGCCTGGGTATCGACTGGAGTTTACTGCTGCCGCTGATGCTGGTCTTTATGATCACCTCGCTGGAAACCATCGGCGATATTACGGCCACCTCTGATGTCTCCGAGCAGCCGGTTTCTGGTCCGCTGTATATGAAACGCCTGAAAGGCGGCGTGCTGGCGAACGGTCTGAACTCGTTTGTTTCCGCTGTGTTCAACACCTTCCCGAATTCCTGTTTTGGACAGAACAACGGGGTTATTCAGTTAACTGGCGTTGCCAGCCGCTACGTCGGTTTTGTGGTGGCGTTGATGTTGATCGCGCTGGGCCTGTTCCCGGCGGTCAGCGGTTTTGTACAGCATATTCCTGAGCCAGTACTGGGCGGGGCAACGCTGGTAATGTTCGGTACTATCGCCGCATCCGGCGTGCGTATTGTGTCCCGCGAGCCACTGAACCGCCGCGCGATTCTGATTATCGCGCTGTCGCTGGCCGTCGGCCTGGGCGTCTCCCAGCAGCCGTTGATCCTGCAGTTCGCCCCGGACTGGGTGAAAAACCTACTCTCTTCCGGCATTGCCGCAGGCGGTATTACCGCTATCGTTCTGAACCTGGTGTTCCCACCAGAGAAGCAATAAGCAAAATGCGGCGTTGAATCTGAATCAACGCCGCTGTAACGCTCTTTCACCATTCCCGCCTTGAGCATTGCGTCTAAATCGTGCATAACTTGACTATGTGCACTTCGCGGGATGGAAGACCATGAAATTTATTGGAAAGCTGCTTCTTTACGTGCTGATCGCCCTTGCAGTGGCGATCCTCGGCCTTTATTTTCTACTGCAAACCCGCTGGGGCGCAGAGCACGTCAGCGCCTGGGTTTCACAGAACAGCAGCTACCATCTGGCCTTTGATGCCATCGATCACCGGTTTTCTTCCCCTTCCCATATTCTGCTGGAAAACGTCACCTTTGGCCGGGATGGTCAGCCCGCCACGCTGGTCGCCAAAACGGTCGATATTGGACTCAGTAGCCGACAAATCACCGACCCGCTGCACGTAGACACCATTTTGTTGCAAAACGGCACGCTGAATCTTTCCCAGCAAACCGCGCCGCTGCCGTTTCAGGCCGATCGCCTGCAATTGCAGGATATGGCGCTTAACAGCCCCGGTAGCGAGTGGAACCTCAGCGCCCAGCGCGTTAACGGCGGCGTCATTCCCTGGAGCCCTGAGGCAGGTAAAATTCTCGGCAGCAAAGCGCAAATTCAGCTCAGCGCCAGCTCGTTGACGCTCAACGATGTCCCGACCACCAACGTCTTGATTGAAGGCAGCATTGACCATGACCGGGTGACGCTTAGCAATATTGGCGCAGACGTGGCGCGTGGAGCATTAACCGGCGTAGCGCAACGCAATGCCGACGGGAGCTGGGTAGTGGAGAATCTGCGCCTGAACGATATCCGGCTGCAAAGCGACAAATCGCTGGCCGACTTTTTTGCCCCGTTAAGCACCATTCCTTCCCTGCAAATTGGTCGTCTGGAAGTAACGGATGCCCGTCTGCAAGGCCCTGACTGGGCGGTGACGGATCTCGATCTGAGCTTGCGCAACATGACCTTCAGCAAGGACGACTGGCAAACTCAGGAAGGAAAATTGTCGATGAACGCCAGCGAGTTTATCTACGGCTCTCTGCACTTCTTCGATCCGATTCTGAACGCCGAGTTCTCACCACAGGGCATTGCGCTGCGCCAGTTCACCACCCGCTGGGAAGGCGGTATGGTCAGAACATCCGGAAACTGGCTACGCAGCAACAAAGCGCTGGTCCTCGATGATGCCGCTATTGCCGGTCTGGAATACACGCTGCCGGAAAACTGGAAGCAGCAGTGGATGAAACCTCTGCCAACATGGCTAAACAGCCTGACGCTGAAGAAATTCAGCGCCAGCCGCAATCTGGTAATTGATATCGACCCGAGTTTCCCGTGGCAGCTCACCGCGCTTGACGGTTACGGCGCTAACCTCGGGCTGGTACAGAACAATCAGTGGGGGATCTGGAGCGGGAGCGCCACCCTCAACGCCGCTGCTGCTACCTTTAACCGCACGGATGTACGTCGTCCTTCGCTGGCGCTGACGGCGAACAACAGCACCATCAATATCAGCGAACTGAGCGCCTATACGGAAAAAGGGCTGCTGGAGGCCACCGCCAGCATTTCTCAGTTGCCTCAGCGCCAGGCTCAGATCAGCCTGAACGGACGCGGCGTGCCAATGACGATCCTGCAGCAGTGGGGCTGGCCCGCACTGCCGCTTTCCGGCGATGGTAATATTCAGCTTACCGCCAGCGGCAATATTCAGGCCGATGCGCCGCTCAAGCCAACGGTCAGCGGGCAACTGCATGCGGTGAACGTGGAGAAACAGCAGGTCACGCAGACTATGCAGGCGGGTGTGGTTTCAGGGAGTGAAGTCACAGCACCACCACCTGCGCAATAATTTATTGCCCGGTGGCGCTTCGCTTACCGGGCTTACTCACGCTCATAAGCGAATATATTCACTGCACAACAGCCACTTCACCGGCTCATCCTCTTCAATCGCCGGGAAGCGACCGCCAGGCTCCAGAAAGTGGTTGTCATGCTGGTCGTCATTGACCATCGAGATTTCCCAGCCCAGCACGAACGCCTTCTCCGCCCAAAAGCGATGATACAAGCGCGGCGGCAGGCACACCCCCTGTCCCGGTTTCAATACCAGCGTCTCGCCAGCGTCAACGGTACGCCGCTGACCATCGACGCTAACTTCAACAATACGCCGTGCGTCATACCCGTCATCAGGCGCGGCCCATGCCAGCTGCATACATAAGTCACCGCCGCCGCGATTCACGATATCTTCCATTTTATGGCGATGAAAATGCCATGGCGTTTGCTGATCCTGCTGAATTTGCAGCATCTTTTCAGCATACGGTTTGGGATAACCCGCTGACCCTAGCTGGCCATTGCGCAACGTCAGTAACGTCAGTCCCGTTTGCGCAAAATCTCCACGCCCAAAGTCGGTAATATCCCAGCCCAGCTGGAGATCGCGCACTTCACGCCACAGAGATTGATCCTGTTGCCGCCAGGCATCGGTCGTAAAATACGCAAAATCAGGCAGACAGACCCGAAAAGTCTCGGCTATGGCATGCGCTTTATCGACGGCATAATTAATATGTGAACGCTTCATTCCACTTTTCCTTGTTGCGAAAGAGGCGGGTCGCCCCGCCTGCATGCCGTTAGTAAAGTGATGCTTTGCCGGTTGAACCGAACAATTTCATTTTGTGGCGGATCACGTCACGCGCGGCGCTAATGGCTTCTGGGTAGATTACGTTCGGGTCCCACCAGGTTTCTTTCGCCAGGATTTCGCGGACTTTCTGGAAGTAGGCATATTTCATATCGCTGGAAATGTTGATTTTGCCAACACCCAGCGTCACGGATTCGGCAATTTCCGCATCCGGGTTAGCGGAACCACCGTGCAGCACCAGCGGAATATCCACACGCCCGGCGATGTCGCGCAGGATGTTCATTTGCAGCTCTGGCTGCATCCCTTTCGGGTAGATCCCGTGCGCGGTTCCAATCGCCACCGCCAGCGTGTCTGCACCGGTTCGGGCGATAAAATCCTCTGCCTGAGCAGGATCGGTATAAGTAACCTTCGACACGCCGCCTTCCACTGACGTCCCGGTCTGACCAATCGTACCCAACTCCCCTTCCACAGAAACACCTACCGCATGCGCCAGCTTGACCACTTCGCGGGTCAGCGCCACGTTCTCTTCATACGGCAGCAGCGAGCCATCAATCATCACCGAGGTAAACCCACACTGAATCGCCCGCAGTACATGCTCAACCGAAGCGCCGTGGTCCAGATGCAGAGTAAAGGGAACCGGGCTGCGCAGAGTGATATCGCGGACATAGCTAAAAAACGCATCGCCGACAAAATCATGTTCACTGGGGTGAATAGAGATAATCGCCGGGGTATTGGTCGCTTCCGCTTCCTCCACTACTGCACGTACAAAGCAGCTGTCCGCCACGTTGAATGCGCCGATAGCAAAACCGTGCTGACGAGTAGGTTGCAGTAATTCTTTCATCGAAACTAACATGTTAATTCTCCAGTTTCAGGGTGTAGAAAGCCCTGCCAGTGCGTCATCGCAGAGGCATAGAAGGCGTTACAGAAAATGAATCAGGCTTTGCCGATAGCGCCGCTGGCCTGCAGGTACGGAATAATGGCTTCCTCGCAGGCCTGTTCCATCAGGGCCAGGGCATTAACGAGTTCACCGGATGTGTCACGACACAGGGTATGCAGTAGCGCAGCTTTTCCGGCTTCGAAAACCGCCGCACCAACGTTTATCTTGGCGACACCAAACGTCGGGCAACGCTGTAGCTGATCAAACGGCGTCCCGCTGCCGCCATGCAGTGCCAGAGGTACCGTTGATAACCGGGCTATTTCCTCCAGCCGCAGGAAATCAATAGCAGGTGTGATACCCGGCGCGTACATGCCGTGTGCCGTACCCACCGACACCGCCAGCAAATCGATGCCGGTCTGTTGGATAAAGGGTTCCACGTCGGCGGCCTGAGTCATCAAATCCACGTTAGTCACATGGTCATAGCGCGGAGCATCGGCCAGATGACCCAGCTCACCTTCCACGCACAGAGAAACGCTGGCTGCGAGCTCGACCACTGCACGGGTCTGGCGAATGTTCTCCTCCAGCGCAAAGGCGGAGGCGTCGATCATTAACCCGCTGAATCCGGCGCGAAAAGCCTGACGAATGCGTACAGGATCCTTTCCATGATCCAGCGCCAGCGCGACCGGTACTGAGGCTTCCTCTGCCAGCGTTTTGACGACCGCAGCGGCTATCGGGGCCGGAAAATGCTCCAGATGCCCCTGATACAGATTCAGGATGATGGGCGCACGGTGTTTCTCTGCCACCCGAACCGCCGCGCGGGCGCTTTCCAGGTTCATGCAGTTAATGGCCAGCAGCGCGTACTGCTCACGCCAGGCTTTCGTCACCATGCTTTTCATATCGGCAAACATACGGCCTCCGGTTATTCCAGGGTGAAGGTGATCTCTTCGTCTTTCAATTTTTGATCGCTGAGTTCATCAAACTCTTCGTCACGCTCGGTCACCGGTTTCTTCCACAGCGACAACATGACACCGCAAATCACTGTGCCGATCCCCAGCGCCAGGCAAAACAGCAGCGGATGCGTAAAGAGCGGAACCACAAACATGCCGCCGTGCGGTACCGGGCTTTCGACACCCCACACCATAATCAGGCCGCCCGCAATCGCCGAGGCCACCACGCAGGAGCCCACCACGCGCAACAGGTCACGCGCTGCAATCGGAATGACCCCTTCGGTAATCATGCAGATCCCCATCGGGAATGCCGCTTTCAGCGCCTCGCGCTCCGCACGGGTGTATTTGTGACGCGTCAGCAGGAAAGAGAGCGTAATGCCGAACGGAGGGATCATCGAACCAACAAACTTCACCGCTTCCGGACCGTACACACCGCTGACCAGCATGCCGTCAGCAAACAGCGACATGGTTTTATTCACCGGTCCGCCGAAGTCGAATGTCGCCATCGCACCGAGGATAGCGCCCATCAGAAAGCGGGATCCGCCCTGCATGGACTCCAGCAGATGAATCAACGCGTCCTGCAGCCAGGCTATCGGCTTGCCAATCAGCGTCATCATCAACAGGCCGCCAATGACGGTACTCAGTACCGGCAACACCATGATGGGCATCAGCCCCTGCATCGACTGTGGCAAACGGATATAGCGCTTAAGTAGCAGTACGGTATAACCGACCAGGAACCCGCCCAGCATCCCGCCGATAAAACCGGTATGAATTTCGCCGCAAACAAAGCCGACAATCAGGCCCGGCGCAAATCCGGGACGATCGGCAATGGAGTACGCAATCGCCGCACTAATCAGCGGTACGATTAACCCCATCCCCCAGCCGCCAATCTGGTTGAGCATCCAGGGTATGGTTCCTGTTTTTTCACCCACGTTAGTGCCGCCAAGTATTTGCCCGAGAGCAATACAGATCCCGGCGGCGACAATTAACGGGATCATCCACGAAATCCCCGTTAATAAATGTCTTTTTATTTCCTGAGATAGCGGAATTTTATTTTCACTCATGTGAAATCCCTCCAGAATGAGGATCGCTACTGGTTATTATTAACTAATGATTTTTCGACCTTTTCAAGAAACTGAATGGGCGATTTTATGACGATTTCGGTTTTCACTCGCACAATGCGTTTATTTGAAAATCGTTCCTCCCCTTTTATTTTGACATCGACAGCAAGAATTACGACATCAGCTGCAGAAATATCCTCTGTCAGCAGTTCGTTCTCCGTGCCGATAGTTCCCTGGGTTTCAACTCTTATATTATGACCAAGCGCTTTAGCACCTTTAATTAGCTTCTCACGGGCAATATAGGTGTGCGCAATACCCGCCGTACAGGCGGCAACACAAACAATATTCATAACATGCTCCACTTTTTATTTAGCAGACATTGGATTCAGCATATTGGCTAAAAAGCTCAATAATTTTCTGTGGACTGCTTTCGACTAACAGTTGTTCAATAATGTCGTCATCCGCCAACGCGCCGGCAACCTGCGAAAGCAGACGAATATGTGTAGTGTTTTGATCCTCAAGGCGTACGGCAAACAGAATGATGCAGCGCACGTTGCTGCCATCCAGGGTTTCCCAGGGAATATCCTGGCGGGTACGCCCAATTGCCAGCGTGGTATTGACCACCGCCGAGGATTTCCCGTGCGGGATCGCAATATGATTTTCGAAGCCGGTCGAGCCTTCTGATTCACGCTGCCAGACATCCTGAATAAACGTTTCCCGACAGCTAATTGCCCCATCTTTTTGCAGAATATCCGTCAGTTCCTCAATAGCCTCCGTTTTGCTTGTGGCCTTCATGTCCAAAATAACGCGATTTGTATTGAGTATTTTCGTGATGTCCATCAATCATACCTCATGGAGTTCAGACATTAATTTTCGACGACCAGCGACGTCGCCCGATGTAATTTTTCCGTAATAACCGTTTCTGTTACCCGCTTAATATCTGCATCATTGAAAAAGGCGGTGACATACACGACCGGCATAGCAACGGCAGGTAAATTTATCGTCGATACCACCAGTTCAATATCGTCAGTCAGTACGGAGGGCAGGCTGCCTGCCGATACCACGCCGACGATAGTCCAGTCCGGAAAGGCGCGCAGAATACGGCTTTTGAGTAAGTGAGAGGTGCCAATACCGGTTGAGCAGACCAGCAGCACGCGCTTACGCGCTATCTGCCGCTCCATTGCGGCTTGAAAATGCACGGTTAAATATCCCACCTCATCTTCCGACACGGCCCGCTCGCCCCAGCTGCTAAACACCCGATTCACCGCGCACTGGGTCAGACGCCACACGTCCTGCAACTCGCCTTTAATATCCTCCAGCAATGGATTGCGAATGCGGATCTGGTAGTTCAGGCGGTTAATCAGCGGCTTAATGTGGATCAGCAATCCGTCATAAAGCGCCGTGTCCTGGCTAAGATCGCTGTCGACCATCTCGGCAAAGGAGGCAATCAACCGATGGGTAATCAAACGCGCTTCGTCGCTGGAGTGCATATGGCCAATCACGCTCACGTCGTTATGCTCTTCAATTACCACGCCGGAAGAGATAATGTATTGATAAATAAACCAGACTTCGTCCTCCGGCAGCGGGTGGGCAATGCGTTTTTCAATATGCTGAATCATCCGGCTGGCAATGGAAAAAATATTCTCGTCACATGAGGTGATATTTTCATCTTTTCTCGGCAGCGCATTGCCCCGCGTGATGCGGTACATCATGATCAAAATATGGGTAAAGATATTGACGTAATAAGGCTCGCCCAGAGACCAGCACAGGTCGTTCTCCATTTCCTGCAATAACGTCTGGACAAATAAAACATCTTCTTCACCAAAGTAATGCACTAAGGCTTTATAACTGCCCGGGTCAAGGCGTGAATAAACCACGTTACCAGGTTCATTATGGTTAATCACGCCGTTAATCAGTGACGCCATCGCCTGGCGTACACCGCTCTCGCTGCCTTCGATATGCGTGCCGCTCTGACTGCGAATCAACGACAGGCCCAGTGGGGTAATCCAGGATTCAATTACTTTCAGATCGTTAACAATCGATGCGCTACTAATGAAATAACGTTCGGATAATTTACTGATCGACGTTTCATGCGGCGTTTCGCTTAATAACTGTGAGGCTATCTTGACTCGCCGTGAATTATTCATCATGCCGTCAGTATCATCACCTTCCGATCCTAATAACTGATCCATATATAAAAGGTCGGTAATATTATCGGAACTTAATATCACCCCAGCACCAGCACGTTTATCGATGGTTATTTTCCATTCTGATAACCAGGGTTCCAGTAAGCGCAGATCGCGCTGCACAGTTTTCTCTGAAACAGATAAATACTCGGCAATTTTCAGCAGCGTGACATATTCCTTCTTAGACAGAAGAAACTTTAATAATCTGTTTTGTCGCGAGGTAATCATTTGCATTATTTACCCTTATCACACACCAGATTAAATAGCTAAAGAAGCGCTTATGCTCCACGTGTAATCCGTGATGGTAAATATAAGAGGACTACGATGTGGCAACAATACTAAATCGTGTCCAGTAATCCGGACAGAAATAAGACAAAAAGAGGAAATAGTGAGATATTTACGGCGCAGATCACATTTTTCGCGGGAATCAGAGTGATACCGCTCGCAAATATGCAGAGATAAAAATTTAATTCAGGATGTTTTGGATTTTCAGATCTGGAATGCTGCTCGCAGCGTGGGCCGGATAAAACGCATCCGGCACCACCTCGACACATGCTTACAAGGTAATCGTCAGCTCACTGCCCTGTGGAGTAATAACTACACCCAGCTCGCTGCCCATATGCGACCCGCATTTAATGCCGCCAATTTCCTGAATATTTCGCAGGCACAGCGTCCAGTTACGTGCCTCACCGTTCCCTTTCACAGTGATGGTATTACCTACACGCGTCGCCTTCAGCGTGAAGATAACCGAGCCGTCCATCGCAGGCACTTCACACACCGCTTCCCGGCCCTCCTGCAGATGGAACAGCTGGAACGCGGTTCCTTCATGCCAGGCGTAGTCCGGCTTCTGGTTATTGCTGCCCAGCGCCAGCAGAGTGTTCTCGCGCACGTAGACTGGCAGACTCAGGAAGCCATGCTGCTGTTTATGCCAGCGACTGCCAGACACCTCGTCGTTACGCCACAGATGCGTCCAGCGTCCTTCCGGCAGGTAAAACTGCACATCGCCCGCCTCGCTAAACACCGGCGCAACCATCACGCTATCGCCCAACATGTACTGGCGGTCGAGATAATCACATGCCGGATCGTCCGGGAACTCCAGCATCATTGCGCGCATCATCGGCGTTCCTAGCTCATTGGCGCGCGCCGCTTCGCGATACAGATACGGCATCATGCGGCATTTCTGCTCGGTGAAGTAGCGCACCACATCGCAGGATTCGTCATCGTACGCCCACGGTACACGGTAGGATTTGCTACCGTGCAGACGGCTGTGGCTGGAGAGCAGCCCGAACGCACACCAGCGCTTGTAGACGTGCGCCGGGGCAGTATTCTCAAAGCCGCCAATATCGTGACTCCAGAAGCCAAAGCCGGACAGACCAATGGACAACCCGCCGCGCAGGCTTTCGGCCATCGATTCATAGTTGGCATAGCAATCGCCGCCCCAATGCACCGGAAACTGCTGCGCGCCGACCGAAGCTGAACGGGCAAACAGCACCGCCTCTTCTTCACCGACAGTCTCTTTCAGCACGTTCCACACCAGTTCGTTGTAGATGTACGCATAATGGTTATGCATTTTCTGCGGATCGGCACCGTCAAACCACTGAACGTCAGTAGGAATGCGTTCGCCAAAGTCGGTTTTGAAGCAGTCAACGCCAATATCCATCAGACCTTTCAGCTTATTGGCATACCACTCACAGGCTTGCGGATTAGTGAAGTCGTAAATCGCCAGGCCCGGCTGCCATTTATCCCATTGCCACAGGGAACCGTCCGGCCGCTTGAGCAGATAGCCTTTCTCTTTCAGCTCTTTGAATATTGGCGATTTCTGGCCAATATACGGGTTAATCCACACGCAGACCTTCAGCCCTTTTTCTTTCAGGCGGCGGATCATGCCTTCCGGGTCCGGGAAGGTCAGCGGATCCCACTCAAAGTCACACCACTGGAAGGCTTTCATCCAGAAGCAGTCAAAGTGAAAAACGTGTAGCGGCAGATTGCGCTCGGCCATGCCGTCGATAAAGCTGTTGACCGTCGCTTCGTCATAATTGGTGGTGAACGACGTGGTCAGCCACAGGCCGAACGACCAGGCGGGCGGCAGCGCGGGACGGCCAGTGAACTGGGTATAACGGTTCAACACGTCCTTCGGCGTTGGGCCGTCGATGACGAAATATTCCAGATACTCGCTTTCCACGCTGAACTGCACTTTCGACACTTTCTCAGAGCCGATTTCAAACGACACGCACTGCGGATGGTTCACCAGTACGCCGTAACCGCGGTTGGTGATATAGAATGGGATGTTCTTGTAAGATTGCTCGGTGCTGGTGCCGCCGTCACGGTTCCAGGTTTCTACCGTTTGCCCGTTACGCACCAGCGCGGTAAAGCGCTCGCCCAGGCCGTATACCGTTTCCCCGACGCCGAGATCCAGGCGCTCAAACATAAAGTTTTTCCCGCTGTTGGTATCCTGCACGTAGCCGTTGTTTTTCAGCTGGCTGCCGGTAATACGTTCGCCGTTACGCAGGAAATCCAGTGACCAGAATTCCCCTTTGGTTACGCGCACGCTCAGGTTACCGCTCTTCAGTTCGGCAATCTCAGCGGTGTTGCGCATCTCGACCTTCACATCCTGCAGCACATTGAGCGGGTAATGCGGACCGGTATCCAGCGCCCCCTGGAAGTGCTCCATACGCACACCGACCACGCCTTCCTGCGGCGAGAAGAAGCGCAGGGTAAACAATGGGGTATCCAGTTGCCAGGTACGTTCACGCACATCGCGCGGCGCAACGTAGACAATCATCTCATTGCCCTGCTGTTCAACCTCGAACACCTGAATCGGGTTAATCACGTTCAGACCGGGCTGAATCAGCCAGTTTCCATCGCTAATTTTCATCATCGGTTCCTTAGTTCTGTAATTCTTTCGTCGTGAAATCTTGCTGATTGCGGCGCGCGCCCTGCGCCAGTTGGCTCATGATTTCAGTCAGATACGGGGTTTTTAGGGTGTAGAAGCGTTTGGCGATCACGGCACTCAGCAGGTAGCAAATAGCCGGGACTATGGTGAACAGCGCGATGATGATGCTAATGGTGGCGCCGTTCTGGGTTTTCGCTGCGGCGTCGTAGCCCCCACCTGCCAGCATCCAGCCGATCAGCGCCCCGCCGAGCGCCAAGCCCAGCTTGAGCACGAACAACGTGCCGGCAAAGCTGATCCCCGTCAGACGTTTTCCGTTGCACCACTCGCCGTAATCCACGGTGTCGGACATCATTACCCACTGAATTGGCGTCACGAGCTGATGCAGTACGCCAATCACGAAGATGAAGACGAACATGGTAATGTTGGCGTGCATCGGTACGAAGAACATCGCCAGACTGACGGCCGCCAGCGCGGCGTTGGTCCACCAGAAGACGCTGACTTTGCATTTCCAGTCGGTCAGCGGCTTCGCCAGCGCAGAGCCGATAAGATTGCCGACGCAATAGGTGGTGAGGAAGGCGACAAACACTTCTGGCGTGCCCAGAATCCAGGTGACGTAATACATCATCGCCCCGCCGCGTACGCAGACAGCAAGGATGTTGAGGATGGTCAGCAGGCCGACGATGCGCCATTGATCGTTCTGCCAGATGTCGCGCAGGTCTTCACGCATTGAGTTGCTGCTCGGCGGCGCTTCCACGCGTTCTTTGGTGGTGAAAAAGCAAAATGCCAGCATCAGGAACGTCACAACCGAGAGCACGGCAATCCCGCCCTGAAAGCCGAACGCTTTATCCTCGCCGCCAATCAGATTTACCAGCGGCATCATCAGCACGGTGGAGAGCATGCCGCCCGCCGTCGCCAGCACGAAGCGCCAGGACTGCAGGGAGATACGCTGCGTGGGGTCATTGGTGATGACGCCGCCCAGCGCGCAATAGGGAATATTCACCACGGTATAAAGCAGGGTCAGCAGCGTGTAGGTGATTGCGGCATAAATCATTTTGCCATGCAGGCTGAGATCCGGTGTGCTGTAGGCGAGCACACAGACCAGACCAAACGGCAGTGCGCCAAACAGTACCCACGGGCGAAATTTCCCCCATCGCGACCGGGTGCGGTCGGCGAGCAGTCCCATGCAAGGGTCTGAGATAGCATCCAGCGCGCGGGCCAGCAGGAACATGGTGCCGACAAATCCGGCCGGAATACCAAAAATATCGGTATAGAAGAACATCATATATAACATGACGTTATCGAAGATAATGTGGCTCGCCGCATCGCCCATTCCGTAGCCAATCTTCTCTTTAACGGACAAAATCTCACTTTTCATTACGCATCCTTGTTAGCACTTTCACACGCACTGATACCGGTTACAGTTCTTGTAAACCATCCCTGTGAGCGCGGGTATTCCGATATCTCGTTATCAAATTACGATTCTTGTTTTCTGTGATCAGAGTTGCGTCGAAAAATGTGATGAAATGTAACTACCGGATTTATTGAGGATTTATATGAAACCGATCATGGCAAGACAAAAGGGAAGTTAAAAAAGTGAGTGAGGGGGTGTGGAAACCCCAGGAAGTAGCTATAATGCGCCCCGCCTCCATGTAGCAATCGAGGCGCGGAAGATCGTCATCTCCGGTGAGGTGGCTGGACTTCAAATCCAGTTGGGGGCGCCAGCGTTCCCGGGCAGGTTCGACTCCTGTGATCTTCCGCCAAAATAGACACCTTTTCAAAGCATGTCATATATCCTGCCTTTGTGATAATCATCACTACATCTTTTCAAAAATTCATATAATTATTACATTCTACATGCAAACAATGAATGAGATCGTTATGGACGATATTCAAAAGGAACATCTTTCACCTTTTTTTTCTATATTGATTGGCTTTAATAAATCAAACTACACAGCTAAATATTTACATAATTCTATAATGCAAATTATAGATACAAAAATATATAATGAAGGAGATATACAACAATACTTAACTAAATCTGAAGCAATCAACGATGCTACCGTATTTATCTCTCCTTACTCAATAAATAAAATACCCAGTTGGACTAAAAGAAACGATATACATGATATCGAGAACCACATTGCACTAACATTTTCCCTTGGAAGTTATGTAGCATTTTACTTTTCAGAAAAAGGAATGAAGGATTCAATAAGGGAACATTTCAAAAATTCGCCACTAACAAATTTGCTTCCTGTGGAGATATCACATTTAAATCACTTATTTATCAATGAAGATAATATCAAAATGCTCTGGCTCCTTGGCATTCATGGTAAAACAACTTTCAAGGCTGATTCAAAAGTTTTAGGCGGTAATAGTGTTGCGGAGTCGTTAGATCCTCTTGAAGACCAATCATATATGATGTCAGCAGTTAGAACTGAAATTGGAAGTAATAATAAAACCATAGGATTAAACCCGTTCAAATCATCGATCTGGAAAGGGCCATGTAAAGACTGGAATTCATTTGAAAAAAACGTTATAGAAATATTAGACATGTTAAACGCTAATAACCAAATCAACCTGACACCAATAGGTATTCTAGCAAGTCCGATAAATGAACTTAATGGTGTAAATGACGCATATGATTTTTCTGTAGTTGATCCTGACTTCGTTACTTACGAAATGAGCCCTACGAAAGTTGATCTACTGAGAAAAGTCGCCAATAAATATAGAATAGAAGTTTACCCAATCTTGAACTCAGCATTTTCGTTGAAAGTTTTTTATGAAAATGTTCATTGCGGAGAAATCAGTGTAAGGCTAACGGTTAAAGATTATGAAGTTTTCTTTGAAGTTTATAATCAACAACCTGTGTCACAAAAAAAAGAAATACTAAATAATTATTCTAAAATATTCAAGTATCCCGAGTTTATCAAGTGCTGGTACGAATCAGGACACGCAGTAGTTAATTCTTGGATTTTCAAAACTGATTATAAAGATGTATCTTATAATGGATTTATTTGGGCTGATTTCGAGAAATTTGATATTTGTAAAGAGAAACCGCTAATTGCAGATAAACTAGATCTGACAAAAATTGGAATGCAAAATTCTCTTTTTTGTTGGGTGAAAAATCGTTGGAATAGTCGTTGGGATTCATCAGAAAACTTTAATACAACCGAGAAACCTACTGGATGGCTGTATTGTGATGATGGATCTGGTGAAAAAGCAGACTTTATTCATATTGATGATTATAATGATAAAACCATAATTTCTCTTATCCATATCAAAGCCGCTAATAGTAGCAGTCATAACAGAAGAATATCAGTAGGTGCACATGATATTGTCTTAAGTCAAGCAGTTAAAAATCTCAGGTATTCAAATCGTAAAAATCTTATTCAAGATCTTACAGATAGAGCTTCAACCTCTCAAAATAAAATGTGTTGGCACGACAATAAACCAATTCAGCCTTCAGATTTCCTGATGCAACTTTCATCCTTAAATTCCAATCCTAATAAAATAAAAACAAGAGTAATAGTTATACAGCCTCACACAACTAAGAGCTATTATACAAAATCGCAAAATAACAATATTAAGCGACAGCTAGATGTATTATTAGTTAGTTCAGATAACGCAATAAAATCCTCTGGAGCAGAGTTTCATATCATTGGTCTTTATGATAATTGAGGTTATGAAAATGTCTAACCGTTAGGTTCTATTCCCTT
This sequence comes from Citrobacter sp. Cf136, assembly GCF_030333815.1. Lineage (NCBI taxonomy): Bacteria > Pseudomonadati > Pseudomonadota > Gammaproteobacteria > Enterobacterales > Enterobacteriaceae > Citrobacter > Citrobacter sp. Cf136. The sequence continues at coordinate 290,637 of NZ_JAOWFE010000041.1, read as the reverse complement.
GGCTCTTAATGCCTCCCTCGCCAGTTCCTTCAACCAACTGGCGAGACTTACCCCTTCTTCAGCAGCTACTGCATCCAACTGCTCCTTCAATGCCGGATCAATACGCATTTTGAACTGCGGTGACTGACCGCCGCCTTTTGGTTTTTTTTCGCGCGATATGATTGACATGGGGCCACCTATCCAATTACTCTCACTACATAGGAGGCCACCTAAAAGCCTACTACACTAGCAACGCCTCGTTGTGCGGGAACACAGCCGGAGCGTCTAACCTCACCAACTATCAAGGAGTTGATTATGGCTGATTCGCATTCTACCCCAGACACCGACCAATCTGGAACCGAGCGTTCGGTAATTGTGGGATATCGCCCGAATGTTTTCGACAAATCCACACCCAAAATTATTCTTTCCGGCAAGTGGCTACGCGAAGCGGGGTTTGATACCGGGCAACAGATTAGCGTAAAAGTGATGAATGGCTGTATCGTCCTGATGGTCTACGGCGAGCAGGAACAACGGTTGCAGGATGAGCTGCAAGAAGCAAATCAGAAGTTAAAAAGAATTGAGAGCACGTTGGCGACTCTCCAGTGAAGTACAGCTGAACCTGCAAGCAGTACTTACAGGTTCACTTGGTGCCGGATGGCGCTTGCGCTTATCCGGCCTACTCTCCTGGAAAATGAAGCCAAAGTGTAACGGGAACCCAAACAAATGAATCACCACGAAAAACCAGACACCATCTTTTCGATTGACGACGATGAAAAAGTCGAAGAAATAAAAATTCAGTTACTGAAAGCCAAGATTCAATGTGCACAATGTGATATTCATTCTGATAATATTGTTAACGGCGATAATTTCTTTGATGAATTAATGGAGCCTAATAAATGAAAAAAGCATTATAAACTTACGGGCAATAATCAATAATTATGATATTTGAAGCAGCAACTCATTATCCATGAATCAGAAACGCATTAGAAATCATTCAACCACTACACTAAAAATCATAATAAAAATACTATCCTGATGGCCTATGCCAAACGATAAACATGACAGCACAATAAACACCATATTATAATCCCGCTAAAAATACACAGGCATCCTTTTTCTTTAATCAGGAAGGGACAGCCTCGTTTCTAATAAATTAGATTATTGGGTTACATATGAAAAACGTATTCATGGCAATGGTTATCGCTCTCGTCACTATCACCGCATCATCTACTGTTTTCGCATGCCCGAAAGGAGAACACCCGCACGGCGGTACTGGCTCACACCATAAGGGCGGCTGGTGCTCGTATGATCAGTAAAATTGCCATTCCTGTCTTGTTATTGCTCTTTTTTCAACGCCTGTACTGGCAAAATCGACATTGAATATCGACGGCAACTCGCTTTATCACGGCTATCAGTTGTATGAGAAAGGTTTTGATTATTTGAATGTTCGGGATGAACAGACAGCAGTGATGTATATGTCTTTTGTTGCCGGTGTAGCGGGGACACTATCAAAAGAAAATATCATCTGTAATGAAAGCATAACCATTGGACAGGAAGCTGATATTGTTGGTAATTACCTCCAGACCCATCCTAAAGAACGAACAAAATACAGTCCTTCTGAATTGGCCATGATTGCTTTGGGCAAAGAACTTGCTTGTAACAAAAATAGTAATAGCTAGCGCTGTACGCAGCTTATTTACCGGATGGCGCTAACGCTTATCCGACCTACCGCCTCCCCAAAAAATAAAGCCGCTGACCCATTAATCAGCGGCTTTTCCATTACCAGCAACTACATCAGAAGTTATATTTCACGCCGAGCATACCGCGGGTATCGCTGTAGCCTTTGTCGCCGACCTGTTGGGCCACGTTGCTCCACACGTTGAGGCGCGGAGTAATTTGACCTTCAACGCCCACTTTCAGCTCGCCGATATTCTTCGTACCGCGCATATCGTTGCTCACATCATCCATCTTCACGCTGGTCGTCTGCGTGTTGTGGATCCAGTTGACTTCGACAAACGGCTGGAACTCGCGAGATTTACCGTCATCGATGGCGTTATGGCCGTTGATAAAGGCTTTCACGCCCAGACGAGTCATCAGGTTGCCATCGGTGTCATCCTTCACGCGGGTACCGTTCGCTTCGCGGTGGCTGTCGGCCTGCACGTCCATCCATACCACCTGCGCTTTTGGTTGCAGCCAGTAGCTGTTGCGCTCGTTCTCACCCAGTTTGAAGCTATAACCCGCTTCGACCGAAGCAGTAATCCCGCTGGATTTATATTTCTCTGTCGCCTGCTCCTGGCCCATCACCTTGTTATCAAACCAGTTGTACAGCATCCAGGTGTCCACGTAGGTGCCGGTTTTGTCTGCGTCATTGGCATACCATGTGCCGTACAGCCCTACGCTGTAACCGGTGACCTGACCACGTGAATGGTAGCCGGTCAGGCTGGACTGCGTGCGGTTCTGGCTGTTGGCGTAACCAGCCATTGCGCCGATGTGCCAACGGTCGAGGCCGTCGCTACTCCACTGCGCCAGATCACCGCCCAGCTGCAACACATAGCTGTTGCTTTGGGTTTTCAACTGCCCGCTACCGTCTTTAAAGCGGGTATGCGCCCCGACGTTACGCATCCACATACTGGTGACTTTTTTCTCGCCCGTCAGCATGTCGATGTACTGCGTTTCGCCCAGACGATCGTGCAGTCGGGTCATAAACAGCGTGTTAGCGGCGTAGTTGTTCGCCAGATAACTGCCTGCTTCCGGGCGGTATTGCTGCTCGGTGACCGGAGGTGCGACAGGTATTTCCGGCTCAGGGATTATCGGATCGACCGGGTCTGGATCGACAGGACCTGGGTCAATAGGGTCAACCGGATCCGGGTCAACGGGGTCTGGGTCGATGGGATCTACCGGGTCCGGATCGACCGGGTCCGGTTCTTCCGGATCCGGCGGAGCAGGAATAAAGCTGGTTAGATACCAGTTGCTGCCCTTTTGCACCACGTTATAGTCGTACGCACCAGCAACAATACGGCCTGCTTTCTCAAAAGTACCGTCAGAATTACCGGCTACTTCGATGATCTCAATACCTTCAACGGTCTGCGCCCCGGTTCCGCCAATGTTGTTCACCGCCACAAACGCATTACCTGCGGTGTTGCCGAGCACTTTCAGCTTGTCGGTTTCGGAGGTGTCGTCATTCAGGACGGTATTGAAAACCAGTTTGCCGCCGTTGCCGGTGAAATCTTCATTAATGGTAAGCGTCTGCCACGGTTCGCCGTCAGTATGCCCAAAGTTCACCACTGACCCGCCGTTCAGCGTCAGGTCGGTGAGCGTTGAGCTGTTGGTCATGTTCCAGGTCGCATCGCTCATTTGCAGCGAGATAACCCCCGTTCCGGCCGAGACGCTGGTGATGTATGACGCCCCACTCCACAACGAGTTGTCGGTCATGTTGAGCGTAATGGTACTGTTTTGCTGCGGCAGGCTGCTGGTCGCGGCAGTCGCGCCAGCGGCGTGAAGATCGCCGTCGATAAGGAAGCGCCCGCCAGCGGAGCCGTCTACGGAGCCGCCCGTTTCGGTGCTGATGGCATAACTTTCATTGCTGTGATTGCCCGCCATAGTAATGGAGGCGCCGCCAGCCAGGTTTATTGCCCCGCGTGAAGTCGCATACAGACCGCGTGGCGCTTTGCTGTAAGACGCCGCTTTCGCCGAATTGTTTACGTTGATCGTCGCGTTTTCGCCGAGATTCACGGTTGCATTGGTGGAATAAACCGCATGGGCGCTGACGCCGTTGACCGTAATCGTGGCATTGTTGCCCAGTTCCGTTTTGGAAGATGAGGCGGCATAGATCCCTGTCGAGGACGCGCCCGACGTCTCGATAGTGGCGTCATCACCAAGGCGGATCGAGGAGCCGCTCTGCCCGGTGCGAAGACCTTCTGAACTGTCACCGATCGTCACAATGTGTGCCCGATCGCCGACGACAATCGTATTTTTGGCCTGCGTAGCGTCTTTCATTGCGTTTGCAGTGATACCACGCCCCTGATAACCGGTGGTTTGAATATACAGATCGTCGCCGACGTATATGTTGGCTGAACCTTTCCAACCCTGGCTATAGGAGTTGTAACCGGCGTTAATACCGTCACCATCCTGACCGTCCACATAAATGCTGGTGCGATCTCCGGTGATGATAAAGACCGGGTTATCCGGCGTATTAGCCCCGTGCGTGCGAATACCGTCAACATCTTTACCATTGTTGGCAGCATTCTTCGACTGTGTGCGAATCGTCAGGTCGTCACCGAAAATAACGCCTGGGCTACCCGTCGCGCTATTCTGAATAACGGTAATGGAGTGCTCGAAGGCTTCTGCTCCTGGCCCATTGAGCGTTAACCCATTGCCAAAAACCGGAATGGTGCCAGCACTCCATTGATAAACATAATTCGGCGTAGCGCTGGTTTTAGCGAAACTGGCATTCGCCTGTGCAGGAAATAAAGCCTGCAACTCCGGGGGCAGACTACTAACCAGACCGCTGGAAGGAAGACTATCAACATCAATCCAGGCTGCATGGGCCGAAAATACCATAGAAGTTAATGCGGCTGAAACCGCGATGGCAATACGAGAGTAAGATTTGGGATTTGGCATATTAGCCTCCTGCTATTAGGCGTAGAGCGTCCACCACATCGCAAGGATGTGAAATAATAAAAATCAGAAATGCGTTATAAAATATTCGATAGTATTTTATGAATACTATGGCCCAACTTATCTTCAAGCCGGAGCTTATAGACATATATTTTCTTAATATCAATATTATCTATTTGGGTAATTTGCTGAATACTTTTTCCTGAGACAAATCGCTTCAGTAATATCATTTCTGTATAGTTGAGTGTGCGCCCACGTTTACTGTTAGCGAGATGACCGGTAAATAATCGTCTCATTTTCTGATGCTGTACGTCATCATCATCATCAGAATATATAATCCCTTGTATTTTATTGCTTTTCGACAGCCAGTAGTTGGCTAACGGCGCCAGGTTCCGGTCCGCTATCAAAACAATATGCATGCCGCTATAAGCCAGACGATCAACCCATTGCGGGTCGGCAAACAGGCGCAGGTTCGGGAAAGAGAAGTCCACAAAAATAAACCCGCGCGACAAATGGTTTTGATTATTAAGCAGAAGTTTTTCAATAATTCCTTTTTGCAGAAAGCCATTTCCCTCAGGCCAGATAGCAAAAGCGGCACGGTGACAGTAACTGGCGCGAACCGCAGCATCCGGAAATAATTGACAGGATAATTCACAGCTTATGCAACGAACACTCTGTGATGGTGATCTCTTCATCAAAAATGACTCCTGTTATTTTTCCATAAATATTTCATTGGTAAATAAATGTGTCAATCCGACACGTACAACATTCCTTGTCAGCTAATAACAGTGGCGCTAATAAAATGTAATAAACTCCTGATGTGCTAATAAGTATGGACTGTGATTAATACGATTGCGCTAAGCTTTTTTGTGCCTTATCTCAGAATAACAGTCTGGGCATTAGGAATTTTATGCATAAATTAAAATCCTAGGATAAATCTTAAAAAAGCACTATTTGCTAAAAAACAACCGATGTAAACGATGCTCATTAATTACACAATACTGATAACTCAATCACCCTTGAAGTGCTGTGTATAAATATAATGATAATTCAGATAAACCTGTAATGAATTCTCATTATTTAACATTAGTTAATTTTACCTAAGAACTTGATCAGCTAACACGTTGTATGTAAAGAACATTTAAATCTTAAGTGAAATTCTTATCTGCGATCACGTACAAAGAGTGAGGCATATTATCAATTTGGATGTAAAATTTAAGGTAAGTGTTGGCACATGCGGTGATACGTTTAGGTTACTGAGGGCTGGGCAATTGTACCTTATCAATCAGTTGGTCGAATTTAATCCTGATAACAAAAGCCTGGTCAATCGACAGACAGGGCGAGCAATTCAACTACAGATACCAGCCTCGCTCTGTTTTCTCTATTTAATTACTCACGCAAGTGACATTGTTTCTCAGAACACGTTGATTAAAGTGGGCTGGGGTGAGAGAAATAATGTGACCACCACCAACACATTTTACCAGGCTATTCTGACGCTACGTAATGCTCTGGCGGATGTGGGTCTGCCGAGAGATACGGTAAAAACAATTTCCCGGCGCGGGCTTGCATTAAATGAAAATACGCAGGTTGAGGCGATAACACATCCTCAAAGTGAAGTTTACCAGCCACCGGTTATAGAGGATTACGCGCCCCCAAAGATAATTGCTCCCGCGCCTCAACAAACGACGCGGGGACCCTGGTGGTACATTATATTTAGCACGGGCATCGTTATTGCCACCCTGATTATCTGGCTGGTGTGGTATCAGACGCGTCCTGTTATGCCGTTTAGTAAATTCGTGTCTGTTTCTATGCAAGTTCCCTCTCGGCAAAACTGTAAAATTTATTACTCACCAAATGAGCACGACCAGGAGAATTATTTCAATCTGATGCAACTGCATCCCTATCTCTGCGAAAACAACAAGCACGTCTTCCTTTCCGGCTACCGCAAAGCGGAGAGGATCGTGGCGTTTGTCTGTGATAAAGATGCGCGGATAGATGCTAACGCGTTTTGTACTACCCACTATTACTGGATGCGCGGGTAATGAAAAAAATACATCACCTTATTCTGCTGGTAATCGGTCTGGCGACGTTGCTCGGTTCAGGCGGGTGGCTATGGTATTCACGCTTTGCCGAAAAGCCGCTGAGTTGCATCGGCAACGTGGAATGGAATATTGGCAGCAATCGCTTTGCCGGTACGTTAGCGTTTCGGATGTACGATAATGCAGGTTTGGCCACCATTACCGGAAAACTGTACGGACGTAATACCTCAGACATCAGCAGGAACATTTATTTCAACTACACCAGACAGCACGAAGCCCGGGTGCTACAGGCGATGCAGGTGGTCAAAACCTTCGCAGACAGCGCCGATGAAACGGATATTAACAATACCTTACCCGGTTTTTACCGCCAAAGCGGACGAACCCTCAGTCTGGTCATGGAAGAGTATAAGGGCACATGGATCTTTGCCAGCTCCAATGTACCCTCGTTGTATTGCCGCAAGAGGTAACGTCATATCCGGAAACAAAAATCGCGCCCCCTCAATGGAATTCATATTTGCCATCATCGACTTACGCGACATGGGTCACTGAATCCTCTAATAACCCATTGCTATTCTTCATCCCGAATCAGGAAACATCCTGAATATCACGATATCCATTGCGTAATAATTAAGCGAAATGGGCGTTTTATTTTGTCCAGAAGACTTCAATCTACGGATGGATATTTGGAGAAGGCGTGGGCAGGGGCGTTTATCTCTCTCGCGAGCAATGTCTGAAGGTTCAGGCGTTATCGCATTTCAGGAAACGGTATGTTTCCGGTGTATTTTTGGCGTACATATGAGGGATACGTAATGTTTACTTTTAAAAAGTGCCTGATTGCACTTTCTATAAATTTGGCCGTTGTTTCATCAGGTTTTGCTTGTACGACCCTGCTGGTCGGCAACGAAGCATCAGCGGACGGCTCGATGCTGGTTGCCCGTAGCGCTGACAGCGATGCCCTGAAAGCGCAACATTTTGTCATTCACCCGGCAAAACAGAATCAGACCGGGGTATACAGCACCAAAGCACATAACGGTGCGAATGACTTTACCTGGCCGCTACCAAAAAACTCGCTGCGTTATACCACTGTTCCAAACTGGAAAACCCAACTGCACGGCGCGACCGGATTTAACGAGCTGGGCGTTGGCGTGAGCGGCACAGAATCTATTTTTGCCTCACCAAAAGCGCTGGCCGCCGACCCGTACGTTGAGGATAAAGGGATCACCGAAGACGATATTCCGGATATTCTGCTGTCGCAGAGTAAAACCGCGCGTGAAGCCGTGGCGCTACTGGGCCATATCGTTGAGACCGTCGGCGCAGGCGAAGGCTTTGGCGTTGCCGTCGTCGACGATAACGAGATCTGGTATCTGGAAACCGGCAGCGGCCATCAGTGGATGGCGCAGCGTCTGCCAAATAACCAGTATTTTGCCACCGGTAACCAGGGCCGCTTACAGGATTACGATCCGAAAAACCCGGACATGATGGCGTCAAAAAACCTGATTCAATTTGCGACCGAAAAGGGTCTGTACGAACCGGCAAAAGATGGCAAATTCAACTTCTCCAAAGCCTATACCCGTGATGATGAGCGTGACCGCACGTATAACGACCCTCGCGTTTGGACCATCCAGAAAGAGTTCAATCCTTCCGTAAACCAGGATATGGCCAAAGGGCGCGAATTCCCGGTCTTCATGACGCCAGAGAAGAAAATGACACTGGACGATGTGAAGGCCGTACTGCGTAACCATTATGAAGGCACCAGCCATGACCCCTACACCAACGGTCTGAACGGCAAAGAGCCATGGCGTCCGGTCAGCGTCTTCCGCACCTATGAAGCGCATGTTATGCAGGTCCGTCCGTGGTTGCCAAAAGAGATCGGTGAAACGACCTACATTGGTTTGGGCATGGCTGATCTCACCGCCTTTGTTCCGTACTACAGCGGCCTGAAAGCGTATCCGGCTAACTATACGATGGGTACCGATAAAGCGGACGATCAGTCTATCTACTGGAAATATCGTAAATTACAAACGCTGACGATGACCGATTATCCGAAGCTCGCGCCAATCGTCAAAAAAGCCTACAAAGCGTGGGAAGACAAAGTGGCCAAGGAGCAAAAAGAGGTTGAAGCAGAGTATCTGAAGATGGCGAAAACCGATAAACCAGCCGCCGATAAGATGCTGAATGACTTCAACCTGCGCATCATGGCCGACGCCGAGAAGCTGACGGAAGATCTGACTAATCAGCTATTTACCATCCGCACCAAAGACATTCAGTCTGATATCTTCTTTGCAAACGCTGCGAAAAAAGACTGAGTAACGACGCGATAGTATTCTGGCACAAAGTCAACGTTAGAACTTTGTGCCAGCAGTATGGCTTACATTTCTTGTCAGGGTAGTTGTTCTAGAACCGGGCTTCTAAGATGCGAGTTGGCCCAGCAGGCGGCCTGTGTTCGGTTATTCACAGAGATTTTTTTAAAAATATTATAAATATGCGTTCTCACTGTATTTTCACTGATAAAAAATGCGTTAGCAATTTCAACATTTGATGCCCCTTTCGACAATTCAGTCAGAACTTCATATTCTCTTTCGGTTAAAACTCCGTTGTCATTATAGGATGGCATGAGGTTTATATTTTTTTGCGGCGGTGATAGTGAGCGTGGTGGACGAGAAGTCTTACGCCCCTCTTTAAGAAGCGTTAATAAATGTTCAATAGAGCAATTATTTGGTACGATCGACTCAAAATTTGGCCATAGCATGTTCTCATATAGCGGGAGCGATCGCAGGCAATTAATAATATAAACACGCAAACCACATGCGCTTTCATTAAGTAGTTTTGACCAGATATTTTTTAATTTACGACTAGATGCCTGAATATCATAGAGGATGATACTTTCCTCAGCGATAAACGACATATCCGGTCTGCTAATGTTAACAAAATCAACCAGTATATTGCTTTGCTTATTGAGATAATCCAGCAACAGCTGCGTTTGTATTGATTGGTTACTAATCAGTATTATCTTACTATCCATGTTAAGCATATGTGGCCTTCATTCAAATGAGGATTGACAATATTCCCTATTGTTATTGCATGGAAAACCAATAACAAGTCATTACTTAAGATTAAAGATAATCTGATTGAATTACGGAAATTTAGCTAATTGTGCAATACGATCATTCGCTTTTTCCGAATGCAAAGTTCGATTTTTGTTTACAGTAATTTGAAAATTTTAAAATCAACAACTTAGCACATTGTATTTTATATGTTTTAACTTCACGCATTGAGTTAAGAAGTATCTTAGCTACAATCATCTTACTGATGATAACAATTCATTAAGACTCATATTTAACGATCATTGTTAATATCATAGGATTAGTGAAATACGTCCAATCTACGATGTACAACAATAATTTATCTAACATAATTGATAGCGGGCGACAGCCTTATAGGGTGCAAGACAAAATGTGCCCGAACAATGTTACTGATAATAGGGACGATTTATCTCTAAATGAGGAATGCATTATGAATAAATTATTAAGTGTGATGTTAATTACATATGCAGTATCAATTCCTTCAGCAATGGCAATAGGTTTGGGCAGTAATAACCATGATCCGCAAGGCAAAGTGAATTTCACAGGTCATGTTTATTCCAGTTCTTGCAAAATTACAAATGGCGATGATAATAAAAACGTTAGATTAAACCCGGTATTAAATAATAACGTTAAGCATATAATTTCAGTGCAGGAGCAGAATTTTACCATTAAGGTTAAAGATTGTTATACCCACGCAAAATTAATCCCTAAATTAGCATGGGTTAATAACATTAATTTGACGAGTGAAGGTTATCTAAAAAACACTGATACTGCTGGTGCAAAAAACGTTGCATTAGTGTTAATAGATAAAAATGGACGCAAGATTAACTTAAACGAAAAAGCTAATCGTTTTGAGCCAGATAATTATCAATCAATCGGTCATAATGATTCCCCACTAACATACACATTCAGTGTCGGCTATATCAAACCGCGTGATAGCAATTTGTGGGAACGTGTTACTACAGGGCCGGTCACTGCCCAAGCAAACTACAGCATTACCTATCTCTAACCACATAATGCCGTAGCACTTGTTGCTATGGCATTTTTTTTGCCAGAGGTCATATGAAAATAATCTTTTCTCTGCTTGCTCTTTTTTATATTTCTTTTGCACATGCAAATAACATCATCGTAAATGGTACCCGATTCATATACTCTGAAGAGACTACTGAAATTACGATACAAATGTCCAATTCAGGAGACTCACCTTCACTGGCTCAGGTATGGTTGGATAAAGGGGACGCTGGGAAATTACCCGAAGAAATTTCCACTCCATTTATTATCTCACCACCGATTGCTCGCATTGATGCAAATAATGGACAATCAATAAGAATCAAAAAAGCTATTGATAAACGCATTGCAGCTACCGATCGAGAATCATTATGGTGGTTAAATATTCTGGACATCCCCTCCATAGATAAAAACCACGCTACGGAAAATGCAGCCATTCTTAATTTGGCCATTCGTTCTCGATTTAAATTTTTTTGGCGCCCGATCGGTTTAGGAGATCGTCAAAATGCCGAAAGCAAGATGGAGTTTATAGCTACTTCTGACGGTATTACGTTGGTAAACCCGACGCCTTTTTTTATCACAGTTGTAGATATTGTTAGCACCTCAGGAAACGGGTTGTTGCAAGAAAGCATCATGGTTGCACCTAAAAGTAAAATTCAGGTCAATTCAAAACAAAAAATAAAACCTGGAGAACCTATTATTTTACAGGCGGTCAGCGATTACGGCAGCGTCGTGGAATTTAAAAAGGCCATCAATAAATAGAAGAAAAAGGAATGCAGAATGAGTTTACGTAAACGGAGCTTAGCATTACATGGCTGCGTAGTTTTATATGGCTCGTTATTTTCAGCCATGCTTCATGCAGACAGCACTAACCGTTATGAATTTGACAATGCTATTCTGATGGGAAATGCCACACTTAACGATTTACAATCATTCAATGCCGCAGGATTATTACCAGGAAAATATATCGTAGATATTTATATTAATGATAGCTGGCGAGGACGCCGTGAACTCTTATTCAAAAAAGATAATAACGGCGATTTGGTTAGTTGCTATCCAAAAGCATTTCTTAAAAGTGTGGGAATTAACCCTGAAAAAATGAGTCAAACGCTGACAACTCACCCTACACGCTGCGGCGCCATTGCGGATTGGGACACCAGCGGGAAAGCAACGGAGAGGCTCAATACCAGCCAACTTGAACTGCACATCACCGTCCCCCAAGCCTATCTCGACAGTATAGAAACTAATTATATCCAGCCTGAATTATGGCAACCGGGAGTTCCGGCGATTAATTTCGGCTACAACGCAGATTATTACAGTACTCAGCAACGCGGTAGCAATCGCTCAAGTACGGACAGCGCCTGGCTGGGAATGGATATCCGCAGCTCCGCTGGCGGGTGGCTAATTGAACATTTTGGTAGCCAAAATTGGGACAGCAAAATGGGCAGCCATTACACGAATAATCGTACAACGCTAAAGCGGCCAATCACTAGTTGGAAATCCATGTTCAGCGCTGGCAAGTTCTATACTGATAGCCAGATGTTCGACAGTATTGCTATTCTCGGGATGGGGTTGGCTTCTGAGGATTTAATGCGCCCGGACAGCACACTAAATTGGGCGCCAATCATTCGTGGCGTAGCAGAGACCAATGCCCGCATCACCGTTACCCAAGATGGCCAAACTATTCATCAGTCTTCGGTTCCAGCTGGGCCATTCTCGATTGAATCAGTGTTGCCCGCGAATACTGGCGGCGAATTGCTGGTCACGATTCAGGAATCAGACGGACGTATCCGCCGTTTTACCGTTCCATACTCTTCAGTACCACAACTACTAAAACCCGGCGTTTCGCGCTATGGCATCACCCTTGGGACCGTCAATGAAGATAATTATGATAAAGATCCGTTTGCCGCACAGGCCTACTGGCAGTATGGCCTGAACAACTATTTAACGTTGTATACGGGGGCATCCGGATTCGAGCGCTATCAGTCAGCCCTCATCGGTAGCGGCCTCAATTCCCAGCTTGGCGCATTCGCCCTTGATGTCACCCAATCTCGCCTGAATCTTGAGGACGATCGCCAACAAGGACAACAATATCGTCTGACATGGAATCGCACTCTCCCTTGGTCAGAAACCTCGTTTTGGCTGGAAGCTAAATACAGTTCACATCACTTTTACGGTCAACGCGATGCGCTGGATGCCCTGGATACACAAGCATCCGTCAACCAATACCTCTCATTACGCGAAAAGCAGTCGTTTAGCGCCAGTATTAATCAGCCGTTATCCGACACCTGGGGCTCATTCTATTTATCTGGCTCTCTTAAGAAGTTCTGGGATCAACAGGATAACTATCGCCAATATGCCATGGGTTACACCAATGCCAGGGGCAACCTGACCTGGAGCATATCCGCCCAGCGTTTATGGAATGAGGACCAACAGGGCTCCGTCACCAAAGACGACCAAATCATGCTCTCATTCAGCTATTTCCTGCCCCGGGATAACGCCGGTTTTACGCAAATCTCCTCTGATAGCTACAGCAATAACGGCAAAGCGAGCAATACACGCCTCGGCTTCACGACGTCGTCTGATGAAGAAAACAATATCGTTTGGGGCGTAAATACTGGCTATGCCCGTGGTGGTGATGTGGAATGGGGGACAAACGGCATGGTACGTACGCCTTATACCTCTCTGAGCGGAACGTGGAGCCAAAGCAACTCATGGCATCAGGTCAGCGGGGGAATGAGTGGAATGCTGGTTGGCCACGCGGGGGGAATAACGTTCTCTCCAGAGCGCTCAGATACCGTCGCATTAGTCCATGCGCCTGATGCGTATGGCGCGCATCTTGATGGCGTGCCTGGAACCCGCTTCGATAAAAATGGCTACGCTATTCTGCCCTGGCTTCGTCCATGGCGCGTAAACGACGTCACTATCGATCCAAAAGGTTCAACTGAAGGCCTAAATTTTACCAAAACCCAGGCCAAGATTGCGCCGTATGAAGGTAATGTCATTCCAGTCACTTTTGAAACGATACTAAGAAAACAGAATATTATTTATCCTCGTCTGCAGGGTCAGCAGAAAATGCCATTCGGCGCCATCATCCGCGACAAAGCTAATAATCATGTCGGCTACGTTGGGCAAGGTGGTGCGCTTTATATTGATGAAACTACCTCACCAGAAGTGTTCGTTTCACTGGAAACGGGGAAATGCACGATCGTGTTAAAAAATCAGGAGGCCACATGTCGATAATACGTATCGTTCTAATTCTGGGGTGTGTAATGGGCATTCATCAGACAGCTAGTGCTGCATGTACCCTGAACACACAAAAGATTATCTTGTCACCGGAAATCGTTAACGATAAACAGTCAATCCAGTCCGGAGGGGTTATTCAGACGCGCACACTTTCACTACAGAATATTCAGTCGTCAGGTTGTAATGACAGCCAGCCTTTTTCTGCCCAGATTATTGGGGATCTGTCCGCAATGAAACAGCCCGGTATTATACGTAGCAATGTGAGCGGTATTGGCATTAAAGTCACCCTGGAAACCTCAACCGGACGAAAGATCCAGTGGCCATCCGATTTCAAAGCAACGGCAGATGAGTTCAGAAACAGCAAAATTAATATTGAGCTAATCAAGCTGGATAATCAGCTTGCGGCCGGGCCTGCTGCGGGTGCGATCAACCTGCAAATCAGAAGTGCAACTCAATCGTTGCCCGTGGTGGATATTATTGTGCCGGCAAAATATATTACTATGCTCAACCGGTCATGCACGATCAAAGGTAACCGTACAATCAACGTAAAACTCCCCAGTGTAGCACTTGAGCAGTTTAGCGGCCCTGGCAGCACGGCAGGAAGAAAACCATTTACTATCGACCTTTTTTGTAAAAGTGATTTTACAACACCATCTCAGATTATTCTAAGCTGGAGCGGCATAGAGAATAATCACAGCAGTAATAGTGGTGTACTACAGAATATCCACCCCAAAGGCGCGGTTGGTATAGGTATTCAGGTTTTGGATCAACAACAAAGAGTTATCAACTTAAAAAATACCACGTATATCCATTTAGCGCATCAGAATAAAGGAAACCACTCTATCCCATTTTATGCACAATATTATCAAACAACTAACAAAGTTAGTCCTGGAATTGTGCGCTCAGTCTTGTATTTCAATGCTGAATACCAATAATCGTTCCTAATTTAGGCGTACTGCGTAGTCTTTGCTCCACGTAAGTGGAGCTTTTTTACATTACATATCAATGGGAATGTAATGTTCACAGGTAATTGTTTTATTGTTAATATCTTCTTGATTATATTTAAATATTTCAATATCATAACCTGTTTTTCTTTTTAATTTACTCTCTGGCAGCATTTTCAAATAAATATATCTTGAATAGAATGGATAGTCCTCTTTCTTAAACCTGAATGAAAAACAGGCATAAACCCCCGAAGGACAGTCATAACGATTATAGATATTTGGCGAATGATGAGTTTTATTGCCAATGATACTCTTTACTTTCAATCGCATCATTGAGTTTGGATTGGAAGAGAAATCGGTTAATGCCCACACATTTTGTTTTGAACTGGTAAGTTGCTCAAATATCAAATTTAATCGATGCAAATGCGAATCACTGGCGGGTGGGATTGGTGTATCATAGTTATACTGAAATCCGTGAACGATATCAGCAGGCAAGGTACGAAGTTGTAATTCGCTGACAACAACATCACAGCGCTGTACAAATGACAGTAATGGTGCGAGATCCCAACTGGAATTTTTCCGGTATTCTGTGGGAGTATAACCTGTTAGTTTTTTAAATTCACGACAGAAAGATTGCTGGGAATCGAATCCTACCCGCAATGAAATATCAATAATATCCATATAGGTAAGACGTAACAAGTTTGCCGCTTTGGTTACGCGTCGCTTACGAATATACAATCCAACGGGCATATTGATTCGCTGTTTTAAAACACTCTGAATATGCCTTCGACTATATCCAGAAAACCGTGAAATATCATCAATATCGATGCCCGAAACAAAATTATCTTCTATATAATACAACACATCATTTATAGTCTTTGTCTTCAATGGCCCCTCTCCTACCTAATAACCATAAAAAACGCAATAACAAAAAGCGTCAGTCCATTTAACAATTAGGTAAAGAAATAGTTATATAGCAGGGCGATTATTTCTTATATCGTAGCAACAGCATGTCGTCAAATATATTTTGATAAATATACAATTCATTTAACCAATGACCGGGAATTTATTAACCAGCATATTATAAATGCCTCATTAATTAAAAGAATAATATTTATCGAGGTTACTATAATCAAGAATAATTATCATAAACTGATCGGAGTTCCGATCAGTTTAATGCTAAAAATAGAGAGTAGCTATTATTTATGCGTATCGATAAAAAATAATACTCCTTCAGTTAGACACGCCCAGGGGAAATGCTCAGCATTTCACACCGCGCCTTCACTGCGTCGTGCAGCAGACGGACTGCTCTTGAAAGCTGCTTCCGATGGGGACAAATCATATTCAGCGGGACTTTCTCCCCCTGATAATCCGGCATCAGCAGTTGTAATCGACCGTCACGCACATCTTCGCTGACATCCAGCCACGACTTGTACGCCACACCTTCCCCGGCAATTGCCAGCCGTCGGATCACTTCCGCATCGTCGCTCATAATGGTGCCGTTAACCTGCACACTTCTGACCTCGCCGTTGCGCGTAAACGTCCAGCGATCGTGCAGACGGCCGCGTAAAACGAAGGTCATGGCGTTGAGCTGTGTTAAATCATCCGGGGTTTGCGGCGCGCCGTTTTGTGTAACCCATTCCGGTGATGCCACCAGCACACGTCGGTTACTCGGTGCAACGGGCAGCGCAATGTAAGACGCGTCTTCGGTATTGCCATAGCGAAACGCAACATCGACGGGGTCTTTAAAGACATCCGTCACCTGATCAGAGAAAAAAATCCGCAGGCGCAGCGCGGGATAGCGGCGTCGAAACGACTGAAAGACCGGCAGCAGCAGGTTACGGCCAAGATCGGAAGGCACGGCGATTTGCAGCGTGCCAGAAACTTCATCTTCTGGGGTCTGAATTTTTTGCAGCCCGGCATGCATCACGTCCAGCATCTGGCGGGCATAGGGTAGCCAGACCTCGCCCTCCGGCGTCAGGCGTAGGCTGCGCGTGGAGCGGGCGAACAAGCGGATAGCCAACGTAGACTCCAAGCGTTTGATAGCTGAACTGACCTGAGCAGGCTGAACGCCGACTTCGCGCGCAGCATCGCTAAAACTATTCAGCGCCGCGGCGCGGACAAACAACGTGAGATCTTCAAGCCGGAACATTTTCACTCCCCGAGTATAAGTCCTGTCGCCGTAGGGCTATTTTTCCCGTTCTGCTACCGGTTTACCATCGAATTATTCAACTGATTCCTGTGACCGGAGAGACCATGAAAGCCATCGCTATTACCCGCGCCGCGACCGACGGCAATAACATTGAATTTTTACAAGAGATTGACCTGCCCATGCCAGTCGCTACCGGGCACGATCTGCTGGTTGAAGTGAAAGCCATTTCCGTCAATCCCGTTGATACCAAGGTTCGCGAAGGTTTTAACGCCGATGTGCCGCGCGTTCTGGGCTGGGACGCCGTTGGCGTGGTGAAGTCCGTGGGTGAAGCCGTCACCCTGTTCACACCTGGCGATGAAGTCTGGTATGCCGGAGCGCTGGGCCGCGCTGGCAGTAACAGTGAATTTCAGCTGGTTGATGAACGTATTACCGCGCTGAAGCCAAAAACACTGGATAATGCTTCTGCTGCGGCGCTGCCGCTGACCGCCATCACCGCCTGGGAAATGCTGTTCGACCGTCTGGGCGTTGAGGAAAATAGCAATGAAGATGATGTGTTATTGATCGTTGGCGCGGCTGGCGGCGTCGGTTCTATTCTGACGCAACTGGCCAGTAAGCTGACCAAAATGACCGTCATCGGTACGGCATCACGTCCGCAGAGCCAGAAATGGGTTCGTGAAGCGGGCGCTCATCATGTGATTGACCACAGCAAGCCGTTGACGGAAGAGCTGGCACGGATAGGCATTAAAGAGGTGACGCACGTTGCCAGCCTGAACAATACCGAGCAGCACTATTCGCAAATTATTGCCGCCCTGGCACCGCAGGGCAAACTGGCGTTGATTGACGATCCGCACACTCTCGATGCGCGTCCGCTGAAGGCCAAAAGCATTTCGCTGCACTGGGAGTTTATGTTTACCCGTTCGATGTTTACCACCCACGACATCATTGCGCAGCATCAGTTACTGACCCGCGTGGCACAGCTGATCGACAGCAACACCCTCCGCACCACGCTGGGCGAACATTTTGGCGCGATCACCGCGGCAAATCTGCAAAAAGCCCACGCGCAAATTGAAACCGGTCGTTCGGTCGGCAAGATTGTGCTGGAGGGGTTTTAACATGTCAGATTCAGAAGTGATTTCAATTATTGCGGTACTGAAAGCCAAACCAGGGAAAATCGATGCACTGAAACAGGCACTGCAGGCTCTGTTACTGCCTACTCGCCGGGAGCCGGGCAATATTGAATATGCCCTGTTCCAGTTACGCGACACGCCGGATGTGTTTTACGTGCGCGAATCCTGGCACGGTCAGGCCGGTCTGGACGAGCATATCGCTCTGCCACATTTCCAGACGTTCATTCTACAAATGAACGATCTGCTAGCCGAACCGCTACGGCTGGATTATCTGACGCCGATTGCGCCATAAAATAACTGCCGAAGCCCCCTGCCGCGCGGGGGGCTACACCAGTCATGTCTCACTCGCTTCGCTATCTCTGCTATGATGCCTGCACACAAATAAAACAAAACAACATGCCGAGGGAAAGATGAGTTCCACCAGAAGAGGGATGATGAACGTCCTGATTGCCGCCGTATTGTGGGGAAGTTCAGGCGTTTGCGCGCAGTACATCATGGAGCAAAGTCAGATGTCGTCGCAGTTTCTGACCATGACACGTCTGATTTTCGCCGGGCTGATTCTGCTGATGCTCTCTTTCGTTCACGGCGACAAAGTGTTCTCCATTATCAAAAACCGCAAAGACGCCATCAGCCTGCTGATTTTTTCCGTAGTTGGAGCGCTCACCGTACAGCTCACCTTTCTGCTGACCATTGAAAAATCCAACGCAGCTACCGCGACGGTGCTGCAATTTTTGTCACCGACCATTATCGTGGCGTGGTTTTCCGTGGTGCGCAAAGCTCGACCGGGGATTTTAGTGCTGACCGCAATCTTCACCTCGCTTATCGGCACCTTCTTACTGGTCACCCACGGTAACCCAACGTCGCTGTCTATATCACCTGCCGCGCTGTTCTGGGGAATTGCCTCGGCGTTTGCCGCCGCGTTCTACACCACCTACCCCTCAACGCTTATCGCGCGCTACGGCACGCTGCCGGTTGTCGGCTGGAGTATGTTAATCGGCGGCATGATCCTGCTGCCGTTTTATGCCGGACAGGGCACTAATTTCGTGGTGAATGGCAGTTTGATTCTGGCATTTTTCTATCTGGTGGTCATCGGCACGTCGCTGACGTTTAGCCTGTACCTGAAAGGCGCGCAGATGATTGGCGGACCGAAAGCGAGCATTTTAAGCTGCGCAGAACCGTTGAGCAGCGCGTTGCTGTCACTACTGTTGTTAGGTATTACCTTTACCCTGCCAGACTGGCTGGGCACGCTTTTAATCCTCTCATCGGTAGTACTGATCTCAATGGACTCACGTCGCCGCGCCAGAGCGGTTTAACCCCAACCGGCGCGGCAACGGGTCATGATTACCAACCCGGAACCGCGCCGCCGTTAAAGATAGTTTCTGCCGCCTTTGCCACTTCCGGTGACTGATAAGATTGCAGGAATTCTTTCACATTCTCGGCATCTTTGTTGTCTTCTCGCGCCACCAGGATGTTCACGTACGGTGAGTTTTTGTCTTCGATAAATACGCTGTCATGTACCGGGGAAAGCCCGGTTTGCTGGATGTAGGTGGTACTGATAATCGCTACATCCACTTTCTGATCGTCCAATACGCGCGGCAACTGCGCGCCTTCCAGTTCCATAATTTTCAGATGCCGCGGATTATCAGTGATATCCAACGCTGTTGGCAGCAGGCCGGTATCCGCTTTCAGCGTAATTAACTTCTCTTTTTGCAGCAGCAACAGCGCCCGCCCGAGGTTGGTTGGATCGTTAGGTATCGCAATCGTTGCACCGTCTTTTAGTTCAGCGACGGTTTTGATTTTCTTCGAATACCCTGCCATCGGGAACACAAAGGTATTGCCCACCGCAACCAGCTTATAGTCGTGTGCTTTATTATCTTGTTCGAGGAACGGACGATGCTGGAAGACGTTGGCATCCAGCTCACCATGATTAGTGGCATCGTTGGGCAGCAGAGAACCGCTAAAACCCACCAGCTCCACCTCAAGGCCATATTTTTCTTTAGCGACTTTCTTCGCGACCTCCGCCACATCCTGCTCGGCACCGTTAATCACACCCACTTTGATATGCTTTGCATCACTGCTCTGTTGATCGCATCCTGCCAGCAATAACCCCGCCAGTAATACCGCCGCCCCGGCCCCAAAAAAAGGTATCTTCAGCTTCACGTTCTATCCTTTTGCAATAACCGCCTGATGAGTAATGAAATGACTATAGCGGCAAGGTCGCTGCGGTTTAAAAAACGAAAAAGCATCAGCAAGAAGAAAAAGGCATAACAGGGAAAGAGAAGGATTAGTCTGAATGTGCCGCCAGTTCGTCCAACGAAAGTCCGGTAATAATCAGCACCAGTTCACGATCAATACCCTTCTCCAGCATGGCATGGGCTATCCGCAACGCTTCGTCTTGTTTACCTTCGAGTTTACCCTCTAATAAACCCCTTCTTCGCCCCGACTCGCGTAAGCATTCTGCAATAGTCATTAATCTCTCCTTGTGTTGGGGAACGCGTAAAGCCACCTCGCGAATAAACGCCTCGAAACGCGGTGCGCTGCCAGACTGCATCAGATAATTAAATAGCGTTTCTACCTGGCTGTCATTAGCGTATCCCTTAACCAGCAGAGCAACCAGGTTATCCACCAGCACCATCAGGTCACGTTCACGTATATGCTTCTGGACAAGTTCAAGTAGCGCCATCCGCCGATGCTGCATAATCTCATCACCAGACACCACCGTGATGTCTACCAGCGGGAAGGCAGAACCATAAAGCTGCCGCGCAGTTTGTGGATCGTCAAATTCATCCAGCCAACACAGCGAGTATGGATACGGGCTGTCAACGCCATGATAAAAAAGTATCGGCACCACCAGCGGCAGCGTTTTGTGTCCTGCATCAAGATGCTTCTGCATCGTAGCAATGGCATAACGCATCATCCTGAATGCCATATGAGCATCTGGCGAGCTTTGGTGTTCAATCAACGCGTAGATATAGCCTTTACCGGTTCTAGTTTTTAGCGACCACAGAACATCGGAATAACTGGCACGCAGATCCTCCTCAATAAAACTCCCGGGTTCCAGTTTCAGTGTATCCAGATCGCAAAGCTCATGTAATGACGCAGGAAGATAGGTATCAAGAAAATCCCGCACCGTATCTGGATGGCCTAAGAATTTTTTAAACACCGCATCATGCGGTGTAGATGTTGTTGGTTTTTGCATGGCGGTCCGTCACCGGAAGAACAAGATGACGGGACATTACTCGCCAGTGGCACAGACGACATCAGGGAAATTATCTCTCTGCGAGGCGTTTTCGAGGATAAATAGATGCTGCTGCAATGCATTCATTTTCCATGAATGATGTTCGCAAAAATGCCCGGTAGGCGTGAGCACCTCCGGGCATTCTCTTTTCGCTCTCCAACGATGGCGGCATCACACCAGGGCTTTGGCTATCTCCATTAACCTGGCGACATCTTCAGGTCGGGTATTACCGGTCTGAGGGTCGATAATCGAGCTGTAAACATGCGGCATGACGCGCGGTACTCCTGCTTCCAGACAGGATTGCAGGATAATGCCGAAGTTATCGAGATCGATACCGCCGGTCGGCTCAATCAACGTCATGCCGTTGCGCGCCGCTGTCGTCGCCAGTGCGTACAACTCAGGCAGGGACTGCTCACCGCCCATTGGGAAGAACTTCGCCGCATGCGCGCCAGAGTCCAGCATCATACGTACCGCTGCATCACAGGAAACGCGGGCTGGCGTGCCCTGGCTGCTGCTGACGCCAGTGGAGATCAACACTTCCCCCGGCGTGCCCGTGGGACTGACTAACGCGTTGATATGGGTCTGTTCACCGCCTGTTGCCGCCAGCGCGCCTGCCGCAAAACCACAACCGGTAAAGGTCTGGTTGACGTGTGCCGGATGGACCTGTGAGGCAATCATCGCCGCTTTGTAATACTGCGCCGGGTCGCCCGCCCCCAGCCCCACGGAAATCGACGGCACGTCGACCATCCAGCGTTTCACTTCCTTAACCCCTTCCTCAACCGAGGAGAACTGCGCCGAAAGAATGCCGATCACCGCGTGACCTTCGGCAGCGTCATAGATTTCCCGGGCGTTGGCGATATCCTTCGCCAGCACGTTAATAGCCACTTTATTGCGATAAAAATTAATGTGCTGCATGGTCTGCAATCTCCTTTAGTCGGGCCACGATCAGTGCCATTTCCCCTTCTGCAACCGTACGCGGGTCAAGACTAAAGACGCCCTGATGAAGGTTGTAACGGCGAGCGTAAATCGCGATATCACCCTCTCGCAGCTGCGCTTCTACGGCGTAAGCATCCATCCCCAGCTCTTGTGCATTCACCCGAATACGAATCCGCCAGATGGCGCGCCCGGCTTCGTCCTGCTCAATATCCGCATCCAGTCCGCGAATCGCTGAAATCGCCTGCGCCACGGGGCGAAGCTCTTCGGCGGTGACCACGGTTTGCCCCTGATGATAGTTTTCCAGGGCATACACCAGCCCGACCATATTCTCTTTGCCGATCTTCATCGCCCGGGCAATTCCGTGGTGCTGCGCTTTACACGCGGCAATCCACTGTTTCTTCCCGGTGATAAACCCGGAGGTCGGCGCGTTAAAGGCTTTTGCCCCGCTGTAGACCACCATATCCGCCCCGCTCGCCACCCAGGCGTGTAAATCCTCCTCGGCGGCGGCATCGACAATCAGCGGCAGGTTATGAACCTGCGCAACCCGTACGAAGTCTGCAATGCTCAACATGCCTTTCTGCACGCAGTGGTGCGATTTCACGTACAGCAGCGCGGCGGTGTTATCGGTAATCGCGCTCTCCAGCTGCCAGCGGGCCGCCAGATTACTTGAGCCAACCTCCACCACCCGTCCGCCGCCTAAGCGGATCGCGCTGGTGATGGGCGCACCGTAGTCAACGTTATGCCCGCGCAGCATGACCACTTCATTGGCCATACCCGCGCTGTCCGGCATCAGCGTGACACTAGCCTGGTCACCGCGGGTAATGGCGGCGGCAACGGCAATCGCAATACCCGCCGAGGCGCACGAAGTAACATAGCTGTCCTCCGCGCCGGTGTAGCGGGAAACCAATTGACCGGTACGGTCCACCAGCCGGTCAATTTCAACAAAGGCCGAAGCTGCCCGCGCGGTGGCTTGCATCACTTCCGGCGCGACGCTGGAAACGCCCAGAATCGTCATCTTGCCACAGGCGTTAATCACCTGTTTTAGCCCCAATTGTTGATAGATATTCTGTGTCATGGCTTACAACACTCCCAGCAGCGAACAGACCACGCTGAGCGCAACAATCGACAGCAAAATCGTGGTGTAACGCGGCCCTTTCTTCACCAGATAGAAATAAATGGCGAACACCGCCGCCAGCGGCAACAGACCGGGGGCAATAGAGTCGAGGATTTGCTGAACCACCACTTCAGAGCCTTTCAGGGCGCTGAGTTTTAACGGCGTGGTGATCTTGACGTAGCTCGCAGAAAGCGCGCCCATCATGATCAGGCCCAGCACGTTCGCGCCGTAGATAAGTTCCTTTATTCGCCCTCCCTGCAGCAGACCAATTATCGAGTCACGTCCCAGCGTATAGCCTTTGTGCACCATACCGTAGCTGATTGCCAACGTAATGGCCGGGTAGAGGATTAACGGTACAATTCCGCCCATCGCGCTGCCATTTGCCGCGAATGGGATAAAAATAGCAATTAACAGCGGCATCACGGCGGCCCAGATGATCGAGTCCCCCATCCCGGCCAGCGGTCCCATTAGCCCGGTTTTAATCCCGGTAATTGAAGCATCGCTGATCGGCTCGCCGCGGGTTTTCTGTTCCTCCATCGCAATGGAGATCCCCTGAATCACCGCCCCGAACGTCTGCTCTGAGTTGAAGAAGTTCAGATGGCGTTTCAGCGCTTCTACCTGTTCCTCTTTTTGCGGGTAGAGCTTTTTGATGATCGGCGTCATCGAGGCGCAGAAAATCAGGCTCTGCAAACGCTCATAGGAGCTGGAAACTTCTGCACCCAGCCAGTAGATAAACCAGGCTTTGGTGATGTCTGCTTTGGTCAGCGTGCCGCTTTCACGCGCACGCTCCACCAGTTCATGTTGCATTACGTCGCTGCTCATCATGCTGCTCCTTCATTTTTCGCCAGACCTTTAATCAGGAAAGCCACGCAGGTACCAAAGATTGCCATCGCCATGATGTCTACCTTCAGGTACAGCACCGCAAAGAAACCGCCGATAAACCACGGCAGCAGGCTCTTTTTACCGATCACCATAATGGTGATGGCGAAGCCCAACGCTGGCAGAATGCCGCCCATAATTTCAAAGGAGTGCGTCAGCCAGTGCGGCATCAGCTTGAGGAAGCTTTCCACCACGTCCTGACCAAAATAGTTGGCGGCGAAAACCACCGGGAAACGCAGTACAAGGCCAAGCAACGCCGGGTAGAGGAATGCACAGCGCATGATGCCCGCCATGTTGGCCGTTTCCGCATGTTTGTCGGCCATATGCACCCATGCCGCGTTTAACGTGCGGCGCAGCTGGTCGAGGAACACGCCGATGACGCCAAACGGGATCGCCAGCGCGATAGCCAGGTTCGGGTCCATTCCGGCCTTCACAGCGATAGGAATTGAAATACAGGCGGCCAGCGCCGGATCCGACGGGACGTTACCGCCTGGCGTAGAGGTCACGCCGAGATAAACCAGCTGCATACCGGCACCGATGATCATCGCCGTTTCCATGTTGCCTAACAGCAGGCCAACGAATACGGCAATCACGACCGGTTGCAGCAGCATAGCGGAGAAGGTGTAGCCAAGGCGTAAACGGGCAAACCAGTAATACAACCCCATCAGGCTTGCAAAGACTAAAGTATCCATAGTTAAGTACCCTGTTATCAAAGAATTAGAATTTTTTCAGGATATCGTCCAGCGACTGAGGCTTATCTTCCGGGATAGTCTGGAAGAACACCTGAATCCCACGATTTTTCAGGTCGCTCAGAATGCCGACGTCTTTTTCATCCAGCGTAATGTTCTGGAATACCGCTTTGCGGTTTGGCCCACCGCCCAGCCCACCGACCTGAATGGTAGTGACGTCAAACCCCAACTGGACCGCTTCCTGAACCGCCGCCAGAGAAGGGAACAGCACCAGCACTTTGCCGTCACCAAGCTGGTTTTCTTTCCAGGCGGCCGCAAAACTTTGGTTACCGAAACAATCCACTTTGATGTTTGGCGGCGCGGCCATCAGGTAGATGTTTTTCATAAACGGATCGGCATCCAGCTCATCGCTAACCACCGCAATCCGATTTGCCTGAGATTGCCCAACCCATTTGGTCACCACTTGTCCATGAATCAGACGGCTATCGATACGACATAAGACGATGTTTGCCATGATGTTTATTCCTTATTGTGATTGTTGTAATTGACGCACGTGGGCGACAACGTCCAGGCAACTGCTACGCCCGGCGTCGACCAGTTCAGCCACGCAGGTGGTCAACCGGCCATGCTCGCGTTTGTCGAGCGCCTCCAGCAGCAAAGAGGCGTTGAGCCCGGAAATAACAGCCACCGGGTAATCGGCGCTCAGCCGCGCCGCCACGTTGGAGGTGGTGCCGCCAATAAAATCAGTCAGGATCAATGAGCCTTCCGGCATGGTTTTCACTACGGCTTCAACGCGCTGATAAAACTCGCCGAGCGTATCAACGGGCATCAGCGCAATTTCCGTCACGCCTTTGATTTCACCCATCACCATGCGCAGGCTGTTGCAAAGCTGTTGCCCCCAGCCGCCATGGGTCAGCAGCAGGATCTGGGGCAAGGATTCAGTGGTAGTCAAAATGGCCTCCTGGCTCAATTACATAGACATAGGTAAACAGAGCAAAGGCTGTGCCAGAATTTGTGTCACGCGGGGGAGTGGTGGATGCTGGCGGGGCGTAAAGCCGCGCCAGCAAAGGGATTAGCTATACAGCAGTTCGTAGATATAAAAATATTCCGCGTCCGATAACCGAATGGCATAGGCCTCTTCGATCGGCAGGAAAGCGGATTTAATGACACTAAACGCGCGATTATCCAGATCCGGCTTGTTCTCCAGCGCCATCTGTAACGGTTTGCGGTTAATCACGATACGCTCGACCATACAGCAGCAGTGGATCAGGAAGCGCAGTGTCACCTGACGGCTCGGTTTGAGCGAAAGCGCGGTGGTCAGATGATTCAGCACGCCTTCCATCTCTTTGAGAATACGCTGCGGGTTGAGCACCGAAATATGGTTAATGATGCTCTCCATAGTCAACGCGCTGATAAAGCGCATCGCGCTGCGCTCCATCTCCAGACGGCGTTCGCTGCTGGAGAGATCTGGCGTCAGCAGGCTGAGTACCAGCTCGGGGCCTTGCTCAGAGAACAGCTCCTCGAGCGAGATAAACGGAATATCCGGCAGTCCTGGCTGGAAAGTGCCCACTATTCCCGCCAGGCGTTCACTGGCGTTAATCGCCTGCTGAACACGCTCCAGGCTGCGAACTTCGTTGTAATCGAGGATCACCATCCGCGTATCCTGCGACATCAACTCACCGAAGCTCTCCTCCAACACCTTTTTGATTTTCTCTGCCGTTCCCATCCCGGTGATGCAGGAGATAACCAGCACTTTACCGCTGTTTTCCTGCTGCGGAGTACAGAGCTGACAGGGAATATTTTTGCTCTGCATCAACGCCGCCAGCTGCGGCAAGTCGCTGGTTTCGTAGCTTAAATCCAGCCCAATCTCCAGCAGGCTGGTGAGCGTGATATTGGGCATTAGCAGTACATCTATCTGGAATAACTTACTGATCGTGCTGCCAAAATGGACCAGTGAGCCAATATCCACCATCAGGATCAATCGGCGATATTGCCGGGTCTGGATCATCTGCGTCAGGGCTTCCAGCGTGTCATGCACCGACTGCTCGAAAGGCATATCGATAGCGCTGAACACCTCGCGCTCCAGCACGCGATTCACGTACTGCGCCTGACTTGTGGCGGTCGTCGCACCGTGGGCAATCAAAATCACCCCGCAGTCTGGACTGGCGTCAATCCGTTGGCGGTAATGGCGACACTCTTTGAGGAACAGGCACAGCCAGACCACCTCCGTCGCCGGACACTGAATATGCAGCAGTTCATTGATTTTTCGGCATAACAGCGTAGCGTTTTCGTATTCATCTTTGCAGCGATCGAGGATCAGGCTGGAAGAATAAAGTTGCGGAATAAGGCCGCGCTGCACATAGCCAATCAGCGCCAGGAAGTGTTTGCGCAGCGGGTTAACCAGATTTTCCGGCAGCGTAAAACCAAGCACCTGCTCAACACAGCCGATCAACAGCGTGACTCGCTCTTCAATCTGATCGCCATAGCGCGGAGGATGCGCCACGCTGTCGCGGCTGTAGAGACCATATTCAAATATCGAACTGAGCTTGTTTTTGAGGATTGCCAGCGTTTCGGCTGGCGGCACGTTGCTGTTACGCAGGTTGATATATTCGCGGGTCAGGAAGCTGTAGAAAAGATCGCTCTCTTCAATTTCGGCTCCGGTGGCCAGCGAATTTTTCAGCGCGGGCAGCGTGCGGGCATCGATGCTCAGGTGTTCTTTGCCTTCGAACAGCGCTCCAACCAACAGACGTTGTTCCGGCGTGGCGTTAAAGGGGATCTCGGTCAGACGTTTATCCAGCTGTAGCGTGTCGCTGTGCTCGGTCATCCCCGAGGCCCAGGCCTGGGCGCAGAGAAACTGAATGTCGCTCTTAAGCTGACCAATGTTGCCTTCCAGCGGCTTGTTCAGCAGCCAGAGCAGCAGAGTACGGTCGATGCTTATCGTACGCTCGATTTTGCGGCTCTCACGCTGTAAGAAGCCAACGATCAGTTCAACCTGCTCTTCCACTGAACGCTGGCGGATGCCGGGCAAATCGATACACACCTGAATACGTCGCTGGAAGGTACGCAGCAACGCCGAACTTACCGGTTCGGTGGTGGCGCAAATCAGACGCACCGAAATAGACCGCGCCACGGCGCTGGAACCCAGCGGCCGGTATTCGCCTTTGTCGAGAATAGAAAATAGCTTTTCCTGACCTTCATACGGCAGACGATGCACTTCGTCGAGCAGCAGATAGCCACCGTCGGCTTGCTCGACCAGACCGGGTTTATTTTCATTTGCGCCGGTAAATGCCCCCTGTCGATGACCAAACAGGTGCGAAGAAAGCAGCTCCGGGTTATGGGCGTATTCCGCGCAGTTAAAGTAAACCAGCGGCGGCGACGCTCCCACTGCGCGTTCGCAGGCAAAACGGTGCATCAGTTCGGCAAAAAAGGTTTTGCCGACGCCGGAGGGACCGGTCAGCAGAACGTGCAGCCCGTGGGGATACAGCACCGCCGCGCGGCCTTTTTCCACCGCGTCGCGCAGGCTGCGATCGTAACCAATCAGGCCAGAAAAGGGATCGTCTGTCGCCTGGTTTTCCTGAACAGGTAACAGGTCGGCAACGGTTTGCACTTCGCGCTCGGACTCATCCAGTTTGCGTCCCAGCAGCGTTTCAATCGCCTGACGATGCAGAAAGAAGACAGGGCGTCCGCGGCTTTTAATCGCCAGGCCGTCGTTCCAGAGCTGATTGAGATCTTTACTGACCGAGTTGCGCGCCAGTCCGAGGTTAAAGCCGATAGCTTCCGCTGTGAACGCCGTTTCCTGCGCCAGATGGGCAAGATTCAGTCCTCGCGTCAGCCGTTCCAGCTCCCCCAGTATTATCTCAATCCGTCTCATCTCTTTACCGCTTAAGAAATAAATGATTGTTCAGAACATACACTATTCTGCTGCGCAAGAAAGTGAGGCGGCGTCCAGACCTTACGGTCATCAAAACGTTTTCGACAAATAATGCCGCGCGGAGCCGGTTTCCGGAAAGTTATCGAGGGTCATTTGCAGCTGATAGCCGTTTTTCTGATAAAACGGCAGCGCCTGGAAACTCATGGTATCCACCAATGCATGCAGGCATCCTCTCTCACGCGCTGTCTGCTCGGCAGCCTGCATCAATTTTGTGCCGTAACCGCCTTTGCGCAGCGAATCATGCATCCACAGGAAATCAATACACAGCCATTCGCCTTTGATTTTGCCAATCAGCCCGCCCAGAATTTCATTGCTTTCATCGCGCCAGTACACCGCCAGGTCGCCAAAATTGGTGGTTCTCAGGAACTGGCGGTTGTAGGCGCGCAATCCGGCAAGCAGGGCATTTTGATCGTCTTCGGTAATGGTATCTGTAATCTGTATTTGCATCCTATCCTCCTGAAAAACTACAACTTCTGGCTGATTATTTGTTTAGAAATTAACACAGGCTGATGAGTGAGACGCATGCCGTCTACACTTACTCTTGAGATGATGCGCATCGACAACAAGGATTATTATCATGAAACGAGCCGCTTTACCGCTTATTGCCATTCTTTTCACGCTGCCGGGTTTAGCGCAGGCCGATTCGGCTTACGGCTCTCTACAGTCCGTTCATGAAAAAAATACTGTATTGAAGGACTTACGCAAGATTTGCACCCCGCAGGGGTCGCCATCCGATGACGTGTGGGAAAAAACGATTATGTCTGATACACGTAATCAGCAGCATATCCGCGAGGCTATTCTGGCAATACAAAGAAATAACCAGAACAACTACTGGGAAGCACTTGGCAAAGTTGAATGCCCGGATTTATAAGCATCTTGTTGTAAAATGAGCACTGTAACCGGTTTCTGTGTCGCAAAAACACGTATTGTTGCCAGAACGTATAAATAGCAATGGAGCAATAACAATGCGATACCGTTTTCCAGAAAACTTCTGGTGGGGCAGTGCCTGCTCGGCACTGCAAACCGAAGGGGATAGTCTGAACGGCGGCAAAAGCCAGACCACGTGGGACGTGTGGTTCGACCGTCAGCCAGGTCGTTTCCACCAGGGGGTTGGTCCGGCAAACACCTCAACCTTTTATCAGCACTGGAAACAGGACATCGCACTGCTCAAGCAGCTGAAGCACAACAGCTTCCGTACGTCTCTGAGCTGGTCACGCCTGATCCCGGACGGTACCGGCGAGGTGAATCCGGAAGCCGTCGAATTCTATAACAACGTCATCGACGAGCTGCTGGCGCAAGGCATTACGCCATTTTTCACCCTGTTCCACTTCGATATGCCAATGGTGATGCAGGAGAAAGGCGGCTGGGAAAACCGTGAGGTGGTTGAGGCGTTTGGCCGCTACGCGCAGACGTGTTTTACATTGTTCGGCAACCGGGTGAAGCACTGGTTCACCTTTAACGAGCCTATTGTCCCGGTGGAAGGCGGCTATCTGTATGACTTCCATTACCCAAACGTGGTGGATTTCAAACGCGCGGCCACCGTGGCGTATCACACTGTACTGGCGCATTCCACGGCGGTACGGGCGTATCGCGCCGGAAACTACGGCGGTGAGATCGGTGTGATCCTAAATCTGACGCCCTCTTATCCACGCTCTCAGCACCCGGCGGATGTGAAAGCCGCGCACCATGCGGATCTGCTGTTTAACCGCTGCTTCCTTGACCCGGTACTAAAAGGGGAATATCCGGCGGATCTGGTCGAATTGCTGAAAGAGTACGATCAGCTACCAACCTGTCAGCCAGGCGACAGTCAGCTCATCGCCGAGGGGAAAATCGACCTGCTCGGTATCAATTATTATCAGCCGCGTCGCGTGAAATGTCGTGATACTGCGGTCAATCCAAACGCGCCGTTTATGCCGGAGTGGCTGTTTGATTATTACGAAATGCCGGGGCGTAAAATGAACCCTTACCGTGGCTGGGAAATTTATGAGCCTGGTATTTACGATATTATTACTAATCTTCGTGATAATTACGGCAACCCGCGCTGCTTTATTTCTGAAAACGGTATGGGTGTGGAAAATGAGCAGCGTTTCGTTGAGCATGACCAGATCAACGACAGCTACCGCATTGAATTTGTTTCTGAGCATCTTAAATGGCTACATAAAGGCATCAGCGAAGGTTGTAATTGTCTTGGCTACCATATGTGGACTTTTATTGATAACTGGTCCTGGCTCAACGGATATAAAAACCGCTACGGTTTTGTCCAGTTAGATTTAGAAACGCAAAAACGTACGGTGAAAAAGAGCGGCGAATGGTTTGCCCATACTGCCGAAAACAATGGTTTTAATTAAAAAAAATAACCAGGATGCCGGATAGCGATCCGGCATACCGAGCTTTAGTTTATTGCATACCCTTTATGCGAACTTTTGCTGCCACCAGAAGCGCTGTCAGCAGCATCAGGCTGCCGGAAAGCATCAGGGGCGACAGCAGTCCGAGAGTATCGAGCGCATAGCCTCCCACCGCAGCCCCACAGGTATTGGCAAGCTGGATCACTGCGACCTGCACCGATCCGGCTTTTTCTGCCTGATCGGCAAGCGAGCGCGTGATCCACGTCGACCAGCCGACCGGTACCAGCGCAAACAACAGTCCCCAGATAATCGCAATCCCCGCCGCCACCACTTTGTCACTGCCCCACAGAATCAGGACCAGTGCACTGAGCGCCAGCACCAGTGGCGCACCGGCTAACGCCAGTTTGACCGAACGCTTCAAAATCATCGACGAAAGCGACGTACCAACAAAGCTGGCAATACCGAAGCTCAGCAGCACCAGCGTCAGGCCATCAACGTCAAAGCCCGCCAGATTCATATAGATCGGGCGAATATAGGTAAAGAAGGCGAACTGCCCGGCAAAGGACATGAAGATGGCAATCATCCCGGCCATCACCCCCGGTCTCTGCAACAGGCTGAACATGTTTTGTTTCTGATGCGAAGGCTCGCCAGGCAGCGAAGGCAACGCTCTCACCACCCAAATTGTGCACAGCACGCCCATCACCGCCGCCGCATTAAACACATTACGCCAGCCGATAATGCCGCCTAAAAAGCTCCCCAACGGCGCGGCAATCACCAGCGCGATGGAGACTGCGCCAAAAATAACCGACAGCGCCTTCGGCACCGTACGTGCAGGAACCAGACGCATGGTCAGCGACGCCGACATCGCCCAGAAACCGCCAAGTGCCAGACCGAGGCAGGCGCGGCCAACGAGCAGCAGCGAAAAAGAATTGGCAAAGGAAACCAGCAGACAGGAAAGCGTCAGCAGCACCGAAAACAGGATCACCACATAGCGACGATCGGTCGCCTGAATAATTTGCGTCACAAACAGGCTGGCGAACATGGCGACAAATGCCGTCACGGTCACCGATTGCCCCGCCACACCTTCAGAAATCCCCAGATCCTGCGCCATCGGCGTTAACAGGCTAACGGGCAGAAACTCAACGGTTATCAGGCAGGCAACGCAGAACGCCACGGCAAATACCGCCGACCAGTTAGGTCGGGAATTTGCCTCAGCGCGGGATTTTTGTTCAACAGCTTCACTCATTTTGTTACCTGCGTGGGGTTATTGTAGAAAAGTTACGCAGTGTAACATTAAATTTGTGACGTATTTAACGTTTCAGCAACTAGTTTCATTTAACAAAGAATATCGGTTACTCGGATTTTTAAAGATAGAACGCGACTCTTTTACCTGTAGGTAGCTTAACATCAATGCTAAGTTCACCACCCAGTGCCGTGACATAACGCTTGAGCGTCGACAGACGAGGATCGTTATCTGCCTGCTCCATTTTTGCGATTGTTGGCTGCTTAACACCCATTGCCGAGGCAAGTTCAGCCTGAGAGAGATTCAGTTCTTCCCTTAACATATTTAACGCAACCGCCTGACGTAGTATTTCTACTTTTTCGGTAATACGCTCCTGGCTTTCCGCGCTTTGTTTCGCCATCAATTCTTTAAGGGTAGCCATAATTTTCCTTACTTATTAGGTGATTTCGGTACTCAGCATCCGCAAGCCTGATCATCTCTTTATAGAATTTCTTTTCGTTTAACCCTGTTTTATCTCCAGCGCATAGCACGATGCCATGGCGAGAAGGATCAAACGCGAAGAACGCCCGAATCGGACTACCCTGATGCTGTACTCGCAACCCTTTCATATTTGAAAAAGCAGAAGCATTTACCGTATCAGCAAACGGCCTACCTAACTGAGGACCATACTCGGATAAAATCATCATTGCTGCGAGCATATCTTCCTTGAGCGCTTCGGTCTGTACGTCAAACCATTTATCGAAAGCATCCGTTGTTTCCACTTCCCACATCAACGATCCCTCATAGCTAATAAGCTATAGAGAAATTATAGCTTATTAGCTATTGAATCAATCGTTATTTGCATAATTTATTCGCCATCAGACCTGATTCTCAATGCAACCAATGCACACCATCTTCGGGCTGGAAAAAGGCGTTATAGCGCATTTGAAACGCATTAAGCTCCTGCATGTCCGGCTCCATTTCGCGCAAAAAACCGAGCGCCAGACGCACCTGCGCGTCGGTAATCGGCGCTGCCAGCCGAGCTTTTTGCAGCCAACGGTGCCACTGCAGCAGATTCGGCTCACTGCCGTCGACAATCACGATTTGCCAGATCAACAGCACCTGGGCCGCATTTTGCAGATGTGATTCATCAGGGCGGTGGAGGTACTGTAAAAAAGCCTCACCCTGTACTTTTCCCATCTGATCGATCATCGATTCTACTGGCACGACATCAATGTTCAGTCGCTCGCTCAGACGGCGAATTGCCCGCCGTGAACCGGACGTCAGCACCCGAAATCCCACCACAAAAACAACCACCAGGGTGGCCAACATTATCCAAATCATGCGCACATCCATTACCAGACAGGATGCCCATCATAGCGGCAAATTTATCGCTGTCGATGGATGAACGCCACGGCATAAAAAAGCCCGCCATTAAGGCGGGCAAAAGTTACCAATGCACACTTAACTTAAGCGACTTTCAATTGTTGAATCTTTTTCTCGCGGCGAATTTTACGTTCTTCAAACACGGCCACGATGGCCATCAGACAGATACAACCGATGGCGGCGGTGTCCAGCGCGGCGAAGGTTCCTGCCCAGCCGGTGAGGCCGAAAATCGGCGTGCCGTCGGCAATCATCCCCAGACCAAGCTTGGCGAAGCTATCACCAATCAGATAAGCAAAAGTCCCTTTAATCCCATCGGCTGCACCGATCGCTTTTTTCGGTACAAATCCGACTGCCGCAACGCCGATTAACAGCTGCGGACCAAACACCAGGAAGCCCAGCGCAAACAGCGAAGCCAAATAAACGTACTGGTTGCTGGCGTGCTGATAAACGCCCAGGGTGGCGATAATCAACGCCAGCGCCACGCAGGCCACCAGCGCACGGCGGCCATTCGCCAGGTCAGAGAGCCAGCCCCACAGCAGCGTGCCGACCAGCGCGCCCACTTCAAACAGGGTAAAGCCCTGAATCGCCACTTCTTTGGAGAGCTTTAGCTCCTGGAAAGCGTAGACGGTGGACCACTGGTCAATACCGATACGCACTACGTACAGGAAGATGTTCGAGAAACATAACAACCAGATCACTTTGTTTTTCAGCACGTACTCAACAAAGATCTGCCATTTCGTCATCTCGTTTTCTTCGGTCTCTTTGTCTTCTTCGCTGATCTCCTCGCCAAACAACTCTTCAGCTTTACCAAGACCATAAGATTCCGGGGAGTCACTGCCGTAGCGCAGGCCGATAAAACCAACAATCAGCGCGATAATCGACGGGAAGATAAACATCCCGATGACGTGACCGTCGAACAGATAGTTAGCGCCAAACAGCGCCACGCCTGCCGCACCCGCACCGCCGAGGTTGTGGGAGATGTTCCACATACCGAGGTAAGAGCCCCGCTTGCGACGCGGCGTCCATTTGGTGATGGTGGAATAGCTACACGAGCCGCCGGTGCTCTGGAAGAAACCACTCAGCGCATAGAAGGCAATCATCAGGAACAGGCTGGTTGAACCCGCGCCCATGCTGGCGCTGAAGCCGAGCATACAGATGGCAGAGAGGATCAGCATAAACGGCAGGAACTGCTTGGTGTTTTTGCCGTCCGCGTAGTAGGAAACCAGCGTTTTTCCCACGCCGTAGGTGATGGAGAAGCCCAGACCAATCATCCCCAATTGCGTCATGCTCAGCCCGTAGGTGGAGATCATGTCGTTCTGCGCGATGTTGAAGTTTTTGCGGATCAGGTACATGGTCAGGTAGCCGATAAAGACCACCAGATAGGACTGCATGAACGGTTTGAACCACATTTTGCGCCGCACATCGAGCGGCAGATCCAGGGTCGGCTTGCGCACCTGGTTGAGAAAGGCCAGCATTTGACACTCCCGAGCTAATTTTTATACCTGCGAATAGCAGGCATTGTAAAAATCAGCCGGGAGACGTGCCTGAGACAGCGTCCAGGTGAAACCGGGAAAATTTCTTAGTTTTGCCCCACTCAGGGCAAAAAGGTGAGGTGCATCACGCTTCGTTGAGATCGCGCGGAGCCTGGGCGTTTAAAAACGGCAGGAGCAGCAGCGCGGAAATCCCCGCCGCAATGGCGATCACCACAAAAAACCCGGTCCAGTGCCAGACCTCCATCACCTTCGCCAGCGGCCAGCCGGAGAGCGATGCCCCCAGATAGGCAAACAGACCAACAAAACCGGTTGCTGCACCTGCCGCCTCTTTGTGCGAACACTCCGCTGCCGCCATGCCGATCAGCATCTGCGGGCCGAAGACGAAGAATCCGGTCGTGAAGAAGCACGCTGCCTGCATCACGTAGCTGGCGAACGGCATCAGCCACAGCGAACCAACGGAGAGCAAAATTCCGGCGGCAAAAATCAGGTTCATTGGACCGCGGTTGCCGTTAAACAGCTTGTCCGAGCCCCACCCCGCCACCAGCGCACCGACAAATCCACCCAGTTCGAACATGGTCACGGCGGTATTGGCAGTCACCAGATCCACGCCGAGCGTCTCAGACATGTACAGATTGCCCCAGTCATTAATCGCTGCACGGACCACGTACACCAGCACATAACACAGTGACAGCAGCCAGATATAAGGATTCAGCAGTACATAACGGGTGAGGATCTCTTTGCGGCTCAGCCCTGCACCTTCCTGCTGCTGAGCAATTTCTAGCTCATCATGCCGCCAGTCGCCAATCGGCGGCAGACCAATCGCCTGCGGTCTGTCGCGCAGCCGCCAGCAGAGGAAAACCCCAACCACAATCGCCAGCAGCCCAGCGATCATCATCCCGGCACGCCAGCCGTAGTGCAGTGCTGTCGCCGCCATCACGATAGGGATCAGCGCCCCGCCGACGTTGTGCGCGGTATTCCACAGCGCCCACCAGCCGCCGCGCTCGGTACGCGAATACCACGCGGTCAATAAACGCGCGCAGACCGGCGACCCCCAGCCCTGGAAAAAGGCGTTCAGCGCCCACAGCACCGCAAAGGCCCACAGTGAGGTAGAGAATCCAAACAAAATGTTCACCACGCCGGTGGCGATCAGCCCGATGCCCATAAAATAGCGGGCGTTGGAGCGGTCGCTGACGATACCGGAAACAAACTTCGACAGGCCGTAGGTGATGTAAAACAGCGTCGCCAGTAGCCCAATATCGCTGCGGGTCAGCACGCCGCTGGTGAGGATATCCGGTACGGCGGCATTGAAGCTTTTGCGTGTGAAATAGAACAGCGCGTAGCCGAGCCAGATAGTGGTCAGGATATGCCGCCGCCAATAGCGATAGCGGGCATCCACTTCCTGCTTGTCGGTGATGAGCGGCGCATTGGCCGGGGCTTTTAAAAACGCAAACATGGCCGCTCCTTACACATAACGTTGAGGCAGTGACACACTGACCCGCGTGCCGTGCGTACAGGAAATCGACAGCGATCCTCCGAGGGCGCTAATCCGTTCACGCATCCCGGTGAGGCCAAATCCATGCTGACTCGACCCCGGCGGCAGACCGCTGCCGTCGTCCTCAATCACCAGCATCAGCCGTTCATCCTGTTGCCAGCCCTGAAGCGTCACCGCGCTGGCGTCGGCGTGCTTAACGATGTTGTTCAGTCCTTCCTGACAGACGCGAAACAACGTCACCCGCTGGCTTTCGCTGAGTGCAGATTCGTCAATTCGCCAGTCCAGATGGCTGACGATGCCGCGGCTTTCCAGTTCCATTTCGCGCATCAATGAGCGGATGGCCTGTTCCAGCGTGAGATCGTCCAACTGGCGTGGTCGCAGGCGGCCTAACAGGCGACGCACCGAATCGTACACGCCGAGAGAAAGTTGTTCGATGTGTGCCCCGCTACGCTTCACCCCTGCGTTTTCCGGCGCCAGGCGCTGGACAATACCCGCCTGGGTACGAATGGCGGTGATGGTTTGGCCGATATCATCATGTAGTTCGCGCGCCACGTCCCGACGCACGCTCTCTTCGGTCTCCAGCAGGCGTTCAGCCAGACGATGGTTGCGCGCTAATTCGTTTTGCAGCGACTGGTTAAGCTCACGCAGACGCTGAATGCCCGCGCCGAGCAGCAGCCCGGTCAGGCTTTGCACCAGCAGCGAGAGCAACAGGTCGACGGGATGATCGTGCCAGGTCTGGCTGGCAATCAGCGCGATGGCGTTCATCAGCGTCGCAATCAGCGCCCCCTGCCAGCCGTAGTGCCAGGCCAGCGCAATGATCGGCAACGCGAGGCAAAACGGTGTGAAGCGCGAAAGCTCGGCGGGTAAACCGAGCTGTAGCCACAGGCTGACGCTAAACAGCAGCAGGTACCAGACCAGATGCCGCCCGCGCCAGTTCACCGGCTGCGACACCACCGCAGGGCCCAGCGGCAGCCAGGTGGTGCTGGTCAGATAGTGCCAGAACACCAGGCAGATCGGCGCCAGCGTTAATCCGCCGGTGAGCGTCAGCAGCAACGCGTTCCATGCCTCTTCACCCTGCCCAAGCCAGGGCAGCGATTGCAGCAATGCCGCCGCCGTAAGCGCCGCGCCCTGCAACAGCAGCGTACGCCAGTCACGCTGGTGGCGGTATCGCGATATCAGCATCACCGGGAGTAACGTGAGGAAGCTGCCGATCATCAAAAGTGGCAAATGGGCCAGCACCACTTCCTGTGCCAACCAGAAAAGAAGCAGCCATTCCGCGCCCAACAGCACCGGCCAGTAGTCACGTGGACATTGCAGCATCAGCCCCAGACGCAGGCCAAACGGAAACAACAGTACCGCCAGCTCCGGGCGCTCAACCAGATGCAGGCTGATGCTCCACAGGCAAAACCACGCGGCAGAGAAGATAAAGAAGCAGGCAACAACGGTGATTAACCGGGAACAGAGCGTGTTCATTGCCAGCCGTCAAACATCCGGCGGGCCAGTTCGACGTCGTTACTGACGCCCAGCTTTTCCATCAGGTTGGCGCGATGCACGTGCACCGTTTTCGGCGACAGACCCAGTTCAGCAGCAATCTCTGTGACCGCCATACCTTGTGCCAGTTTTTCCGCTACCTGACGTTCGCGTTTGGTGAGCGGATCCTGACGACCAGCCGCCAGTTTGACGGCGATGTCCGGCGTCAGGTAACAGCCGCCGGTCGCAACGGTATGCACCGCTGCGATCAGCTCATCCGGGCTACAGCGTTTAGAAAGGAAACCACGCGCGCCCGCGTTGAGCGCCTGCTCCACCAGCGCCGGGCTGTCGTGGACGGAGAGCATGATAATCGCCATTCCTTTTGGTAACTGGCTTAACAGTTCAAGACCGGAGATATCTGGCATCGAGATATCACAGATACAGACCTGCACGCCGCGTCCCGGTAATCCCGCCAGCGCCTCACTGCCTGAGCCAAACTCAGCCACCACCTGCAAATCAGGTTCCAGCCCCAGCAGTTGGGCAAAGCCGGAGCGGACGATAAGGTGGTCGTCAATAAGGGCAACGGTAATCATGGGTTCATCCTGGCGCTAAGACATGCCTGATGGCGCTGCGCTTATCAGGCCTACGGGCAGGTGCCGTTGTAGGCCGGATAAGGCATTAATACCGCCAACCGGCAAAAGCGCTTACCTTAACGATAAGTGCTTTGCTGTTCAAGCCTTGAGCGAATCACTCAAAGAACACGGTGATTTTGTTAAACATCGACGGATCGGACTGATTGCGGGCCACTTTCACCACATCTTCAAGCTTGTCGATCTGGCTTATCATCTGCTCAAGACGTTGATCGTCGTTGACCAGTAGCCAGATGCGGCTCTTATCGCTGTCCTGAATCGGTAGACAGAGGATGCCTTCTACGTTGAACGCACGACGGGCGAACAGGCCGCAAACGTGAGTCATTACGCCCGGATGGTTACGTACGGTGAGTTCCAGGATTACGTTGTCATGAGTCTGCTGTTGCATGGCTTATTCCCCCACCATTTCTGTGTTTGCCGCACCCGGCGGCACCATCGGGTACACTTTTTCTTCGGCATCGATGCGCACGTGGATCAGCGCAGGTCCAGGGCGATTAATAATCTCCTGCA
This sequence comes from Citrobacter sp. Cf136, assembly GCF_030333815.1. NCBI lineage: Bacteria > Pseudomonadati > Pseudomonadota > Gammaproteobacteria > Enterobacterales > Enterobacteriaceae > Citrobacter > Citrobacter sp. Cf136. The sequence continues at coordinate 251,087 of NZ_JAOWFE010000041.1, read as the reverse complement.
ACGCTGCCTGTGGGTCCGCTTCGTTATTCAGATCGCAGGTTTCGAGACCAAACCCGGCAGCTATCTGCATAAAGTTAATCATCCCCGGATAGGTCGCGGCAAAAACACCCTGCTTATAGAACAGACTCTGCTGTTGATATACAAGACCTAACGCTTCGTTATTCATCAGAATGATTTTAATATCCAGCTGATTTTCGCTGGCGGTCGCCATTTCCTGAATATTCATCATCAGGCTGCCATCGCCGGAGAAGCACAGCACTTTTTTGTCTGGGTTAGCCAGGGCCGCACCAATCGCCGCAGGCAGGCCAAAGCCCATGGTTCCCAGACCGCCGGAGGTCAGCCACTGGCGCGGACGATTCAGCGGGTAAGCCTGTGCCGCCCACATCTGATGCTGGCCTACGTCGGTGGTGATAATGGCGCTGTCGTCTACGCAGGCAGCCACGGCGTTGATCAATCCATAGTGGCTGAGCGGATTTTTTTCCTGTGGGATCGTGCACGGAAATTCTTGCTGCAGGTCAGACACCAGTTGATGCCACTCTTCACGCGGCTGCGCTTCAATCTGCGGGAGCAATTGTGCCAGAACCTCATCGACATCTGCCTGGATCGCCACATGCGGCTGTTTGATTTTACCCAGCTCCGCGCGGTCAATATCCACGTGGATGATTTTGGCATTCGGGCAGAACTGTTCGGTTTTACCAATCGCCCGGTCATCAAAACGTGCGCCCAGAACAATCAGTAAATCCGCTTCTTGCAGAATAAAGTTGGTGCTGCGTGCGCCATGCATGCCCAGCATGCCTAACGACAGCGGATGCGCTTTTGGCAGCATGCCGAGCGCCATCAACGTCATGGTGGTAGGCAGTTTTGCTTTTTCGGCCAGTTCACGCACCCTCTCAGGCGCATTAATTACGCCGCCGCCGAGATACAGCACCGGGCGTTTAGCGGCGTTAATCATAGCTGCAGCATCGCGAATGCTGTCCTGGCTGAACGCTGGTGCCGCCATTTTCTGCGCGGGTTCCGGCATCTCTTCAATTTCAAAAACGGCGGTTTGAATATCCTTAGGAATGTCTATCCACACCGGGCCTGGACGTCCGGACTGCGCAATGCGGAACGCATCGCTCATGACCTGCGGTAATTCACTGATATGGCGGACCAGATAGTTGTGCTTAGTGATGGGGATAGAGATGCCGTAGGTGTCGACTTCCTGGAAAGCGTCGGTGCCGATCATTGAGGCCGGAACCTGCCCGGTGATACACACCAGCGGGATGGAATCCAGACGCGCATCGGCAATGGCGGTTACCAGGTTGGTTGCGCCCGGTCCGCTACAGGCCATACACACAGCGGGTTTGCCATCGGTTCTCGCCATTCCCTGCGCGATAAACCCCGCGCCCTGCTCGTGGCGCGCCAGGATATGACGGATTTGTGTGCTTTGGCTTAAGGCGTCATAGACGGGAAGAATCGAGCCGCCTGGAATACCGGTGACGACCTGAATCCCCTGACATTCCAGGAAATGAACGATGAATTCTGCGCCCGTAAAACGCGTACGCTTGGATGTTATGCCCGAACTTGCCATGCTCCAGTCCTTTTATTCTGGGCCTTTGCTCCGGGCAGGTCTCTGAAACGAAAAACCCCGCCCGGTTTGCGCCGGCGGGGTTTTGGAATCGTGTGTTGATTCGGACCCTACGGCGCATTGCCGACGACCACCACCACACGCACGACGACCGCTGCGCGAGATGGCGCAGTTTTTAGTAGGGTCGCAGTCAGCATGGAAGGGTTCATTAGGGACCTGTCTGTTTGTTGATTAACTGGATTTATACAAACACAGGTTTTTCAGCGTGACAATGGAAAAATTTTCATCTGCACAAAAATGCTTCAACGATCACATTTAATTGTATGTCGTGCAAAAACAAAAAACCCCGCCGGAGCGAGGTTTTTTCAGCGTTGTGCGGTTGGTAGCCGCCGAACACACTGTGTTATGTCAACGAAAAAAGTATACGCGTTCTACGAAGAACACGCAATTTCGGCACGAATTTTGATGTTTTTGAGTATGGAACATGAATAGCGTAACGTCCATAAAATACTGTTAATTTATACAGTATTTATCTATAATGTCTCGGTACGCAATGTGTTATGCGGGGGCCGCATCGTAAACCGGCGCATCAAAGTCCTGGCTGAAACGGGTGGTGCCGTCAGCGCCTTAACCCCCGCGTGAGCACACTGTGTTATGTCAACAAAGGTGCTGGCAACAGGCAGCGGCGAGGTACGTCAGCACCGTGCTCCTTGTACCAAAAGGAGAGCGTATGAGCCTCGTGGATATCGCTATTCTTATCCTCAAACTCATTGTTGCAGCACTGCAACTCCTTGATGCCGTTCTGAAATACATTAAGTAATTCAGATTCAAGTCGCACCTAAGGGGGGCGGATAACACTCCGCTCCCCTTTCACCTTCTCCCTGGTGCTTGTATCGCGTCAATATGTTACGTTTTTATGACATCCTCAGGGAAGAATTCCGCCATGACGCTTTCTGTTTTCTGCATTTTGCTGTTCGCCGCACTGCTGCATGCCAGCTGGAATGCCATCGTAAAAGCGGGAAACGACAAGCTGTACTCGGCGATCAGCGTCAGCGGAACCGCTGCGATTATGGCGCTGATTTGTTTACCCTTTGCGCCGCAACCCTCTGCCGCCAGCCTGCCGTTTTTGGCTGTCTCAACCGCATTACAGGTGGTCTATACCGTCCTGGTCGCTAAAACCTATCAGGTTTCGGATATGAGCCAGACCTATCCTCTGATGCGCGGCACAGCGCCACTGCTGGTCGCGATTATCAGCGTCCTGTTTCTTGGCGATAGCCTTTCGCTACTCGCCTGGGTGGGGATTGCCACCATCTGTCTGGCTATTCTCGGGATGGCATTTAACGGACGCAGCGGTTCGCAACGCGGGATTATCCTGGCGCTCATTAACGCCTGCTTTATCGCCGGTTATACGCTGGTTGATGGCACCGGCGTACGTTTATCAGAAACCACGCTGGGCTACACGCTGTGGACCTTCTTTCTGAACGGCTCCTGCCTGCTGGGCTGGGCGATGATCGCCAGACGCCGGGAAGCGTCACGTTATCTGGTACAGCAGTGGAAAAAAGGTATTCTTGGTGGCATTGGCACAATGGGTTCTTACGGCCTGGCGCTGTGGGCCATGACCCAGGCTCCGTTGGCGGTAGTCGCGGCACTGCGTGAAACCTCTATCCTGTTTGGCGCGCTGCTCGCGTGGCTGCTACTGAAAGAGAAGGTTGCCGGAATACGTCTTGTCGCGGCTGCAGGTATTGCCGTAGGCGCAGTTTTACTACGCTTATCATGATCGCGTTGTAAACCCGATGCAATCCGGCAACATTTGTTGCCGCTTTTTGTTTACATTTCCTGCCGTCCATCACATAAACATTCCAGCCCACTATCTGGCCTTCTTTTTCTGTTGTGGTAGATTCCACGCGCATTTACGGGAAAGTGCAGCACCTTATTCTTCTTTTTTCTCTTTTTTAAAAGTAATCAGCGAAATGAAAAGGCATAGAAGCGTCAATTTGTTGTTGATGTTGGTATTACTGGTGGCGGTAGGTCAGATGGCGCAAACCATTTATATCCCCGCGATTGCTGATATGGCGCGTGAACTGAACGTTCGCGAAGGGGCGGTGCAAAGCGTAATGGCCGCCTATCTGTTGACCTATGGTCTATCACAACTGATTTACGGTCCCCTTTCAGACCGCGTTGGCCGCCGCCCGGTTATCCTCGCCGGGATGTCTATTTTTATGCTGGCCACGCTGGTCGCGATTACCACGCATAGCCTGACGGTACTGATTATCGCCAGTGCCATCCAGGGGATGGGAACGGGCGTCGGCGGTGTGATGGCGCGAACGTTACCGCGCGATCTGTACGAAGGCACGCAACTGCGCCACGCCAATAGTCTGTTAAATATGGGGATTCTGGTCAGTCCGCTGTTAGCTCCGCTGATTGGCGGTGTGCTGGATACAGTGTGGAACTGGCGCGCCTGCTATATTTTTCTGTTGATTCTGTGTGCGGGCGTGACGTTTAGCATGGCACGCTGGATGCCGGAAACGCGCCCTGCAGGTGCGCCGCGTCCACGGCTGATCGCCAGCTACAAAACCCTGTTTGGTAATAGCGCTTTCACCTGTTACGTGCTGATGTTGATCGGCGGTCTGGCGGGCGTTGCGGTCTTCGAAGCCTGCTCCGGAGTATTATTGGGCGCACGGCTCGGTCTAAGCAGCATGGTTGTCAGTATCCTGTTTATTCTGCCCATCCCGGCGGCGTTTTTCGGCGCATGGTTCGCCGGTCGCCCGAATAAGCGTTTCTCGACGCTAATGTGGCAGTCGGTGACCTGCTGTCTGGTAGCGGGTTTAATGATGTGGATCCCAGGGCTGTTTGACGTGATGAACGTCTGGACGCTGCTGGTTCCTGCCGCACTATTTTTCTTCGGCGCCGGAATGTTGTTTCCGCTGGCAACCAGCGGTGCTATGGAGCCTTTCCCGTTCCTGGCAGGCACGGCTGGCGCGCTGGTTGGAGGATTACAGAACATTGGTTCCGGCGTGCTGGCATGGTTCTCTGCCATGCTGCCGCAAACCGGGCAAGCCAGTCTGGGTCTGCTGATGACCCTTATGGGGCTGTTGATTTTTGTTTGCTGGCTTCCGCTGGCGTCACGCGTATCGCATCAGGGACAGGCGGTTTAAGCGTATGATGGCCCGGCATATCGCCGGGCTTTTCGCATTCTGGCGCGATCATCGTCGTCAGCAACGGCTCCAGCGCCGGACGCCAGGCCCCCTCCTCACCATCATAGAACTGCGTATCCGCATTGATAGCATAGGGAATTTTCGCTTTTTTCAGCTCGCACGCCATAAAGCGGGCAAACGCCATTTGCGAGGCAGAAGGCGCGTTTCTGATGGTTTCTCCCGGCGACCAGCCCCCTACCCAACTGACATGCCCGGTTTTCTGCTGCCAATGAATGGCGGTATTGATACGGGCGCGAATGGCGGCCTTTTCTGCCGCAGTCCCTGAGGTCCACGGATATTTGCCGTTATTTTTCAGCGGTCCCCACGGAAAAATATGCCATTGGGCCAGCACCGTATTCTGACTTTGCGGCGGCAGCTTTAGGTTGGCCAAATCTTCCGGAGCGGCATGCAGTTTCGGCGCGATAAAAATCATTCGCTGTGAATCGATGGCATGGATGGTTCGAATGGTTTTGTCATACACGCGATTGAGCGACGCCTGATTATGGTTGAGTTTATCAGAGGGGTCGTAGATCAGGTCAAAACCCAGCAACGGCGAGCGTTGACCAAAGTAATGCGCCACCGCCACCCACCAGTTAACCACCTCTTTTTCGTTCCCGGCGCTGGGGTCTTTTTTATATTCGTCTGCCTGATAGGCAATGATCGGGATCACGCCAAACTGCTCACAGGCTTCCACCAGCTTGCGCAGATGAATCAGCCGCGCCTCCGTAGGCTCGCCCGCTACGCGAATGCGTACGTGGGCCAACCCTTTCGCCTTGTAGTCCCGCACTACCAGCGGATCGAATTCACGGATACCCCGATCGGTGCGCGCCCAATCTACGTCCATCCCAACGCCAAGCTGCTGTGCATACTGCGCCGCCGTCAGCGCAGGTTGCGCGGCACACACGGTGGCGCTGGCCAACAGTAAAAGGGAAACAATCGGCTTTAACACGGTCGTCCTTACGCAAATCATCAGGAGTGATATCACGTATTTAGCACGCTTTTTCACTTTCCGTGTAGAGAGAAAGCGTAAAAAATATTCGCGGTCCGCTTATTTTACCTGCTCCTGAAGCCAGCTAATAAACGCCTCGATTTTCGGCCACTGCCTGCCGGGCAGCGTGGTGATGTAGTAATGCTGATGGCATTTCAGCGCCATATCGCCAAAAGGCGCGACCAGTTCTCCACTGTCGAGACGTTTTTGCACCAGACGCTTTCGGCCCATCGCCACGCCGATATGGTTCATGGCGGCAATTACCGCTAAATCAGAACGATCGAAACCAATCCCCGATGATGTCGGCAAATTCGCCGTAAAATGCTGCGCCCAGCTGTGCCATTCATCGGTTCCTGAGTCGTTACTCCATGCCTGTCTGTCGTGCAGCAAGGTGCAGTGCGGCAAATTCACTAACGAACCGGTAAGGTCATGGCGGCGAGTGTAGTCCGGGCTGCATACCGGTAGGATCTCTTCATCCATCAGGAAGTGGTGCGTAAGCTGCGCGGAGGGCGCATCGTCAAAATAGATAGCCAGATCGACCCCGGCACGCTGCAGATTGACGTTGTCGTTGCCGGTCAGGATGGTCAGTGAAATTGACGGGTAGCGACGGGTAAAGTCACCGAGCGCCGGAACCAGCCAGCACTGGGCGATAGAAGGTCGAGAGTAGACGGTGAGCGTCCCGGACAACTCCTGATTTTTAATATCGAGGATTTCCTGATTCAGCGTATCCAGCGACGATTTCAGCGCCCAGAACACCCGCTTACCCTCGTGGGTAAGTTCCACTTTACGGTGCGAACGGACAAACAGCTGAATGCCCAGCTCATCTTCCAGTTGATTAATGCGATGGCTGACGGCGCTGGGGCTTAACGACAGCTCATCTGCCGCCAGCGCAAACGACTGATGCCGGGCCGCCACTTCAAAAGTATACAGCTTTGACAACTGCCAGCCATTGAGCAGCCGGTTTCTGACCTCGCGTAGGGGATCCAAACTCACCTCCTGTCCTCCTGATTCATTCGCCGGAGTGTAAAAAACTTCGCTGCAAAAATCAGCATAAAGATGAATCAAGGTGAACCATATCGCATAAACATAGCGTAATTAGACGTAAATCACTCACTTGATGCAATCTGGCTCATGTGAAAGGAGATTTATATCGTTTGTCAGACGGTGCCTTATTTTTGTCCAATAACCTTATATTAATCACAGGGCAAGGTGAGCTATGCACTCTCAAATCTGGGTTGTGAGCACGCTGCTGATAAGCATCGTGTTAATCGTTTTGACCATCGTGAAGTTCAAATTCCACCCGTTTCTGGCGCTGCTGTTAGCCAGTTTCTTCGTGGGTACGATGATGGGGATGGGGCCGCTGGATATGGTCAATGCCATTGAGAGCGGCATCGGCGGTACGCTGGGCTTCCTCGCGGCGGTTATCGGCCTTGGGACCATTCTGGGCAAAATGATGGAAGTGTCCGGCGCGGCCGAACGCATCGGTCTGACGCTGCAGCGCTGCCGCTGGATTTCAGCGGATGTCATTATGGTGCTGGTCGGGCTGATTTGCGGGATCACGCTGTTCGTTGAGGTCGGCGTGGTGCTGTTGATTCCACTGGCCTTTTCGATTGCTAAAAAAACCAATACCTCATTACTGAAGCTGGCGATTCCTCTGTGTACGGCGCTGATGGCGGTACACTGCGTCGTACCTCCGCATCCGGCCGCCCTGTTCGTGGCGAATAAGCTGGGCGCGGACATTGGCACCGTAATTGTCTACGGCTTACTGGTGGGTTTAATGGCCTCGCTTGTCGGTGGGCCGCTGTACCTGAAATTCCTCGGTAACCGTCTGCCATTTAAACCAGTACCGGCTGAGTTTTCCGACCTGAAAGTGCGTGATGAAAGCACGCTGCCATCGCTGGGCGCGACGCTGTTTACCGTACTGCTGCCGATTGGCCTGATGCTGGTCAAAACCGTCGCTGAGCTGAACATGGCGAAAGGCAGTACGCTGTATACGCTGTTGGAGTTTATTGGTAACCCGATCACCGCGATGTTTATCGCCGTTTTCGTAGCCTATTACATTCTCGGCCTGCGTCAGCACATTGGCATGGGTGCGCTGCTGACCCACACCGAAAACGGTTTTGGCTCGATTGCTAACATTTTGCTGATTATCGGCGCAGGCGGCGCATTCAACGCTATTCTCAAGAGCAGCGGGCTGGCGGATACTCTGGCGCTGATCCTCTCAAACATGCATATGCACCCGATTCTACTGGCGTGGCTGGTCGCTCTTATTCTGCATGCGGCGGTAGGCTCTGCCACGGTGGCGATGATGGGCGCAACGGCAATCGTGGCACCGATGCTGCCACTCTACCCTAACGTAAGCCCGGAGATCATCGCCATTGCCATCGGTTCCGGCGCTATTGGCTGCACGATCGTCACCGATTCCCTGTTCTGGCTGGTGAAGCAGTATTGCGGCGCCACCCTGAATGAAACGTTCAAATACTATACGACCGCGACATTTATCGCGTCCGTTATTGCACTGGCTTGCACATTCCTGCTTTCCTTTATTATCTAAGCGCGAAGAGACTGACTATGGAAAACATTCAAACACTTATCGCCCAGCATCCTTTAGTGGAAGATCTGGTGGCTCTGAAAGAGACAACCTGGTTTAACCCTGGCACCACCTCTCTTGCGGAAGGTTTACCGTATGTTGGCCTGACAGCACACGATGTTGAGGATGCCCACGCGCGTCTGACGCGCTTCGCACCGTATCTGGCGCTGGCCTTCCCGGAAACTGCCGCCACTGGGGGCATTATCGAATCTGAGCTGGCCGCAATCCCTGCCATGCAAAAACGGTTGGAAAAAGAGTTCGGGCAGCACATTAACGGCGAAGTCCTGCTGAAGAAAGACAGCCATTTGCCGATTTCAGGTTCGATTAAAGCGCGTGGCGGCATTTATGAAGTACTGACCCATGCGGAAAAACTGGCGTTGGAAGCCGGTCTGCTGACCACCAAAGACGATTACCGCGTTCTGCTTTCGCCGGAGTTCAAACAGTTTTTCAGCCAGTACAGCATCGCGGTTGGCTCCACCGGCAACCTCGGCATGTCGATTGGCATCATGAGCGCCCGCATCGGCTTTAACGTCACGGTGCATATGTCTGCCGACGCCCGCGCGTGGAAAAAAGCCAGGCTACGCAGCCACGGCGTGACGGTGGTGGAGTACGAAGAAGATTACGGCGTGGCGGTTGAACAAGGTCGTAAGGCGGCGCAGTCCGATCCGAACTGCTTCTTTATCGATGATGAAAATTCCCGCACGCTATTTTTAGGCTATGCGGTCGCCGGTCAGCGTCTGAAAGCGCAGTTTGCGCAGCAGGGACGCACGGTGGATTCAGACCATCCACTGTTTGTTTACCTGCCTTGCGGCGTCGGTGGCGGCCCTGGCGGCGTGGCATTTGGCCTGAAGCTGGCATTCGGCGATAACGTGCACTGCTTCTTCGCTGAACCGACTCATTCACCGTGCATGCTGCTGGGGATTTACACCGGGCTGCACGATACCATTTCCGTACAGGACATCGGTATCGACAACCTGACGGCGGCGGATGGGCTGGCGGTGGGTCGCGCCTCGGGCTTTGTTGGCCGGGCGATGGAGCGTCTGCTCGACGGTCTGTACACCCTGGACGATCAGACAATGTACGATATGCTGGGCTGGCTGGCGCAGGAAGAAGGCATTCGTCTTGAGCCGTCGGCGCTGGCAGGCATGGCTGGCCCTCAGCACGTTTGCGCCTCCACGGATTACCAGCAGATGCATGGCTTCAGCGCGGATCAGCTCAATAACGCCACCCATCTGGTGTGGGCAACCGGCGGCGGCATGGTGCCGGAAACCGAGATGGCGCAATACCTGGCGAAAGGGCGCTAATCTCAGCGCAGCATCGCCATCAGCTCCATCGGTGAGCGATGCTGCTTAATGAGATCGCGCATAACTCGCATATGCGGCGCGGTATGATTGAAAAAAGCGCTGTATCCACCGCAAATCGCACTCTTTCCATTTCTGCCACGGTGCTTAGGGCAGTCGCCGTGGCAAAAACGCAGCAGTGAACACGCCTGACATTCCGCACTCAGCGTGGTTCTCTTGGCCTGACCAAACTCCGCAGCTCGAGAGCTGGCATTGAGCTCACTCAGCGAGGTGTGATGAATATTACCCAGGCGATAATCAGGGTAGACATAGTGATCGCACTGATACAAATCGCCATTCGCTTCCAGGGCAAAAGCATGCCCGCAGGTGGAGCTTAGCGAACACATCTGCGCCGGATGCCCGCACCATACCCCGAGGGTTGAATCGAATAACTGGACGAATACACGGCCAATATCTTCTCTGACCCAGATATCAAAGACGGAATTCAGAAAGGTTCCCCATGCCTGCGGCGGGACCGAGTCGGCGGTAAGCTCGCCTTTTTCATCATATTCAACCAGCGGAATGAACTGCAAAAACGGCGTGCCGCACTGGCGAAGGTAACGATACATTTGTCCGGGCTGCTGGCTGTTCAGGCGGTTAATCACCACCAACAGATTGAACTCCACCTGATACTCACGAAGTCTGGCAATGGCCTCCACCACCTTATGGTGCGTCGGTTTTCCGCTGCGGTTAACGCGATAAGCATCATGCAACTCGGCCGGGCCATCCAGGGAAATCCCAACCAGCCAGCCGTTATCGCGTAAAAACTGACACCATTCGTCATTGAGCAAAATTCCGTTGGTCTGGAAAGCGTTATGGATTTGCTTCCCTTCTCCGTACTGTTTTTGCAACGCCACCACGCGGCGAAAAAAGTCTATGCCACAAAGAGTCGGCTCACCGCCCTGCCAAGCGAACATCACTTCTGGCCCCGGCTGCGCAACGATATGTTGGCGAATAAACGTCTCTAAGGTAGCGTCATCCATTGCGGGTTGAGTGGGTTTCTCAATGTAAAAACAGTAGCGACAATCGAGATTACAACGAGAGCTGGCCGGCTTGGCCATGACCTGACATCCTGTCATGCTAAATTCCCGATAAATGCCATAAGTTGGCGGACATGCGCTACAGCAAACAGTATTGCGAGGGATAACACCGCGAGGGAGATCATAAATTTGTCACGCACCGCATGAGATTCAGAAAAATCGCTATGACTGACATCCATCAGGTTGCGGCTACGGGTATAACGCCAGAGAACGATTGCCACCAGCGCCAGCACTACAATTGAAACCCAAAACAGGAACCCCGTCTGATGCCAGTTGTGCTTTAGCGCCAGCGCCATTAACGCGCCATAGCCCAACAACGTGCGAAACCAGGCCAGCGAGGTACGTTCCGGTTGTAACCCTGGATCGGCGATCCGTCGCGATTTACGGCTATCCGGCATACAGTACCAGTCCCATGACAATCACCGCGACGATCATCAAAATCAGGCTGATGATTAACAGGCTATGGGTGTACGGCAAGTCCTCTTTCAGACGCATTGCCTTTTCATTGCGCAGCCAGCGCAGGTAACCATAAATCGCCAGGCCACCGGCAAACAGGCACAACAACAGCGCCAGCAACTCACGGATTACCGGCGTGGCAAAATCCGGGGCCAGTTGGTCAAGACCCACACCCGCCGCCAGAAACCCCAGCGAGGTGCGGATCCACGCCAGAAAAGTACGTTCATTTGCCAACGAGAAGCGGTAATCCGGCGCTTCACCAAGGCGGGAAATCTTCATCCAAACTCCTCTGGTTGTCATTGCCGGATGGTGGCTCGCGCCTTATCCGGCCTACAAGTAAGTGCAAATAAGGATATTTGCGCCAACTGGCATTGTAGTCAGAACTTCTGCTTTTTCTCTTCCACTTTTACGCCCCGGGTCGGTAAACCGGTGTCGTAATCGCGTACTACCGGAGAATAGCCGTCTTCAGGGCGCGGGCGAAAAGCGCCCATCCAGCGCGGTGCGGCATCAGGTCGCCACGGACGCAAACTCCATTGATAAGTGCGGAACGGATCGCGGATTTTATCCATGTAGTCCAGCAGCGCGTCGTGCATCTGGCAACGAACGTCGGCCAATTGTGGCGAATCAATCAGATTGTGTAGCTCATCAGGATCGTTACGCCTGTCGTAAAGCTCATCGCTGGTAAACAGATTTAATACCAGTTTCCAGTCGTCCGTCACCCAGCAGCGTACCGGAATAAATCCGCCAAAACTGTCATGTTCAATCTCATAACGGTTGAACTCCACCATCACACCGCGCGGCTTTTCAACGGCAAGAATGTTTTCACCCGGCAGGATTTGCGGCTTCTCAATACCCGCCAGCGCCATCATCGTCGGCAGCAGATCGATATGGCTGACCGGCGTGTCTACCTGCATAGACTCTCCCTGCGGCGGGCGCATAATCAGTGGAATTCGTGTGATATCGTCATACATCGCGGCCCCTTTACTGATGAGCTTATGCGCCCCCATCATCTCACCATGATCGGAGGTATAAATGACCCAGGTATTCTCTCGCTGTTGCGGCGTTAAGGCATTGATCACCCTACCTATCTGATCATCAACAAAGTCGTTGCAGGCAAAATAGAGCGGATGGTGATAGTGCCCGTCATCGCCAACCGGGGATGGCATGGCTTGCGACCATAGACGATGGTGCTCGGGCTTATCATGCAAAGCATCGTGGGCTTTCGCACCGAGATCGTAATAAAAATCCTGATATTTCTGCAAATACTCGACCGGACAGGTAAACGGATGGTGCGGCTCATCATAGGAAACAACCATCAGGAACGGTTCCTCGGCACGCGCAGGCTGATGGAGGAAATCGACCGCCCGGTTACTGATGCGGTGCGCCCAGGTAAAGGTTTCATCGATATTGTTGGCTAACAGATCCTCCACGCTATTGAGCCCGTTACGCCACAAACCGATCTCTGCGTCAGTCAGTTCCGCGAGGTAATTGGCTCCGTCATACCAGTAATCAACATCCCACTCGGGCGGACATTCGCCGGTCCCAAAGTAGTCATGTCCGTCGAGATGCCACTTGCCGATGTAGCACGTGTGATAGCCCGCATCTTTAAAATAGCGCCCCATGGTGGAGATATTTTTCCCCGGCGCGACATTATTGGTCCACGGCCCGGACTGGTTGGCATAAATCCCGGTAAACAGCCCCGCGCGGGCTGGGGTACAGACCGGTGAACAGGTATAGGCAGAGTTAAAGCGAATACCTTCCGCTGCCAGACTATCAATATTATTGGTGTTCAGCGGCTTACCGCTGTAGCAGCCGACCATATTGGTCGCCTGGGTATCGGTCATAATGAACAGAAAATTGGGCCGGGTCATGCTTCATCCTTAGCGTCATGGACACATTGTGCAGTCGCGTTACGCCGCGTCTGCCAACTGCTGTAAATCAAATAAATTGCGACTGCCACCGTAATGGCGTAGCTGAGGATCGTCAGCCAGCGAGAGTTGTAGCCACCAAACTGCGCCAGACCGGAATAAACGCCAATCATCGCAAACAGGACGCCAACAGAGGCGATTTTCACGTTTTTCCACGGTTTCATGTCTACCGCGAAGGCGTCATGGAATTTAAACGGCGTGGCACGCGGCTTGATGGCACCGATAACCAGCATGACCGCCACATTGATGCAGAAAGTGCAGGCCAGTACGTAGAGGAAGTGAAAGTCGAATTTCACCAAATAGTTGATGGTGATATAGCTGACGATACCCAGCCCCATCGCCACCTTCGCAGCCAGCGCGGGGATGCGCGGAAAGAAAAATCCCATGATCACGATGGTTACCAGCGGAACGTTGTAGATCCCGTTGAGCTGCTTCATCCAGCTGTAAAGCCCCTGCGGCGCATAAGCAATCCACGGCGCGACCAGCACAGAGATCACCGCGACGATAAACCCAAAGCGGCGGCCAATGCTGACCAACTTGTCGGGACTGGCCTGCTCGTTAATCAACCGACGATAAATGCCGAGACTGAACAGCGTCGAAGCGCTGTTGAGGAAACCGCAAAATGCGCTGATGATCGCACCGAACAGCACCGCGCTGAAAAAACCGATCAGCGGCAACGGCATCACTTTGTTTACCAGCGCTGGGTAAGCCATATCTGCTTTTGGCAGATCCTGGAAAAGGTGAAAGGCGATAACGCCCGGCAATACCAGAATCAACGGATCCAGCATCTTCAGCACTGCCGTTAATAATGCTCCTTTTTGTCCTTCCGACAGACTTTTTGACGCCAAAGTACGTTGAACAATCCCCTGATTGGTACACCAGTAGAAAGTATTCACCAGAATAAGCCCGGTCAGCGCCGCGCCGATAGGTACCGGGTCGTGACTTCCGCCAATCGAGTTCAGCATCTGGCTGTGATCCTGGGTTAAACGCGTAATGCCTTCGCTCAGACTGCCTTTACCCATTGCCATTAAACCGAACAGCGGTACCATCAGACCGCCAATCACCAAACCAATACCGTTGATGACATCCGCAATGGCAATCGCCCGCATTCCGCCGACCACGGCGTACAAAATACCACTTATCCCCAGAACCACCGCCATCAGCCAAATTGCGGTATGCTGGGAAATACCAAAAGTTTCAGTGACATGAAACATACTGTTAAAGGCGAGTGCGCCGGAGTACAAAATGATCGGCAGGAAACAAATCCCTGTGGCGATCAAAAAACAGCAGTCGATGATGATGCGGGTGGTTTTGTCATAGCGCTCTTCAATAAAATCCGGGATGGTAGCGATGCCGCGTTGCAGATAACGCGGTAAAAAAATCAGCGCCAGAAAAATAAGTGGGATCGCTGAAATCACTTCCCAGGCCATTACCGACATTCCGCTGCGGTAAGCCTGGCCGGTAAGTCCTACCAGTTGTTCCGTGGAGAGATTGGTTAGCATCAGCGATGCGGCAATCACCGGCGCTTTTAACGAACGTCCCGCCAGAAAATATCCCTGCTGCGAACCGGTATCCGCTTTGCGTAACTTCCACCAGGTGATTACCGCCACCAGCAGCGTAAAGCCCACAAAGCTTAAAATTTGTAGCGTATTCATCTCATAGCCCTTTTTTTTCATTATGTCCCGGTAGCTGTAGGGTGTAACAGGAGGTATTGCGCACCGGGTCAGGCAGTCAGATTTCTTAAAATAAAAACGTCATATCCCTGAACGGATTTTTTCTGTTAAGTTCAGGTTGTGGGCATAATTCTCCGGCGGGAAATTAAAATGAATGGAAAGATGCAAAGTTCGCATGTAAAAAACGAAACTACGTACAATATTCCCCTGTTGATTAACGAAAATGTGATCTCAAGCGGAATTTCATTGATCTCGCTGTGGCATACCTATGCCGACGAACATTACCGGGTTATTTGGCCGCGCGATAAGAAAAAGCCACTGATAGCTAATTCATGGGTTGCTGTCTATACCGTCCAGGGTTGTGGAAAAATCCTGCTAAAAGGTGGCGAACACATTACTCTCACCGGAAACTGTATAATCTTTTTAAAACCAACCGATATACAGTCTTATCATTGCGAAGGGTTGGTATGGGAACAATACTGGATGGAGTTCACGCCAACCAGCGTAATGGATATTCCGCTACGCCAACAAAGCATTATTTATAATGGTGATATTTATAATCAGGAGCTGGCTGAAGTTTCACAATTAATTACTTCCTCAGACTCAATGATAAATAATCTGGCCGTCGCCTTTCTCACAAAAATAATTTATCAATGGATTTGTCTTATTTACGCTGAAGGTAAAAAAGACCCACAACGGATGCAAATTGAAAAACTGATTGCCACTCTGCATGCCAGCCTGCAAAAACGCTGGAGCGTAGCGGATATGGCAGCCACCATTCCCTGTAGCGAAGCCTGGCTACGCCGTCTGTTTTTACGTTATACCGGAAAAACGCCAAAAGAATACTATCTCGATGCCCGGCTGGAACTGGCGCTGTCACTGCTAAAACAGGAGGGAAATACGGTCGGACAGGTGGCAGATATGCTTAACTTTTTTGACTCGTTTCATTTCAGCAAAGCTTTTAAACACAAATTTGGCTATGCACCGTCGGCGGTATTGAAACATGCGGACCGGCACCCAAAGGATGCCGGTCAACAGGATTAGTGCAATTCTGGCCAGTACGCTTTGTTGGCCTCGATCAAATCATCAAGAATCGCTTTTGCCACAGATGCGCTCGGTACGGTTTTCGACAAGGTGATAGCCTGCCACAAACGCTGATAAGAACTGTGCTCCCAGGCATCAACCACCAACTTCTCAACCGCTACCTGCTGGCTCATCAGCCCTTTCTGGAACTGAGGTATATCACCCACCGTCAACGGTTCCGGGCCGTTATGCCCTACCAGGCATGGGATCTCGACCATCGCTTCATCATCAAAGTTATGAATGGCCCCGTTGTTCGGCACAATCAGCAACATTCTTTCCTGAGTATTAAAGGCAATAGCCGCCGCCAGATCGACAATGTAAGAAGCATGTTCGTCAATCTCCAGCTCACCAGCGGCAGAATTGCCCGCCTCAATGATTGCGCGGCAGGAACCGAACACCTGTTTTTCACGGTGGTCCATCACCTCATTGGCGCGCGTGCGCTGCGGATCAGAGTGCTGCACCACGTAATCCGGGAATAAATAGTATTTCAGATATGTATTCGGCATGGTATCTGGATCCAGCGCCTGTACATCTTTTGCCTTCGCAAAGGTATCGTTCCAGCTTGCTTCTGTGTGCGGGTCGTTTGACGGAGGAACATAACCATACTGCGCCACATATTCGCGCAGCTTCGGCATCAGATCGTTACCCTGCAGATCTTCAATCGATGTCCACCAGCCGAAGTGGTTCAGTCCATAGTAACGCACACGCATCTGTTTGCGGTCTTTAAGGCCAACGATCTGTGCCATCCGCCCTTCAATACCGATAGGCATATCGCAAATATTGAGGATTTTCGCATTTGGACGCAGCCGACGCGTGGCTTCAGCAACAATTGCCGCCGGATTGGAATAGTTAAGCATCCAGGCGTTTGGTGAATATTTTTCCATATAATCCACCAGTTCCAGCACGCCGCCAATAGAACGCATTCCGTAGGCAATCCCACCCGGCCCGCAAGTTTCCTGACCTAACACCCCGTGACGTAATGGGATTTTTTCATCTTGTTCGCGCATTGGGTATTTACCCACTCGGATATGCGCCATCACGAAATCGACATCGGTAAATGCTGCTTTAGGATCGGTGGTGTAACTAAACTCAATTTCCGGTGCCTGTTCTTTGAGGATGATTTTACATGCCTCAGCAATCACTTCCTGGCGAGCGCCATCGTTGTCATAAAATTTCAGCGCACGAAGCGGGAAACGGTCCTGATTTGCCAGCAACATCAGCACGATACCCGGCGTAAAGGTACTACCGCCACCTGCGATAACCACTGAGAATTTTTTCATGATACTGCCTCCGTCATGGGGATCTGTTCGTTTGATAAAGAAGATTTCATTAGCGTTTCGAGCTGCTCGCGTACCTGAGGAACGTGCAAACCAACAATGACCTGAATACCGTTGCCGCGGCGCACAACACCGTGCGCGCCCAACGCTTTGAAGACGTCATCGCTTTGAGTTTTCGCCATGTCGTGAAGCGCAATACGCAGGCGAGTAGCGCAGTTATTAATACTCTCGATATTGCTTGCGCCGCCTAACGCCTGTAGAAAACCCGCAGCCTGACCCAGTTTGGTCTCCGGCGATGCGGCGGTGGTTTTCCCACGAGCAGTTTTGTAATCAGCTTTGGTATAGAGTTTGATTTCGCTGTCTTCTCGCCCTGGCGTTTTCAGGTTGAAGCGCAGGATCAGGGCGCGGAAGATGGCGAAATAGAGCACGGTAAAGGCCAGACCAATCGCTATCTGGGTGAACATCATTCCGGCATGGTTGTGGAACATTGGGATCCAGTTTTGCGGTAAGAACTGATCAAGCAGACCGCCGCCCATGTTGCCTACCACGCCGCAGAGATACATTACCGTCGCCATGGAAGCCGCCAGCACGGCATGTACAGCAAACAATAAGGGAGAGATAAACAGGAAGGTAAACTCCAGCGGTTCGGTAATCCCAACCAGCACAGCCGTTAGCGTAGCGGGGATCAATAGTCCCGCCACCTTCACCCGGTTTTCCGGGGAGGCGGTGAAGTAGAGCGCCAGAGCAATGCCCAATGAACCAAAGATTTTCGAGTTGCCGTGCAGGGCAAACCCACCTTCAGGGAACAGCGTTTTCAACGACTCAGTACTTTGGCTGAATTCCTGCAAATGTTGCGCCCAATAGACCTGGATGCCGCCTTCCACCGCGGCAGGGCCGAAAATAAATGGCCCATAGACGAAGTGATGCAGCCCGGTCGGAATTAAAATACGCTCCAGGAAGGTATACACCCATACCCCCAGCGCACCTGCAGAACGCAGAAAAGCTTGCAGAGATTCAATCCCCATTTGCACCTTTGGCCAACCCAGCAGCGTCAGCCAGGCGCAGGGAATCATCACCAGGAAGGCAATGATCACCACAAACGATGTCCCCTGAAAAATACCGAGAAATACTGGCAAGGGTTTATCGAAATAACGGTTATGTAGAGCAGTAACAATACCGGAAATGACAATTGCGCCGATGATGCTGGTATCAAGCGTTTTAATTCCAGCCATCATCGTTAAACCACTACCAGCAGTCGGGTCTGCGCTAAAATCCACGCCGAAGAAATGTCCCCATGTCATACCCATGGCATTGATGAAGTAATTCCACGTCAGGAAACTGACCAATACCGCCAGACAAGCGCGGCCCTGAGCCTGTTTTGCCAGACCAATAGGCAGGCCAACGGCGAAAATCAGCGGCATATTACGAAATACCGTCCAGCCACCTTCTTCGATGATATGAACGATTTGGGCGAACAAACTGTTGGGATCGGTAAGCGCTTCGCCCACAAAGAGCGGATTGCGCAACATAATAGCGATACCCACGACGATACCAGCAAAGGGAAACAGCAGCACCGGGGTGAACATCGCGCCGCCAAAGCGTTGTATTTGACTGAGCATTTTCACATCCTCATAGAACAACCAGTAGGGAGAGAGGCCTTTTTTTTCGTCATTGCTGGCCTGATACGAGAATAGAAAGTTGCGATCCTCCGGACATGGTATGCCGCTACGATTCGTGATCGCTTTCATGGTTTTAATTTCGACAATGAGGTCTACTTTTCACGTAAAAGTTAGACATCAAAAGGTCTATGGTGCGGTGATTAAAAGAAAAAAGAGGTCTGGTAGTGATCTACAAATCAATTGCGGAACGACTACGAATTCGCCTGAATTCTTCTGATTACAACATCGGTAGCCCGCTACCTGGCGAAAAAAAGCTTGCCGAAGAGTTTGCGGTGTCACGAATGACGATCCGTAAAGCAATTGATATGTTAATTGGCTGGGGATTGGTCGTACGCCGTCATGGGAGTGGAACTTATGTAGCACGCAAAGATGTCCATCATGAAACCACCAATCTAACCGGACTGGCGGAAGTGCTGAAGAGACAGGGAAAAGAAGTCACCAGTGAGGTACTGGTTTTTGAAGTAATGCCCGCACCACCGGCAATTGCCAGTCAGCTGCGTATCCAGATTAATGAACGTATCCACTTCTCACGCCGTGTTCGCTATGTGGATGGCAAACCGCTGATGCTTGAAGACAGCTACATGCCGGTAAAATTATTCCGTAATCTGTCACTGGCACATCTGGAAGGGTCAAAATTCGATTACATTGAGAAAGAGTGCGGGATAACAATCAGCGGCAACTATGAAAGTCTGACCCCCGTTCTTGCCGATAAGCAGCTCTCCGCACAGATGAACGTACCTGAACAGACGCCGTTATTACGCATTACCTCGTTGTCATACAGTGATAGCGGGGAATTTCTAAATTATTCAGTCATGTTCAGAAACGCCAGCGAATACCAGGTGGACTACCACTTACGGCGTGTCCACCCGGACCCGTCCTGACGCTAACCCATTCCCCAGAAGAGCACCGCCAGCAATTGCGGGGTGATAATCCTCAGGAACATGACCAGCGGATAAACGGTGGCGTAGGAGAGCGCTGCCGCCCCGCTGGTGGCATGCAGGTTGTTAGCAAACGCCAGCGCAGGAGGATCGGTCATTGAGCCGGCCAGCATGCCGCACAGCGTCAGATAGTTCATTTTGGCGAATATCCGCGCCAGCAAGCCCACGGTAATGAGCGGAATCGCGGTAATGAAAATACCGTAGCCCACCCAGCTCAGACCATCGCCCTGCGTCAGGGTATGAACAAAATCACCGCCTGACTTCAGACCAACCACCGCGAGAAACAGTACGATACCCAACTCTCGCAGCGCCAGGTTAGCGCTGGGAGGCATAAACCAGTACAGCTTACCGATGCTGCCAATACGTCCAAGAATCAAAGCCATAATCAGCGGCCCACCGGCCAGCCCCAGCTTTAACGCCACCGGGAAACCCGGGATAAACAGCGGGATTGACCCCAGCAGAACACCCAGTCCGATACCGATAAATACCGGCAGCATCTGCACCTGCTGCAGTTTTTGCTGCGCGTTACCAACAACATTGGCAACGGCGTCAATCGACGAAGGGCGCCCAACCAGATTGAGGATGTCCCCGAATTGCAGGCTAGCGTCGCTGCTGGCTACAAGTTCAACCCCCGCACGGTTCAGGCGGGAGATCACCACGTCGTAACGTTCTTTAAAGTGCAGATCGCGGATACGTTTACCCAGCACTTGTTCGTTGGTCACCACCACGCGCTCAACGCGTAAATCAGTCCCGCGCGTCGACAACGATGTGTCCACCTCCTGACCAATCACCACCTGCGCGTTGTGCAGATCGGCTGGCTGCCCGACCAGGTGTAGCAGGTCGCCCATCTGGATAACTGTCCCTGGCGACGGCACCATCAATGTCTCGTCACGTTTCAGACGTGAGCAGATGATTTTGTCGCTGTTCAGAATCGGGACATCCTGAATTGCCATATTGTTGATGTTTGGGTTTTCCACACGGATGTTCATCGTCTGAATCAGTGCGTGCCCGTTGGTTAGCGTGGATTCATGCTGCTGGGCTTCAGCATCGACGTTAACGCGGAAAATAAGGCGCATCAGCCACATGGTGAGTAAAATTCCGCAAATGCCGAAAGGATAAGCCATGGCATAGCTCATCCCCATCTGGTCAACCACATCGCCAGGGGTACCCAGATCACGCAGAATTTGCTGCCCGGCTCCCAACGCTGGGGTATTGGTGACCGCCCCGGAGAATATACCCAGTACCACGGGAAGAGGAATGGCAAAAAGTTTATGCAGAATCGCGGTGACCAGGCCACCCATGATGACAATCAGCACGGCAAACAGATTCAGCCGCAGGCCCGAAACGCGCAATGACGCAAAAAAGCCCGGTCCGACCTGGATACCGATGGTGTAGACGAACAGGATCAGGCCAAATTCCTGAATGAAATGCAGCATGTCGCCGCTCAGGGTCATCCCTGCCTGATCGACAAAATGCCCGACAATAATACCGCCGAACAGCACGCCTCCGATGCCAAAACCAACACCACGTATTTTTATGTTGCCGATCCATAATCCGACAACTGCCACTAATGCCAGAACGCTGACCGTCAATGCTATATCACTCATTATCTTGTTCCCTGTGAATAACATCATTAAGTAAATGGATTCTCGCAGAGTACAGTCGCAATGTATGGGTGGTAAAGCACAAAAAAGCCCCGTCATTTCTGGCGGGGCAAAGGCATGGAGCTATTTAACTATTTAATGCGGGACGTTCGCTGATAGCGATACGTTGTGGAGCAATGGCTTCAGGTTCATTCCGGGTCAAATCGATATGCAGCAAGCCGTTAGTGAAGCTTGCGCCGGAGACCTCCATATTTTCAGCCAGCGTAAAGCTCAGGCTGAACGGCTGAATGACCAGCCCCTGGTGCAACCATTTGGTCTCTTTTTCCGGCTGCTGCGGCGTACCTTTCACGGTCAGGCGCGTACCTTCCAGTTGAATATCCAAATCTTCCTGGCGGAAACCGGCTAACGCAAGGGTAATGCGGTAGTGGTTATCATCGCTCTTTTCGATGTTATAAGGCGGGAAGCTCTGGCTTTCACCGGTGTTTTGCAAAGCATTGGCCAGTTTGTCAAAACCGATCCATTGACGCAGCAGTGGGGATAAATCGTAGTTACGCATAATAATCTCCTTCTAAGAAGCGAGTAGGTACCTTTCGGCTCCCTGACGGCAAGCCGATGACTTAGCAAGGCCGCCTGAAGCGGCCTATAGAATTAGTTGATTTCGATGCGGCGCGGCTTATTCGCTTCAGGAATCACGCGCTCAAGATCGATATACAGCAGACCATTTACCAGGTTTGCGCCGCGAACATGAATGTTCTCCGCTAACTGGAACTTACGTTCGAAGTTGCGCTCGGCAATACCCTGATACAGGTAAGTACGTTCTTTTTGATCGTCCGCATGGGCGCCTTTCACCACCAGCAGATTATCCTGGGCAGTAATTTCCAATTCGCTTTCAGCAAAACCAGCAACGGCTATCGCAATGCGGTAATGGTTTTCGTCTACCAGCTCAACGTTGTACGGAGGGTAGCCGCCATTGCTTTGGCCCTGATTGTTTTCCAGCAGGTTAAACAGACGGTCAAAACCAATAGCAGAACGGTACAGCGGGGATAAATCAAAGTTACGCATAATTAATAGCTCCTGAAATCAGCGAGAATAATTGACCTTCCATCATGGACAGGTCAGGTAGCCAGGACACCCATCAGGCATGCCCTTCATTTGTCTACACTCTAAAAATGGGTCTTAATACAAACTTTTCAAGCGTATTCATCTGACTTTTTTTGCAGTTTGTTGTCTATTGCATACACTGGGGGGAGCAGTTGTTCTCGTTAAATCGCGATGGCCGCCACAGTGCGACGAAATGGTGATGTTATTTTCGCAACGGATCGCTTTAACTCACCATGCAAACACGATAAATACAGATGAATAAATGATGATTAAAAAAATGTTGGTAACACTGACGATGTGTAGTGGGATAGCGTTTGTAAGCGGCTGTTCTAGCATCATGTCGCATACCGGTGGCAAAGAAGGGACATATCCTGGCACGCGAGCCAGTGCCACAATGATTAGCGAAAGTGATACGAACTGGGGAACCAAGTCGCTGGCAATTCTGGATATGCCTTTCACCGCGGTGCTCGATACGGTATTGCTACCGTGGGATCTCTTTCGCAAAGACAACTCGGTGAGATCCCGCGTAGAAAAGAGCGAGGAGAGAACCCAGGCCACGAACGCCGTTATTCCCCCGGCAGAAATGTCCGCTCCATAAGTTAACGCCCGGTTTCAGTCACCCACAGCTGGCGGAAACCCTCGACGTCTTCCATCCACGCAACCTGTCGACCATCAGGGGAGAAGACGATCGCATCGGCCGACGGCGGGTTACCATGACGTTCCGTTAAAAAATCAATCTTGCCCGTTTGAACATCACAACAAGCAATTCTGTTCTCCAGTACAAATCCCAGCCATTTCCCCGATGGGTGCCAGTTAAAGGCTGACTGAATATTCGTAGTGCATTGGGTAAGCTGACGCGGTGCACCCCCCTGTGGGGAAATCAGCCATAGCTGCACAATACCGCTGTCATCACGCATTAAAAACGCAATCTCAGACGCCTTTGGATTACTGCGTACCCAATGGCGAGGTTGATTCACCAGCCCCGGGAAGGCGCGCTCATGGGTAAACGTCAGGCGACGTTGGCAAATACCGGATGGCGGCGCAGGCATGGTCATGTCAGTCCCCTCCAGAGGCGCGTCCCCCGGCTGTTTCCAGCCACTTTCATCCAGTGGCAAATCGACAATAAACAATTCCGGTACTTTTTCGCCATTCACTGACAACGTATCGCCGATAAACGCCAGCCTGTTTTCTCCTACCCAGCCCTCTTCATAGGCACGGTTAATCTCATCGCTACCCGGTTTTGGCGTTGGTGTCGTCTGGCTCACCAGTACGCACCAATGGCTGCCACTGTATTCACGCGGATGCTGCGCGGAGACCTTCACCGGCCCATACGGTGCAGCTACGCCGACGTTGCGTAAATCCAGCGCCGCCGAGCGCTCATGCAAAACATGGTCGTTATAGGTGAAACTGACAAACTCACCGTTTGGGCTAAAGACATGCACATGACTCCCGCCACGCAGCGCGCCTGGCGTGTACGGCGCGGTAATATCCATCGCATCCAGATTCTCCACCCCAGCCTGCGTAACAATCACCCCACGACGATGATGGAAGTCGTAATGCCATGTTTCATCAGGATTTTCAGGCCCATGAATGAATACATATTTTTCCGACTTTGGATGAACGGTCACCACGCCAACGTGCGCTCCCTGAGTAGCCCGGTAAATCACCTCCAGTTCGCCAGTATGGATATTGACGCGCTCAATTGTTTCACCGGTAAAGGCGGCGCCAGAAGGACGCACATCAAAGACCAGCCACTGGCTGTCCGGTGTCCAGGTGTTAATATTGGTAAGCTGATGATTACGCGGCGTAAAGGTGATTTGCTTCATGGGATGCCCTGATACA
This sequence comes from Citrobacter sp. Cf136, assembly GCF_030333815.1. Classification (NCBI taxonomy): domain Bacteria; kingdom Pseudomonadati; phylum Pseudomonadota; class Gammaproteobacteria; order Enterobacterales; family Enterobacteriaceae; genus Citrobacter; species Citrobacter sp. Cf136. The sequence goes on along the minus strand of NZ_JAOWFE010000041.1, from coordinate 226,787 downwards.
AGACGATTAAAGCAATCATACTTCACAAGCACTTCACTTTCAGGCTTTAGCGTATCGCCATCTTCATTTTTGCGGACAGAAAGATGGAACATTTTGACGTGGCGATTATCGGATTAGGTCCGGCAGGCGCAGCGCTGGCGCGGCAGTTGAGCGGAAAAATGCGCGTGATTGCGTTGGATAAAAAACGCCAGTGCGGCAACGAAGGTTTCACTAAACCCTGCGGCGGTCTGCTGGCCCCGGACGCCCAGCGTTCGTTTATCCGCGATGGTATAACCTTACCCGTTGATGTCATCGCCAACCCGCAGATTTTTAGCGTTAAAACGGTTGATGTTGCCGCTTCTTTGACGCGTAACTACCAGCGCAGCTACATTAATATCAACCGCCATGCTTTTGATTTATGGCTTAAATCTCTCATCCCTGATGATGTGCAGGTGTACCACGACAGCCTGTGTCGGAAAATCTGGCGCGAGGGCGATAAATGGCATGTTATTTTCCGCGCCGACGGTTGGGAGCAGCAGATCACCACGCGTTATCTGGTGGGGGCAGACGGTGCGAATTCACTGGTGCGCCGTCATCTCTATCCCCAGCACCAAATCCGTAAATATGTCGCTATTCAACAATGGTTTGCGGAGAAACATCCTGTGCCGTTCTATTCCTGTATTTTTGATAATGATGCAACTGACTGTTATTCATGGAGTATCAGCAAAGATGGCTATTTTATCTTTGGTGGCGCCTACCCCATGAAGGACGGACAGGCACGCTTTGACGCGCTGAAGGAGAAGCTGAAAGCGTTCCATTTCCAGTTCGGCAAACCGGTGAAAAGTGAAAAATGTACGGTGCTGTTCCCCTCACGCTGGAAGGATTTCGTCTGCGGTGAAGACAATGCGTTTTTGATTGGCGAAGCGGCCGGTTTTATTAGCGCCAGCTCGCTGGAAGGGATTAGCTATGCGCTGGACAGCGCGGAGATCCTCAAATCGGTACTGCTGCGGGATACGCCAGATATGAATCACGCTTACCGTAAAGCCACCCACAGGTTACGTCTCAAACTGTATGGCAAAATCCTTAAAAGCCGGGCACTCACATCAGCATTTTCGCGGAAATGGATAATGCGCAGCGGCGTGGCGCATATTCCCCAGGGAGACCATTCAGCACCACAAATCATGGCTGAAACAGGGCAAATGTAACAAGGCACTTGCCCATAATTTCTTAATTCAGCGCAAATTTCTCAATGGCATACGCGACGCCATCTTCGAGGTTGGATTTGGTCACGAAGTTGGCGATTTCTTTGACTGATGGAATAGCGTTGTCCATGGCAACGCCCACGCCTGCGTATTCAATCATCGCGATGTCGTTTTCCTGATCGCCTATCGCCATCACCTCTTCGGCTTTAATACCTAACGCATCGGCCAGCGATTTTACGCCCGTCCCTTTATTGACGCGTTTATCGAGGATTTCGAGGAAATACGGCGCACTTTTCAATACGGTGTACTTCTCTTTTACTTCTGCTGGGATGCGCGAGATGGCTTTATCGAGGATCTCCGGTTCATCAATCATCATCACTTTCAGGAACTGGGTTGCTGGATCCATTTTCTCGGCTTCACAGAACACCAGCGGGATGGTCGCGACAAACGATTCGTGCACCGTGTAGTAGCTGATATCACGGTTCGCGGTATACAACGTGTTGCGATCGAGGGCGTGGAAATGTGAGCCAACTTCCCGGGAAAGCTGCTCCAGGTAGCGATAATCGTCATAGCTTAACGCAGTTTGCGCTACGGTACTGCCATCTCCAGCTTTCTGCACCAGCGCACCGTTGTAGGTAATGCAGTAGTCACCGGGCTGTTCCATATGTAGTTCTTTCAGATAGCTGTGAACGCCGGCATACGGGCGTCCCGTGGTCAGCACCACATTCACGCCACGCGCGCGCGCTGCGGCAATCGCCGTTTTGACCGCAGGTGAAATGGTGTGATCGGGCAGCAGAAGTGTGCCATCCATGTCGATAGCAATAAGTTTGATAGCCATGAGTTCCCCGGATTAAATGAGTCCGTCCTCATGCTAACGCGATTCCGCTCAAAAAACAGCTACGAAAAGGGGGATAGAAAGGGGAATCGAGATTCCCCTTTTGACAATCGATGGTAGGCCGGATAAGGCCTGAGCCGGCAAACGTAAACGAACTGCCTGATGACGCTTCGCTTATCAGGCCTACAGGAGCAGGCCTGAGATACATGTTAGATATCGATGTTCGCCGCTTTCAGGGCGTTCTCTTCGATAAACGCGCGACGCGGTTCAACGGCATCACCCATCAGCGTGGTGAATAGCTGGTCGGCAGCAATCGCATCCTTCACGGTAACGCGCAGCATACGACGGCTTTCCGGATCCATGGTGGTTTCCCACAGCTGTTCCGGGTTCATCTCGCCCAGACCTTTATAACGCTGGATAGCGAGGCCGCGACGAGACTCTTTCTGCAGCCATTCCAGCGCCTGCTCGAAGCTGGCAACCGGCTGGCGACGTTCGCCACGTTCGATAAACGCATCGTCCTCGATCAGTCCACGCAGCTTCTCGCCGAGCGTACAAATACGACGATATTCGCCACCGGTCACAAATTCATGCTCCAGCGGATAATCGGTATCAACGCCGTGGGTACGCACGCGGATCACCGGCTCGAACAGGTTCAGTTCAGCGTCTTTACGCACAAAGCTGTTCCAGGTGCTGCCGTGAACTTCGTTTTCATTCAGTACGTTAACCAGCTGGGACACCCAGGCAGTGACTTTCGCTTCATCAGCCAGATCGGCTTCAGCCAGCGTCGGCTGATAAACCAGTTCTTTCAGCAGCGCTTTCGGGAAACGACGTTCCATACGGCCAATCATTTTCTGCGTCGCGTTGTATTCAGAAACCAGTTTTTCTAACGCTTCACCCGCCAGGGCTGGTGCGCTGGCGTTGGTGTGCAGCGTGGCGCCATCAAGGGCGATAGAGATCTGGTACTGATCCATCGCTTCATCGTCTTTGATGTACTGTTCCTGCTTGCCTTTCTTCACTTTGTACAGCGGCGGCTGTGCAATGTAAACGTGGCCGCGCTCAACGATTTCCGGCATCTGACGATAGAAGAAGGTCAACAGCAGCGTACGGATGTGCGAGCCGTCGACGTCCGCATCGGTCATGATGATGATGCTGTGATAACGCAGTTTGTCCGGGTTGTACTCGTCGCGACCGATGCCGCAGCCCAGCGCGGTGATCAGCGTCGCCACTTCCTGAGAAGAGAGCATCTTGTCGAAACGCGCCTTCTCAACGTTAAGAATTTTACCCTTCAGCGGCAGAATCGCCTGGTTCTTACGGTTACGTCCCTGCTTCGCAGAGCCGCCCGCTGAGTCCCCTTCCACCAGGTACAGTTCAGAGTGAGCCGGGTCGCGTTCCTGACAGTCCGCCAGTTTGCCCGGCAGACCCGCTAAGTCCAGCGCGCCTTTACGACGGGTCATTTCACGCGCGCGACGTGCAGCTTCACGGGCACGCGCAGCATCAATAATTTTGCCGACAACGATTTTCGCGTCAGACGGGTTTTCCAGCAGGTATTCGCTCAGCAGTTCGTTCATCTGCTGTTCTACCGCCGATTTCACCTCAGAGGAGACCAGCTTGTCTTTGGTCTGTGAGGAGAACTTCGGATCCGGTACCTTCACGGAAACAACGGCAATCAGGCCTTCACGGGCATCGTCACCGGTGGCACTGACTTTGGCTTTTTTGCTGTAGCCTTCTTTGTCCATGTAGGCGTTCAGGGTACGGGTCATCGCCGCACGGAAGCCTGCAAGGTGAGTACCGCCGTCACGCTGCGGAATGTTGTTGGTGAAGCAGTAGATGTTTTCCTGGAAACCATCGTTCCACTGCAGCGCAACTTCAACGCCGATACCGTCTTTTTCGGTGGAGAAGTAGAAGATATTCGGGTGGATCGGCGTTTTGTTTTTGTTGAGGTATTCAACAAACGCCTTGATGCCACCTTCGTAGTGGAAATGGTCTTCTTTGCCGTCGCGCTTGTCGCGCAGACGAATAGAGACGCCGGAGTTCAGGAATGACAGCTCACGCAGACGCTTCGCCAGAATGTCGTATTCGAACTCAACGACGTTGGTAAAGGTTTCGTGGCTTGGCCAGAAACGGACCTGAGTCCCCGTCATTTCTGTTTCGCCAGTTACTGCCAGCGGCGCCTGCGGCACACCGTGCACGTAAGTTTGCTGATGCACTTTGCCTTCACGACGAATCACCAGTTCCAGCTTCTGTGACAGGGCGTTAACGACGGAAACCCCCACACCGTGCAGACCGCCGGAAACTTTATAGGAGTTATCATCGAATTTACCGCCTGCGTGCAAAACGGTCATGATAACTTCCGCTGCCGAAACGCCCTCTTCCGGGTGAATACCGGTTGGGATACCACGGCCATCATCGGTAACGGACACGGAGTTGTCAGCGTGAATCGTTACCACGATATCTTTACAGTGACCCGCGAGCGCTTCGTCGATAGCGTTATCTACCACCTCGAATACCATGTGGTGCAGACCGGTGCCGTCATCCGTGTCGCCGATATACATACCCGGGCGCTTACGCACCGCATCCAGTCCTTTCAGGACTTTGATACTGGAGGAGTCATAAGAATTCGACATCAACGTTTCTCGCTCATTTTATCTTGGGTTAATCCGTTATTTTACCCTTTTCCACGGTAAACATCTTCGAATTTTCATCGGACATGTCTATAACGTGTTCAGCGCTGATTGCGCTGACAAAGACCTGAGATTGCGTGGCTTTTAAGCGGCTGGCCAGCAGTCCGCGACGCGCGTCATCCAGTTCAGAGGCAAAATCATCTATCAGGTACAGGCAGCGCCGCCCGCTTTCACGGGTAAGGAACTCCCCTTGCGCCAGACGTAAGGCGCACATCAGCAGCTTTAGCTGCCCACGCGACAACGTATCTTCCACCGGCGCACCGTCGGCGCGAATGCGGAAATCCGCCTTATGCGGACCGTGCGCGGTGTAGGTCAACATGCGATCGCGTTCAAAACTACGTTCCAGCACTTCGGCGTAATCTGTCTCTTTCTCCCAGCCGCGCTGGAAAGAGAAGGAGAGAGAAAACTCGGGAAGAAACTGCTGGCAGGTATCCGCCATATCCTGCGCGATACCAGCGCTGTACTCCGCGCGCCAGGTGCTGATTTGTTCCGCCAGTGGGATCAGTTCTTTATCCCACGGGCGCAGTTGCTCATAACGACTCACCTGGCGCAGCGCTGCATTGCGCTGCTTGAGCAGTCGCTTCAGGTTGCTCCAGGCGGTGAAAAATCCGGCTTCATTGTGAAAGCATCCCCAGTCAAGGAATGCTCTTCTGTATTTGGGGCCGCCATTGAGTAAAGTAAACCCCTCAGGCGTGATCAACTGCATCGGCATCAGGTGCGCCAGTTCCGCGACCTTGTGCCCGTCAGTGCCGTCAATGCGCACTTTGCTGTCACCCAGTTTGTCTTTCGTCAGGCCAATCGACGTCTCACGTTCTTCACCCTGCAAACGCCCGTGTAAAACAAACGACTCCTGCTCGTGGCGAATCACGCGGCCAATCTGCAAACTGCGAAACGCCCGACCATGGCCGAGCGTATAGATGGCTTCCAGCACGCTGGTTTTGCCGCTGCCGTTAGCGCCAACCAGAAAGTTAAAGCCGGGAGATAAAGCGAGATCCGCATTTTCAATATTGCGGAAATCTTTAATCAGGAGTCGGGATAGCGACATATCAACTCATAACCAGGGCGTTATCGTCGCAGTTAGTCTGGTTACGGCCAGCGCACAGCAACCGGAGCGTACTGAAGTACGTGAGGATTGCGAGCACTGCCCGGAGCCAGAATAACAAGTAAGATAGCCCGATATTCTTTACAAGCGCATAGGCATGACGACATAGGCTGCAGATTGTGACGCTGCATCTTCAATCTGTACGCTCGATACGGAATCGGTCAGCAGAATACGTACGTTCTCGCACTTCAGCGCGTTAAGAACGTCAAGCACGTAGCTAACGTTAAAGCCGATTTCCAGTTCAGTACCAGGATAGGAAACATCCAGAATTTCTTCTGCTTCTTCCTGCTCCGGGTTGTTGGCAGTGATTTTGAGCTGGTTTTCGCTGACATACAGACGCACGCCACGGAATTTCTCGTTGGAGAGAATCGCCGCACGCGCAAACGCCTGTTTGAGGATATCGCAACCGGCTTCCAAATGTTTGTCCGGATTCTTCGGCAATACGCGGCGATAATCCGGGAAACGACCGTCAACCAGCTTGGAAGTAAAGATGAAGTCACCAACGTGCGCACGAATATTGTTGCTGCCAATCTGCACGCGCAGCGGGTTATCGCCGCCGTCGAGCATACGCATCAGTTCAATCACACCTTTACGCGGTACGATCACCGAATGGCTAGGCAACGGCTGACCGACAGGCATTGAACAGACCGCCAGGCGGTGACCGTCGGTCGCCACGGTACGCAACTCTTCCCCTTCGGTTTCAAACAGCATGCCGTTTAAGTAGTAACGCACGTCCTGATGCGCCATCGAAAACTGCGTGGCTTCAATCAGGCGCTTCATTGTCGCCTGTGGCAGGGTGAATTCGACTTCGCTCTGCCAGTCGTCCAGATTCGGGAAGTCGGCGGCAGGCAGCGTAGACAGCGAGAAACGGCTGCGGCCAGAACGCACCAGCATACGGTCGCCTTCCAGTTGAACGGCAATTTCCGCCCCTTCTGGTAATCCACGGCAAATATCGAAGAATTTACGCGCCGGAACGGTGGTCGCACCAGGTTCATGAGGCTGGATCAGCGCCACGCGCGCCACCATCTCCATTTCGAGATCGGTACCGGTAAGCGAAAGGGTGCCGTCAGCAACCTGCAGCAGCAGGTTTCCGAGGATCGGCAGTGTAGGACGTCCACCCAGCGGGCCGCTGACCTGCTGAAGCGGTTTTAATAAATGTTCACGTTCAACGGTAAATTTCATAGCGTCACGAAGATAATGTTCTGATTAAATTGGAGAAATCTTCTTTAATATCATGGCTTTCTTCACGCAACTGCTCAATCTTGCGGCAGGCATGAAGCACGGTAGTATGGTCACGCCCACCAAACGCGTCGCCAATTTCCGGCAGACTGTGGTTAGTGAGCTCTTTTGCCAGCGCCATCGCCATCTGGCGCGGACGAGCTACCGAGCGAGATCGACGCTTAGAAAGCAGATCCGCAATTTTGATTTTGTAATACTCCGCCACCGTCTTCTGGATATTGTCGATGGTGACCAGCTTTTCCTGCAAAGCCAGCAGATCGCGCAGCGCTTCACGCACGAAATCGATAGTAATCGCCCGGCCGGTAAAATTGGCGTTGGCGATCACGCGGTTCAGTGCGCCTTCCAGCTCACGTACGTTAGAGCGTAGACGCTTGGCAATAAAGAACGCTACTTCACCCGGCAGACGAATGTCGTTTTCGTCGGCTTTTTTCATCAGGATCGCAACACGCGTTTCCAGTTCAGGCGGTTCGATCGCGACAGTCAGTCCCCAGCCAAAACGGGATTTCAGACGATCTTCAACGCCGTTGATCTCCTTCGGATAGCGATCCGAGGTCAGGATGATCTGCTGATTGCCTTCCAGCAGGGCATTAAAGGTGTGGAAAAACTCTTCCTGCGATCGCTCTTTATTCGCGAAGAATTGGATATCGTCAATCAGCAGCGCGTCAACGGAACGGTAGTAACGTTTAAACTCTTCGATCGCGTTGTTTTGCAGGGCTTTGACCATGTCCTGCACAAAACGCTCGGAGTGCATATACACCACTTTGGCGTTTGGCTTACGCGCCATAATGCCGTTACCGACAGCGTGCAGCAGGTGAGTTTTACCCAGGCCCGTACCGCCATAAAGGAATAACGGATTGTAGGCGCCGCCAGGATTGTCCGCCACCTGACGTGCCGCCGCGCGCGCCAGTTGGTTAGATTTACCTTCAACGAAGTTATCAAACGTGTGTTTGACGTTGACGTTAGAACGATAGGTAGGTTCTGCCGGAGCCGGGACGTTATCCCAGCCTGGACGCGCCGCCGGAGCAGCACGTTGTGGTTGCACTTGCTGAGTCACGTGGGCGGGCGCAACAACGTTGTTGACCGGCGTTTTCAGCGTTTGCGTGACGGGTTTAGTACCGACTTCAAAGCGCAGCTGTGGGGCATCCGCTCCACAGAAATTATTGAGTAATCCATTAATATTATTAAGGTATTTATCCCTTACCCAATCGAGCACGAAACGGTTTGGCGCGTACAAAGCCAGCGTGTTATCGCTCAGTTCCGCCTGCAACGGGCGTATCCACATACTGAACTCTGTGGCTGGTAACTCATCCTGCAATCGGGCAAGACACTGCTGCCAAAGCGAAAGTGACACGGCGGACTCCACTCGAACAAAAGTCGATAAATGACAAAGGCTGAAACATTCATGATTGTTGACGCACACCGACAAGACCCTATGCAAAGGGTGACGTGCGAATTGCTATCTGCAATTTTTACCCGATCAGGATCCATTGAAACGATCAGGACCGCGGATCATAGCGTAAACTGAGAAAGAGATCTTCTGTTTCTCACAGATTCTTCCCGATTTATCCACAGGATGATCCAGAATCGGCTAAGTGTAAACGATCCTGGAGAAGTGCTGCAGGTTTTAGCGCGCATATTGAAAAAATTAATGAGTAAAGATGCTTTACTGCTTAAACGATCTAATAAAGATCCCGAGCGATCCTTGCGCTTTATCCACCAGCCCGTATAATTCTTACCCCCAGCGAGTAACGGTCGCCTTACGGCGTCAACGCTGCCTGTTTTTTACGCGAAACCATGCGGAAAAAAGCGGGAAATAAGGAAAGAGAATTGACTCCGGAGTGTACAATTATTACAATCCGGCCTCTTTAATCACCCACACTGTGGCGTAGGTCGTTCGAAATTCGTTCGGGTATACGCAAAAGTCAGTGAATTTATTCAAGTTTAGGTAGAAATCGCCATGAAACGCACTTTTCAACCGTCTGTACTGAAGCGCAACCGTTCTCACGGCTTCCGTGCTCGTATGGCTAATAAAAATGGTCGTCAGGTTCTGGCACGTCGTCGTGCTAAAGGCCGTTCTCGTCTGACCGTTTCTAAGTAATAAAAGCTAGCCCCTGAGTGGTTAAGCTCGCATTTCCCAGGGAGTTACGTTTGTTAACTCCCACTCATTTCACATTCGTCTTCCAGCAGCCACAACGGGCTGGCACGCCGCAAATCACCATCCTCGGCCGCCTGAATTCGCTGGGGCATCCCCGTATCGGTCTTACCGTCGCCAAGAAAAATGTTAAACGTGCGCATGAACGCAATCGGATTAAACGTCTGACGCGTGAAAGCTTCCGTTTACGTCAGCACGAGCTTCCAGCAATGGATTTCGTGGTGGTGGCGAAAAAAGGGGTTGCTGACCTCGATAACCGTGCTCTCTCGGAAGCGTTGGAAAAATTATGGCGTCGCCATTGTCGCCTGGCTCGCGGGTCCTGATAGCCCTCATTCGGGTCTATCAACGCCTGATCAGTCCGCTGCTTGGGCCGCATTGCCGTTTCACTCCAACCTGTTCGAGCTACGGAATTGAGGCATTGCGCAGGTTTGGAGTGATAAAAGGCAGTTGGTTGACGGTGAAACGCGTATTAAAATGCCACCCTTTACACCCTGGTGGTGACGATCCCGTCCCGCCCGGACCATTTGATACCAGAGAACACTAACGATGGATTCGCAACGCAATCTTTTAGTCATCGCTTTGCTGTTCGTGTCTTTCATGATCTGGCAAGCCTGGGAGCAGGATAAAAACCCGCAACCTCAGGCCCAACAGACCACGCAGACAACGACCACCGCAGCGGGTAGCGCCGCAGACCAGGGCGTACCGGCCAGTGGCCAGGGGAAACTGATTACGGTTAAAACTGACGTGCTTGATCTGACCATCAACACCCGTGGTGGTGATGTGGAACAGGCTTCACTGCCAGCTTACCCGAAAGAACTCGGTTCTACCGAACCGTTCCAGTTACTGGAAACCACGCCACAGTTCATCTACCAGGCACAGAGTGGCCTGACAGGTCGTGACGGCCCGGATAACCCGGCTAACGGCCCGCGTCCGCTGTACAACGTCGAAAAAGACGCGTTTGTACTGGCTGACGGTCAGAACGAACTGCAGATCCCGATGACCTATACTGACGCAGCGGGTAACACATTCACTAAAACGTTTGTACTCAAGCGTGGTGAATATGCTGTCAACGTTAACTACAGCGTGCAGAACGCCGGCGAAAAACCGCTGGAAGTCTCCACCTTTGGTCAGCTGAAGCAATCCATCAATCTGCCATCTCATCGCGATACCGGAAGCAGCAACTTTGCGCTGCACACCTTCCGCGGCGCGGCGTACTCCACGCCGGATGAGAAGTATGAGAAATACAAATTCGACACCATTGCTGAAAACGAAAACCTGAACGTCAATGCTAAAGACGGCTGGGTCGCAATGCTGCAACAGTATTTCGCAACGGCATGGGTTCCGCGTAACGACGGCACCAACAACTTCTATACCGCTAACCTGGGTAACGGCATTGCCGCTATCGGCTATAAGTCACAGCCGGTACTGGTACAGCCTGGCCAGACTGGTGCGATGACCAGTACCCTGTGGGTCGGCCCGGAAATTCAGGATAAAATGGCGGCCGTTGCACCGCACCTGGATCTGACCGTGGATTACGGCTGGTTGTGGTTCATTTCTCAGCCGCTGTTTAAACTGCTGAAGTGGATCCATAGCTTCCTGGGTAACTGGGGCTTCTCCATCATCGTTATCACCTTTATCGTTCGTGGCATCATGTACCCGCTGACCAAAGCGCAGTACACCTCCATGGCGAAGATGCGTATGCTGCAGCCGAAGATTCAGGCAATGCGTGAGCGTCTGGGCGATGACAAACAGCGTCAGAGCCAGGAAATGATGGCCCTGTACAAAGCTGAGAAGGTTAACCCGCTGGGCGGCTGCTTCCCGCTGATCATCCAGATGCCAATCTTCCTGGCGTTGTACTACATGCTGATGGGCTCCATTGAACTGCGTCATGCGCCGTTCGCTCTGTGGATCCATGACCTGTCTGCACAGGACCCGTACTACATTCTGCCGATTCTGATGGGCGTGACGATGTTCTTCATTCAGAAGATGTCTCCGACCACTGTAACCGACCCGATGCAGCAGAAGATCATGACCTTTATGCCGGTCATCTTCACCGTGTTCTTCCTGTGGTTCCCGTCAGGTCTGGTGCTGTACTATATCGTCAGCAACCTGGTAACCATTATTCAGCAGCAGCTGATTTACCGTGGTCTGGAGAAGCGTGGCCTGCATAGCCGCGAGAAGAAAAACTCCTGATTCGGTGTAGGCCGGATTAGGCGAAGCCGCCATCCGGCAAACGGAACATAAAGTAAAGGGCGGTCATTAGACCGCCTTTTTTATTGCATTAAGAAGAGACAAACCATGAGCCATAACGACACCATCGTCGCTCAGGCCACCCCACCGGGACGTGGTGGCGTGGGTATCCTGCGTATCTCCGGCCTGAAGGCGCGTGAGGTCGCAGAAACCGTACTGGGGAAACTACCCAAACCGCGTTACGCCGATTATCTGCCGTTTAAAGACGCGGATGGCAGCACGCTGGATCAGGGGATTGCCCTGTGGTTCCCCGGCCCGAACTCCTTTACCGGCGAAGACGTTTTAGAGCTTCAGGGCCACGGAGGTCCGGTGATTCTTGACCTGCTGCTCAAACGTATTTTGACGATTCCCGGGCTGCGCATTGCCAGACCCGGTGAATTCTCCGAGCGCGCGTTTCTCAATGATAAGCTCGATTTAGCCCAGGCAGAGGCGATTGCCGACCTGATCGATGCCAGCTCGGAGCAAGCCGCTCGCTCAGCGCTGAACTCGTTGCAGGGCGCATTTTCCGCACGGGTAAATCATCTTGTGGAAGCACTCACTCACCTGCGCATCTATGTCGAAGCGGCGATCGACTTCCCGGATGAAGAAATCGACTTCCTGTCTGACGGCAAGATTGAAGCGCAGCTCAATAACGTTATCAGCGATCTTGATGCCGTACGTGCCGAAGCGCGTCAGGGTAGCCTGCTGCGCGAAGGGATGAAGGTAGTCATTGCCGGTCGCCCTAACGCCGGGAAATCGAGCCTGCTGAACGCGCTGGCAGGCCGTGAGGCGGCTATTGTGACCGACATTGCGGGGACGACTCGCGACGTACTGCGTGAGCATATTCATATCGACGGTATGCCGCTGCACATCATCGATACTGCCGGTTTGCGCGATGCCAGCGATGAAGTTGAACGCATTGGTATCGAACGTGCCTGGCAGGAAATCGAACAAGCCGACCGTGTGCTGTTTATGGTGGATGGCACCACCACCGACGCCGTGGACCCAGCTGACATCTGGCCAGACTTTATTGCCCGTCTGCCAGCCAAACTGCCGATTACCGTGGTGCGTAACAAAGCGGATATTACCGGTGAGACGCTGGGCCTTAGCGAAGTAAATGGCCACTCACTGGTTCGTCTCTCCGCACGTACCGGTGAAGGTGTTGACGTACTGCGTAACCATCTCAAACAGAGCATGGGCTTTGAAACCAATATGGAAGGTGGCTTCCTGGCGCGTCGTCGTCATCTGCAGGCACTGGCAGAAGCGGCGGAGCATCTTGAGCAGGGTAAAGCCCAACTTCTCGGCGCATGGGCCGGAGAATTGCTGGCAGAGGAGCTACGTCTGGCGCAGCAGAACCTCAGTGAGATCACCGGGGAATTTACCTCCGACGATCTGCTGGGACGAATTTTCTCCAGTTTCTGTATTGGTAAGTAACGTTGTGTTGCCCGGTGGCGCGATGCTTGCCGGGCCTACAGGCCCTATAGGCCGGATAAGGCGTTTACACCGCCATCCGGCAACAACAATTTCCCATGCGGAAATCACTGTTGTCCAAATGGCAACTCGTGCAGTTGACTCTCTGACCGTATGCTTAGCGCCACATTTCTCATGAGGTCGCTATGACACGCTTTCTAATCTGCAGTTTCGCCCTGGTTCTTCTTTATCCTGCCGGTATTGATATGTATCTGGTGGGGCTGCCCCGTATTGCGGCCGATCTACAGGCCAGCGAGGCGCAACTGCATATCGCGTTTTCGGTTTATCTGGCGGGAATGGCGACGGCGATGCTTTTCGCCGGAAAAGTTGCCGACCAGTCAGGACGTAAACCAGTCGCTATTGTCGGTGCACTCATCTTTATTTTCGCCTCTGCGCTGTGTTCATTTGCCGAGAGCGGTACGCCGTTCCTGGTAGGCCGCTTTATTCAGGGTGTGGGCGCCGGCTGCTGCTATGTGGTGGCTTTCGCTATTCTGCGCGATACGCTCGACGATCGTCGCCGGGCGAAGGTACTGTCGTTGTTGAACGGTATTACCTGTATCGTGCCGGTGCTGGCTCCGGTGATGGGGCATCTGATCATGCTCAAATACCCGTGGCAGAGCCTGTTCTACACGATGATGGGAATGGGTGTGGCTGTTTGCCTGCTGTCGGTATTTGTCCTGCGAGAATCGCGCCCAGCAACGTTTATGGCGACGATGGAAAAGAACCACACTACCGAATCACTGGTAAACCGCTTTTTCTTAAGCCGTCTGGCCATTACTACCCTTAGCGTGTCGGTGATCCTGACCTTCGTGAATACGTCTCCGGTGCTGCTGATGGAAGTGATGGGCTTCGACCGCGGCGAGTACGCCACTACCATGGCCATGACCGCTGGCATCAGTATGGCGGTCTCTTTCTCTACGCCATTCGCCCTGAGCGTGTTTAAGCCTCGCGTTATGATGCTAACCTCGCAGGTGCTGTTTCTGTGTGCTGGCGTGGTGTTAACCCTTGCTACTTCACACGCGGTAACGTTGTTCGGGTTAACCTTAATCTGCGCCGGATTCTCGGTCGGTTTCGGTGTTGCGATGAGCCAGGCGCTGGGACCGTTCTCGCTGCGCGCGGGCGTCGCCAGCTCGGCATTAGGTATTGCACAGGTTTGCGGTTCCTCGCTGTGGATTTGGCTGGCGGCTGTTCTTGGCCTTGATGCGCTGAATATGCTGATCGGGATTCTGATTGGCTGTAGCATAGTGAGTATCATGCTGATTATCACTGTTGCACCTAACCGGTCCGCGCCAACTCATGAAGAAATCCCTCAGCAGTCTCGATCTTAATTTATTGCTCTGCCTGCAGCTGTTGATGCAGGAACGCAGCGTCACTAAAACCGCTAAACGGATGAACGTCACTCCGTCGGCGGTCAGTAAGTCGCTGTCGAAGCTGCGGGCCTGGTTTGACGATCCCTTGTTTGTGAACACCCCGCTGGGGCTATCGCCGACGCCGCTGATGGTCAGCATGGAGCAGAGCCTGGCTGAATGGATGCAGATGGGCAATCAGCTGCTCGATAAGCCGCACCATGAATCGCCGCGCGGGCTGAAGTTTGATCTGGTGGCCGAAACGCCGCTGGTGATGATCATGTTCAACGCGCTCTCCCGGCAGATTTACCAGCGCTATCCTCAGGCGACGATCAAAATACGCAACTGGGACTATGATTCGCTGGATGCCATTATTCGCGGTGAAGTGGATATTGGCTTTACCGGACGCGAAAGTCATCCGCGTTCTCGAGAACTGCTGAGTTTGTTGCCATTGTCGATCGACCATGAAGTGCTGTTTTCCGATCTGCCCTGCGTCTGGCTACGTGAAGATCATCCCGCACTGCAGGAAGAGTGGAATCTGGACACCTTTCTGCGCTATCCGCACATCAGCATTAGCTGGGAGCAAAGCGATACCTGGGCGCTGGATGAAGTCCTGCAAGAAATGGGGCGCGCACGCAATATCGCGTTATGTCTGCCTGGTTTTGAACAATCGCTGTTTATGGCTGCGCAGCCGGATCACGCGCTGATTGCCACCGCACCGGTTTATTGCCAGCGTTATAACCAACTCCACCAGCTTCCACTCGTTGCGCGGCCGATGCCATTTGATACGGCGCAACTGGAAAAAATGCGCGTACCGTTTACTCTTCTTTGGCATAAACGCAACAGCCACAATCCTAAGATCGTCTGGCTAAAAGACACGATCAAGGCGCTTTATCGCGATATATCCTGACGATCCGTCATTTTGGTGTTTCAAAATCGACCATTCTGGCAACAGAAATGTAAATATCGCGTAATGTATCCCATTTCCGCTTACTTTTTGGGCAGCAAAGCCTGCCCGGAAGCCGTGTAAATGTTACTCTGGTGATAATCACGGACCATTAATCACGGAGCGAAAAATGGCGACACATTTTGCCAGAGGGATTCTTACGGAGGGACACCTGGTATCAGCTCGCCTCCCTTCTCCATGCCATATCGAAGCAAGAGATCTGCCCGCTCATCGCCGAACACGCTTCCTGGCCTCCCGAAGTCTTCTCGCCGAACTGATGTTCATGCTTTACGGCACCAGCACGTTGCCTGAGATTGTTACTGAGGCGAAAGGTAAGCCCGTTTTTCGCGATAAGAATCTACCGGGATTTTCGATCTCTTATGCCGGGAATATCGTCGGCGTTGTGCTAACGACTGAAGGAACGTGCGGCCTGGATATGGAACTTCAGCGGGCAACCCGCGGGTTTAACAATCCAAATTCAGCGGAAATGTGGCGCTTCTCCAGTAACGAAAACCTGTGGATCAATAATCAAAACGACCCCAATGAAGCGCGCGCGCAGCTCATTACATTGCGCCAGAGCGTACTCAAACTCACCGGCGATGTATGCAATGACGATCCGCGCGAACTCCAGCTTTTACCCGGCGCAGGACGCCTGAAATGTGCCCATGTTGCGCAGATTGAAGCCATTTGCGACGCGGAAGATGTGCTGGTGTGGTCGGTTGCGGTTTCGCCAGCCATTGAAAAACTCAAGGTTTGGGAGTTTGATGGTCAGCAGGACTGGAAAAGTTTGCCTGATATCCAGACTCGCGCCAATGAGCCAACGGGTCGTCTGATCCGGTTCTCTCAATTATGCGCAGCGAAAAGCCATACGCTTTGATTTAACCTTTATGATGAAACAGGAGTCACCATGTCTGAAACATTGAATGTTGTTACGTTACTGGGAAGTCTGCGCAAAGGTTCGTTTAATGGAATGGTTGCCCGTACACTGCCCAAGATTGCTCCCGCAGGAATGGAAGTGAGCGCGTTACCGTCGATTGGTGATATCCCACTGTACGATGCCGATCTCCAGCAGGAAGAAGGTTTTCCGGCCAGCGTAGAAGCACTGGCTGAGCAAATCAGAAAGGCTGACGGTGTCGTCATCGTCACACCTGAATATAACTATTCTGTTCCGGGCGGACTGAAGAACGCCATCGACTGGCTGTCTCGCCTGCCCGATCAGCCATTATCCGGCAAACCGGTGCTGATCCAGACCAGCTCCATGGGTGCCATTGGCGGCGCGCGCTGCCAGTACCATCTGCGTCAAATCCTGGTGTTCCTCGACGCCATGGTAATGAACAAGCCGGAATTTATGGGCGGGGTCATTCAAAACAAGGTGGATCCGCAGACGGGCGAAGTGATTGACCAAAGCACGCTGGACCATCTGACCGGCCAGTTGACCGCATTTGGCGACTACATTCAACGCGTGAAAGCCTAAAAGAAAAAGCCCGCCAGCAACGATGCCTGGCGGGCAGTTGTCCAGACCGATATTTTAGTGCGCGTCGATAAACACAATCTTCAGCACAAACAGCAGCGCGACAACGATGACGCACGGGCTGAGATCGCGGAAACGTCCAGTACCGATTTTCATCACGCAGTAAGAGATAAAGCCCAGCGCAATACCTTCGGTAATTGAGAAGCTAAACGGCATCATCACAGCGGTAATAAACGCCGGAACCGCTTCAGTCAGGTCTTCCCACTTCACGCGCGACAGGCTTGATGTCATCAGGACACCAACGTAAATCAGCGCACCTGCAGCTGCATAGCCCGGTACCATTCCCGCCAGCGGCGACAGGAAGATAACCAGCAGGAACAGCAGGCCAACGACGACTGCAGTCAGGCCGGTACGGCCACCAACCGACACCCCGGAAGAGGATTCAATATAGGCAGTAACGGAAGAAGTCCCGATAAACGCCCCGGTAACCGACGACACGCTATCCACATACAGCGCCTGCTTCATGCGTGGGAACTTGCCCTTCGCGTCCGCCAGACCGGCTTTATCCGTCACGCCAATCAGCGTACCGGAGGAGTCAAACAGGTTGACCAGCATGAACGAGAAAATCACACCCGCCAGGCCAATGTTAAACGAACCGGCCAGATCGACATGTCCGATAACGGACATCACGCTCGGCGGTGCAGAAACGATACCGTTGTAATGGACATCACCCAGCATCCAGCCCAGCAGCGTGGTTACAATGATGGAAATCAGCACCGCCGCATGAATATTACGTGACGCCAGAATCGCGATGATAAAGAAGCCCAGAATACCGAGAAGTACGCTGTGGGACGTCAGGTTACCGATAGACACCAGCGTGTCTTTGTTGGCGACGATAACACCTGCGTTTTTCAGCCCCATCATGCCGATGAACAGACCGATACCGCTGGTGATCCCCACGCGCAGGCTCACCGGGATATTGGCAATCATCCAGTAACGTACGCGGAAAATGGTCAGCAGCAGCAGACCTACCGCGCCCCAGAAGATAGCACCCATACCGATCTGCCATGACAGGCCCATCGCGCCGACGACCACGAAAGCGAAAAATGCGTTCAGGCCCATAGCAGGCGCAAGTGCGACCGGCAGGTTAGCAAATAGCCCCATCAGGATGCTACCAAAGGCAGCAATAAGGCAGGTGGTAACAAAGACGGCGCTGGTATCCATGCCAGCCACGCCAAGAATTTGCGGGTTAACAAAAACGATATACACCATCGTCAGGAAGGTGGTTAAACCGGCGATCACTTCGGTCCGTGCCGTCGTGCCATGTTCGCGCAGTTTGAACACGCGTTCCAGCATCCCCTGGCCAGAAGCCTGGGTTGTGTGTTGTTGACTCATTATCAATTTCCGAACAAGGAGGGAAAATTCGTCGCTATCCTATACCAAAATGCGACAATAGGGTTGGGTTATGAGCAACTTTTTTCATTGATTTTGCTTATACGGCAACGATTGCGTCGCCCAATAATGCATTACGAAAACGTTAAACTTGTTAAAACGGAAATGACATGTCCCAGATAGAAGCCGTATTTTTTGACTGTGACGGTACCCTTGTCGACAGTGAAGTGATTTGTTCTCGCGCGTATGTCAGCATGTTCCAGGCGTTTGGCATTACGCTCGATCTTGAAGAAATTTTCAAACGCTTCAAGGGGGTAAAGCTGTACGAGATCATCGACATTATCAACGAAGAGCACGGTGTCGAACTGGCAAAAGCCGATTTAGAACCGGTTTACCGCGCTGAGGTCGCACGTCTGTTCGATACCGAGCTGGAAGTCATTGCTGGTGCGAACACGCTGCTGGACAGCATGGCTGTGCCAATGTGCGTGGTGTCTAACGGTCCGGTCAGCAAAATGCAGCATTCGCTGGGTAAGCTGGGCATGTTGCACCATTTTCCTGATTTACTGTTCAGCGGCTACGATATCCAACGCTGGAAGCCCGATCCGGCCCTAATGTTCCATGCGGCAAAAGCAATGGACGTTAATGTTGAGAACTGCATTCTGGTTGATGATTCCAGCGCAGGCGCGCAGGCGGGGATTGCGGCGGGGATGGAAGTGTTCTACTTCTGCGCCGATCCGCATAACAAACCGATCGATCATCCCAAAGTCACGACTTTTACCGATCTGGCACAGTTGCCGGAATTGTGGAAGGCGCGGGGTTGGGATATTACCCGGTAATTTTTTGTAGGCCCGGTAAGCTTGCGCCACCGGGCAATTGCCGGATGGCGCTAACGCTTATCCGGCCTACTTTCTACGTTTTTATCACTCTTTAGGATCTTTGCCCGCCAGCAGCTTATCCAGCTCATCGCCGCCCACGTGACGGAAGTCTTGTCCCTTCACGAAATAGAAGATGTATTCGCAGATATTCTGGCAGCGGTCACCGATACGTTCGATGGAACGTGCGCAGAACAGCGCGGTCAGCACGCTTGGAATGGTACGTGGGTCTTCCATCATATAAGTCATCAGCTGACGCACGATGCCTTCATACTCCTGGTCGACTTTCTTATCTTCGCGATAAATACGTACCGCTTCGTCGAGATCCATACGCGCAAACGCATCCAACACGTCGTGCAGCATCTGCACGGTGTGACGACCCAGCGACTCCAGACTTACCAGCAGCGGCTGGTGTTGTTGCGAGAACTTCTCCAGCGCGGTGCGGCAAATTTTATCTGCCACGTCGCCAATACGTTCCAGCTCAGCGATGGTTTTGATAATCGCCATCACCAGACGCAGGTCGCTCGCTGTCGGTTGACGCTTGGCGATGATGCGCACGCATGCTTCGTCGATCGCCACCTCCATCATATTGACGTTCTTATCGCCTTCAATGACGCGCTTCGCCAGCTCGCTATCCTGATTGTGCATCGCCGTGATTGCATCAGAAAGCTGCTGCTCGACCATGCCGCCCATGGTCATCACCTGGGTACGGATGCTTTCCAGCTCTGCATTGAACTGGCCGGAAATATGTTTATTAAGGTTAAGGTTATCCACAACAAGCTCCTGAATCAGCCGTAACGACCGGTGATGTAATCTTCAGTTTGTTTCTTCGCGGGCTTGGTGAACAGATCGTCCGTGTTACTGAACTCAATCAACTCGCCCAGGTACATAAATGCCGTGTGATCGGAACAACGCGCAGCCTGCTGCATGTTGTGGGTAACGATAACGACGGTGTAATCCTCTTTCAGCTCAGTGATCAGCTCTTCGATACGCCCGGTAGAAATAGGGTCGAGCGCTGAACATGGCTCATCAAGCAGAAGCACTTCCGGGCGAATGGCGATGCCACGCGCAATACACAGTCGCTGCTGCTGACCACCCGAGAGAGAGTACCCGCTCTGGTGTAATTTATCTTTGGTTTCATTCCACAATGCGGCCTTGGTCAATGCCCACTGCACGCGTTCGTCCATATCCGCACGCGAGAGTTTCTCAAACAGACGTACGCCAAAAGCGATGTTGTCGTAGATGGACATCGGGAACGGCGTGGGCTTCTGGAATACCATGCCCACTTTGGCACGCAGCAGAGCGATATCCTGGGTATTGGTGAGAATATTGTCGCCATCCAGCAGAATTTCACCTTCCGCACGTTGCTCCGGGTACAGTTCAAACATTTTGTTGAACGTACGCAGCAGCGTCGATTTACCACAGCCAGAAGGCCCGATAAACGCCGTTACCTGGTTTTTAGCAATATCCAGGTTGATGTTCTTCAGGGCATGGAATTTGCCATAGTAGAAGTTCAAATCACGAACCTGAATCTTACCTGGGGCAGTATCAACCATACTCATTTCAATCTTTTCCTCATCCGGCGCCGCATCAGCCACGCCGTAAAAATTAACCGTGTTTCTTCTTCGCGAAAATGACTCGCGCCAGAATGTTCAGCAGCAGTACGCACAGGGTAATAATCAGTACCCCGGCCCAGGCCAGTTGCTGCCACTCAGCAAACGGGCTCATCGCAAACTTAAAGATAGTGACCGGCAGGTTGGCGATAGGCTGCATCATGTCAGTGCTCCAGAACTGGTTGGAGAGCGACGTAAACAGCAGCGGAGCCGTTTCACCTGCGATACGAGCAATTGCTAACAGAACACCTGTAATGATCCCCGAGACAGATGCCTTCAGGGTGATCGCAGAAATCATCTTCCATTTCGGCGTACCCAGTGCATAGGCGGCTTCACGCAGACTATCTGGCACCAGCTTGAGCATGTTCTCTGTGGTACGAATAACAATGGGCACCTGCAGCAGCGCCAGCGCGATCACGCCCGCCCAGCCGGAGAAATGCTCCATTTTTGCTACCACGATGGTGTAAACGAACAGACCGACCACGATGGATGGCGCAGAAAGCAGGATGTCATTGATAAAGCGGATGACCTCAGCCAGCCAGGACTTACGCCCATACTCCGCCAGGTAGATACCCGCCATAATGCCGAGCGGGGTACCAAACACGGTCGCCCACAGAATCAACAGACCGCTACCGGCCAGGGCGTTCGCCAGACCACCACCCGCCGTATTCGGCGGCGGCGTCATTTCGGTGAACAGCGCCAGCGACATACCATCAATACCGCGGGTGATCGTGGACATCAGGATCCAAATGAGCCAGAACAGACCGAACGCCATGGTCGCCATAGAGAGCGTCAGCGCGATGCGATTCTTCAGACGGCGACGTGCCTGCATTTTACGGCGGGATTCCGCAAGCTGAGCGGTGTTTTGCATTTCAAGCGTAGCCATTAGCGTGCCCCCTCGTTCTTCGCAAGGCGCATGATCATGAACTTAGACGCAGCCAGCACGATGAAGGTGATCACAAACAGAATCAGACCCAGCTCCATCAACGCGGCAACGTGCAGCCCAGATTCCGCTTCGGCAAATTCATTCGCCAGCGCAGAGGTAATACTGTTGCCCGGCATGTACAGCGAGGCACTGTCGAGCTGGTAGGTGTTACCGATGATAAAGGTCACCGCCATGGTTTCACCCAGTGCGCGGCCCAGCCCCAGCATCACGCCGCCGATCACGCCATTTTTGGTGAACGGCA
This sequence comes from Citrobacter sp. Cf136, assembly GCF_030333815.1. Taxonomy (NCBI): domain Bacteria; kingdom Pseudomonadati; phylum Pseudomonadota; class Gammaproteobacteria; order Enterobacterales; family Enterobacteriaceae; genus Citrobacter; species Citrobacter sp. Cf136. The sequence continues at coordinate 205,071 of NZ_JAOWFE010000041.1, read as the reverse complement.
GGACGATGCGCCAGATAACTTCCCAGGTGGTACAACCGATGCCGTAGGCCGACTCTTTCATCAGTACCGGCGTTTGTTCGAACACATCACGCATAACCGCCGCAATGTACGGGATGATCATGATGGCGAGGATCACGCCAGCCGCCAGAATACCGATACCAAAAGCCGGGCCGGAGAACAGTGCACCAACAAACGGAATGTTGGAAAGGATGTTTCCGACCGGCTCCTGGAAATAAGTCGCAAACAGCGGGGCAAAGATAAACAGCCCCCACATGCCGTACACGATACTCGGAATTGCCGCCAGCAGTTCAATAGCGATGCCCAGCGGGCGACGCAGCCAGCCAGGTGCAAGTTCAGTCAGGAACAGCGCAATGCCGAAACTCACCGGAACGGCAATCAGCAGTGCAATAAGTGAGGTAACCAGCGTACCGTAAATCGGTACTAAGGCACCGTAGATATCGTTTGGCGCATCCCAGTCTTTGGTCCACAGAAAGGAGAAACCAAATTTCTGAATGCTTGGCCAGGAGGAGATAACCAGAGAGACAATAATGCCACCCAACATCAATAGCACAATCAGCGCAGCCAGTCTTACCAGCGCGCTGAAGATCATGTCACCCTTTTTACCCGGTGGGTTAAAAGCAGGCTTGGTTGCAGCCATAAATCACTCTTTAAGTTAAACGCGTTTACGAAGTTGCCCATGCCGGATGGCGCTACGCTTATCCGGCCTACAAAGCGGGCCTACAGTCGAAACCGTAGGGCGGATAAGCGTAGCGCCATCCGCCAACTCGTTAAAGATATTCTATTAGTACAGCGCTTTACCGCTGCTGTCTTTCACGTTGGTCTTCCATGCAGCACGAACCTGCTCAACCACGCTGTCCGGCAGGCTGGCGTAATCCAGGTCGTTAGCCTGTTTGCCGCCATTTTTGTACGCCCAGTCGAAGAACTTCAGCACTTCTGCGCTCTGCTCTGGTTTCTTCGACTCTTTATGGACCAGGATGAAGGTGGTGGAAGTGATTGGCCACGCGTCGTCACCTTTCTGGTTAGTCAGATCCTGAGCGAAAGTTTTGCTCCAGTCAGCGCCTTTTGCGGCGTTAGCAAAGCTCTCTTCTGTCGGGCTTACCGGTTTGCCATCAGCAGAGACCAGCTTGGTGTACGCCAGGTTGTTCTGCTTAGCGTAAGCGTACTCAACGTAACCGATAGAACCCGGCAGACGCTGTACGAACGCAGCGATACCGTCGTTACCTTTACCGCCCAGACCGGTCGGCCAGTTCACAGTAGAGCCGGAACCAATTTTAGATTTCCACTCTTCGTTTACTTTTGCCAGGTAGCTGGTGAAAACGAAGGAAGTACCGGAACCGTCAGCGCGACGCACAACGGCGATATTCTGTGAAGGCAGCTTCAGACCCGGGTTCAGTTTGGTGATGGCTTCATCATCCCACTTCTTAATTTTACCGAGGTAGATGTCACCCAGCGTTTTACCGTCCAGCACCAGCTCGCCGGATTTCAGGCCCGGGATATTCACAGCCAGCACTACGCCACCGATCACGGTCGGGAACTGGAACAGACCTTCTTGCGCCAGTTTTTCGTCAGACAGCGGTGCATCAGAAGCGCCGAAATCAACGGTATTGGCCGTAATTTGTTTTACACCACCGGAGGAGCCGATACCCTGGTAGTTTACTTTGCTACCGGTCTCTTTCTGATAGGTATCTGCCCATTTGGCATACACTGGCGCAGGGAAGGTTGCACCTGCACCTGTCAGGCTCGCTGCTGCAAACGCAGAGAACGCGCTCATGGATAAGGTCGCGGCGACAACAGTTGCGACAGTGGTACGCATAACTTTCATAATGTCTCCTGCACGGTTTTCGTAAATCGTTGTTTGAGTTGCTACTGTGAGCAAAATAGGACAAACAGGTGACAGTTAAATGTACGAAATATGACAGTTTTATGACAGCAACAACATAAAATATAACGCATTGAAAAATAACAAAAATAAATCAATTAGCTTTCATTTTTTTGTCATAAAATTTTTGATGCGTTGGGATTCGGATGGTAAATATGACAACGGCTGTCATAAACAGCCGTTGCCTGAGGAGGATTAGTTTTTAATTTCCATGATGATCGTAGCATTGGCGCTAAAGGTACCGGGCTTTGGCCTGGCACCGGTGGCGCTACCGGGTGCGGCAGAGAAATTGAACTCGCCATCTTCTTCACCCAAACGCGAACGTTTTCCCATATCTGTTTCCATGCGCCCGCCGTTCACATCAACTTCTTTATCGTATTCATCATAAATCTTGATTCCAACATCGTCGTTTGATGTCTGTAACATTGTGGGCGATGTCGCCGTCTGCGTCGCATGTAGCGAAACTTCAACATCTTGCCCAGCCGCCATTCCCGTACATTTAACCGATGCCTTTATCGGAATTTTACGGCTGGTAATCGCCGCACCCGGCGTCGATGAAAATTCGGAGGCGGGTATTTTTTCAAAATTGACTTCAATCACTTGCCCTCCATTAACTTCACACTCCTGTGGAGCGGTAATATCCCCCTGGATATAGACATCGGCTAACGGAGTAGGACTATCTGCACCAGTGGCGTTCGTTTTACCATACAAAGAAGCCATTAACATAGTTGGAATTGTCATTTTGCCAATAAATGGTTCCTTGACATAAAAATAAACAATCGCATCTGATCCACTATCAAAATTCGCTATTTTTTTATTATTGGTACATGTATTTTTACCATCAGGATTGTTAGGTTGATTGGAAAAAGGAACATTAATATAACCTCTACCAAGAATAGCTATGGAGATCCCTACATCCAAATACTCATTAAGATTATAATATTGTATATTACTCCGAACCCCTGATTTATCTAACGAGGGATTTTCCACGGCAGTATAATAAACATAGTTAAAATTGTTGGTGCAGTAGCAAAACCCATGATATTTATCATCATTATCAACATGCTGCTCAAATGTTTGCCCACTTTTATTTTGAGTTGCACTAATTGTTTTATTTGGGAATGTTAATATACTATGATGCGTCCCACCATCAGCCTCACAATAAAAATCGGCGGCTAATAGATTTTTGCAAAAAATAGCGGACGTTATAAATATAAAACAGATAACCAGTCTCAAATTAATATCCTTTTTATTTGCAGCCAACTTTAACCTGAATCAGTTCATTATTTTTCGGTTCAGGAAAATGGTAATGTGCAGAACAGGTGCCCAGATTACCCGTAATCGTAAAATGACCTTCTGCCGGCATTCCGGATAAATAAAGCTCACCATTATCACCCACAATCCCAGTTACCGTGCCGGACTCCAAATCCGCCGAGGCCATAGCGCCAAATGGCGCGGGTTTACCATCTGGCATCGCTACCGTAAACAGCACACGATAGCCGACATGGGTGACAAACGTCGCCTTCACCACTGCGCCGCGCGTCGGTACCAGGTTAACCACGGTATTTTCCAGTTCGACATTAGCGCGCGAGAAATAATTACTGTTGATCGCCACCCTGTTTTCATCATACGGATTCATTTGCGTTTTTACCGTATAGCCTCGCCAGTCGGTGGATACGCCGGTGGCGTTCTCCACAGAGAGGCCATCTGCCCCCGGCGCTTCAACCAGCGCCACCGTTTCTCCTAGCTCTTGCGAAAAAGTAATGCCGCCGCTGTGAACCAAAATACCGCCCCTAACTCCGTAGTTAAGGCGCTGTGAATCCTGACTATAGGCATAGCTGCCGTTGACAGATCCATAAGTACCGTCGTAATTCAGGCTGGCATTACTGCTATAGCTGTCTTCTGGATTGCTAACCCATGACTCCTGGACGTTATAGGCAAGGTTATGTCCTTCCAGTGCGGTACCGCCCAATCCAACCTGCATCGTGCTGTCATTATGGTTATTTTGCGTCAGCGAATAGTTGACGTAGCTGTTTTCCAGCCAACCAGAGAGCGGAACCGAAACCGACAGCATAAAAATATGCTCATGATCGTTCTCATCATCATAAGACTGACTGCTTCCATAACGATTGACAGAATCGGTGTAGTTCCAGGAAACGTTCCACGAAATACGCCGCCAGGTGTTGGCATAACCAAACTGAACCAATTTCTCGACGTCATCCGTTTTCCAGTACTGCTGTCGACTCAACGTCAGATAAATATTACCGTAGCCCCGGGCAAAAGATTGCGACCACGTCCCTTCAATACGGCTACGTCGGTTACCAGTCATCCAGAAATCTTCATCATTATTCTGCCGGGATGCCCATTCATTGAGCGTGTAGTACCCCTCAGTGGAATAACGGTATCCAACCAGACGGAAATTCGTATCGGTTTCATCGAACCGCTTAGAATAGAGAAAGCGATAAGATTGCCCGGTTTCATCGTCACCATCGTCAAAGTTGGCATGCGCGTGAGTCACATCCAATGACAGCGCGCCGAGCGAGCCCATATCCTTACCCATCCCCATCGCCGCAGATGCATAATCATCCGTGACCTGTGTACCGCCATACAGCGTCAGCCCCCACGGCAAACCATGGAGAACCTGAGCCTGTAGCACATTGGGCGTAAAGCCGCTCTCATCGCGTATTTCACCGACGCTAATGTCCACATCGGTTTGCCCTTCACGTTTCAGAATGGCAAGCGAGGCATACGGCTGGGTAAAGCGCTGCTCGCTGCCATCCTCCTCTTTGATGATCACATCCAGATCGCCGCCGCCGCTGGTGGTGTTAAGATCGGTGATCTCAAAAGCCCCTTGCGGTACAGCAGACTGATAAATAACGTAATTATTCTGCCGGATAATCACCGTCGCGTTGCTTTTAGCGATACCACGAACTATTGGCGCAAAGCCATTCTGGCTGGATGGCAACATATCGTCGTCGGTATACAACCGTGCCCCACGGATTTGCGTGCTGTCAAAAACATCACTCGCCGTCCAGGTATCACCCAGCATAATCTGGCTACGAAGCGCAGCAATATCTCGCTGAACGTAGCTACTGATAGAGTGATATTCAGTACTAGTTTCCGTCGAGTTTAGCGTACTGTAGTTACGCAACCGCCAGGCACCTATGTTCAGGCCATTACGTAAATTCAGGTAATAACTGTCCTCATCAGAGGAATCATAATTGGATTTTAGCGTGTGCGAACCAGAGAAATCATAGTTGATCATCAGCGCATTAATCCCCTGATCCCAACGGGACGGACTAATATAATCATACGCCGAACTATCCAGATAAATTTGTGGTATGGATATATTTAACGCCAATTTATTAGCATCGAAAAACCAGGAAGATCCCTCAATTAATGGAACAGGATTTATGCAAGCACTATCATCAATATTATTAAGTGCCTTAACCGCATCAACTTTTATGCCATAGGAAGACAAAACATCTTTTACGGTAATAAAGCAAGGATGAAGTTCACCCTCTGGTGAATCCTGAATAAATTTAATATCCTGCCGTTCAAAAAAACGACCGTTAATCACCACATCAACTTTATAATTACCAGGAGGAAGAGTATTGGAACGGTTAAACTGGCGGATATCAATATTGACAGGATGATCGATTTCCAGAAGGTTCGGGTTAAATAAAGTATCCTGTGCCCTGCTCTGAAAAGCAGCGCTCAGGAATACACCAGAAACCAATACGATACAGTAACGCGAATCAATCATCGTGACATCCTTATCGGGTAACTAAAGCGCCTGTTTGATAGGATCGCTGATCGCACCGTAATCGTTAATGAATTTCCATACCAACGAACGCCCAGCAGCCCCTTCAGGAATGTCCAGGGCTATCGTTTCAAACGGCTTAATCATATTTAAGGTGATATCTTTTCCGTCAACAATTACGCTCATCACATTGATATGAATAGGCGTTGGATTATTCACCATCAGTTTATTTCCCTGACGCTGCCAGGATACTTTGGCTACTGCCTTTTCCGGCGTAATGGTTATCGACGCGGGACGCCAGAAAAGCTTAATTCGTGTTTTAATAGCAATTTCAAGAGAGCTCCCCTCTTTTTTATTCGTTGACGGGGGAATATTTTTAACATTAAACCAAAAAACAGATTCACGATCGGTAGGAAGATTACCCTCTGTTTTAATAATACGTAATATTTTTTCTTGCCCAGCCTCGAGTCGCGACACAGGAGGAATCGTCGTAAAGGGCGGTTTGCTCTTATCATTTTTGTCAAATGGATCGACCCACGACTGAATTAAATAAGGGAGTTTAGATTCTTTATTATAAATAGATATCGTTGCATCGGGTGCATTACCTGGAAAAATAACTCATGTGCCTCCAACAACGATACCTGAAAAAGACACCGATGAATAAAATGAAAAGACCATAAACAGAACTATTTTAAAATAATGACCAGGCATACATGTATCCAGAAATAAAAAGACGCTCGCTATAACAAAGAAAAAGGAATAGCACAATAACGAGCGCCATTTAATTAACAATGAATATTCAATTGAAACGAATGACTCTTTGTATTACTTCACATATTCAACGGTGAACTGGGAATCGGCGTTAGCGGTACCGGCAGTCACTGTCGCAGAAGTGGCAATATAACGAGCAACAAACTGCATAGACGCTTTAGTCGCAACAATCGGGGTTTCAGCTGATTTTGTATACAGCTTAACCTGAGAGTTATCAGCTTTGTTATAGATACGGATCGCAACACCTGTTGCGGTAATCGGTGCAGGTTCAGTTCCTGTATAATCACCCGGAGTCGTCGTATTCAGCGGATCGCCAATAGCCAGGTCGCCATTACCGTCGGCGGCTTCTGTGCCATCGAAGCGAACGCCCGCTTTGGTATATGTATCCGGGCATTTCTCCAGGTCAATATGGAAAGCCGTCGGCGCGGCGGTAGAACCTGCACCGGTGAATGCAGTACGGTTTACTTTACCTAAGTCGACACTCTGATCTTTGGTATCTGCGGTCACTTCACACGTACTGTCAATCACTTCACCACGAAAGTGGACGGTACCATCAGAAGCAAATACCTGGCTTGCCATAATCGTAGAAGAAAGCACCAACGCACCCGTAATTAAATTTAGTTTCATTTTATCCCTTTATATATTAAATTATCTTAACGTTTTATTTTCACAGATAAAAAATAAAACAAATATCCTTTACATCGGGATAGATAATACTCCTTAAAATATATAAACAGCAAATTACAAAATCTGTAAAACAGAAATAATCAGGTTTACAGATTTCATTAACTAATAATACAAGCATATACATTAATTATTAATATAACAATTACCTCACATTTTATATATCAGAATTTAAATTTTCAGAATTCACCCATAAAAAAGTGCAAAAAAAACACAATCAGCTCAATCTACAAGCTAACATCATTATTATTTATATGATTTAAATATAATTACAAACAGGTGATTAATCTATAATTAAAATACTATTTAGAATATTTGTAAATGCAAATAAAAAAGGTTGCTGTATTGCTACAGCAACCCTTAATAGCTTTGTACTAAGTATTATTCTACGGTAACTGACTTCGCCAGGTTACGCGGCTGATCGACGTCGGTGCCTTTAATCAGTGCCACATGATACGCCAGCAGCTGCAGCGGAACGGTGTAGAAGATCGGTGCAATCACCTCTTCCACATGCGGCATCTCGATGATGTGCATGTTTTCGCTGCTGGTAAAGCCAGCATCCTGGTCAGCAAAGACGTACAGCTGACCGCCACGGGCGCGAACTTCTTCAATGTTGGATTTCAGTTTTTCCAACAATTCGTTGTTCGGCGCAACCACGATAACTGGCATATCGGCATCAATCAGCGCCAGCGGACCGTGTTTCAGTTCACCTGCGGCATAAGCTTCAGCGTGAATATAAGAGATCTCTTTCAGCTTCAGCGCGCCTTCCAGCGCAATTGGATACTGATCGCCACGGCCAAGGAACAGCGCATGATGTTTGTCAGAGAAACCTTCTGCCAGAGCGGCAATGCGTTTGTCCTGAGACAACATCTGCTCAATACGACTCGGCAGCGCCTGCAGACCGTGAACGATCTCCTGCTCAATAGACGCATCAAGGCCTTTCAGACGGGACAGTTTCGCCACCAGCATCAGCAGAACGGTCAGCTGAGTGGTAAATGCCTTCGTGGAGGCCACACCGATTTCGGTACCGGCATTGGTCATCATCGCCAGGTCAGATTCACGCACCAGAGAGGAGCCCGGAACGTTACAGATAGCCAGCGATCCCAGATAGCCCAGCTCTTTAGATAAGCGCAGGCCCGCCAGGGTATCCGCCGTTTCACCAGACTGAGAAAGGGTAATCATCAGGCTGTTACGGCGCACGGCGGATTTGCGATAGCGGAATTCGGAAGCGATTTCGACATCACAAGGAATACCCGCCAGCGATTCAAACCAGTAGCGGGACACCATACCGGAGTTGTAAGACGTACCGCAGGCGATAATCTGGATATGCTCAACCTGAGACAGCAGCTCGTTGGCACGCGATCCCAGCTCGCTTAAATCCACTTCACCGTGGCTAATGCGCCCGGTCAGCGTATTTTTAATCGCGTTCGGCTGTTCGTAGATCTCTTTCTGCATGTAGTGGCGATAAATACCTTTTTCGCCCGCGTCATACTGCAGATTCGATTCGATATCCTGACGTTTCACTTCTGCGCCAGACTTGTCGAAAATAGAGACAGAACGACGAGTCACTTCCGCGATGTCACCCTCTTCCAGGAAGATGAAGCGACGGGTTACCGGCAGCAGCGCCAGCTGATCGGAAGCGATGAAGTTTTCGCCCATACCCAGACCAATCACCAGCGGGCTACCAGAACGGGCCGCCAGCAGGGTTTCCGGATTACGGGTATCCATGATCACCGTGCCGTAGGCACCACGTAGTTGGGGAATAGTACGCAGCACGGCTTCACGCAGCGTACCACCCTGTTCCAGCTCCCAGTGCACCAGGTGAGCAATCACTTCGGTGTCGGTTTCAGAAACAAAGGTATAGCCACGCGTTTTCAACAGCTCACGCAGTGGTTCATGGTTTTCAATGATGCCGTTATGCACCACAACAATGTGTTCAGAAACATGAGGATGCGCGTTCGCTTCTGAAGGTTCACCGTGTGTCGCCCAACGGGTATGAGCGATACCTGTACCACCATGCAACGGATGTTCTTCCGCAGCAGCAGTCAGCATCTGCACTTTACCCAGACGACGCAGACGGGTCATGTTACCTTCAGCATCGACGACGGCCAGACCAGCAGAGTCATAACCACGATATTCCAGACGACGTAAACCTTCGAGAAGGATTTCAGCTACATCACGCTGCGCGATAGCGCCAACAATTCCACACATATTTTTTGATTCCGAATTTAGGCATTATGCCTGTCGTTGTCGCTGACCTGTATTTGCCCATTTCGGGCGCCCCGAGCCTTGTAGAGAGTGGGGTTATTTTTATGGTACTGCTTGTTGAGCGGAGGATTATGTTATCCCCTCATCTCTTGTGTGCCTGATGGCGCTTACGCTTATAAGGCCTACAGAACGTCACCGCACGTAGGCCGCCATCCGGCAAAAATCACTTACTTCTTCTTCACCGGACGCTGCCAGCCCTGTTTATGGACCTGAGGTACACGGCTTAATACCAGTTCGTTATCGGCGACATTACGCGTTACGGTGGTTCCGGCGGCAATCGTCGCACCTTTACCCACGGTGACAGGCGCCACCAGCTGAGTATCAGACCCCACAAACACATCATCACCAATAATGGTTTTAAACTTATTGGCGCCATCGTAGTTGCAGGTAATCGTACCCGCGCCGATATTCACGTTATCGCCAATCTCCGCATCACCCAGGTAGGTCAAATGACCGGCTTTGGAGCCTTTACCCAGACGCGCTTTTTTCATTTCGACAAAGTTACCCACGTGCGCGCCTTCCTGCAGCTCAGCCCCCGGGCGCAGACGTGCGAATGGACCAATGGTGCAAGCGGCTTCCAGATGCGCATCTTCCACCACACTGTATGGGCTAAGCTCGCAACCCTCACCAATCACGCTGTTTTTGATGATGCAACCGGCGCCAATCTTGACGCGAGCCCCAACGGTTACGTTACCTTCAATGATAACGTTAGTATCAATTTCAACATCGCGCCCGTGAATAAGCGTACCGCGAAGATCAAAACGTGCCGGATCGCGCAACATCACGCCCGCCAGCAGCAGTTTTTCTGCCTGCTCGGACTGATAAACACGTTCCAGACGGGATAGCTGAAGACGGTTATTCACCCCTTCAGTTTCGCTAATGCGTGCCGGATGTACTGCAGCAATTTCACGTCCTTCCTTATACGCCATCGCGATGATATCGGTGATGTAGTATTCACCCTGCACGTTGTTGTTGGTCAGTTTAGACAGCCAACGCTTCATGTCAGCACCGTTGGCAATCAGGATACCAGTGTTTATTTCCTGGATTTGACGCTGCTCGTCGGTGGCATCTTTATGCTCAACGATACCCGTGACATTGCCGTTATCGCGGGTAATTCGGCCATAACCGGTTGGGTCATCAAGTTTTACCGTTAGCAAGCCAATGCCGCCCTGCGGTTTGGCTTCACGCAGGCGACGTAAGGTATCGGTAGAGATCAGCGGCACATCGCCATAGAGCATTAAAATGTCTTCATCATCACCAAAGAATGGCGCCGCCTGCTGCATTGCATGGCCGGTACCCAACTGTTCCGCCTGCAGAACCCAGTTCAGATTGCCATCTTTCAGCGTCTGCTTGAGCAAATCACCACCGTGCCCGTAGACCAGATGTACGTGAGTCGCACCTAATTCATTAGCAGCATCAATGACATGCTGAACCATCGGTTTTCCTGCGAGGGTATGCAGCACTTTAGGGAGATCGGAATACATACGCGTGCCTTTGCCTGCGGCAAGGATCACGACGCTCATAGCATTATTCAACATACACATCCTGACTGTAATTTGAGAACGAATTTATACCGTTTCACATTGAAAATACTACATTTTTTTCAGCGTGAAATGGACCGAAGATAAAACGTTCAACAGGGGTAATTCCCCATCTGATAACTCACTATTTTCGTCTAAATCAGTATCTTTTGTCTGCCAAAAACCTGGGGACTGCTCTTATTAAAGCCTTAGGTTAATGTTTTTGCTATTTTTTTACCGCATGAATAAAGAGTTACACATGCAAAGCCCGATTTTATTTATGTGATTCAGTGAGAAACCGAAAATGCGTACGTGAAATAAAAAGTTGAGGGAGAAGAGTAGGGGGAGGGAATTTATAACAACAAGTGGCGCTGACTGATAAACCATATCCAGCATCGCGCCACAGGACAGGCAGGTAAAGTCTAAAAGCTCATATTGCTGAACATGGCGATGATTTTATTGAGTAATTTCATGTTGGCATCTCTTTTTATCTGATTTTATTATGTGACACACATCACATAAAAAGAGTCTACGCCGCATTTTTTAGCCAATCAATATTTTTATGATCTAAATCACAAAACAGCTTTCAATTTAAATGTTCTTGCAGCAAAAGCAAAAAAAAGCCAGCCTGGAAACCAGACTGGCCTTTATGCTTTTCAAGCCGGTGTTACATCGCTTTTTTGGTCAACTCGATAACGCGCAGTTTCGCGATCGCTTTGGCCAGTTCCGCAGATGCCTGAGCGTAATCCACGTCACCATGAGAGCTCTTGATGTGCTCTTCAGCCTTACGCTTCGCTTCCAGGGCTCTCGCTTCATCGAGATCCTGTCCGCGAATCGCGGTATCAGCCAGAACGGTCACGCTGCCAGGCTGCACTTCGAGAATGCCGCCGGACAGGTAGATAAACTCTTCATGACCGAACTGTTTAACGATGCGGATCATACCAGGCTTAATGGCGGTGAGCAGCGGTGCGTGACCCGGGAAAATACCCAGTTCACCTTCACTACCCGTTACCTGGATTTTCTCGACCAGACCAGAGAACATTTGTTGCTCTGCGCTGACGACGTCCAGGTGGTAAGTCATTGCCATATCACCCTCCGATTAAGGCGTTAAAGTTTTTTGGCTTTTTCCACGGCTTCGTCGATAGAACCAACCATGTAGAACGCCTGCTCTGGCAGGTGGTCGTATTCGCCTTCCATGATGCCTTTAAAGCCACGGATGGTGTCTTTCAGGGAAACGTATTTGCCCGGAGAACCGGTGAATACTTCCGCAACGAAGAACGGCTGGGACAGGAAGCGCTGAATCTTACGTGCGCGTGCTACCACCAGTTTATCTTCTTCAGACAGTTCATCCATACCCAGGATGGCGATGATGTCTTTCAGTTCCTGATAACGCTGCAGCAAGGACTGTACGCCACGCGCGGTGTCGTAGTGTTCCTGACCAACAACCAGCGGATCCAGCTGACGGCTGGTAGAGTCCAGCGGGTCAACTGCCGGGTAGATACCCAGAGATGCGATCTGACGGCTCAGTACCACGGTTGCATCCAAGTGAGCAAAGGTGGTTGCTGGGGATGGGTCAGTCAAGTCATCCGCAGGTACGTATACCGCCTGAACGGAGGTGATAGAACCGGTTTTGGTGGAGGTGATACGTTCCTGCAGAACACCCATCTCTTCCGCCAGGGTCGGCTGGTAGCCTACCGCTGATGGCATACGACCCAGCAGTGCAGATACTTCTGTACCGGCCAGGGTGTAACGATAGATGTTATCAACGAACAGCAGAACGTCACGACCTTCGTCACGGAACTTCTCAGCCATGGTCAGACCGGTCAGCGCAACACGCAGACGGTTTCCCGGCGGCTCGTTCATCTGGCCATATACCAGGGATACTTTGTCCAGAACGTTGGAGTCGGTCATTTCGTGGTAGAAGTCGTTACCCTCACGAGTACGTTCACCTACGCCCGCAAACACGGAGTAACCGGAGTGTTCGATCGCGATGTTACGGATCAGCTCCATCATGTTTACGGTTTTACCTACACCCGCACCACCGAACAGACCAACTTTACCGCCCTTAGCAAACGGACACATCAGGTCGATAACTTTGATACCGGTTTCCAGCAGTTCCTGAGAGCTTGACAGCTCTTCGTAGGAAGGTGCTGCACGGTGGATAGCCCAACGCTCTTCTTCACCGATATCGCCTTTCATGTCGATCGGGTGACCCAGAACGTTCATGATACGACCCAGCGTTGCTTTACCTACCGGGACTTCGATCGGGTGCTCGAGGTCTTTAACTTCCAGACCACGACGCAGACCGTCAGAAGAACCCATGGCGATGGTACGTACGATACCGCCGCCGAGCTGCTGCTGAACTTCCAGCACCAGGCTCTCTTTACCATTCATAACCTCAAGAGCATCGTACACGCGCGGTACGGCATCCTGAGGGAATTCGACGTCAACCACGGCGCCGATTACCTGGACAATTTTTCCAGTAGCCATCTTGAATCCTCTACGAATTAACCTGGTTATACCGCGGATGCACCACCGACGATTTCGGTGAGTTCCTGAGTAATGCTGGCCTGACGAGCTTTGTTGTATACCAACTGCAGCTCTTTAATCAGGCTGCCGCCATTGTCGGTCGCGGCTTTCATCGCCACCATACGTGCGGCCTGCTCGCTGGCCAGGTTTTCTACCACGCCCTGATAAACCTGAGACTCGACATAACGACGCAGCAGGGTATCCAGCAGCGCTTTCGGGTCTGGCTCATACAGGTAATCCCAGGATTTACGCTTCAATTCATCATCATCTGATGCCGGCAGAGGCAGCAGTTGGGTGATGGTTGGCGTCTGAGACATGGTGTTAATAAATTTGTTGCTGACAACGTACAGTCTGTCCAGGCGACCTTCATCGTAGGCCTGCAGCATCACTTTAACCGGACCGATCAGTTCGGACAGGGAAGGGTTATCCCCCATACCGGTTACCTGAGCAATCACATTACCGCCAACGGAGTTAAAGAAAGACACGCCCTTAGAGCCGATCATTGCGATATCGCACTGAACGCCTTTATCGGACCATGTTTTCATATCCGCCAGCAGCTTTTTGAACAGGTTAATGTTCAAACCACCGCACAGACCACGGTCGGTCGACACCACCAGGTAGCCCACGCGTTTAACGTCGCGTTCTTCCAGGTAAGGGTGCTTATATTCCAGATTACCATTCGCAAGGTGACCAATCACTTTGCGCATGGTCTCTGCATAAGGACGGCTGGCCGCCATGCGATCCTGCGATTTACGCATTTTGGAAGCGGCGACCATCTCCATCGCTTTAGTGATCTTCTGCGTGTTCTGGACGCTTGCGATCTTACTACGTATCTCTTTTGCGCCGGCCATGAGCTTCTCCTCAATGCCTTGCGGTCCACCCTAAAGCAGACCGCCAGACGTTACCAGGACTGGGTTGCCTTGAAGGAATCGAGGATAGCTTTCAGCTTGCCTTCGATTTCATCGTTATAGCCACCGGACTGGTTGATCTCTTGCATCAGCGGAGCGTGGTCACGGTCAACGTAAGCCAGCAGAGCGGCTTCGAAGCTACCGATTTTCGCCAGTTCCACATCTTCGAGGTAACCGCGTTCAGCCGCGAACAGCACCACACCCTGCTGTGCAACAGACATTGGCGCATACTGTTTCTGCTTCAGCAGTTCAGTTACTTTCTGACCGTGGCTCAGCTGCTTACGAGTAGCTTCATCCAGGTCGGAAGCGAACTGAGAAAACGCTGCCAGTTCACGATACTGCGCCAGCGCGGTACGAATACCACCGGACAGTTTCTTGATGATCTTGGTCTGCGCTGCACCACCAACACGAGATACGGAGATACCCGGGTTAACTGCCGGACGAATACCGGAGTTAAACAGGTTGGTTTCCAGGAAGATCTGACCATCGGTAATAGAAATTACGTTGGTCGGAACGAACGCAGAAACGTCACCCGCCTGGGTTTCGATAATCGGCAGAGCGGTCAGGGAGCCGGTTTTACCTTTAACTTCACCATTGGTGAACTTCTCAACGTATTCCGCGTTTACGCGGGATGCGCGTTCCAGCAGACGGGAGTGGAGGTAAAATACGTCGCCCGGGAATGCTTCACGTCCTGGTGGACGACGCAGCAGCAGGGAAACCTGACGGTAAGCAACAGCCTGTTTAGACAGGTCATCGTAAACGATCAGTGCATCTTCACCGCGGTCACGGAAGTATTCGCCCATTGCGCAACCGGCATATGGTGCCAGGTATTGCAGTGCAGCAGATTCAGACGCGGTCGCCACAACAACGATGGTGTTGGACAGTGCGCCGTGTTCTTCCAGTTTACGAACCACGTTAGAAATGGTGGACGCTTTCTGGCCGATAGCCACGTACACACATTTGATGCCGGAATCACGCTGGTTGATGATGGCATCAATTGCCATCGCGGTTTTACCTGTCTGACGGTCACCGATGATCAGCTCACGCTGGCCACGACCGATTGGGATCATGGCATCAACAGATTTATAACCGGTCTGTACTGGCTGGTCGACGGACTGACGTTCGATTACGCCCGGTGCGATAACTTCGATTGGCGAGAAGCCATCGTTATCAACCGGACCTTTACCGTCAATCGGGGAACCCAGAGTGTTCACCACACGACCCAGCAGGCCACGGCCAACCGGAACTTCCAGAATACGACCCGTACACTTAACCTTCATGCCTTCGGCGAGGTCAGCGTATGGACCCATCACAACTGCACCTACGGAGTCGCGCTCCAGGTTCAGTGCGATAGCGTAACGGTTACCCGGCAGGGAAATCATCTCACCCTGCATACAATCGGCCAGGCCGTGAATGCGGATAACACCGTCACTTACAGAAACAATAGTACCTTCGTTGTGAGCTTCGCTCACAACATTGAACTGAGCAATGCGCTGCTTGATCAGTTCGCTGATTTCGGTGGAATTCAGTTGCATGCTCCAGTCCCCTTAAGACTGCAAGACGTCTGCAAGGCGTTCAAGACGGCCGCGTACGCTGCCATCAATGACCATATCACCCGCTCGGATGATTACGCCTGCCATTACAGACTTATCGATTTTGCAATTCAGCTTAACTTTGCGTGACAGACGTTTTTCCATCGCTGCGCTAATCTTCTTAAGCTGTTCATCACTCAGTGCATTGGCAGAAGTAACTTCTACCTCAGAGATAGCCTCACTGGCTGCACGCAGGTGAATAAACTGCTCAAGAACATCCGGGAGCGCATTCAGACGGTTATTTTCAGCCATTACCCGAATCAGGTTTTGGCCGCTTTCGTCCAGTTGCTCACCGCATACGGCGATAAACGACTCAGCGAGCGTTTCCGGCGCCAGCGCGCCAGAGAGAAGCTCTGCCATTTGTTCGTTTTTTGTCACCTCAGCGGCAAACATCAGCATATCCTGCCAACGGTCAACGCTTTGGTGCTCAACGGCAAAGTCAAAAGCTGCTTTGGCGTAGGGGCGAGCTACCGTAACAAATTCAGACATCAGCCCCTCCCTCCTTACAGTTCAGCGACAAGTTTGTCCACGATGTCGCTATTAGCAGCTTCATCCACGGAACGTTCGATGATCTTCTCGGCGCCAGCAACAGCCAGGATAGCAACTTGCTTACGCAGCTCTTCGCGAGCACGTTTACGCTCGGCTTCAATTTCCGCCTGCGCCTGTGCCACGATTTTAGTACGTTCCTGCTCTGCTTCAGTTTTAGCTTCGTCCAGGATCTGAGCACGGCGTTTGTTCGCCTGCTCGATGATTACCTGAGCTTCCGCCTTCGCTTTTTTCAGCTGGTCGGTCGCGCTGGCCTTTGCAAGGTCAAGATCCTTATGTGCTCGTTCTGCAGAAGCAAGGCCGTCAGCAATTTCTTTTTGACGTTTTTCGATGGCAGCCATTAAAGGCGGCCATACGTACTTCATGCAGAACAGAACGAACAGGACAAACGCGATGGCCTGGCCGAGGATTGTTGCGTTAAGATTCACAGCACAATGCCTCTATCTAGTTAACGTTCTGATATTGCTCTTAATTCAAGCAACGCTTACTACGCGACAGCAAACATCACGTACAGACCCAGACCTACAGCGATCATTGGGATTGCATCCACCAGACCCATAACGATAAAGAACTGAGTACGCAGCAGAGGAATCAGATCCGGTTGACGCGCTGCGCCTTCCAGGAATTTACCCCCGAGGATGCCGATACCGATCGCAGCACCGATTGCCGCCAGACCCATCATCACAGCGGCAGCAATGTACAGCAGATCCATATTCAGGTTTTCCATGACAGTCTCCAGTTTGTTTCAGTTAAAACGTAGTAGTGTTGGTAAATTAATGCTCTTCAGATGCCATCGACAGATAGACAATCGTCAGAACCATAAATATGAAGGCTTGCAGCGTGATAATCAGTATGTGGAAAATGGCCCACGGCACATTCAGGATCCACTGTGACCACCACGGCAACAGACCAGCAATCAGAATGAAAATCAGCTCACCAGCGTACATGTTACCGAACAGTCGCAGACCAAGTGAGATTGGTTTGGACAGCAGGCTTACCCCTTCAAGGATTAAGTTGACAGGGATGAACGCCCAGTGATTGAACGGCTGCAGCGTCAACTCTTTCGCGAAGCCACCGATGCCTTTCATTTTGATGCTGTAGAACAGAATGAGGATAAATACGCCCAGCGCCATCGACAGGGTGATGTTCACGTCAGCAGACGGAACCACACGCAGAGCCGGTAGGCCAAAGATATGCTCACCGATGTACGGCAGCAGGTCGATAGGCAGCAAATCCATCAAGTTCATCAGGAATACCCAGACGAAAATCGTCAGGGCCAGCGGAGCAATCAGCTTGCTTTTGCCATGGTACATGTCTTTCACGCTACCATGCACAAAGCCGATTACCAGCTCAATCGCAGTCTGAAATTTACCTGGTACGCCGCTGGTCGCCTTTTTGGCTACGCTACGGAACATAAGCAGGAACAACAGACCCAGAACCACCGAGAAGAAAATGGAGTCAATATTGAGCGTCCAGAAGGTGGCTGGGGGGTTGTGCGGATCCACCAGCGAGAATGTACGTAGGTCCAACTGAAGGTTATTCAGATGGTGTCCTATGTAATCCTGCGGCGTCATATTTTCTGAAGCCATGATGCCTTTACCCTTTGTTGTTAATTACAGCCGGCGCCAGTATCTGAACCACCAGCACCAAAACCCACGTAACGATCAGCGGCATGAATACCGCTTTCAAAACAGCCAACGCCACCACCAACAACACCAGCATAGCTAATACCTTGAAGGCTTCGCCGAAAGCGAACGTCCAGGCTACTCGGCCTTTAGCTGGTGTATGTGCCTGGTGACGCCAGGCAAATATCATAAACAACACATTAGGCAGTAACACTGCCAATCCACCGCACAATGCGGAGATGCCCCAGAAAGGGTCTTTGAGGCTAAATAGCAGTCCACTTGCTATTACCGCCAGAAACTGTGTGAGCAAAAGCTTACGAGCAACGTTTCGACTCAAGAGCGACATAGACATCACGTTTTTACTCCTGCTCCCTTCGAGGTATGCCGCGTGTCGTATAAAACGTTCTTTATGGCTTAGAGTCAAGCATCAAAAAGCGGTCAAATTATACGGTGCGCCTTCTCGATTTCAAACAATAAGTAGCTAAAAAGTGAATAAATGTTTAAATATTTTTCGCTACGCCACATTTATCACTTTTATGCAAACTGTGAACGATCATGCAAAACTGCAAAAGCCGCGTAAACACTGGCTGCAAAGCGTGCACCAGATCACATATTAAGCATATTCGCCCCGGCACTATTTATTTACTTGGCAAATGATGCCATTTCAACTTTTTGATATTTAAGCCTAAAATTCGTTACTGTTTTAAAAATAGCGAATAACAACAAAAAAACCACCCATTGACATTTATAATAAAAAATTAACACGGGCGGTGATTCTTTGATTCTATTTTTAGCAGGCTGATATTTTCACAGCTGACTTGTTTCACTTTTAACAAAAAACGGTACGTTATAGTTATGATGCAAAACCGTAAGGCATTAGTGAAATGTAACGACATTTAACCACACTATTCCTTATGACTTTTAACACCCGAAGAACCGTTTTTTTTCTATTTTTTTTGATAAAAATTAAATTTTGTTTGGCTTAATAACCACCAGATGACGTTCACCATCCAGTTGCGGAACGCGTAATTTTTCGACCGACTCGACGCTGAATTCTGCAGGCAACGAGGCAATTTCATCTTCAGGCAACTGCCCTTTTAGCGCATAAAAACGCCCTTCCTGACCAGGCAAATGATGGCACCAGCTCACCATATCATTGAGTGACGCGAAAGCACGGCTAATCACCCCATCAAACGGCGGCTCTGAAGGGAATTCTTCAACGCGACTTTGCACTGGAGTGATGTTAGTAAGCGCAAGCTCATGCTGCACCTGCCGCAAGAAACGAACGCGTTTTCCCAGGCTATCCAGCAGTGTGAAATGCGCTTCAGGACGTACGATGGAGAGAGGGATTCCCGGTAGGCCCGGACCAGTGCCGACATCGATAAAACGCTCGCCCTTCAGGTACGGCGCGACGACAATGCTGTCCAGAATATGGCGCACCAGCATTTCGTTGGGATCACGCACCGACGTCAGGTTGTACGCTTTGTTCCATTTATGCAGCATATCGACATACGCAATCAGCTGATTTTTCTGGTGATCGGTAAGAGAAATACCGGCATCAGCCAGCAGACGAGAGAGTTTGTTGAGCACGGTCGTTACCTGTAAATAATCTATTGCCCGACGCGCTGTCGCTTATCGGGCCGACAAATTTGTAGGGCGGGCAAACGAAGCACTCCCGCCAAAAAGTGATATCAAGCGCTGCGACGCAGCATACCTTGTTTTTTCAGCCATACCAGCAGAATGGAGATGGCGGCAGGTGTTACGCCGGAAATACGCGATGCCTGGCCGATCGATACCGGTTTGTGATCGTTCAGTTTGGCAATGACCTCATTCGACAAGCCGGAGACCTGACGATAATCCAGCGTTGCAGGCAACAGGGTGTTCTCATTACGCTGTTGTCTCTCGATCTCTTCCTGCTGACGGGCGATATATCCTTCGTATTTCACCTGAATTTCAACCTGTTCCGCGGCCTGAGCATCATCAAGCGCAGGTGCAAACGCAGATAAAGAGGTCAACTGAGCATAGGTCATATCCGGGCGACGCAGCAGATCTTCACCGCTCGCTTCACGTGACAGAGGTGTCGCCAGGTGAGCATTCACTTCTGCAGCGGACTCCGCTAACGGATTCACCCAGGTTGATTTGAGACGCTGGCGTTCTTGTTCAATACGCTCCAGCTTCTCGTTGAAGCGAGCCCAACGCTCATCGTCCACCAGTCCCAGCTCACGGCCAATTTCGGTCAGACGCAGGTCGGCGTTATCTTCGCGCAGCATCAAACGGTATTCCGCGCGTGAGGTGAACATGCGGTACGGTTCTTTGGTGCCCAGCGTACACAGATCGTCCACCAGCACACCAAGATAAGCCTGATCGCGGCGCGGCGCCCAGCCGTCTTTGTCAGCAGACAAGCGTGCGGCGTTCAGACCAGCCAGCATCCCTTGCGCGGCAGCTTCTTCATAACCGGTCGTACCGTTGATCTGACCAGCAAAGAACAGACCCTGGATGAATTTGCTTTCCAGAGTAGGTTTCAGGTCGCGCGGATCGAAGAAATCATACTCAATCGCGTAGCCAGGACGGACGATTCTGGCATTTTCCATCCCCTGCATGGAACGGACAATTTGCATCTGCACATCGAACGGCAGGCTGGTGGAGATGCCATTCGGGTAAATTTCGTTAGACGTCAGTCCTTCCGGTTCGAGGAAGATCTGATGTTGGTTACGATCGGCAAAGCGCATCACTTTGTCTTCGATCGACGGGCAATAGCGTGGGCCGATACCTTCGATCACGCCTGCGTACATCGGGCTACGATCGAGGTTATTACGGATCACATCATGGGTTTTTTCATTGGTATGCGTGATGTAACACGGCATCTGGCGCGGATGTTGAGAAGCATCGCCCAGGAATGAGAAGACCGGCATCGGGTTATCGCTGTTTTGCTGGCCGAGCACGCTGAAATCAATCGTGCGCGCATCGATTCGCGGCGGTGTACCGGTTTTCAGGCGACTGACGCGCAGCGGCAGTTCACGCAGACGACGTGACAGCGGAATAGACGGCGGATCGCCAGCGCGGCCACCGCTGTAGTTGTCCAGACCAATATGAATTTTGCCGTCGAGGAAAGTCCCCACGGTTAACACGACCGCTTTGGCACGGAACTTCAGTCCCATTTGGGTTACCGCGCCTACGACACGATCGTTTTCAACAATCAGATCTTCAACCGCCTGTTGGAAGATCATCAGGTTGGGTTGATTCTCCAGTGCGGTACGTACCGCCTGGCGATAGAGCACACGATCGGCCTGAGCGCGAGTAGCACGAACGGCAGGCCCTTTGCTGGCGTTTAGTATCCTAAACTGGATACCCGCATGGTCGATCGCTTTTGCCATCAACCCACCAAGCGCATCCACTTCTTTTACCAGGTGTCCCTTCCCAATACCGCCGATCGCCGGGTTGCAGCTCATCTGTCCCAGAGTGTCGATATTGTGTGTCAAAAGCAGAGTCTGTTGACCCATTCGCGCCGCGGCCATTGCGGCCTCGGTGCCTGCATGACCCCCGCCAATGATGATGACGTCAAAAGGATCCTGATAAAACATGGTGATTGCCTCGCATAACGCGGTGTGAAAATGGATTGAAGCCCGGGCCGTGGATTCTACTCAACTTTAGTCGATGGAGAAAGACCTGGGATCCTGGGTATTAAAAAGAAGATCTTTTTATTTAGAGATCTGTTTTATTGTGATCTCTTATTAGGATCGCACCTTTCTGTGGATAAGGGTGATCCTTTAAGTAAGATCAACAGGTTGCTGAGGATCATTAGCTGTGAATGATCGGTGATCCTGGTCCGTATAAGCTGGGATCAGAATGAAGGGTTATACACAACTCAAAAACTGAACAACAGTTGTTCTTGGGATAACTACCGGTTGATCCAAGCTTTTAACCAGAGTTATCCACATAAAAAAGTACGATCTTTACAAATCTCTGAGCAACGGATGCCACGATCCCAGCCAAATTTCAGCCGGATCTTCCGGAATTTCATGTTCCAGTACGTTGATCCTGAGCGTTTCGCCGATCTGTTTTGCCCCACAGGCCTTCAATTCGGCTTCCAGCTTGTCGATTGCGCCGCAAAAGGTGTCATATTCACGACTGCCGATCCCGATTGCACCAAAGTGCACTTGTGACAGGTTCGGTTTCTGCTCGCGTAAAGCATCATATAAAGGCTGCAGGTTGTCAGGAATGTCTCCTGCTCCGTGTGTGGAGCTGATAATCAGCCAGATCCCGTCAGTCGGAACCTCTTCAAGCATTGGCCCATGCAGTATTTCGCTGGAAAAACCGGCGTCGTCCAGCTTTTCAGCCAGATGCTCTGCTACATATTCCGCACTGCCAAGCGTACTACCGCTGATAAGAGTGATGTCTGCCATGATCGCCCACCTTTATAAAGAGGGCGTATTGTACGCTGTGTGCGAGCTGGGATCTACCTGTGGAAAAATAGGGGATTAAAAAACCCGATCACGGCTTGATGGTACGCATAATCGGGTTCTGCAAGACGATCAGGGTTTCAGTGGACTGAATTTCGTCAATTGTTTGGATCTTGTTGATAAGTACCTGCTGCAACGCGTCGATCGATTTGCACATTACCTTAATAAAGATGCTGTAGTGCCCGGTGGTGTAATACGCTTCGGTCACTTCATCGAGGCTTTCCAGTCTTGCAAGTGCTGACGGATAGTCTTTCGCACTTTTCAGAATGATGCCGATAAAGCAGCCGACGTCGTAACCCAATTGTTTGGGACTAACATCAATCCGCGCGCCAGTAATAATCCCGGCCTGCTTCATCTTTTCTACGCGAACGTGAATTGTTCCTGGGCTGACGCCGAACTGTTTGGCTAATTCTGCGTAGGCTGTACGGGCATTTTCCATCAGGGCATCAAGAATGCCGCGGTCCAGATTGTCGATCTGATAATTTTCCATAGGTTTTTCTTATGTAGATTAATGATTCCCTCTATTTTAGACGTTAATTTTAACGAATCAAAATCGAAGTCGGCTTTTTGTTTGTTGATTATTGAATATTACCTCCATTCTGTTGCTTAATCATAGGCAACAGGACACAGGAGTACACATAATGAAAACCGCTTACATTGCCAAACAACGTCAAATTAGCTTCGTAAAATCTCATTTTTCTCGCCAGCTGGAAGAGCGTTTAGGTCTGATCGAAGTTCAGGCTCCGATCCTCAGCCGCGTTGGAGATGGCACGCAGGATAACTTGTCGGGCTGTGAAAAAGCGGTGCAGGTGAAGGTTAAAGCATTGCCAGACGCTCAATTCGAAGTGGTTCATTCACTGGCGAAGTGGAAGCGTCAAACGTTAGGACAACACGACTTTAGCGCAGGCGAGGGGCTGTACACGCATATGAAAGCCCTGCGTCCCGATGAAGATCGCCTCTCCCCGCTGCACTCTGTGTACGTGGACCAGTGGGACTGGGAGCGTGTGATGGGCGACGGTGAGCGTCAATTCTCCACTCTGAAAAGCACGGTAGAGGCTATCTGGGCGGGAATTAAGGCCACCGAAGCTGCGGTTAGCAAAGAGTTTGGTCTGGCACCGTTCCTGCCAGAGCAGATCCACTTTGTTCATAGCCAGGAGCTGTTATCTCGTTATCCGGATCTTGACGCAAAAGGTCGTGAACGTGCGATCGCTAAAGAGCTGGGTGCGGTATTCCTGGTGGGGATCGGCGGTAAACTCAGTGACGGTCACCGTCATGATGTACGTGCGCCGGATTATGATGACTGGAGTTCAGCGTCTGAGCTGGGTCATGCCGGTCTGAACGGTGATATTCTGGTCTGGAACCCGGTTCTGGAAGATGCGTTTGAGCTGTCTTCTATGGGGATCCGTGTGGATGCTGACGCTCTGAAACACCAGCTGTCTTTGACCGGTGATGAAGATCGCCTGAGTCTGGAATGGCACCAGGCGCTGCTGCGTGGTGAAATGCCGCAGACAATTGGTGGGGGGATTGGGCAGTCGCGTCTGACCATGCTGTTGCTGCAATTACCGCACATTGGCCAGGTTCAGTGTGGCGTATGGCCGGCCCAGGTACGTGAAAGTGTCGCTTCTCTGCTGTAACAATCAACGCCGCCAGCGTCTGAGCAGGCGGCTTCGCATCCCGGTATCAAAGCGCCAGATATGATCGAAAATGCGCATGATGCCGGGTTTGCCATGTGCTGACATCGCTACCGCATGAAAACGGTGCTGGTGCACCCGCTGTAATTCCCCCACTTTGCTGACGACTTCATCGGGTAATCGCTGAGCGATAAAATCTGAGATAACCACCGCATCGGCATCAAACCATTCCCGACCCTGCATGCGTTCAATAATGGCGCGAAAACAGCTGGCAATATCAGTACCGCCACGAAAGCGCTGACTTAAAAAGCGGATCGCCTGTTCGATGCCCTCCGGACCGGAAAGCTCATAGCGCACCACTTCTGTTGAAAACAGCATAATGAAACAGCGCCGGTTATCGGCAAGGGCGACGCGCATTAGCGCCAGGCAAAAGGCTTTCGCACACTGCTCATTAAACCCGCCCATCGATCCTGATGTATCAACGCAGACGATAAAAGGTCCGCGCGGCTGCTCGTCAAAATCCTGATGCACCACCGGACGTTCTGTTACCTTCTCACGCCATGCTTCGCCGTGCAGGCGGTAGGTCAGCAGTTGCTTTTCCACCAGCCGTCGGTAGAACTCGTATTCCAGTTCGGTTATGCCCAACGTGGCCAGTTCTGGCGGTAGCAGGCGCAGGATATCGTCACTTTGCTGGATACCATCCACCTGCTCCGGGACGGTTGCCGGTTCGCGCACCAGGGTACGGAAGGTTTCCATTGGCGCATCTTTACGCGGCACGGATTTCGCCTCTCTGGAACGACCTAACTGCTCGGCCAGACGCTGGAGTTCGGGTTGTTGCGTCAGAAATTCGCCGTATTTCACCATCAACTGATAATCACCGCGCTTGATTTGGCCCGCGCTCATATCCCACAACCGGCCTGCAGCGTTGTCATTTTCCGCCAGAACGGGTTCCAGTTGTCCGCTAAGGGTCATCCGTTCCTGTACTTCACTGAGCAAATGCTCGCGCTCTTCTTCCAGCAGTTGCTGATTCAGCGTTGTGGTTTGCACCACCAGGCTCAGGCGCCAGCGCTGGAGAAAAAGCGTATGTAGGGCGGGCGTAAAGGTGCTGTTGTCATTGACCAGTTGCTGCGCTTGCCCAGCCCAGGGCGAATGGAGTCGGTGCAATAGCGATAATATTTGCGGTAGTTGAACGATAAACTGCGCATGAGAGAGGAGCTGGCTTTGTTGATAACAAATGACTTCTTCTGCCAACTCCGGCGGCACATGGGTATCTTTGAGGCGGCTACGCAAAGATTCGCGCCAGCGGGGAATATCGTCAGTGATCGCTTTTTTAAGGCGAGGAAATTTTTTAAAAAATACCACCATCTTTGGGGAAGCCAACAGGGCGACGATCATCTCTTCGATCATCGCCTCTTCGCTGACTGCCAGCATTATGTTGAGTGTATCAAGGGTCAGCATTGTTGCGCCTGGCGGATTTGCACCCCGACATCCTGCAGGCTGGCCTCAATGCGGCCTAACCAGTCGCTATGAATAAACAGGCATTTTTGCTGTTCGCTGAATGCGCTGTGCTGCTGATGCCACTCGTTATCGAGCGCTTCAAGCTCCTGCTTTATCTCTGCGGGCATACTCTCTTGCGAAGCCCCCGGCAGCGCCAGGCGAGAACCCTGTAAACTGACATCGCGCACAACCAGATGCTGTGCACTATCGACTTCCATATTCAGTGTTTGGGCAAAGCCGATCCCGTTTAATTTTCCGCGGATTTCACCGCCTTTTGTTAGCCACAGTTCCAGCGCACTGCGTTCAAAAGCAATATGGATAACTTCCATATCATGCAGCTTTAATGGCTTTTGTAGCAGTAATGTCACGACTGAGGACGTAGCTTCTGGTGGTAAATCATAATGAGGACGACGACTGAACATGCCACCCTGACGGATTACCGTGAACGCCGTTTTGTCGCTTTGTTGCTGCTGGAGTTGAATGCGGCGCTGCACAATACTGCCCAGGCGCGTCAGCATGGCTTGCTGCTGCCAGGCGTGTCCGGTCATCAATATTTCAAGCTGCTGTTGCATCAGATTCAGGCTTTGCGCGTCGTACCACAGACAATCTTTCAGCAGGATCAGGTCGATAGGTACTACCGCATCACGTCCGCTAAAGAAAGCGCTGGCCTGGAGTAAGCGGATCGCTTTTTTCCAGCGACGATCGGACACGTAGGGGGCATTCGGTAGCGTGTCCAACTGCTGGCGTAGGGTGAAAATAAGCTCAAATACGCGATCGGGAAGCTTGATGGCGCCGATGTCTTTTTGCCATTGGTGATACTCTTCATCCGTCACCTGCAATGATGCCGGGACCGGGTTGTCGCTTTCATCCTGCTGACTTAGCAGCATGGAGCGGAAATTGGCCTTGTCCTGAACTTTATCCAGCCACAGACGAATCAGCATACGGTCGTACAGCGCTTCCAGGCTGCTGTCGGCTTCAGGCAGTTCGTTGGAAGCGGCTACCAGCAGACGCATCGGAATTTTTTCTTCATACGCGCCGTTGCGAAAGTGACGTTCGTTAATGGCGGTCAGCAGGGTGTTAAGAATTGCCGGGCCTGCTTTCCAGATTTCATCGAGAAAAACGATTTCAGCTTCAGGAAGATAGCCCGCCGTTAAGCGTTCATAGCGACCTTCGTCTTTAAGGGCCTGAATGGACAGCGGGCCGAAAACTTCTTCCGGCGTAGAGAAGCGCGTCATCAGGTATTCAAAAGCGCGTGCATTTTGGAAGGCAAACTTCAGTCGGCGGGCAATTAAGCTCTTTGCGATCCCCGGGGGCCCTAATAAGAAAACGCTCTCGCCGCTGAGTGCTGCCAGCAGACACAGACGAATGGCGTGGCTACGTTCAAAAAGTCCCTTTTCCAGCGCATTGCTCAGACGGGAAATTCTTTCCGCTAATAAATGTGGGTGAGCCATAATGAAGTGGCGTCCTTTCGCCAAATGTACTGCATAAACTGCGAGTATAGATGCTTCACACCATTGCAGTAATAGACTGAAGGTGCGCTTATTTTTCTTTGAGCCAGATTAATCTGGTCTCATTTAGGGGTACGATTTTGTGATTAATCGTGCATACTGTGCGCCTTTTTGTGGGCCAAGGGACGACGCACACATTTCTTATATATACACCAAATCAATCAAGCTGCACCAAGGCGGCAATGGAGTTTTCTCCTGGGATGGGGGGAATAACGAATGCAGCCCACACGGAGTGGCTTGAAAGATGATGTGTATAAACGAAAGACGAGTCTATGAGCACTGATAATAAACAATCATTGTCTGCGATTACCCTTGCAGCCATTGGGGTTGTCTACGGTGATATTGGTACCAGCCCACTTTATACGCTTCGTGAATGTTTGTCCGGCCAGTTTGGTTTTGGCGTTGAACGTGATGCCGTATTTGGTTTTCTCTCGCTGATTTTCTGGCTGCTGATCTTTGTTGTCTCCATTAAATACCTGACGTTTGTCATGCGCGCAGATAACGCCGGAGAAGGCGGGATCCTGACGCTGATGTCATTGGCCGGGCGCAATACCTCGGCGCGAACAACCTCCATGCTGGTCATTATGGGATTGATAGGCGGCAGCTTCTTCTATGGTGAAGTGGTGATTACGCCAGCCATTTCGGTGATGTCTGCGATTGAAGGTCTGGAGATTATTGCCCCGCAACTGGATACCTGGATTGTTCCGCTCTCGATAATCGTACTGACCCTGCTGTTTTTGATTCAAAAACACGGTACCGGCATGGTCGGTAAGCTGTTTGCGCCGATTATGCTGCTGTGGTTCCTGACGCTGGCGGTTTTAGGCGTACGCAGTATTATTGGCAATCCGGAAGTACTGCAGGCGCTAAATCCGTATTGGGCGGTGCATTTCTTCCTCGAATTCAAAACGTTGTCTTTTATTGCACTGGGTGCGGTGGTGTTGTCGATTACCGGTGTTGAAGCGCTGTATGCGGATATGGGCCACTTCGGTAAGTTGCCGATTCGCCTGGCATGGTTCTCTGTGGTGTTGCCTTCACTGGTACTGAACTATTTTGGTCAGGGGGCGCTACTGTTAAAGCATCCTGAAGCGATCAAAAACCCGTTCTTCCTGTTGGCACCAGACTGGGCGTTGATCCCGCTACTGATCCTCGCTGCGCTGGCGACGGTAATCGCTTCGCAGGCGGTTATCTCCGGTGTGTTCTCGCTGACGCGTCAGGCCGTGCGTTTGGGATATTTATCGCCAATGCGCATTATCCATACCTCGGAAATGGAGTCGGGCCAGATCTACATTCCTTTCGTTAACTGGATGCTCTATTTTGCGGTGGTTATTGTGATTGTGAGTTTTGAACACTCCAGTAATCTGGCCGCGGCGTACGGGATTGCGGTAACGGGGACGATGGTGCTGACCTCTATTTTGTCGACCACCGTGGCGCGCAAAAACTGGCACTGGAATAAATACTTCGTCTTCCTGATCCTGGTGGCATTCTTGTGCGTCGATGTTCCGCTGTTCTCCGCGAACCTCGATAAACTGATTTCCGGCGGTTGGCTGCCTCTGACGCTGGGTCTGGTGATGTTCACCATCATGACCACCTGGAAAAGTGAACGCTTCCGTCTGCTGCGTCGTATGCATGAGCACGGTAACTCTCTGGAGGCGATGATTGCTTCTCTGGAGAAATCGCCACCGGTACGCGTGCCGGGAACGGCTGTATATATGTCCCGCGCACTGAACGTCATCCCGTTTGCGCTTCTGCATAACCTCAAACATAACAAGGTGCTGCATGAGCGCGTTATTCTGCTGACGCTGCGCACGGAAGATGCGCCCTATGTTCACAACGTGCGTAGGGTGCAGATTGAGCAGTTATCGCCCACCTTCTGGCGCGTGGTTGCCAGCTACGGTTGGCGCGAAACGCCGAACGTGGAGGAGGTGTTCCATCGCTGCGGTCTGGAAGGCTTAAGCTGCCGGATGATGGAAACCTCCTTCTTCATGTCGCACGAGTCGCTGATTGTCGGCAAACGACCATGGTACTTGCGTCTGCGCGGTAAGCTGTATCTGCTGTTACAGCGCAATGCGCTGCGTGCGCCGGACCAGTTTGAAATCCCACCGAACCGGGTTATTGAGCTCGGTACTCAGGTCGAGATTTAATCTCATCGACGCCCTCTTTCATCGTGAAAGGGGGCGTTTTGTTTTGCCCCTCCCAGTTTTCATTTCATCTAATGATAATCCTTGCGAAACGTTTCGATGGTGATCACATTTTCGTAACGTCGCGGTGGTTTTCTGTCCACTCTTCGCACTACACTTATCTCCAGCGAAACGTTTCGCTAGTGGGGAAAGAAAATGAAGAAAGGCACGGTACTCAACTCTGAAATTTCATCGGTGATCTCCCGTCTGGGGCATACCGATACGCTGGTGGTGTGTGATGCAGGTTTACCCATCCCGAACAGCACAACGCGTATCGATATGGCATTAACCCAGGGCGTACCTTCTTTTATGCAGGTACTGGATGTGGTCACACGTGAAATGCAGGTCGAGGCGGCCATTCTCGCGTCGGAAATTAAACAACATAATCCGCAACTCCACGAAACGTTGCTCAGCCACATTGAGCAACTGCAACAACACCAGGGAAACACCATAGAAATTCGTTACACCACGCATGAACAATTCAAAAAACAAACCGCAGACAGTCAGGCGGTAATTCGCAGCGGAGAGTGTTCTCCGTATGCGAATATCATTCTCTGTGCTGGCGTCACGTTCTGAGGCCATCATGAACGCATTACTGCAACTCAAAGGGATCGATAAAGCGTTCCCGGGCGTAAAAGCGCTATCCGGCGCCGCGCTGAATGTCTACCCAGGCCGCGTAATGGCGCTGGTGGGCGAAAACGGCGCGGGTAAATCCACCATGATGAAGGTGCTGACCGGAATCTACACCCGTGATGCCGGTTCCTTATTGTGGCTGGGGAAAGAGACCACCTTTAACGGCCCGAAATCCTCCCAGGAAGCCGGAATCGGTATCATCCACCAGGAGCTGAACCTGATCCCGCAACTCACTATCGCTGAAAACATTTTTCTCGGTCGTGAGTTTGTGAATCGCTTTGGCAAAATTGACTGGAAGAAGATGTACGCCGAAGCCGATCTGCTGCTCGCCAAACTCAATCTGCGCTTTAAAAGCGACAGGCTGGTCGGTGAGCTGTCGATTGGCGATCAGCAGATGGTCGAAATTGCCAAAGTGCTGAGCTTTGAATCGAAGGTCATCATTATGGATGAACCGACGGATGCCCTCACCGACACCGAAACCGAATCCCTGTTCCGCGTCATCCGCGAACTGAAATCCCAGGGGCGCGGCATTGTCTATATTTCTCACCGCATGAAAGAGATCTTCGAGATTTGCGATGACGTAACCGTCTTCCGCGACGGGCAGTTTATTGCCGAGCGTGAAGTCGCATCGCTTACCGAAGACTCGCTGATTGAAATGATGGTGGGACGTAAGTTGGAAGATCAGTACCCGTGTCTGGAAAAAGCGCCGGGTGATATTCGCCTGAAGGTCGATAATCTGTGCGGTCCTGGCGTAAACGATGTGTCATTCACGCTGCGTAAAGGCGAGATCCTTGGCGTATCGGGGCTGATGGGGGCTGGGCGTACCGAGCTGATGAAAGTGTTGTACGGCGCATTGCCGCGTACCAGCGGCTACGTCACGCTTGATGGCCATGAAGTGGTTACCCGTTCGCCGCAGGATGGACTGGCTAACGGCATCGTCTATATTTCTGAAGACCGTAAACGCGATGGTTTAGTGCTCGGCATGTCGGTGAAAGAGAATATGTCACTGACCGCGCTGCGCTATTTCAGCCGTGCAGGCGGAAGCCTTAAACATAAAGATGAGCAGCAGGCGGTGGGTGATTTTATTCGTCTGTTCAATGTTAAAACCCCATCGATGGAACAGGCTATCGGCCTTCTTTCCGGTGGTAACCAGCAGAAAGTGGCGATTGCGCGCGGTCTGATGACCCGGCCAAAAGTGCTGATCCTTGATGAACCAACGCGCGGCGTTGACGTTGGGGCCAAGAAAGAAATCTATCAGCTTATCAACCAGTTTAAGGCCGATGGGCTGAGTATCATTCTGGTCTCTTCTGAGATGCCAGAAGTATTGGGCATGAGCGATCGAATTATCGTTATGCATGAAGGGCAT
The DNA here is from genome assembly GCF_030333815.1 of Citrobacter sp. Cf136. Taxonomy (NCBI): domain Bacteria; kingdom Pseudomonadati; phylum Pseudomonadota; class Gammaproteobacteria; order Enterobacterales; family Enterobacteriaceae; genus Citrobacter; species Citrobacter sp. Cf136. The sequence continues at coordinate 173,693 of NZ_JAOWFE010000041.1, read as the reverse complement.
CTCGGCGGTGAGTTCACTCGCGAGCAGGCCACTCAGGAAGTATTAATGGCTGCCGCTGTGGGCAAGCTTAATCGCGTGAATCAGGAGTAAAAAAGATGACTACCCAGGCTGTTTCTGGTCGCCGTTATTTCACTAAAGCATGGCTTCTGGAGCAAAAGTCGCTCATCGCTCTGTTAGTGCTGATCGCGATTGTTTCCACCATGAGCCCTAACTTTTTTACCGTTAATAACCTGTTCAACATTCTTCAGCAAACGTCGGTGAACGCCATCATGGCGGTTGGCATGACGCTGGTTATCCTGACGTCGGGTATCGATCTGTCCGTCGGTTCCTTGCTGGCGCTGACCGGTGCGGTTGCGGCTTCGATTGTAGGGATTGAAGTCAATGCGCTGGTGGCTGTTGCTGCGGCCCTGGCGCTCGGCGCTGCCATTGGCGCGGTAACCGGGGTGATTGTCGCGAAAGGTCGCGTGCAGGCGTTTATCGCGACTCTGGTTATGATGCTGCTGCTGCGCGGTGTGACCATGGTCTACACCAACGGCAGTCCGGTAAACACCGGGTTTACTGACAATGCCGATCTGTTTGGCTGGTTCGGGATTGGTCGTCCGTTAGGCGTCCCTACGCCGGTGTGGATCATGGGGATTGTCTTCCTCGCGGCGTGGTACATGCTGCACCACACGCGTCTGGGGCGTTATATCTACGCGCTGGGCGGTAACGAAGCGGCAACGCGTCTGTCCGGTATCAGCGTCAGTAAAATCAAAATTATCGTTTACTCACTGTGCGGTCTGCTGGCATCGCTGGCGGGCATCATTGAAGTAGCACGCCTCTCCTCTGCGCAACCAACGGCAGGCACTGGCTATGAGCTGGATGCTATCGCAGCGGTAGTATTAGGCGGTACTAGCCTGGCGGGTGGTAAAGGACGAATTGTTGGGACGCTGATCGGCGCATTGATTCTTGGTTTCCTCAATAATGGGTTGAATTTGTTAGGTGTATCCTCCTATTACCAGATGATCGTCAAAGCGGTGGTGATTTTGCTGGCGGTACTGGTAGACAACAAAAAGCAGTAACAACGATTACAGGACATCTTAAATATGAATATGAAAAAACTGGCTACCCTGGTTTCTGCTGTTGCGCTGAGCGCCACCGTGAGCGCGAATGCGATGGCTAAAGATACCATTGCGCTGGTGGTCTCCACCCTCAATAACCCGTTCTTTGTTTCTCTGAAGGATGGGGCGCAAAAAGAGGCGGATAAGCTGGGTTACAACCTGGTGATTCTGGACTCGCAGAACAACCCGGCGAAAGAGCTGGCTAACGTTCAGGACTTAACGGTTCGTGGAACTAAAATTCTGCTGATCAACCCAACCGACTCTGATGCCGTTGGTAATGCTGTGAAGATGGCTAACCAGGCAAAAATTCCGGTTATTACCCTTGACCGTGTTGCCTCCAAAGGCGAAGTGGTAAGCCACATTGCGTCTGATAACGTGTTAGGCGGCAAAATTGCGGGTGATTACATCGCGAAGAAAGCAGGTGAAGGCGCGAAAGTTATCGAACTGCAGGGGATTGCCGGAACTTCAGCGGCGCGTGAGCGTGGCGAAGGTTTCCAGCAGGCCGTTGCGGCACACAAATTTAACGTACTGGCCAGCCAGCCGGCAGACTTCGACCGCACTAAAGGTTTGAACGTCATGCAGAACCTGCTGACCGCGCATCCTGATGTGCAGGCCGTATTTGCTCAGAACGATGAAATGGCGCTGGGTGCGCTGCGCGCACTGCAAACCGCGGGTAAATCTGATGTGATGGTGGTTGGATTTGACGGCACTCCAGATGGCGAAAAAGCAGTAAATGATGGCAAACTGGCTGCGACCATTGCTCAGTTGCCGGATCAGATCGGCGCGAAAGGCGTTGAGACTGCGGATAAAGTCCTGAAAGGCGAGAAGGTTCAGGCTAAATATCCGGTTGACCTGAAGCTGGTCATCAAGCAGTAATACCGATTCAGGTCGCTCGCGGCCTGATGGAGACATAAATACGCCATCCCCGTATCTGGTTTTGGGGATGAAAGCGTAAAAAGAAAAGCAGGGCACGCGCCACCCTAACCCGGTGGCGCACTTTGACTTGGAACACCAAATATGAAAACCGCAGGCAACCTCGTTGTTCTTGGCAGTATCAATGCCGATCACATCCTTAACCTTAACTCTTTCCCGACACCTGGTGAAACCGTAACCGGTAGTCATTATCAGGTCGCATTTGGCGGTAAAGGCGCGAATCAGGCTGTTGCTGCGGGTCGTAGTGGCGCGAATATCGCATTCATTGCCTGTACGGGCGATGATGATATTGGCGAAAGTGTGCGTAAACAGTTAGCCAAAGACAACATTGATATTGCGCCGATTAGCGTAATTTCGGGGGAATCGACCGGTGTTGCGTTGATTTTTGTGAATGGTGAAGGTGAGAACGTTATCGGCATTCATGCTGGAGCTAACGCAGCTCTTTCGCCAGCGCTGGTGGAAGCACAGCATGAGCGTATCGCGCAGGCGTCTGCTTTACTGATGCAGTTAGAGTCGCCGATCGAAAGCGTTCTGGCTGCGGCAAAGATTGCACATCAAAATAAGACCATGGTCGCCCTAAACCCGGCTCCGGCACGTGAACTTTCTGACGAGCTGTTGGCGCTGGTAGATATTATTACCCCGAATGAAACCGAGGCTGAAAAGCTGACGGGGATCCGGGTTGAAAATGATGAAGACGCGGCCAAAGCGGCGCAGGCATTGCATGCTAAAGGAATCCATACTGTACTGATTACCTTAGGGAGTCGCGGTGTGTGGGCCAGCGTGAATGGCGAAGGTCAGCGAGTACCCGGTTTTAAAGTGGAAGCCGTTGATACTATTGCCGCCGGAGACACCTTTAATGGCGCGTTAATTACAGCGTTACTGGAAGAGACTCCACTGCCTGAAGCGATCCGTTTTGCGCATGCCGCTGCGGCGATTGCGGTTACCCGTAAAGGCGCACAGCCTTCCGTTCCGTGGCGCGAAGAAATAGAAGCGTTTTTAAGTCAACAGAGGTAACGCTTGGCTACAATGAAGGACGTCGCCCGCCTGGCGGGTGTTTCCACGTCGACGGTTTCTCACGTCATTAATAAAGATCGCTTTGTCAGTGAGTCTGTCACTGACAAAGTAGAAGCTGCGATTAAAGCGCTTAACTACGCTCCCTCCGCGCTGGCGCGTAGCCTCAAGTTAAACCAGACCCGCACAATTGGCATGTTAATCACTGCCAGTACCAATCCCTTCTATTCTGAGCTGGTGCGCGGCGTTGAACGTAGCTGTTTTGAGCGCGGCTACAGCCTGGTGCTGTGCAATACCGAAGGCGATGAACAGCGCATGAACCGTAATCTGGAAACGCTAATGCAAAAACGTGTGGATGGCTTGCTGCTGCTCTGTACGGAAACACATCAGCCTTCCAGAGAGATAATGCAGCGTTATCCTTCTATACCGACCGTGATGATGGACTGGTCGCCCTTTGATGGTGAAAGCGATCTGATTCAGGATAACTCCCTGCTGGGCGGGGATTTAGCCACGCAACATCTTATCGAAAAAGGTTTTACGCGCATTGCCTGCATCACCGGGCCGCTGGATAAAACCCCGGCGCGTTTGCGTCTGGAAGGATATCGGGCGGCAATGAAGCGGGCGGGCTTGCCTGTCCCGGAAGGCTACGAGATTACCGGTGACTTTGAGTTTGGTGGCGGCTTTGAAGCTATGCAAACGTTGCTGTCGCATAAACAGCGACCGCAGGCCGTTTTTACCGGCAATGATGCAATGGCGGTTGGCGCGTATCAGGCTCTGTACCAGTCGGGATTGCGCATTCCGCAGGATATGGCGGTGGTGGGTTATGATGATATCGAGCTGGCGCGCTATATGACGCCTCCGCTGACGACCATACATCAACCAAAAGATGAATTGGGCGAACTGGCCATCGATGTATTAATCCATCGGATGGCCCAGCCCGCATTACAACAACAGCGTTTGCAGCTTACTCCTGTTTTGATGGAGCGGGGGTCGGTTTAGGTTTGTGCCGATCTTTGATCAGGTTACGTCCATCTTTGGCTTTTAGCAGCATGAACATCAGCGCGGATATTACCGTGATAGCGCCCATCGTCATAAAGGTGTAATGGAACTGCTCTACCGTATTGGTTCCTTCCATACCTTCATAGATACGCAGAACGGCGGCGCTGATGGCAACCCCTAAACTGATTGATAACTGCTGAGTAACGGCCAATACGCTGTTGCCGCTGCTGGCGTTTTCATCAGTCAGATCCGCCAGAGTGATAGTATTCATTGAGGTAAACTGGGTGGACATCGCCATACCTAAAATGAACAGCGGCAGGATCAGCATCCAGACCGGCATGGCAGGAGATTGCAAAGCGAACTGCGCAATCATCAGGCCGATAAAAACCGTAACACCCACCAATGTGGTCCTGTAGCCGAGTTTGCGCAGAACCTGCGTCACCATGGATTTTGCCAGAATTGAACCCAACGCCGTTGGCGCCATCATACAACCGGCTATCAGAGCCGGATATCCAAAGCCTACCTGCAACATCAGCGGCATTAAGAAGGGCACGCAGCCTGTGCCCAGGCGAGTGGCGAGGTTGCCGGCGATCCCAACAGAAAAGGTTCGAGTCTTAAATATCGGAAGAGATATAAGTGGCGTTGGGTGACGACGAGCATGGCGAATATAGGCGAGTAGTAACAACACACTGGCAAGAATAATACCGAGTGCGACCCAGGTAGCGACAAGCTTCTCACCGAACAATTCAACGCCGCTAGAAAACAACACCAGGCTCAAACCAAACAGAAAGAAACCGGTCATATCAAAACCGCGGCGTGGGGTGGTGAAGTTCGGCATATATTTGCGAGCGTAGAAGATACCGGCAATGCCAATTGGAATATTAATCAGGAAGATCCAGTGCCAACTGGCCCATGTAACCAGTACACCGCCCAATACCGGACCTAAAATCGGCCCCACAAGTCCAGGCATGGTGACGAAGTTAAGCACGGGAAGCAGTTCACTGCGAGGGTAGGCACGCAATAACGCCAGACGGGCAACGGGCATCATCATGGCGCCACCGATCCCCTGAATGACACGGAAAATCACCAGCTCGCTTAGGGAGCTGGACAGCGCACAGGCCAGCGATCCCAACGTAAACAGGCTAACAGCAATCATAAAGACGCGTCGGGTACCAAATCGGTCTGCCAACCAACCACTTACCGGGATCAGCATCGCGACCGTCAGGGTATAGCTGATAATGGCCGACTGCATGGCGAGCGGAGAGCGGTTAAGACTATGTGCTATTGCGGGTAGGGCGGTATTGAGGATAGTGGCGTCTAGTGCCTGCATAAAAAAGGCCATGGCTGCTATCCACGGTAGCCCGGCCATACTACGTGATTTCTTTTCTGACATATTATTTATCCGGTAGCACGTTCGGTGCTATCAGCAATGCCTGACAAGCAGCAAAGGCGCGATCGCCATCGTTATCATCTATTGCATCGACAATGGCCTGGTGCAAATCCAGTTTCACCACATCGTTATAGGTAATAGAGGTAAAGTAGGTCTGATAAACCGAATGGAACAGAGATGCAAAGGAAATAAGGAACGGATTCGCACTCATTTCATAGATGTGTTCATGCCAGGCGATATCAACCTCAATCCAGCGTTCGCGTCTGAAGTTTCTTTTCAGCTCGACCATCTCTTCCATCAGCGTGTTGAGGTGCGCTTTCTGTTCAGCCGTACCAATGGTCGCCGCCAGTAAACACGCCTGAGGCTCCAGGCTGATACGCATCACCAGAAAATGTTTAATGACCTGCGGGAAATTATCTTCCGTCATCCACCAGGTGAGCAGCTCCTGGTCGAGGAAGTTCCAGTTTGCTTGCGGCATGACGCGTGTGCCGATACGTGGGCGTGGTAATACCATACCTTTTGCCGTTAACGTTTTTACCGCCTCTCTTACCGCGGTGCGACTCACACCAAACTGATCGCCCAGCTCTATTTCGCCAGGCAATATAGCGCCCGGCGCGTATTCACCTTTTAATATTCGCTGAGCCAGCTTTTCGGCCAGAACGTAGGACAAGTTTTTCTGTGCGGCTAGCTGTTGGGCATTTAACGGCATGAATGTTCTTCCTTACTCTTTTTCTTATTCATTAGTATGCCACCTGGAAGTGTGATTGCGGCTGCAAAAACGGCAATTTGCTTATTTTATGGCATGTTAATGGTTGTTTTGGTGAAAAAACACGCACTCAGAAAGTTATTTTAAATTTCCCCTTGTCAGCCTGAAATAACTCCCTATAATGCGCCTCCACTGACACGGAACAACGGATTACAAGC
>NZ_JAOWFE010000041.1:0-167286 GCF_030333815.1 Citrobacter sp. Cf136 | reverse complement strand
GAGGTTCGAATCCTCCCGGATGCACCATCTTCTCCGAGATAGCAGCAAAACTGTTGTTTCATGGTCTGCGAGATAATCGCCAGTACCAGGTAGAATAACGTTGCTTCAGCAACGGCCCGCAGGGCGAGGCGCAGCCGAGTAATCCTCCCGGATGCACCATCTTCTTCGCAGTATCAGTAGTAATCAGCAATTCCCGATGCATCCGTAGCTCAGCTGGATAGAGTACTCGGCTACGAACCGAGCGGTCGGAGGTTCGAATCCTCCCGGATGCACCATCTTCTCCGAGATAGCAGCAAAACTGTTGTTTCATGGTCTGCGAGATAATCGCGAGCACCAGGAAGGATAACGTTGCTCCAGCAACGGCCCGCAGGGCGAACGCTAGTGAGTCATCCTCCCGGATGCACCATCTCCCCCTTTAAATTATTTCCACATACTCTCTGAACCCCCCTCAATTCGCTGTCAGCGACAAAATCAATCAATTACGATAAAATAACGTCTGGTCATTCGGCTTGTGAGAAGACGATGTACGAACGTTATGCGGGTTTGATTTTTGATATGGATGGCACCATCCTGGATACTGAACCAACGCACCGTAAGGCGTGGCATGAGGTATTGGGGCATTATGGGCTGCGGTTTGATGAACAAGCCATGGTCGCTCTCAACGGCTCCCCAACGTGGCGTATTGCCCAGTCGGTAATTGAATTGAATCATGCCGATCTTGACCCCCATGCCTTAGCGCGCGAGAAAACTGACAAGGTGAAAAGCATGTTGCTGGATAGCGTCCAGCCTCTGCCGTTGGTTGACGTCGTGAAAGCCTGGCATGGGCGTCGGCCTATGGCGGTAGGAACGGGGAGTGAAAGCGCAATTGCAGAAGCGCTGCTCGCTCACCTTGGACTGCGTCGCTATTTTGATGCTGTCGTCGCAGCCGATCACGTACAACGCCACAAACCTGCTCCTGATACGTTTTTGCTTTGTGCCGAACGTATGGGGGTTATTCCGGCTCGTTGCGTCGTGTTTGAAGATGCCGATTTTGGAATACAGGCGGCGCACGCTGCGGGAATGGACGCCGTGGATGTCCGGTTATTGTGAGTGATGGACTGTCGCTCCTGTCACTGTTTGCCAGTAGTTTTCTCAGCGCCACGCTATTACCCGGCAATTCTGAAGTTGTTTTAGTTGCTTTGCTGGTCTCCGGGATAAGTCATCCCTGGGTCTTAGTCTTAACAGCAACAATGGGTAATAGCCTTGGAGGGTTAACTAACGTTATCCTTGGGCGTTTCTTTCCTTTGCGTAAAACATCGCGCTGGCAAGAAAAAGCCACTGGCTGGCTGCGGCGCTATGGCGCTGTCACACTATTATTAAGCTGGATGCCGGTTGTAGGTGATTTATTGTGCCTGTTAGCCGGGTGGATGCGCATCTCGTGGGGTCCAGTTCTCTTTTTCTTATGCCTTGGCAAGGCGCTGCGCTATGTTGTTGTCGCAGCGGTTACGACGCAAGGCATTATGTGGTGGCACTAATTGTGTTGTGAGATAGCCTTCAGGGTAACCAATACCATTATGCTAATTAAAACGATTTTGACAGGCGGGAGGTCAATTTGATCCCGGACGTATCACAGGCGCTGGCCTGGCTGGAAAACCATCCTCAGGCGTTAAAGGGGATTCAACGTGGTCTGGAGCGCGAAACGCTGCGTGTTAATGCAGATGGGTCATTAGCAACGACAGGCCATCCTGAGGTGTTAGGCTCAGCGCTAACGCATAAATGGATAACTACTGACTTTGCCGAAGCGCTGCTGGAATTTATCACTCCGCCAGGCGATGACATTGAGAAAATGCTCACATTCATGCGCGACCTGCATCGTTATACCGCCAGAAACCTGGGCGACGAGCGTATGTGGCCGTTGAGCATGCCTTGCTATATTGCCGAAGGCCAGGATATCGAACTGGCGCAGTATGGCACGTCGAACACCGGTCGCCTGAAGACGCTGTACCGTGAAGGCCTCAAAAACCGTTACGGTGCGTTGATGCAGACAATCTCGGGCGTACACTACAACTTCTCGCTGCCAATGGCTTTCTGGCAGGCGAAGTGCGGCGTAACCGAAGGCGAAGATGCTAAAGAGAAGATCTCCGCGGGCTACTTCCGTCTGATCCGCAACTACTACCGTTTTGGTTGGGTGATCCCGTATCTGTTTGGCGCCTCTCCGGCCATTTGTTCCTCTTTCCTGCAAGGAAAACCGACAACCCTGCCGTTTGAAAAAACCGACTGCGGGATGTACTACCTGCCGTACGCGACATCGCTGCGTCTGAGTGATTTGGGGTATACCAATAAGTCGCAAAGCAATCTTGGAATTACGTTTAACGATTTGCATGAGTATGTGGCAGGATTAAAGCGCGCGATTAAGACTCCTTCCGAGGAGTACGCGGCGATCGGTCTGGAGAAAGACGGTAAGCGTCTGCAAATCAACAGCAACGTTCTGCAGATTGAAAATGAGCTGTATGCGCCTATTCGTCCGAAACGCGTCACTCGTCGTGGTGAAACACCATCTGATGCGCTTCTGCGTGGCGGTATCGAGTACATCGAAGTACGCTCGCTGGATATCAACCCGTTCTCACCGATCGGCGTGGACGAGCAGCAGGTACGCTTCCTCGATCTGTTTATGGTCTGGTGTGCGCTGGCCGATGCCCCGGAAATGAGCAGCGATGAATTGCTGTGTACGCGTAAAAACTGGAATCGCGTGATTCTCGAAGGTCGCAAGCCAGGACTGACGTTAGGTATTGGCTGTGAAACGGCCCAGTTCCCGCTGCCTAAGGTTGGGAAAGATTTGTTCCGCGATCTGAAACGCGTGGCACAAACGCTGGACAGCATCGATGGGGGAGAGGAGTATCAGAAGGTCTGTGATGAACTGGTTGTCTGTTTTGACAATCCTGAACTGACTTTCTCTGCCCGGATCCTACGGTCTATGATTGATGAAGGCATTGGCGGTACGGGCAAAGCGCTGGGTGAGGCTTACCGAAATCTGCTGCGTGAAGAGCCATTAGAAATATTGCAGGAAGCTGAATTTATTGCTGAAACCGAGGCTTCGAAGCGTCGTCAGCAGGAGATCGAAGCGGCTGATACTGAGCCGTTTAGCGTGTGGCTGGAAAAGCACGCTTGATACAAAAGAAAAAGGCCACTCGGGAGTGGCCAAAATTTCATCTCTGAAAACAGGGATGATGATAACAAATGCGCGTCTTTCATATACTCAGACTCGCCCCGGAACAAAGAGTTCAGATTATTTTTAAAAAATTTATCGGAGGTGGCTAAATGCCGTTGTTAGATAGTTTTACTGTCGATCACACCCGGATGGAAGCTCCCGCGGTCCGGGTTGCAAAAACGATGAACACCCCGCATGGCGACGCAATCACCGTGTTTGATCTGCGTTTCTGCATTCCGAACAAAGAAGTCATGCCTGAGAAAGGTATCCATACGCTGGAGCACCTGTTTGCAGGTTTTATGCGTAACCATCTGAACGGTAATGGCGTTGAGATTATTGATATCTCTCCGATGGGATGCCGTACCGGCTTCTACATGAGCCTGATTGGTACGCCGGACGAGCAGCGTGTTGCCGATGCGTGGAAAGCGGCAATGGCGGACGTGCTGAAAGTACAGGATCAGAACCAGATCCCGGAGCTGAACGTTTACCAGTGCGGTACGTATCAGATGCACTCTCTTAGCGAAGCACAGGATATCGCGCGTCATATTCTGGAGCGTGATGTACGCGTGAACAGCAATGAAGAGCTGGCGCTGCCGAAAGAGAAATTGCAGGAACTGCATATTTAGTCTTATTGATTAGCTGTTCCAGTATTTAAATTAACCCCGGTTTATGTCCGGGGTTTTTTATTTTGTCATATAATCTATATCTATTATATTTACGACAGGAATATAATTTAAGCTAATTAATTGGTGACCTGTTAAATAACAAAACGTGATCTGGTAAACAGAAAATAATGGATAATTAACGATGCCAGCTCACACCGATCACATAAATCAAAAAACATAAATAATTAATAGAAAAACATAATGGAATACGCCAGATATCCAGGTAATAAAAAGACTCTTTTCATCGCTGGTGGATGGGGTTTTTATCAAATCTTATCTGGTATACATTAAACTTTAGGGATAAAAAATGAAGGTGAAATATTTAGCGCTTGTGGTCGGCGCTTGCTTTTCGCATAACCTTTGGGCAGCAAATACCGCTATTGAACAGCGTCTTGCTGAACTGGAGCAGCGCGTGATTAATGCCGAACAGCGAGCCGCAGATGCTGAATCGCAAATTCGCTCGCTGAGGCAGCAGCAGGTAGCCGCAGCGCCGACGGTGCAAGTACAATCTGCTGAACCCTCCGCCTCTACGGAAAATCCACCCAAGTTAACGCTATCCGGTTTTAGCGATATCAAGTTCTATGGCGACGTTGAGTTTAATATGGATGCGGCAAGCCGTTCTGGTAGCCTGACATCAACCAGAACTTCAGCAAATAAAGATTGGGCGCCGGGAACGAATGAACGTTGGGATATCAACGGGCGTCTGCTATTAGGGTTTGATGGCTACCAACGACTGAACAACGGTAATTTCGCCGGATTCTCAGTTCAGCCGCTGGCAGACCTGACCGGAAAAATGAATCTCGATGATGCAGTGTTCTTTTTTGGCCAGGAAAAAGACTGGCAAATTAAGGTCGGACGTTTTGAAGCGTACGATATGTTCCCGCTGAATCAGGATACGTTTATTGAATATTCAGGTAATACGGCGAATGATCTTTACAGTGATGGCTATGGCTATATTTATATGATGAAAGAGGGGCGTGGACGTAGCGACAGCGGCGGTAATTTCCTGATAAGTAAAACCATCGATAACTGGTATTTTGAAGTGAATACATTGATGGAAAATGGCAGTACGCTCTATACCGAGAAGCAGTACCACGGGATGGACTTAACCAATGATAAAAACGTGGCTTACGTGCGCCCGGTGATCGCCTGGCAAAACGGGCGTTTCTCGACGGCAGTGGCGATGGAAAGTAACGTCGTTAACAACGCCTACGGCTATTATGAGAACGGGAAGTGGATCGATCAGTCCGATCGTACGGGGTATGGTTTTACCATGACCTGGGACGGACAAAAAACCGATGCGGAAGACGGCGCGGTGATTAACCTGAATACTGCTTATATGGACGCGACCGATGAGACCGATTTTACCGCTGGGGTGAACGCGTTGTGGCATCGATTCGAACTGGGCTATATCTATGCGCATAACAACATTGACGCTTTCAATGCCACTAACCTGGAGGCCGTTTGCGAGGAAGACTGCTGGATCACCGATCCGGGCAGCTATGATATTCACACCATCCATGCCTCATACTTATTCCCTAACGTAATGAATATGAGAAACTTTAATATCTATCTCGGTGCTTATGCCTCATGGGTTGAGGCCGATCCGAACAATGGCGACAACAGCGAAGATGCACGTTACGGCGGACGCCTGAGATTCAAATATTATTTCTGATGCTGGCCACAATAAAAAAGGGATCCGCAGATCCCTTTTATCAGATAGTTAGTGCGCTCCACCGCCGCCGCCGCCCGCGCCGAAGGGCGGTTTAGCGAACCATACCAGACCAAGCAAAACCAGGAAGATCCCCGCCGACATCCAGAAGATTTCGTTGGCGGAAATAATCAGACCCTGATTAGTGATCTGCTGGGCTATCCACCCTGACGCCTGCTGGTGCGTCATCCCTAAATCCTGCAGCTTGTCGTACATTGCCTGAGCATTTGGGTTGTAGGGGTTAACGGATTCCGTCAATTGCGCATGGTGCAGCGACTCACGGTTAGTCCACATCGTTGTTGTAATCGATGTACCAATAGAGCCGGCCAGCGTTCGCGTAAAGTTAGACAAGCTCGATGCAGCCGCCAGACGCTCAGGCGGTAAACCGGACAGCGTAATGGTCGTCAGCGGCATAAAGAAGCAGGCTACTGCGAACCCCTGAATAAACTGCGGCCAGGCCGATGCGCCAAAGTCCATACCCGGCTCGAACGTCCACGCGCGCCAGTAGAAACAGACGGCGTACATAATAAAACTGAACGTCACCAGCCGACGCATATCCAGCTTGTGTGCAAAGCGGCCGATAATTGGCGACAGGATCACCGGAATAATCCCTACCGGCGCGGACGCCAGACCAGCCCAGGTTGCCGTATAGCCGTAAACCTCCTGCAATAGCTGCGGCAGCAGGACGATGGCGCCGAAGTAGAGCATATAGGCCAGGCTAATACACAGGCAGCCGATGGTAAAGTTGCGCGACTTAAACAGCGAGAGATCGACAATCGGGTGCTCGTCGGTAAGCTCCCAGACGATCAGGAAGCTGATAGCAACCACGGCGACCACCGTCAGGATGATAATCTCCTGCGAGGCGAACCAGTCCAGCTCTTTGCCGCGGTCGAGCATAATCTGCAAACTGCCGATACCGATGACCAGCAGTGCCAGACCAATGGCGTCAATGCGCCGCTGCTCGGTTTTGGTTTCCCGACCGCGCAGGGTTTGCAGGGTCATCAATACCACCGCAGCCCCGATTGGCACGTTGATAAAAAATATCCAGCCCCAGTGATAGTTGTCGCTGATATAGCCCCCCAGAATAGGACCACATATCGGGGCAACAATCACCGTCATCGACCATAGCGCGAGGGCGATGGAACGCTTGGCGGGTGGATAGTTATTCAGCAACAGGCTCTGTGACAGCGGAATTAATGGACCGGCGACAATACCCTGGATTACGCGGAAGAAAATCAGCATGTTCAGGCTGGTGGACATCCCGCATGCCCATGACGCAATGACGAAGGCGATAGTTGACCACATAAAGAGTCTTACTTCGCCAAAGCGTTTTGCCAGCCAGCCGGTGATCGGAATAGAGATAGCGTTCGCTACCCCGAATGAGGTGATCACCCAGGTTCCCTGGCTCAATGAAGAGCCGAGGTTCCCGGCGATAGTGGGGATCGCCACGTTAGCAATGGTGGAGTCCAGCACCTGCATGAATGTCGCCAGGGACAGCGCGATCGTCATTATGACGAGCTGCGCGCCTTCCAGCGGTTTTTGCTGTTGCATCACACGCACCTTTGAATTAGCCCGCGTTGGCCCGCACGATCTCTTCGATCATCTTATTGACCGGAGCAAGGTCGATTTCACGTGCATTACTTTCTGATACTGGCGTGGTGCGGACCTGGCTTGCCAGAATTTGTCCGTCACGATTGGAGGTATCGACTGTAACCAGCGTAGACAAACCGATCCGCAAAGGATGCTGTGCCAGTTGCTGCGCATCCAGTTCGATACGCACCGGCAGACGCTGGACGACTTTGATCCAGTTACCGGTCGCGTTTTGTGCTGGCAGCAAGGAGAAGGCGCTGCCCGTTCCCATATCGAGGCCGACAACTTTACCGGTATATTTCACGTCATCGCCATAAATATCGCTGACAACCGTCGCGGGTTGACCAATACGAATGTGGGCGAGCTGTGTTTCTTTGAAGTTGGCATCCACCCACAGGTTGGTGGCCGGAACAACCGCCATTAACGGCGTGGTTGGGCTAATCTGTGCACCAGGCTGTACGGCGCGACGGGATACATAACCGGTCATTGGGCTGACAATTCTGGTACGTTCCAGCGCCAGCCAGGCATCGCGCACTTCGGTGGCGGCCTGTTGTACGGCTGGTTGATCTTCCAGCTTGCTGCCGAGAATCATTGCCTGGTTAGCATTATATTGTTGGATTGCGACATCAAGCTGAGCCTGAGCGCTGGCGACGGCATCACGCGCATGTTGCAGCTCTTCGCGGCCAATCAGGTTGGCGTTGCCCAGCGGGACTCGGCGATTAAAATCGCTTTGTGCCTGCGCCAGAGCTGTTTTCTGCACTTCAATGTTGGCCTGTAACTGCTTGCTGTTGATCATCAACTGGTGCGTCTGACGCACGCTGGAGGCCAGCGCAGTTTTGGCTTTTTCAAATGCCTGTTTGGCATCTGTCTGGTCGAGGGTGACCAGCACATCGCCTTGTTTTACAAAGTCAGTGTTATCAGCCCAGACTTTCGTCACGCTGCCTGATACCTGCGCCATGATTTGAACCTGGTTCCCTGCCACGTACGCATCGTCTGTATCTTCGTAATGACGCAGTACTAAAAACCAATAAATCCCATATGCCACGGCAATGATAATAAAGAGCAAGGTCAGAAGGAGAAGCAGACTTTTACGTTTGCCATTCTTCTTGACCGGTTGCTGCGGGGTTTGAGTCTCCGCATTTGCGCTCATGTTGTTCTCCACGATCTTCTTTTTATTCACATCGGCTGAGCCGACCTGTTTATCAGACAGGCCAGCAGTATGCGTGCTGGCCTGTCGGTTTTTTCATTTATAAATCTGGATTTCTGAGCGAGTCGACGCCTTAGCGCAGCGCTTCTAACACCGCGCCATCCTGCTCCATCTGATCAAGACGGGTCAGAAGTTTACGGGTAATTTGCTCAAGCTGATCTTTTTCGGTGGTGCTAAGAGACGACCAGAGCTGGTGCAGGCAATTATGCTGAGGCGGTAACACCTCTTGCAAAAATGCATGGCCTTTCTCGGTCAATTGCAGATGCAGACAGCGGCGATCGTTATCGCTTTCGCGACGTTCGATCCAGCCACGTTTTTCTAACTCATCCGCGATGCGGGTAGCGTTAGTACGTGACGAGCCAAGCGCACAACTCAGTTCAGAAGGCTGAATACTGTGGTTTTCCTGAGACTCCAGCGTAATCAACGCCATAAACAACGTCTCGTTAATCCCTTGAGCTTTCAGCATCTTATTGCGATTTTCCAGCAGCTTGCCCTGCATGTGCATGCATAGACGAGTCAGAAGCACTTCCTGATAAGGGAACTCTTCGTAGCGGCTGGCGCGAAATTTTAGCATTTGTTCAATGGGCGTAAACGAACTATCCATTTGGGTATAACCTCATTAATTTCAGCCGATATAGTAACGACAGTGACAAATAAAGTAAATGTATTATTAATTTAAAATGATTGTTTTTATCTATAAGACAACCAGCATTTTCCAGGCTAATCCATAGCCCAGAGCACTCAGTAACGTTGGAATGATGATGCTGCGGGTCTTATAGAAGCTTGCACCCAGTATGACAAACCCCACCAGAGTAGGCACGAACCGACGAGCGTCGTGCATCACTTCTGGCGCGGTAGACACCACCAGCAGGGCGCAAATTGATGTAATGCCAATAGTGTCGAGTAATATGCCCGTCGCGCCGCGCTTCGTCGGGCGAACATTGCCGACCCCAAGACGGAGCGGCAAATAGCGAAAACAGTAATTTACGCAGCCGACCAACAGGCCAAGTAGCAGAACTTCATAGCTCATCAGGACCTCCTTGCCAAAATGACTGGATGAGCGCCGTCAGGCATCCACAGACAATACCTGCAAGGATAGCGGCAGGGATGGAAAACAGCATGACGCCAGCCAGCGCCCCGGCCAGGGCCGCAGTCACGCAAAGCGCCTGTTTTCGTTGGAATGACGCGAGCAGGAAGCTCATAAACAGCGCCGGGAGCATGAAGCCCAGTGCCGCTTCAACCGCCGGGTAATCTTTGAGTAAACCACTGCCGGAAAACGCGCCGAGCACTGTACCAAACACCCAGGAGGCCCAGGAGCATAGCGCAATGCCGATCATCCAGTTTTCACTCCAGCGCCGGTTATCCCGTACCAGTTTCGCCGTTGCAGCGGCAAAGACTTCATCGGTAAGGCCAAAAGCCCACAGCGCGCTTTTGGGTTTACTCAGTCGCTGGGCGATCCGGCTACGCAGGGAAGGGCCGTACAAAACATGACGGACATCCATGGCCATGACGGTTAGCGCGGCGACCCACAGCGAACTGCCTGCGGCGAGCATGGTGGTAATGACAAACTGGCTGGCTCCCGCATAGATAATGCAGGAGAAAAAGACGCTTTCAACCGGCGTAAAGCCAAGGCGAGTGGCATTGAGACCAAATGCAAAAGCGACCGGAATATAGCTGATAACAATTGGCAGGCTGTCTTTGAATCCTTCCGTTAACGTTGCCGAACTGGATTCAGACTGGGGTACAGGGCTTTCCATAGGGTTATAGGTTTCATTACCGAAATTAATATAACTTGGTTCAATGAGTTATAACCTTAGCAGACTGATGGGCTCCTTAACACCCTGTGGAGCCCAATCAGCGGTAAACATGCGTTATACGCTTAATTTACGGCTTCCTGACGGTGAAAACCTCGCCACCAGACCAACAGGTTGAGTATGGCAACGGTCGTACCTGCCAGACAAACGCCAGCCCAGCCTGCATGCTGCCAGGCAGAGGCCGAAATCAGCGAACCTGCCGCTCCGCCAATAAAATAGCTGGTCATGTATCCGGCGGTCAGGCGATTACGCGCGTCAGGATGAATGCGATAGATAACCGTCTGGTTGGTGATGTGCACTCCCTGAACGGTGAGGTCCAACACCAGAATACCGATAATCAGCATGGGGACTGAAGCGTGCCCAAACCAAATAGCAAGCCAGGAGAGCAGTAGTAACAGTAGCCCCATGGTTGTGGTCAGGTGGGATTTACCTTTATCGGCAAAACCGCCCGCCGGACGTGCGCCTAACGCCCCTGCGGCACCCGCCAGACCGAACAGACCAATCATTCCTTCCGAATAGTTAAACGGCGGCGCGGCGAGCAAAAACGCCATCGAGGTCCACAGAATACTGAAATTGGCAAAAGTCAGGCAGCCCAGCATCGCGCGGGTACGCAGCAATTTATCGTGAATAAACAGGCTGAATACGGAGCCTAACAGCTGCGGATAGTTGAGATGGGTATCGGATTGCATCTTCGGCAGGCCGCGCCACAGTGCAACCGCCATCAGCGCCATTAATACTGATGCGACCCAAAATACAGTGCGCCAGCCGCCAAGATTCGCCAGTAATCCCGCCACGGTTCGCGCCAGTAGAATACCTAGCAACAGGCCGCTCATAATCGTGCCGACGACCTTACCGCGCTTGTCCGGTGTGGCAAGTGTTGCCGCCAGCGGAACCAAAATCTGTGCCACGACCGAGAACAGCCCGGTCAGGGCAGTACCGAGGATCAGCATACCCAGCGACTGGCTGCTGGCGGTGATCAGCATGCCACCAGCCGCTAACAGCGTCATGGAGACAATCAGCATCCGGCGTTCAAACATATCGCCGAGCGGCACTAAGAACAGCAGGCCGGCGGCGTAGCCGAGCTGGGCCGCGGTGACGATAAACCCTGCGGTACTGGCAGAGAGCGAAAAGTTGCGTGCGATGGTGTCGAGCAGCGGCTGCGCATAATAGTTACTGGCGACGGCGAGGCCGGTGGCGATAGACATTAACAGGATTAGCGAAGGGCTAAGTCCCTGAGTTGTTTTCGTCATGGTTTTCAACTGAATAATGGATTGCAGAAAACAATCATAACGGAAGTGATTAAATGTTGCTGATTTGTTGAGTGATGGATTGTGCGATTGGAGGAGGGTGGATAGGCCGGATAAGGCGCATCGCGCCACCATCCGGCATTTATGCGGTTACTGGCCTGATGGCAATACGCTCATCAGGCCTGTGAGTGGGTTATTTCTGCGCGGCCAGCGCTTCGTTCACCCAGCCGTCAAACTGCTGCTGGTGGGCTTTGATCCAGCCGTCAACGTGACCCTGCACGTCGGCTTCAGACGCTTTCCCGTCGTGCATCATTGCGTTCTGAGCGTTGATATCCGCCAGCGGCAGCTTCATGATGGCAAACAGTTTCGCTGCAGCCGGGTTTTTCTCCGCCCAGGCTTTATTGGCGACAATATGCATCGTGTTCACCGGGAAGCCGTAGTTGGCGCCGTTTGGCAGCTTGGTATCAATATCTTTCTGCTCGCCAGGCAGGGAAGAGAACGGCACCTGCAGCCAGACCACATCTTTACCCGGCTTCATTACGTCGCTGACCCAGTACGGTGTCCATGTGTAGTAAAGAATGGGTTTACCTTCTTTGAAGCGGGTAATGGTGTCAGCCATCATCGCTGCATAGTTACCGTGGCTGACTTCGACGGTTTTTTCCAAATCGAAAGCTTTGTTCTGGTGGTTGATTACTGCTTCACAACCCCAGCCTGGTGAACAGCCCATCATATCGGCTTTTCCGTCACCGTTGGTGTCAAAGATTTTGGCGATCTTCGGATCTTTTAACTGGGCGATATTGGTGATTTTGTACTGCTCAGCGGTTTTTTTGTCGATCAGATAACCCTGTGCGGCACCCGTAACGAATACCCCCTCGCGATAAAACTTTTTGTCTCCGCCCGCCGCGGCGTACATATCATCATGCAGCGGCTGCCAGTTCACGGCGGTAAAAGTTGCATCGCCAGAGGCAATGGAGGTATAGCCGACGTTGTAGTCAACTTCGCTGGTTTTGTTAACGGTGTAACCCAGTTTCTCCAGCGCACGGGCGACTAACTGCGTCTGGAAGGATTCTTCAGAGATAGTGCTCTGGATTGGCTGTACGGTAATGCCTTTGCCCGGCAGGTCGGCAGCGAAAGTGCTGGTGGAGACAAGGGTGGCAAACGCTGTGGCAATAATAATTTTCTGTCGCATCGTTGTTCCTTAATTATTGGAGGGACGTGTTGGCCCGGTATGCATGCGCCACCGGGCAACGGGTGAATTACTTCGTGAAAGGGCGAGTGATAAGCCCAACGGGACCAGTGGTGTACCAGCGACGGTTGCCACGGCTACGCGAATCGCGACCAACGGCCTGTGTCAGGCGATCCAGAATGATGGCGAGGATCACAATCCCAACTCCGCCGACGGTGGCAAGCCCCATATCCAGACGACCAATTCCGCGCAGAACCATCTGACCCAGCCCGCCCACGGCAATCATCGACGCGATGACGACCATTGAGAGCGCCAGCATCAGCGTCTGGTTAACCCCAGCCATAATGGTGGGCATTGCCAGCGGGAGCTGCACTTTAAACAGCATCTGACGCGGGCTGGCACCAAACGAACGCGAGGCTTCAATCAGATCGGCTGGCACCTGGTTAATCCCCAGAATAGTCAGACGTACGATTGGCGGCAGGGCGAAGATAATCGTCACTACTACGCCCGGGACATTACCAATACCGAACAACATGACAATCGGCACCAGATAGACAAACGCGGGTGTGGTTTGCATGGCGTCCAGCAGCGGGCGAACAATTTTTGCTGCCCGTGGACTGCGCGCCAACCAGATCCCCATCGGCAGACCGATCACCACGCAGAACAGCAACGCGGTCAACACCAGCGCCAGGGTTATCATGGCCTGCGACCACGCGCCGATGGCACCGATGGCAATCAAGGAAATCAGCGTAGCAACGCCCATCCCAACACCGGAAATCTGCCAGGCAATCAGCGCGAACAGGATAATCGCCACCGGGGCTGGCATACCTAACAGCAGCTGTTGAAAACCGTTGAGAATGTAATCCACCGGGACACGAATGCCCTGGAAGACCGGACGGAAATGGGTAACGACCCAGTCGATCCCCTCTGTGACCCAGCTGTCCAGTGGGATCAGCGTTTTATGGAACGGATCCATAATATTGAAATGCTCTGGTGCCGGCGCGGGGGCGCTGGTCAGCCAGTCCGCGCCACCGCCGTCAGTGGGCGCACCGGATGGCGTGCTCCAGGCATCGGCAGTTTGTGCGGCGCTGTCGGCCGCTGGTGTGGTATCCCACGGATTAGTTTGATCAGCCATTGTTTACCCCCTCACGATCTAAAGCCTGTAACAGCATGCGTTTTGAAATGACGCCCACATACTGCTGTTCCTCATCAACAACCGGCACCGCGCACGGGGCCTGGCCGACATGAGAAAGCAACTCGCTGAGAGGAGTTTGTGCATCTACGGCTAACGGCTCATCGATCAATGCCGCTTCAATACCTTGCGCCTGACTTAACGCTGTTTTTAAGGAGTCGATTGAAACAACGCCAACGAATTTATTGCCGCGTTCGATCACGTAACCATATTCGCGATCTTTGTCCTGCAATAATTGCAGCGCCGAACGTGGACCCACCCCGGGCGTTTTACGAATTAAACCTTCGGGGCTACGGCGTGAAATATCTTTCGCACTGAAGACCTGGCTAATATCAACGCCACGGAAGAAGGTGCGTACATAATCATTGGCTGGATTATTCAGGATTTCATCCGGCGTGCCGACCTGGACCACTTCACCGTTTTGCATAATGGCAATTCTGTCGCCAATACGCATAGCTTCGTCGAGATCATGCGATATAAAGACCACGGTGCGCTGATGCTTCGCCTGTAGTTTTACCAGTTCATCCTGCATCTCAGTACGAATTAATGGATCGAGGGCTGAGAAGGCCTCATCCATTAATAAGATATCAGGGTTAATGGCTAATGCGCGGGCGAGGCCTACACGCTGGCGCATACCCCCGGAAAGTTCATCCGGGTATCCATGAGCATAATTCTCCAGACCAACCTGACGTAGCGCATCTAACGCTTTTTCACGACGTTCATCCGCACCAACACCGGCTAATTCCATGCCGAATGCCGTATTGTCCAGCACCGTCATGTGCGGCATCAGGGCAAAGGACTGGAACACCATCGCAATCTTTTTTCTGCGCACCTCGCGAAGCTCAGCATCGGATATCCGGGCGATGTCTACGCCGTCAATCAATACCTGCCCGCGGGTGGGTTCAATCAGGCGATTGAGAAGGCGTACCATTGTGGATTTACCCGAACCGGATAATCCCATGATGACAAATATCTCGCCTTCTTCAATGGCCAGACTGGCGTTCTTAACGCCAAGCGATAGCCCCGTTTTATCCAGAATCTGCTCTTTTGAAAGTCCTTTTTCAATATATTTGAAGGCTCTCTGCGGATGCTCTCCAAATATCTTATAGAGATTTTTAACTTCTAATTTAATTGCCATGCAATAGAATGATTCCTGTTATTTGTTTATATCGATATATTACCTGATGGAAATAGTGACCTTTTTCTACCCTAACATACTGAGAATCTGAGACAACCCTGAATTTGGTTGTGGCATGAATATTGCCAAAGGCCAGGTGGCGGGACTTCCCGTGATATAAGGGCTGAGCGCGAATGTGAGCGGCTTAATATTTTTTGTAAATGGCAATGAAAAGTCGCCTGAATTGCTGGAATGCAGGCGAATAATGCGTCTGATATTGAGTGTAGATCACACAATTATATTTGCACGACAAAAGTGTGATCCTGTTAAAATATTTCCGAGAAAAATGTACGGTATTTCCCGTGAAAATGAGTGCTAGAAATTCCAGTCGTCATCTTCGGTTTCGACCGCTTTTCCCATCACATAGGATGAACCGGAACCCGAGAAGAAATCGTGGTTTTCGTCAGCGTTGGGCGACAGCGCGGCAAGGATTGCCGGGTTAACCTCCGCCATTTCAGGCGGAAATAGCGCCTCATATCCCAAATTCATTAATGCCTTATTGGCGTTGTAACAAAGGAAGGCTTTGACGTCATCCACCCAGCCGGTCTCTGCATACAATTCTTCCGTATAACGCGCTTCGTTATCATACAATTCCATCAACAGGTCAAAGGCAAAATGCTTTAACTCTTCGCGTGCTGATTCGGAAATATGCTCCAGACCTTTTTGATATTTATAACCAATGTAATACCCATGAACCGCTTCATCACGAATGATCAGACGAATGAGATCGGCGGTATTGGTCAGTTTACCTCGACTGGAGAAATACATCGGTAACCAGAAGCCAGAATAGAACAGGAAGGATTCCAGAAACACGCTGGCTATTTTTTTCTTCAACGGTTCGTCGCTGGCGTAATGCGCCAAAACGATCTGCGCCTTGCGCTGGAGTGGGGTATTTTCTTCACTCCAGGCGTAAGCTGCATCCACATCTTTGGTCTGGCAAAGGGTGGAGAAAATAGAGCTATAGGAACGGGCGTGCACCGCCTCCATAAAGCTGATATTCGACAGCACCGCCTCTTCATGCGGCGTTAACGAATCAGTCATTAACGCTGGTGCTCCGGCAACATTCTGAATGGTGTCGAGCAGCGTCAGCCCGGTAAAAACGCGGATTGTTAGCTGCTGTTCGGCTGCGTTCAACGTTTGCCAGGCCGGAATGTCATTGGAGAGCGGGACCTTTTCCGGGAGCCAGAAGTTACTGGTCAGACGGTTCCATACCTCAAGATCTTTATCATCCTCAATCTTGTTCCAGTTGATGGCGCTCACGCGGGATAATGTCATTTTCTCCTCCTTACAGCGCGCATGACACGCAGCCTTCGATTTCGGTGCCTTCCAGCGCCAGCTGGCGTAGTCGGATGTAGTACAGGGATTTGATGCCCTTACGCCAGGCGTAAATCTGCGCTTTGTTGATATCGCGCGTGGTGGCGGTATCGGGGAAAAAGAGCGTCAGTGAAAGCCCTTGGTCGACATGCCGCGTTGCTTCAGCGTAAGTATCAATGATTTTTTGTGGACCGATCTCGTAGGCATCCTGATACAATGCCAGATTCTCATTGGTCATAAACGGGGCAGGGTAGTAAACGCGCCCGGTTTTGCCCTCTTTGCGAATCTCCACTTTCGACACGATCGGGTGAATGCTTGACGTGGCATGGTTGATGTAGGAGATAGAACCGGTGGGCGGAACCGCCTGTAAATTCTGGTTATAAATACCGTAGCGCATCACATCTTCACGCAGTTGCGCCCACATCTCGCGCGTCGGCAGCGTAATGCCGCTGGCGGCAAACAGTGTGCGGACCTTGTCGGTTTTTGGCTGCCAGTCGCCCTGCAGATACTGGTTAAAATACTCGCCGCTGGCGTAGCGTGACTGTTTGAATCCGGCAAAGGTTTGACCCCGCTCGCGAGCGATCTTCATTGACGTATTCAGCGCATGCCATGTGATGGTGTAGAAATAGAGATTGGTGAAATCCAGCCCTTCCGGCGAGCCGTAGGCGATCCCTTCCCGCGCCAGATACCCGTGCAGATTCATCTGCCCAAGACCAATCGCGTGCGACGCGCTGTTCCCGGCGTCGATCGAAGGCACGCTGCGGATGTGGCTCATGTCCGAAACGGCGGTTAAGCCGCGAACCGCCGTTTCCACGGTACGACCAAAATCGGGTGAATCCATGGTATGGGCAATGTTCAAGGAGCCGAGATTGCAGGAGATATCGTGCCCGATCTGCGCGTAATTGAGATTTTCATCGTAGGTGGAGGCACTGTTAACCTGCAAAATCTCCGAGCACAGGTTGCTCATATTGATCCGACCGGCAATCGGATTGGCGCGATTCACCGTATCTTCAAACATGATGTAGGGATAACCAGACTCAAACTGGATCTCGGCCAGCCGCTGGAAGAATTCGCGGGCGTTAATGTATTTTTTGCGCACGCGTTCGTCGGCCACCAGTTCGTCATACCGCTCACTCACGGCGATATCACCGAACGGTTTGCCGTAAATCCGTTCCACGTCATAAGGTGAGAACAGCGCCATCCGGGCATTTTCTTTCGCCAGTCGAAAGGTAACATCCGGGATCACCACGCCAAGCGAGAGCGTTTTGATACGGATTTTCTCGTCGGCGTTTTCGCGCTTAGTATCGAGAAAACGTAAAATATCCGGATGGTGTGCGTGCAGATACACCGCGCCTGCGCCCTGACGTGCCCCGAGTTGATTCGCATAAGAAAACGCATCTTCCAGCATTTTCATTACCGGGATCACCCCAGAGGACTGGTTCTCAATGCGTTTAATGGGCGCACCTGCCTCGCGCAGGTTGGAGAGCAAAAATGCCACGCCGCCGCCGCGTTTGGAGAGCTGAAGTGCGGAGTTGACCGCCCGACCAATAGACTCCATGTTGTCTTCAATACGCAACAGGAAGCAGGAGACCAGCTCACCGCGTTGCTGTTTACCGCAGTTTAAAAAGGTTGGTGTGGCGGGTTGAAAGCGCCCGGAGAGCATTTCATCGGTCAGTTGCATCGCGAGTGCTTCATCGCCCTGCGCCAGCGTGAGTGCCACCATCGTTACCCGATCCTCAAAGTCTTCGAGATAGCGCTTACCGTCGAACGTTTTCAACGTATAGCTGGTGTAGAACTTCCATGCGCCGAGGAACGTCTGGAAACGGAATCCGCTGGCGTGGGCGTAGGTGAATAGCTTCAGCACGAACGCGCGATCGTAGCGGGCTAACACGCTGGCATCGTAATAGCCTTCATCCACCAACGTTTCCAGGCGCTCCTGCTGGCTGGCAAACGCCACCGAGTTGGGGCGGACGTGTGCGGCAAAGAAAGCCTCCACCGCCTGATGGTCTTTATCGAACTGAATGTGCCCGGCTTTATCATACAGATTCAGCATGGCGTTCAGGGCGTGATAATCCAGCGTTGGCTGCATTACACGTTCTGCGGTTGTCGTTGCCAAAATTCGCTCACTCCTTTTCGAACGTTGTCGATATCGCTTTGGGTGCCCATCAGCTCAAAGCGATAGAGCCACGGCACGCCGCATTTTTGTGAGATGACATCACCCGCGCGACCGTAGGCGTCACCGAAATTACGATTGCCGGAGGCGATCACTCCACGGATTAACGCCCGGTTGTGCGTATCGTTTAAAAAGCGGATCACCTGTCTTGGGACCGCGCCAGCAGTGCCGCCGCCGCCGTAGGACGGCACGATTAATATGTAAGGTTCGTCTACCCGGATCGGCTCGCGTTCGTTAAGCGGAATGCGGATGGCAGGCAGCCCCAGACGCTGCATAAAGCGGTGCGTATTTTCGGAGCTGCTGGAGAAGTAGACGAGCTGACTCATGCGCTGGCCACACGGTGTTCCGGATGCAGACGGTTGATCATGTCCGGACGAAACCCTGACCAACTGGTTTCACCCGCGACTACGACCGGTAACTGGCGAAACCCTTGATCGCGCAGGTTATCAGCCAAATCGGGCTGTAAATCGACGTTTACCATCTCAAAGTCAAAACCACGACTTTCCATTGCCCGTTTGGTGGCATGGCACTGAACACAGTTATTGCGAGTGTAAATAATAATACGCATGATTCGTATTTCCATTTAAAAATAAAAGATCGGCGCGATAGAGGGCGTCGGGTTGTGTGTGTCCTGATAGAAAAGATACTAGATGTAGTTTTAAAAATATTCAACCATACAAGATATGGGAATTTTAGATTGATGATGGGCTGGGTGATGGGCGTGGCTGGGGAAGTGATATGTTCCATCGCAGGTTACCGGATGGCGGCGCGTCGCGTCGCGTCTAATCCGGCCTACAGGAAAGCACTTCCCAGGCCGGATAAGGAGTTTATGCCGCCATCCGGAAGCGCAGAATCACATGCGCATCCCCACCGCCAGGCGGTTAAAGCAGTTCATCAGGCTAATGGCAAATGTCAGGTCGCTAATCTCTTTCGCGCTGAAATGGTCGAGCAGCGGCAGATAAACGTCATCTTCGGCGTGACTAGTGGCAATTTGAGTGACCGATTCGGCCCACGCCAGCGCCGCACGTTCCTGCTCGCTGAAGTGGTGACTCACCCGCCAGCCTGCCAGCGCATCCAGTTTGGCCTGCGCAACTCCGGATTTGCGCAGTGCTTTACTGTGCATTTCCAGACAAAAGGCGCAGCCGTTGATTTGCGAGACCCGCAGGTAAATCAGTTCCGTCAGCGTAGGTTCCAGCGCGCAGTTCTCCAGCGCTTTGCTTGCCTGAACCAGAGCGTTATAGATTTCAGGGCTGAGTTCATAATAGGGCTGGCGTAACATGGTCATGGTATTTCTCCTCGTTTGGATGACCCGCAATGTAGCACTATAATGGACTGCTACAGAGAGCCATATTGTTGCCAAAAAAGCAGACCATAAATGCCGCGCTATCAGCAAATCGCCCGTCAGTTAAAAAACGCAATTGAGAAAGGTGAACTCAAGCCCGGTACCAGATTGCCCTCCAGTCGGACCTGGGCCCAGGAGCTGGGAGTATCACGCTCGACGGTGGAAAATGCCTATGCAGAGCTGGTGGCGCAGGGCTGGCTCGCGCGGCGTGGACAGGCAGGAACGTTTGTCAGTGAGCAACTGCAACCAGAAAGGGCGTCTGCATCTCCTGCCATCTTTGCCGGAGAAAATCCCAGACCGCAAACTTTTCAGATGGGATTACCCGCACTCGATCTTTTTCCGCGCGAAGTCTGGGCGCGGGTGATGGGACGGCGTTTGCGCACCCAAACGCGTTTTGATCTGGCGGTGGGCGATGTGTGTGGCGAGCGGGCGTTACGTCAGGCGATTGTGGATTACCTGCGGGTCTCACGCAGCATTGAATGCCAGCCAGAGCAGATTTTTATCACTTCAGGCTATGCGGCATCAATGACGTTAATCCTGCGCGCTCTGGCGCATCCCGGAGAGGGAATGTGGGTCGAAGATCCCGGCTTTCCGCTGATTCGGCCTGTGGTGGCTCAAGAACGCATTGAGTTGAAGCCGGTAGCGGTGGATGCCGATGGTCTGGATGTCAGCGCCGGGATCCGCGACTACCCGCAGGCGCGTTTTGTACTGCTCACTCCCGCACATCAAAGCCCACTGGGGGTAGCACTGTCTTTAGACCGTCGCCACCAGTTGCTGGAGTGGGCGACTCGTGCGCAGGCGTGGGTAATCGAAGATGATTATGACAGTGAATTTCGTTACCACGGTAAGCCGTTGCCGCCGCTAAAAAGTCTGGATGCGCCCCAGCGGGTGATTTATGCCGGAACGTTCAGCAAATCGATGTTTCCGGCTTTGCGTACGGCATGGCTGGTGGTGCCCCTGACCCAGGTTGAACACTTTCGCCAACAAGCGGCGCTAACGGCCTGTAGCGTTCCGGTTCTATGGCAGCAAACGCTGGCGGATTTTATGCGAGACGGCCACTTCTGGCGACACTTAAAACGTATGCGACAACATTATGCCGAACGACGACAATGGATGGAAAACGCCCTGACCGAACAAGGATTTAGCGTCATTCCTCAGGAAGGTGGGATTCAACTGGTGATGAGTGTGGACGGAGATGATATTGCGCTGGTGCGCAAAGCGAATCAGGCCGGGTTAGCTGTTCAGGCGTTAAGCCGCTGGCGAATAACGTCAGAAGGAAAGGGGGGAATATTGCTGTCATTTACCAATATCAGCTCGGCGGAAATGGCGCAACAGGCGGCGTACCAACTGCGGATGGCGCTGACATAAATCTATACCCGTCATACTTCAAGTTGCATGTGCGTTGGCTGCGTTCGTTCACCCCAGTCACTTACTTTAGTAAGCTCCTGGGGATTCGCTCCCTTGCCGCCTTCCTGCAACTCGAATTATTTAGGGTATATAAGGTTCTTACGATATGCGTCCCACCATCGCCACCCGTTTATGGACTTTTCTGAAAGCGTTGCTAATGCTGAATCAGGTAAGGTAAGCCCGCAGTAAAAGATAACGAGGAAAATAATATGTATTTACGACCTGATGAGGTGGCGCGCGTACTTGAAAAAGTGGGCTTTACCGTTGATGTAGTGACGCAGAAAACGTACGGCTATCGTCGTGGCGAAAATTATGTGTACGTTAACCGTGAAGCACGCATGGGACGTACCGCATTAATTATCCATCCCACGCTAAAAGAGCGCAGCTCTTCGCTGGCAGAACCGGCGACGGATATTAAAACCTGCGATCATTATCAGCAATTCCCGCTGTATTTAGCCGGAGATACTCATGAGCATTATGGTATTCCGCATGGCTTTAGCTCGCGAATTGCGCTTGAGCGTTATCTGAGCGGGTTGTTTGGCGACGTTAATTCTAACTAATAACGCGACTGGCAGTGCCAGTCGCAAAGAAGCGTGTCAGGCTTTAGCCTGATGATAGCTGCTGACCTTAAACAAGCGGCGGCAATAATCAAGAAAGTAGCCATAGACAGCGCCCATCAGCATTGATACCACGATGTTCGAACTTACTGCAGCCGTAATCTGGTGCCAGTCCGCGCCAACCGTCAGCAGAATAATCACATACACCGGCGACTGGAAGGTGACATAAGCCAGCACATCCGCCAGATTTTTTGCCCATCCTGCCTGCGTGGCTTTACGCGCCGCGCGCATGAACAAATCACGGTACATGCCGTATGGCCACGCGATCAGTATGTTGACAGGGATAGCGACTAATCTGGAATACAGCGACTGTTCGAAGCTCATTCCAGAAAGGAATATTTCGATCAACATGTTCACGACAGAACAATAAACAACCATCGCGAACGTGTCTGCTACTGCATGACGCAAGCGTGACTGCGGAGAGAACATGTTAATGCTCCTTGTAAAAAGGGGGAAAAAGGTTTTGAATACCTTAACTGCTAGTGATTTGTCTTGCTGCTTTCGCGTTTTAATAGGATATATGCCTGGATAATAACTAGCAACTAGCTTAAAATTTTTATTTATTGTCTTTTTGTCGATAAAATGCTCTGTAATGGTTTGTTTTTTGTTCGTTTTGGTGTTTTCGTTGCTGTGTTAATTAAAATTCTTTTAGATCAAAGAGTTATTTTTGCTTGTTTTTCTGGATTTTTTGCGCTCCTTTTCTGAATGTTGACTGATGTGCAATATGTATACTCGTTGGTTCCACGCGATGCCGTGGCCTGTTTCTTAAGTGACGTACTGAGATACCTTGCAGGTATATTCAAAGCTGCAATCAGGGTCATAGAATATATTGTCTGAGCGATAGCAGAATGGATGCTATAAATATCAGAGTTGGCTATTTGTTTAATGATTTGCGAATAAATTAGACTGGAAATATAATAATCAGTTGCATACAATATTTAGCGTAATACCATTTTTATGTTTTACGTTAAAGAGGTTTTGTTAATATGAGTTCAATGTTAAAAAACTTAAATAATATCCGCTCGCTGCGTGCAATGGCTCGTGAATTTTCCGTTGATGTACTGGAAGATATGCTTGAAAAATTCAGGGTAGTGACCAAAGAACGGCGCGATGAAGAAGAACAGCTACAGCGCCAACGCGCAGAACAGCAGGCAAAAATTAATGCCTTGCTGGCGCAGATGCAGGCAGACGGGATCAGCCCGGAGGAGCTGCTGAGCATAACACCTGCTACGACACGTTCAGTTAAAAAACGCCAACCGCGCCCGGCGAAATATCGTTTTATCGATCTCAATGGTGAAACGAAAACATGGACTGGGCAAGGTCGCACACCGAAGCCAATTGCCCAGGCGCTGGCTACCGGTAAATCTCTTGATGACTTTTTGATCTAATTACGAAGGCGGTGAGGAGATCCTCACCGCTTATTTTCAGCAAACGCCGAAATCACCCTCTTCGGTATATCGCGTGACATCAGCTGCTTTCAGCGTGAATTTATCACCGTTTTCATTACTGGCTTGTACCGCCACAATTTGATCGTCATTGACTTCAACAACCTTCAGTTTTGGACCGCCCATACGCGGTTGAACCAGATCGCCAGGTTTAAACATATTGTTGCGCTCCTTTATTTATCATTTATCGCAGAACTCACCATAGATCACGTCAACCGGCGGGTACAGTGCTGTTTCAATGATTACCGCTTAATGAGTACGTCGGTTCCAGGGCATTTTGTCCAGCAGACGCGCCATGCCGCAAAAGCCGGTCACGCCAGCGAGAATCAGCCCGGCCCCGACAAAACCGCTCAGCAGGAAGAAAGCACTGCTGACGGCGTAACCCAGAATAACACCGAGTAAGGCAAGGCTACCCGCGGCTATCTGCACCTGACGCATCAGCGGTAACGGTTGTGAACTGTCTTTCGCCACCGGCAACCCTGCGGCTTTCCAGCCGTCAATTCCACCTTCCAGCAGCCAGACCTGCGCGGGCGCAGCAATGGCGCTCAGTTTTGTTGCCGCATTTTGTGTACGTTTGCCTGACTGGCAGTGAAAAATCACCTGCTCGGCGCGTAAATTCGCAGGCAGCGATCCCTGTTCAAGCGCGGGCAACGGCGCCAGATGAGCCTCAGGAATATGCTCGTGCAGATACTCGTCAGCGTCGCGGATATCAATCAGTTTTGCACCTTGCGCGACCAGTGTCTGCGCCTCGCGCGGGGAAATCGTCCCAATAGTCATGATGGCTCCTTATGGGCAATACAGTGTTTTTAATGTGGCGATCAGCGAATTCACGGCCGCATTTTTAATGGAGTAGAGGATGCGCTGGGCATCGCGCTGGCTTTCTATCAGACCTTCTTCACGCATACGCGCCAGATGCTGGGAAGTGGCGGAAGGGCTAAGGCCGGTAACACGGGCTAACTCGCCTGCGCTGGTACCGGGTGAACCGCAGAGCATGCACAAAATCAGCAACCGTTTCGGGTTACTCATCGCTTTTAGCAGGGCGGCAGCTTGTTCAGCGCTGGCCTGGAGTTGTTCAAGTTCAGTCATATGTATTTAAGCATAATCTAAATTAAGCATATTCTAAAATAAACAACCAACGTACGCCAGCGTAAAGAGCGTAAAGGAGGGTAAAACAGCCGCGGAATGCTGGCGGAGTTGGGTAGAATGGCTACTCTTAGAGATAAAATCTCTTTTTAAACAATGATTAATTTTTTGCTTGTAGGGAGTGTGTATGGGTTTCTGGAGAATCGTTTTTACTATTATTCTGCCCCCGCTTGGCGTGCTGCTGGGGAAGGGGTTCGGCTGGGCATTTATCCTCAATATCGTTCTGACGCTGCTGGGCTACATCCCTGGTTTGATCCATGCCTTCTGGATACAGACGCGTAATTAATTCCTTTCAACTACGGCGCTTTGGCGCCGTTTTCTTTGGCCCCTTTCTCCTCTGCTACACTTTTGGGTGTTAATTGTTAATTACCGAGGTGGATATGGGACTCTTCAATTTTGTAAAAGATGCGGGTGAAAAACTGTGGGATGCGGTCACTGGAAACCATGACACAGCCGATCTGGCAAAAAAAGTGCAGGAACACCTGAACAAAACTGGCATCCCTGATGCGGATAAAGTGGACGTGCAAATTAACGAAGGCAAAGCCACTGTTTCTGGTGATGGATTAAGTCAGGAGGCGAAAGAAAAAATTCTGATCGCGATTGGTAATATCTCCGGTATTGCCAGCGTAGATGATCAGGTTAAAACCTCTGCGCCCGCGAGCGAAAGCCAGTTTTATACCGTGAAATCAGGAGATACCCTGAGCGCTATTGCTAAACAGGTTTACGGTAATGCCAACCTGTATAACCAGATATTTGAAGCGAATAAACCAATGCTGAAAAGTCCGGATAAAATCTATCCTGGGCAGGTTTTACGTATTCCGGAGCAGTAATATTATTCAGGCTTATTCCGTCAGCAATTTACCGGACATCGCCTGTTGAATAATCGGAATCGGCGTCAGTAGGTGCTGGCGCATTAATTCGCTGGCGCGCGCGGCGTCGCGTGCCAGAATTGCTTCGGTCAACGTTTGGTGCTGATCGTGTTTGTCTTCCAGCATCTCCACCGACAGCACCGTTTTTCGCAGCCAGATAAACCGGTAGCGCGCCGCCAAATCGAACAGTCGTTCGCGCATTTGCAGCAGATATTGTGAACCACAGCCAGCGACAATCGCCGAGTGAAACGCCTGATGGCGCTGATCCCACTCGTCGAGCATCTGTTCGCTGGCATCAATGGCTTCAAGCTTACTAAGCATATGCGCGCGCGCCAGAATTTCAGCTTCCCAGGCGTCGTCGCCGCGTTCAATGGCCAGCGCGACCAGCATGGCTTCCATATTGGCGCGGGCATCGAAAATATCGAGCAACTCCTGCTCTGACATCGGGGCAACACGATACCCTTTCTGATTTACTACCGTCACTAACCGCTCGGCAACTAACTGCGAAAGCGCTTCGCGTAGCGGTCCCACGCCAAGCTCATAGCGTGAGGTCAGCAGGCTCATACGCAGTTTTTCATCAGGCTGATACACACCGCGGATGATGTCGTTCTTCAGCCAGCGGTATCCATCAATGGCCGTCGGTTGGGGAATGGCGGTCATGGTCATACTCCTGAAAGGATTTCCCGGCCTGCGCCGGGAACAGGTTTAATGCGTATTTTGCAATGGTGCTTTTTGCCAAGATAGCAGTTTTTTCCAGCGTGACATAATGGGCACGGTGCAAATAATTCCTATGGCTAACAATCCGGTAGAGATAACTTCCAGCTGTTGTGCCGGGCGAAACAGCATGACCACCAGCACAAAGATAATAAACGCGATGACCAGCCAGGTAAGCCACGGATAGAGCCACATTTTCAGTTTAATTTCGCCGCCTCGCGCCAGCAGGATTTTGCGCATCCGCAGTTGAGAAACGGCAATGACCAGATAGACCAGCAGTGCGATGGCACCGGAACTGTCGATCAGGAATTTAAACACCTTGGCCGGGGCGTAATAGTTGACGATGACGGTGAGGAATGCGGCACCGGTAGACAGCAACACCGCCACATAAGGCGTTTTACTGCGGTTCGTTTTACCCATAAAGGCGGGGGCATCACCACGGCGGCTCAGGGAGTAGAGCATACGCGAGGACGTATACAGCGCGGAGTTGAGACAGCTAGTCACCGACAGCAAAATGACGCAATCCATGATCAATTTCGCGTGCGGGATATGCAGTAGCTCCAGTACCGAGCGGTAAGAACCGACTTCTTTCAGTCCCGGCATGTTCCACGGGATCAGCGCCACCACCACAAAAATAGAGCACAGATAGAAGATGGAGATACGCCAGATAACCGAGTTGGTGGCGCGAACGATATGTTTATCCGGGGTATCGGATTCGGCGGCGGCGATGGTAACTATCTCTGCGCCCATAAAGGAGAACATGGTGATTAACATTGCGCTGATCACGGCGCCAAAACCGTTGGGCATAAAGCCGCCCTGATCCCACAGGCGCGAAACCCCGCTGACATCGGCATAAGGGTAGAAACCGCTAATCGCCGCTGCGCCGAGGGTTATAAACGCCAGAATGGCAATCACTTTGCACAGCGCCAGCCAGAACTCGAACTCACCGTAATTTTTGACGCTCAGTAAATTACTGCCGGTTAATGCCAGCGTGATAACCAGAGAAAACAGCCAGATAGGAATACCAGGCACCCAGGAGTGAAGAATGATGGCGGCGATATTCGCCTCCAGCGGGATAACTAACA
Organism: Citrobacter sp. Cf136; assembly: GCF_030333815.1. Classification (NCBI taxonomy): domain Bacteria; kingdom Pseudomonadati; phylum Pseudomonadota; class Gammaproteobacteria; order Enterobacterales; family Enterobacteriaceae; genus Citrobacter; species Citrobacter sp. Cf136. Next base: position 140,201 of record NZ_JAOWFE010000041.1, on the reverse strand, counting down.
CCCAGAACCACCAGTATAACCAGCCGATGGTGTAACCCGCCCACGGGCCAATGGCCTTATCGGCGTAAGTGGAAAAAGAACCGGTATCCGGTGTGGCGACGGCCATTTCGGCCAACATGCGCATAATCATCACCACCAGCAATCCGGCGAACAGATAGGCTAATAATACTGCGGGACCGGCTTCTGCAATCGCCACGCTTGAACCGACAAACAGACTTGCGCCGATTACCCCGGCAATAGACAGCATGGTGACGTGGCGTGATTTCAGCCCGCCCCCTAAATCATGTGATTGTGACACTTGCCCCATCTTTAAACCTCTCGAAAGTATTTCACTTGGGAGAGCACCCCGGCATTCCCGCGCCGGGGCACGCGTATTATTGTTATTGACCCTGTTTGCCGGATGGCGGCTCCGCCTTATCCGGCTTAAAACTCCCCGTTTTGATACGGGTTTAACCCTGCTTTGCCTCGGCAAAACACTGGGCGATAATGTCCAGCCCCTGGCGGATTTGCGCATCTTCAATAGTCAGCGGGACAAGAATGCGCAGCACGTTGTAGTAAGGTCCGCAGGAGAGCAGGATCAGTCCTTTCTCACGTGCACGCGCCACCACTTCCGCAGTCAGTTTGGCGTCTGGTTTCGTGTGGTCGCCGTTTTCGAACAGTTCGATAGCAATCATCGCGCCCAGCCCGCGTACGTCGCCAATCTCGCGGTGGGTTTCCGCGATAGCCAACAGGCCTTCACGCAGGGTTTGCCCCAGCTCGTTGGCTTTTTGCAGCAGATTTTCCTGCTCGAAAATGTTTAGTACCGCCAGCGCAGCGGCACAGGCAATTGGGTTACCGGCATAGGTACCGCCCAGACCGCCCGGTGGAATAGCGTCCATGACGTCGGCGCGTCCGGTCACGCCTGCCAGCGGGAAGCCTCCGGCGATGGATTTGGCGAAGGTGGTGAGATCGGGCGCAACGCCCATCTGCTCCATGGCAAACAGCATACCGGTGCGGCCCGCACCGCTCTGTACTTCATCAGCAATCAGCATGATCCCGTGTTCGTCACAAATAGCGCGCAGACGTTGCATAAAAGCAGGGGAAGCGGCGTAAAAACCACCTTCGCCCTGGACGGGTTCAATTACGATGGCGGCGACGTCTTCTGGCGCGGCATCGTTTTTGAAAATGCGGTGAATGCTGGCGATAGCATCGTCGTCACTGATGCCGTGCAGCGGGCAAGGATAAAGCGCGCGATACACGTGGCCCGGCATCAGCCCCATTCCGGCAGAGTATGGGTTCACTTTCCCGGTCAGTGACAAGGTGTAGTGGGTACGGCCGTGGTAAGCACCGCTGAAGGCGATTGTGCCGGTGCGTTTGGTGGCGGCGCGGGCGATTTTCACCGCATTTTCTACCGCTTCAGAACCGGTGGTCACCAGCAGGGTTTTCTTGGCGAAATCACCCGGCACTTTCTTATTCATGATTTCGCACAGCTCCAGGTATGGCTCATAGGCCAGTACCTGGAAACAGGTATGGGACAGCTTTTTCAACTGCGCTTCTACCGCAGAGACGATCTGCGGGTGCAGGTGACCGGTGTTCAACACTGCAATACCGCCAGCAAAGTCAAGGAATTCACGGCCTTCAACGTCCCAGACCCGACAGTTTTCTGCACGCTCGGCAAAAATAGGGTGGATCTGGCCTACGCCACGGGGAACGGCGTTGCTGCGACGTTGCATAAGTTCTTTGTTGGTGCTCATCAGGTGTTCTCCAGTATTTATTTTATTAAAGGCCGATGCACATATATTTGATTTCTAAGTAGTCTTCGATGCCGTATTTTGATCCTTCACGGCCAAGACCGGAGGCTTTGATTCCCCCAAACGGGGCGACTTCGTTGGAGATAATGCCGGTGTTAATGCCGACAATGCCGTATTCCAGCGCTTCGCCAACGCGGAAGACGCGGCTCAAATCACGGGCGTAGAAATAGGCTGCCAGACCAAACTCGGTGTCGTTGGCCTGAGCGATGACGTCGGCTTCGTCTTTAAAACGAAACAGCGGAGCCAATGGTCCGAACGTCTCTTCTTTGGCGACCTTCGCGTTGTCAGGCACATCTACCAGAATGGTGGGCTGGAAGAAGTTACCGCCGAGCGCATGAGGTTTACCGCCCGCGATAATGCGCGCGCCTTTATCCAGCGCATCGGCGATGTGTTCCTGCACTTTGGCAACCGCTTTATCGTCGATCAGCGGTCCGGTAGTGACGTCAGGTTGCAGACCATCGCCGAGATGCAGTTTGCTCACAGCCTGCTGAAGTTTTTCGGCAAAACGCTCATACACACCGTCCTGCACGTACAGGCGGTTGGCGCAGACGCAGGTTTGCCCGGCGTTACGGAATTTCGAGGCCAGCGCACCTTCCACGGCTTTATCAAGATCGGCATCGTCAAAGACGATAAACGGCGCATTGCCGCCCAGTTCCAGCGATACCTTTTTGATGTCTTTGGCGCACTGCTGCATTAACTGACGGCCAATTTCGGTTGAGCCGGTAAATGACAGTTTGCGCACCAGCGGGTTGCCGGTCAGCTCGTTACCGACCGCGCTCGCAGAACCGGTCACCACGCTGAAAACGCCAGCCGGGATCCCGGCGCGATTAGCCAGTTCTGCCAGTGCCAGTGCGGAGTAGGGGGTCTGGCTGGCGGGTTTAAGCACCATCGTACAGCCTGCCGCCAGCGCGGGACCGGCTTTACGGGTGATCATCGCTGAGGGAAAGTTCCACGGCGTAATCGCGGCGGTAACGCCGATCGGCTGCTTGATGACGATCAGACGCTTATCGGCCTGATGGCCAGGGATCGTATCGCCATAGATGCGTTTACCCTCTTCGGCAAACCACTCAATAAATGAGGCGGCATAGGTGATTTCGCCTTTGGCCTCCGCCAGCGGTTTACCCTGTTCCAGGGTCATCAGGCGGGCGAGATCGTCCTGATGCTCAATCATCAGGTTGAACCAGCGGCGCAGGATATTGGCTCGCTCTTTGGCAGTCAGCGCACGCCAGGCCGGCAGAGCGCGGTTAGCGGCGTTAATCGCTTCGCGGGTTTCATCTGCCCCCATTTTAGGTACGCTACCCAATTTCTGACCGTTGGCGGGATTGGTCACCGCGATGGTCTCGCCGCTGTTGGCGTCACGCCAGTTGCCGTCGATCAATGCCTGCTGGCGAAATAAGGTTGGATCGTTAAGTTGCATGATTGCTTCCTGTCTTAATCGGTTTAACGGGTAAATGCGGCGTGTAATGTCTCCACGCTACGTGCCGCACGCAGCGTGCGTCCGGGATTACTCTGGTTCTCCAGCAGCGCATGAACTTTGCTGACAATATGTGCACCGATAGGGATTGCCGATGTTGCCGCCGGAGAAGGCGCGTTACAGGTGTGAATTGAGCGTGGCGTGGTGACAAACAGAAAATCGTCGATAAGCTTGCCATCAGGTGATACCGCCTGTGCCCGCACCCCTGCAGGCCATGGTTGCAGATCCTTAAGCGTCAGGCTCGGACAGTACTTTTGTACCAGACGCAGATAACCGCTTTTGCACAGCGAATTCTTCATTTCGCCAAGCCCTGAGCGCAGGTTGTTTTGCAGCACGCGGCGAATACCAGAAGAGCCGAGGATCTCCAGCGTATCGCTGAGCGAGAAGTCACGCTTACGGTAGCCTTCACGTTTAAATGCCAGCACCGCGTTGGGGCCGACCGTGACGCTGCCGTCAATCATCCGGGTCAGATGAACACCGAGAAACGGCATTGCCGGGTCGGGGATGGGGTAGATCAGATGGTTAACTATCTGATTATGTTCTGGCGCCAGGCGGAAATATTCGCCACGGAACGGACAGATGATAAAGCCAGGTTCAACGCCGAGCATTTTCACCAGTCGGTCCGCCATCAGGCCAGAACAACTAATCAGCGTCGCGCCTTCATATTCCTGGCCCTGACGGGTATGGACAATCACGCCCGTAGCGTGCTCTTTCAGCGCGCTGACCTCGGCGTTGTAAATAATCTCACCGCCTTTGGCCTGGAAAATATTCGCCATCGCGGCGGTGACTTCACGGTAGCTGACGATCCCGCTCGACGGAACAAAAATGCCACCCAGACCGGTGATATTCGGTTCACGCTCTCGAAGCTCCTGCGCATTCAGCCAGTCGCGCTCCAAACCGTTAGCGGCGGTGCGATCCCATAGCGCGCGCATGCGCTCCATTTCCAGAGGGGAGGTGGCAACCAGCATTTTTCCGCAGACGTCGTAGCGGATGCCGTTTTGGTCGCAAAAGGCTTTTGTGGCGCGATTTCCGGCCAGGCAAAACTGCGCCTTCAGGCTGCCGGGAGTGTAATAGACCCCGGCATGAATGACGCCGCTGTTGTGGCCCGTCTGGTGACAGGCCGGGCCGGACTCTTTTTCCAACAGCGCAATTCTGGCGTCCGGATAGACATCAATCAGCTGCATGGCGGTCGACATACCGATAATGCCGCCGCCAATAATCACAAAATCATACATCCGCTTTTTTCCTTCGCGCTTACTGATGAGTCTGGTAGTGGTTTGTCGCGTAAGCGAAATAACCACGTTGGCGCATCAGTTCGCGGCGCAGGTCAGGATGCGAGGTGAAACGATCGCGACCGTGCAGCCAGAACAGGTTGTTGATCAGCAGGAATTTACCCACTGAAACCGGTACGGAAATAATACTTTTGCTGGTTTCCAGCGCGTCGGACAGGTCACTCAGCCAGACGCCTTCTTCATAGTCTTTTGGCTGGACGAACTGGTCGATGTAGCGCATCACCGGACGACCCTGCTGGTCAACGTCAAATACCGGATGGAACACTTCCTGGCTCACGTTTTTGCTTGGCGGCGCGGCAAAGCGCATAGGGCGACGCGCCAGCGGATGGGTAAAGTACTGATCCAGATGTTCCCAGTCGTCGAGGTGCAGCAGCAGCGAGTTACCGCCGGTCATGTTCTGCTCGTCAATCTTCATCATCAGCACGTAATCGGTGATTTCTTCGAGATAGGTTCCGTCGTTGTGCAATTCCATCACTCGGTGAGGCTGGCGCAGATAGCTGTCTGAGTTATCGACGTTTTTCACCACAAAACGTGCGTAATATTGACCGCTCATCGCATCGAAATTCGAGCGTCCGATTAGATGCGCTACCGCCGTCGCCAGCTTGACCATCTCTTCTGCCTGCGCCACATCATCCACGCCAACGGCATTGATCAGCAGTGCGCCTTCGGCACGATCGAGCAACGTTTTCAGCAGCAGAGGCTGCAACTGATTGCCGCACAGGTCGTCGAGGATCTTGCCCAATTTGAAGCGCAAGAAGGATTTGTATTCCAGCGCCTGCACCGGCCACTGCGCGACGGCCTGCAGAAATTGCTCAGTGGTTTCAGCGGAAAAAGTCAGCTCCAGCAGGCGTGGGGACTGGGCTGATGGTTTCAGCGTGAAACCGCTGTAGTGCTGGGCTGGATCTTCAGCGTTCGGTTTTACGGCAGTCAGTGCGTTCATCAAATCGTTCCTCTCAGTAGATTGTCAGGGAGATATGGCGCAGCTCGTTTCGTAGCCATAAATTAAAAATATCTACATTTTTGAAAAACGCGCACATAATGAGCTTGTTTGTTTATTATTTGTGATCAAAAGCAACAAATATTTAACATTGCAAACAATAGGGATTTAAAGCGAAGACGGGGATAGAGCGGTTATATCAGGTGGTAACCACCTGATTTTAATGAGGGAAATAAAGCATCTTAATGTTCAAGAGCAATAGCGCAGACGTGTTCAACATGAGTGAGATCGTGGTACAAGTCGGGTAAGGTCATCTTCTTACGAATTACGATTTTGAGATTAACCTCGATTTTACCCTTCTTAATATCCCTGATCGTTATGTTTTCAATAATGTTTTTCTGTTGATGGATGCGGGTTATCAGATTTTCGAGCGCATTGCGTTCATCAAGAATAACCCTGACTTTTACTTTTCCGGGGAACTGGTTTTTAGTCTGTAAGAAAATAATGAACGGGCTTAATTTAATTGCCAATAAAAATAAAGCCGTGGCAAAAAAAGCATGAAAATAAAAACCGGCCCCACAGGTGATTCCCACCCCAGCAGATGCCCAGACAATTGCCGCAGTAGTGAGACCAGAAATAGCATCGTCGTGTCGGTGCAGAATGACTCCCGCACCGAGAAAACCAACGCCACTAATAATCTGAGCCGCCAGACGCATAGGATCGCTACGGATGTTCATCGAAATTTCAGCATAGTATTCTGCAGATTGTATTGATACGACAGTTAACACACAGCTGGCTACGGATAAAATAACGCAAGTTTTGAAGCCAACCGGTTTCCCTTTTGATTCTCTTTCCAGGCCTATAATGCCACCCAGAATAAATGCAATGCTGATTTTGATGATCGTAGTTAAAGGCAACAATCCTTGCTCATTGATGATGGCGGCCAGATTATTCATGCAATTACCTTAATGAAAGAGTCTTTAACGATCAGGAGTTTGCTTTTTTCAATGGGAGGTCTGCTTTGCGTTTTGAAATATCGTCCCGGAAGAATATCAGGAAGAATACGCTGACCACTGCGGCAACGCCTGCGGAAACTAGCCAGAATGTTTCCCATTGCGGTAACGCCTGTGGGCCTTGTTCCGTCACGGTGCTGTTGAAGATTTGACCGCATACGGTAGAGGCAAATAGCAAACCGACGCCGTTGGAGACGATAAATCGCAAGCTTTGGGCTTGTGCTTTAATCTCTGGCGCGGCTTTACGGTCAACATAAATGTCGCCCACGGTAAAGAAAAAGTCCCAGCAGAATCCCTGCAACATCAGACCGATCAGCACAAACATCATGTTGGCATCCAGTGATGCATGAGCAAACAACAGTGTGCGGATGATCCAGCAAACGGCGCCCAACATGAGAGTAATTTTGAAGCCGGCTTTCAGTAAGAAAAACGAGAGCAGGAACATAAAAATGACTTCACAGGCGATGCCGACCTGCATCATTGACGCGGCGTTATCGAATCCAAGCGCTTTTAAAAAGACCGGGATATAGGCGGAATAAGCTGTTTTGGGGATCATCAGGACAAAAATACTGAGCATCAAAACCGAGAAACTGCGGTCCTTGAAGAGTGCCAGAGCGTCCAGACATAACAGATCGCGGAGTGTAAATACGCTTCCTTTTGCTTTCGGTGGGGTGTTTGGCAACGTAAAGCAGTAAAGGCCGAGCACGACACCGGAGGCTGACGCAATATACCAGGTGATGGTATTTCCAGAATAGCCCATTTCACCAATAATAAAACCGATGACCATAAAGCCAAATGTGCCGAACACACGAATAAAGGGGAAGTATTTCACCCCGTTAATGTGGCTGAAACTGATGCTGTTAGCCAGCGCAGTTGTTGGATAAAAAAGCAGACCGACCAGGAAGATCATGGTCAACGTCATGCCCGTGTTTTGTGCCTCAATAAATTGTGGAACAAACAACAGTACGCCAGCATTAATTAAATGCAGGATCGCCATGACTTTTTGTGACGAAAAGAAACGGTCGGCTACCATGCCAATAAAGAGTGGCGAAAGAATGGTCGCCAGACCAAGCAAAGCATAAGATGAGCCAATAATGGTCGCCATACCATAGGTACTTAATACCAGTCCCATGGTCATATTCCAGGCGCCCTGCATGAAATATTGTATGAACATCATAACCAGCAGGCGTGGTGTTTTATTAAGGTCCATATTGCATATCCTTATTGGTTGATGCTCAGGTTAAGCCCATCCCAGGCGACAAGAATGTTCTCTTTGTCGCACGCCGCCACGAGATCGTCGTGCAGTAGACCGCCGCTGTGTGAGACATGCGAGACGATGAGTTGGCTATTTTTCTCAAGGCAGCCCAGTTCTGCAAGCCTGTCTCTGGCGGCGAAAACGGTTTCCAGACTCATGTGGTTATTTGTACGGTTATCACCATTAAAACCGTAGGTACATTCCAGCACCGTTAAATCGATCTTTTTCCCTTTTAACCATTGCCAGGTGAGTTCAGGGAACCAGCCCGAATCATGTCCATAGAAAATTGACTGACCATCTTTTTCGATAAACCAGGTATAACAAAGCTCCCATTTGGCATGGTTCGCCAGCAGTGGAGTGATTCGGTATCCGCGGGTTTCAACGGTTACGAAGGGAACCAGGCAATGAAAAGCAAATCTTTCTGCGCTGTAGCCTGGTAATACTTGTGCCGCGCCGTTAATCGCACGGTCATTACCAAAAATGTGCAACGGATGAGTAATCTCAAATCCGTACCCTTCCATTCGGCTAAAAAGATCGCCGACGTTGAAATGATCGGGATGTGTATGCGTGAACAGCAGCGATTTGATCTCTGTTGCGTCCAGGCCATCTCGCAGCAGTTGCTGGCTGAATTCAGGCGCGACATCAATCAACAGTTCATCGTCGATGATCGCTGAGGAGTGCGTGCGTATATCTTTGCCTTTGCGAATACGGGCTTGCTGACAGTGCTCACAACGGCAAAAAGGATTGGGTATCCCTTCGGATGCTGCGGTTCCCAGAAAATGAATATTCATGTTTCCCTCTTGATCAAAACAGAGTGTTGTTTTTTGAACGAAAATGTAATGAAACGTAATTGGAACGTGTCAATTATTATCCTGCAGCTTCAAGGCAACAACGATCTTTTGTTGCATAAGTGATCCTCTTCAAGAATTTAATAATTTATTTTTATATTTCATGGTGTTGAAATTTTTAGTTCATTTTTCTTGCTATGTGGGGTTGAGAGATAGTTATCAGAGTGTGTTGATAAAATGTACTTTTTAATATTGTAACGTTCAAATTATCTTGCAGGAGATAGTTTCCTGATGAGCGCCGTGCTAGCATCAAAACATCAGGGGAAGGATGTAAAAATGCCAACTATCAAAGACATAGCAAGAATTGCCGGTGTGTCGCATGGGACTGTCTCGAATGTGCTCAATGGCAGAGGAAATGTAAGCGTTGAGAAGATTGAAGCGGTTCAACGTGCGGCCCGAGAAGTTGGCTATCAGTTGAATGCGCAGGCGCAATCATTGAGAGCCAGCAAAAGTCAGGGAGTGGCCTTGATTCTGCCGGACATCAATGCGGAACGTTACTATCAACTTTATCGGGGATTACACCAGGCCTGGCAACCTTCACTCAGCGAACCGGTTGATCTTTACCTGACTAATGATTTGCCCAATCTGGAACTGGATATTTTGCAAACACTGGCGGCAAAGTCTTACCAGGCTGTTGTCACCGTGAGTTGCCTGGACAACAGCCAGCCCTATTACGATATGCTCAGGCTCTCCCCGGAGAATGTGCTTTTTGCGTATCGCCAGCCAGCCGGTGCAGTTTGTTATATTAGCCTTGACTATGTGACCGCAGGGGAAGAAACCGCAAGAAGGGCACTGGCGCAGCAGCCGGGTCATATTGGTGTTTTCTGCGAACCGCTGGAATTTGCCCACAGCGCACACTTTACTCAAGCGATACAGAAGGTATGCCGGGAGTTAAGTCCGCACACAAAGCTTACGGTTATACCTGCGCATGCCAGTGAAGTTAACACCGTCGCGTTTGACTTTTTCCGGGGGGCGATACCCGATCTGTTTATTGTTCAGGACAGTGAGAAGACGCGTGCGTTGACGCAAGCGTCCTGGTTTGGGAGTTCTCAGTCCTGCCCGCCGATAGTACAACTGAGTGATAATCTTCCTGCATCTTTTGATGGAATCACCAGCTATCAGATGGATTATGCCCGCCTGGGGACAACTATTGCTTCATGTATTCGCCAACCCAAAAGTAAAGAGAAGCACCGTATTCTGACGAATTGCGGTTTTTCCTGGAATGGACAATACGCTCCGCCTCATGAGACGGAGGCGACGCTGAATATGTTAATTTTGCCCAGCCCTTCGACCGATGCGCTGAAGAAACTGTTACCTCACTTTTATCGCCAGACCGGTATTAAGGTTAATCTTGCGGTTTATCCGTATGATGAGGTTTTTGAAATTCTCTCTCATCTTCACCTGCACCCTTATTACGATTTACTGCGAATCGATATGGCATGTTTTCCCTGGTTTGCAGAAAAAGCATTATTGCCGCTGGAGTCGGTCTCCCCCCAGCTCCCGTTATTGCTGGATAACTTCTCTGAGCAAATTCAGCAGCACTTCAGCCAGGTGAATGGGACTGCATGGGCAATTCCCTTTGATGCCAGTATGCAGCTTCTGTTTTATCGACGAGATCTGTTTGAAGATGCGACGATTAAACGGATGTTTTATGAATCAACAGGCAAAGAGTTAACGCTACCAGAGAATTTCGCACAATTTGATGAAATTGCCGCTTTCTTTAGTCAATTGCATCAGCCAGAAAACAGACAGCGTCCGATGGGAACGGCGGTGACGTTGGGCAGCTCAGGACTTATCGCCACTGAGTACTTGCTGCGTTACTACGCGTTAGGGGGACGATTGGTGCGTGAGGGCGAGCCGGTACAACTTGATGCTTCGCTTGCTGCCGCTGCACTCGAAGAATATCTGCACCAGCTTTCTATCGCCGTGAATCTCCCTGGCGAGTGGTGGAGTGATGCGGTTAAACAGTTTGAGCGTGGAAATCTCGCCATGCTGATTATGTATCTCAATTTGTTTAACGATGTTGCGCATACGACTATCGCCCCCACGATTGGCTATGCTCCCGTTCCGGGGCAGCTTCCACAATTGGGCGGTGGCTCTATTGGAATGTCTCGCTACAGTAAGAAGAAAAAACAGGTTGAGCAGTTTTTTCATTGGCTTTATTCCGATGAAATTTCGCGCCATCTGGTTCTATTGGGGGGCAACAGCGCCTGGTCTGGAATATGTCACGATCAAAATGTTCTCAATCTCTACCCGTGGTTTAATTTACTGAATGAAAAAGGCATGACGGGAATACGGGAGTCTCAGGGAAGTAAAGGTGAGCCTTTTAACCTGCGACAGGCAGAGATTATTATCGGGCAAGGCGTGACGAATGCGATTAACGGCATTATGGACGTCACGCAGGCCGTGGAATACATCAATGCGCGGATCAGAAACGAAACGGGTGCCTGAAATATGCGACTCCTCGCCTCTTACTGATGACGTAAGAGGCGAGAAAAAACGGTTAACAGTAACCCACTTTATAAATGCGCCCGCTCTGGATGCCTTCGACGCTGCGGCGATAGGCGTTGGCGACCGTGACGGCGGGGACGCTTTCAAAGCCGGGGAAGAACCCGTCAAAGGCTTCGGCGGATTCACTCAGTACGGTCGGACTTATCAGGTTAATACGCTGACCACGCTTTAGCTCACAGGCAGCGGCGCGCACAAATCCTTCCAGACCGGCATTGATCGTTGCCGCATTTGCGCCTTGTGCGATGGGCTCGTGGGCGATAATGCCGCTAATTAACGTTATCGAACCGCCATCATTGAGGAAATGCTGCCCGGTTAAGGCCAGACGTATCTGGCCTAACAGTTTATCCTGAAGCCCCTGATTAAAGTCCTGGTCGGTCATTGTCGACAGCGGTCCAAAGAACAGATTGCCGGTGGCGGAAACGATCGCATCTACCCGACCGACTTTTTCGAACAATGCCTCGACACTCTCCTGCGAGGTGATATCGACCTGGTAATCCCCCTGCGTGCGACCTACGCGGATCACCTCATGTTTACGGCTTAACGTTTCTGTGACTGCGCGACCCACTGTACCACTGGCACCAATAATGACGATTTTCATAACCACCTCCGCAATAGTGTGAGCCGCTATTCTTTAATGAAAATGAAATCGGATAAACTGGCTAAAAGTTAGATGATTACTAACCAGGGGTTTGCAATATGGATAAGTTACGCGGCATGGAAACGTTTGTCGCCGTGGTGGAGAGCGGGAGCTTTACTTCTGCGGCGACGAGGCTCGAGATGTCTGCGGTGATGGTGGGAAAATATATCGCCCAACTGGAAGCGCAGCTCGGCACGCGTTTGCTGGAGCGCAATACGCGTCGCCAGAGTCTGACCGATGCCGGACGCGTCTATTTTGAAGAAGCCCGTCGCGTGCTGGAGCAGGTATCGATAGCCGAACGTTCGGTAGAGCGTCTGCGGCTGGCACCAGCAGGGACGCTGCGCATAAGCGCGCCCACGTCTTTTGGCGCTTGCGTGATCTCGCCACTGGCCGCTGCGTTTTTACAGACCTGGCCAGAGGTGCGCATTGAACTGGATCTAACCAACCGGATGGTTGATCTGGTTAATGAAGGTGTCGATCTGGCGATCCGCATTGGCGATATCCATCAGACTGACGTGGTGGCGAAATACCTGTGTCCCTACCGTATGGCAATTTGTGCTTCGCCAGAATATCTTGCCCGCCATGGCACCCCCCGGTCGCCCGCGGATCTGGTGGATCATCTGTGTCTGTCCCATACCGTGTGGACGGCTCGCAACGAGTGGATACTGCCTGGCGTGACGGGGGAAGTCAGATGGAAACGCGATGCAATCCTGCGCTGTAACGATGGTCATGGCCTGCGTATGGCGGCGGTAGCGGGGGCTGGGCTGTTATTGCAACCGGAGGTGCTGTTGGCAGAAGAGCTGGCTACTGGCAAGTTGGTTCGTATTCTGGAAGGATTTACGCCACAGCCGCGGCCGATTCATTTGCTGTGGCGACAGGATTTGCGTCCGTTGCCCAAGCTGACACGGTTTGTTGAGCACGTTCTTAGTGCAGTTCAGGAATTAAGATGAAAATGCCGGATGGCGCTGCGCTTATCCGGCCTACAGTGGCGATTAATCGTAGGCCGGACAAGGCGCGTTACTAACCGATATCCACCTGCGGTTTGCTGTTGCGTTTACGGATCATGCGCAGCACCGGCGGGACCACGATAACCAGTACCGCCATCACCAGCAGCACTTTCGCCACGCCGCTGGCCCACAGAATATCCATACTCCCGTTACTGATAGACAACGCCCGGCGCAGGTTCTGCTCCAGCATTTCCCCGAGAACGAAGCCCAGAATCAATGGCGACATTGGGAAGTGCATTTTACGCAAAATGTAGCCCAGCACGCCGAGGGCGACCATCAACACCAAATCGAAGGTAGTGCTGTGGACAGCGTACACACCTACCGCGGAGACTGCCGCAATAGCGGGTACCAAAAACCACAGCGGAATGGTCACCATGCGGGTAAACAGACCGATCAGTGGAATGTTCATCACCAGCAGCATTACGTTAGCGATCAGCAGCGCTGCAATCAGCCCCCAGACGATATCCGGCTGTTCAGTGAACATCGCCGGCCCCGGGGTGATGTTGTACAGCGTCAGCGCGCCCATCATCACCGCCGTGGTACCGGAGCCCGGCACGCCGAGCGTCAGCATCGGGATGAAAGAGCCGCAGGCCGAGGCGTTGTTGGCGGCTTCTGGTGCTGCTACGCCACGAATATCCCCCTTGCCAAAGCTGTCGCTGTTGCCGCTGAGCTTTTTCTCGGTCATGTAGGTGATGGCACTGGCAATGGTGGCGCCAGCGCCAGGCAGAACGCCGACGAAAAAGCCAATCACTGATGAACGCAGGGTGGCCCCTACGCACTGTGCGCCTTCTTTGGCGTTGAACAACATGCGGCCCGTTTTACGCACCAGCGTCTGGCCACTGCTGGTATGTTCCAGCATTAACAGTATTTCAGAGACAGAGAACAGCCCAATCACCACTACGATAAACTGCACACCGTCGGAGAGATGGACACTGTCAAAAGTAAAGCGATAAACCCCGGTGTTGGCGTCTACGCCGACGGTCGCAAGTCCGAGACCGATAAGCGCTGCCAGAAATGATTTCAGCGGATTTTGCGCCATCATGCTGCCGAGACAGGCAATGGCGAAAACCATTAAGGCAAAGTATTCTGCCGGACCGAAGGCCAGCGACCATTGGGCTAACGCTGGGGCGAACAGAATGATGCCGCCAATGGCGATAAGCGAACCAAAGAAAGAGCTGACCGCCGAGATAGAGAGTGCCACGCCGCCGCGTCCTTGCTGCGCCATCGGGTAACCATCCAGCGCGGTCATAATCGCCGCCGCATCGCCGGGAACATTCAGCAGGATGGAGGAGATGCGCCCGCCATATTCACAGCCAATGTAAACCGTAGCCAGCAGGATCAGCGCGGATTCTGCGGGCAGATGCAAAGCAAAGGCCAGCGGCAGCAGGATCGCCACGCCGTTGATTGGCCCAAGGCCAGGCAGCAAACCCACAATGGTGCCTACAAAACAGCCTATCAAGGCGATGACCAGGTTTTCCGGCGTCATTGCCACCGCGAAACCCTGAGAAAGATAAATCCAGGTATCCATCGTTTCTCCGTTAACCCAGCCAGGCGCCGAGTGGTAAGGTGACGTCAAGCAGTCGGTCAAAGGCATACCACAGCAGAATGCCGAGCACTGCGCCGGAAATACCCGCAGCCGGGATGGTTGCGCCGAACAGCATGCCAATCACCACGGTGAGAATGGCGGTGGCGATGGGAAAACCGAGCCACTCAAAACCCCAGGCGTACATCAACAGAACAATTACCATCGTCAGCAGCTTTTGCAGCACGTGGCGACGGGGCCAACTGATGGTATCCGGATGGCGCAACAGCAGCGCCACGGCGCATACCAACATCAGACTGATAATGCCCAGCGGGAAGGGACGCGGCCCTACGGGTTCATAGCTGTATTCGCTGCTGATTTGCCAGGCCACGAACAGCCCGGCTATGCAGAGCAACAGCCAGATACCTGCAAAAATACGATCACTCATCATCTTTGCCTCTGCGTTTACTTCGCCAGACCGAAGGCTTTCGCCTGCTCACGATAATCCGTAACCTGTTTTTTCACGTAGTCGTCGAGCTGTTTGCCGCTCATGTTGAACTCAAACAGACCGCGCAGATCGCGTTGTTTTTTAAACTCATCGGTCTGCTGGAGTTTGTTAAAGGCATCAACCCACCACTGATACTCGGCGTCGCTGACTTTTGGCCCAACGTAGAAGCCACGAATGATAGGCCACACGAGGTCATAACCCTGCTCTTTGGCGGTTGGCACGTTGGCTAACTGGCCCGGTAGGCGTTGATCGGAGAACACCGCGAGCACGCGGATTTTGTCGCCGCTGAGGTAGGGCACCATCTCACTGAGATCGCCGGAAACCACCTGTACGTGATTTCCCATCAATGCGGTAACCGGTTCGCCACCGCCTTCAAAAGCCACATAGCGCATCTTGTGCGGATCGACATTGGCTTTTTGCGCCAGCAGCGCCGACTTCATCCAGTCCTGGCTACCGATAGAAGCACCTGCGCCAATGACCACGCTGTTAGGGTCTTTCTCCATTGCCGTAAGCAGATCTTTCAGCGTCTTCCATGGCGCATCCTGACGTACGGCAATCATGCCGTAGTCGGTGCCGACACTTGCCAGCCAGCGGACATCATCCACACCGTAGCGACCAAACTTGCCCTGAGACAGGTTCAGCAGGGAGCCGCCGGAGAAGGCCACCACGGTTCCCGCTTCAGCCGGGCGTTGAGCGACGATAGCGTTATAGGCCACGGCCCCAACGCCGCCAGGCATATAAGTTACGCGCATCGGTTTTTCGATAGCACCGGTTTCCATCATGCTCACCTGAATCAACTTACAGGTGAGATCGAAACCACCGCCGGGTTTAGCAGGGGCGATACATTCAGTGCGCGATGGCGCTTGTTCGGCCAGTACAGAGGTACTCATCAGTAAAATGCTTGCAGTAAGGGTACGAAGTAACTGTTTTTTCATTGTTTATCCTCACGCCGGAAAACCGGATTTTCGGGTACGGAAGAAGATTTTTGTGATTATGTGAGCCGATGTGTAGCAGTTCGGTTGCGTGATTGTTAAAACATTAACCTTTCAATTCCCTTTCAATGCGGCAGAAACTTTACAGGATGTGATATGCGTCTCTTATTAGCGGAAGATAACCGTGAGTTAGCTCACTGGCTGGAGAAAGCGCTGGTGCAAAACGGTTTTGCCGTTGACTGCGTTTTTGATGGCCTGGCGGCCGACCATCTTTTACATGGCGAAACATACGCGTTGGCGGTGCTGGATATCAATATGCCGGGGCTGGATGGTCTGGAAGTCGTTAAGCGGCTGCGCAAACGCGGGCAGACGCTTCCTGTCCTGCTGCTGACGGCGCGTAGCGCGGTGGCCGATCGGGTGAAAGGGTTGAACGTCGGAGCCGATGACTATCTGGCAAAACCGTTTGAAATAGAGGAGTTGGATGCTCGGTTGCGAGCCTTGCTGCGTCGCAGTGCGGGACAGGTGCAAGGCATACAGCAACTGGGGGAGCTGGCGTTTCACGATGAAGGCTATTTTCTGTTGCAGGGGCAGTCGTTGGCGCTCACGCCGCGAGAACAGGCGCTGTTGACGGTGCTGATGTACCGTCGGTTGCGACCGGTTTCACGCCAGCAGTTGTTTGAGCAGGTCTTCAGCCTGAGTGATGAGGTCAGTCCTGAAAGCATTGAGCTGTATATCCATCGTTTGCGCAAAAAGCTACAGGGAAGTGATGTGCGCATCGCCACGTTGCGTGGTCTGGGCTATGTGCTGGAGCGTAGCGATGAAGTGGGTTAAACCCCAATCGCTATACCTGCAACTGCTGATGTTTTTGGGCCTGCCGCTAATGTTGCTGTGGGGCTTGTCAGCATTTAACAGCTATGTCAGTGCGCTACAGGCGGCGACCCAGGCGTATGACCGCACGCTGCTTTCATCCGCCAGGACCGTCTCCGAGCGGCTGGTGGTGCGCAATAAACAGTTAGAAGTGAATGTGCCATGGGTGGTGCTGGACAGCTTTGAATTGAATATGAACGACCGACTGTATTACAAAGTGGTTGATCCGGCGGGGAAGGTTATCTCTGGTTATGACGATTTACCGGCGATGCCACCTGCAACTTCGCGCACGCGGCTTTATCCGGCGCTGGCATGGTTTTATCACACTGAATATCGCGGTGAGGCAATCCGTGTGGCGCGTCTGCTGCAGCCTGTCAACGAAGGTGGCATTGTTGGCATGGCGGAGATTTATGTTGCCGAAACGCTGCAATCGCGGCGTTATCTGGCGCGACAGCTGTTGTTTTCCTCGTGGGTTTCGCAAGGGCTGCTGGTACTACTGACTCTGGTGCTGGTTGGCTGGCTGCTGCGCCGGGTGCTGCGCCCGATGCGCCAGCTGTCATCGCTGATGGTGCGTCGTGAGCCGGGGCTACTGACGCCGCTGCCGGAGCTGCTGCCGTGGTCGGAAACCCGTCTACTGATTGTGGCGTTTAACCGCTATCTGGACCGACTTCGCGGCCTGATTTCTCGCCAGGAGCGCTTCAGCGCGGATGCTTCCCATCAGCTTAAAACGCCGTTGGCAGTGCTGAAAACTCAGGCGGCGGTGGCTCTCGCCAGTCAGCAGCCGCAGCAGTGGTACGAGAGTCTGCAAGCCATGAGTACCACGCTGGATAACACCATTCAACTGACTGAAAGGCTGTTGCAGTTGTCTGCGGTGAAGCGCAAAGAGCAAGGGGAAAGGCATTTCTCGCCAGTTAATCTGTATGAGGTGGTGCAAAGCAGCTGTTTTACCCGGCTGGCGCAAGCGCGTAGTAAAGGGATCGATCTGGGCTATGAAGGGGATCAGGACGCGGTGTGGGTCGAGGGCGACGAAGTCTTGCTCGGGGAACTGTGCGGGAATCTGCTGGATAACGCACTGAAATACACGCCGCCGTATGGCGTGGTGACTGCCCGACTGCGGCGAGAAGGAGAGGCTGTGGTGCTGGTGGTTGAAGATAGCGGGCCAGGCATTGATGAACAAATGGTGCATCAGGCGCTGCTCCCGTTTCATCGTCTGGATAACGTCGGCAATATTCCTGGGGCAGGAATCGGTCTGGCGCTGGTCAACGACATTGCTCGCCTGCATCGTACGCACCCACAGCTATCCCGGAGTGAAGCATTAGGCGGGTTAAGCGTACGGATGCGGTTTTTATGTCTGGAGCGAGAAGGGCAGGACGATCGGTGTCGTCCTGCGCCCGTTATTTAAAGGTCACTGTCGCATTGACCGGGATACTAAATGCGCCTGGTTGAGGAGGGTTCTTCAGCCAGAACAGGGTCGCCATGAACTCTTTGCGCCGACTGTCGCTCTGGTTGTTAAACGCGCCGCTGGTAAAATCGATGCGGTTGCCGCTGATAATATCCCCGGCGCCGGGCCGTGCAGCATCCTGAAGCGTAACGCCGATATCCGGCGTACCCTGACCGGTAAAAACCGTGCCGCTGTTGTGCGTGGTGCCGGTAAAGGTTATCGCGTAATTGATGCCGCGACATTCATGCTTCCCGGCAGCTTCTGCAGCGATAACGGCAAACTGTTTGCTGTGGCTGTTATCCTTGCCCGCTTTGGCTTCGGTAATGCTGATCCTGCCAAACTCGACGGTATCCGTTCCCTTATCAGAGGCGATCAAGACGATCGGTTCGCAGTTGATATAACTGATGTTATTCAGGCCGGTCAGCGCGGGGCCAAAGTTTTTTGCCGGATTGCTGGCGGAACAATGCGTACTGCAAGAGTTAATGCTGCCAATACCGTCGACGACGAAAACTTTGTTGATGGTGCGACCCGCCAGTGCGGGCAAAGGATCCGGGAGCTTTCCGGTGGCGACCAGACTGAGGTTAAAGGTGACAGAGAAAGTTTGCGGAAGTGCCAGGCAGGCACTGGTATTTCTGTGGCTGTTACTATTGCAGTAGCCGTTTGAACCTGTTCGGGGCAGCGTTGCCTGATATTGCGTGGTGACGGCCTGCGCGCTCTGATCGTAAGAACGACCATCGATGCTCACCACCAGTTTCATATTGGTTCCCTGCAAAAAATGCGCAAACTCATGGTCGGGATCGATGTAGATTCTGGCCGCTTCACCCTGGGGCATATGGTCCGTGTCGCTGCAGGTGACGCTAACGGTCTGTGAATTGGACACCCAGACGGTGTCTCCGGCGGCGGTGCTGCGGCTAATTTTAATCGGATCAACGTGTACAGAGACGCTGTTTGCTGTACAGGTAACCGCATAGCTTGTACTACTGAAGATCGGCAAACAAAACAGCACCACGAGTTTAACTATTTTTAACGGATTCATTGATTGCACCTTACGAACCGACGCACTGGGCAGTAATTTGTGTATATCCGATTTTCTTCACCGGTTGGTGATGGTTATCCGGCATTTGAATAAAGCAGTGTTCATTGGTATGTGAGCCCCAGCGCACTTCCAGGCGCGAATTATCTTCCACGCCGCTGGCATACAGAGCGCCATGCAAACCGACCAGGCCGTGATTGCGGCCTTTTGCATCCCGAACGATCGCACCAACCGGCGGGGCTATGTTGCCAGGTATGACGGCATTCACCAGATAGTTGCGCCCGCTGAAGGTTTCAAACACGACTTTGCCGATGGCTTTCTCTGTCGGGACAATTTTTTTCTGTGCCTGGGGAATATCCAGACCGGCGCCAATATCGGCGGTATTCAGACTCACCACGTTGTAATGCCAGGCATCTGCCGCAGTCAGGACCGCATAGCCGTTACCGTCTATCGCCACGCCGTTTTGTTGCTGGATATGGACGCCGTCGGCATTTTGAGCCTCGACCAACACCATGGTGTCACCCGGAGAGTGCATAAGCGTAACGCCGCCTGCGTGCAGCATCGCCCCGCCGCTGATGCCCATATTCATATTCTGGTAGTTGCGCCCGGCGCTATAGCCTCCCTGAACGTTCATCTTGTCGCCTTGCCAGGCGGCGTTAACGCCGGCAGCGGAATCCTGTCGATCGGTGGTACTGCCTTGAACGCCCCAGCTCAGACGATCGTCAAATGCGGTGTTGCTGTAGCTGGTGGAGTAGCTGTCGCCATTCTGCTGGCTATGCATCACGTTGGCAGAGACAAAGCCGTGGCTGTCCATGAAATCAAATGGGATGGATAACGTCAGGTTGATACTGCGGTCCTGGTAGTCGTACTGGTTGCGGGTGTCCTGCACGTATACGCTCCAGTTGATTTTCCCCAGCGTATCGTTGTAACCCAGCTGTATCGTGCGGTCGTGACTCCCGTTGTGCCAGTAGTTTTGCTGGCTGGCGCTGACGTAAAGCGAGGCGTTATCCCACAAACGCTGATTAACAGAAACCTCAAAACGTTGGCGGCGATTATTGTAGTTACTGGTGTAGTAATGCTTTTTGTTGTGCTGCTCGCCAGGGTAACGCAGCTGCTGATTGGGGTCGTCATAGGCGATGTCGTAATAACCCGAGGACCAGCTGTTATGCTCGTTAATGGTGTCGCTAAAGCTGTAATAGCCGGATGTATTGTAGCGGTAGCCAACCAGACGGAAATCCGTGCCGTACTGGTTCAGCGATTTAGAATACAGGAAACGGTAACTTTGCCCCGTGGACGCTTCTCCGCTGGCAAGCTGTGCTCGGGCGGTGGTGATATCAAAGGAGATCGCGCCGAACTGATGCAGATCCTGAGCGACCCCAGTGGCAATCGCGTTGTAACTTTCCGCCGCCAGTAAACCGCCGTACAGCGTGGTTCCAGAGCTGAGGCCATAGCTCAACGTTCCCTGGACAAAACGGGGCCGCCAGCCGCCACTGTAACCGTCACGGTATTCCCCGGCCGTAAACTGAAAACGGCTGTTATCTGCGCGCAGCATGTTCGGTACCGCCGAATAAGGCACGCTGAAATTGCGACGGCTGCCATCGGCTTCAATAACGCTAACATCCAGATCGCCACTCTGGTTGCTGGGGTTAATATCGTCGATGTCAAACGCGCCCGGCGCGACGTTTTTACTGTAGATCAGGTAGCCATTTTGCCGGATTTCGATTGTGGCATTGCTGTTGGCGACGCCACGAACGACCGGGGCAAAATCGCGTTGGCTATCAGGCAACATATTTTCATCGCTGGTGAGCTGCGCCCCGGTAAACTGGATGCTGTCGAACACATTGTCATCCGTGTAGGTTTGCCCGATGCGCAAGCGGCTACGTAGCGCAACAATATTGCGCTCCACCCACGTAGAAACCGCCTGCCACTGGCGGCCTGAACCGCTGGCGTAGCTGAACGTGGACTGGTTACGGAAATGCCATCCCGCCAGGTTGATGCCGTTGGCAAAACTGGCAAAGACGGAGTCATGATCCTGACCCTGTTCGACCAGGCGGGTGGTATTGGCGTTGTAGCCGACAAAAGCGGCATTAATCCCATCGTCATAGGCAGACTCCGGGACTGCATCGTGTGCGGTCGAGAGCAGAAAAGCTTCCGGCACTGAAATATCAATACGCTGGTAGTTTGCATCTGCCGTCAGGCGGCTGTTTGCTATCAGCGCTGTGAGCTCAATGCAGGTATCGCTGCGGTCATCCGGGATTTTAATCCCGTATCTGCGCAGATCGTCAGCGCTTAGGCAGGGTTGTGGCTTGCCTTCTGGCTGACGTCTTTTGAAGGCAACATTGCGCGTCTCAACGAAGCTATGATCAATATAAATATCGTATTCAAACGTCCCTTCGCTAAGCCCATCATTACGGGCGATTTGCACCACGGAGGTGATATTTTGCGCACCATGCACAAAGCGGGTATTAAACTGTGGCGCACCGCTGGCGTAAGCAGGCATACACAGGACCAACGTTGACAGCGTAAAGACCCTTTCCTTAAACCGTTGCGGTTGCTTATTTTTTATCATCATTGCAACCCCTGGCTTAATAACACGATATCGGGACGTTATTGACCGCGTTAGTACCGCCGTAATCATCTACCCAGTTAAAGTCGATGTGGCTAACTTTTTGCTGCGACAGCGTAAACGTGCGTTCGCCATGAGGATTAACCATATCGGCATCAACGTTTTGGCCGTTAATATGCAATTGCGTCAGAGAAATATGTAACGGTGTCGGATTAACGGCACGCAGAGTATTTCCGTGACATTGCCACTGTAATTTCTCAACCGCTTCAGGTAGCGTCATATTCAACCCCGCAGGGCGATAAAAGAGTTTGATGCGAATACGTTGCGCCAGTTGTAAGGTATTTTCCTCGTTTTCAATGGTGGGGATTTCCTGCACGTTAATCCACAATACCGATTCAACATCCTGGGGAAACCCGTTGCCCTGGTAAATCGCCCGCAACACGGCGGATTTATGGCCGTCGAGTTTCAGGATCGGCGGGGTAATTATCATTGGCAGATTGGCCGGCGTCTCATCCGGATTACCCTTATCCAGCCATGTCTGTACCATATATGGCTTGTCTGTATTATTGTTGACGTCAAACATCGCTGCTTTATCGTTCTCATTATAAATAACGCGTGTTTGACCCAAATTAATCGCGCTGTGTGCGGTGCTAACCACGCACAGCAACAGATAAAAGAAGACTTTATTCATCAGGTGCACTTTCCAGATTCAGGGAACAGTGCCATCCATAGCAATCAACGTCCGTTATTTATAAATGACGGTGTAATTCATATCCGCAGTAATTGTGCCTGCCGCAGGCAGCGTTGCGCCTATTTGCTGATATTTGGCGACCAAATCAATATGTGCATCGCCGTTTTGGTTCGGTGTCAATGACACTTCATTCTGACTAGCGGAGAAATCGAGGGCTTTACCTGAGTTACCTTTATTGTCCACTTCAATGCCGACATCGGTGGCTGCTCCTGTTGTACGAGTTGCTTCCAACAATGTGGTATTACTGCCAGGATTTTTACCGGTAAAGACCACCACATAGCTGTGTGCTCCCGTTGCGCCACTACAGCCGGTAAATTGCAACGTAAACTGAGTATCGCCGGTGGTAGAGCCCGCGCCGCCAAATAACTGGTTGGTGACTTGTGGTAATACGACGTTTGTATTTGTTGGATTGGCGGTGTTCACCACGCAGGTGCTGGCAACAATTTCACCGGTAAAATGGACCGTCGCGGTGGCTTTAGAACCTGCTCCCGCGGTGGTGGCGTAATTAGTACTTCCTGCCGCGCCAACATTAGCCGCAAACAAAGCAACCAGCGCGGTGCAGGTGAGTGTAATTTTCTTCATCATAACTCCGTTAAATTTATTATTTACCCAGAAGAGTACTTGTCAGAGGCGCAGATTCAGCCGGAGTACATCAATGTCAAAAAATGATGCAGGACTTCATTTGAAAGAAACGATTAACGTTTGTAAATTGCTCAACAAGTAATCCACTGCGGATATTATTTATTTGCGAAAAATAAGTAAACATAATTTTTTATGTGTGATGAAAGGGTGTTTCAGTAATCTTTTCAGGTTTTTTAACACGGTGTATACATGATTATAAATAACGTATGGGATTATCGTTGTGGTACATTTAACAAAATATCAATGTTGTCATTTATTCTTTTTTGGTGTTTTGAATGAGCGGGTTGATCTGTGTTGAAATTGCTGTTGTTAGATGTATAAATTCGCAGAATGTTGATATTAGCGAGATGTGATATTCATTTTGGGGTTGATCAGTTACAGTGTGTTTTTTATACCTGTAAAGTCATGTTGGTCATCTCCAGTCATCGGAGTTGCTACAATTATTTAAACTAAATTTTTTGTGCTGAATTTGATTGTTCTTCATTTTTGTACATCAGAATGACGATAATTCTATGATCCAATCAGTAAGCATTACGCTTACAGTAAGCTTGCTAATCATTTTCTTGTTAATATATTCCCGTGTTATTTTTCTAAAGGATATTATATACGCTTATATATGCTACGGATTTCTCGTTGTGGGAAGGCGGCAAGTGAGAGGCTCCCGATGAGCCTACCCCAGTAAGTGACCCGGGTATTCATCATACAATTGCACTTGCTATTAGTTCATGAATTGTTATCTGTCAATGCGATTTTTGTTGCAGGTAATTATATTTTCTAATGTGGATAATAAATCGAGCTTGATTTTAATAGTCAATAAAATCATATTGATGCTGATATCTTGTGAGGTGCTTGTCACAACTTACTATCTTTCTTTTTACATTTGCTGACAATCTACCCTTGTGTTTTTTAAGCTTGTGATATAATTAACATCATGAAATAAGAAAAAAACAATTAAAGATCAATCGATAATAGGTTGAGATATGCTTAAAAATTCGCTAAAGATTAGCAGTCAAGGATATCCGGTCTTTTTAAAACTGGTCGATTTCATTGTTATCAATGTGGTGTTAATTTTTAGCGCCCATCTGCTGGGTTTGGTGCCCTTTAACACCATTGCGATTTTGAGTCTTCTCTTCTCGATCTTTTTCTTACTGTTTGCTGAATACATTAAAATGTACCAGCAAAAGATTAAGACGATCGGTTTGCGTAATCAAAAACGCTTGGTTTTTTGTACGCTGCTGGCGATTTTTTTTAACGAACTGGTCAGTATGACGGTGGCTGAGCCTGAATCACTCGGCTACTTAGACAGACTGCCTTCACCGTTTTATTCAGCCATTATTTACTGGTACTTCATTCCATTACCTTTTCTATACTATATCCGCTTTTTTCTTTTCAAATACACCGCCAGGAAAAATATTCGCGTTGCTGTGATTGGGCTTACTGAGAACGGTCTGGCGGCGGAAAACGCATTGACCACTGAATATGCCAATATCAAATTAGACCTGGCATTTTATGATGAGCGCAGTCCATCCCGTTGCGGCGATGTGGTGGAGAAAATAAAAAGTCCCTTTCGCGGCTCGGTGAGCAATTTAGTTGAGGAAGCCAGGCAGGGAAATATAGACGAAATCTACATCGCTTTACCGATGGTTGCTTTACACCGAATTCGTCATTTTTTAGCGATGATGTCTGACACCACCGTAGATACCTATATTGTCCCTGACTTTTATACCTATAGTAACAACATGTCCAAGTTACGCTCCATCCACAACCTGCAAACTATCGGTATCTTCAGTTCACCGTTTGAAGGGGCGGGGTCGTTTATTAAGCGGGCGGAAGATCTGGTTCTTGGCAGCATCATTATGGTGATGATTTCCTCGCTGATGCTGGCTATTGCCATTGGTATCAAACTCACGTCCCGCGGGCCGGTGTTTTTCAAACAGGACCGCTATGGTCTTAGCGGGCAAAAAATTAAGGTCTGGAAGTTTCGTTCTATGCGCGTCATGGAGAATTCCGATACGGTTATTCAGGCCACGAAAAACGATCCGCGGGTAACCAAATTCGGGAGCTTTTTACGCCGCACTTCGCTGGATGAACTTCCGCAATTTATTAACGTTTTGCAGGGAAGTATGTCGATTGTCGGTCCCAGACCTCATGCGGTAACGCATAATGAGCAGTACCGCAAACAGGTCGAAAATTACATGATCCGCCATAAAGTGAAGCCTGGGATCACTGGGCTTGCACAGATCAACGGTTTCCGCGGGGAAATCGATGCGCTTTATAAGATGGAAAAACGGGTTCAGTACGATATTGAGTACATTCAAAACTGGTCGTTATGGCTGGATATAAAAATCATCATTAAAACTATTTTCAAAGGATTTGTCGGTAAGAATGCATACTAAATTGATAGTGATTACCGGAATCGTGATATCGCAGCCCGCATGGGCTGATTTAACCCCGAAATCACACATTGGCTTTGCGGGAATCGACTTCCAGGGCAAGGTCGCTGTGGATTATGGTTATAATGATAACGTTTCTTATCAGCCACATAGCAGCGATGCTATTGGTTCCTCGTTTCAGAGCGCAGCGCCTGTACTGAGTATGATCGGAGAGCGTGGTCAGGATAAGTATTTACTGATGTATTCCGGAGATTATCGTAACTACTCCAGTGATTCCGCTGATAACTATAACGATCATTTTTTCCGTTTTAACGGTGCCTGGCGGTACGGGCTCAAGCATGGTCTAACCCTCAATCTGGAGGATACGCTTGGGCATGAATCCCGTGGTCGCGGTATTACCGAGGGTTTTCTCCCGGGCCAATTCGAGCAGTATGGGATTACATCTCCACTGACGACGAATTTTATCAACAGTGAATTGCGTTACAGTTACGGCGCACCTGATGGGCGTGGGAAAGCGGAACTGGCGTTGTTGTATAAAAAACTCACTTTCGGCAACACGTCTGATGTACGGGACAGCAGTGAAGACTTCTACAATTATATTCAGGAACAGGAATGGCACGAAAATAGCTTGGTGGCAGAAATTTTTGACCAGTACACATCCAGAACGCGCTTTCGCTATAGTTTTATTACTAACCAGCGTCGCTATGATAACAACTCAGAAAAAGACACTAATGAGTACTATTTGCTGTATGGCCTGAAGTCGCAGTTGACGGGGAAAACCAATGTCGACATGAATATTTCATGGCTGTATAAAACATTTGAAAACAACGCAAACTCGCATGATTTTAATGGTCTAAACTGGGACATAAAAGCGGAGTGGAAGCCATTACAACAATCAGTTTTCACGGCCCACTCTGCGCAAAGCATTAAAGACCCATCGGAAGTTGGGGGATATATTTTAGTGACCCAGTATGGCCTTTCTTACCAGCATTTCTGGTTAGGCACTCGTTTTTCTACTTTATTGGACTACTCATTCACTTCGGAAGACTATAAAAAACAGAACAAGGATCGACATGATAAAGATGGTGTGTTTAGCGTAACCATGAGCTATGACTATACGCCGTCGGTTAATTTTGAGATTAAATATCAGATAGATACATTAAATTCGAATAGGGATACTGACTCGTTTTATATCGGTCCCAACGACAATCAGGAAGTTATTAGAACGTTGGGTTATGATAATTCTATGATTATGCTTAAAGCTAAGGTTCAGATCTAAAATGAAAATAATAGAACTGTGCGCGGTTTTGCTTTTCAGTATCCTGTTGGTCGGATGCACAACGTCCAGCCCGCGATTAATGGACGATCCTGCTACTGTTCAGCAGGATTACCGACTTGGGGCGGGGGATACGGTCAATATCGCTGTTCATGGTCAACCCGATATGACGATGCGGTTTATTTTGGATAAGAGTGGGGAAATTAATTTCCCGTTTGTTGGTGCTCTTAAATTACAAGATAAAACCGTTGATCAAGTGACAAAAGAATTAACTCAACGCCTGACCGGAGATTATTTTACCACTCCGATGGTGACGGTGAGCATTGCCGAGTTCCGCAAATACTATGTTTCAGGCGAGGTGAAAAGTCCAAATGGCTTCGCCTATGAGCCAGGGCTTACCGTCGAGAAATCTATTGCGCAGGCGGGTGGGTTTACAGACCGTGCGGACCGTCAAGATATCAACATTCGTCTGTCGGGTAGCAATCAGCTGCTTGAGAATGTCGATTTAACGCACTCTGTTCATCCAGGGGATGTCGTGATTATTGGCATGGGGTTCTTCTAACGATGAAACTATCTATAGTGGAAAACGGCAAAAAACGAGAAAGCAGTGTCGAATTCTCCCGCTTTGCCAAAGAGTTGAAAAAGAACGCCTGGAAAATCGCACTGGCCGGTATCGTTGCCGGGGTCGTCGCGTATCCATTAATCAGCATGATGTCCTCAAAGTATGTTTCAACGGCGACGGTGCTGATTAAGGCGCAAGCTGATAACGTTTCTCCGTTTCCACAGGTTGATGGTTTCGATTCAACGCGTAGTGGTTACTACGAAACACAATATGCGTTGATGCATTCACGTATTGTGCTGGAGAAAGCCATACGTGATATGAAGCTGGATGAAAACCCGGAGTTTACCGGGGAAAAAGCCGGTGCTCGGGGGGCTGATAGCAATGAAAGTCGGCAACTGAGAATGGAACAAGCGCTGAAAACGCTGGCGAAAAATCTGAATGTCATTGGTATTCGTACGACGAACCTGGCGTCTATTACCTATGAATCAACGTCCCCACAGGTTGCGGCTGACATTGCGAATGGCGTCGCGCAGGCTTTCATCAACTACACGGTGGAGCAGAAGCGTCTGAAGGTGGAGAAAGCTCGCGAACTGAATTTTGAAAAAATGGAAGAGATTCAGAAGTCGATAGCTAAGCAAAAAGACGAGATGGACAACTATCTGAAAAATGCCGGGCTGCTGACCTTCCGTGGAATCGATGGTTTTGAAACCGAGCAGTTAAGTATCGTAACCAATCGCCTGGCCGATGCAACTCAGCGTCGGGTTGCCGCTGAATCCGTCTATAACGAGGTGAACGGGGGAGGTAAGTCCATTGAGAGCGTTATCTCGCTGCCTTCGGTCTCTAATCATGCTCAGATCCAGGATTTGCGCATTGCGTTGATTCAGGCGCAACGAACGTTGTCCGAACAGCGTAAAGTCTACGGGCCAAAAAATCCCGCCATTTTAAAAGCAGAGGCCGATGTTCAGTCGATCCAAAACCAGACTGGACGAGTGTTGGGTGAGCTGAAAGTCGGTTTACGCCAGCAATATCTGGCGGCGCTGGCGGACGAAAAAAACTATCAACAGCAGGTGACTGAGCAGAAAGAGATCTTCCAGAAAATGGCGTCAAAACGGGATGCCTGGAACAGTCAAAAGCTGTCGTTAGATAAAATGGAAGACCTGTATAAATCGCTTTATCAACGTACTCAAGAGCTGTCTCTGTCCGGCGTGAATGCTGATGCGGTGTTATACGACCCTGCGGTACCCGCATTAAAACCGGCGAAACCGAATAAATCTTTGCTGTTGCTGATGGTGGTCATGCTGGTGGTGGTGTTCAGTATCATGTATTTCATTGTTAAAGCGGCAATGGATAACTCAATCGGTACCCTCAGTCGCATGAAAAAACGGCTCAATGTTGCTCCGCTGGGTGAAATCCGTCGTTTTAGCGGAACCTCAGGGCGCGCGCAGGTGCGGGACATGATCATGAAGAACCCGCTGAATGCCGATATTGTGCACGGTATCCGTACCCGGATTATGCTGGATAATCGACCTTTACAGACGCTTGCGGTGGCGTCGACGGAGCACGGCGATGGGCGTTCTTTGTTGGCGAATCTGTTAGCTAACTCTTTTAGTTTCGACCAGAAAACACTGCTTATTGATGCGGATTTCTTTAACACTGATGGGCTCTCTTCTGAACTGGCGTCGGCAACATCCGCAGGTTTGGCAGAACTGTTGCGCGGGGAGGTTCAGCTTGAAAAGGCGCGGATTACGCTCAGTGATCATCTCGATTTTATTCCGCACGGCAAGACAACCATCTCTTCTTTACTGATGCTGTCGTCGGGGCACGTTGAGCCCTTAATGCGCGAACTGAAATCGCACTATCAGCGCATTATTATTGATGTCGCTGCTGTGAATCAGAGTCAGGATGTTCAACTGATTAAACGCGCCGTTGATGGGGTGATTTTCATCGTGAAAGCCGGGACGGGGTCCGCCGGGCAAATCGCCAACGCGCTGGATAAGCTGGAAGAGAATAACGGCGTGGTAATTGGCGCGGTACTCAATGCGGTTGAAGAAAAAGATCTTGAGACGCAAGAAGGTCTGCGTTCACTGAACTTCAGTACCGATCAACTGATGACCACGCCAGGCCGCGTATGAGTCTACTGAAGAGCGCTTCCACAATAGCCGGTTCATCAGTCATCTCGCAGTTGATTGGTGCACTGTCTATTTGGTTGATTTCACACAAGTACGATATGGCTGAGGTGGGGCTTTATGCACTCAACTACAGTATCGCCGTGGTGGGCGCTCAGGTGTGTACCTTTGCATCACAGCTGTTAATTCCTAAACAGCAGGATGACGAACTGGTACAGAATGTTGTGTTTTGCCTGATCCAAAGCACGATCATTGCCTTACCTTACGCCGTGCTCACCGCGTGGCTGTTTCACCAGAACATCCTGTTTCTCTATTTGCTGACGTTGGCAACGGCGTGGGTTTTGATCTCGGAAAACCTGTCGCTACGCACGGCCAACTTTCGTTTTCTGATTTTCCAGCGTATTTCTGTTTCAGTGGTGGTATTACTTTCGGTTCTGGTTA
Source organism: Citrobacter sp. Cf136 (assembly GCF_030333815.1). Taxonomy (NCBI): domain Bacteria; kingdom Pseudomonadati; phylum Pseudomonadota; class Gammaproteobacteria; order Enterobacterales; family Enterobacteriaceae; genus Citrobacter; species Citrobacter sp. Cf136. Next base: position 110,377 of record NZ_JAOWFE010000041.1, on the reverse strand, counting down.
CGCATTATGTACAGCTGTTTTATTGGTCGTGGGCCTGCGCGACGATGGCGCTGACCATAAGCTGTATTTTGCATTCGTTTGATATTCGTTCGGTGGCAGCCAGACATCTGCGACCCGCCAGTAATTGGCATTTTTTCAAACAGAATATTCATCACATTACCAAAGTGGGCAGTGCGGAAGTGCTGGCGATGGCCAGCAGCAATTTGCCGATTATGCTGATTAACTTTTGGTTCTCGGCGCTGACGGCGGGTTATTTTTCCGTGGTTAGCCGCTTTTGCCTGGCACCGGTGGTGATCATCGGCAACGCGGTACGCAATACTATTTTCTCCAAGTGGTCTATCGACTTCAGAAATAATACCTTTAACTATCAGGAATATACCAAGGTACGTATGCTATTGCTGGTACTAGGGGTTATCTGTACCCTTGGGGTTTTTATTTTCTATCCGATTGTGATGCGCCTCGGTTTTAGCGAAGACTGGATTAACTCCATTGAGACGTCGCGCTACATGTTGCCCTATTTATTCCCTGCGCTGGCGATAAGCCCTCTGACGGTGATAGAACTTATTTTTGGTTCCCATCGCTATTTTCTGCGTATCCAACTGGAACAGCTGGCGATTGTACTATTCGCTTTTGTCGTGACGCCCTATTTTTATAAAGATTATGCAACGTCGGTCATCTTGTTTTCTTCACTGACATTTATTCGCTACGCCTTCATTTATCTGAAAATGAATAAGCGAGCCAATCTCCTGAAAGACAAGCCGGTGATAATATGACACTGAATACCGGATACTATTTACAGGTTTATACTTTTGTCACGCTGATCCTGTGTGGCTTGGTGCAATACTTTACCGGTATGCAGTCAGTGCTGTGGATACCTTTTTTCCTCACCTTATTGATGGTGGGATTATTGGTGATGCAGACGCGTGATGGCTCGCTGCAACTGGATGCGCAAGAGACGATTGTTCTGGCGTTGTATTTCTCGTTCCTGGTACTGGCTGGGACATCGACGTTGATTCAGGGCGGGATCACCGTCGCGATTGTGGCATTTAAAAACGAAATTGCATTGTCGCTGGTGATGATCTGTTTGCTGCTAGGGTTTTGCCGGGAGTCGCAGATTTATCGTGTAACACGCTATCTGTACTGGGTTTTTTACGCGCAGATCCCGGTAATGATTTATCAGGTTTTACTGGTCGTTCCCCAGCGCGTCGCGGTGCGCGGCGAAGATGAGAAATGGGACTCCGTGGTTGGCACGTTTGGCGGTGACCCCATGGGGGGCGGGAATACTGCCGCAATGGGGCTGTTTTGCCTGTTAATTATGTTGTTAAAAGTCTCCGAATATAAGCATGGGCTCACCACGTTCAAATCCATGGCGCTGCATATTGTTCTCGGTATCGGGTTATGCATAATTGGTGAAGTGAAGTTTGTCATCCTGCTATCGCCAATATTCCTGGCGTGGGTGTGGCTCTCACCGAGCTACGTCAAAGACGTTAGTAAGGTTAATCTGAAGACGTTATTGGTTATTGTGGCGGGAATGCTGTTGCTCATTAGCCTGTCGATTGTGATCCTAGCGTACTATTATTCTACGGCGTTCGGCGGCGATCCATCGAAAAGCTCGTTAAGTATTTTTATCGACTCCTTAAGCTATATCTTTGATCCAAACTACATTATGTCTACCGGTGAATTAGGGCGCTTTACGACGTTCCTGTTCTGGTTGAAAAATAACGATCTGTGGGGGCTTTCAGGAACGTTATTTGGCTACGGACTCAACGCCACTAACAGTGGTAGTACGGTGTCGCCGGGATTTTTGAATATTATCTACAACTTAATCCTCGACTCGACTTCCCTGAGTATGCTGCTGTGGGAAGTGGGGGCGATTGGTACATTACTCTTTGTTAGCTTATTCATTTATATCCTGAAAGTTTGTCAGCCAAAGCCATTACTGAGACTTGAACAACTGGACCAGCAGGATCTCCAGTTGCTGAGTTTTGCACCGGCGTTTAACGCTTTTGCTATCAGTTGCTTAATTAGCTTACCTTACAGCCAGATACTGATGATTACACCGATGTTACAATTCCTGTTCTATTTATCACTAGGTGCAAGTTTAGTGATTCGTCGAACCGTCCTTCGCTGCGTAGGGTAATTGTATGGACAATAAACCGTTTATTTCAGTGAGTATTAAAACACTCAATGAATCTGAATGTATTGAGAAGACGATTGACAGCATCCGTAAGCAGCTTATTGACTATCCACATAAAATTATTGTGGCAGATAGTCTCTCAACGGATAACACCCAACAGCTTGCGATCGATAAAGGGGTGACCGTAGTGTCCTTAACTGACCCTGGCGATCGCTGCTGTGGCGTCGGGCACCAGTTAGGTTATCTGTATAGTGAAGGGGAATATCTGTTGTTGATGGACGGCGACATGGAGCTGGAAGAAGGATTTGTGGATCAGGCCGTCGCCTTTTTGCAGGCTGAACCAGAATATGCAGGCGTTGCGGGAACCGTTGAAATGGATGATGCCGTTAACTATGAATTTAAGTCTCGTAAGCAACGCATTAATAAAATCTATCCGCTCGGGGATAGTGACCATTTAGGCGGTGGTGGATTATATCGTCGCTCTGCGATTGAGAAAATTGGTTATCTGACTAACCGTAATTTGCACGCGTATGAAGAGGCTGAGCTGGGTCTGCGTTTAATCGATGCGGGCTATAAACTGCGGCGTCTGGATATTCCTTATTTTATTCATACTTCGCATACCATGCCGACCTTTCAGATGCTCAAGCACCGTTGGAAAAGCGGATACTATCAGGCCCCTGGCGAGCTTTTACGTTGTGCCTGGGGAAAACCTTATTTCGGCAAAGCGTTAAAAATGGTCAGGAACGAGGCGATTTTTTCTGTTTACTTGATTGGCTTGTTCATTGCGGCGGTGACCTTCAATCTTGAACTTTTCGACATTGCATTTCTGCCCTTACTTGCATTTATTGCCCTGAAAACCGTACAGAATCGATCGTTATTAAACGGCCTGCAAAGCGTAATGAACCTGGCCGTGCTTTCTGCCGGGCTGGTTAAAGGGTTGACTAAACCAGTACGCGATCCGTTGACTCCACCCAACAGTAAAATCATTCATGAATAACCGGGGCAGGCGCCATGAAAGTATTATTAGTTAACAAGTTTTTTTTCATTAAAGGCGGCGCGGAAACGGTTTATTTTCAAGAGCGCGATATGCTGAAACAGGCCGGAGTGCAGGTTATTGATTTCTCTATGCATCATGATAATAATCTCCCCTCGGACTATGCGGATTATTTCGTCAGCAATGTGGACTACCACAAAGAGAGCAATCTGCTGGGCGGTATCAAAACGGCGGTTAACTTTATTCATAATTCGCAGGCCTGCAAAAAAATGCTGGCGCTATTAGAAAAAGAGCGCCCGGATATTGTCCACTTTCACAACATCTACCATCAGTTAACACCGGCGTTGATTAAAGTTGCGCGTAATTTTGGCAGCAAAACGGTGCTGACTGCGCATGACTATAAGATTGTGTGCCCCTCGTATTCCATGCTGCGCGACGGCAAAGTGTGCGATTCCTGTATTACCGGGACGGTTTTCAATGCCTTCAGGTATCGTTGCCAGGAAGGTTCAGCCTCAAAAAGCTTACTGCTCTCCCTGGAGGCAACCTGGCAGTACATTGCACAAAACTATCAGGCGCTGGATGTGATTATTTCACCGAGTGTTTTTTTACGAGGTATCCTGCTGCGTACGCTGCAAAATTCGCGCATTGATGTCATCGTCAATGGCGTTGATGACAGTCGTCCCCTGGCCGAAGTAAGCGATGAGGGCTATATGCTGTACTTTGGCCGTCTGAGCCGTGAAAAGGGCGTGGCAACGTTGTTGGAAGCGCATAAAAAAATGCAGAACAGCGCGCCGCTGAAAGTTGTGGGGCACGGTCCGTTGCATGATGAATTAGCCGCCAAATACCCTGATGTTGAATTTTTAGGTTATGTGCAACAAGGAGAAGCCCTCGACAAGCTTATTAAGCATGCGCGAGCGGTGATCCTTCCTTCTGAATGCTATGAAAACTGTTCTATGGCGATATTGGAAGCGATGTCTTTAGGCAAGCCGGTTATTGGATCGCGCATTGGCGGCATCCCGGAACAAATTCGTGACGGTATCGAAGGGATTTTATTCGAACCAGGCAATGCGCAGGAGTTGGCAAATGCGATGGACGCCCTGGCTGACTCGCAAGAGAAGGCGCGGAATATGGGCTTACATGGCCGTGCGCGGTTGAGTGAAAAATATGCGCTCAGTAAACATATGGATACCTTACAGGCGTTGTATAAAGAACTGCTGAGCAGGCCATAGAATGAGTAAAAAAATAACGGTTTTTGGAACGCGTGGTATTCCCGATGTATTGGGCGGTGTGGAGACACACTGTCAGAATCTTTATCCTGCCATTAAGCAGCAGTTCGACGCGGATATTTGCGTGATTGCTCGCTCGCCATATGTAAATTACAAACGATCGGTCTATAAAAAAGTCGAAACCTACGCGCTGTGGGCACCCAAAAAGCGCTCGCTGGAAGCTATTGTCCATTCCGTTTTAGCGGCGTTTAGGACACGTATCGACCATTCGGATATTGTGCATGTCCATGCTATCGGCCCTGGCCTTGTGATCCCACTCTTACGCGTGATGGGTAAGAAGGTGGTTTTCACCCACCACGGACCTGATTACGATCGTCAGAAATGGGGTTTCGTTGCAAAAAAAATATTGCTGCTGGGCGAACGTTGGGCGGTGAGATATGCCAACGAGGTGATTGTGATTTCTGAAGTTATTAATCAACTGATCCAGAAAAAACATGGTCGCTATGATGCGCATTTAATTCACAATGGCGTAAATGAGCCGCGGTTGTTATCAGAGCTCACCATCGACAATACGCTCTCCCGCTTTGGGCTGCAGCCGAAAAATTATCTCGTTGTGGTTGGGCGGTTTGTGGAAGAAAAAGGAATGCATGATGCCATTGCCGCCTATCAACACAGTGGTTTGACCATGCCGTTAGTGTTAATTGGTGATGCGGATCATCCAACCGAATACAGCATTCGCCTCAAAAAGCTTGCCGCCGACACGCCTGGTGTCGTGATGACCGGTTTCTTACGTGGTGATGAGCTGCAGGCGGTGTTTTCGCAGGCCAGGCTATTTGTGATGCCTTCATACCATGAAGGATTGCCCATTGCGCTGCTGGAGGCAATGTCATTTTCTCTTCCGGCCGTCGTCAGTGATATTCCTGCTAACCTTGAAGTTCAACTGCCTGCCGAGACCTATTTTAAGGTGGGAGATGTAACCGATCTGGCCGAAAAATTAGGCCAAGGGGTAACAGCAAATAGCGTGGACTATCGTGTATATTTGCAAAACTACAATTGGCATGAAATCGCCAAAAAGACGGTTAACGTCTATCACTCAATTGATAAAGATATAGGTTAATTTTGACCAGTCCTCAAAATCGTCCCCCCGTCATCGAACGATTTTATACTCATCTTGATGAGACGATTGCGCAGGGGTTGACCCCTGAACAAAAAGAAGGGGTGGAAAATGCGATCCTGGCCTCGACGCTGGCTTCGCGGCATCAGATCGATATTCGCAGAAGCTTTCCCTTTTTCAGTAAGCGTTATTATCTGGTTTTTTTGTTTGGCAGAGATTTACGCCGCCAGCACCGCCAGGAATCGACCCTGTCGAGAATGTTGCTCACTTTTTTGCTGCTGATTGCCGTGCTGTTCGTCACCTGCTGCGTATTGTTGACGCTGTATATGATCAAATCCGCGTTAGGTATTGATGTGTTCCAAAATTTTCACGTAGGTATCTGGGATTGGTGGTTAAGTCTGAAAAACCACTAGCGTTAACAAACCTGTGGAGGCATTACTGCGATGAAGTGTAAATGGGTTTCTGCGCTGTTGTTAATGTCCTTTCCGTTAACGGTCATCTCCGCATTAACGACCGTAACCCCCAAAGCATTAACTGGCCCGCTGACCAATCCGGGGATTGGCGTGGCAAGTTTTCATCAGGGATACGGTGAAACGCTGGGGCTGGCGGACTATCCCAATACCGGATTTGAATACGACCGTTTTTACTGGCGGGACCTGGAGCCAGTCGAAGGCCAGTACAATTTTGCGTTGGTGGATGATGCCTTCAAATACGCGGCGGCACATCGTCCAGCGATGAATGTCGGGCTACGATTTATGGTACTGGCAGAGCCGGAAAGCGGCTCGCAAATTCCTGACTGGCTGATTAAAAAAGGCGTGAAAGGTACCTGGACGCCGGATAAAAAGACATTTGCCCCGGATTTAGACGATCCTCTGTTCATTCAATACAGCCAGCGTCTGTTGAACGCATTTGGTAAGCGCTACGATGGTAATGAGAATCTCGCGTTTGTTGATATTGGCATGGTGGGATCATGGGGAGAATGGCATAACAGCAACTTCCCGAACCTGAAGCCATTACTGGAGCGATACACCACGGCGCAACTGGATCGCTACGTCGCGATGCACTTTTCTGCTTTTCCGGTGACGCCAAAAACCATGCTGATAAGCGGCGGACAAAGTCTGGCGAATGCGGTGGAGCGTGGGGCAGGATGGCGTGCGGACTGTTGGGGGGACCTGCGCGTATTTTCGGACTCCTGGAACCATATGACTGATGATTACCCGCAGCGATTGCTGGCTGCGCAGCAGAGTTATTCAGGGTTCAACGACGCCTGGAAACGTGCGCCGGTCAGTCTGGAAATCTGTTCATATATGCAAGACTGGAAGAATACTTTTCATTATACGCGTGCCGAAGTGCAGGGTATTTTTGACTGGGCGGTCAAACAGCACGCCAGTACCATTAACCTGAAATCGAGAGCGATACCCAGCGACTATCGACCGATTGTCGACGATGCGCTGACCAAATTAGGCTATCGATTTCGCCTGGCGTCCCTGAGCCATGAGTCCGTGTGGGACAGCGGACAAACGCTGACATTGAACAGTACCTGGTACAATGAGGGTATCGCTCCGATTTATCTGCCTTATATGTTGGCATTCCGTGTTGTGGACAATGCTAATAAGGTGGTGGCTCAGGGGAATTCCGCGGAGGATATTCGCCGCTGGCTCCCCGGTAAGTATCAGGTCAGTTTTGCGTTATCTATGCCAGGCCGACTGGCAAAAGGGCAGTACGCGATTGAGGTTGCGATGTTGGATAAGTCGGGTGCGGCGAGAATTAACTTTGCCAATGAAGGGAAGCAGAGCAGCGGCTGGTACCGGGTATCAACAATAACAGTACAATAGTCAGACACAGCAGCGAGCCTGACGGTCAGGCTCGCTGCTGTGAACATTAAATTTGATACCCATTCGGGTTGTTTTTTTGCCAGTTCCAGGTGTCACGCATCATTTCATCAAGGCTGTAGATGGCCTTCCAACCTAACTCCTTATATGCCAGCGATGGGTCAGACCAACATTCGGCAATGTCTCCAGGTCTTCTGGCGACAACCTTATAATTAATTTTAGTCTGCGCTGCTTTTTCAAATGCTTCAATTAACTTAATCACGGAATAACCGACACCGGTACCGAGATTAATCACCTTGTAAGCCGCGCCTTTGTTCATGCAATCCAGCGCGGCTAAATGACCGGTCGCCAGATCCATGACGTGGATATAATCACGCACGCCGGTTCCGTCAGGGGTTGGATAGTCATTACCATACACCGATACGGTTTTAAGCTTACCAATTGCGACCTGGGAGATGTATGGCACCAGGTTGTTTGGGATACCGTTAGGATCTTCACCAATGCGACCCGATGGATGAGCGCCAACCGGGTTGAAATAGCGCAGGCAGGTAATGCGGAAATCGGGTTGTGCACGGGAGAGGTCGGCCAGGATATGTTCGACCATTAACTTAGACGTGCCGTACGGATTGGTGGTACCGCCCGTGCGTGATTGCTCGCTCAACGGCACGCTTTCCGGATTACCGTATACCGTAGCTGATGAGCTAAAAATGAATCGGTTAACGCCTGCGGCCAGCATCTCATCCAGTAAAACCAGCGTTCCGGTGACGTTGTTTTCATAGTAGGCAAGAGGTTCTTTTATCGACTCGGAAACCGATTTGAGCCCTGCAAAATGAATGACATCGGTGATGTTATGGTTGGTAAAAATGTTTTTTAAGGTCTGTCTGTCGAGAACATCGGCGATATAGACAATAGGTTCTCTTCCAGTGAGTTCCGCGACCCTGTCCAGCGAGATTTGACTGGCGTTCGCCAGATTATCGATGACAACGACATCATCGCCTCTTTCCAGTAGCGTTAAAACAGTATGTGAACCAATATAACCTGCACCACCAGTGACCAGAATTGCCATACAGACTCCAGATAAACGGGGATTGAGTCACGCCAGTACCATAGAGAACGCGTTATTGGTAACGTTTGGTAAGGTTATAAATGCGATACCTCACCATGCATTTATAAGATATTTTTTTAAGTATAGATAAAAAGCTGAATTGGTTTATTTTTGTATCATAAACAATATAGTTATTTGAGAAATTCAGCGTGTGGACGCCGTCACTGTGGTTGATCGACGAATTGATTTGTTCGATCAGATTCTCATCAAAATTAGCGTCGTTCAGTGTCACTAATTCTTTGATATAGATTGATTTTCCATAAGTTTCGGGCGTGCATTCCTGGGTGAGGAAGTACATTTTATTATCGACAAGATAAGGGGTACCAGCTCCTCGATGATGATGATTACTCACCTTTAATGTAGGGGTGATCCGCTGCCACTGACCATGAAGATGCTCTGCGGAATGAATAATTATTTTATTATCCATGGTGGTCGACAAAAGATAGCAAGTCTCATTTATTGAAAGAAAAATGTTATCTGTGACTTCGGTGTCAGAGAGTAGAACTTTAATTTTCTTCCAGCGCGCAGGAAACTCTACCGACTGGAACAGGAGCACTTCTTTTCTTTCTGATGATTCCGGGATCATGAAGAGTTGATTGTTGATATTAATCAGGAAAGGAAATGACAAATGACACCTCAGGTCGTCAAATCCTTCAAGTTTCACATCATCAATTTCAGTTAGTTCACGATCAAGAATGCGGCAGCGGAGCGTGCCTTTCGAGTTGCGGAAGCTAAAAGCTTCATAAAAAACATACAGTTTGTCGTCTTTTTCAATAAGAAAAGGATCGGCCTGAAACGTATATTTCTTTTTTAACTGCTGCGCAGCAGATTTATTCAATATTTCCAGCGTGTTATCAGGAAATAAGTGTGTACCATGATCCTTAATAATCATGATATCCCACGACTCATGATAGAATAACATGTTTATTATTCTTTTTATTTTCGCTTGCATTCGTACCGGCTCCTTTTTATCGCTTGCACCATGTATGAACAGCTACTTGCGGGGCAGCTCATGAGACTTGTCGCAATGTCGCAATGTTGTATGAATGTGCGAAAACCGCGTGGTAAAACCTGCGGTTATTTTAATGTTAGTGACAAGGATGTTTTTTGTCCATAGCACCAAAGTAGGTAAAAATTATCCAGAGCATCCTTGCTCCAGTGGAAGAATTACTCGAAATGCACCTGCGGGTTTTCAGCAAGGGAAACGTAGGTTTTGCTGTTTTTATCCAGGGTACGGATTTCACCGCTTTCGATGTCATATACCCAGCCGTGCAGACGAAGAGCATTATTTCTCAGTCCAACCGCGACACAAGGATGCGTTTTAATGTTGTTGAGCTGCGCGATAACGTTCTCTTCCACCATGGCGTTAACTTTATCGATTGGGTTAGCCCAGGTTTTTTTCTCGACCACGGCTTTCGCGGCATCGGCATAGTGCAGCCAGTGAGCCACAGCAGGCATCGGATCCAGAGGCTGGCTATCGGCGATGGCTTTCATCGCGCCGCAGTTGGAGTGTCCGCAGATGACGATATCCGTCACGCCAAGTGCCACAACCGCGTATTCGATGGTTGCGGATACGCCACCCGGTTCCGGGCCGAAAGAGGGGACGATATTACCGGCGTTGCGGATAACGAAAAGCTGTCCGGGATCTTGCTGAGTAACGAGTTCTGGCACCAGGCGGCTATCGGAACAGGAGATGAAAAGCGCTTTAGGATTTTGGCTGGATGCCAGGCTGCGAAAGAGTTCCTTACGTTGAGGGAAAATCTCTTTTTGGAAGTTGAGGAAGCCCTCAATGATATGTTGCATAGCAGTGTCTCTTTTCTCTGTTTAAGCAGGTTATGATGAAGATCACACTTTCCAGTTTAACACCAGCCGACAGAAGAGAAAGACTTTATAGCAGTTCTGCAACATCTTTGGCTAACTTTTCTCCACCGCGGCGAGGCGAATAGCGTGATGTGTGCTATGTGCTTTCCCTTTTTTGCCAATAAATCGGAGTTGTAGCGATAGCCAGTATTCACGCGATACCGTACATTTTTATATGTATCCACATTTTAAGGAATCATCATGTCCAGACTTCGTGCTTTAGCTGCAGCTTTAGTCGCCGTTGCCGCGATGACGATGTGCGCCACCCCAGTATTGGCCAACCCCGGTAATGGCAACGGCAATGGTAATAGTGGCAACCATGGAAATAGTAGCAATCATGGTAATAGCGGGAATAAGGGCAATAGCCAGAAAGGCAATTCGCAGGCAGAACAACGTAAAAATTATGGTAAGCCGGACCATGTTGATAGTGACATCAGCTATAACGTGGCCAGACAGTATGCCGTCAGATATGGTTTGACGGGCTATAAGTCACTGCCTCCGGGTATCGCCAAAAATCTGGCGCGAGGAAAGCCGCTTCCTCCGGGGATCGCTAAGAAAAGTGTTCCATCCTCTATGCTGAATCAATTGCCGTATTATCCAGGTTATGAATGGCAGGTTGTGGGCGACAATCTGGTGTTGATTGCACTGAGTACGGCGATTGTCACCGCGGTAATTAATGGTGTGTTTGATTAAGTATTTTCGGGCTTAATGTGCTCTGTTCTACCGATGAGAAGCCCGCGTTGTGCGGGCTTCTCAGTTAATAAGGAAAGCTTACAGTCCGTACAGTTTTATTTTTCTATAGAGCGTGGCAATGCTGATCCCCAGTTCTGTCGCGGCTTGCTTTTTTCCCTCAACGCTTGAGCCGAATCGCTGGATGACGTTTTCGATAGCCTCCCTTTCCGCCTGTTTTCCTTTGCTGGCAAGCTGTCGGGGTTGCGTGGTCATCGTCGTTTTTCTACCGTCAGCGGCGGTAAGCAGGTAAGGGGGAAGATGGCTGGCGTTGATCCCAGCGGCTTCTCCGCGCATCACAAAAATGTATTCGATCACGTTGCGTAATTCACGAATGTTACCCGGCCAGTGCCAGGCATAAAGGCGATTAATAACGTCATCAGGCAGTTTTTGCGGTGGTCGCTGGTAACTGACCGAAAACTCATCGGCAAAATACTGTGCGAGGACCGCAATATCAGCCCGGCGTTCACGCAGGGAAGGAAGTACCAGAGGGACCACGTTCAGGCGATAGAAAAGATCTTCACGAAACTGGTTATTTTCCACCATCGCGTTAATGTTTTTGTTAGTTGCGGCAATAATGCGCACATCAATATTGATGGTGTTATTAGAGCCAACGCGGGTGATCGCCTTTTCCTGCAATACCCTGAGCAGCTTGGCCTGCAGGTGCAGTGGCATATCGCCAATCTCATCCAGAAACAGGCTGCCGCCGTTGGCCAGTTCAAATTTCCCCATTCGCCCTTTGGGATCGGCCCCGCTGAATGCGCCGCGAACATAACCAAACAGTTCGCTTTCCAGCAGTTGTTCTGGGATAGCCGCGCAGTTGATTGTTACGAAAGGCGCGGCTTTACGGGGACTGCTCTGGTGAATGGCAAATGCCACGACCTCTTTCCCCGAGCCACTTTCCCCGGTGATGAGCACGCTGGCGTAACTGTTGGCGATTTTACCTATGGTACTTCTGAGCTGTTCCATTGAGGGAGAGTGACCAATTAGTCGTACCTGTATGTCGGACTCATAAGGGGATGGAGTAAGGTTACTCAGGTAGTCGTGTGCATCACGAAAGATAACCATGGTTAAGCGATCGTTATCCTGTGAGGAGAGCGAAATTTGTTTGCACAGTACATGATGTTTCTGACCTTCAAGCGTCAGCCACGCTTCTTCATCGCCATACAGGCTGTCCCCGGTTGTTTCAATGGTCAGAGGTAATCCCTGAACCTCGCGGTTGAGGATGCGATCGGCTGAATGATTGGCATGCCAGATAAGACCCTTGCCATCAATCGCCACCACGCCGCGGTCCATGGCATCGATCAGACGCCGAAATGCGCCAAGCGTTTCCTGTGCGCGTAAGCGTTCCAGGCATTCAAAGACCTTACTGGAGATCATTACGGCGATTTGCTCAATAAAGGTGACAAATTTATCAATCTGGCTCAGTAACGTGTCACGCTGTGCCTGGGTTGAGCAAATAATCCCGATCACGCCAATCACGCGATTATTGAGAAAAATAGGTGCGTTCAAATCCAGCATTTCAGAACAGTAGTGGTGTTTTTCACATAACTGACACAGCGGATGCTCGCCGGGGTTTTTGATCAGTACCGTTTCTCGCACCTGCAATACGTGACGATAAATGTAGCCATTTTTGGCCACGTTCTCATTGAGCATATGCCGGTATTTCCCGGTACCCGCGATGCGCATTAAAGATTCATCAATGATTTCAACGTCCGTGCCCGTTATGCCAGAAATAGCATCGGCGTAATTGCATATATCATCCTGAATATTGCTGAGTACTGAAATCATGGTACTTCTCCGACGGTGTGTCACATTTCTCAAGGAAAATGATAAATAGGCGAAACAATGCAAAAATGATTTGCGAAAAATCAATCTACCACGCTGTTTTTGAATGTTTTTCTTATTTTATCTTCCGCGATCACACTATTTATCAATGATGAGAATTTATCAAAATGAGGCGATAAACTGAGGCGTTGATATTTTCGGTTGTCAATTTAAAATTTCATTTAATTTATTGAAATTAAAGCCTTTATTAAAATATTTATAAGAATTTACTCAATTCATAAAAAGCTGGTAAGTATTTTGCTCTATTGCCAATACCGATAACGGAAATATCTCTGTATTGCACCGATTACAGGGAGTGAAATACCAGGACAATGAGGTTTTATGATGCAGGAAAACTTATCATTTTTTATCAACCAGACACCGTTTACCGAACATCCGAACGCGCCGCTGGCACCGTTTAGCCGCCAGGAACTGGTAAAAGCGTTGAATTTTCATCGGTCTATTCCGGGCTACGCGCCGACGCCGCTATATACGTTACCGGCGCTTGCACAAAAACTGGGCGTAAAAAATATCTACCTCAAAGATGAATCTCAGCGTTTTGGCCTGAAAGCCTTCAAAGCGCTGGGTGGCTCCTATGCGATGGCGTGCCATATCGCTGAATTGGTTGGTAAGGATATCAGTGAACTGCCGTTTGACGTGATGACCAGCGAAGAGGTTCGTCACGATCTGCAAACTGTCACGTTTGCTACCACCACTGATGGCAACCACGGTCGCGGCGTGGCATGGATGGCGCGCCAACTGAAGCAAAACGCCGTGGTTTATATGCCAAAGGGCTCTTCGCAGCAACGTCTGACCTCTATCCGTAACGAAGGCGCTACCGCTGAGATCGTCGATATGAACTATGACGATGCGGTTCGTATGACCGCGGAGCAGGCCGAAAAGTATGGCTGGATTGTCGTGCAGGATACCGCCTGGGAAGGATACGAAAAGATCCCGCAGTGGATTATGCAGGGCTACGGCACGCTGATGCTCGAGGCGATAGATCAGCTGCATCAGGTTGCGCCGACTCACATTTTTGTGCAGGCAGGCGTCGGCTCGTTTGCCGGCATGGTTCAGGGAATGGTGGCGGCTGCCTGGGGTGAGAATCGCCCGAAAGTGATCGTCGCCGAAGCGTTAATTGCCGATTGCCTCTACCGCTCAGCCCGTTCGAAAGAGGGGGATGCCATTGCGGTGGGCGGTGATTTACAAACCGTGATGGCCGGTCTCGCCTGCGGTGAGGCGAACAGTATCGGCTGGAAACTGCTGCGCGACTATGCCAACGCATTTGCTTCCTGCCCGGATGAAGTTGCAGCGTTAGGCATGCGCATGTTGGGCAACCCGCTGGCAGGCGATCCACAGATTATTTCGGGTGAGTCAGGTGCGGTTACTACCGGTCTGCTGGCGCTGTTGATGACCTCACCTGAACTGGCGCAAACGCGTGAGCAACTGGGGCTGGATGCGCACTCTCGCGTGCTGTTAGTCAGCACCGAAGGGGATACCGACCCGCAACAATATCTGGATATTGTCTGGGGCGGACAGTACCCGGGCATCAACAAATAATTCCCTGATTAAGAGATATAACGGAGAAACCCATGTTATCTGCAAACCGCATTGAAGAAGTCATTAAAAACTGTCAGGCGCTGATCCAACAAAAAAGTTATTCCGGTCAGGAAGGTGAAGTGGTTAATGCCATAAAAACAATGATGCAGCATTACCAATTCGATGACATCCACGTTGATAAGTACGGCAACATTGTTGGCGGTATTGTCGGCAACCAGCCAGGGAAAACGTTGGTTCTCGATGGACATATCGATACCGTGCCGGTGAACGAAGAGAAGTGGTCCCGCAACCCATACGGCGGCGATATTGAAGATGGCAAAATTTATGGTCGCGGCACAACTGACATGAAAGGTGCCGTGGCGGCGATGATCTCCGCCGTGGGCTTTTTCGGTCAGGACAATCAGCGAAATTTTGCCGGTAAAATCTACGTTGCGTGCATCGTGCATGAAGAGTGTTTTGAAGGTATTGCCGCTCGCCTGGTCAGCGAGCGCTATAAGCCAGACTACGTGATCATCGGTGAAGCTTCCGAGTTAAACCTGAAAATTGGTCAGCGTGGCCGCGCTGAAATTGTGGTCGAAACATTTGGTAAACCCGCGCACTCCGCTAACCCGCAGGCGGGGATTAACGCGGTGTACAAAATGGCGCAATTGATCGACAAAATTCGCACAATCACGCCGCCAACGCATCCGGTTCTGGGGCCAGGCATTCTGGAACTGACCGACATTAAATCTTCGCCGTACCCGGGGGCCTCGGTAGTACCGGATTACTGTCGCGCAACCTACGATCGCCGTTTGCTGGTGGGTGAAACCAAAGAAAGCGTGATTGCTCCGCTGGAAAATGCGCTTGCGGAACTTATTGCTCAGGATCCGCAGTTTAAGGCCCGAGTGTCCTACGCGGTGGGTCAGGAGTCTTGCTATACCGGCGCCACGATTGAGGGAGAGCGTTTCTTCCCAGGCTGGGTGTACGACGAGTCCGACGAATTCGTGCAGGCAGCGTTGGCGGGCGTTCGCGAGGCTGGCTTTAATCCAACCATTACACAGTACTCATTTTGTACCAACGGTAGCCACTATGCGGGCGAAGCGGGAATCAAAACCATCGGCTTCGGTCCTTCACGAGAAAACCTGGCACACACCATTGATGAGTATATCGAGATCGAGCAATTAACCGGCTCGGCCAGCGGCTATTACAGCATTATCCAGACACTCTATCGCCAATAAAAATAAAGATAACCACCTCTTACCTTACAGGCGGTGTAGCTCAGCAGCACCGCCATGGAGAATAACGATGAAAACCATTTTCAAAAACGGAAATGTAATTGATGGGACGGGCAGTGAAGGCAGAATTGCCGATGTGATGGTTGATGAAGGGCGTATTGTCTCAATCGGCCAAATTGAGGTTGGCGTTAATGAGCAGGTTATTGTTGCAACAGGAAAAATAATTTGTCCTGGCTTTATTGATACCCATACGCACTCTGACCTGTCAGCCATTATTAACCCCGCTCTGTCGGCAAAAATTCGTCAGGGTATCACCACCGAACTGTTGGGCCAGGATGGCGTCGCCTTAGCGCCGCTACCGGAAGAATATATTCCAGCCTGGCGTAAAAATATCGCCGGACTGGACGGTGACACCGACAAAATTGACTGGAAATATAAAAATACAGACGGTTATCTCAATCTGCTGGCATCGCGTCATCCGGCGACAAACCTCGCGTATTTAGTTCCTCATGGCAACGTGCGCATGGAAGCGATGGGCCTGGATGGGCGTCCTTCGACCCGTGAAGATGTGGCGAAGATGTGTGAGGTCCTTGAGCGGGAGTTAAAAGCCGGGGCATTTGGACTTTCCACTGGTCTTATCTATATGCCTTGCGCCTTTGGTGATACTGCCGAAATGATTGAACTGTGTAAGGTCACGGCGAAATATGACGGGATTTTTGTGGTGCATCAGCGCAGTGAAGCTGACGATATTATCAACTCAACCCAGGAACTGATTGATATAGCCACAGCCACCGGCGTCTGGCTGCATATTTCGCATATGAAGGTTTGCGGCAAGAAAAACTGGGGGCTGATCGACCAAATGCTGGGCATGCTGGAACAGGCGCAGAAAGAGGGGATTCGTATCTCTTTCGACCAGTATCCGTATGTGGCGGGCAGCACGATGCTCGGCGTGATCCTGCCGCCCTGGGTTCACTCCGGTGGTACGGACAAATTACTTGAGCGTCTCGCCTCGCCCGAACTGCGCGCCAAAATGATTGACGATATTCAGCAGGGTATTCCTGGCTGGGATAACTTTATCGATTTTGCCGGTTTGGACCAGATTTTTGTCACCAGCGTGAAAACGGCAAAAAATCAGGATGCTGTCGGTTTGAACCTCGTCCAGTTGGGCGAGCTGCGTGGAAAAGATCCGTACAACGCCACCTTCGATCTGCTCTTTGAAGAGGAAAACGCCGTGGGGATGGTCGACTTCTACGGTACCGAAGAGCACGTGATTAAGTTTCTCTGTCGACCTGAACAAAACGTCTGTACCGATGGCTTGATGGGGGCTGGCAAACCGCATCCGCGCGTGTTTGGCGCATTCCCTCGCGTGCTCGGTAAATATGTTCGTGAAGAGGGATGTCTGAGCTGGGAAGCGGCAATCCGCAAGATGACGGGGAAACCTGCTGAAGTATTGGGTTTGCAGGATCGCGGACTGCTGAAGGTCGGTTATGCAGCGGATATCGTGATGTTCGATCCGAACACCATTGCGGATAAAGGCACTTTTGTTGAACCCAATCAGTACCCGGAAGGGATTGAAATTGTCATGGTTAATGGGCGCATTGCCTTAATCAATGGCACGGAAAGTTATGCCTGTAGCGGTACGGTTATTAGAAAACAATATTAATAAATAACGCTAAACACGCATGGATCTATCGCGACTATTTATGGCCGCGGTAGATCACTACACCCTAAGGACATCACAATGAACCTACAAACGTCTTTACCTTCAGGTAAACCCAAGACCTGGAAAGCAAGATATACCGTCCTGACACTGATCTGGCTGGCGTGGCTGCTCTCTTTTCTCGACAGAATGGTGATGAGCGTTTCACTCCCTTATATTGGCAAAGATTTAAATCTTGATACGACTCAACAAGGTTTAATTATTAGCGCCTTTTTTATTGGTTATGCCGCGTTTCAAATTCCCGGAGGATTACTGGCGGATAAGTTTGGCTCGCGAAAAATCATGGCCATTGGTATTGCATGGTGGTCTGTGTTCACCAGCTTAACCGGCGCTGTGCTAACGCTGCCGCTGATGTTAGCAGTACGTTTCTTCTTTGGTATCGGTGAGGGATGTTTCCCGTCGGCCTCATGGAAGATGATATCAACCTATTTCCCGTCGAAAGAACGTGGCCGCGCCACGGCGATTCAGTCAACGGTAAACACCTTAGGCCCAGCGCTGGCGGTAGTCGTGGCGGCAAGCATCATCGGGGCATTTGGCTGGCACATGGTTTTTATCGTGCTGGGTATTCCCGGTCTGTTTATCGCCGCAGGTATCTACTTATTTACGCGTGACAACCCGAAAGATCACCCTGCCATTACGCAACAAGACCTGGCGGAGCTGGCTGCTGACGACCAAGGGAGCCTGCAAAACACCAGTGCTATCGCGTTTAAAGACGTACTCAAAATGCCGGTGCTCTGGCAAATGGCTAGTATCTGGTTTTTGTTTGATATCACCTTCTGGGGTTTTTCAACCTGGCTGCCAAGCTACCTGATTACCGTACGAGAGTTTTCTCTGGCAAAGACCGGTGTCATGGCGGCCATTCCCTTCCTGTTCGGGGCCGGTGGAACATTATTAGGCGGTTATTGCTCAGATAAATTCAAACCCCAGCGTAAAACGCTGTATGTCGTAACCTCTGTTATTGCCGCGGGTTTCCTGTATCTGACCTTCAGCGTGAGCAGTGCAGATATGGCGGTGGTTTATCAGTGTATTTCAGCCTTGTTCATGTTCTTCGCTATGGCAACGTTCTGGGGTATTCTGATGGATACCATTCCCAGCAACATCATGGGGCGGGCATCCGGTATTGTTAACTTTGGCGGCCAGATGGCAGGGGTTGTATCAGCGCCCATCATCGGCTGGTTGATCCAAAGCAGCGGCGGAAGCTATAACAGCGCCTTTATCTTTATGATCGCCGCACTGTTGTGTTCTGCCGTCGTTACACTGACTGTGAAAAGCTCGCATGCAGTAGAGGCATTGCCCAGTAAAGCCTGATTAATCGCTGCCTCCCTGTGGCACTGCTGCTCCAGAGCTGCGGGGAGTTTCTCTCTAAATTCAGCAGGTTTGTACTCTTGTTCTCCATATTTGACCTGGTATGAAATTTATTTTTAGATAGCTATTCGCATATCCCCCCTTGCAGTTCTGATGAACAATATGCCGGTTATATGTCCCAAATCATTAAGAATAAATCATAATAAATGAGAGATTTGTCCTACGCGTGTAGGAATATTCCTTTTATGTTGTGTTAATGGTTTGATATTTAGATAGGCTCAAGGTTTAAAATTTGTAAATTACAGTGTTGCGTTTATACTTTGTTCTGCATTTTTATAAAAAATGAATAAAATATACGCGTGATTATGTTAGGATTTACCTGATAAAGCCTTATTTTCAGAAACTATAATGTTGAAGGCTCGCCTGCTCTACAGCCATCGCCTCTCTTTATTTATCGGGATTCTTATACGCAATGAACGCGATAATCGTTGACGATCACCCATTGGCACGCATTGCCATCCGCAACTTACTCGATACTAATGGTATCGCTGTGACCACCGAACTCGACAGCGGAGATCAAGTGGTTCAAACCGTTGAAAAAACTAAGCCGGAGCTATTGATTATCGATGTAGATATTCCCGGTATCAGTGGCATCGAAGTGCTGGAGCAGCTGAGAAAGCGGCACTATGCTGGTGTAATCATTATCATTTCAGCCAAAAATGAATTTTTTTACGGCAAACGTAGCGCCGAATACGGTGCCAACGGATTTGTGAGTAAAAAAGAAGGTATGAATAATATTCTTGCCGCAATCGAAGCAGCAAAAAATGGCTATAGCTATTTTCCCTTTTCCCTTGAGCATTTTACTGGTTCATCCGTCAGCGAGCAGGATAAGCTTGATACGTTGTCGAATCAGGAAATGAGAGTATTGCGTTATATCCTTAATGGCATGGATTACAGCTCAATTGCCAGCAAAATGAATATCAGTAATAAAACAGTGAGTACCTATAAAAGCCGGTTGATGGAAAAATTAGATTGTTCATCATTAATGGAAATTTATGATTATGCGCAGAGAAATAAAATAGGATAGAGTAATGCTGGAACGCTTGTTTATTTTTTTGATGGTCATATTTACCATCGGGTTGTCTACGGGTGTAAGCTCAGCTCGGCAAGTTGAGCTAAAAAGTAACTATAATACTTCAGTACAAAATATCAGCTTGAACAGGGAAGAAACAAACTGGTTAGCGCATAAAAAAACCTTGGTTGTTGGTACCTGGTTACCTGAAGTCTCCCCCATTGTTTATCAAAATAGCGGCGAATATTATCGGGGAGTCAACGCAGATTACCTCGCGTTAATGCAAAAGAACCTCAATCTAAAAATCATTATAAAGCAGTATGATAATGAGCAAGAGGCGCTGGCCGCGCTCGCCAGTAACGATGTTGATACACTGATTACTCAACTGTCCCGACGCCAGGATGTTGGCGGAAATTTGTTGCGTACTTCGGTATTGCTGACGACGTGGCCGACGCTTGTAACATCGCTAAAAAACACTATGCTGCCGCTGACCACGAACCATCAGGTTAGCGTCGCGTGTGTGCGGGATTGCCCTTTTCTCGATGTTATCCAGGGGGCCTTTCCTGAGGCTAAAGTCTCATTTTATGACGACGAGTATCAGGCCATGGCCTCGGTAGTGAATGGTGATAACCAATATTATATTGGTAACAATATCACCAGCAGCCATTGCATCTCTCGATACTTCTCACAATCACTGGTTATTACGCACTACTTTGATAAGCAAGAACAATATAATTATTTTGTCGTTAACGAAGATCAGCCGGTATTAAGAAATATTCTTGATGGTTTCATTACGTCAATCAGTAATGAAATTCATATGCAAGTCATGCAGAACTGGCTGAACCGCGGCAACCTGGCCTATCTGAATGCACCTATACCTTTCACCGCTCAGGAAAAAGCGTGGTTGAAGAAAAAGCATGTCATCCGCATTTTAATCAACCCAGATTACCCGCCCTATACGCTGGTCGATCGCAGCGGTGAATTACGCGGTATTCTTGGCGATTTACTGAATATTATTCATCTGCAAACGGGGCTCGATTTTGAACCCATTTTAGCTAGCTCTAAAAGTGAGCAGACAAAGCAAATAAGCGGCGAACAGTGGGATATGTATCCCACTATCACGCTCACTCATCAAAACCCGCACAATTCGACCTTTAGCGATCCTCTGATGAATGTGGCATTTGTGATGATCACTTCCCGTGAGGAAACCGCCGACTCGCTACTGGAGAAGCCGATTCGTATTGCGCTACCTGCCGGGCATGTGCTGGAAAGCGAGCTGAAGCAACGCTATCCGCAGGCCACCTGGGTTAATGCTGATACTGGCAGTGTTGCGATGGTCATGGTCAAGGAGGGCAGCGCTGATGCGGCAATTGCTACCGAATTGTCAGCAAGGTTTATGGTCGATCATTACTATCAGAAAAATATGCACTTTTTTAGGCTTCCAGATATGCCTGGTGCCTCTGTAAGTTTTGCGATTTCTTCTCACGAGCCTATGTTGAAGTCTGTTATGGATAAAGCGCTACAGGCCATACCGCCACGTGAGATTTTGCAGATGACGGAGAAGTGGTCGAAAATTTCCAATACGCAGGTTGATTTATGGAGTCGATATAGCAAACAGTTCTATCAACTGGGGATATTCGCGCTGCTGCTGATAGCGATTAGCCTGATCTGGGGGATCTCACTCTCCCGTGAGGTAAAGAAAAGGAAACTATCTCAGCGGCTACTGGAAGAGCAGCTTCATCTCAAAGAGGCATTATCTCAAGAACTGGAAAACGAAAAGAATAAAGCGATTGAAGCAACCAAGGCCAAAAGTCGCTTTCTGGCGAGTATGAGCCATGAATTACGTACCCCGGTAAGCTCGATTGTTGGCTTTGTGGAATTACTGTCGAGTTCAGAACTCAGCCCGGCACAGCGAAAAGAGGCGATTGCCCTTACCGGGGCGACAGCCCAGTCATTGCTTGGGCTGATCGGTAAGATTCTGGATCTGGATAAGATTGAGTCTGGTAAATACCAGGTTGTTCCTCAATGGACGGATCTCTCGCAGCTCATTGAATTGCAGTGCCACTCTTTCGATGCTTTAGCCAGACAGAAAGGCATTACGCTGGCTTGCGTTAGCCAGTTGCCGGCAAACGAACGGGTATTTGTCGATCAGCAGGCTTTGCGGCAAATTCTCACCAACCTGGTAGGTAATGCGTTGAAGTTTACCGAGCAGGGCAGTATTCATGTGACGGCCCGTTTGACGCCTGACGGGGAGAATCACGGTACCCTGACCATTGCCATTAGCGACACCGGTTGCGGGATTAGTGAAGAGGAGCAGGCGGGGCTGTTTCATCGTTACGCTCAGGGGCGTTGCGGGCGTCAACAAACCGGTTCCGGTCTGGGGTTATTTATCTGTAAAGAACTGGTGACGCTGATGGGTGGGACGCTGGAGTTGATGAGCGTCCCGTTGCAAGGAACCACGTTTACCATAACGCTGCCGGTTGAAACGGCTCGACAGTCGATTGTACCGGATGGCGATGCGCCTGGTACTCTGTTACCGCTTCCGTGTCTGTCTATTTTGATTGCAGACGATAACCCAACCAATCGCCTGCTGCTCAAGCGACAGTTGAATGCCATTGGCTACAACGTGGATGAAGCGTGTGATGGGGAGGAGGCAGAAGCCAAACTGGCGAAAAAATCGTACGATCTGCTGATAACCGATGTAAATATGCCGAAAAAAGACGGGTTTGATCTCGCGGCTTCGCTACGTCGTCAACAGCCGAATTTACAAATATGGGGACTGACGGCCAGCGCACTTCCACAGTCACGCGATCGATGCCTGCAAAATGGTATGAATTTGTGCCTGTTCAAGCCTGTGTCGATTCAGACACTGACACATGAGTTGAGTAAAATCGAAACCGGTTATTCGTCTCCTTGTTCAATCCGGCATTTGAAATTCAATGTGTTGACGGAGAATACCGGCGGCGATCGCGCACTAATGAACGAGATTCTCGAGACATTTCGCGAGGCAACGCTGAATGATATACAAGCGGCTGAGAAAGCTGTTCTGCAAGATGAACCTCAGCTGTTTTTGCGCGCTCTTCACCGGTTGCATGGCTCGGCGCAAATTCTGGGCATCACTGCGCTACAAAACCTGTGCGAACCTTTCGAATCCAGACGACCTGACGATCTTCCTCTGGCAGTACGCCAGGAGGCATTGCAGAAGATTATTGCTGTTATGCGGGAAATTGAGATTGAGATAGACAGTCTGATTAGTCATTAATCCCCCTGATCGGGCGGCCGTAGCTGCCCGATCAGGAGAGAAAGTCCTGGTTCAACACTCCGTAGTGCTGAGTATTACTGGCCTGCGCCGATCATCTCACTATCGATCACAATACCTTCTTCAGCACCTTTTAACGCAAGGTTTGCTTCATAATACTTACCGGAAGACAGCAGTTTTTGCGCGCTGGCAACGGCTTTACGAGTCTGATTCAGGGGCATCAGGTATTGGGTCTGAAGCACGCTGATACCAGCCAGTTGCAGGGTATCCACTGCACCTTTCCAGTCGCCTTTGGCCATTTTGCCATTCGCTGTTTTGATAGCGGATTCTTTGGCTGGAGTGGCAATATAGTCTTCTGACAGCGCGATCGTAGCGTTAATAACCACGTACTGATCGTCAATCATCTTGGCTTTAGGCGCAGTTTTTACAAATTTCGCCCAATCTTTGCTGTCGCCTGCCAGCAGGGAAGCGGCGTCATCGGTTAATTTTTTAGCGCTGTCAGGCTGTCCATGAAACAGGGCCAAACGAGCAAGCTGAATATCACGCATCGCATTTGCGCCTTGCACTGCGACCTGCATAATATCGGCAGCTTCTTTTTGAACATTTGCGGTAGTAGCTTGCGCCGGAGTAGTTGTGGTAGCAGTAGCAGCCATCACTGGTGCTGAACCCATCATGGTTGCAAGCACACCCGCAAGAATAATCTTTTTCATTACTTTCTCCTGAATAAATTTGGTATATGTCACCAAACGCAATAAGCATATTAAATAATGTTAAAGAGCGAAATCAGAACCACGATAGAATAATGACCGTTTAATCTTACAAGTGTCAGATGTCTGACATGTGTAGGAATATACGCATAGCGACATTCTCTTGTTCTTATATACGCTTCCTTAGCGGAAGTCTTATCATTCCATTGTAAGTAACATATGTTGAGTGAGTAATAATTCTTGTGTCAACAGGTTACATTGCGTTTATGTATAACGGAGGATGTATGTTTGTTTTTAATCAGCGTAGCCTGAGAGCGTTTAATGAAAAAACACTCGTTCATTATAAAAAGCATGCGACGATTATGGCGGTGTTGATGTTGATTTGTGGCATCTGCTGCTTGATTTATCCGATTGCTGCAGGTGTTTATTTAAGCTATGCAACTGGCTTTATGTTTCTGGTATGTGGTTTCTATTCTATTTATAGCCTGTTTAGCTCAAGTAAAAAACAATTGAAAGCCAAATTTACCTATGCCTTTTTTGCTATCGCGTGGTTACTGCTGGGTTACTGTTTCCTAGTGAATCCAGTGATAGGTATGAATTCATTGGCAATGGTATTTTGCTGCCTGTTTATTCTGGGGGGAATTTTTCGTATCGCATCTGGGGTCAAACTGTTCCACAGTCCGGGTTATGGATGGAACATTTTTATTGGTATTTTTGACCTGCTTATTGCCGGCGTGTGGCTGAATATGGATCCCGACAGATCGTATGTATTTACCTCAATCTTTATTGGTGTCGAGATGATCTTTAGTTCTTTAGCTTTTATCAGTCTGCGTAGAAATGCGACGCTGGTAAAAACTGATAAGCTCGCCGATAAAAATTAATGTTATCTCTGGAGCGCATAGTGAATATTAAGATGATGGTTTCTGCAGCTATTCTTGTGACCTCTGTTATGGCGCCAATGACCCGTGCTTTTGCTACTCAGGCAACGGAAGCTGCGCCACAAGATATGACCTGTAAAGAATTCGTTGATATGAGTCAGCAATACAAGACGGCAATTGCCTTTGTGATTGTTAATAAAAATTCGGACTTTAAAGGCGATGATTATGTTCCCCTGCATGAGGTGGAAACGGAAGCTGTACCGAAAATGGTTAAAATGTGTCATCAGCATCCGAATACAAAACTGGGTGAACTGGCTGTAAATTTGAAAGGTTCCGGTTTGCACTATTGATTAACCGTTTTGATAGCCTGGCTTTAGTTAGAATTGACAACCTCTGTACCTGCCCTAGTTGTTCCCCTACAAGAAAATCTGCGTAATGTTTACCCCGCTATCCACGAGAAACTCGCTGGATAGCCGTGCCCGCTAATAACTGTAGACCTGGCAAATGAAGTCCCATCCCTGGATTTAATAATCTAAACCCAGGGATAGGGCAGGGGATCAACGTCGAGCTTTAAATCGCGCTAACGTATTTTCAACGAGAACAAAGAACACTGGAACAAAATAGATCGCCAGTACCGTCGCGGCCAGCATCCCACCGATAACCCCCGTACCGACGGCATTTTGCGCGCCAGAGCCCGCGCCGTTGCTTATTGCTAGTGGAATTACCCCCAGGATGAAGGCCAGTGAGGTCATCAGAATAGGACGTAAGCGCATTTGCGCGGCTTCCACCGCGGCTTCAAGCTGCGTTTTCCCTTCTTTCTGCATAATCTCGACGGCAAACTCGACGATCAAAATAGCATTTTTAGCCGATAGCCCCATCGTGGTGAGTAGGCCGACCTGGAAATAAACATCATTGCTCAGGCCGCGCAGATCGGTGGCCAGCAACGCGCCGACCACCCCGATTGGCACAACCAGCATCACCGAGAACGGGATCGACCAGCTTTCATACAGCGCCGCCAGCGCCAGAAATACGACGATCAGCGAAATGCCGTACAGCATTGGTGCCTGGTTTGTGGATAGCGCCTCCTGATAAGACAGACCGGTCCAGGCATAACCGACGCCTGCGGGCAGTTTATTAATCAGCGATGCCATAAATTTCATCGCATCACCGCTGCTTTTCCCTTCTACCGGCTGACCCAGAATTTCCATTGCTGGCTGACCATTGTAGCGTTCAAGGCGTGGAGAGCCGTAGGTCCACTCGGTTGATGAGTAGGCGGAAAGCGGGGTCATCGCGCCAGAGGCATTACGTACATACCAGTGATTAATATTATCAGGCAACATACGGAACGGCGTATCGGCCTGGACATACACTTTTTTTACGCGCCCCTGGTTCAGGAAATCATTGACGTAGCGACTACCGAACGCGGTGGAGATGGTCTGATTAATATCCGATAACGCAACGCCCATAGCTTCAGCCTTTTTGGCGTCGACGTGAATGCGGAACATCGGCGTATCTTCCAGGCCGTTTGGGCGCACCCCGTCGACCTCACCTGAGGACTGATTGGCCAGAGCCAAAAGCTCGTTTCGGGCCTGCATCATTTTTTCATGCCCAAGATTACCGTTATCCAGCAACTCCATATCAAACCCTGATGCGGTGCCCAATTCCGCGACCGCGGGTAAATTGAACGGATAAACGACGGCATTATTGATGGTACTTAAGGCCATCATTGCCCGTCGAATAATGGCGGTAACCGAGTTTTCTTCGCCAACGCGTTCTGACCACGGCTTCAGGCTGATAAACGCCAGGCCATTGTTTTGTCCCTGACCGCTGAAACCAAATCCGCCGACGGTGAAAACAGAAGCAACGTTTTTCTGTTCTTTCGTCAGGTAGTAGTCCGTTATTTCCCCGAGCACTTTGCTGGTGTTCACCATCGTTGAACCTGAGGGCAATTGCGCCGTGGTCATGAATACCCCCTGGTCTTCTTCAGGCAAAAAGGAGGTCGGCGTACGTAAAAACAGCACCATCATGCCCGCGCCAATGACTAAGTAAACGACCATGTAACGGCCCGTGCAACGTAACAGTTTTCGGGTGCTGTCCGTGTAGTGCTGAGTGCATTTCTCCATGAAATGATTGAATCGGGTAAACAGAAAATGCGTATTTGCCTGCTCGTCATCATGTGCTTTTAACAGCATGGCGCAGAGTGCTGGCGTCAGGCTCATCGCCACAAACACCGACAGCAGCATGGAGGAGATCAAGGTGATGGAAAACTGACGGAAAATTTCTCCTGTCGCGCCGCTCATAAATGCCATCGGCATAAATACGGCGGATAACACGACGGCAATACCAACCAGCGCCCTCTGGAGCTGGCCCATTGCTTTATGCGTTGCCGCTTTTGGAGACAAGTGCTCTTCAGCAATAATACGTTCTACGTTCTCAACCACCACGATAGCATCATCGACTAACAACCCTATCGCCAGCACCATGCCAAACATCGTGAGCGTATTAATCGAAAAACCGGCGACGTCGAGAATGGCAAAGGTGCCGAGGATAACCACCGGAACGGCGATAGTGGGGATAAGCGTCGCACGAAAACTTTGCAAAAACAGGTACATGACGAGGAATACCAGAATGATTGCCTCGATCAAAGTATGAAAAACACCCTGAATCGAAATTTCGATAAACGGCGTGGTGTCATAGGGGTAAACGGTTTTCATGCTGGCCGGAAACCAGGCTGATAATCTGTTCAGCTCTTGTTTAACAGCCTGGGACGTTTCAAGGGCATTGGCGCCTGCGGCAAGTTTAATCGCAATCCCGGCGGCGGGTTTGCCGTTGTAACGTGCAACCGTGGCATAATTTTCCGCACCCAGCTCAATGCGTGCGACATCGCGCAGCAGAACCTGAGAACCATCTTGCTGAACTTTAAGGAAGATCTTGCCAAATTCATCGGTTGTTTGCAGACGCGTCTGGACGATTATCGACGCATTTAACTGCTGATCGGCTGACTGAGGCATGCCCCCCAGTTGCCCGCCAGATATCTGATTATTCTGTACTTTGAGCTGGGTAATGACGTCCTCGGGAGTGAGGTTATACTTGTCGAGCTTTTGCGGATCCAACCAGATGCGCATGGCGTATTGCGAACCGAATAACTGCACGCTCCCCACCCCGGCAGTGCGGCTTAGCGGATCTTTAATGTTTGAGGCTACATAGTCGGCAATATCATATTGGCTCAGGCTGTTATTATCAGAGATAAAACCGGCGACCATTAAGATATTGCTGCTGGATTTATCAACGCTGATCCCTTGCTGTTGTACTTCCTGTGGCAAGGAAGGCATCGCCAGCTGCAGTTTATTCTGTACCTGAACCTGCGCAATATCGGGTGACGTACCCGTTTTGAAGGTCAGGATAATCGAGGCATTACCTGCCGCATCGCTGGTGGATGACATATACATCAGGCCATCAAGACCATTCATATTCTGTTCAATCACCTGGGTGACGGAGTCTTCAACGGTCTTTGCATCTGCCCCGGGGTAGGCCGCGCTGATGGTAATGGTTGGGGGCGCAATTTGTGGATATTGGGCGACTGGCAGGTTCATTATCGCGATACCGCCCGTAAACATCATGATAATAGCGAGCACCCAGGCGAAAACCGGGCGCTCAATAAAAAAGTTGGCCATAAAGAAAGTGTCCTTAATACCTGAAATATTACTGTTCAGCTACCGTGTCAGGTGTGTTCAGTTTTGAAGGGAGGACCCGGGCTTTGCTTCCCGGACGAATTCTTTGTAATCCGGACACAATGACCCGATCGCCGGGGCGTAATCCCGCGGTCACTAACCATTGATTACCAACGGCCTTCACTGCGTTTATTTCACGCAGTTGCACTACGTTTTTCTGGTCAAGGATCAGCGCGGTGGCTTTTCCTTGTTCGTTGTGCGTAATTCCTTGCTGGGGGACCATCAACACGTTTTGTTGACTGCCTTCGTCCAGCAACGCAGTGACATACATGCCGGGTAAAATTTCACCTTCAGGATTGGGAAATACGGCGCGCAGGGTTACCGAACCGGTGGTCTCATCAACAGCGGGATCGGAAAACTCAAGCGTACCGGTATGGCGATAGGGTTTGCCGTTTTCCAGCATCAGCTCAACCGGAATTCTGCCTTGTTGCTGGGCAATTTTGCCGTTAGCTTTCTCTTCTTTCAGGCGTAAGAAGTCCTGTACTGACTGCGTTAAATCAACATAGATCGGATCTAATCTCTGAACGGTGACCAGCGAGTTTTCCTGATTGGCAGTAACCAGGGCACCCACGGTCACGGAAGATTTGCCGCTAATGCCATCAATGGGCGAGGTAACATTGGCGTATCGAAGATTGATAGTGGCTTGTTCAAGATCCGCTTTAGCGACGGCAACATTGGCTTGCGCTTCATTAAGCTGTGAACGCGTGGTGTCATAGTCCTGGCGGCTGACGTAATTAGATTGTATTAATGCTGACTGCCGATTTAGTGTCAGACGAACATTATTGGCGGTAGCCTGTGCCTTTGCCAACGCGCCTTTGGCTGAGTCCAGTCGTGCCTGCAGTGGGGCTGGATCAATTTGATACAGTGATTCTCCTTTGCTGACTTTATCACCTTCAACAAAGTTGCGTTTTATGATGATCCCACCAACCTGAGGGCGGATTTCGGCGATCTCGAACGCAAGCGCGCGACCCGGAAGTTCACTTTTAATATTTACTGAGGAGGGGGCTAAGGTAACAACGCCGACCTCGGGCTCCATGGTGGTTTTTACTGCAGGTTTATTATCGCAGGCGGTGATGATGACGCTACTAAAGAATAATGGTATCAACAGTAAGCATTTTCTGTTCATAGTAATCCCTGAATAATGTGTAAACACAAATGTTCTTTTATTGCATGCAGGGTGGGGGAGTTGTCGGTAAATAACAAAAGATGGTCAGGCATGAGAAGGGTAAAGCCCATTTCTTCGCTAAAGAATTAGCGGTTAAAAATTATATGTAACAGGAAGAATGCATGTTAAGCGAAGGATCTCATGAAGCAGGATGGCGCAATAAGATAAACGCGGGGTAATGAGAAGGGTTGTTTGCCAACACCTGACTCCGGAATATAGTCGCGCCATCTTACCTCTGGGATTATTTCACTAGCTCCGGAGTTACCTGAGTTACTGTATTAGCGTAGTAAGGCGCTCCCCACATCGGCTCTGGCCAGAACGCACCGTAACCATAATCCCACATATTATAAGTGGTGTTGACAGACTCAGTTAAATGCCAAACCTGGATACCTTGTAAATCAACTTTAACAAAGTTGTACGGGACTTTGTTGATGAAACCTGACTCATCTCCTTGAATTGTTCCCAAAATAGTCACGAAATGGTTTCTGTAGTTTACCGGATCGAGGAAACCTTTCTGCTGGGCAAGAATACGTCCCTGATAGCTCGCGTCAATTTGTGGCTTAGCAGAGTCGTTCAGTGGCAAAACGGCGATTTCCAGCAACGTATCTTTTTTGGTATTAATCACATTGATGACTTTACCGCCAAAACGGGCCTGCTGACCGGTATATAAACCGGGCTGGTTATGCACGGAGATAAAGTTTTTTTGGATATCGGGTTGATTATTACCTTTGATATTCTCAGGAATGGCGGCACATGATGCCAGGGTGAAAGCAAGGGCAATAATCATCAACCCTTTTGTATTTTTCATTTTACTTTCCTGCTTAAAAAAGACAGGGCTATAGTAAACCTTTGCGTATTATTGTCAGCACACGCATTGTTGATTATCTAAAATTAATATAATTGTAGCTCATGGTAATAACGGATTGTATTTTATCTGGTCGCTGAATGATGGCGATATTTTCAACGACCATAAAAGTAACTGCAGGCATCACGATTTCACGTCACGCTGGCGGGAATGTAATAAAGCGGATCATCAATTTTCGCGGCGCTCATCAACCGACAGAATGACCGCGTTCATTACTCCCGTCACCTAGCCGGTAAGCCAGCGCCACGACCAGTGACTGTACCAGGCACAGCGTCGCTGACTGGGAACGAAACGCGTCGACCTGCGCCTCTTTCACCACAAAGCAGAGATCGCTGAATGTTGCCAGCGGGCTTATCTGGCTGTCGGTAATCACGATCTGGCGCGCGCCGGCATTGGCCGCAGTTTCGCTGACCATCACCGTTTCTTCCGCATAAGGCGAGAAGCTTATCGACACCACGATATCGCGCGCTTTAATGCGGTTAATCTGCTCGCGCAGCATTCCGCCCATTCCGTCGAGCAAAATAGGGCGACACTCAAGATGGCTCAGGGCGTAGGTGAGATAGGCGGCGACGCTAAACGAACGACGTAGACCGGCGATGTAAATGGTGTCGGCTTCTGCCAGCAATTGTACGGCGCGTTCCAGCATTTCAGGTTCGGCACGGGCAGCCAGCTGCTGGAGCGCTTGAGTATTCGAACGGGCGAACTCCTGCAGGATATCGAGTGGGGTTTCCGGCACGGCTTCGCTTTCCATCTCACGGAACATGCGCGCGCGGTCGCTGTAGCTGGCGGTTTCCTCCACCAGGTTCATACGAAACAGCTGTTTCATTTCGTTGAAGCCGGTGAAGTCAAAGGCATTGGCGAAGCGGATCAGCGTTGAGGGTGGAACTCCGGCACGTTCAGCAATGACGGCAACCGTATCAAAGGCCACGCTATTGGTATTATCCAGCACATAGCGGGACACCTGCTGCAGCCGCTTACTCAGGCTATCGTAGCGATCGCGGATTTGCTGCTGCAGCTCGTTCAGGCTGGTTGCTGTTGTCATTTTACCTCCTGGTACATAGTTTTATGATTCTAAACGCAAAACCGCGTCTTTGAAATGTCACTCATTCATCTGGCTGTAAAAACGAAACAAAAGCTTCAGGTTTGCCGTTCGCTGAAACGTTCTGCCAGTGCACGCTAATCATGCGATTCCGCTTGTTAACATAAAAACCCATCCTTGATCACATTAATCATTATTTATTTTATTTCAACTTAAAATGGAATGTTTGTTTCATATATAGTACACAGATAACAGTGTTTAGGTAACAGTCACGTATCAACAGCGAGAGGTTAAGGATGGAGACAGTAGCGAATTTTATCCACGGCGAATGTGTCACCGGTTCAGGCCAGCGCGTTCAGGCAATCTTCAACCCGGCCACCGGCGAGCAGATCCGCCAGGTGGTGATGAGTACGACACAGGAAACCGAGCAGGCCATTGCGGCAGCGCACGACGCATTCCCCGGGTGGGCGCGCCATTCTCCGTTAAAACGTGCGCGAGTGATGTTCCGCTTTAAGGCGCTGTTGGAAGAAAACATGGAGAGGCTGGCTCGCATCATCAGCGAAGAGCATGGCAAGGTGTTCTCTGACGCAGTTGGTGAGCTGACCCGCGGCCTGGAAGTGGTGGAGTTTGCCTGCGGCATCCCACATCTGCAAAAGGGCGAACACTCAGCCAATGTAGGCACCGGCGTCGATAGCCATTCGCTGATGCAACCTCTCGGGGTTTGCGTCGGGATCACGCCGTTTAACTTTCCGGCAATGGTACCGATGTGGATGTTCCCCATCGCGCTGGCAACCGGGAATACCTTTGTGCTGAAACCCTCGGAAAAAGATCCTTCTCTCGCCCTGGCTCTGGCGAGACTGCTGCAAGAGGCGGGCCTGCCGGACGGCGTGTTCAACGTCGTACAGGGAGATAAAGAGTCCGTCGACGTGCTGCTGACTGACCCGCGCGTGCAAGCCGTGAGCTTTGTCGGCTCTACGCCGATTGCGGAATACATTTATCAGACAGCGTCAGCCCACGGTAAGCGTTGCCAGGCGTTAGGTGGTGCTAAAAATCACTGCATTTTAATGCCGGATGCCGACATGGATATGGCGACCAACGCCATTATGGGGGCCGCTTACGGCGCGGCGGGTGAACGCTGCATGGCGCTTTCTGTCGTGCTGGCGGTGGGTGATAAAACGGCAGATGAGCTGTGCTCGAGACTGGAAAAACAGATTGCGGCGCTGCGTGTCGGGCCGGGGCTTGATCAGACACCGGAAAACGAAATGGGACCGCTTATCTCCTCGGTGCATCGGAATAAAGTGCTCGGGTATATCGACAGTGGGGAATCTCAAGGAGCCAGTCTGCGCGTGGATGGTCGACGTTTTAGCGTTAAAGGCCATGAGCAGGGTTATTTTGTTGGGCCGACCCTGTTTGATAACGTCACGCCGGAGATGACCATTTATAAAGAAGAGATTTTTGGACCGGTGCTTTCTGTGGTGCGCGTAGCAGATTACAGCAGCGCGGTGGAACTGATTAACCGTCATGAATATGGTAACGGCACGGCAATTTTCACACGTGATGGCGGCTGTGCGCGTCGTTTCTGCGAAGAGGTGCAGGCGGGCATGGTGGGCGTTAACGTGCCTATTCCGGTGCCGATGGCGTTCCACAGTTTTGGCGGCTGGAAGCGGTCCATTTTTGGGGCGCTCAATGTTCACGGCAATGATGGCGTGCGCTTCTACACCCGGATGAAAACCGTCACCGCACGCTGGCCGGAGATGCTGCAGGACACAGGGGCAGCGTTCTCCATGCCAACGCTGGGCTGACAGGAGGGTTTATGCAAACCGAACGTATGACCATGGCTCAGGCGCTGGTCAAATTCCTTAATCAACAATATATCTGTGTCGATGGCGTGGAAACGCCCTTTGTCGAGGGGGTCGCCACCATCTTTGGTCACGGTAATGTGCTTGGCATTGGCCAGGCGCTTGAGCAGGATCCCGGTCATTTGCAGGTGATGCAGGGATGTAATGAGCAGGGAATTGCGCACATGGCGACCGGATTCGCCAAACAGCATCGGCGCCAGCGTATTTTTGCCGTGACGTCATCGGTTGGGCCGGGAGCGGCGAATATGGTGACTGCCGCGGCGACCGCAACGGCGAACCGTATTCCGCTGTTGCTGTTGCCCGGGGATGTATACGCCAGCCGTCAGCCGGACCCGGTATTGCAGCAAATTGAGCAATACCATGACCTTGGCATCAGCACCAACGACTGCTTCCGCCCGGTCTCGCGTTACTGGGACCGGATTAACCGCCCGGAGCAGTTAATGAGTGCGATGCTAAACGCGATGCGAACGCTTACTGACCCCGCAGATACTGGTGCCGTGACCATCTGCCTGCCACAGGATGTACAGGGAGAAGCCTGGGACTATCCACAGAGTTTCTTTGCGCGCCGCGTTCATCTGATTGAACGTCGACCGCCCGACCCACAGCGTCTGGCGATGGCGCGGGCGCTGATTGCCCGCAAACGCCGTCCGCTGGTGGTATGCGGCGGCGGGGTACGATATTCCGGCGCGCATGAGGCGTTTCGTACGTTTGTTGAAACGCTGCAACTGCCGTTTGCCGAAACTCAGGCCGGAAAAGGCGCACTGGTTAGTGACCACCCACTTAACCTCGGAGGCATTGGAGTAACTGGAGGGATGGCAGCGAATCAGCTCGCACCGCAAACCGATCTGGTGATCGGCATCGGTACGCGCCTCACCGACTTTACCACCGGTTCGAAAGCGCTGTTTTCTCATCCGGAGGTTGAGTTCCTGCTGCTGAATGTGGCGGAGTTTGACGCGCTGAAGCTTGATGCCACCGCGCTTATCGCCGACGCCCGTACCGGGCTGACGGCGTTAACTGAAACGCTAAAAGACTACCGCAGCGGTTGGGGGGATGAGGTAACGCAGGCGCAGGCGGCCTGGCGCAATGAGTGCCAACGTTTATGGGATCGCGACTGGCGTCCCGACGACGAACCCGAAGTGGCAGGGCATCTTGACGCTCAGCTGGCGGAATATGGCGACACGCTAAACACCCGGTTGACCCAGACGAAGGTGCTGGGACTTATCAATCAGCACATTGAAGATAACGCTATCGTCGTGGGGGCCGCTGGATCGCTGCCAGGCGATTTACAGCGTATCTGGCAGGTCAAAACCCCGGACAGCTATCACCTGGAATACGGCTACTCCTGTATGGGCTATGAAATTGCGGCTGCTATTGGGGCCAGGCTGGCGAAGCCACAGCAGCCGGTTTATGCCATGGTGGGGGATGGCTCATACATGATGCTGCATTCCGAGCTACAAACCGCCGTTCAGGAGGGGATAAAAGTCACTATCCTGTTGTTCGATAACGCCAGCTTCGGGTGCATTAACAACCTGCAGATGGGGCATGGGATGGGGAGTTTCGGTACGGAAAACCGCCACCGCAACCCGCAAACCGGACGGTTAGATGGACCGTTGGTGAAGGTCGATTTTGCCAAAAACGCGGAAAGCTACGGCTGTCGGGCATGGCGCGTACATGACGAGCAAAGTCTGCTGGCGGCGCTGGAAGCCTCCCGTGTGCATTCAGGGCCTGTGCTGCTGGATATCAAAGTTCTGCCGAAAACCATGACCCACGACTATGCCTCCTGGTGGCGCACTGGCGATGCGCAGGTGGCAGACTCTCCGTCGGTGCGAAAAGCGGCTGAGCAGACGTTTGAGCAGGTGAAAAACGCACGCCAGTACTAAAAGCGATTAATGCCGGATGGTGCTGCGCTTATCCGGCCTACAGCGGATTCTATCTCCTGGCCGGATAAGGCGTTAGCGTCGTCATCCGGCAACCTGCGACAACGAAATTTTCATTTCATTTTTCCTTTCTCTTCATCCATCACCTCCTTCCTGAACGGAAGGGGGCCAATTCCTTCATCTTTCCTGTCTTTATGTTGTGATATTGATAACAAATTTTATCTCGATCATCTCAAAAGTGTTAACTTGCACCCAAAAATATAATTTTCACTATTTATAAAAATGAAATAAATGTTTTATTTAAAGGGTCGTTAGTTCATCGCATTCACCAACACCGGGAGCCGTTATGTTTAACATTGCTTTACTGGGCGCTGGCCGAATTGGCCAGGTACATGCAGCTAACATTGCCAGTCACAGTGCTACTACCCTCTGGTCGGTCGTCGACCCGAATCAGGAATTTGCCACTCGTCTTGCCACACAGTACCAGGCTCGTTTGCAAAGCCTGGATGAGGCGATGACGGACCCTAACGTTCACGCCGTGCTGATTGCCTCCGCGACCGATACCCACGCGGATCTGATTGAAATGGCCGCACGCCACGGCAAAGCCATCTTCTGTGAAAAGCCGGTCCACCTGGATCTGGCCCGTGTACGCGACTGTCTGAAAGTGGTCAAAGAGTACGACGTACCGTTGTTTATCGGTTTCAACCGCCGCTTCGATCCGCAGTTTCGCCGCGTGAAAACTGACGCACTGGCCGGGCGTATCGGTAAACCGGAATCGCTGCTGATCATCTCCCGCGATCCGTCGCCGCCGCCTGCGGAATATGTGCGCGTATCCGGCGGTATGTTCCGCGATATGACCATCCACGATTTTGATATGGCGCGCTTTATCATGGGCGAAGAGCCGGTTTCGGTGTATGCCCAGGGCAGCAATCTGGTGGATCCGGCGATTGGCGAAGCGGGCGATATCGACACCGCGTTCATCGTACTGAAATACGCCTCCGGCGCGATGGCGACCATCGTCAACAGCCGCCGTTCTTCTTACGGATACGATCAGCGCCTTGAGCTGCACGGCTCTGAAGGGCTGCTGTGCGCGGGCAATATTCTCGAAAACCAGGTGCAGCATTACGGCAAACAGGGCTGCACCAGCGCGTTACCTGAACACTTCTTCCTGCAGCGTTATAAATCGGCCTATGCCGCGGAATGGGAACACTTTGTTGCGGTACTGCGCGGCGAAGCGGTCCCTGATTGCAGCGGGGACGATGGCGAGCGTGCGCTGTATCTGGCGGATAAAGCGCTGGAGTCACTGCATAGCCAGCGTGAAGTTCTCCTCTGATTGTCACCACAACCTACCCTACACAGAGAGA
Organism: Citrobacter sp. Cf136; assembly: GCF_030333815.1. Classification (NCBI taxonomy): domain Bacteria; kingdom Pseudomonadati; phylum Pseudomonadota; class Gammaproteobacteria; order Enterobacterales; family Enterobacteriaceae; genus Citrobacter; species Citrobacter sp. Cf136. Next base: position 73,938 of record NZ_JAOWFE010000041.1, on the reverse strand, counting down.
CATAATAATGAAAAAATTGATCTTAGCTGTCCTCATCGCCATGACATCCGGGGCAGCCATTGCTGAAAATGAGCAAATTGTTTTCAGTACGCCAAACCTGGCGATGCCATTTGAAGTTCACATGCAGCGCACGGCGGTGAAAGCCGCAAAAGAGATGGGCGTGAATTTACAGGTCCTGGACGGGCAGGGTAGCTCGCCAAAACAGGTCGCTGACCTGGAAAACGCCATAACTCGTGGCGCACAGGGCTTTATTGTTTCGCCGAACGATGTCAACGCGGTATCCAGCGCGGTAGATGAAATTCAGGATGCGAAACTGCCCGTGGTCACGCTCGACCGCTCCGTTGACAGCCAGAAAAAAGTGCCGCACTTCGGCGCGAACAACTACAAAGGCGGCCAGGCGATTGGCGACTTTGTCAAAACCAAATTCCCAGACGGGGCAGACATTATTCTGCTGACCGGCCAGCCAGGCTCCTCCTCCAACATTGAACGTACTAAAGGTATTCGCGACAGCCTAAAGGCGGGCGGTGAAAAGTACAAGATCGTTGCCGATCAGACGGGTAACTGGATGCGTTCTGAAGGGATGCGCATTGTTGAAAGCGTGCTGCCTTCGCTGCCGAAACGCCCGCAGGTGATCCTCTCCGCTAACGACGATATGGCGCTGGGCGCGATTGAAGCGTTACAGGGACAAGGACTGAAGCCGGGTGAAGTTCTGGTCACGGGATTCGATGCCGTGCCGGAAGCACTGGCGCGTGTGCGCGACGGTTGGCTGGCAGTGACGGCGGATCAACGTCCTGGCTTTGCGGTGAAAACGGCCATGAGCCAGTTGGTGAATAACGTCCGTGAGAAGACTGCGATCACCGGGGCTGACTACCCGCCAACGCTTATCACTAAAGAAAATTTGCAGCAGGCTGAGCGTATCGGTGAGGCCGGTAACTGATATGTCCGGAGCCGCCGTTACGGCGGCTCTCTATGAGGAGGAGCAGACCGATGTCGCAACCCTTACTGAAAGTGACCGACCTGGCGAAAAGCTTTTCCGGCGTTTGGGCGCTGAGCAGCGCACAACTGACTGTCGGAGCAGGCGAAATTCATGCGCTGTTAGGTGAGAACGGTGCCGGAAAATCGACCCTGCTGAAAGCGCTGGCGGGCGCACAGCCGCAAACACGCGGGGATATTTGGTTCAACGGCGAAACATTGCCGGTAGAAGACTCTCCGGTTGAGCGGCAGAACAAGGGCATTATCACGATTTATCAGGAATTTAATCTGCTGCCCAATATGACCGTCGCCGAGAATATGTTCCTCGGACGTGAACCGCGTAAACGCAATCTGATTGTGGACGAAAAGGCGGTAAATCAGGAGGCGCAGGTAATTCTGGATTACCTGCAACTGAACGTTGCGCCAACCACAGCCGTGGCCCGACTGAGCGTGGCGCAGCAGCAAATGGTGGAAATTGCGCGGGCGCTGACGTTGAACGCGAAGCTGATCATCATGGACGAACCTTCCGCCGCGCTGAGCGACAGCGAAGTAGAAAGTCTGCACCGGGTGGTGCGGGAACTTAAAGGGCGTGGCGTGAGCATTATCTACGTCACCCATCGCCTGCATGAAGTTTTTCAACTCTGCGACCAGTTCACCGTTTTTCAGGATGGACGATTCACCGGGAATGGCGCGGTTGCACAGACCACCGTAGAACAGCTGATCCGCCTGATGGTGGGGCGCGATGTGGCCTTTAATCGCCGCCCGGCCAGCGAAACTCACCATGAAGATAAACCTGTGCGTCTGGCGGTGAAGGGGCTTAGCCGCGAAAAACCGCCGCTGGATCCGCATGGCATCGCGCTGCACGACATTAGCTTCCACGTGCATGCTGGCGAAGTATTAGGTATTGCCGGACTGGTGGGTGCCGGGCGCACCGAAGTGGCCCGCTGCCTGTTTGGCGCCGACGGTTTTACCTCCGGCAGCTTTGAACTTGATGGCGTGCCGTATCAGCCGCGCGATCCGCTGTTTGCGCTGGATCAGGGGCTGGCGCTGGTACCGGAAGATCGTAAAAAAGAGGGGGCAGTGTTGGGACTGTCGATCCGCGACAACCTGTCGCTCTCCAGCCTGTCGTCACTGCTGCACTGGCGCTGGTTTGTGAATACCCGCAAAGAAGATGCCCTGATTGAGTCTTACCGCCAGGCGCTGCAGATCAAAATGGTCAACAGTGCGCAGGAGGTGCGCAAGCTCTCCGGCGGAAACCAGCAAAAAGTGATCCTCGCGCGCTGCATGGCGCTTAACCCTCGGGTGTTGATTGTGGATGAACCGACGCGCGGCATCGATGTTGGCACCAAATCAGAAGTCCATCAGGTGCTGTTTGATATGGCGAAAAAGGGCGTGGCGGTGATTGTGATCTCCTCCGATCTGCCGGAAGTCATGGCGGTTTCCGATCGGATCATCACGTTGAGTGAAGGCCGGGTGACTGGCGAGATCCACGGCGATGACGCCAACGAAGAGCGGCTAATGACGATGATGGCCATCAACCACAACGCCCTGAATGCGGCATAACGGAGTGACTCATGACGCAGATTATTTCTAAAACGCAGGTTCCAGCCAAACGCGGTGGACGTCTTGATCCCATTGCCTTTTTTGAGCGCTTTGGGGTGCTGATTTTTATGATCCTGCTGCTGATTTTCTTTCAGTTGCAGAACAGCAATTTTCTTTCTGAACGCAACATTTTCAACATTCTGACCGAAGTCTCCATCTACGGGATCATGGCGGTGGGTATGACGTTTGTCATTCTGACTGCCGGCATCGATCTGTCGGTGGGCTCTATCCTGGCGGTCTGCGCTATGACCGCCGCGTATGTGATCAAGGGCGACAACTTCACCACCGTCGATCCGAACGCCTGGGGCGGCATGAGCTGGCTGATTGGCCTTGGTATCTGTATGGCGATGGGCACCGCGATTGGTTTTCTGCATGGCCTCGGCGTGACCCGCCTGCGTCTTCCGCCGTTTATCGTCACCCTCGGTGGGATGACCATCTGGCGCGGCCTGACGCTGGTGATCAACGACGGCGCGCCGATTGCCGGTTTCGACGCGGGATACCGCTGGTGGGGACGCGGCGAACTGCTCGGCATTTCGATTCCAATCTGGATCTTTGCTCTGGTGGCCGTAGGCGGTTATCTGGCGCTGCATAAAACCCGCTGGGGGCGCTTCGTATACGCCATCGGCGGCAACCCGGAGGCGGCGCGTCTGGCAGGGGTCAACGTGAAGCGCGTGCTGGTGAGCGTCTACGTACTGATTGGCTGTCTGGCCGGGCTGGCGGGCTTCATCCTCAGCGCACGTCTGGGAAGTGCGGAAGCGGTCGCCGGGATCTCCTTTGAGCTGCGTGTCATCGCTTCGGTGGTGATTGGCGGCACGTCGCTGATGGGGGGGTACGGGCGTATCGGCGGCACCATTATCGGCTCGATCATCATGGGCATCCTGATTAACGGTCTGGTGCTGATGAACGTCTCGGCTTACTACCAACAAATTATTACCGGCTTAATTATCGTTCTGGCGGTGGCGTTCGATACCTACGCCAAGAGCCGTCGCGGCGCACTGTGAGGATCATGATGAAAGAGGTTCGTATTGGATTGATTGGCACCGGGTATATCGGTAAGGCGCACGCTATCGCCTATGCCCAGGCCCCGACGGTGTTCAACCTGCGCGGCAAACTAGTGCGCGAGATGGTGGCGGAAGTCACGCCGGAACTGGCGGCAGAGCGGGCGCAGGCGTTTGGCTTCAATCGCTCAACCGGAGACTGGCGGGCGCTGGTGGCCGACCCGGCCATTGATGTGGTGGATATCTGTTCTCCTAATCATCTGCACAAAGAGATGGCGCTGGAAGCGATTCGCCACGGCAAGCATGTGTATTCGGAAAAACCGTTGGCGCTGAACGCCCACGACGCGCGTGAAATGGTTGAGGCCGCACAGCGGGCAGGAGTGAAAACCCTGGTGGGGTTCAACTATATGAAGAACCCAACGGCGCAGTTGGCGAAAGAGATCATTGAGCGCGGCGAAATTGGCGAGGTGATCCATTTCTACGGCACCCACAACGAAGACTACATGGCCGATCCGCTTGCGCCGATCCACTGGCACTGTTTTAAAGAAACGGCGGGGCTGGGGGCACTTGGCGATCTGGCGGCGCATATCGTCAATATGGCGCAGTACCTGGTTGGCGATATTCATCAGGTCTGCGGCGACTTGAAGATCGTGGTGCCACAGCGTCCGGCGCAAGTCGGTTCCTCGCAAATGGTGACGGTAGAGAACGAAGATCAGGCCCACGCGATGGTGCGCTTTGCAGGCGGTGCGCAAGGGGTGATTGAAACCTCCCGCGTCGCCTGTGGCCGCAAGATGGGGTTGTCGTATGTGATTACCGGGACCAAAGGAACCATCAGTTTTACCCAGGAGCGCATGGCTGAGCTGAAGCTCTATTTGCATGACGATCCGGTCAACCGCCAGGGGTTTCGCACTTTACTGGTTGGTCCTTCGCATCCGGACTACGGCGCGTTTTGCATGGGAGCAGGGCATGGCATCGGCTTTAACGACCAGAAAACGGTGGAAGTGCGCGACCTGGTGGACGGCATTGCCGCCGATGCGCCGATGTGGCCGGACTTCGAAGAGGGCTGGAAGGTGTCGCGTGTGCTTGACGCTATCGCACTCTCGCACCTGGAAGGCCGCTGGCTGAATGTGAACGATATTGTCTGAAGAGGTATCAACGTGGAAAAGCAGTTTGATGTGATATGCATGGGCCGCGTGGCGGTTGACCTCTACAGTCAGCAGATTGGCGCACGCCTGGAAGATGTGTCGAGCTTTGCCAAATATCTTGGCGGATCGTCCGGCAACGTGGCCTACGGAACGGCGCGGCAGGGACTGCGTTCATCAATGCTGGCGCGGGTTGGCGACGAACATATGGGGCGTTTCCTGCGTGAAGAATTAAATCAGGTAGGCTGCGATACCAGCCATCTGATTACCGATAAAGACCGCCTGACAGCGCTGGTGCTACTCGGCATTAAAGACCGGGACACCTTCCCACTGATTTTTTACCGTGATAACTGCGCGGATATGGCGATTACCGCCAGCGATGTTGATGAACAGTACATCGCTTCTGCTCGTTGTCTTGCCATCACCGGGACGCATCTTTCTCATCCGCAAACCCGCGAGGCGGTGTTGACGGCGCTCGCTTACGCCCGGCGTCACGGCGTGCGTACGGCGCTGGATATCGACTATCGCCCGGTGCTGTGGGGGCTTACATCCTTAGGCGACGGCGAAACACGTTTTATCGCCGCCGATCAGGTCACCCGTCAATTGCAGGAGGTGTTGCATCTTTTTGATGTGATTGTCGGCACCGAGGAGGAGTTTCATATCGCGGGCGGCAGTACCGATACGCTGCAGGCGCTGTCGCAGGTTCGCGGCGTGAGTAACGCGACGCTGGTCTGCAAGCGCGGTGCGCTCGGTAGCTCGGTGTATACCGACGCGATCCCGGCCCGGCTGGACGATGGCCTGACGGTGACAGGCGTACGCGTGGAGGTGCTGAACGTGTTGGGGGCGGGGGATGCGTTTATGTCCGGCCTGCTGCGCGGCTACCTCAACGATGAGGGATGGGAGCAGGCGTGCCGCTATGCTAATGCCTGCGGTGCGCTGGTGGTATCTCGTCACGGCTGTGCGCCGGCGATGCCGAGCAAAGTTGAGCTAGATGATTATCTTTCTCGTGCTGCGGAGGTTCCGCGTCCGGATCTTGACCCGCGTCTAAACCATCTGCACCGCGTCACCACCCGTCGCCGCGAATGGCCGGAACTGTGCGTGATGGCTTTCGATCACCGCAGTCAGCTTGAAGAGATGGCGCTACAGTGCGGCGCGTCTTTGAAGCGTATTCCGGCATTGAAACAGCTTATTTTGCAGGCCAGCCGTGAAGCAGCCAACAGCGCCGGGCTGGAGGGCAAGGCCGGGCTGCTTTGCGACGGTACGTTTGGTCAGGATGCGCTGAATTCGATAACCGGAGAGGGCTGGTGGATAGGTCGCCCTATCGAACTGCCGGGATCTCGCCCGCTGGAGATGGAACACGGCAATATTGGCTCGCAGCTCATCAGTTGGCCGCAGGAACATGTGGTGAAGTGTCTGGTTTTTTTCCATCCGGAAGATGCCCACGCGTTGCGTCTGGAGCAAGAACAGAAAATCGCCGAGGTGTACCGCGCCTGTTGTCAGTCTGGTCATGAGTTGCTGCTGGAGGTGATTTTGCCGGCCAGTATGCCGCGCAGTGATGAACTGTATTTGCGCGCTATTTCCCGCTTCTACAACTTAGGGATCTACCCCGACTGGTGGAAACTCCCACCGCTGACTTCTGCTGGCTGGACGGCGTTGAGTGACATTATTGAACGGCGCGATCCGCACTGCCGTGGCGTGGTGATCCTTGGTCTGGACGCACCGGCAGAGCAACTGCGCGCTGATTTCAAAGCGGCTGCGGGTCATGCGGTGGTGAAAGGATTTGCCGTGGGACGCACGCTGTTTGGCGACGCTTCCCGCGCGTGGTTGAAACACGATATTGACGATGCGCAACTGGTGGCGCGCATTAAAGATAACTACCTGCAGCTTATCGCCTGGTGGCGCGAGCGCGGACAAGCATAATTCAGGAGAAGATAATGACGGTACAATTAGGTATTAATCCACTGACATGGACGAATGATGATCTTCCTTCACTGGGCGCTGAGACGTCGCTTGATACTTGTCTGAGCGAGGGTAAAGAGGCCGGATTTGCTGGTTTCGAACTGGGTAATAAATTCCCGCGCGAGGCGCGTCTGCTCGGCCCCATTTTGCAGCGTCACGACCTGCAACTGGTTTCCGGCTGGTACTCTGGACGTCTGCTGGAACGCAGCGTGGAGGAGGAGATTGCCGCCGTGCAGTCACATCTGACGTTACTGCGCGAGTTGGGGGCCAAGGTGCTGGTCTTTGCCGAAGTCAGTGGCTGCATTCACGGCGAGCAGCAGACGCCGGTACATCTGCGTCCGCGCTTCCCGCAAGAGCGCTGGCAAGAATACGGTGAAAAGCTTACCGAGTTTGCGCGCTACACCCAACAGCAGGGGGTACAGATTGCCTATCACCACCACATGGGAACGGTGATTGAATCTGCTGAAGATGTGGGTAATCTGATGACGAATACCGGTGATGAAGTTGGATTGCTGCTCGACACGGGACACTTGACCTTCGCCGGAGCCGATCCGCTGGCGGTGGCGCAGCGCTGGGCATCGCGTATCAACCATGTTCACTGTAAAGACGTGCGTGCCGACGTGCTGGCGGATGTCAAAAATCGCAAAACCAGCTTTCTCGATGCGGTACTGAGTGGGGTCTTTACCGTGCCGGGCGATGGCTGCGTTGACTATCCGCCGATCATGGCCTTGCTGAAGGCGAACCAGTATCAGGGGTGGTTAGTCGTGGAGGCGGAGCAGGATCCGGCCATCGCGCATCCGCTGACGTATGCGCGTCTGGGCTATAACAACCTTAGCCGTCTGGCGCGTGACGCTGGTCTTATCTGAGGAGGTGATATGTCACGTTTATTATCACGTTGGCAGCAGCCGGACGCGCAGGGGCGTACGCAGTCAGTGACGCCGGAAAGCGCCGGTTGGGAATATGTTGGCTTTAAAGCGTACGAACTGGAAGAGGGGCAGCAGCTTACGCTGCCCGCCGTCAGCGAAGAACGTTGTCTGGTATTGGTCGCCGGACGCGCGACCATCACCACGCCGGGTGCAACCTTTACAGATATCGGCGAACGGATGAGCCCGTTCGAACGGATAAAACCGTGGGCGGTCTATGTCACTGCTGGTGAAACCATACAGGTTCAGGCAGTGACCAGACTAGAGCTGGCGGTCTGCGCTGCGCCGGGGAAAGGCACACACCCAACACGGCTGATCGCCCCTAAGGATATCGACGGGGAAGCGCGCGGCAAAGGTCACAACCAGCGTTATGTGCATAACATTTTACCGGAAGATAAACCTGCTGATAGCCTGCTGGTGGTGGAAGTGTGGACCAACGAAGGCTGTACCAGTTCCTGGCCAAGTCACAAGCATGATACCGACAATCCGCCGCAGGAGACCTATCTGGAAGAGACTTACTACCATCGCCTCAACCCGCCGCAGGGATTCTGTCTGCAACGGGTATACACCGACGACCGATCGCTTGACGAGTGTATGGCAGTCTATAACCGCGATGTGGTGATGGTGCCAAAAGGGTATCACCCGGTGGCAACCCTGGCAGGATATGACAGCTACTACCTTAACGTGATGGCGGGGCCGGTTCGCAAATGGATGTTTACCTGGGAAGATGAACATGCGTGGATTAATCGCGAGTATCCAGTTGATAAGTAAGGTTATGAATGGCTTTGTTAAAAGCGAGTCGTTTTTTCCCCTCCTTTTGATCAGTAAAATGGGAGGGATGGGATGACGGTTGGTACTATTTAAGTGCTCATTATTCTCATAGCTCGCCTTGCTATGAGAATAATGCAAGCGTCGATATATTTGGGATTATGGCAGTAGCCAGGGTGCTGTCGAAAACACCCCGGCTATCTTTTGTTGCGGGCTGATTAGAAATGATATTTCAGTCCTAACGTTGCCGCGCTGTTGTTGTAACCGTTGTCTCCCATCTGGACGCCCACATTACCCCACAGATTTAAATCTGGCGTAATCTGGCCTTCAACACCCAGTTTAATCTCTCCCAGATTGCGTGCACCTTCCTGGCTGACGCTAACGTCGTCCATTTTTGTGCTAAAACTGCGTGTATTATGGAGCCAGTTAGCTTCAATAAATGGCTGGAATTCGCGGCCTTTGTCCTCATCCATTTTATTAAAGCTTTTCAGATAGGTTCTGGCTCCAAGACGGGTTTGAATAGTACCGTTACCATTCATCTCGATACGCGTTCCGTTAGCTTCCCGATGGTCATCTGATTTGACCCCCATCCAGGTAACCTGCGCCTGCGGTTGAACATACCACTCATTAACGGTTCCTTTGCTGCCAGAGAATTCGCCAACTTTAAAGGTATACCCCGTTTCAACAGATGCCGTCAGACCTTTGGATTTATAGGACTCAGAAGCCAGTCCTTCACCTTTGACATGGTTATCAAACCATCCATATTGTGCCCAACCGTCGAAGTACAGGCCTTTATGATCAGTGTTATCGGCAAACCACGTGGCATAAAGGCCAGTGCTGTAGCCATTGACGCTACCTCGCGAGGTGTAACCCGTTGCTGATGAGCGGGTCTGATTATTGTCATGACCATATCCGGCCATGATCCCGAGACGCCAGCTATCATGCCCGTTGGTTGAGCCCTGCACGATATCGCTGCCGAGCTGCATCACATAGCGATTACTTTGAGTACGCAACTGGCTGCTACCGTCATACCAACTTTGGTGGCTACCTGCCTGACGCATCCACATACCGGTGGTTTTCATCTCTCCGGTTGACACATCTGTGTACTGAGCTTTGCCCGAGCGATCGTGTAGCTGCATGTTGAACATGGTGTTTACTGCAGCATGGTTCGCGGTATAGGTTCCTCCTTCAGGGCGAAGCATATGCTCTGTGGGCGAAACTGGTTTTTCGGGATTTTCAGGCTTAATCAACTGACTGGTCAGATACCAGTGATTATTGTTAGCCCCCTGACCTCGAACCAATGAATAATCATATGCACCCGCAGTGATACGCCCGCTCTGAGTAAAATCACCATCAGAACGGCCATCAACATGAATAAGCTCAATCCCCTCCAGAGTTTGTGAGCCCTGGCCTCCTGCATTGGTGACACTTACTTGAGTATTGCCAGTAGTATCACCTTTTACAATAAGCTTATCGGTGGCCGAACGATCGTCCCCCAGAACCGTATCAAAATTAATATGACCATTGTTGCCGTGGTAATTTCCTTCAACAATCAGCTGGTTGCCGGCGGACTGTCCAATATTCCCCAAAGATATCGCACCCTGATTGGTGAGATCTCCGCCAACAGTAAAGTGGCCTGATGCTCCATTTCCGGCAACAAACAGTCCGGCATTATGGATACTGCCTAGTACCGTTCCCGCGCCTGAAAGCATACCGGCAGAAGATATATTGACCTGCTGGCTCGCTAACCCGTACCTCTCAGCAGAACGTTTAGCTCACCATTGATACGCACTGTTCCTTGGGTAATATCCAGTCCACCACCTGATGTGAAGGTCAGGCGGGGGCGAGAGTCCGGCGCATTGATTACCAGGTTAGCATTATCTTTTACATTGATATGGTAATTAATAGACTGGTTTTTTTCGCCAAAATCAACGGTGCTATCTGTGCTGACATCAATATCATTAGCAAAGGCCATTGATGAACATAGCGCTACAGCACCGGCTAATAACGCCCTGGACTTTTTTTTCGTGTTCTTCCTTCCCAGTTCGGAGCACACACACCAGCAATTACGGACTTTACTCCATTTTATTTGATATATTTTGTTCATAAACTCTCCGCAAAATAATCATAATAAAAATTTAACACTTTTGGGGTAAGGTATTTATCGGGCTACATTTTTGAGAGTGAAAATGCAGATCTCCGAATTGATGATATATGTCATGTGTCATTAATGTGATGTAAGCATTGGTACTGGATACTCGATTCAAGTCTCCCTGCGTAGTTTGTCACGTGATAAATTAATTTTGATAATATAGCCATCAGTCTGAAAATATTTTACCTGAGGCTTTGCTGATATTTCCAGCCCCTTTATTATATTGCTGCTTGTTTTCAAATCAACGGGGGAGGGGGAATCGTCGAGAGTGAACTTAGCTTTGCTATACCTATTACAGTTCTGAGTCTTAGTGGGTAGAAGACTTGTGGACAATATATAGAAAGGGAGATAGCCGCCATGCTGCGGCTATCTCCTGTTTATATCCCGATCAGGAATTCGGTTGATGATTCTCAACTACCCAGACGGTGAGTTCTTTTTCCAACGTTTTATCTCCCGTCGTTGCCTTCACTTTCACCCAACTTTCACCAGCAGTATCCGTTCTCAGTTCAGAGTAGGCATTTCCTAACTTAAAGTTGGTTTTATCCGGTGTCATCGTAAAGGTTCCGCTGTCGGGTTTGGCTCTGCTGCCTGCGCTAAATTCGACACTGCCGTTTAACGGATTGCCAAATTTATCTCGCAATCGGGCCATAAAGCCCATCGGCTCAAGGTTGGCAACGACGTAGCCAAAATCCTGCTCCAGAGTGAGTACTGGATTCTGGGCATCAGCATTCAGCATCAGCGAAGCATTTGCCGAGACGTTGCTACCGTGTTCAGCCAATGTGGCGGTCAGCGTGTAACGACCTGCCTTTTGACCGTGGACATTTACGGTCGCAGTACCGGAAGCATTGGTGGTGACAAGCGTATTATCAATCACCAGAGGATCGCGTGGCGATGGGCCTGTGGCCGTAATCTTCAGCTTACGGTTGCTGACGCTGTTCCCCGATGTATCGCTCAGATGCAGGGTAAACGCCACGTTATCCACATCACTCACTACGGCGGATGTGGTTGACGGTTCGATCGTCAACGCTGCATTTTGCAGATCTGATACCACCTCAATCGCCTTACCCGCCGTAACACGTTTACCCTCTTTGATGAAGGTTGCCTGCAATTGATAGTGCCCGGCTTCTGTGACAACAAAGGTTGTCGATGCCATTCCTTTCTCATCCAATGTCAGTTCTGACTGGCCCAGTTTTAATCCATTGGCAGGGGTACTGGTCAGGTGCACGTCGCCACTAAATGGGTTGTTCTCACCGTCGACAACCTGTACCTGAATTTCATGCGTAGCTGATGCGTTTGCCACGATGCTCTCAGCAGGTGCCGCCAAATTCAGCACTGCGCTGTTAATATCAGGTACGAATTCCAGGTCAACGCTTGAGGACTCAACGCTGTGCTGCCCATCTGTAACCCTGGCATTAACGGTGTAATGACCCGCCTTAACCGTTGTTAACGTTACCGTCGCGTAACCCTCTTTATTGGTGGTGATTTTGTCCGGATACACGAGACCTTGTGGCGTTACGATAAGCTCCACTTTCTGTCCTTCAACCGACGCGTTGGTATTGTTGAGCATGATCTCAAGCGTGGCACCATCGCGACCGTTTGCTGCAATATCGGTGATTGCGCCATTGTCTTTGGCTGTCAGAGACAATGTTGCCCCCTCCATTGCAGAGGCAAATGTGACGCTTAGGGATGAGCTGATGTTCCCCACGTTCAGCGTAACCTCATAGGTTCCCGGCGTTGAACTGGTCAGTGAGAATCTTGCTTCACCTTTGGCATCGGTGGTGGCAACGTTCTCGCCATTCGCAACCTTGACCTGTGACGGTAACGCCAGGGTGACCGTGTATCCGGATAGCGCGTTACCATAAGGGTCGGTCAGGGTAACGACCGCGACATTACTCTGTTTGCCATCCGCCAGCGCATTGTCTCTGGTCAGGTTAAACGCCTGCACCACCGGCTGCGTTTTGTCTGCAATCCAGTTGGCTTGTTTTTCCAGTCCGGAGAAATCATGTTTTTGTGACGTCACACCAATGCGTGCCGCCTGAGCCAGTTCAGATGTTGCCTTAGCGCTGTACACGCCGTCTTTCTCTTCTACTGCAGTAAAACGGATCTCGCCGCTGGCTGAAACAGCATAAAAACGTAAGCTGTCGTCGCCGGTGATGGCATTCCCGTCTTTATCTTTTGCTTCTAACGCCAGGTTAATCGGGTGCCCTACGACCTGCTCCATGGGCATTACTGTGAATGTCGATTTTGCCGACTCGGCGGAAACCGCTTTTAGTGTCACTGTCAGGGTTTCTGTTTTACCCAGGACTTTAGCGGTTATGCGTGCCGTCCCCGCAGTTAAACCCGGCGTCAGCATCGCGGTATACACCCCGGAACGGGTTTCCTGTACTTCACCAAGCTTTGGAGCCAGTGCCGAACGCTCACGATTTCTCTGTGCGTCAGGCGTAAATGCCAAAGACAACTCAATGTCATGTGCAAGCCCTGTTAACGGGTTGCCATTGGTATCTTTAAGCACCAGCTTAACCGGATGCTGTGACTTCCCATCAGCCGCGATGATCGGTTGCTGCTCATCGTTCAATGTAAAATCCATTGTGCCGACAGTGGCTGAATTCCCCGTCACCGTTACGCTCATCACCGCATAGTTAGAGACGTTTCCTTTAACATCTCGCGCCGTTGCGCCGATCTGCCACTGATTGGTGCCGCCTGGTGTATAAGCGGGTAACCTCAGTTGCCATGACGTGCCGCTACCGGAAATGCGCCCGCCAGCGGCGGCAAATGCGCTATCGTTCCACTCTACCGACTGAATGCCCCAGTGGGATTTATCCAGTGAAATCGTCACCGGAACAACGGCGCCACCTTCCCCCTGCACGCTTTCAGGCAGGCGGATTTTCAGAACCGATTTTTTGCGGTATTCCAGAACGATATTGTTATTTCGTTCGACAAAATCGTAGCGTCCGTGCTGAACTTCGCGCATCAACGCAACATTGTCGCTGTCCAACTGCTTCGCCAGCGGGATGCCGGGGCGATAGTTAATCTCTACGCCGAAGCGTGAATCATGAGTATTGCTCTGCCCCTGCTTGTGTTCAGCGGAAAGCGTAACTAGCGGAACCGGCGTATAGCTGATCCCGCCTGTAAAGGCGTACGGATTTTCCTGAAGATGATCGCTGCCAAAGAGGCCGACATTCTTGCCGTAATACTTTTCATATTTAAGCGATGCGCCCAGTTGCGGATACGATGGCAACCAACCTTGGGTATAGATATCCCATCCATCCGCCGGACGTTCCTGATAATCATCCAGATCGTGGGAATCCTTCCATTTTGATAATCTTAAATAAGCATTTGCGCCTGCATGTAAATAATCTCGCCAATACTCAACGCCTGCACCCATACGTGCGTGATGACGACTTAAATCGTAGTCATAAAATAAGTTTGCGCCCAGCATTGAATTATCCGCCGTGAAGTAGCGATAACCCATACCGATATTAGTTTGGGTTCTGTCATCGGTACGGTGAAGCGATGTCTGGCTAAATAAAACATGCTGCTTTGTATCAATCCACGGATAAAGGAAATCGAACGACGAATCTTTCAACGAGAAAGCGTCATCGACGTTGAGTTGAATACGCGCATTACCGTACTTCTGTAGCCACTCTACCACCTCCTTCGTTGCCTGTGCTGAGACGGTATTGGCAGCAAAACTGCCCGCATGGCCGTTTTCAATACTTCTGCCAGCTTGCGCGGCGAGAGAAGACAGGCCGCGCAGTTCTTGCTGTTCTGCGGCGGTCTGCGATGCCTTAACGGCTGACGCATGGCTAATGGTTGGCGTGAAGCTAAGAAGGGCAGGATACAGGGCCTGCAAAGCGATTGTTGACCATGCGACAACCTTATTAACGGGGCCTGTTGCCCCATTGCTCCGCGAAATTTTCTTATTTGACATTCGTAACTCCAATATCAATTAAAAAAATCAAAGGTTATTCTATGTACTGAACGGGATGCGTAATATATGTATTTAGTAGGAAAATTCAAGAGTTGTTCATGGAGAAGTTAACTGGATATTTTTACACTATGTGGCGTGGGGGGGGCTAACTATGTCGAATGTTTAAATGACAAATATATTTAAAAAATATGTTTCTTTTTATCGTGACGATTTTAAGTTTGTAGGGGTGTTATTTAACCATGGTCGTTCACTGTTAAATATAAAGGGGTATCAGGAAATTAATCTGCTTGTTCGTATTCAGCTATCATCACGTTCTCCGGATTTAAGTCTGGAACGTGCCAACGCTATTCATGACGGGGCAAAGAGCATAAAAAATCCCGCTTAAGCGGGCTTTTATGTCACTCGGGAGCCGCGGCTCCTTTGCGTATCCTTTTTTGTCCCCTCACCGTCTGGTCGGTGTCCTGCTGAGACTGCTAACTTCCTGTTATTGTTAGTGCTGTCCTAGTACTGGCTGAAGGAGTCTGAATAACATGCTCAACGTGTTAAATACTAAGGTTTTTTTCTTATTCAACCTTCGGTTGTGTACCTAAACGTGTACCAATTAAAGGATCTCAGGTTCAGCAACCTTGCTCCAGCGGAGACTACTAATAGACTTGAATTTTGCTATGCCTAGTTGATTTCGCTCATTTCTAGACTTTGACCCCGGAGCTTGAAGAGCTGCGACTACTACATCTCGTGATGCCTCATACATGGCAAAAGCATCATAATTTTCATCAAGCAAAACTAAAAGTACAGAATCAAATGGCTTAGATATATCAATAGCACCAATTCTCGCAGAGACTTTTTTAGGATCAGGCATATATCGACCTTTGATTTGAACTCTATATTCTTTCCCGTCCAAAATCTCAGTCGCATCGTATCCGGACTGACGTGCCGAACATAGTGACAACCCGAGAAGAGTTGCAGCTTCATGTTCAGCTATTTCTCCAGTGATTCCGAGAGGTTTGTTGGTTAATTTGTAATACCTTAGCGCCACATCTTTAGCTTCATTTAGTATGTTTAAAATTTTTTCATGGTTTTCTTGAAGCAAAGTAGTCCCCATAGGATTCCCTTTGGCTTAACACGTTACGAATTAATGTGCTGTCTTGGTGAGGCTTTCAGCTAACTTGGATCTTTCCATAGAGTATGGAGAGCTATATCATACTCAAAAAAGTTTTTTTGCATTTAACTGTTCACCACGCTGGCACCTGAGCTGATGGGGTATAACGAACAGCTTCCCGCAGTAAAACAGAGCGCCATGCAGCACTCGGTTGATTATCTGCGTGAAGTCCTGTCGGTGTGGCTGGTCGCAGGTGAAAAAATTAATTATTCCGTGCAGGACAGCGATATTTTAACGGCTATCGGATTCAGGCCTGATGCGGTCTCGCGGGATGATAATCGCCAGAAATTCACCCCGGCACAGAACCTGATTTACACCCGCCGACGTGCAGAACTGGCCACACGGTAGCACGCAAAAAAATCCCCGAAAATTCCGCTATTTTTCCCGAAAAAAGCCATGCATCCATAAGGTGCATGGTTTTGCATGCAAATCCCCGTATTTTATTTCCCATGCAACACCAGTACCGGTGCGGCCTGAGGCCGTTCATGCACCTGCATTAAAAGCGACCTCTTAAGCGGGCAGGCGTGGCGGGGAGAGCATTGCGCGCCAGTGATGGAACGTATTATTAAAGATCAATGTCAGAATTAAGCATGAAGGTACTGTCATGCTAGCCATTGGTTTGTTGCTGAAACTTCTTGTCGTGTTTGTTGGGATAGTAATTTGTGGATGAGAGGTGCTACACAAACCCAGCGTTTCGTTTTGGTTAAAATTTTTAATGACATTTCTTATGTTCAACTACATTTGGAGACTTTGATGGATAATTATCACATTACTAAAGATGGTGATAAATGGAAACTTCAAAAAGAAGGGAATCAAAGACCTAGCAAGACTGCGACAACCAAAAATGAAATTGTTGAAGAAATGCGAGAGTTTATGAAAGATAAAACGGGCTCAGTAAAGATTCACAAAGAGGATGGACGGATTCAGGAAGAACGGACTTACCAACGAAAAGATGATCCGAAAAAATCTAAGGGCTAATTGAATCAAAGCCGCCTTGTTGGCGGCTTTCTAGATATGATTTTATCTTTCATTTCAAGGATTGAAAGTGTTGAGTAAATCAACTATCTGATTAATTCCCTGTGCACTATTCAATGCTTCTATCTCTACTTCATTAAGTTTGAAGTAATTATAAGTATTCTCGGCCTTTACACTTTTTGTTTGATATTTAATTATATGGCACCCGTTAAAGTGAACATCTAAAAGATATAGGCTGTTTTTTCTGTCGATTACAGGGTGGGTTATTGCATAATATTTTGAATTGAATGGTTTTTTTCTATTGAAATTATCATTCAAAAAAGAAACGTCATTCCTTTTTATTAATAGATTGCATCTTTTACAGGCAACAGCTAAATTTTTAAGGTGAAAGTATATTCTGGGTATTGCGATTTAGGAAGAATATGTTCAACATCAATATTCATACTGTGTTCATTGTAAAAATTCTTTAAGCAGTATGCACATTTTATACCGTCAGTACGATTAGAAAGGATATAATGCTTGAGTTCTCTTCTCAAAGGGCTCAGTAAAGAGTTCTCCCACACTTTCACTTTATCATCAGCATTCTTTTCAGCAATAACGGTTCGTATGTGTGAAATGTGTTCAGGTTTAAATATAAAGTTAGGCATTTTTACTCATCTCATCAAGGATTTTATAAGCTGCTTTTATTATATTCTCTTGGCTTTCATCAGGGCCTAGTGATAAAGTTTTATCCAGTTTTTGTTGAGCGGTAGCTAAATTAATTGTTTTATTATTGAATTCATTTAAGATTTCATTGATTTTATAACTAAAATATCTGCTTCTAGACGTTAGTACTCCGAAAACATCTACCATAACTTCATCTATATTTGTTTCATTTCCCTCAAGTGGGCAGAGGATGCTATTTTCGGATTTAAATACTCTAAGACTGCTATTGTCCTCTACTGCCCCAATAACAATCATCGGTGAGTGTGTGGCTAATATTATCCTCACGTTAAAATAATATAGAAGGTCTAATAAGTTGGAAGTGTATTTTTTTTGCCAGCGAGGATGCAAACTATTTTCTGGTTCATCTATTATTATTGTGTTGCTATCTGATACATGCGTAAGAATAAATGCAAGTGTTGCAATATAACACGCTTCGCCGGAGCTTAAATGTGAGGATGGTATAATGTTATGTCCGCGATGAAAATTTATCTCAATATCTGATATTAAATGATGTTTTTTTAATAATCTCTCATGTTTTAATATCAACTCAATAAGTATGTTGTGTATTGTGTTGATTCTTTTATCTGCTTCATATGTGAATGAGTATTCCAAATAAAGTATGTGAGAGCTTTTTATTTCTCTGTCTGATTGGTAATTGATGTCATCATTAATTTTAATTAATTTTTTTAGGTTGTTTGTTATCTCTTCGATATCATTTCTAATCCATTCGTTATTATATGTTTCGGATTGAAACTTCCTGATAAAGCTTTCATATGGGAATACTGTGAATTTAAAAGTCAATTGTTCCTCAAATTCTAAATATTGCAAAACTCTTGGGAAAGTATGTGCGTGAGACGTTCTAATTTTATCATGGCCATTACTTATTACTACCTTTTTGATTGCTTTATTTAGTGTGTTGGATGATTGATTTAGGACATGGAAACGCTGACTCCTCCTTTTTGGGAATTTATTGGTTGATGTGTTTGATAAGCATATGACGTTTTGACCTACTGCGAACTCTTCATTTGAAATTTCTGCTAATATTGAACTTTTTCCAGAGCCATTATTCCCTGTAATGATATTGATGGATGAATTTTGATCTATTATCATTATTTTTTCTCACTCATAATTTTTAAATCCCAGAAATTCATTAGCTCAATTCTCTGAGCCAAATATGTTGAACGATTATAAGCTCTTCTCACTTCATTTTTATCTACATGAGCTAAGGCTGCCTCAATAATATCTGAATTAAATTCTGATTCATTCAAATAAGTACTGGCAATTGAACGCATTCCGTGAGCCACTAACTTACCTCCATAACCTATCCTCTTCAAGGCGGCATTTGCAGTCTGACTGTTCATTGGTTGTTTTGGATCATTCCTGCTCGGGAAAACATGTTCTCGATGAGAACTAATAGACTTCATTACTTCTAGAATATCTAATGCCTGTGGAGATAACGGAACAATATGCTCGCGCTTAGCTTTCATCCGCTCTGCTGGAATTGTCCATAACTTTGCATCGAGATCTATCTCTGCCCATCGAGCGCCAGAAGCTTCTGAAGGGCGAACAAGAGTCAGGAGTTGCCACTCAATAAGACAGCGAGTCGAAACAGTTAGATTTGACATGACCAGAGAACGCATCAGCTCGGGTAATTCTTCTGGTCGTAGCGTGGGCATGTTTTGCTTTTTGGGTTTCTCAAATGCCATTCCAACACCTGATGCCGGGTTAGCATCAATCAGGCCGGTATTGACTGCGTAAATCATTATTTCGTTAATGCGCTGGACCAAGCGACGAACAGTTTCTAATGCGCCTCGTGCTTTGATTGGTTCCAAAGCTTCAACAATCGTTCTGGCTTTTATCTCCTGAACGGGTATCGTACCGATTGCCGGAAACACGTCCTTATCCAAAGAGCGCCATATATCTCTCGCGTAATCCTCTGTGACGCTTTTGCTTTTCATTTTGAACCAGTTGGCCGCCACAGTTGAGAAAATACTATCCAGCTCAATCTGACGTTGCTCTGACGCTTGTTCTTGTTGCCGTTGTGGATCCATCTCTTGAGCTAGCGAAGCTAAATGTTGGTCGCGTATCTGGCGAGCTGCTGCGAGTGTAAGGGCAGGATATGAGCCGAGACTCAGATTCGTTCGGCTATTACTTACTGGACGTTGGTATCGGAAGCGCCAGAGCTTTTTACCAGATGTTTTCACGAGTAAGAACAGGCCCTCCCCATCATGCAGAGTGAAATCTTTTTCTCGGGTTTTCGCTTTGAGGATTTCGTTGTTAGTGAGGGGGCGTGTAATGTGCGCCATGTCTGGATCCCTTCCATAATTGGTACACGTTTTATGGCCCACAGTATAGCGTGTACCTAAACGTGTACCAATTTACTCTGGATTTAGCCGGATGTTCTCGGACAACGACAGGCACAAAAAAGCCCGCAAGGCTTACGCTGTGCGGGCTTTCAGGACTTCCTCGGACGACTCTGGTAATCGTTGAGGGAGAATTTTGGTGGAGCTGGCGGGAGTT
Organism: Citrobacter sp. Cf136; assembly: GCF_030333815.1. NCBI lineage: Bacteria > Pseudomonadati > Pseudomonadota > Gammaproteobacteria > Enterobacterales > Enterobacteriaceae > Citrobacter > Citrobacter sp. Cf136. The sequence goes on along the minus strand of NZ_JAOWFE010000041.1, from coordinate 54,132 downwards.
GAACCCGCGTCCGAAATTCCTACATTCTCCATTCCATCTAGTGAAATCATATGTTTATGTTGAATAACAGTAACATATATGACAATGGTTAACAGTCATTGACAGCCGTTTACAACCCGGATGGACAAAATGTGGATCATAGTTTCAGGAGCAGCGGGAGAGGTGCCTTAACTTCATTACCATCAGTCCATTTTTCAAACCGTTTCTCGAACCCTAGGATGTAGTCTATCATTGGCCTGGTCTTTTGCTTAAATTCATCGGAATATTGATATTCAAATAGTTCCATTATTGAAATATATGCATGCCAGTAACCGCTAATACTTCTTTTAAAGGAATATTCAGAGGAAAACCGTGTTCTTAATTCCCATGAATCACCTTTGCTGTCCAAAAAAATGATTGAAAATATTTTTTGATTGTCAAAGTCTTTAAATAAACAGGCGAGGTGAATTTGGAAAAGAGCATTTTCCATGAGATTAAGGTGGGAATAATAATGATGCTGATCATTAAAGTGAGGTTTTTTGATTAAGCTTGCCATTTCTAACCATAACCTTTCTAGTTTGGAAGTGAAAGTTGGTGAGGCATTAAAGTCCAACTTTGATTCGGTAGCGAAAGGAAAAAACACCCTATAACAAGAATAGCTATTTCTAAATTGTAACTCATATTCTTCCCCTAAGATATTTATCGGGGTAAACTCTAAGTTTTGTATTACTTCTACGGTATGTTTTCTATGCGAGTAAAATCCATCAACGATGTTTTTTCTTTCAGCTTCTTTAATTTGCTTATCGGTTTGAATGGTTCTGTGGATATTGTTGACTATTACTCCAAAAGGAATGCAAAGCGATAGTACGGCCAGTGGAAGTTTACTGATTGTCAGAAAGTTGTTGAAGCCGTCGTCGTCGATTTGAAAACTATACCCTTGCCACACAATACTACCTAATAAAGCAAAACTCACAATTGGCATTATTAATGCAGCTTTGAATAAGGGTTGGTGTGTTAATGGTTCAGCATTCATTTTAAATGCTTTTATTTTAAATAAATATGCCAGATAAAAAATTATAAAAATAACATTGGCTGTAATGATATAGTTGTTTAATGAAGTAAGCATATTAAATATCCCTAATCATTGTTAATGGGTTTTTTGTTATTGCATCTTCTAAATGGGTAGGGGCAAAATGGGCATATATCATAGTCATTTTTATATCTGAATGACCGAGAATTTCTCTTAATACAAGAATGTTTCCACCATTCATCATAAAGTGACTGGCGAACGTATGGCGCAGAACGTGTGTGCACTGTCCTTCCGGTAAATCAATTCCAGCCTTTGCAACTACTCTCTCGAAAGTTTTTCTACATGGAGTGAATAGTCGCCCGCGCTTTTTCGGAATTTCATCATACAGTTCTTTAGATATAGGTACTGTTCTCACTTTTCTACTTTTTGTATTTTTATATGTAATCCTATACTCTGTTATTTGAGAACCTTCTAAATTTTCGGCTTCACTCCATCTAGCACCAGTGGCTAAGCAAATTTTTGCAATAATCATAACGTCCTTGCTATTAGACTCTGATAGAAATTGCAAGAGTGTCTTAATTTCTTGGGCATAAAGAAATGTAACCATTTTTTCGTCTACTTTGAACGTTGGGATTCCTGCAATCGGATTTGGTAAAGACCAGTGCCCAAGTTTTTTTAGAGTTCCAAATACCGCCGATAAATTCCTTTGTTCATGATTCACTGTTTGTGGTTTTATAGGCATGTAACGCCCATGAATATCTGGTATCTCTCCTTTTAATCTCCCTTCACGATATGCGCTAAAATCGGCTGCCGTAATATTTGATGCAATGGGATCTCCCATTCCTGCACATATTCCCTTGAGCTTAGACATCATCCGGTCTGCATCCGAGAGAGTTCTGCCGTAAAGCGAATACCACTGCTCAATCAAATCAGAGAGACGGCGGTTATCTTGTTTTTCTCCTAACCAAGGTTTGTCTTCTAATTCACTAGATATGTATTTTTCATAAGCTAAGGCCTCTCCTTTGGTTGCGAATTTTTTCCGAATCCGTTTCCCCTTTGCACCGTTTGGGCGCAAATCACAAATCCATTCCCCTTCAGTTGTTTTTCTTACGGTCATGACTCATTAACCAAGTAGATGGCAATCACTTTGCCAATTAGTTTCACATCTGAAATATCACAATCTAAAGGATACTTGCCCCAATCGATTCGCAATTTATTGCCTGGTAGAAGGGTTATCTCTTTGATGCTCTTAGCACCGGAATATTCAAGGAGGAATTTTCCATCCGCTATAGAATGATTAGCCACATCAATAAAGTAACTAGTATTGCCTTCTGTAATGATTTGGAGTTCGCCTTTGTAATTAGGCAGCATTGCCTTATCAAAAAGGAAAGAGGCCTGCCTAACAACATCTGCCCCATCAATTTTATAGGCTGGGATGCGACAAGTATCACTGGTTGCCGGATCGAATCTTACACCCTCGCCAGTCGTTAGCCACTCGATAGAAGCCCCTGTTTGTAAAGCACAAAGCAAGACCAGGTCCGCAGGAAAATTATCGCGCATGATTCTAGTGCTTAGAGCGCTAGCGGACATTCCAAGGTAGTTGGAAAGCTGAAGTCTTGATGTAAAGCCATATGCTTCACAGATTCGTTCTACTGCTTCCCGAGCGCCTGTTTTGATATTGTACGTTTTCATGTTTGTAGTTCGCAGTGGTTGACAAACGACAAAATCAAAAATACTCTCTGCAATGTTTCGTTTGTAGTTAGTATGCTTTGTCGAATGTAGTTTGTTAACAATGGTTGTCACTAGTAGCAGCTGGTGACAACTGAGCAGGAGATTTTGCCTTATGAAAACTAGTGCTGCAAACTATCGCATTGCAGCGGATTGCGTTGTTTACCAGGTTGATAGCCAAAAGTAATTGCACTGGCTGTGAAAAGGACATTGCACTTGCCTGGCTCAGCGAGCTGACTTCAGATCTGGAAAGTAAACTTGATGAATATGAAAGTAAAAGCCCCCGGGAAGGGGGCTTATCAGGCGGCGGGAGTCGCTTTCAGTAGGTCTAATGCCATTTGACGCTGATCGGGTGACAGTGCATTCAGTATTTTCTGCACCATAGCATCACCCGTTTTTGCGCTGGGGCTGAGAGTGTGGGAGAACGTCAGATTCATCACAAACGTATGGCCACACTCCACATCTGAACAGGCGCAGTAAATATCCGCAATCTGCCGGTGCTTCCGGTTTGTTTTACGAATAACAGCCTTTGAGCCGCATTCCGGGCATTCGATTTTCAGAACTCGCATATTCCATGCTCCAGCTGTTAAATGATGCCTGGATTTTAGCCTTTTTCGCCTCATGCCGCATCCTTATCCGTTGATTCTGTGTAACTTAAATCAAAGTGAAGGTGCAGACGTTCCGGTATTTCGGGATCATTGTTAACAGCGGTCATAAACCGGCGCTGAATAGGCGCTATCTCGCTTTTCTTGTAAATCCTTTCCGCCTTTTCAACATCCCCCAGACCGGCAGTGTTCTGCGGGACAATTCCGGCCAGGCCAGCAGGAAAGCGGTGCGCGTTGAGAATGTCCTGCGCACTGATGTTTTTGATGTTGGCAAATTCATCTTTTGCAGAGATATCCCCCATTTCAATGAACTTGATCGCATCCCCATCCCCGCCTGGAATGTTCACCAGAATGGTGGAGAAGTTGCCAATACCTTTGCTGTCCCGCAGCTGCTGTTCAATTTCCTCTTCCATTTCATCCGTCATACTGGGATCGCGCGTGTAGAGAATGCCGCCAGTATGGGCGCCGTTGTGGTAGTAGCGGCGGCGGAAAATGACGGCTTCACTGTTAAGCAAGGCCGAGTGTACGCCGCCGATATAGTCGGGCAGCCCGTAAATATGCTGCTGCGGGTCGTACATCTTGATAAAAATGATATCTTCCTGCGGCCATACCTGCGGTTCACCGTCCTGCAACACCACATAATCGCCGGGCTGGTCTGTGGCGTTGTCCCTGACTTTACGGCGGCGAATATACAGGCCGGGTAAAGGTTCCAGGGCAATCACGTCCCCCCATCCGTTGCGGATTTTACCAATTGCGATATCACCGAAGGTTGTATAGTCGAACGCCGCGGCTTCCAGCTGGTCGTAAGTCAGGCCACCGCCCAGATAATCAGACACAATCATATTTTTCCGGGCGTGGATGATGCCGCCATGCTGACCATTCAGATTGATAAGCTGTGCCAGTGCCAGCCGGTCAATCGGCTGGGTAAAGTGATCGGCGGCATTGTCGTACCAGATGTCGCGGTAATCCGTGCCGGTGGTCAGGACAGGTTCCGGTTTGCCGAATGTGATGATGCTCATTTTTTTGGACTTATCGCCGCGCGGGTTGCGCTTAACGAAGCGGTTTTTTTTACTCATGCAGCCTCTTTCCTTACACCCCAGCGGGATTTCGGTTTGTTTTCGTAGTTGAGTGGTTCGTTATGCAGGGCGTGGGTAATGGCCCAGAATGCCTCTGCGTGGCCAGTGTCCTGGCTGCGGTCAGCGACAAATGTCATGGCGTTACCGCTTTGCGTGGTGGTGCGGCGTACAGCCATAAAGCTGGCCGGGATCTCTTTCAGGTTTTTGTCCCATTCAATACGCTGGCTTTCCACCACGTCCGCCGCTTTCAGTACCAGCTGATTTTTCGTGTTCATGTCGTAACGAATGGCGACGGCAACGCGCATGGCAAAGTGCTGGATGTTGTCAAAAACACCCTGGCCAATACCGGTAACGTCCACTCCCAGATAGGTGAAGTTGTATTTTTTAAACAGGAGTTCGATCTGCCTGGCCTGATAGCGGAAGTTCATGCCCTTCCAGTTAATAACCTTCAGAACGCGGAATTTCTCTGCGGCGTACATCGGCGGGGCAATAATCACAAAACACGACAAATCGCCGCTGCGTGCCGGGTCAAAGCCTCCCCATACTGGCCTGTCACCAAATGGCCGTGCAGCGTCCGGGTTGTGATCCTGCCAGGTGTCCACCTCCACACCGCAGGCTTCCAGGTCAGAAAAGCTGAATACGGAATCCTTGCTGTCCACGAACACGCACATATAGAGCATGTTGAAGGTGGCCGTGTTGTAGCGGTTGCGCAGCTTCTCGATGTTGGCCAGGTTGAAGCCACCTGCAATGGCATCCTCCATTGTGATGACATAGCGCCACTGCCCATCCGGGCAAAGCCGTCCGCCGTTGCGCATTTCATCAAAGGACGGGAACTGGGCGGCCGCGCGTTTTTTGCTGCCCTGTTTCCATTCCTCACCCGTCCAGAACGGGTAAGCCTGGTGTGTTTTGGCCGATGGCGTTGAAAAGTAGGTGGTGCGCCATTTGTCATGGGTGGCCATTGCGCTGGCCACTTCGTTAAGCCTGGCGAAGTTAGGCACCCAGAAATATTCGTCACAGTACAGGTGGCCACTGTAGGACTGCGCCGTATTTTTGTTGGTTGAGAGAAAACGCAGTTCAGCGCCGTTGCTGAGGCGGATCGGGTTGCCGGTCAGCGTGATGCCAAAATACTGCTCTGCAATGTTGACGATGTAAGACCGGAAGTATTCCGCCTGGACTTTGGAGGCTGACAGGAAGATTTGCGGATCGCCTGTCATGACCGCGTTTTCAAAGGCTTCAAATGCAAAGTACCAGGTGGCACCGATCTGGCGGCTTTTAAGGATGTTCCTGACCTGCTGGCCAATATTCCTGCGCAGGTGTTTCTGGTATTCAAAAAGATGTTCATCCGCCCAGGTGTCAAAATCCGCCTGAGTCAGAGAAGAAATATCGTTTTTCCTGTTTTTGCGTTTGGGGCGCGGTTCATCGCTGTTGCTGTCCCGCGCAGCTGCCTGACCGTTACTCTGGCCGCTGGCCATCTTTTCTTTATGCTTATTGCTTTGAGCACGCAGCTTTGTGGCGTGGGCAATCAGCATGTCCATTTCTTTCAGGTCGAGATCGGTTTTATTATCGCGGCTGGCCAGCAGCTGGTAGCGGCGTTCAATTGCCTCCTCTGTACTTTCAAAGCTGAGTAAATCCGCCCAGCTGTATTTCTCAGCCCAGTAGTAAACGATCCGCGCATTCGGCAGATTTAATTCTGATGCAATTTCTTTGGGCGTATAGCGGCGCAAATAAAGTGCGCGGACAACGCCTTTTAGTTCTTCTGAGTATTTAGCCATGCGGATAATTATGCCGTGGCTGTTATGAAAAAACGGCGGTGTTAATTCGCGTCTGTTCGGTAATACGTGATAACCGAACTGTTCAGAATAAAGCGTGATGCGGTGGTGGTTTTATTTGGCAATAATTGATTTGCAGCGTCGGTGAATAAATCAGGGGGGATATGTCGCATTTAAAAACTGACTGGCTGTGTGTTGCTACCGAAGGGGATACCGTTGATGGCAGAGATATTAAACGTCAGTGGATTATCGATATGGGGGAAACCTATGACTATAACCACTATGTCGCTCTAATCTGGCCAGAACACGAGGATGATTGCGGTAATTTTGGGGAGGTACTGGAAGCCACCTGGCATGATGGTGAGGACGGACTGGCGCGGCTTTACGTCAGCCTTTGCCCGAATATGCGTTTAATTTTCGCCAACCATGAAGATCAGCTCCTGTTCTTCTCGATTGAACCGGAAGAAAACTGGCGCGGTAGTGGGCGTACATACCTCAAGGGGCTGGCGGTAACAGATACTCCCGCCAGTGTTGGCACCACACGGCTGCGCTTTAGTAGTCGGCGCAAAAAATTATCTAAGCAGGGATATTACAGTTGTGTGATTTCCCGTGACGGAAAAATTAAACAGGACATACGAATGAAGAACTGGCAAAAATTGTTTGGTATTAAACCGAAGTTTGAAGATGAAACGCCGCCTGATGATACCGCACAGGGTGATGATAAGTTACAGGCGCTGGCCAATGCGGTAAACGAACTGGAAGGCCGTGTGGCCAAAATTGAAAATCAGCTCAATGATGTTCAGGGTGATGTGGATACCATTGCGGAAGTGGTCGATACCGAAGAATTTGCGGCTATTCGTGATAATGCAAAAGATATCGTTAAACGTTTTAACGATCTGGGTAATAAATCCACCCGTACACCAGGGCGCAAGATTTCAGAAAAAGCGGGTAAATTTAATTTCCTGTAATACGTTCTGACGTTAATTAGTACAAAACATTTTTATTATCGCTTAATCGCGAGGGAGTTTTATGCACCTTAATAATCGTGCACGGGATTTACTGGATAAATATTCGAGTGGTATGGCGCAGCAGTTTGGCGCACGTGATACCAGTCGTTATTTCTCCCTGAATGACCCGCAGGAAAACGCGCTGCGTCTGGCGCTGCTGGAGTCCGTGGAGTTCCTGAACATGATCACCTGTCTGGATGTTGACCAGCTGAGTGGCCAGGTGATTTCTGTCGGTTCCTCCGTGCTGCATACCGGCCGCAGTGAAAATGGCCGCTTTGTTCGTCAGGTTGGCGTGGACGGCAATGACTATTCACTGGTTGAAACGGACAGCTGCGCCGCACTGCGCTGGGATCTGCTTTCGGTCTGGGCCAATGCCGGTAAGGACGAAAACGAGTTTTACAACCTGGTCCAGGCGTTTACCACACAGGCGTTTGCGCTGGATATGCTGCGTATTGGTTTTAACGGTAAGAGCCGTGCCAAAACGACGAATCCAACGGATAACCCGAACGGCGAAGATGTCAACATCGGCTGGCATGAGCGTATGAAAACGCTGCTGGGTGGTAATCAGATTATGACCGATCCGGTCGTGCTGGATGAGGCCGGGGATTACAAGTCACTGGATGCAATGGCTTCAGACCTGATTAACGCCAAGATTCCTGCCCAGTTCCGCAATGACCCGCGCCTGGTGGTTCTGGTCGGTGCTGATCTGGTTGCTGCTGAACAATACCGACTGTATCAGGCCGCAGACCGCCCGACTGAGAAAATTGCGGCGCAGATGCTGGGTAGCACTATTGCTGGCCGTCCTGCTGTTATCCCGCCGTTTATGCCGGGTAAACGTATGGTCGTCACGCCGCTTTCTAATTTGCATATCTACACCCAGCGCAACACCCGCATGCGTAAGGCGGAATTTGTTGAAGACCGTAAGCAGTTCGAAAACAAATACCTGCGTAATGAAGGCTATGCGGTTGAAGTGCCGGAGTTGTATGCGGCCATTGATGAATCCGCCGTGACCATCGGCAAGGTTTCCGAACCAGCAGAGGGCTGATAAATGGCACTTTCTCCCGCGCAGCGTCACAGCCAGCGCATTGCGATGGAACAAAAGCTGAAACGCAGCCAGGCACTGGAAACCACGGAAAGCATGCACCTGTTGATTAAGGCGCTGGAAACGGATGTGGAACATGCCCGTAACTTGCCAACAATCGCGGATCGCGTTGAGTTTAAGCGGGATGTGTTGCTGCCGCGCTGGACACCGACTGTGGAAGCCTATCTGGAAAGCGGGCAGGTGTACGCCAACCCGGTATTTGCCTGGTGTGTTATCTGGTTGTTTGACGTGGGCGATCTGGATAAGGCGCTGGACTGGGCTGACATTGCAATCAGCCAGCAGCAGGCAACCCCGGATCGGTTGCGCAGCAATTTTCCTACGTTCGTGGCCGATACGATGCTGGCCTGGGCGCAGGAAACATCCGGGCGCGGGGAAAGTGTTGAGCCGTATTTTTCCCGCACATTTGAGCGTGTCGCCAGTACCTGGCGGCTGCATGAACAAGTCACGGCCAAGTGGTTCAAGTTTGCCGGGCTGGAGCTGCTGCGTGGCGAAGATGGCCAGACAACGGCTGCGGGCGTGGACGACATTGAAACGCTGGAGAAAGCCGATCAACTGCTGGCCACCGCAGAAAAATACTATTTAAAAATCGGCGTCAGAACGGCACGGCAGACGATTGCCGCCCGTATCCGAAAACTGACGCAGGGGTAAAGACTACCGCAAGCCAGGCGGACGCGGTGGAGGGCAGAACGCTCCGTGTGTCACTGTGCCGTGGAAACCGGTCAGTCCGCCTTTTTCGGGGGAATTATGTTTAGCGGAAAACCGCTGGATTATCAGGATGAACCGCTGACGAATAACGGGTTCTGGCCGGATCTGAATCTGAAGGACTTTCAGGCGCAGCGGTCACTGCCAGCCGATATCGACGCGGACACCATCAGTCAGGCGCTGCTGGCCGCTGTCGCGGAGGTGAATGCCGAGCTGGAAAACGTTGAGGCCAGCTGGAAAGCAAAAGGCCACACGCTGGCGGCAGATGTTCCGGGTGTCAGCATGGGCGGGCTTAACAGCCTGTGCGCCCAGTATATGAAAGCGGTATTTGCCAGGGCAAAAGCGGATTTGCTGGGGGAGTTCGCCACTGTCGGGCGGCGTGAAACCCATCCGGGGCAGGAGAGTATGGAAACCCGCGCCGGGTTACTGGCTGAGGCTTCAGTGGTGATCCGCCGCATGAAGGGACTGAAACGGGCAACGGTGAAAAAAGTATGAGCCAGACGCAGCTTGAGAGCCTGACCGCATTTTTTCAGCAAAACGTGCCGCCGCGCGCCATGCAGTCATTTGACAGTGTGCTGGATGAAATGAAGTTCATCCCTGCCGCGAAGGATTACGGGCTGGGACAGTACCGCCAGGCGGTGATTCGCTATGACGCGGTAATCAGCTGGCAGCGTTTCCCGTATCGCCTGTGTCCGCCGCAGTTGCTCATGTCGCTGCTGGCCGCGTGGCTGGATGAGGCTGACAGGGAATTACTGGATGAAGTCGGCCTGACTGAAGCTGAACCGGACTGGGATGTGTCAGTGGAGGATGAGGAAACCGCCACCATTGTGCTGACGGTACCAATGGCGGAAGAACTGGTGATCAGGGAGGACGAAAACGGGGCGATCCCGTGGCAGGGGAAACGCTGGTCGCTGGTTAACCCTGAAGTCTGGATAGCGATCACCGCCAATATTTATGGCGTGGATGAAACCGGTGCGCCGGTAGGCGGTAACGAATGATTGCCGGTGGCGAGCTGAATAAAAAACAGCTGGCAGAGTTGCGTAAATCACTGGCCAGCATGGAGCTGCCGCCCAAAAAGCGCCAGCGTCTTATCTGGAGGCTGGCCAAATACGGCGTGATTGCCGCCGCAAAACGGCATGTCCGTAACCCGGATAACCAGACGCCGGTATATTCTGCGGTGCCGCTGCCGGTACCTATGGCCGGTAATGATTCGGGTATGTTTCAGTTCCCGCCTGAAGGGACGCTGGTTGAAGTTGCGTTTACCGGTGGACGCCCGGATAAACCGTTTATCAGGCAGACACTGCCGGATGGTACCAGTCTGCCGGATGTTAAACCCGGCGAGCAGCTGCAACAGCAGCGGGCGGAAGTGTCGCAACGTGTTACCCAGGCTGGCGACTGGGTGAGGCAGACCGATCAGACCATCAGCGAAACATCGATGGCGCGGACGGTCAAGGCGGACACGGAACGGCGCGATCTGGTCAGCCGTGAAACGACCGTTAAAGCCACAGACAAAACCACTGTACTGGGCACTGCCACCCTGATGGCCGGAGCCATTCAGCATGTAAGTGCAGGGGATTATAGCCAGGCCGTTAAAGGCAACAGGCTGGCCAGCATTGAAGGAAATGACGAAGCCGATATTACCGGCAAACAATCCACGAAAGTGGCCGGAGCCGTGGATGTTGATGTGGGGGGAACTCTGACTGAAAAGATTGCCGCATTGCGCAAATCGGTGGCAGCGGGCGGTCAGCAGATTATGGGGCCAACCGTCCATATTGGCAGTGAGAGCGTCAATACGCTGACCATGATGCTGGATACCATTGATTTACTGGCAGAGCTGGCGCAGCAATGTGCGGGCCATTCACACCCCAGCGTTGGTACGCCAACCAATGCCGGAGCATTTACCCAGACGGCAGAGAGGGCAGGACAGACCCGGAGTAAGTACCAGAAAATAATCGCCTGATCATCCCATCAGCCCGCGCATAATGCGGGCTTTGTCGTTTTCATGCTTGGTGCTTATTGTGTTCTATATATCGCAATGATTTTAGAATTGATTGATTATTGAGCACTCCAATATGCCTTGTTTATGCATGGTAAAATATACCTTTCATAACCGAGGAAATCACAATGGCAACATGTTCCGTCAACCCATACCACGATATTGCAGACAAAAATAAGCAGTCCGCAATTGTCAAAATTCTGGCTTTACTCAAGGAGGAAGAACTAACAAAGGAGAGTCTTATTGGACGATCCGATAAAGGAAGTAGTACAGAATATCTGCTGAATGAGTTAATGATGTATGGATTGATTCAGCCAAGTATTAAGGATGGATTCGTTAGTCTATCAGACAGGGGAGAGTACGCACTAAATGAAATGGAATAACACTGATTAAAACCCGCCTTGTGCGGGTTTTTTTATACCTGCATTCACACGCAACCAGACGCATTCTAAGCACATCTATACGCAGACTGTTACCGCGTAATGTCGCAAAAGGATCTGTGTCGCTACGTAGCGCTGGTTATGCTATATGCTGACGAAAAAAATCTATCACAGACAAAAACGGCACTACACCGCACCCGCCTGCGGTTTCTGGATCGATATAATTTTTCAGTTTTCTTTTTCTTCAAACTACCAACCTGGACAGCACCATTACTGGGGGATTAGCGGATAACGTGAACTGAAAAGATTGAAAAGAATTTCAGTGTTTTTCAGTTTTAAGGATCTCAAAATGATTGCAGTTTAATGTTAACTGACTGTTTTAAATGGTGTAATTTATCTTTTTCTCACCGGAGTGGATCTTTGGCTTTGAATCGCCAATTTGAGCTGCTAAGCCGTGTTATCAGCCCTTACGGGGCTTTTAGTAGTATTCTAGATTTCTGCAAACTGAAAAATCTGCGCTCTGTTATGCTGTTTTATGTAAAGCGTTTGTCGAGGTTATAGGCCGATAAAATATTTCAATTGGCTGTATTAATCAGGAACTACGAAGTCGCTTCTCGAATCAATCGAGCGATTAAATCACTGGTTTTGTTGATTTGAGATTGCAACACTTTGTAGGGGTCACCGTCTGTGATACGAAATATGATGTGATTTAAATTTACTCTGTCCCGAGTTATTTCGGTAAAGAGTTGGTTCACCTCGTCAGATCCTAGGCTCGCAAGCCTAGCTTGTATCGAGGACATTTCATTCCAATAGTCTGTGCGGGCAACATATTGGTTTCTTACTTCAGCAGTTTCAAACTGTAAACCATATATTGTTTGCATTTCTTGAGTGTGGGTTGTGAGCCACTTTAAAGCAGGTTCAATGACATAGTTTAAACGCAAATTTTTCAGTGTTTCATTGCGTTTAGTTTCATCTTGATGTTCCAACTCTTTAGTTTTTACTTGCAAGTTGTGCCTTAGTGTTAGCCGAGTGGTTAACAAAGTTATGGTTCCGCCGACCAAGCTACCCAATAACCCCCATAGAGCTGATGGTTCTTTAACCGCAAAATCTACAAGTTTTGCGAACACGTGACCAAACTTAGCAATATACAACATCAATACATCTACCATCGTAATGACCTCTATGGACGCAAAGTGGACATGGACAAAAAAAAAGGGCTACGTTTTCACGTAACCCCTTGTTTTATTTGGTGGAGCTGGCGGGAGTTGAACCCGCGTCCGAAATTCCTACATCCTCGGTACTACATGCTTAGTCAGTCTTTACATTCGCCTGGCACCTGCGGACAGACACGCCACTACCAGACTAGCCTGATTAGATTTAACGCTTCAACCCCAGGCAGGGCATCCACGCGATCTCTTTTGGGTTTGACCTCTCTTTGATCCCCGTCTTAAGAGCGGAAGCTAGGGAGAGAGGGCTCAGAGCAGGTTATTAAGCTGCTAAAGCGTAGTTTTCGTCGTTTGCGACTATTTTTTTGCGGCTTTTTACGAGGCCAACCGCCCCTCGGCATGCACCTTGGGTTTCGCGAATCCCGTCGAATCCAGAATCAGCCCCAATGTGTTAGAGCAAGTATAACAGACTTGTGACACGCGTGACCAGCCCCCGCAACCCCTAATCCTCAAGGATTTAGCGCTCACGCAGCGCTTCTTTTGCGCGATTAAACGGTTTGATTAAATAGTCGACGATGGTTTTTTCACCTGTTTTTATATCCACTGTTGCAATCATGCCCGGTACGATGGAGAAATGGCGTCCCAGTTTGTTCTGTAAGAAGTCCTGATGGGTGCGGATAAACACGCGGTAATAGAAGATTTCCGGTTTCACTTTATCCTGAATGGTGTCCGGTGAGATGGTTTCGACTACGCCTTCCAGACCGCCGTAAATGGCGTAGTCATAGGCGGTTATCTTCACCAGCGCCCGCTGGCCGGGATGGATGAACGCGATATCACGCGGCGACAGGCGGGTTTCTATCAGCAGATGATCGTCCAGCGGTACAATCTCCATCATCTCGCCATTAGGCGGAATAACGCCGCCAATGGTGGTGACCTGGATATTTTTCACAATACCGCGCATCGGCGCGCGTACGGTCAGGCGGGTCACGGAATCCTCGCGTCCTTTTAAAATAGCCGCCAGCATATCCACTTCGGCGTTAGCTTTTGACAGCGCTTCCCGCGCCTGCACGAAATATTGTGAGCGCAGGTCGGTGATTTTTAATCCCAGATCGCTTTTTTGGCGTTGCAGGCGCAGCACTTCTACGTGGCTGGCGGCACCGCTTTTCTCCAGCCGTTGGGTGATGGCCAGCTCTTTATTTACCGAGACCAGCGCATCCTGCAGTTCCGCCATTGAATCCGCAAGCTGCGCGCGACGGCTTTTATACAGGCGAGTTTCGGAGGCGATGAGATCCGGCCAGGCGCGCAGTGAATCGGGAAAGACCAGCGGCAGATCGTTAACTTCGGCATTGAGCCTTGCGCTGGAGGCCAGTGAGGCGCGATAACGGGCGGCGCTCTCCCCAACGTTGGACTCTGAACGGGTGGGGTCGAGGCGAGCAACAATTTGATTAGCCTGGACTTTATCTCCCTCGCGGACCGTCAGTTCGGCGAGAATACCGCCATCCAGTGATTGCAAGACTTGTTCACGCGAGCTGGGGATCACTTTCCCGCTGCCGGTTGAGACTTCATCCAGCTTACCGAAATATGCCCAGATACCCAGGACGGCAAACAACAGCGTGCTGAGCAGAATAATGCGGCTGGCCCCGGAAAAACGGTGCTCGCGGCGGATATCGAGGTCGTCCATGGCGGCGTCATGCGGATTGGTTTTCATTTTTCCACTCCCGACCGTGGGTAGGGGCAGGTGCCCGGCTCGCATTCAACGCCTGCGCTTTCGGGGCATCCATGACCAGTTGACCTTCTTTCAACACCACCACGCGTTCGACCAGTTCCAGAACCGGTACGCGATGGGTGGCGACAATCAATGTGCGGTTACCCAACCACTGGTTGAGGCGCTGAATAAATTCCCGCTCAGTATGTTCATCCAGCGAGGCGCTGGGTTCATCGAGCAGCACGATATTGGGCGATCGCAGCAGCATTCTAGCCAGCAGGATCGACTGCCGTTGTCCACCGGACAAACCGTTGCCGCCTTCCATAATGGGATGCGCCAGCCCTTTGGCGAGCTGTTTAACGAAAGCAGCCGCGCCGCTGACCTCCAGCGCTTCGAAGATCTGCGCGTCGCTGGCGTGCGGTGCGCCGAGGGTCAGGTTCTCGCGTAGGGTGCCGAAAAACAGTCGCGCATTCTGGCTGAGAAAACCGATGTTGCGGCGTAAATCGGCCATATCGATTTGCGCCAGACTCAGGTTATCGAGCCGGACATCGCCCTGGATAATCTCCACGCCGCCGGCCATGGCCTGTAGCAGCGTTGATTTTCCGGCACCGTTACGCCCGAGGATCGCCACCCGTTCGCCGGGCATGATCTCCAGACGCGAGATTCGCAGTGGAACGCGCTGATCGTCACTGTGGTAGCGAAAGTGTGCGTTTTCAAAAAGATAATGGCCGTGAAAAATCTCCTGATGCACCCGGTCTTCGTCGTACTGCGTTTCGGTGGGAAGCTGCATGATGCTGTCTAATCCCATCTTCGCCGCCTTAACCTGTTGCCAGCGGGCCAGCACGCCGCACAGATTAGCCATCGGGGCAATCATTCTGGAACCGAGCATTGAAGCCGCCACCACGGCGCCGGTGGTCATCGTGCCTTCAATGACCATCGGCGCACCGAACATAATGATGGCGGCGTAGACCAGGCTTTGTACCGACATGCCCCAGCCAATCAGCCCTTGAGTCAGCTTACGCGTGCGTAGCCCTGACTCTCCGGTAATACGGATATAGCTGTTCCACTGCTGTAAAAAGCGGTTTTCCGCCTGCATCAGCTTGATGTCTTCCAGCCCCTGAACGCTTTCGACCAGCACCGCGTTGCGCAGGGTGGATTCATGGGCAGCCTGGTTGGCAAGCACAGCCAGCTTCTTCTGTAACAGCAAGCCAGGCAGGATCATCAGAAGGGCCGCGACGGGGGCAATCCACGCCAGCGGCGGGGCGATAAATGCCAGCACCACGATAAACAGAAAGAAAAACGGCAGATCGACAATGGTCGACATGGTTGAGGAGGTGATCATCTCGCGAACTTGTTCCAGCTCGCGCAATTGAGAAATAAAGCTCCCCGTCGAGCGGGGGACGGCGCTGTTGCGCAGCCGCAATGCGTGGCTAAACACGCGATCGGAAATGCGCATATCGGCGCGTTTGCCGAGCAGGTCCATTATGTGGGTACGCGCTTCGCGCAGCAAAAAGCCAAACAGCACCGCCACCAGAACACCGGTAGAGAGAACATACAGCGTTGGATAAGACTGGGCGGGGATCACCCGGTCATAGACCTGCATGGAAAAGATAATCCCGGCGAGCGACAGGACGTTAATCAGAAAGGCGGCAATCATGACCGGCAGGTAAGGGCGGATGTCCTTTAACACCAGTTCGCGCATCCAGTCGGGCTTGAAGCGCGAAATATAGCGGTCTACCCGACTGTCCTTCAGCGCCGACAGCGGGCGCAGCGCGGTAATGCTCACGATCTCCGGCAGAAGCTCTGCAATCGTTAACCTGTTACGCTGGCCCTCTTCGGCGATGATGAAAACATCTAACGTATCTTCGCCGTTGAAATGTTCTATTACCATCAGTTGGCCGTCGCGCAGTTCCGCCACCACTGGCAGGCGCCATTGACCGAACGCCTGCGCGGCGGTATTCAGCGCATGAAATGACAGTCCCGCCTGACGCGCCAGTTGCGACAGGGCCGTGGCCCGGCTTTTTCCCGCAAACCATGGGGCGTTGGCCTGGATTGCGCCAGGAGAACAGGCCACGCGATAGTGATTGGCAATATGCGTCATCGCCTGCGCCCACTGGCTCAGGGCGTGTTCGCCAATTACATCATCCGCATGTGAATCGAGGTCGCTCATAGCTTGATCTCCACCGATTGAATGCTGCGATTATTTAAGGCGAACGCCTGGCGAAGCGAGCCGGTGTTATAGAGGCAGTTCAGCTGGAGCTGGCGCAGTTGGTTTTGAGTCTGGAGTTCAGCAAAACGGGCCTGATACACCTCTTGCTCGGCGTTAAGCACGTCGAGCAGCGGGCGCGAGCCAAGGTCCAGATATTGCTGTTGATAAAGCTCGCGCGTTTGTTCGCTCAGCCGCTGTTGGCGACGCAGAATCTGCAGGGCGGTGGCGAGGCTCATCGCCTGGCTGCGGGACTCCAGTAATTTCTGCCGTACTTCGAGTCGGGTGCGCTGGATGGAGTATTGTGCAGATTCTACCGCATGGCTGGCGGCGTTGCGTCTGGCGGTGAGTCCGCCTCCCTGATACAGCGGCATCTCAACTTTTACCCATGCAGAATACTGGGTTTTGTCGAGTACCTCATGGCTGGGGTATTTGTCGTTGAGATAGTGCTGAACCGACGGTTCCAGAGAGATGGTGGGCGTCATCTGCGCGTTGGCGTAGTCGAGATTTGCCTGCGCTACATTCGCCTGCGCCCATGCCGCCAGGACCGCGGGAACCAGTTTATCGTCCGGTTTGACCACATCACAGCTGCTGTCCAGTTTGACCGGGAATTCATTGCTGATGCCGTTAAGCGAGTTCCAGCCGAGGAAGCTCATCAGCGTTGCCTTGCTGCTGTCGAGATTGGCCTGATACTGCGCCAACTGAGAACGTGCAGACTCGATACGCGCATCGGTTTGCACCACGTCTGACAGCGAGGTTGCCCCTTCATCATTGCGTTGACGGGTCAGTCGACCAATGCCGTTTAAGGCGGTGAGCTGCTCTTCGGCGGCGTCCACCATTTGCTGCCACGTCTGCACCTGGACTATCGCGTTGGCGGTGGCGTGGGCGATGGTATCAATACTGAGTAACACATTCGCCTGCTGTTGTGCGGCTCCGGCGGTCTCGGCGCGGACCTGGCTTGCCACTTTGCCGAAGTCGTACAGCATTTGCGATACCGAAATCACCAGCGCCGGGCTAAAGCCGTGGTCGGTGTAGGTATTGCTGTAACCGTTGTTCATTCCGGCAGAAACCTGCGGGTAATATTTTGACTTCGCCACGTCGATTTGCTCGTTTTGTGAGAGCAGTTTGCCGATGGATTCACGAATAGAAGGATGCCAGCTCACGGCACGACTCACCGCGTCGTTGAGCGTCAGGCTACCGGGAGCGGCAGCGCTCAGCGGCAGATCGGCAACCGCGCCGTCCAGCGAGGGAAGTATCTGGCTAGTGGCCAGTCCTTCCGGCGTAATAATTTGCGGTTCATCTTCGGCATTCACCCGCAGGGTACAGAACGTTAATGCCAGCAGTAGGGCAACAGGCGCGACATTTCTCATAGATTATCCCTTACAAAATACGGCAGCGACGACTGTTATTGCCCCGGATGTCATCGCATCCGGGGCTGTAGTTATGGCGCTTTAACGCTATATGTTCACTTCAGGGCACAATGTGATTTTGTTGCACCAGCTCGTCGAGCGTGGTGTGTACGTTCTCCAGCGTGATGAGATTGGTTGAGTGATAAGTGTTGCCCGTACCGTCACGGTCGATGGCAATAACCGTGTTGTTACCGCTGGTGGTAACGGTGAGGTAGTTGCCGAGCGTCGCGTTCTGCCCGTTCCAGCCCACCAGCAGGTCACCGATATCGATTTTGTCACCCTGGGCCAGCGAGAAGTTGGTCCAGGTGTCCGCTGTTCCGTTACCGCCGGTAGCGTCGTTGGCATTGAGCAGGTGATAAATCAGCGTATCGCCGTAGGCGCTGCCAGTCAGGCGATCGGCATCGACGGTACTCACCACTTGCGGATTCATATTGATGGTCAGCGTAGCGGTATCGGTATGGCCATTCAGGTCGTTAAGGGTGTAGGTAAATGTCTCTTTGGTGACGATGGTGGAGAGCGAGACATCGCTGTTGAGGGCATAGGTGTAATGACCATCAATGCCAATGGTCAGTTTGCCGTACAACCCGTTAATGATGGCGCTGGTCGTGCTGCTCAGCGGATCCAGCGTGGCGGCGCTGCCGCCCGTGCCATTCACCGTTAGCAAGGTATGCACGCTGGCAATATGGTCTCCGTCATAAATATTGCCGGTAACGCTATTCGCTGTGGAAGTCTCGAAGTTTTGCAGGTCGATTATCGTGCCTTTCACGCTGGGGGTGATGGTGATATTCCCCAGCCCCAGAGCCCCGACGCTGCCGGTATAGTCGAGGCGATAGTTGCCGGGGTGCAGTACTACCCCGCTGAGGGCAATATCAATATTGCCGCCAATCAGCAATCCGCCATTGAATGAGTTACCGGCAATCTTGACGTTGTTGCTGTCATACAGCGCCCAGGTGACGGTCAGTCCGCCCAGCGTCAGACCTGAAGCGACGTTAAAATGCAGTATGGCGTTTTGCACCGCCGTTCCCGTCGCGACTTCAATGACGCCAGTACCATTTTGTGAGGTGGGTGAAAGGAGTTGGGCGCTCCAGCTGGCGTTGCCAACGCTGTTGTCGGTAAACGATCTGGATGTATCGGCCTGGGTGGTGACCGCCATCTGGCTGCTGATGTCGTTTACGGCATCCAGCGCCTGTGGGGTTGCCGTAATGTTCAGCGACGCGCTGCCGGTATCGCCGTTTGGTGCTTTGACCTTATACACAAAGCTGTCCGGCGTATTGATACCGTCTGCGCCCAGTCCGCTTCTCAGCGTGTAGGTATAGTTCCCTTTCGCATCAATAGTCAGTGTGCCGTACTGTCCGTTAATGGTGGTAGTGCCTGTTGTGTTAACGGTGACACCGTTAACTTCGGTGATAACGGTATTAGCCGGAGCCGAGTCGTTGGCCAGCAGATTTCCATTGGTTGCTGCACTCAGACTGTCGACGGCGTAGGTGTGATCGGCCTGAATATTCAGGGTATAGCTGGTTAACAGCGTCAGGCCGCCGGAAGCGTTAAGCAGGAACAGATAGTCACCGCCCGGCAGTGTAATGGTATACGCCGGTGAGCTGCCGCCCAGCAGGGCGGTGACCCAGTTCGGCTGTACCCGGTACTGCTCATACTGCTGAATAGACTCGTTGAAGCGGTAGACATAGAGATCAAAGCCGCCCAGCGTTACGCCAAGTACGTTGGCCTGAACCGTGATCGTTCGCGTCGCGCCGTCATCAACGTTGAATTTAATCGGGTTGGTCAAACCGTTGACCAGGCTAACATCCAACAATTGTCCCAAACCAACGCTGGCGAGCGTGAAGCCGGTTTGTTGTGATGGATGGTTGTCGACTGCGATGACCTGCGTCCCGTAAGTCAGCACAGCCACATCGTCTGCCGCCGTTACCGTGCTGGTGGTTGGGGCCTGACCCAGCGTGACCACCAGTTTTGCCGAGGAGTGATCGCTGCCATGCGTTAGCGTGTAGGTGAAGCTTTCGGAACGTCCATACACTGAGATTGACGTATTGGTCAGAGTATAGGTGTAGCTACCATTCTGATTGATATGCAGGGTGCCGTATTTACCCTGCACATCAATGCCGCCCACCGGGATGTTCACCACGTTGCCGTTACCGTCAGTGATGGTGGTGACCAGCGTGCCAGAAGGGGCGTTATCCTGCCCATTGGCGGGATCGGTATCGGTGATGATATTGCCAGACTCGGTAGTACCACCGGTGATGGTCCCTGCGCTGGCTTTTACCACCGAGACATCCAGGCTGGTGTATGCCCCTGTCGCCAGTAGGTTGGTGTTGTAGCTGACCACGCGGTAATCCCCGCCAGTCAGTCCGCTGTAATTGAGCGTTACGCCCGAGGCACCCAGGGTGAGCAGGCTGGCAAAGTCTGGTTTCCCGGTATCCACCACCGTTACCCAGGCATTCAGCGCGGTGTCAAAGCGCTGGATGACGACTTCAAGCGTGTTTAACAGCGACAGCACCACGCCGGTCGCTGCGGCATTGATTGTAATGGATCCGCTGCCGCCAGAAGCGATGCTGAAATTGACGCTTGCTGTATCGTTCCCCAGCACGTTGGCGACATTTCCCAGCGCATTGACCAACAGGAAACCATAATCGCTTTGATGCTCGGTGCTGACGGTGACATCGGTTTGTAGAGGCAGACTGGTGACATTGTCTTCAGCCAGCAGCGGCAATACCGGCGCGATAGCGCTTGTTGGCAATGAGGTATTTCCCGCCGCATCGGTCGCCGTGGCGGACAGCGACTGACCCTCAATCTGGCGAACCGGCAGGTTGACGCTGTAGACACCGCTGCTGTTGGCGATTGCCGTCACGCTGGTGCCGCCCGGAAGAGAGATGGTAACCGTGCTTCCCGCTTCGGCGACGCCGCTGATGGTACCGCCATCGGCGCTGATCAGTATCGTTGGCGCGGTCGGCGGCGTGGTATCCACAATCACGCTGAACGAACCGGACACCCCGCTTACGCCGTTGGCGTTTGTTGCCGTGGCGGTAAACGCGTGGTTACCTTCGCTGAGCGCGCCGGATGGGGTAAAGTTCCAGAGCCCGTTACTATCTGCGGTCGTACTACCCATGAGTACGCCGTTGTTGTACAGATTGATGATGGTGTTAGCCTGCGCCGTTCCGCTAAGGGCTGGACGGGTATCATTGGTGGTTTTACCTGCCGCGACCAGACCTGTAATTGTGCCCACGTCGTCAAATACGCTGGCAATAACCGGCGCAGGCGGTACACCAGTAAACGGTGCCAGCACGTTACCCGCTGTGCCGATGTTGCCTGCGGCATCCTGTGCGCTGACCAGCAGCGTTTGCCCACTGATTTGCGGTGGGCTCAGCGTGAAGGTGAAATTACCGGAGGCGTTGGCTGTTGCGGTACCAAGTACGGTTCCGCTGCTGGAGGTGATGATTATCGTACTGTTCGCTTCGGCAACGCCGGTCAGCGTGGTGCCGTTGGCGTTGACCGCCAGACCGGTTGGAGTACCCGGTGCGACGGTATCGACCACAATTGCGGAGGCAGATGATAGCCCGCTGGTATTACCTGCGGTGTCTGTTGCTGTGATGGTGAAGGAATGCGTCCCCTGACCCAACGCCGTAGGTGGCGTGTAATTCCAGTTGCCGCTGCCGTCCGCCGTTACGCTGGTTACAAAGGTGCCGTTATCATAAATATCGACCCGAGCGTTGGCTTCCGTGGTGCCGTTTAACGTTGGGCGTGCGTCGTTGGTTGGCTGATTATTGCCAATCGCCCCTATGTTTGGCCCAACATCGTCAATAATGCTGCTGATTGAAGGCTGCGTTGGTGCCGTGGTGTCGACCACTACGCTAAAGCCTGCCGTTGCGCCGCTGGTGTTGCCCGCCGCATCGGTAGCGGTGACGGTGAAGGTGTGCGATCCATTCGCCAGCGGTGTGGTTGGGGTAAACGTCCAGCTGTTATTACTTTGTACCAGCGCCGTGCCCAGCAGGGTGCTGCCGTCATAGATGCTGACAGTGCTGCCCGCTTCGGCGGTACCGTTGAGCGTTGGTCGGGCATCGTTAGTCAGTTGCCCGTTGCTAAGCCCCGCGTTGAACACACCGCCTGCGACGTCATCCACCACCGAGGTCAGGAGCGGCGCTGACGGCGCGATCGTGTCAACGTTGATAATAAATTCGCTTGAGGTGGGGCTGACGTTCCCGGCGGCATCCGTGGCAATGGCGGTAAAGACATGCTGGCCGTTGCCCAGTGTGGCAGGCAGATATTCCCAGGTGCCATCTATTGCCGCTGTCACCGTCGCCAGCAGCGTGCCATTATCGTAGATGGCTACCCGGGCACCGGCTTCCGCCGAGCCGTTCAGTACGGGGCGAGTATCATTGGTGTAAGCGCCGTTCGACAGCGTTCCGGTTCCCGGCACCACGTCATCAAAAGCCTGGATAATCGTTGGCGCAAGCGGGGCAACAGTATCAACAACGATGTTAAATCCAGCGGACGTTGGACTAACGTTTCCGGCTGCGTCGGTTGCTGTCACCGTCAGCGTGTGGTTGCCGTTGCCAAGCGCGGTTCCTGGCGTGAAGCTCCAGGCGCCTGTACCATCCGCTGTGATTGAACCGATTAACGATCCGTTATCGTAAATTCTCACCGTGGAATTGGCTTCAGCCGTACCGCTGAGGGTAGGGCGCGCATCGTTTGTCGCCTGGCCGTTGTTCAGATTTCCGGTCAGCGGGCCGACATCATCTGCAACCTGAGTAATCACTGGTGCTGCCGGTGCTTGTGTGTCGACGGTGTAGGTAAAGCCGCCTGAAGGCAGACTGGTATTGCCTGCGCTATCTGTCGCCGTGACGGTCAGAGTATGCAGGCCGTTACCCAATGCCGTTGAGGGCGTAAAATTCCAGGTTCCGCCTGCGCCGACGATGGTGGTGCCAATGGGCTGACCATCGCTCAGGACGGTAATGGTCGCGCCAACTTCACCGGTACCGCTGAGCGCCGGGCGACTTTCGTTACTGATTTGCCCGTTGGAGATTGGCCCGGTTGTCGGCGCGGTATTGTCCTGAACGGTCAGAATTACTGGTGCAGACGGGGCAACTGAATCGACCAAAACGGTGAATGAGGCAGAAGCTCCGCTGGTGTTGCCCGCCGCATCCGTTGCGGTCACCGTAAAGATATTTTCCCCCTGCGCCAGTGCGTTTGTTGGGGTGAAGCTCCAGCTACCGGAGCCATCGGCATTTGCGGTGCCAATGATCGTTCCGTTACTACGAATGGTGACAATAGCATTAGCTTCGGTCGTGCCACTTAGTGTTGGTTGGGCATCATTGGTCAGTTGGCCGTTGGTCAACAGCGTGCTTCCCGGCTGATCGTCGATGACCGAGGTAATACTTGGCGCGGCGGGCGCCAGCGTATCGACAACTACGACGAACGGTGGCGCTGCCGGGCTGATGTTGCCCGCACCATCCGTGACGGTGGCTGTCAGCGAGTGGCTGCCTTCACTGAGCGCAGGGGCTGGCGTAAAGCTCCAGTTACCGCTGGCGTCGCTGGTGGTTGTGCCAATTACTGTGTTGCCATCACGGATGGTGACAATTGAATCTGCCTCGGTAACGCCCGTGAGCGTTGGGGTATTATCGTTAGTTGACTGTCCGGACGTCAGGTTTTGAATGGTGCCAACGTTGTCTGTGACTGTGACAATGGAGGGGGCATTCGGAATTAAAGTATCAACAATGATCAGAAAATCAGCGGAGGCATCGCCTTGGTTGCCAGCAGCATCGGTTGCGCGAGCGGTAAAGAGGTGATTGCCTTCTCCCAGCGCGTCTGTCGGGGTAAAGCTCCAGAATCCGTTGCTGTTTACCGTGGTTGTGGCATAAGCGATACCGTTATCGTAGAGGGTGATGGTTGCTCCTGCTTCGCCGGTTCCGTTTAAGGTCGGGCGTGAGTCATTGGTAATTTGTCCTTTATCCAGCGGCCCACTGCCGGGTGAAACGTCATCGATAATGCTGGTGATGAGCGGTGCCAGCGGCGCGGTGGTGTCGATGGTAATGGCATAATTGGGTGACTGCCCGCTGGGTATTAAGTTGACGGTTTGTGAGACTGCGAAGTTATAGGTTGTGCCGTTAGTTAGCGGGGTGAGCAACTGATAACTCCAGGCGCCGGAAACCGCATCGGCGGTGACCGTGGCGATAGACGCGCCATTTTGATAGATAGTCACTGTAGCCCCTGCCGTGGCGGTTCCTTGCAACCGCGGTAAAGTGTCGTTGGTGGTTTTTCCGCTGCCGATTTCGCCCATGCCAGGGGCTACGTCATCCACGATCTCAAGAGTTGGCGGGTGTGGAACGCTGGAGGTAGCAGCGGTAAACGGTGTTTCTCCGCTTTGGTTACCCGCTGGATCCTGAGCGATCGCGTTCAATGATTCACCCGCCGTCTGCGCTGGTGAAATCGTGACGGTGTAAGCGCCGGTATTGCTATCAGCTACGGCCTGGCCCAGTACCGTGGTACCATTTCTGATGATGACGGTACTGCCCGGTTCAGCTGTCCCGCTCACCAGCGTACCGTTATTATCTATGGTATCTACAGCGGGGGCGCCCGGCGCTTGTGTATCGGTTGTTATAACGATCGGGTTGGCCGCCGGAAGGCTATTACCTGCCGCATCATGCGCACCAAAGGTCAGCGTATGTTGCGCATTGGCAGAAAGCGGAACGTCCACGCTCCATTTACCATCGGCTCCCACCGTGATGTTTAGCGGGATGAGATTGCCATTATCATAGATTAGGATCGTACTACCCGGTGTTCCCGTTCCACTGACGGTGGGCGAGAGATCGTCCGTCACGCTTCCATTGCCGAGTGTACCGGTAATCACGCCGACGTTATCTTCGATATTCGTCACGAGTGGCGCTGTGAGCGGGGTGGTGTTCACCGTAAACGAAATGCTGTTTGAGCTGCCGCTGATGTTACCTGCCGCATCGGTTGCGGTAGCGGTCAGCGTGTAGTTGCCGTTTGCCAGCGCAGTCCCGGGCGTAATACTCCAGGTGCCGCCAGCCACCGTTGCCGTACCGATCACTACACCGCTGTTATACAGGGTGATGATATCCCCGTCAGTGCCAGTACCGCGAATGGTTGGCGTGGCGTCATCGGTCACGGCATTGGGCAAGAGATCGCCTACCGAGCCACCGACGTTATCATTGGCGGCGATAATCACCGGAGGTGCAGACGGCGTCGTGTCGATGTTCAGTGTTATGGCATTCGACGGCTGGCTAACGTTGCCAGCCGGATCGGTTGCGGTAAGGGTTATCTGGTAAGTACCAGGGGAAACCGGTGCTGATGGAGTAAAGCTCCAGGTTCCGTCTGCACCTACTGTTGCTGTTCCCTGCAAAGGGGGAGTGCCGTTCAGATAAACGGTAATCAAATCCCCAACGTTCCCTGTACCGCTAAAGGTTGGCGTGGTGTCATTGGTGTTGCCATTCGTGACCACGCCCGTTACCGGAGCCACATCGTCAGTAATGATAGGGGCGTCAGGCTGCGCGGGAGGCGTATTGTCTACCGTCAGAGTGAAGCTAGCCGATGGGATCCCCGTATTACCTGCAGCGTCAGTCGCCGTGGCGGTGAATTTGTGTGGCCCCTCGATGAGCACGGGATCTGGGGTAAATGTCCAGGTTCCATTTGGTTGAACGGTGGCGGTGCCAATACTGACGTTATTGTCAAAAATAGTAATGGTTGCGCCCGGCTCGCCCGTACCGGAGAGGGCCGGAGCGGTACTTTTCGTACTACCGCCGTTCGCCAGAGCAACGGTGGCGCTGCCCACGAGTCCTTCACCGGCGATAATCACCGGAGCCGCTGGTGGGGTGGTATCAATGGTCAGCGTGAAGTTCCCGGCGCTGCTGGCGTTACCCGCCGCGTCGGTTGCGATAGCCGACAGCGCATGTGGACCTTCACTCAGCGGTTGAGTGACCTGGAAACTCCAGGCGCCCCCGGACACGACCGTTGCGGTTCCAATAAGTGTGGTGCCATCATAGATAGTGATGGTGGAGTCGACGGTCCCGGTCCCCTTCAGCAGCGGCAGGGTATCGTTTGAACGGCTACCGGTGGGCAGATCGGTTGGTGCATTCCCGACGTCGTCGGTTGCGGTCAAAATCACGGGGGTCCCAGGTGCTTGGGTATCCACGGTAACACTGACTACGATGGGCGAGGTGACGACGTTACCGGCTGCATCTGTTGCTGATACCGTAAACTGGTGGATGCGATCGTTGAGCGCCAGATTAGTTGGAACGGTATAGCTCCAGGTCCCCGAGCTGTCGATAAGCATCACCGTCATCAGCAGACTGCCATCGTACAGGCTCACGAGCGAGCCCGGCTCACCGGTACCTGAGAGGGTTGGCGTGTTGTCGTTGGTAATCCAGGCATTGCTCGTGACGTTACCGGCGCTGCTGCCAACATCAGCGTTAACCAGCGTTATGACTGGCACTGTCGGCGCGATGCTATCGACAATGATTTTCCAACTGGCGGCGGCGCTGGTGTTATTAGCGGCATCGGTTGCCGTCACTGTAAATACATGTGCCCCCTGGCCCAATGCTGAGGTGGGCGTATAGTTCCAGTTACCGTTGATATCAGCGGTAATGGTCGTAAGTAGAGTTCCGTTATCGTAAATTTTGACCTGAGAGCCGGCCTCAGCTTTGCCCTCAATTTTCGGTTTATCGTCGTTGGTTAACCCATTGTTATTGATGGAGCCTGTGATATCGGCGACGTCATCAGTAACGGCAATGATAACGGGTTGGTTTGGCGCGGTGAGATCCGGGGCAACAGCCGAAGTTGGCAGGCTTTCGTTACCAGTGCTGTCCGTTGCGGTGACGTTTACTGTTTCATTGTTGATTTTCGACGGGGTGATCTGGACGGTGAAATTGCCGCCGCTGTCAGCCTGACCCACGCCAATAGGAGCCCCGTTGCTGTCTTTGACGGTGACGGTACTTCCGGCTTCGGCGTGACCGCTAACCGCTCCACCATTTCCTGCAACTGTGACGCCTGTCGGCGCATCAGGTGCGGTGGTGTCCGGTGCGTTGACAGAGGCGTCGTCGCCCTTGTTGCCTGCGGTGTCGGTCGCATTTGCCGTAAGGGTCTCGCCGTTGGTTTGTGGCGGAACCAGCGTTGCGGTGAAATCCCCATTTGTATCGGCAGTTGCTGTTCCAATGATATTGCCATCCGGATCCAGAATATTGACCGTACTGTTGGGTTCGGCCTTGCCGGTGACCTGGTCCCCAGTGCCATTAACTAGCAGGTTTGTTGGGGGCTGTGGCGCGGTAATGTCTGGTGCAAGCGCAGTTTCTGGCGGGCTTAGGTTTCCTGCCGGATCGGTTGCGATGGCTTCAATGGTTTCGCCATTGGTCTGTGGTGGGTTAATGGTGATGGTAAATGAGCCATCCGGCCCGGCGACGCCGCTGCCGATCTGAGTTCCGCCACTGCCGGTGATAACTACGGTATTGCCTGGCTCGGTCGTTCCGGTGACGACAGTCCCATCCGCAGATACGTTGAGATCATCAGGTGGCAACGGTGGCTGGGTGTCGATGTTGATATTGAACGCTGGTGACATGCCTCCTGTACCTGACTGGTTTGTCGCGGTGGCGGTGAAGGCGTGTAGCTCATCTGATAACGGGGAGCTGGAAGTCCATGTCCAGTTACCGTTACCGTCAGCCAGTACGCTGTCGATAATTGTGCCGTTGTCGTAAATAGTCACCGTGCTGTTGGCATCGGCAGTGCCAGAGAGCGTGGGGGTATTATCGTTGGTGGCCTGATTGTTGCTCAATGGCCCGGTTGATGGGGAGAAGTCATCCATCACGCTGACGATAACCGGTACGCCAGGATAGCCCGAGTTCGTCGCATTGAATGGGGTATCTGGCCCGATGTTACCAGCCTGGTCCTGAATCTTCGCGATTAGCGCTTCACCGTGCGTCTGTGAAGGTGAAATCGCGATGACGAAATTGCCGGTTTGGCCGACCGTGGTTGAACCCAAAATCTGATTATTACTACCGATGATAATGACCTGGCTTCCTACCTCTGCACTACCGGTTACCTCGGTGCCTTCCGGATTAACGGAGGAAATGACCGCGCCTTCAGGCGGGGTAGTATCGACGGTGAATGTAGGTACGCTCGTTTCCGCGCTCACGTTACCCGCATCGTCAGTTTGCGTCAGCGTCAGATTGTGAACACCGTCGCTAAGCGGTGTGTCCGGTGTAAATGTCCAGTTGCCATTGTCATCCACCTGGACCATACCAATCAGAATGCCGTTATCAGAAATGCTGATGTAAGAACCGGCTTCGCCAGTGCCTGTGAGCGTTGGCGTGGCATCGTCGGTTACGCCGTTATTACCGATCAAGCCTTTAATGGAA
Source organism: Citrobacter sp. Cf136 (assembly GCF_030333815.1). Lineage (NCBI taxonomy): Bacteria > Pseudomonadati > Pseudomonadota > Gammaproteobacteria > Enterobacterales > Enterobacteriaceae > Citrobacter > Citrobacter sp. Cf136. The sequence continues at coordinate 25,899 of NZ_JAOWFE010000041.1, read as the reverse complement.
CCGGAATCGTCAGTTACTTCTGTGACCACAGGGGCGTCGGGGACAAGCGTATCGACAATAATCTCCCAACTGTCCGATATGCCGCTGCTGCCCGTACCGTCTGAGGCGCTTACGGTAAACTGGTGGGTACCGTCTGCGAGTGGAGAGGATGGCGTAAACGACCAGTTGCCGTTGGCATCGATAGCGACCTGGCCGATTTCTACACCGTTATCAAAAATATGCAATGTAGCATTTGCGGGGCCGGTGCCCTGGAGAGTGGGCGTATTATCGTTGGTGGATTCCTGCTGATTAACAGGACCAGTAATCAGCTCCTGGTCATCGATTACGCTGGTAATAACCGGCACATCTGGTGCGTTAGGTGTTGTCGTTGGCGGATCGCCACCATCGCCATCGCCATCGCCATTACCGTTGCCACCACCATCGCCGTTACCGTTGCCATTACCGCTTCCGGCGTTGTTATCGCTTCCACCGCCGCCACCTCCACCACCGCCACCTGCGGCAAGGCCAATTCCGCCAGCAACCGCGATCCCGCCAAGAACCCACGGCCAGACGGCGCCGCCTTCATGGCTTCCCTCGGCAGTCATTAGCGGAGTGAGATCGTCTAAATGCTGGAAGTGGAACGCTCCATCAGTATCCTGAACCCACCACAGCGCGCCATTGCTGTCTTCCAGAACAAGCTGGTTTTGCGCATCACCTTTTCCGACGTAGAAGTTTTTAATGGTGATGGTTTCACCCGAGCGGAGTGTGACAACCAGATCCTGATTAACGCGTGTCAGTTGACTTACCTCCTCACGCGACACTGACAGTTTCACGATAGAAGGCGAACTGAGCGTAACTTCAGAGGATTCAACATTTGTGGAAACGCCAGTTAATTTTGATACAACGGCGAGTAGACGCATATGTTCACTCCTGATGGCATGTCGGGAGTATTAATCCGCAACAGCGAGCTGGGAAAATGAGCAGACAGGGGCCCCGTTCATCATAAAGATGAATTTACACATGTAATTACATTGATTAGGTCATGCAGATGTTCGTTTACTTAGTAAATACGTTCGGGACCTGCCGACAGAATAGTTCTTTCGTATTAGATGATATAGTCAGAAAGAAAGTATTCTGCAACTTATCCATATTAAAAATATATTTGGCTAATTGAAAAGGATACTTTCCGGTGCGTATTTAATGATTTTATTTTGTTTAAGTTGTTGTATTTTAATGTTTTTTATTTAAATTGAAATGGATGGAGATATAATAAACAACAGTAATAATAGTGTTATAAAATAAACCTAAATATAGGCGATATGGTCTTGAAGTTTTATTTTATTAGACTATGGGTCGCTACGGTAATGCCATGGCAGTTTATTTCATACCTGAACGATTCAGCACAAATAAACCATAAATTTGATGAATGTATTGGGTGGGTTTCAATAACTAAAAAATAAGAACCAGTCTCAGGGTGAGAGACTGGTCACAGAGGAGTAGCGTTTAGCGACCAGCATTTTTCATAATACGCGCTTTATCTAACTGCCATTCGCGTTCTTTCACATCGGAGCGCTTGTCGTGCTGTTTCTTACCTTTTGCGACGCCAATTTTCACTTTGCACCAGGCATTTTTCCAGTACAGTGAAAGCGCAACGACGGTATAACCGTCACGATTCATACGACCATACAGGGAGTCGAGTTCACGCTGGTTTAACAACAGCTTACGGGTACGGGTGGGATCACATACCACATGCGTTGAGGCAACAGCCATTGGCGTGAAGTTGGCGCCAAACAGGAACGCTTCGCCGTCTTTAAGGATGACATAGCTATCGCCGATGTTAGCTTTACCTGCGCGTAGAGATTTGACTTCCCAACCTTGCAGAGCGAGTCCTGCTTCGAACTCTTCTTCAATAAAGTATTCGTGTCGTGCGCGCTTGTTAAGCGCGATTGTGGCTGAGCCAGGTTTGTGTGCTTTTTTCTTCGTCATAATGCCGCTCAGTATAGGTAATCTGGAATCGAAAAACACCCCATTTCATCCAGCGGGGCGCAAGGCGCTATCTTAGCACGAGTTAGGCTATAGCGTTTTTTTTAGCGGGGGATAAATGGTATTATTTGTGTGATTGATATTGATGGAAATTGTTATGCCTCAGATTAGCCGGACCGCTTTAGTACCTTACAGTGCGGAACAGATGTATCAGCTAGTGAATGATGTTAAATCCTATCCCCAGTTTTTACCGGGTTGCACCGGTAGCCGTGTGCTGGAGTCAACTCCGGGACAGATGACCGCGGCTGTGGATGTCTCGAAAGCAGGGATTAGCAAAACGTTCACCACGCGCAATCAATTGACCAGTAACCAGAGCATCCTGATGCATCTGGTCGACGGCCCGTTCAAGAAACTCATTGGCGGATGGAAGTTTACGCCACTGAGTCATGAAGCATGTCGTATTGAATTTCATCTCGATTTTGAGTTTACCAATAAGTTAATCGAGCTGGCGTTTGGTCGTATCTTTAAAGAGCTGGCTTCAAACATGGTGCAGGCCTTCACGGTTCGCGCGAAAGAGGTTTACAGTGTCAGCGTCGGCTAAAATTGTCGTTGAAGTGGCGTATGCGCTGCCTGAGAAACAGTATCTACAGCATGTAACGCTGCAACAGGGTGCTACGGTGGAAGAGGCAATCCGTGCTTCCGGGCTGCTGGAATTACGTACCGATATCGATCTCAGCAAAAATAAAGTCGGGATATACAGCCGTCCGGTTAAGCTTGCTGATGTTCTGCATGACGGCGATCGGGTGGAAATATACCGGCCACTGATTGCTGATCCGAAAGAGCTGCGCCGACAGCGAGCAGAGAAATCCGCAAAAAAATAGCAGACAATAAAAAAGGTGCTCATTGAGCACCTTTTTTTGATCTGTTAATCCTACTTGTTGTCGGTCAACGCAGGTTTGTTATCAATGTTCGTCAAAACGCCGCTGCTGTTAAAAGTCAGCGTCAGTGTTTGCTGGGTTACGCCTTCATGACCAGGTTGCTGACGGAACACATAAAACCAGGTGTTAGTGCCAAAAGGATCGGACATCATTGGTGTACCCAGAGCATAAGCAACCTGCTGTTGCGTCATACCCGTGCGCACTTTGGCGACATCGGTAGGTGTCAGATAATTTCCCTGGTTGATGTCAGGGCGGTAAACCACTCGCTCCAGAGTGGAACAGCCTGCAGTCAACATCAGTAGTACTGCTGCAGCAGCAGTCAGCGTTTTACAGCGCATAGTGATTTGATTCCTTTTCGGGCCCGAGCAGTACGCGGCTCATATGTAATATGCCGATGATAATAGACCTTTCACCACTTTAAAACCTTTTGCTGTCGGGTCGGTCGGCGATTTTATGTTGAACTCAGACCTTAACAAGGTAAAAAAGTTTATGCCGCCAGCAGTTCTTTTGCATTTGCGAGGGTATTGCGCGTTACTTCGCTACCTCCGAGTAAGCGGGCTAATTCCTGCAGACGAGCGCGTTTATCAAGTGGCTGCATGTGTGTTTCGGTCATCGCGCCGTCAGTTTCTTTGCTGACATAGAAATGTTGATGACCGCAGCCAGCAACCTGCGGCAGGTGAGTAACACACATTACCTGGGTTGACTCGCCCAACTGACGCAGCATTTTTCCCACCACCGCAGCAGTCGGGCCGCTGATGCCGACATCCACTTCATCGAAAATCAGCGCCGGTGTTTCCATTTTACGTGCGGTAATAACCTGAATAGCCAGCGCAATGCGCGACAATTCCCCACCGGAAGCGACTTTCGCAATCGGCTGCAACGGCTGGCCTGGGTTAGTGGTCACTTTAAACTCTACGCGATCGGCACCGTCTGAGCTCAAATGATGTTCCTCAAATTTCACATCAATGCAAAAGACACCGTGCGGCATTGAGAGAGTATGCATGCTCTCTGTAATAAGCTGTCCCAGTTCCTGAGCATAATGCTGGCGCTGTTGGTGCAGCATTTTTGCCGTTTCCAGTGCCTGCTGGTGGTGATTGTTCACCGCCAGGGTTAAGGTTTCGAGAGAGTCGGCCTGGTCGTCTAACTGCTGTTGTTCATCCAGCAATGACTGATAGAACTGTGGCAGCGCTTCAGGGGCAACATGATGCTTTCGCGCCAATGAGATTTGTTTGGAAATACGCTGCTCAAGTTCGAACAAACGGTTAGGGTCTAAATCCAGACGATCGCAATAGTGGCGCAGCTCGTCGCTGGCTTCGCTGAGCTGGATAGTGGCCTCTTCCAGCATGTCCAGAATACCGGAGAGCTTACCGTCCATTCCTGCCAGTTCACTAACCAACTGTTTTGCCGTGTACAGCTGGCTTTGCAGATTAACGTCTTCGCCGTCTGCCATGATAGCCAGTGCCTGTTGGCTGGTGGTGAGCAATTGCCCGCTGTTAGCCAGACGCTTGTACTCTTCATCAATTTGCTCAAATTCACCTGGCTGCGGGTTGAATTCGTTCAGTTCTTTTAACTGGTATTGCAATAGCTCTGCCCGGGCTGCGCGTTCCTGACTCTGTTGTTGATGATGTGCCAGGTCACGGCAGCTTTGGTGCCACAGTTGGTAGCGCACAGCCATTTCCTGAGTCAGGGACGCTTCATTGGCGTAGCCATCAAGCAGGGATTTTTGGTGTTCTGATTTTGTCAGGAGCTGATGCGCATGCTGACCGTGGATTTGAATAAGCAACTGGCCCAACTCGCGCAGCTGTGACAGCGGTACGGCAGTGCCGTTAATGAAGCCACGTGAACGTCCGTCGCTGCTGATAACGCGACGTAGCAAACACTCACGGCCTTCCTCAAGCTGGTTTTCTTCCAGCCAGCGCAGGGCCGCGGGGGTGTCTTTTAAGGTGAAGCGGGCGCAGAGGTCGGCTCGCGTGGCGCCTGCACGTACCATGTCGGCGTCTGCGCGTCCGCCCAGGCACAAACCGAGAGCATCAATGGCAATGGACTTACCCGCACCGGTTTCACCGGTAATAACGGTCATTCCGTTCTGGAAATCGATCTCAAGTTCACGAACGATAGCAAAATTGCTGATGGTCAGTTGTGCCAACATAGCTGTTTTCCTGTATGAAAAACCATAACTGTAATTACATACAGTATAAACTGGTTTTTTATACAGTAAAGAGGTTGGCGTTAAATTAGAATAATTTTTTTGACCAGCCTAGCTTAGTGCTTAATGTGTTGAAATAGCTGTAATCTTTTGGGTGTATAAGGTTCAGATGATAATCACAGCGGCGAATTAATACGTCTTCACCTTCCTGTATAGGCAGGGCGATCTGGCTGTCACAGCTGATTTCCAGATCGTTACGGCGATGAGAGAAGCGCAGGCGAATGGTGCTGCTACTGTTGATCACCAGCGGTCGTGCGGAGAGCGTATGCGGGAACATCGGCACCAGCGTAATAGCATCTAAAGAAGGCGTCAGGATCGGACCTCCGGCAGAGAGTGAGTAGGCAGTAGAGCCGGTCGGTGTGGAAATAATTAAGCCGTCTGAACGCTGGGAGAAGGCAAAAATTTCATCGATATAGACTTCAAATTCAATCATGTGCGCCACTTTTCCGGGGTGCAACACAACTTCATTGATCGCAGTGCTAATACGCTTCTGGCAGTCCAGTTGGCACACCTGGGCTTCGAGTAAAAAGCGCTTTTCGCTGATGTAGTGGCCTTCCAGCACGTCAGCTAACTGTTGTTGCGCATTGTCTGGGTCAAGGTCGGTCAGGAAACCGAGGTTGCCGCGGTTAATGCCAATAACCTTGATGTCATAACGTGCCAGGGTGCGTGCGGCGCCCAGCATATTGCCGTCGCCACCGACAACCACGGCGAGGTCTGCCTGCTGGCCAATCTCTGCGAGCGTACCGGTTTTCACATTTTTCAGCTGCAGCTCGTGGGCGATTTGTTGCTCAACGATTACCTCATAACCTTTGGCGCACAGCCAACGGTAGAGCATTTCATGTGTGGTCAGTGCAGTGGGGTGACGTGGATGCCCCACAATGCCAATACACTTGAAATGTTTGTTCATTTTCTCGAGGTCCTTGTAACGAAGATTAGTGACAATGTGAGTACTTCCCTTGAAACCCTGAATCTTATCCCCATAATAATCTAGGTTAGCGAGATGAATGCGAAAAAAACGCGGAGAAATTCATGAGTAGTAAAGAACAGAAAACGCCTGAGGGGCAAGCCCCGGAAGAAATTATCATGGATCAGCACGAAGAAGTTGAGGCGGTTGAATCAGACGCTTCTGCTGAGCAGGTGGATCCGCGCGATGAAAAAATTGCGAATCTGGAAGCTCAGCTTGCTGAAGCCGAAACTCGCGAGCGCGACAGCGTGTTGCGTATCAAAGCGGAAATGGAAAACCTGCGTCGTCGTACCGAACTGGACGTAGAAAAAGCGCATAAGTTTGCACTGGAAAAATTCGTCAACGAGCTGCTGCCGGTGCTGGATAGCCTGGACCGTGCGCTGGAAGTTGCGGACAAAGATAATGACGCGATGGCGGCTATGGTTGAAGGTATTGAGCTGACCCGTAAGTCAATGCTGGATGTTGTGGCGAAGTTTGGCGTACAAGTGGTTGCGGATATCGACGTGCCGATGGACCCGAACGTGCATCAGGCGATTGCCATGGTAGAGTCTGACGACGTTGCTGCCGGTAATGTGCTGATGGTTATGCAGAAAGGCTATACCCTGAACGGACGTACCATCCGTGCGGCGATGGTCTCTGTGGCGAAAGCTAAAGGCTAATCAGCCTCAGACCGGGTAATGCTGATGCGCTACCCGGTCTGGATTAATCTCACTGGTCCGATACGCTTTCCCGCAGCGGTTTGACGGGCAACACCTGCACCTGTTTAATCATATTGTCCTGCACGTCGAGAATATCGATATCGTACTGCCCAATACGCACACGTGTGCCGGCAACCGGGATTTCTTCCAGCGCTTCAAGAATAATACCGTTCACGGTACGTGCATCATCCTCCGGCAGGTGCCAGTTAAACGCCTTATTGATTTCACGAACGTTGGCGCTACCGTCAATAATCACCGAACCGTCATTCTGCGGTGTGACTTCTTCGGCAAGCGTCGGTGACATTGAGGTCGTGAAGTCACCAACAATCTCTTCCAGGATATCCTCGACCGTAACCAGTCCCTGAATATCACCATATTCATTGACGACCAGGCCCACTTTCTTCTTATTACGCTGAAATTTAATGAGCTGGGTGCTGAGTGGCGTGCCTTCCGGAACGTAATAAATTTCGTCGGCGGCGCGTAACATGGTCTCTTTGGTGAACTCTTTTTTCTCGGCCATCAATCGCCAGGCTTCACGTACGCGTAGCATACTGATAGCGTCGTCCAGCGAGTCACGATACAGCACAATACGACCGTGCGGAGAGTGCGAAAGCTGACGCACGATTGATTTCCAGTCATCGTTAATATCAATGCCGATAATTTCATTACGCGGGATCATGATGTCATCTACGCTGACTTTTTCCAGATCCAGCACTGACAGCAGCATATCCTGGTTACGGCGTGAGATTTGCGATCGCGATTCATTCACCAGCGTTCGCAGTTCATCTTTACTCAGCGAACCGCTCACTACGATATCCGTTTTGATGCCCATCATGCGCATCAGCAGCCGCGTGATGGTGTTGAGTAACCATACCAACGGCATCATCAGAATCTGCAGGGGAGCCAGCAGGACACTGCTCGGATAGGCGACTTTTTCCGGATATAGTGCGGCAATCGTCTTTGGCAGTACTTCGGCAAAAACCAGTACCACAAACGTCAGTACCCCAGTGGCAATGGCGACGCCCGCATCGCCATACAGGCGCATACCGACAATAGTACCGAGCGCGGAGGCCAGAATATTCACCAGATTATTGCCGATGAGCACCAGGCTTATCAGACGATCCGGCTTGCGAAGTAACTTTTCAACGCGTTTTGCCTGTCGATTTCCCTGCTTGGCCCGATGACGTAGACGATAGCGATTCAGGGTCATCATTCCGGTTTCAGAACCGGAAAAATAGGCGGAAATGACCACCATGATGAGGAGCGTGACAATGAGCGTGGTGGTGGAGATGTGTTCCACGTAGGATTCCTTAAAGATTTAACTCACGAACTGCTGCAGGATACGACTGCCGAAATAGGCCAGTGTCAGAATTCCTGCGCCTGCGACGTTAAACCATACGACGCGACGTCCGCGCCAACCTTCATGGTAATGCCCCCATAACAGAACGATATAGACAAACCATGCCACGATAGAGAGAACGGCTTTATCAATGTTCTCGGTACTGAACAGGTTATGCATGTAAAACAGGCCTGTGCACAGGGTGAGTGTCAGCAGAACCACGCCAATTTGGGTGATATGAAACATTTTCCGCTCAATACTCATCAGCGGCGGCATCTCATTGCTGAAAGCCAGTTTTTTGTTTTTCAGCTGGTAGTCAATCCACGCAAGCTGTAGCGCATAGAGTGCGGCGATAATCAGCGTGGCGTAAGCGAAAAGCGAAAGCCCGATATGGATCATCATGCCCGGCGTAGCTTCCAGATGGGTGATGAACTCGTTAGGCATAAACGTGGCGAAGGCCAGGTTTATCAGCGCAAAGGCGTAGACAATGGGCAGCAATAGCCAGCCTCGATTGCGGGAAGCGACAATGGTCATTACCGTACAGATCATCAGGCTCACCAGCGAGCCGACGTTCAACAGACTCAGGTTTTGTCCGCTTTCACCGCCGGGCAGAATACGCGCTTCCAGGGCGATAGCATGGCTTACCAGCGCGACAACCGCAGAGAGAATAGCCATACGCCGCCAGCCGCTGTTTTTTTGCAGCAGAGCGGGAATAATCAGCGCGAGGCTGACTGAGTAGGCGACAAGAGCAAGCAGAGCAAAAACGGGCATATAGGTGTCGACAATTGGCCAGTGATAAAGAAAAGCAGTATAGCGTTACGTGACCGCTGCTCCAACCGTTGCATAACAACAAAGGCGGCTTCATGTTATACTGCGACAAATTTATGTTGATGTGTCGCTGTCGCGACCGACCGTTTCCACCCCAGGCGAGAGACAATGTTTGATAATTTAACCGATCGTTTGTCGCGCACGCTGCGCAATATCAGTGGCCGTGGACGCCTTACTGAAGACAACGTTAAAGAGACGCTGCGCGAAGTGCGCATGGCGCTGCTGGAGGCTGACGTAGCGCTGCCGGTAGTGCGTGAGTTTATCAATCGCGTAAAAGAGAAAGCGGTTGGTCATGAAGTTAACAAAAGCCTGACGCCGGGTCAGGAATTCGTCAAGATTGTCCGTAACGAACTGGTTGCGGCAATGGGCGAAGAAAACCAGACCCTGAATCTGGCTGCACAGCCGCCAGCCGTGGTGCTTATGGCGGGCCTGCAGGGTGCGGGTAAAACGACCAGCGTCGGTAAGCTGGGTAAATTCCTGCGCGAGAAGCACAAGAAAAAAGTGCTGGTGGTCTCCGCGGACGTTTATCGCCCGGCGGCGATCAAACAGTTGGAAACTCTGGCCGAGCAGGTCGGCGTGGACTTCTTCCCGTCGGATGTTGGCCAGAAGCCGGTCGATATCGTTAACGCCGCGCTGAAAGAAGCCAAACTCAAATTCTACGACGTGCTGCTGGTGGATACCGCCGGTCGTCTGCACGTTGACGAAGCGATGATGGACGAAATCAAACAGGTCCACGCTTCTATCAAACCGGTAGAAACGCTGTTTGTGGTCGACGCCATGACCGGTCAGGATGCCGCGAATACCGCAAAAGCCTTTAACGAAGCGCTACCGTTAACCGGCGTAGTACTGACAAAAGTTGATGGTGATGCCCGTGGCGGTGCGGCGCTTTCTATTCGTCATATTACCGGTAAGCCAATTAAATTCCTCGGCGTCGGCGAGAAAACCGAAGCGCTGGAGCCGTTCCACCCGGACAGGATTGCTTCGCGTATTCTCGGCATGGGCGACGTGCTGTCGCTGATCGAAGATATCGAAAGCAAGGTTGACCGCGCGCAGGCAGAAAAATTAGCCAGCAAGCTGAAAAAAGGCGATGGCTTCGATCTCAATGATTTCCTTGAACAGCTCAACCAGATGAAAAACATGGGCGGTATGGCAAGCCTGATGGGCAAGCTGCCGGGCATGGGTCAGATCCCTGACAATGTGAAATCGCAGATGGACGATAAAGTTCTGGTGCGTATGGAAGCCATCATCAATTCGATGACGATGAAAGAACGCGCTAAGCCGGAAATTATCAAAGGTTCCCGTAAACGCCGTATCGCTGCCGGTTGCGGTATGCAGGTACAGGACGTAAACCGCCTTCTGAAACAGTTCGACGACATGCAGCGCATGATGAAGAAAATGAAGAAGGGCGGTATGGCGAAGATGATGCGTGGTATGAAGGGGATGATGCCGCCCGGCTTCCCCGGTAGATAAATATATCGGGCTACCTTATTTGCCATTTTGACTCCGGAGTGTGCTCGAAATGCTCACGTACTGCGTGTACGCTCCGCTTTCTGCGCGCACGCCGACGCCAAACTGGCTGCAACGGTAACGCCCTGGTATAAAGCTTCATCACATGTTGATTGCTTTTTTCCCAGAAATCAGTAAAATTTTCGGGCTTTTAATATGACACCCGGGCTCCGTTCCTCGATGGGGCCTGGGTGTTTTATTCACACAAGAGGATGTTATGGTTACTATTCGTTTAGCTCGTCACGGCGCTAAAAAGCGTCCGTTCTACCAGGTTGTTGTTACCGACAGCCGTAATGCACGCAACGGTCGCTTCATCGAGCGCGTTGGCTTCTTTAACCCAATCGCTAGCGAAAAAGAAGAAGGCACTCGCCTGGATCTGGATCGCATCGCTCACTGGGTTGGCCAGGGCGCGACTATTTCTGATCGCGTAGCTACGCTGATCAAAGCAGCAAACAAAGCAGCTTAATCTGTCACGGTGGTCATGATGAGCAAGCAACTCGCCGCACAGGCTCCTGTAGAACCCATCGTTTTGGGGAAAATGGGGTCTTCTTACGGTATCCGTGGTTGGCTCAGAGTGTTTTCTTCCACTGAAGACGCCGAAAGCATTTTTGACTATCAGCCCTGGTTTATCCAGAAGGCGGGTCAGTGGCAGCAAGTACAGCTGGAAAGCTGGAAGCACCACAATCAGGATCTGATCATCAAGCTGAAAGGCGTTGACGATCGTGATTCGGCGAATCTACTGACTAATTGCGAAATTGTCGTGGATTCCTCGCAGTTGCCAGCGCTGGAAGATGGTTCCTACTACTGGAAAGACCTTATGGGCTGCCAGGTAGTGACCACTGAAGGCTACGATCTCGGTAAAGTCGTCGATATGATGGAAACCGGTTCGAATGACGTCATCGTCATCAAGGCAAACCTGAAAGATGCGTTTGGTATCAAGGAACGTCTTGTGCCGTTCCTCGATGGGCAGGTTATCAAGAAAGTCGATCTCGCTACTCGTACTATCGAAGTAGATTGGGATCCTGGTTTTTAAACCACCGGATAAACGGTAAAAGTCGGCGTTATGGGGATTGGCTTGTGTTTATAGGTATCGTTAGCCTGTTTCCAGAAATGTTCCGCGCAATTACCGATTACGGGGTAACTGGCCGGGCAGTAAAAAATGGCCTGCTGAACATCCAGAGTTGGAGTCCTCGTGACTTTACTCATGACCGGCACCGTACCGTGGACGATCGTCCGTACGGCGGCGGACCGGGGATGTTAATGATGGTGCAACCTTTACGGGACGCCATTCATGCAGCAAAAGCTGCGGCTGGTGAAGGCGCAAAGGTGATTTATCTGTCACCTCAGGGACGCAAGCTTGATCAAGCGGGCGTTAGCGAACTGGCCACGAATCAAAAGCTGATTCTGGTATGTGGTCGCTATGAAGGAATAGATGAGCGCGTGATTCAAACCGAAATTGACGAAGAATGGTCAATCGGCGATTACGTACTCAGCGGTGGTGAGTTACCGGCAATGACGCTGATCGACTCCGTTTCCCGGTTTATTCCGGGAGTTCTGGGTCATGAAGCTTCAGCAATCGAAGATTCGTTTGCTGATGGATTGCTGGATTGCCCGCACTATACCCGACCTGAAGTGTTAGAGCAGATGGAAGTACCGGCAGTGTTACTGTCAGGAAACCACGCTGAGATACGTCGCTGGCGTTTGAAACAGTCGCTGGGCCGGACCTGGCTTAGAAGACCTGAACTTCTGGAAAACCTGGCTCTGACTGAAGAGCAAGCAAGGTTGCTGGCGGAGTTCAAAAAGGAACACGCACAACAGCAACATAAACATGATGGGCAGGCGTAAGCCCCCAATATCAGTTTACCCAGGATAAGAGATTAAATTATGAGCAACATTATTAAGCAACTTGAACAAGAACAGATGAAGCAGGACGTACCTTCCTTCCGTCCGGGTGATACCGTGGAAGTGAAAGTATGGGTTGTTGAAGGTTCCAAAAAACGTCTGCAGGCATTCGAGGGCGTGGTTATCGCTATTCGTAACCGCGGTCTGCACTCTGCATTCACTGTTCGTAAAATTTCCAACGGCGAAGGCGTTGAGCGTGTCTTCCAGACTCACTCTCCGGTAGTTGACAGCATTGCTGTTAAACGTCGTGGTGCTGTTCGTAAAGCTAAACTGTACTACCTGCGTGAGCGCACTGGTAAGTCTGCTCGTATCAAAGAGCGTCTTAACTAAGATTCGCGCAAGCGACATCCTGTTAGAAAAGGGCTGGCCGAAAGGCTGGCCCTTTTTTTATCCCGACGTTTGCTCTGTTGTTCTTTATGGCAATGGAATGACTGCGCGGCGCGCAGCCAGTTGGGGGATGATTATGGCGTCGTGATCACGACTGCAACGCGACGATTTTCAGCACGACCTTTTGATGTCTGGTTGCTGGCAATGGGATATTTCTTCCCGAGACCCTGAGTCGTCAGGTTGGTGCGGGGAATGTTGGCACCCTGTGCCCAGGCATCGGCAACCACATTCGCGCGTTTGAGTGACAGAGCTTCGTTATAGCTGTCTTCACCGTAGTTATCAGTATGACCGTCCAGGCGAGCATGATTTAGCCCGGTAGCTGCCAGTTTGGATGCCATTTCCTTGATCTGTTTTTCACTTTCAGGACGGAGTTTATAGTCATTTTTATCAAACAGGATGTTATCAGACAGGCCCAGAGACCAGTCTCCGGAAGCTTCGGTAAATCCGTACGATTTCATGGCTGCAATTTGCTCTGGGGTAAATTTTCCCTGAGGCGCCTGACAGCCTGCCAGAATCAGTAAAAGCAGAAGAAACGGGGATAATAAACGTTTTAGCATGTGTGTAATTCCTTATTTAATAATAGTGCGTTCAGAACGCAAATTTTTGGCCTGATACATATTTTGATCGGCAAGTTCTTGTAATTTCTCGGCAGAGGCATGTTCCCACGTCAGCGCAAAACCGATGCTGAGTGTCATGCTTGCTAAATGACCATTATGCAGGTCAAAAGGTCGGTCAAACTCTTGTGACAGTGCCGCGCAGATCCGCTGAACCTCATATTCAGAATGAACGCTATACAGCACCATCGCGAACTCGTCGCCGCCAAGTCTGTATGGCGAATGTCGATTACCACCAAACTCGGACAGCCTTTTAGCGACTTCAATCAGAACCCGATCCCCCGCAGCGTGGCCCCAGGTATCATTGATAAATTTAAAATTATCACCATCAAGGAATAACAAAGCGGAGCTGCTGTGGGCGGCATCGTCATTCATCAGCGCGTTAATACTGCTACGAAAAGCGGCGCGATTTGCCAGGCCCGTCAGAGGATCATGTAGCGCGGTACGCAAAAGTTGAGCGTTCTTTGCCTGCAGCCGAAGTTGCCACTCCTCCATCTCGTCCAGCAGACTATTAAAGTCCTGGGCAAAAAGATGAAACTCTTCAATGCGTTCCTCGGAAACGCGTCGCGAAAAGTTACGGTTGGTACGTACATCATGTACCACCTCGGTTATATTTTGCAGGGCTTCCACGACGCCATTGTGTAAATAGCGGGTGAGCATTAATGCTATGCCTGATGCCAACAAAATGCACCCGGTAAGAACGGCCAGCGACAAATAGATGAAACGGCTGATAACGCTATCGCGTGCAGTCAATCGTACTTCGCCGATGACGTTGCCATTATGCAAAATAGGCTGAGTGACCGGTTGTGGGAACAGCCAGTGGCTGATCAGTCCGCTGATCTTCTCCGTGGTGTCTTGCGCGTTATAGCGCCAGGTGGCGATCACCTTCTGGTGTTTATTACGAACTTCCGCAACGGAAAATTGCCCTTGCTGCCCCAGTGCCGCCAGTGTTTCAGTTGCTGCAACACTATCAGAAAAGACTAATGCAGCTTCAAGCGTGCGGGTCATGGTCGCGGCAGTCAGATCCAGGTTCTTTTGCGCATACTGTCTTAAGGCCAGCACGGAAGAAATGCTGAGCAGCAGCCAGATCAACGTCATCGTCACCAGGACACTGATTATGCTGATACGCCGTAATGTCCGTTTAAACGTCGGGCGTGTTACAGGAGAATGGCCCTTATCCATGCTTATTATTCCGTGCAAGCATCAATACGTCAGGACTGACCCTTACGCCGCTGCGTGAAAGGGAATCCATATTTACGGAAAATCTCACATCTTCATCTTTAATTATGAGGCAAAAGGCGCTGCCAATAACGCATTCGGGATTTTGTTCTGCAATTAATAGCAATGCCTTAGTCGGATATTTATTCTTTAATTCCACCTGATAAGTAGGTGATTCTTTTCCAAAATAAAAACCGTCACATTGCGAAACTAATATTTCTTGTTCCGTACGAATGATGACGGGAAGATAGGGTAATGCCCCAGTACTGGTATCTTCCAGAACACTGGAAAAACGCGATGAAGAGAAAATACACAGTTTGGGTGGCCCGGAAAGTGCAGGCCAGCGTGTATAACTGACGATGCCGGAAACCATAGCACGTACAGATTTTGCTTCTTCTGTAACGCTTTGGGCGTACAGCGGTAACCCGGTCAGGAGCAGTGCCAGTAGAAGTATGAGTCGGTAAGAATAGCTCATGAATAGTTACCTACCAGCGTTTGCCGTAAAGCGTCGAAATACATTCAAGATTGTTTAAGACAAAATAACATTATTTTCCTAAGTCGTCATTATTCCAGGGGTAAAGCTGATGGCGATTTAAGTTAAATCCTAGTTGGCTGTAAAATTTAAGCCATTGTTTAGTTTAATCTTATTGAGGCAGTACCTTCGTTTGCTCCTTTTTTCCAGGCATCGTGTAACTGGTCAATATTTTCGACCGTATCACAACTTGCAGGAAAGGTTTTCCCGGCCAGACCTCTGGCGTAAACAAAATCTTGCTGGCAGATTTTGCGTTGCCCTTCGGCGTAACCCTTAAGATATTTCGTACGATCGACTTCGGGATCATTGAAGTTGTCGGCAAGAGTTTCATTATCTTTAACGGCATAGCCCGAAATGGCATCTTGTATCCCGGCGTCATACCAGTCAGTACCAGTCCAGGTGGGGGCATGGGTATAGGGATCTATCTGACATCCGCTAAGAAGGAATAGAAATAAGATGCTGATGAGTTGCTTCATTGCCTGTGCTCCCTTGTTTTTTTAAGCATAGCGGATCTTAAAATTCGTGATGTAAATATAAGTGTACGTTTATAAGGGCTGTTTTTGCCTTAAAATAACGCCGTGTAAATTAAAATTTACGGATTGTGGATTGAAATCTTTACCTGTTGTGGTATCGTTATTTCCTCCTCGCTGAGGATCAACTATCGCAAACGAGCTAAACAGGATCACCATCATGCAAAAAGACGCGCTGAACAACGTACATATTACCGACGAACAGGTTCTGATGACCCCGGAGCAGCTGAAAGCTGAATTTCCGCTGAGCCAGGAGCAAGAGGCGCAAATCGCCCAGTCGCGTAAAACCATCTCAGATATTATCTCCGGTCGCGATCCGCGCCTGCTGGTCGTATGTGGCCCATGCTCCATTCACGATCCTGAAATGGCTATTGAGTATGCTCGTCGATTTAAAGCCCTTGCCGCAGAGGTCAGCGATAGCCTCTACCTGGTGATGCGCGTCTATTTTGAAAAACCCCGTACCACCGTCGGCTGGAAAGGGTTAATTAACGATCCTCATATGGATGGCTCTTTTGATGTTGAAGCAGGTCTGAAAATTGCGCGTCAGCTGCTGCTTGAACTGGTAAATATGGGACTGCCGCTGGCAACTGAAGCGCTGGATCCAAATAGCCCGCAATACCTGGGCGATCTGTTTAGCTGGTCTGCAATCGGTGCCCGTACTACGGAATCGCAGACTCACCGCGAAATGGCTTCCGGTCTTTCGATGCCGGTTGGCTTTAAGAATGGTACCGACGGTAGCCTGGCGACCGCCATTAACGCCATGCGTGCGGCTGCGCAGTCGCACCGCTTTGTTGGTATTAATCAGGCCGGGCAGGTTGCGCTGTTGCAAACTCAGGGGAATCCGGATGGCCACGTGATCCTGCGCGGGGGTAAAGCGCCGAACTACAGCCCGGCAGATGTCGCCCAGTGCGAAAAAGAGATGGAGCAGGCGGGACTACGACCTTCTCTGATGGTAGATTGCAGTCATGGTAATTCCAATAAAGATTACCGCCGTCAGCCTGCCGTGGCTGAATCCGTAATTGCACAAATCAAAGATGGCAATCGCTCGATCATTGGTTTGATGATTGAAAGTAATATTCACGAAGGCAACCAGTCTTCTGAACAGCCGCGCAGCGAAATGAAATACGGCGTGTCCGTAACCGATGCTTGCATTAGCTGGGAAATGACGGATGCGCTGCTGCGTGAAATTAGTCAAGATTTAAACGGTCAGCTGTCGGCGCGTGTAGCATAAGAGGTTGGTTATGGTTGCTGAATTGACCGCATTACGCGATCAAATTGATGAAGTCGACAAGGCGCTGCTGGATTTACTGGCACGCCGCCTGGAGCTGGTTGCCGAAGTTGGTGAAGTAAAAAGCCGTTTTGGGTTGCCGATTTACGTGCCGGAACGGGAAGCCTCTATGCTTGCCTCTCGCCGGGCAGAAGCGGAAGCCCTTGGCGTGCCGCCGGACCTGATTGAAGATGTGCTACGCCGCGTTATGCGTGAGTCCTATTCCAGTGAGAACGACAAAGGGTTTAAAACGCTTTGTCCTTCTCTGCGGCCGGTAGTGATCGTCGGCGGCGGCGGTCAGATGGGGCGTCTGTTTGAAAAAATGCTCACCCTGTCAGGTTACCAGGTGCGGATCCTGGAACAGCAGGATTGGGATCGCGCGCCGGAGATCGTCTCTGATGCTGGGATGGTGATCGTCAGTGTGCCGATCCACATCACCGAGCAGGTGATCGCCAAACTACCGCGTCTGCCGTCTGACTGCATCCTGGTGGATCTGGCTTCAGTGAAAAATGGTCCTTTGCAGGCGATGCTGGCTGCACATGATGGCCCGGTGGTGGGGTTACACCCAATGTTTGGTCCGGACAGTGGCAGCCTGGCAAAGCAGGTCGTCGTCTGGTGTGATGGACGTCAGCCGGAAGCCTATCAGTGGTTTCTGGAACAGATTCAGGTATGGGGTGCACGACTACATCGGATCAGCGCCGTTGAACACGATCAGAACATGGCGTTTATTCAGGCATTGCGTCACTTTGCGACCTTTGCTTACGGTCTGCATTTAGCGGAAGAGAATGTTCAACTGGAGCAGCTGCTGGCGCTCTCTTCGCCGATTTACCGTCTTGAACTGGCGATGGTTGGCCGTCTGTTTGCCCAGGATCCGCAGCTCTATGCCGATATTATTATGTCGTCTGAGAGCAACCTTGCGCTGATCAAACGCTACTACCAACGTTTTGGTGAGGCGATCGGTTTACTGGAGCAGGGCGATAAGCAAGCGTTTATCGACAGTTTCCGTAAGGTGGAGCATTGGTTTGGTGATTATGCGAAACGCTTCCAGAGTGAAAGCCGTACTTTGTTACGCCAGGCGAATGACAGCCGTCCTTAATTAAGACGCAGGATGGCGGCTTCGCCTTATCCGGCCTACAAAAATCGCATGAATTGTAGGCCGGATAAGCGTAGTGCCATCCGGCATTGTCAAACGTTAGCTCGGATCGACCGGCACCACGTTCTCACTCGGATAGCATCCCAGTACTTTCATCGAACGTGTAATCTCACCCAGCTCTTTCAATGCTTTTTGCATTTGGGGCGATTCCAGGTTGGCCTGGATATCAAGATAAAACATCTCTTCCCACGGATTGCCGTGAATCGGGCGTGACTCCAGTTTAGTCATAATCAGATTATGGTTACGCAGCACCAGCAATGCTTCTACCAGCGCACCGGCCTGTTGTCCTGTTGCCATCAGCAACGTGGTTTTTGCCGGAACCTGGTCGGATACATTGATTGCTTTACGTGCCAGCACCACGAAGCGGGTGATGTTTTGCGACTGGTTAGCCTCAATATGCTCGAGAACCTGCAAACCATACAGTACGCCTCCGGCTTCGCTCCCCAGGGCCGCCACATGCGGTGAGTTAGCTTGCGCAACTTTTTCCATTGCCGCAGAGGTGCTTTCAGTGTACTCAATCTTCCAGTGCGGGTAGCGATTCAGGAACTTGCTGCACTGCTGGAACGGCTGCGGATGGCTGTATACCGTTTCAATGGTCTCAAGATCCGTCGTGCCGGACACCAGTACACAGTGGTCTATCGTAATGGTCATCTCGCCAACAATAGACAGGCTGGTGTGCTGCAGCAGGTCGTAAACGTCGTTAATCCCACCGGAGCTGGTGTTTTCAATCGGAACCACAGCATAGTCAGCCTGTCCGGTTTCGACCTGATTAAAGATATCGGAAAATTTTGCGCAGCCGCTTTCAATAAATTGTTCAAAATGGCGGGCGGCGTACTGACGTGCTGCCAGATGGGAATATGATCCTTTTGGCCCCAGGAAGGCCACGCGCGCGGAGTGTGGGTTAATTTTGTTCAGGTGCTGCTGGAGCAGAGCCTGTTGAGTCAGGACGGAGTCTTCGATTATGAGCTGGAACAGGCGGGTAATGTAGTGAGCATCGAGATGATGTGCTTTGCCCAACTGAATCAGACGGTCCAACAGGTCACGTTCACGGTCGATATCTCGTACCGGACGATGTGAAAGCAGTTTGGCTTTACCAACTTCTACGGCCAGTCCACGTCGCTCAGCCAGCAGGGCCAGTAATTTTTCATCCAGCGTGCTGATCTTATCGCGCAGCGCCAGCAATGGGTTTTCCGATGTCATAGTGTTGCCTTTCTTGTTATCAATAAAAAAGGCCCCCCGTTGTGGGAGGCCTTATTGTTCGTCTTCGCATTCTTTATCACACGACGAAACGCCTCCCATTCAGGGGAAGGTAAAAAAGAATGCGAAGAAGAACGGAACAAGTTTCATGTAATTTTCCTTTGGCTACGTCAGTAAAGTACCCGTACTGTTTTCACCCTGTCAACAAAAAACGCGCCCGAAGGCGCGTTGGCGATACACTCAATGTAAGGGACTACTCTTCTTCTGCTTCGACGAAGTTGGCGTCTTTGACTGAAGTTGTTGCACGACGGGCTTCGCCTTTGTGCTGCACTTTATTGAGCTGCCGTTCCAGCTTGTTGATCAAATCGTTAATTGCGCTGTACATATCCTCGTGTTTTGCGCTGGCGACCAGATGTCCGTTCGGTGTATTGATGGTGGCATCAGCAATGAAACCCTGTGGCTCCTTAGACAGAATGATATGTGGATTAATCAGATGAGTTTGCCATTTTTCAAGTTTGGCGAGACGGTCTGCGACATGCTGGCGAATTGCCGGAGTAATTTCCATTTGTTTACTGGTAATGTTCATTGTCATAAATTTTACCTCTTGTCTTTCCCGTCTTGGTGATTCCAGCATACCGTTCCCAATGTCAAAATACGTGATGTAAATCACATTTTTTTGTCGCTTTTTGTCAAGAAAACCTTTTTGTGAGGCACCGCAGGAACAGGCGATTTTTTACTTGAGGAATACCTGAAAGCAGGCCATATTTGATGGGATGCGTCGGAGCTAAACCGCTTCAGTTGTAGCGTTAACGGATAAAAAAACGGCAGCCCTTGGGCTGCCGTTTTGCATTCTGAGGCAAATCAGGTATTGCTGCTGTTAGCGGCAATGATTTTCGCTACTTTTTCTGCCTGCGCATTCATCTGCATCTGGCGATAAGCTTTTTCCATTAACGGCAGAGCATCACGTGTTGCCTGAGTATCAGGGTAGTCGCGCAGCATGCCTTCCACACGGTTTACCACGGCAACCCATGCACCGCGGGCAGTGTAGTATTCCGCAACGGAATATTCATACTTCG
This sequence comes from Citrobacter sp. Cf136, assembly GCF_030333815.1. Taxonomy (NCBI): domain Bacteria; kingdom Pseudomonadati; phylum Pseudomonadota; class Gammaproteobacteria; order Enterobacterales; family Enterobacteriaceae; genus Citrobacter; species Citrobacter sp. Cf136. The sequence goes on along the minus strand of NZ_JAOWFE010000041.1, from coordinate 5,582 downwards.
CCAGACGATCTTTCAGGAACACCAGACGTTTGGTGGCATCAGTGGTGTACTGGCTGTTCGGATAGCCACGTACCAGTTTGGAAAAGTCATTAAACGCAGCTCGGGCGTGTTGGGGATCGCGATCGCTGCGATCAACACCAAAGAATCCTTGCAGTGCGCTATCATCCAACGCCATATTGGTCAGGCCACGCATATACATGACATAATCAATGTTAGGGTGTGTCGGGTTAAGACGGATAAAACGATCGATAGCAGCCTGAGCAAGTGGCAGATCGGCGTTTTTGTAGTAGGCGTAGATGAGATCTAATTGCACCTGCTGAGAATACGGTCCAAATGGATAACGGTTATCCAACGCTTCCAATTGCGTTATTGCCTGTTTCCAGTTACCGTCCTGCAGCTTTTGCTGAGCAGTCGCGTAGATTTCATTTGGCGGATTATCGGGCACCTCTTCCTTTGAACCAGAGCAACCCGCCAAAAACAGGCTCAACGTGGCTGCTGCCACCAGATATTTCATGCGCGTCATGACGTTTTGACTTTCCTCAAAATGTAATACGGGAGATTCTCTGTTCCTGCTCCCGGTTAAGACCAGCTACAATAGCACACTATATTAAACGGCAAAGCCGTAAAACCCAACGTTAAACGAAGAAGCAGTTTATGGCACAACGAGTAGAACTCACCGCAACAGTCTCCGAAAATCAGCTCGGTCAACGCTTAGATCAGGCTTTGGCCGAATTGTTCCCTGATTATTCGCGATCGCGCATAAAAGAATGGATCCTCGACCAGCGCGTGCTGGTAAATGGCAATCTTTGCGATAAACCGAAAGAAAAAGTGTTGGGTGGAGAGCGTGTCTCCATCAATGCAGAAATTGATGAAGAGGTTCGTTTTGAACCTCAGGATATCCCACTGGATATCGTTTATGAAGATGATGATATTCTTGTCATCAACAAACCCCGTGACCTTGTAGTGCATCCGGGCGCCGGGAATCCTGATGGTACGGTATTGAATGCGTTACTGCATTACTACCCGCCAATCGCGGATGTTCCTCGTGCCGGTATCGTACACCGTCTGGATAAAGACACGACCGGATTAATGGTGGTGGCAAAAACGGTTCCGGCACAAACACGTCTGGTTGAGTCATTGCAGCTGCGCGAAATTACCCGTGAGTACGAAGCCGTAGCAATTGGTCACATGACTGCTGGCGGAACCGTTGAGGAACCGATTAGCCGTCACCCGACCAAGCGTACGCACATGGCGGTACACCCAATGGGGAAACCGGCGGTAACGCACTATCGCATTATGGAACACTTCCGTGTGCACACGCGTCTGCGGTTGCGTCTGGAAACCGGACGTACGCACCAGATCCGCGTGCACATGGCACATATCACTCATCCGCTGGTGGGCGATCAGGTCTACGGCGGTCGTCCACGTCCACCGAAAGGCGCTTCTGACGAATTTATCTCCGTACTGCGTAAGTTCGACCGCCAGGCGCTACATGCGACCATGCTGCGTTTGTATCACCCGATTTCCGGTATCGAAATGGAATGGCATGCGCCGATCCCACAAGATATGGTGCAATTGATTGAAGTGATGCGCGCTGATTTCGAAGAACATAAGGATGATATTGCCTGGCTATGAGTAAGCTAATTGTTCCGCAGTGGCCGATACCGCAAGGTGTCGCGGCGTGTAGTTCTACCCGTATTGGCGGAGTCAGTATGCCGCCTTACGATTCGCTGAATCTGGGCGCCCATTGCGGCGATAACCCGGAGCATGTTGAAGAGAACCGCAAACGACTGTTTGCTGCGGGCAATCTGCCGTCAAAGCCGGTCTGGCTGGAGCAGGTCCACGGTAAGGATGTCCTGAAACTGACAGGCGGGCCTTACGCCTCCAAACGCGCAGATGCGTCGTATAGCAACACGCCGGGCACAGTGTGTGCGGTAATGACCGCTGATTGTCTGCCGGTGCTGTTTTGCAATCGCGCCGGGACGGAAGTGGCTGCAGCCCATGCGGGTTGGCGAGGATTATGCGCTGGCGTGCTGGAAGAGACGGTGGCGTGTTTTGCCGACGAACCTGAAAACATTATTGCCTGGCTAGGTCCGGCGATAGGCCCAAACGCCTTTGAAGTGGGAGCAGAAGTTCGCGAGGCATTCATGACGAAAGATCCGCAAGCGGACCTCGCATTTGTACCGCACGGCGACAAGTATCTGGCGGATATCTACCAGCTTGCCCGTCAGCGGCTGGCAAATGTCGGCGTGGAGAACATCCACGGCGGCGACCGTTGCACCTTTAGTGAAAGTGAGACGTTCTTCTCTTATCGTCGCGACAATACCACGGGTCGTATGGCAAGTTTTATTTGGCTGATATAACCTAAAGAATCAAGACGATCCGGTACGTGTAATTTTCTTTTCACATAATTCAGGTCATTCACCTTGAATAATTGAGGGATGACCTCATTTAATCTCCAGTAGCAATTTTGACCTGTTATGGGAGGAGTTATGCGTCTGGATCGTCTTACCAATAAATTCCAGCTTGCTCTTGCCGATGCCCAGTCACTCGCATTGGGGCACGACAATCAATTCATCGAACCACTTCATCTAATGAGCGCCTTGCTGAATCAGGAAGGGGGATCGGTACGTCCTTTATTAACGTCTGCTGGCATTAATGCTGGCCAGTTACGTACAACCATTGACCAGGCGTTGAGCCGTTTGCCGCAGGTAGAAGGTACCGGCGGTGATGTGCAGCCTTCTCAGGAACTGGTGCGTGTACTGAATCTTTGCGACAAGCTGGCGCAAAAACGTGGGGACAACTTTATTTCGTCAGAACTGTTCGTTCTGGCGGTGCTTGAGTCACGCGGTACGCTGACCGACTTATTAAAATCAGCTGGGGCGACGACCGCCAATATCACTCAGGCAATTGAACAAATGCGTGGAGGTGAAAGCGTGAATGACCAGGGGGCTGAAGACCAACGTCAGGCCTTGAAAAAATATACCGTCGATCTGACTGAACGTGCTGAACAGGGCAAACTCGATCCAGTTATCGGCCGTGATGAAGAAATTCGCCGTACCATTCAGGTGCTGCAACGTCGTACTAAAAATAACCCAGTGTTAATCGGTGAACCCGGTGTCGGTAAAACAGCCATTGTTGAAGGGCTGGCCCAACGCATCATCAATGGTGAAGTGCCGGAGGGCTTAAAAGGCCGTCGTGTACTGGCGCTGGATATGGGCGCGCTGGTGGCTGGGGCCAAATATCGCGGTGAGTTTGAAGAGCGCTTAAAAGGTGTGCTGAACGATCTCTCGAAACAGGAAGGCAACGTCATTCTGTTTATCGACGAATTGCATACCATGGTTGGGGCGGGTAAAGCCGATGGCGCGATGGACGCCGGGAACATGTTGAAACCAGCGCTGGCTCGCGGGGAACTGCACTGCGTAGGCGCCACAACGCTTGATGAATATCGCCAGTACATCGAAAAAGATGCGGCGCTGGAACGTCGTTTCCAGAAAGTGTTTGTGGCTGAACCTTCAGTGGAAGACACCATCGCAATCTTGCGTGGCCTGAAAGAACGTTATGAGCTGCACCATCATGTGCAGATTACTGACCCGGCGATTGTTGCGGCAGCTACGTTGTCTCATCGTTATATTGCCGATCGTCAGTTACCGGATAAAGCTATCGACCTTATTGACGAAGCGGCATCCAGCATTCGTATGCAGATTGACTCCAAGCCGGAGGAACTCGACAGACTCGACCGCCGTATTATCCAGCTCAAACTGGAACAGCAGGCATTAATGAAAGAGTCTGATGAGGCAAGTAAAAAACGTCTCGATATGCTCAACGAAGAGCTGGACGACAAAGAGCGCCAGTATTCTGAGTTAGAGGAAGAGTGGAAAGCTGAAAAAGCCTCCCTCTCGGGAACGCAAACTATCAAGGCTGAGCTGGAGCAGGCAAAAATCGCCATCGAACAGGCGCGCCGCGTTGGCGACCTGGCGCGGATGTCTGAACTGCAGTACGGCAAAATTCCTGAACTGGAAAAACAGCTGGAAGCAGCCACCCAGTCTGAAGGCAAAACCATGCGTCTGCTGCGTAATAAAGTCACGGATGCAGAAATTGCAGAAGTGCTGGCGCGCTGGACCGGGATCCCGGTTGCTCGCATGCTGGAAGGCGAACGGGAAAAACTGTTGCGTATGGAACAGGAGCTGCACAGCCGTGTGATTGGTCAGAACGAAGCGGTGGAAGCCGTTTCTAACGCCATCCGTCGTAGCCGCGCGGGCTTGTCCGATCCGAATCGTCCGATTGGTTCATTCTTGTTCCTTGGTCCAACCGGGGTCGGTAAAACCGAACTGTGCAAAGCGCTGGCAAACTTTATGTTCGACAGTGACGACGCAATGGTGCGTATCGATATGTCCGAGTTTATGGAGAAACACTCGGTGTCTCGCTTGGTTGGGGCACCTCCGGGATATGTCGGTTATGAAGAAGGTGGGTATCTGACGGAAGCAGTACGTCGTCGTCCTTACTCTGTCATCCTGCTGGATGAAGTGGAAAAAGCACACCCGGATGTGTTCAACATTCTGCTGCAGGTGCTTGACGATGGTCGTCTGACTGACGGACAGGGAAGAACGGTCGACTTCCGTAATACGGTTGTCATCATGACCTCAAACCTGGGGTCTGATCTAATCCAGGAACGCTTTGGTGAGCTGGATTACGGCCACATGAAAGATATGGTGCTGGGCGTCGTGAGCCATAACTTCCGACCGGAATTCATCAACCGTATAGATGAGGTTGTTGTATTCCATCCGTTGGGTGAGCAGCACATTGCTTCTATTGCTCAGATCCAGCTGCAGCGTCTGTACAAACGTCTGGAAGAACGTGGCTATGAAATCCATATTTCTGACGAGGCGCTTAAACTGCTGAGTGCGAATGGTTACGATCCGGTATATGGCGCACGTCCATTGAAACGTGCTATCCAGCAGCAGATCGAAAACCCGCTGGCGCAGCAAATTCTGTCTGGTGAACTGATTCCGGGCAAAACGATTCGTCTGGAAGTGAATGACGATCGCATCGTGGCAGTGCAGTAAGTCACAAAACAACAATAAACGGGCCCTGCGGGGCTCGTTTTTGTTTAAAATTCAGGCGAAAATAGACGTATTGATTGAAAAGTAATCGCTTGATAAGTTTTTTATATTTTTAACTTGTCAGCCTGAAATAACTCCCTATAATGCGCCTCCACTGACACGGAACAACGGATTACAAGCCGCCGGGTCAGCGGGATTCCACTGAGAACTCCGGCGAAGAAAGCGAAATTAAATGCTTGACTTCGCAGCGGGATGGCGTAATATGCACACCCCGCGCCGCTGAGAAAAAGCGAAGCGGCACTGCTCTTTAACAATTTATCAGACAATCTGTGTGGGCACTCGAAGATACGGATTCTTAACGTCGCAAGACGAAAAATGAATACCAAGTCTCTGAGTGAACATACGTAATTCATTACGAAGTTTAATTCACGAGCATCAAACTTAAATTGAAGAGTTTGATCATGGCTCAGATTGAACGCTGGCGGCAGGCCTAACACATGCAAGTCGAACGGTAGCACA
>NZ_JAOWFE010000040.1:498557-535507 GCF_030333815.1 Citrobacter sp. Cf136 | reverse complement strand
CAGAAGTGAAACGCCGTAGCGCCGATGGTAGTGTGGGGTCTCCCCATGCGAGAGTAGGGAACTGCCAGGCATCAAATAAAAGCGAAAGGCCCGGTCGAAAGACCGGGCCTTTTGTTTTATCTGTGGTCTGTCGGTGAGCGCTCTCCTGAGGAGGACAAATCCGCCGGGAGCGGATTTGAACGTTGCGCAGCAACGGCCCGGAGGGTGGCGGGCAGGACGCCCGCCATAAACTGCCAGGCATCAAATAAAGTGAAGAAGCCCATCCTGACGGATGGGCTTTTTTGCGTGTGTGCGGGGTAAAAACCGCCGGGCTGAACGTATTGTGCAGGCCTGATAAGCGCAGCGCATCACGCACATCGCCGCACCATCGGGTCCAAAGCAATATCCTGAGCCTGCATAACACAAGCCATTCTGCGGCATACGCGATAAACACCCAATCTGAATTATCTGTATTACCTCCCGAAAATATCAGGATCTCCTGCGGCAGTTACGTGTACCTTTATCTATTAGTAAGGGTCAATCCGGAGAATAAAGTGTTCGGAAAAATGGTATTAAACTACATGCCGGGTCTAAAAAATTTATTAGCGTACGATAAAAGCTGGCTAAAACATGATGTTAAAGCCGGGTTATCCGTTGCTGCCGTAGCACTACCGGTTGCGATTGCTTACGCTGAGTTGGCGGGAGTCGGGGCTATCGTCGGGTTATATTCCTGCGTTTTGCCAATGCTAGCTTATGCACTGTTTGGTTCTTCCCGCCAATTGATTGTTGGCCCTGATGCCACGACCTGCGCGGTAATTGCGGCAGTTGTGGTTCCCCTTTCTGCCGGAAATCCAGAACTCCACTGGCAGTTAACAATCGTCATGACCGTGATGATGGGAGGATGGTGTCTACTTGCCAGTAAGTTTCGCCTGGGTGCGCTTGCTGATCTGCTTTCTCATCCCATTCTAACGGGGCTGCTTAACGGCGTTGCCGTGACGATTATTGTCGGGCAACTCGGTAAGGTGCTGGGGATTACGCTTGATGAAGAGCAAGTGATAGAGAAGATTATTGCCCTGCCAGGCCGACTCTCGGAAATTCATTTATTAACCTTAGGGATCTCCATCCTAACGTTAGCGATTTTAATAGCTATCAAAACGTTTCGTAGCCAATGGCCAGCACCGTTGATTGCAATTGTGATAACAACGGCGCTGGTATGGATCACATCTGCACAGCAGTATGGTATTGCCACTATTGGGGGATCGGGCTTCCAGTCTGGTTTGCCTGTTGTTCACTGGGGCTCATTTCAGCCTGGTCTGGCACGTGATTTATTGATCCCTGCGCTGAACCTGGCATTAGTCAGTTTTGTTAGCCTGATGCTAACCGCTCGCAGTTTTGCCGCGAAAAATGGATACGAAATAAATGCTGATGCTGAGTTCAGGGCTTTGGGTGTTGCGAATCTGATGTCTGGCTTATCTCAGGGGTTTGCGATTAGCGGAGCCGATTCCCGGACTGCGGTAAATGACTCCACCGGAGGGAAAAGTCAGCTGGTTTCCGTTGTTGCAGCCTTAATCATCGGAATTGTCGTGGTATTTTTCACGCAGCCATTACCATTTATTCCGGTATCTGCATTAGGCATTGTTCTAATTTATGCATCGTGGTCATTGATTGATTTACGCGGACTCTGGAATCTGAGGCGAAGAAATAAACCCGCATTTCGCCTGGCGTTCTTCACCTTTGGCTGTGTTCTGATTATTGGTGTTATTCAGGGGATCGGCCTTGCGGTATTGCTGGGTCTGTTGCAGTTCCTGCGCACAGTTTTTCGTCCTACTGAACACTTATTGGGAATTGACGAAAATGGGATGATTCACTCATTAGGTAATTCAACTGATGTGAAAATGATCCCTGGCGTGTTGATGTACCGATTTAACTCACCGCTGACCTATTTTAATGTGGCCTATTTTAAGCGCCGCGTTTTGAATTTAGTTGATGGTGCAGTACTACAACCTAAATGGGTGGTCATTGACGCCGTTTCTTGCTTTACCTATTCAGATATCAGCGTCCTGGCAACCATTAATGAGTTAAAACGGGACCTGAAGGGGCGGCAGATTAAGTTAATTCTTGCGGGCCGGAAAACGGAGTTAACACGCTGGTTTAAAGAGAGTCGACCGACAATGAAAGACGACGACATGATTCTGGCACCAGACCTTTATTTGGCGCTGCGGTTTATTCAAAGCAAAGAAAGCATGAGTGAGGGTGAATCTGGCGTTGTTGAATAAAGCAGATTTAGGCAAATGATCAGGCTGAATGGAAGGCGCTGAGGACGGGTTTTCGTCCAGCAGGATCTGACCTCGACCAGAACCCCATGTAGCTAAAGGGGAGATCAGCAACCGCGCGGGGACGGTGAGTTCCCCGGCAGAGCATTGATATCGGCAAGCTACCTGAAATATAAGCAGTGTGACTGTTGTTAACCTTACGCTGTGAATGCGACAGATCGCTTAAATGATATCCTTCCCATTGCTGGCTTCGAGCTCCCGAATCAGGCGCTTGTTGATCTTGCCAACGCTGGTTTTGGGAATATCCGGGACTATCCTTATCTGTCGTGGGATCGCCCATTTAGTGATGTGGCCGCGGTCGACGAATCCTTGTAGATGTGTCGCTATGGCTTGCGGCTCCAGGTCCTCCCCTTCCTTGCAAACCACCAGAGCCAGGGGGCGTTCGCCCCACTGCTCATCAGGTATCCCGACGACGGCTACCGACCTGACCGCCGCGTGTGAGCTGATGAGGCTCTCAAGCTCCAGCGTGCTTATCCACTCACCGCCCGTCTTGATTACGTCTTTGATGCGATCCTTGATTTCCACTATCCCATGGGGATCGATAGAGGCTATGTCGCCGGTGTGCAGCCAACTGCCATTCCATAGCTCAGCCCCTTTCTCGGGTTCCTTCAGGTAGCCCTGAGTCAACCAAGGGGCTCGCACCACTATTTCGCCCAGGGCTTCTCCGTCGTGCACCACCTCCCGACCTTCGCCATCGACGATACGCAGATCCACCAACGGGACAGGCAGGCCGGTCCGAATCCGCAGGGGTAACTGTTCATCCATGGGAAGGGCCAGCTCGGCATCGCTTAAGTGGGTCATACAGAGCAGGGGACAGGTCTCAGACATGCCATAGCCGGCGTGAATGCGTATGCCCCTATGGTGGGCCTGTGTCGCCAGTCCAAGGGACAGTGAACTGCCACCGAGTAACATCTTCCATCCTGACAGATCAGTCTGCGTGGCTTCTTCGCACTCAAGGATCATCTGCAAAATGGTTGGCACACAATGCGAGAAGGTCACACCCTCATCGTGATAAAACCGCACCAGTTTGTTGGGTTCGTAACGACCGGGGTATACCTGCTTCACACCCAGCATTGTTGCGACATAGGGAGCGCCCCAGGCATGCACGTGGAACATAGGGGTGATCGGCATGTAGACATCGTTCGATCGTAGCAGCGACTGTCCCTCGTGGGCAGCCAGGAGACCCAGCTCATTGAGCGTGTGCAGGACCAGCTGGCGATGGCTGAAGTAGACTCCCTTGGGATTGCCCGTGGTTCCAGTGGTATAGAACAAGGTAGCTATCGAGTTTTCATCGAAGTCGGGGAAGTCAAAGAGTTCTCCCGCTGCGGCCAGCAGGGTCTCATATTCCCCGAGCACCGGCAGGCTGGTCGCCTTCGATTCTTCGTCACTAAGCTGGATGTATCCCCGGACAGTGGTCAGTGTCTCTGCCAGTGACTCGACAACCGGCAAGAAGTCGTCGTGCACCAGTACCAGGTTGTCCTCGGCATGATTCATGGTGTAAGCGATTTGGTCCGCCGAGAAGCGGACGTTCACCGTGTGCAGCACGGCACCAATCATGGGTACCGCGAAGAAGCACTCGAGGGCGCGATGGCTGTCCCAATCTAGCAAGGCGACGGTGTCTCCAGGCATGACACCGGCCGCTGTCAGCATGTTTGCCAGGCGATGAATGCGCTGTTTGAGGGTACGATAGTCGTAACGGAGCTTATCGGCGTAGACGATTTCTCGCTCGGGATGAGAACGCCCACCCGACAGCAGTAGGCTCTTGATCAGCAACGGATAGGCATGAGCCCCCTGCGCTGGCTGTATGATTTTTGTTTTCACCATCCAGATTCCTCGTTGACTCACTATTTGCTCGGTATGATGGCAATTGTAGATTAAGGTTGGCCTTTACTCCCTGGCGTTTGCTTCAGATATCGAGGCGGCGACCAGTTCCAGCCCCTGGGGATGAATGTGCGTACCTTGCAACGCGATCGGGTTATTCGCTACCTGCAGAATCCTGGCTACTCTATGCCCAGTTCCTTCACCCGCTGGTTCAGTGCCCAAGGCTGTTCAGATAAATTACTCAAATCTGGCCTACGGTTAAGCACGTCAGAAAAGGAGGTGTGCCTGATACCGCTATATTTTTTGCAGTACCATCGTGGTCTCACTGAAAGGTTTAACTGGCGTGATGAGGTAGGGTAGGTAGGAGTCGCTGTGGACAGAACGATCAGAAATCTAGCAGAACCCTGAAAGCAAAAAACCCGCCATAGGCGGGTTCTTCTGAATAGTGGTGCCCGGACTCGGAATCGAACCAAGGACACGGGGATTTTCAATCCCCTGCTCTACCGACTGAGCTATCCGGGCAACGGGGCGCATTAAACCGTATTCACGTCTGTCAGTCAATCAAATTTCTGGAAACATTGTTCAACCGCTTAATATTGCGGCAATCTGCATGGTTATGCCTGAAGTTTGCACAAATTTTCCCGACAGATGCGGCTAAAACAGATAATGCTCGCTTAGGTCAGCGCACCGCCCATTCGGCACTGGGCAAAGCGTAAGATATCTTCAGCCAGGTGGTGTGCCGTTTCGACATCAGCATGACTACGATTAACCAGCATGCGGCTCAGGCAGCCTTCCAGCACCAGTTCCATCTGTTTGGCGACCATTGCCGGGTCGTCAACTTCCAGCGTCGTGAGCAGTTCATGGGTGAAGTCATGTGCTGCCTTTTTTTGCTGATCGGCTAACTGATGGATCGGATGTCCGGGATCGGGGTAAAACGTACAGGCGGCGATGAACAGACAGCCGGGATAGCGATTATTGCTCACGCATTCGGACAGTGCGTTGTAGCGCGCCAGTAATTTCTGCTCAGCGCTCAGGGTGTCATCCAGCAAAAGCTGACGCCGCCAGATATCCACCCGCTGGCTGAGGTAACGTAGCGCATCGTACAGAATGGCCTCTTTATCGGGCCAAAAGCGCTGCAGTTCATCCAGAGGATAATCGATACGTTCGGCCACCATTTCCAGCGTGGTATTGGCTATCCCTTGCACCTCAAGTAATTTCAGGGCTTCTCCCAGGACATCTTCACGTTGCACGGTATTCTCCTCCGTATTTCCTGTTGCAAGTGTCGCTCACGGTTGGCGATCGCGCAAATGTGCGCTGAAGGTAGCGGCATCCATAAAACCCGTTACCCGGGCCTCCGGATGCTCTTTTCCCTCGGCATCAAAGAACAAGATAGTCGGCAAACCTAAAACCTGTAGATGTTTCAGCAGAGCGACATCCTGGGCATTGTTTGCTGTCACATCCGCTTGCAACAGCACCGTGTTGCCTAGCGCTTGCTGAACCTGCGGATTACTGAACGTGTACTTTTCAAATTCCTTACAGGCAACACACCAGTCGGCATACAGATCCAGCATGACTGGCCTGCCTTTAGCTTGCTCCAGCGCTTGATTTAACGCATCTACCGATGCCACCGGCGTGAAGTTAAGGTGTGCCTGGGGTTGAGTATGCGGCGCGCCGAACGCCCAGTCTTGCAGTGGACGCACGCATACCAGTGCTGCGGCTAACAGGACAATCTGCACGATACGCATCCAGGCGTGCTTTGCCTGCAGGCTGGTAATGAACGCCCAGCCAAAGAACGCGACGCCTAACAGTGACCATAAGCGAACGCTCCACTCGTCGCCAACGATACGTTCGAGTAAGAAGACGGGAAGCGCCAGAATGACAAAGCCAAAAGCGGTTTTGACATGTTCCATCCATGGGCCGCTTTTAGGCAACAGGCGATTGCCAAATACGGTAATCAGCATCAGAGGTAATCCCATCCCCAGCGCGTACAGATACAGCGTGCCGCCTCCCAGCCACATGTTCCCGCTTTGAGCGATATACAGCAAAATCGCGCTTAGCGGGGCCGTTGTGCAAGGAGAACAGATGAGGCCAGCAATCGCCCCCATCGCAAAGACGCTGCCGGGAGCTCCACCTTGCTGGCGGTTACTCATTAGCGTGAGGCGCGTTTGCAGCGATGAAGGCAGTTGCAGCGTGAACAAACCAAACATCGACAACGCCAGCAGCGTAAAGATGACGGCAAGGCCAATCAGGACGTAGGGATGCTGAAGCGCAGCCTGGAACTGTAAACCGGCGGCTGCAACAACCAAACCCAGCGCGGTATAGGTGAGCGCCATCCCTTGAACGTAGATAAACGTCAGCAGCAGTGCCCGTCCGGTTGATAAGCGTTGCTTGCCGCCCAGTACGATTCCGGAAATCAGCGGATACATCGGCAGTACGCAAGGCGTAAACGCGATACCAATTCCAATCAGCAATGCCCACAGTGCGGAAAAGGGAAGTTGGGCCGTGGGCTGCGGTTTCTCTTGCGGATCTGTAGTGGCTGGGGCTGGCGCAGGGGAGGCCGCGGCACCGGCAGACACTTCACTTAATGGCACCGTTTTTGTTTCTGGTGGATAGCAAAATCCGGCGTCGGCGCAGCCCTGGTATGTGATCGTTAATGTTGCGCCAGACTTAGCCTGATTGACCGTGATCGGGATAGTCAGCTGTTTACGGTAAATCTCACTTTTGCCGTAAAACTCATCTTCATGCCAGACGCCTGGCGGCAGTTTTATCTCGGCAATATCGGCCTGAGATGGCGTAATGCTTATCTGTTTGCGATACAGATAATAGCCATCTTTAACCTGCCATGTGAGGTTCAGATCGTGTTGGTTTTGCTGAAAATCAAAAACAAACGCCCGATCGGCAGGTACAAACTGCGAGCGGCCAGGCGCGTCAAATAATCCAGCAAAGGTAGATGTGCTGCACAGCAGCAGGATCAGCGTAAGGATGCGTTGAGCCATGAGCGGTAATCAAAGTCTCCGTGAGTGACGGGTAAAACCAGAAGTTCAGGCGTTTGATACGGATGATGTGACTTCAGGCAATCGAGAAGGGCTTGCTGGTGTGTGACGGTGGTTTTTAAAATCATCTGCACTTCATATTCCTGTTCCAGTTTGCCTTCCCAATAGTAGAGGGAGGTCGCACCGGGTAGCAGGGTCACGCAGGCAGCCAGCTTTTCCGCCAGCACTTTGGCGGCGAGATCCTGGGCGGTTGCTTCATCCGGGGCGGTACAGAGCACCACAACGGTATCGGGGATGGAAATATCCTGACTCTTTACATCAAGCATAAACACCTCGAAAGAACAGAGTAACCAGCAAAAGAATGGTCACTATACAACGGACGAGGGAAGGATGTTAGCTAAAGCGGGGTGGGGAGGCGGAACTGCAGGGCGCGAAGGCACCCTGCAGTAAAGTCTTACAGCATGAAGCTGCCCAGCAAGAAGCCGAAGCAGACAGCCAGAACCACACCCAGAGTACCTGGGATGAAGAACGGATGGTTAAAGACGAATTTACCGATGCGAGTTGTACCGGTGTCATCCATTTGAACCGCCGCAACCAGAGTTGGGTAGGTTGGCAGAATGAACAGACCAGAAACCGCGGCGAAAGATGCAACAGCCGTCAGTGGGGAAACGTTCAGAGCCAGAGCCATCGGCATCAGTGCTTTAGCGGTTGCAGCCTGAGAGTACAGCAGCGCTGAAGCAAAGAAGAAGATGACCGCCAGCAGCCACGGATGACCCTGAATTACGCTACCTGCAGTATCTTTGATCCAGTCAATGTTGTGAGATACGAAGGTATCACCCAGCCATGCAACACCAAGGATACAAATACAGGCGCTCATACCGGCTTTGAAGGTGCTGGAGTTCAGGATGGAGTCAGTTTCAACGCGGCAGACGATCGTGGTCAGCGTCGCGACGCTCAGCATGATGATCAGGATTGCGTTGGTGGTGTTCATCAGCGGTTTAGCGACCAGGCCAAGGCTTGGGCTGTTGATGATGGCGTATACAACTACGCAAACCACGCCCAGCAGGAACAGCCAAACGGAGGTTTTCGCGCCAGCTTTGATTTCAACTTGTCTTTCACCGCGCAGTTCAACCAGGCCTTCTTCCAGACGCTTACGATAAATCGGGTCGTCAGACAGTTTGGAGTTGAACAGTGCGGTGATCAGGAAGGACATCACCAGAACGGCCAGCAGGGTGGACGGAATGACCACGGACAGCAGGTGAATGTAGCTGATGCCATGACCTTCCATGACGGAAGACATATAAACCACGGCTGCGGAGATTGGAGAAGCCGTAATCGCAATCTGTGCAGAAACCACTGCGGTAGAGAGCGGACGGCAAGGCTTGATACCTTGTTCCTTCGCAACTTCAGCGATAACTGGCAGCGTTGCCAGAGAGATGTTGCCAGTACCGGCAAAGATAGTCAGGAAATAGGTCACGATAGGTGCAAGGATCGTGATGTATTTCGGGTTCTTACGCAGCAGTTTTTCAGTTTGGTGAACCAGGTAGTCCAGACCACCGGCAATCTGCATGGCAGAGATAGCAGCGATAACCGCCATGATAATGGAAATAACATCGAACGGAATATTACCTGGTTTTACGCCGATAGCGGCAAGAACCAGAACACCCAGCCCACCTGCAAATCCAATACCGATACCCCCAAGTCTGGCACCTAAAAAGATTGCCAGCAAAACGATGATAAGTTCTAAAACTATCATATTAGCCTTCCTTGTTGTTTAACAAGTTGATATTAAATTGTTGTTTTTAAGTAACTTCGAGTAAGAAAAAAGGCACGTCATCATGACGTGCCTTCTCCGGTACTACCCTACACGATTACTGTTCGCTTTCATCAGTATAACGTTTTGCTTTATAAGCAGGGTGCATCAGGTTCTGTGCAGAGAAGATATCGTCCAGTTCAGACTCGGTCAACAGACCGCGTTCCAGGACAACTTCACGTACGCTCTTACCAGTTTCGGCACAAATTTTACCGACGATGTCGCCGTTGTGGTGACCGATGAACGGGTTGAGGTAAGTAACGATGCCGATGGAGTTGAATACAAACGCTTCACAGACTTCTTTGTTAGCAGTGATACCACTAACGCATTTTTCCAGCAGGTTGTAGCAAGCGTTGCTCAGAATGTGAATGGATTCAAACATTGCCTGACCAATGACCGGCTCCATTACGTTCAGCTGCAGCTGACCAGCTTCAGATGCCATGGTGACAGTGATGTCGTTACCGATGACTTTGAAGCAAACCTGGTTTACGACTTCCGGAACAACCGGGTTCACTTTAGCTGGCATGATAGAAGACCCAGCCTGCAGTTCCGGCAGGTTGATCTCGTTCAGACCCGCACGCGGACCAGAGGAGAGCAAACGCAGGTCGTTACAGATTTTGGACATCTTCACAGCCAGACGTTTCAGTGCGCCGTGCACCATAACGTATGCGCCACAGTCAGAAGTTGCTTCAATCAGGTCTTCTGCCGGAACACAGGCGAAGCCAGTGACTTCAGCCAGTTTCTGTACTGCCAGCGGAGAGTACTCTTTCGGCGTGTTCAGACCAGTACCGATTGCTGTCGCGCCGAGGTTAACTTCCAGCAGCAGCTCAGCGGTACGCCCAATGTTTTTCACTTCTTCTTTCAGCAGTACGCTGAAAGCACGGAATTCCTGACCGAGAGTCATCGGTACAGCATCCTGCAGCTGGGTACGACCCATTTTCAGGATGTCCTGGAATTCATCGGCTTTTTTCTCAAAGCCTTCACGCAGCTGGTTCAGTGCATCAATCAGTTTGATGATGGATGCGTATACAGCGATACGGAAGCCAGTTGGGTATGCATCGTTGGTAGACTGACATTTGTTAACGTGGTCGTTCGGGTTCAGGTACTGATATTCACCTTTCTGGTGACCCATCAGTTCCAGACCGATATTGGCCAGAACTTCGTTGGTGTTCATGTTGACGGAGGTACCCGCACCACCCTGGTAAACGTCTACCGGGAACTGATCCATGCATTTTCCGTTATTCAGGACTTCATCACACGCCGCGATGATGGCATTTGCCACACTCTTAGGAATGGTTTGCAGCTCTTTGTTGGCCATTGCCGCTGCCTTTTTAACCATTACCATACCGCGAACAAATTCAGGAATATCGCTGATTTTGCTGTTGCTAATGTAGAAGTTTTCAATCGCTCTCAGAGTGTGGACACCGTAGTAGGCGTCCGCTGGAACTTCCCTGGTACCCAACAAGTCTTCTTCGATACGAATGTTGTTTAACATGTGAACCTTCTTTTTCAAGCTGCCAATGATTTGACTAAACACACAGGATATATGTGATTTCGATTGTTTCTCGACCGACGATTATCCCCTGCATCGGTCTGATACCCGAGATCATATGCTGGTTAAGGATTTCTACCGTAATCTGGATCACTTAAAGCGTGGAATTTACCCCTTATTTATTATTCTGTGAAATGGATCACCCCTTTGTGATTAACCCTAAATATTAGTGTACAAGCCACTTGAAATTTTGCTAACCACCACAATATCAAATCGATGCGATTAACATAATTTTTCGAACAGAAGTTGAACAAAACGGCTGTTATTAACAGGAGATCCCTTTGCGCTGGATACCATTACTTGCCATTTTTCTCTATGTTTACATAGAGATATCTATTTTTATTCAGGTTGCCCATGTGATGGGCGTCCTGATGACGCTGATTTTGGTTATTTTTACGTCGGTTATCGGTATGTCTCTGGTTCGTAATCAGGGATTTAAGAACTTTTTACTGATGCAACAAAAAATGGCGGCTGGTGAAAGTCCGGCTGCAGAAATGATCAAAAGCGTATCGCTGATTATCGCCGGTCTGCTGTTGGTACTGCCTGGTTTTTTCACCGATTTCCTCGGTCTTCTTCTTTTATTACCCCCGGTGCAAAAACATCTGACGATGAAACTGCTGCCACATTTACGTTTTTCGCGTATGCCTGGCGGTGGTTTTAGCGCCGGAACCGGTGGCGGTGAGACTTTTGATGGTGAATTTCAGCGCAAGGATGACAAGCGAGACAGCATCGAACATAAAGACGATCGTCGGGATTAAGGCTCAGTATGTAGGCCGGATAAGCGTTAGCGCCATCCGGCAAAAGTGTTTATAGGCCGGATGATGGCGTCAACGTTGCTTTATCCGGCCTGCGGGGTAAAAACAGCCACAGCCCTGCCAGCATAATCAACGCGTACAAACTCTTCCAGCCGACCATTGCCAGTAGTAGTAGGCACAGCAGACCACCAATGACCGCCAGTGCGCGGTAATGCCCTTTCAGTAATCGACAACCCGCCAACATGCACAGCAAATAAATCATAATAAAGATGCCGTTGGCGTAGACGATTAACGCATCGAGATTGATTTGCAGCATATAGATGCACAGAGTACTGACTACGCAGCAGCCCAATACGGCGTTTAGCGCATTGCGCGGAAGGTGGCGGGGGGACAGGCGAGCCAGATAACTCTCAGGCTTATACTGCGCTTGCGACCAGACCAGTCGAGCGAAACTTTGAATATAAATGTTGAGGCTGGCAAAACAGGCCAAATAACCAATGATGCAGGCGACCCACAGTGCCTGTACACCAAACAGTTGCACGACGATTTCTGGCAGCGATGCTGCGGCGGCCATTTGCTCGCCGTAGGCACCAAAATGGAGAACGACGACGGTGCATGCCCAATAAACAGATCCAGCCAGCAGCAGGCCGATCATCAGCGCGCGTGGGAAGTCTCGTTCAGGATTTTTGAATTCAGACGCCAGGTGAGCAAACGCTTCGAGGCCAACAAAACACCAGAACATCACCGACAGCGCGGCGAACAGACCGGGGAGTTCAATATCGCTAATTGCAGGGAAGGGGATTTCGCCTGGTTTCAGATCGCCCGCCCACCAGATAGCAACAATGAGGGCAACAATCAGTCCGGCAATGACCGTTTGCAGATTAGCGCTTGAGCTTGCGCCGCGGGAGCCGATGTACCAAACCAATGCCAGCGTACCCAGCTCAGCCAGCAGAAGTTGCTCGTCATGCCAGCCAAACATCGCCTGACCAAACCCGGCGGCGATGTGCAACGCCGCAGGCAAACCGACGGGAATCACCGACAAAAACAGCCACCCGGTGACGCGCTCCAGGCGTGAGCCAAAGGCCATGCCGACAAAATGCGCCACGCCGCCCGCACTGGGAAAATGACGACCCAGTACGGCGAAGACAATCGCCACCGGAAAGACCAAAACAATCAGCACCGGCCATGCCCACAGGCTGTTGTTGCCCGCAACCAGTGCGGCCAGCGCGGGGACGGCAAAAACGCCTGTACCTAACAATGATGTCGACAACAGGCCAATGCCCTGAGCCAGTCCCAGCTCTTGTTTCAGTCCGCTCATAAGTGGTTATCCGTTTATGCCCGTTGACCGGGCTATAGCGCAGATTTTTGATGGTATCACAATCAGATTTGCTTATGACGACGTGACTGAAATCGTTATGAAATGTGAGGTGTGTCGGCGTTTTGACGGGATTTTCTGCTGATAAAAAATTTTTTTCGCTTGCCCCCTTGAAGGCACAAAACCCCATCCCCATCTCTCTGGTCACTAGCCGGGAAACCGTTTACGGGCCGGCGTCACCCATAACTGATAAAGACTTTCTCAAAGGAGAGCTATCAATGAGTATTCGTCCGTTACATGATCGTGTGATCGTCAAACGTAAAGAAGTTGAATCCAAATCTGCTGGCGGCATCGTACTGACTGGTTCTGCAGCAGGTAAATCAACTCGTGGCGAAATCATCGCTGTCGGTAAGGGTCGCATCCTGGACAACGGTACCGTACAGCCGCTGGACGTGAAAGTCGGCGATATCGTTATTTTCAACGATGGCTACGGTGTTAAATCTGAGAAGATCGACAATGAAGAAGTGTTGATCATGTCTGAAAGCGACATCCTGGCAATTGTTGAAGCCTAATCCGCGAACGACACTGAACATACGAATTTAAGGGAAAGAGAAAATGGCAGCTAAAGACGTAAAATTCGGTAACGACGCTCGTGTGAAAATGCTGCGCGGCGTAAACGTACTGGCAGATGCAGTGAAAGTTACCCTCGGTCCAAAAGGCCGTAACGTAGTTCTGGATAAATCTTTCGGTGCACCGACCATCACTAAAGATGGTGTTTCCGTAGCACGTGAAATCGAACTGGAAGACAAGTTCGAAAACATGGGTGCGCAGATGGTGAAAGAAGTTGCCTCTAAAGCGAACGACGCTGCAGGTGACGGTACCACCACCGCAACCGTACTGGCTCAGTCCATCATCACTGAAGGTCTGAAAGCCGTTGCTGCGGGCATGAACCCGATGGATCTGAAACGTGGTATCGACAAAGCTGTCGCTGCTGCTGTTGAAGAACTGAAAGCACTGTCCGTACCGTGCTCCGACTCTAAAGCTATTGCTCAGGTTGGTACCATCTCCGCTAACTCCGACGAAACCGTAGGTAAACTGATCGCTGAAGCGATGGACAAAGTCGGTAAAGAAGGCGTGATCACCGTTGAAGACGGTACCGGTCTGCAGGACGAACTGGACGTGGTTGAAGGTATGCAGTTCGACCGTGGCTACCTGTCTCCTTACTTCATCAACAAGCCGGAAACTGGCGCAGTAGAACTGGAAAGCCCGTTCATCCTGCTGGCTGACAAGAAAATCTCCAACATCCGCGAAATGCTGCCGGTTCTGGAAGCTGTAGCGAAAGCAGGCAAACCGCTGCTGATCATCGCTGAAGATGTTGAAGGCGAAGCGCTGGCAACTCTGGTTGTTAACACCATGCGCGGTATCGTGAAAGTCGCTGCGGTTAAAGCACCTGGCTTCGGCGATCGTCGTAAAGCAATGCTGCAGGATATCGCTACCCTGACCGGTGGTACCGTTATCTCTGAAGAGATCGGTATGGAGCTGGAAAAAGCAACTCTGGAAGATCTGGGCCAGGCGAAACGCGTTGTTATCAACAAAGATACCACCACCATCATCGATGGCGTGGGCGACGAAGCTGCAATCCAGGGTCGCGTGACTCAGATTCGTCAGCAGATCGAAGAAGCAACTTCCGACTATGACCGTGAAAAACTGCAGGAGCGCGTAGCGAAACTGGCAGGCGGCGTTGCGGTTATCAAAGTTGGTGCTGCGACTGAAGTTGAAATGAAAGAGAAGAAAGCCCGCGTTGAAGATGCCCTGCACGCTACCCGTGCTGCGGTAGAAGAAGGCGTGGTTGCTGGTGGTGGCGTTGCGCTGATTCGCGTAGCGTCTAAAATTGCCGGCCTGAAAGGTCAGAACGAAGACCAGAACGTAGGTATCAAAGTTGCGCTGCGCGCAATGGAATCCCCACTGCGTCAAATCGTACTGAACTGCGGCGAAGAGCCGTCTGTAGTGGCTAACACCGTGAAAGCCGGTGACGGTAACTACGGTTACAACGCTGCAACTGAAGAATACGGCAACATGATCGACATGGGTATCCTGGATCCAACCAAAGTAACTCGTTCTGCTCTGCAGTACGCGGCTTCTGTTGCGGGTCTGATGATCACCACCGAGTGCATGGTTACCGACCTGCCGAAAGGCGATGCACCTGACTTAGGTGCTGCTGGTGGTATGGGCGGCATGGGTGGAATGGGCGGCATGATGTAATCATGTTGTTCTGAACCTCTCAGAATTGAGAAACCCCTGGGCAGAAATGTCCGGGGGTTTTTCTTTTGGTCATCTTTTTAGTATATGATTCAGCTACGGACATAACGTCCAACTAATTGATCATGGGGAATGACATGCACGTGAAATATTTAGCAGGGATCGTTGGTGCCGCGCTACTGATGGCGGGTTGTAGCTCCAGCAACGAACTGAGTTCAGCCGGGCAAAGCGTACGCTTTGTCGAAGACAAGCCTGGCGCAGAGTGCCAACTGATAGGCACGGCAACCGGTAAGCAAAGCAACTGGCTTTCTGGCCAGCACGGCGAAGAGGGCGGCTCAATGCGTGGCGCAGCAAACGATCTGCGTAACCAGGCTGCGGCAATGGGCGGTAACGTGATTTATGGTGTCAGCAGCCCATCGCAGGGAATGCTGTCCAGCTTTGTTCCTACCGCCAGTGAAATGATTGGACAGGTTTATAAGTGCCCTAACTGATTACACTTCATCCTTCAACCAGCCTCTTTGTTGGCTGCGCTGTGAAACCCCAGTCACATAGTTATCTATGCTCCTGGGGATTTTCTTCGTTTGCCGCCGCGATGCAGATTGAATGATTTTGTGTAATAAAGTGGCCTGGACAGACTCATGCAATCGTAGGCCTGATAAGCGCAGCGCCATCAGGCATTCTGAGTCTTATGTGCAGACTGAACGCGTAAATGATGCAGTGCGCGCAGGCACTGATCCTGATTGAGCTTTTGCGTCTTATCACCCGTCAACGTTCTGATAAACACCTGGCACGGTACACCGGCAAGTTTTTTCAGCCGTGGGCTGAAATCGAGCAGACGGCGAGTAATGGCTTCGGCCTCTTTGCTGCCGGAAGCGGCGCGAGTTTTTACTACCGAACCACAGAAATGGGCTTTTCCTTTATCATCCGTATAGCGGTAAATAATCGCCAGATAATGATTAAACAGGTTATGTTTCCATTCGGGTTGTGTATAAGAGTCGTATTCCAGATTGTCGTTTTGCTGGCAATCCACATCGTACAGCGGCAGGAAATCCAGCAGCGATGTAATTCGTAGCGCTAAATCCCGCATGCCAGCATTATTTATTGCATGAATAATTGCATGCGCCAACACCTGAATCTGTAATTCATTAACCAGTAATTCATCTGTTTTCCCGTCATGTAGCGTCAGAGAAAATGCTAAGTTTTCCCCTTTATCATCCACTAACGTCAGTGAATCTATGCGACGGTTAATATCCGCATTTTTTAGCTCATCTTCCTGAATTAACGGAATGTTTTCGTGCATCTTCTTGCTGGCTTTCTCGCATTCTTTCTCATACTGCACACGCTTGTCTTCGCTTAGTTGATGTTTGGTGGATAGCCTGCTTTCCAGAGCAATAAGCAAGTCTCTTAGCCCAAGCGGAGAAAGAAAAAACAACGACTCCTTATTTCTTGGCTCTTTTATCTTTAATGCCAAAGCAACAAATTCATTCTTTTGACGAATAACGCCGGTATTAACGCCCTTAATACTTATAGCCATAAAAGGTTCTCCCTAACCATATATTTATAAATGCTCTGCATTTGAAACTATTGATAAAATTTACGAATGAATGATTTTACAGCGCTAATTAAAATAGCACATATTAAAAGTGCGGCTCCACCTGCAGGGATATTAAATAATCGTGATCGATAGCGAGTGTCCGGAATCGGACACTCAATAATGGTTATTGTTGGCGTAACTGCAGGTCCAACGGCGTTTTACTTGGCTCTCCGCCAATTTCACGCGCCAGTTTGGGGACCATGTAACCGGAAACCAGTGTCAGGAGTTCACGCATAATGTGACGCGCTTCATCATCGCTGACCATAAAGTGGGCGGCACCCTGTACTTTATCCAGCACGTGCAGGTAATAGGGCATCACACCGGCATCAAATAGTGCGTTGCTAAGGTTAGCCAGGGTTTGTGCGTTATCGTTCACGCCACGCAGCAATACGCTTTGGTTGAGTAGCGTAACGCCCGCGGCGCGCAGACTACTCATCGCCTGGCGAAACGTCTCATCAACTTCATTGGCATGGTTAATGTGATTGACCAGCAGAATCTGCAGCGTGGAGCGCGCAAAACGTTCGACCAGTCCTTCGGTAATGCGCGCAGGGATCACTATCGGCAAACGGCTGTGAATACGCAGGCGTTTAATGTGCGGAATGGCTTCCAGTTGCGTGAGCAACCAGTCCAGTTCGTGGTCTTTGGCCATTAACGGATCGCCACCAGAGAAGATGATTTCATCCAGCTCAGGATGCGCGGTAATGTAGTCGAGAGCGACCTGCCAGTTGCGTTTATTGCCTTGGTTTTCGGCATATGGGAAGTGTCGACGGAAGCAATAGCGACAATTCACCGCACAACCGCCTTTGACCAGCAACAGTGCCCGATTGCGATATTTATGCAGCAGACCGGGAACCACACTGTGCTGTTCTTCCAGCGGGTCGGTTGAGTAGCCTGGCGCGGCAACAAACTCTTCCTGGGAGGTAATTACCTGACGCAAAAGCGGATCGTCCGGGTTACCTTTCTCCATGCGGGCAATAAACGCGCGCGGCACGCGCAGGGCGAAAAGCCGTCTCGCATCGCGTCCGGCCAACAGTTTTTCATCTGCGTCTATATTCAAAAGATGCAGAAGTTCATCGGGATCGGTCACAACATCGGCAAGTTGCGATAACCAATCTTCTCTGGATGGGGTATTTAGGGTTACAATATGCGCCATTTTGTGGCTTAGCTACCAGTTAACAATTTTCAGAGGGCCTTATGGCAACGTACTATAGCAACGATTTTCGTGCTGGTCTTAAAATCATGTTGGACGGCGAACCTTATGCGGTTGAAGCCAGCGAATTCGTTAAACCAGGTAAAGGCCAGGCGTTTGCGCGCGTTAAGCTGCGTCGCCTGCTGACCGGTACTCGCGTAGAGAAAACCTTCAAGTCTACTGACTCCGCTGAAGGCGCAGACGTAGCCGACATGAACCTGACTTTCCTGTATAGCGACGGTGAGTTCTGGCACTTTATGAATAACACCACTTTCGAACAGCTGGCTGCTGACGAGAAAGCGGTAGGCGATAACGCTAAATGGCTGCTGGACCAGGCTGAATGCATCGTGACCCTGTGGAACGGTCAGCCGATCTCTGTAACTCCGCCGAACTTCGTTGAGCTGGAAGTTGTTGAAACCGACCCAGGTCTGAAAGGCGATACCGCTGGTACTGGCGGCAAACCGGCTACCCTGTCTACCGGCGCAGTCGTTAAAGTTCCGCTGTTCGTACAGATCGGCGAAGTGATCAAAGTGGATACCCGCTCCGGCGAATACGTTTCTCGCGTAAAATAAGTCTTCCATTTGATCTTATGGCGCAGGTTGCTGCGCCATACTTTTTCCAGGGCAGGAATGATGAAACGTCTTCTCGGTCTTGTAATGCTACTCCTTTTCACCAGCACCCTCCTGACGGGATGCAATACCGCGCGCGGCTTCGGTGAAGACATCAAACATCTTGGCAATTCAATCTCTCATGCTGCCAGCTAATCATTTCATATAGTCTTAAAAACGGTTGTTTATCCATCACACTCCCAGATCTTGTCTATTATTAAGTAGCTATACACAAACAATATTGGCTAGAAAAGGAAGACGTTATGGTTAAGAAGACAATTGCTGCGATCTTTTCTGTGTTGGTACTTTCTTCCGTTTTAACCGCGTGTAATACCACACGAGGCGTAGGACAGGATATTTCTGAAGGCGGTAGCGCCATTTCTGGTGCAGCGACAAAAGCTCAGCAATAATGAAGAACGGTACGACGTCGTGTCGTACCGTTAATCTCACTTCCCTGGGAGTGACAGAAACGGCGAGAAGCGGTTCCCCAGGTGCAGTTTCATACGGATATTCCGCTTATAGGTGTAGACCGTTTTGCCATGTATGCTGAGTGCGGCGGCAATGGCATTGTTACTCACACCATCCATCCACATTGATAATACTTTCTCCTCCTGCGGCGTAAGCAAAGGCGTGGCGTTTTTGGGTATTTCTAATGCGGGGCGAACCTGAAGTGCTTCCTGAATTGTGTGGGAGAGTGTGTTCAGCGTGGTGTGCTTGGTCAAGACCGAATGGGCGACGGATTGAGAGGGCGCGATGGGGGCATGCTGTCTATCTGCTGATTGCAGTAAAATCAGTGGGATGACGCCACAACTCATAAAAAAAGGGTTAATTGGCGGACTGGAGTGCGTCTCGCTAATAAAACTGTATAAATCCGCGATCACCAGATGCGGTTTCCATTGCAAAATATGCTCTTTTGCTAACAGGAGATTATTGATTCCTGATACCAGAAATGAAGAGCTGAACCTGCCAGAATGATTAAGCAAGGCCTCTATCCCTGTGCGGGTAAAGTGGCACCGGTCAATCACTAAAATTTTAAGCATAAACGTTTCGCATTCAGAAGAGGGGCAATCGACTTTCCGGTTTCAGAAAGCCCTTCATCATAGAGAACTCCGATGAGTGCCAAATGCGGGAACTACGCCGCTAATTATGCTTAATTCTTGCTTTTAGCAGGCAGTGAATAAAAAGGTTGAAATTCATTTTCTTCCGGGCAAAAATGCCATTTCACACATCAGCTTTGTAGGACGACCTGCAAACGCTTCTTTCACCGGGGACGGCCCCATTGTTCTGGAGCCTGATATGTCCTGGATCGTTTTATTAATTGCAGGTTTGCTCGAAGTCGTCTGGGCGATTGGCCTGAAATATACCCACGGTTTTACGCGTCTTACGCCAAGCATTATCACTATTGCGGCGATGATCGTCAGTATTGCCATGCTCTCCTGGGCAATGCGCACATTACCTGTAGGAACCGCTTATGCGGTCTGGACCGGCATTGGCGCCGTAGGGGCGGCCATTACAGGGATTTTGCTGCTGGGTGAATCTGCCAGTCCGGCACGTTTGCTGAGCCTTGGGCTGATCGTTGCTGGCATTATTGGTCTGAAGCTGAGCACTCACTAAGCGCCAGGCTGTTTCACCCAAATCAGCTTATTCACCTCAAACCCTTCCCGGGTCGCGATGGCTAACATTTGCTGTTTCATTTCATCTGAAATAGTTGGAGTCCGTGAAAGGATCCACAGGTAGTCGCGATCCGGACCGCAAACCAGCGCGTGACGATATTCCCGGTCGAGTGCAATTACGTTATACCCACCATAGAAGGGGCCGAAGAATGATACTTTAAGCGCGGCCGTGCTTGGGTCGCCGGTGAAATAGGCTTTCCCTTCCGTTTTCTGCCACATCTCCCTGTCAGGGTTATAGCCCTTGTTAATAACGTTGATGCCGCCGTCGTCGCGCAAGCTGTACGTTGCGGTCACTTTATCCAACCCGCGCTCGAAACGATGGTCGAAGCGCGCAATTTCATACCATGTTCCCAGATAGCGTTTGGCATCAAAGTTATTCACCACGGTAACGCCTTTCGGCGGTGTTGGGGAGCTGCAAGCGACAACCAGGAATGCAGCCGTAACTGCAGCAACGACGGGCAGAATGCGCATAGTGTTTTCCTTACTGTTTTTTGTTAAGTGTAGATGACAGCAGGGAAAAAAGAGCAAGAAAGGAGGTCCGATTTACCGGACCCCTCTGTCAGTTATTGCAGTTTTTCAAGAATGCGCCAGGCCGCCTCGACGCGAGCCGGGTTGGGGTAGCTTTTGTTTGCCAACATTACGATGCCAAGGTTTTTTTCTGGAACGAAGGCAACGTAGCTGCCAAATCCGCCTGTGGATCCTGTTTTATGCACCCATGAGGCTTTCACGGCAGGTGCTGGCGGGTTTACCTCAACGGCGGGAAGCGCTGCCAATGCCACTTTGCTGTCGCTGCCGTTGATGATCGAATCAGCTTTCAGCGGCCAGTTCAGCATCTCCCAGCCTAATCCCTGGTACATATCACCAATACGCCAGTAACGAGACTGCGCAAGCTCAATGCCCTGCTGGAGCGTTTTCTCCTGAACGTGGCTGGCGTCCATGTTGGCCTGAACCCAGCGGGCCATATCGATAACGCTGGATTTCACGCCATAGGCTTCGGCGTCAAGTTGTCCCGGAGAAACGTGTACAGGCTTCCCTTCGCGATAGCCCCAGGCATAATTTTTTTGTTCGCTTTGCGGAACC
The DNA here is from genome assembly GCF_030333815.1 of Citrobacter sp. Cf136. Classification (NCBI taxonomy): domain Bacteria; kingdom Pseudomonadati; phylum Pseudomonadota; class Gammaproteobacteria; order Enterobacterales; family Enterobacteriaceae; genus Citrobacter; species Citrobacter sp. Cf136. The sequence continues at coordinate 514,543 of NZ_JAOWFE010000040.1, read as the reverse complement.
GTAATCCAGGTATGCGCCAGTTTTAATGGTTGCAGGACGCGTCTGGTCATTGCCTCTTCGTAGCTCATACCTGAAGGTTTCACCGCCAGCGCACCAAACAGACCAATGCTGGAGTTAGCGTAAAGACGCTTAGCGCCCGGAGTCCATTGTGGTTGCCAGTTTTGATAAAAGCGCAGTAATGCGGCTTTATCCGTAACGTCATCGGGGATCTGCAGCGGCAGGCCACCCGCTGTATAGGTGGCTAAGTGCAGCAGGCTGATACCCCGCCACTGTTTGCCTGTCAGTTCTGGCCAGTATTTCGTGACCGGATCGCTGAGCTTAATTTCGCCGCGGGCGATAGCGTCGCCGCCCAACACGCCGTTAAACGTCTTACTGACCGACCCTAATTCAAACAGCGTTTGCTGCGTGACTGGGTGGTTATTGGCGATATCGGCTTTACCCCAGGTAAAGTAATAAGGTTTCCCCTCGTAGATAATTGCCACGGCCATGCCCGGAATAGCCTGCTCCTGCATCAGTGGTGTGATGGTGCGGTTAACGATATCGGCAATTTGTTGTTCTGTTTTTGCGGCAGCAAACGTGGAGAAAGAGGCTGTCAGCAGCAGCGCGCAGCATATCGATTTTTTCATCATGAAATCAGTTCCGTAATTAAAAGCAAAAGGGTGTCCGGGCCCGTCAGACGCAATCAGTGTGTTTGATTTGCACCGTGTTGACAAACGGTTAAATTTAGCAGCAGATATAAGTTTTTCTAACAGGCTTAATGATGACGCGTAGCTATATCCCTCTTAACTCGCTGCGGGCTTTTGAAGCCGCGGCCAGACATCTCAGCTTTACCCGCGCTGCGATTGAGCTCAACGTGACGCATTCTGCCATCAGCCAGCATGTAAAATCGCTGGAGCAGCAGCTGAATTGTCAGCTTTTTGTGCGCGGTTCTCGTGGATTAATGTTGACGACTGAAGGGGAAAGTCTGTTACCTGTACTTAATGACTCCTTCGATCGTATGGCGGGGATGTTGGATCGTTTTGCCACTAAACAGACCCAGGAAAAACTTAAAATTGGCGTAGTGGGAACCTTTGCTATCGGCTGTCTTTTCCCGCTGTTGAGCGATTTTAAGCGCAGTTACCCACATATTGATTTGCATATTTCTACCCATAACAATCGCGTGGATCCCGCCGCCGAAGGGCTGGATTATACCATTCGCTACGGTGGGGGAGCCTGGCACGATACCGATGCGCAATATTTATGTAGCGCGCTGATGTCTCCGCTGTGTTCGCCAACATTGGCTTCGCAGATTCAAAAGCCTGCGGATATCCTGAAATTTCCGTTATTACGATCGTATCGGCGGGATGAATGGGCGCTTTGGATGCAGGCGGCCGGAGAGGCGCCTCCGTCACCGACGCACAATGTGATGGTGTTTGATTCGTCAGTCACCATGCTGGAAGCCGCTCAGGCGGGGAGCGGTGTGGCAATTGCGCCAGTCAGAATGTTCACGCATTTGCTCAGCAGTGAACGTATCGTTCAGCCTTTTTTAACGCAGATTGATTTGGGAAGCTACTGGATAACGCGTTTGCAATCTCGCCCGGAGACGCCCGCGATGCGTGAATTTTCCCGTTGGTTGACCGGGGTGCTGCACAAATAAAAAAGGCCCGCCAATGGCGGGCCTGATAATTAACGCATGTACTTAGATGGTCAGAATACCAATCGCCGTTACAACGGTCAGGATAGCTGCCAGTCCGTAGAATACCCATTTGCCAGCCGGCACGTGGATTTTCAGGTCATGCATCGCGTGGTGCATACGGTGTAAACCACACCACAGCGGCAGAACGATCATCAGGAACAGAAACGCACGTCCGATGAAGCTCTGAGCGAATGCCAGTACGCGTTCATAGCTGAAAGCATCAGGAACAAAGCCCAGCGGCAGCATAATGCCTACCAGCAGGATCATTACCGGCGCAATGATTGCGCTCCACATACCGCCTGCACCAAACAGGCCCCAGAATACGGGTTCGTCAGAGCGTTTTGGATTTGGATTAATCATTCCGGACTCCTTACCAGAACAGGGCAACAAACAGTATGACTACTGTAGCAACCACAGTGACTGCCCAGAGACCTTTGATGATCGGCTCTGGCCCCATTTTTTCGTCTTTTACGATGATGTTGGCTGCTTTTGGTGCCAGCTCAAACCAGGTTTTGGTATGCAGCAGCGCTGCTGCCAGGGCGATAATGTTAAGGATTACCACCACCGGGTTTTGTAAAAAGGCGACAAAGCCCATCCAGGACTCTGCACCATGCTTGAGTGCAAACAGGCCGATAATCAGTTCAATGCTGAACCAGACTGCCGGGACTGCCGTGCCTTCACGCAGCATGTAAAAACGATAAAATGGCAGCTTTTTCCACCAGGTGGACGTCATTGGCCGCACATAGGCTTTACGTTTAGTCGTCATCGTGCACTCCTTAGCGTGGTTTCAGGGTAGCGATAAGAAAGTCTTTTGAACTTTCAACTTTACCCTGCTGAATGGCCGCAGCCGGATCGACGTGTTTCGGGCAGACTTCGGAGCAGTAGCCCACGAAAGTACAGGTCCAGACGCCGTTCGGGCTGTTCAATTGAGCCATACGCTCCTTCTTACCGTGGTCGCGGCTATCTTCGTTGTAACGATGCGCCAGCGTAATCGCAGCCGGTCCAATGAACTCAGGGTTCAGGCCGAACTGCGGGCACGCGGCGTAGCACAGACCACAGTTGATGCAACCAGAGAACTGATGATACTTCGCCATCTGCGCCGGAGTCTGGGTGTTTGGCCCCTGATCCGGTGTACGCGGGTTACCGATGATGTACGGTTTGATCGCTTCCAGGCTTTCGATAAAGTGCGTCATGTCGACGACCAGATCGCGCTCAATCGGGAAGTTACCCAGCGCTTCAACCTTCATGCCGTTTGTGTAATCACGCAGGAAGGTTTTGCACGCCAGTTTCGGTACATTGTTGACCATCATGCCGCAGGAGCCGCAGATTGCCATACGGCAGGACCAGCGGTAGCTCAGGTCCGGTGCCAGGTTATCCTTGATGTAGCCCAGCGCATCCAGCAGTGACGTGGTTTCATCATAAGGAACTTCGTAGAAAGCACTGTGCGGCGCGGTATCGGTTTCCGGGTTATAGCGCACCACCTCAACTTTCAGGTTTTTCATCTCAGCCATTCGCCTTCTCCTTCTTATCGGCTGCTTCCGCTTCTCCACCGTAAACACGTTTAGCCGGTGGCAGAGTGGTGATTTTCACGTCGCTGTATTCCAGGCGAGTCGTCCCGTCAGCATCGCGGAAGGCGAGGGTGTGTTTGAGGAAGTTCACGTCGTCACGCTCGGTGCAGCCTTCATCCAGACGCTGGTGCGCGCCGCGGGATTCTTTACGTGCCAGAGCGGAGTGCGCCATACATTCAGCAACGTTCAGACCGTGACCCAGTTCGATGGTGTACAGCAGGTCGGTGTTGAAGACGCTGGAAGTATCAGTGATACGTACGCGCTTGAAGCGCTCCTGCAGTTCCGCCAGCTTATCAACGGTTTTCTGCATGAGTTCCGGCGTACGGTAGATACCGCAACCTTCTTCCATGGAAATACCCATTTCGTCACGGATCTTAGACCAGTTTTCGTTACCTTCCTGGTTAACCAGATCTTTCAAGCGTTTTTCAACGCCAGCAACCTGTGCATCCAGAGCAGCACTGTTTGCAGCGCCAGCCGTTGCAGCGCGTTCCGCAGCTTGTTCACCGGCCATACGACCGAAGACCACCAGTTCCGCCAGAGAGTTGGAGCCCAGACGGTTAGCGCCATGCAGACCAACAGAGGAACATTCGCCGACAGCGAACAGACCTTTAATGCGGGTTTCACAGTGCTGATCGGTTTCGATACCGCCCATGGTGTAGTGTGCTGTCGGACGTACCGGGATCGGTTCTTTAACCGGATCGACACCCACATAGGCTTTCGCCAGTTCGCAGATGAACGGTAAACGTTCGAGCAGTTTTTTCTCGCCGAGGTGACGCAGGTCCAGGTGAACCACATCGCCACGCGGAGTGGAAATGGTGTTGCCTTTGCGCCATTCGTGCCAGAAAGCCTGAGAAACTTTGTCGCGCGGACCGAGTTCCATGTATTTGTTTTTCGGCTCGCCCAGCGGGGTTTCCGGACCCATGCCGTAGTCTTGCAGATAACGGTAGCCGTTTTTGTTGACCAGGATACCGCCTTCACCACGGCAACCTTCTGTCATCAGGATACCGGAGCCTGGCAGACCCGTCGGGTGATATTGAACGAATTCCATATCACGCAGCGGAACGCCGTGGCTCAGCGCCATGCCCATACCGTCGCCGGTTACGATGCCGCCGTTGGTATTGTAACGGTAAACACGACCAGCGCCGCCCGTTGCCATTACGACTGCGTTAGCACGGATCTGCACCAGCGTGCCTTCCATCATGTTCATGGCAACCAGGCCGCGGGCATGACCCTCGTCCACCAGGATATCCAGAACGAAGTGTTCGTCAAAGCGCTGAATCTGCGGGAACTGCAAAGATGTTTGGAACAGCGTATGCAACATGTGGAAGCCGGTTTTATCTGCGGCAAACCAAGTACGCTCGATTTTCATGCCGCCGAAGCGACGTACGTTGACGCTACCGTCTTCACGACGGCTCCATGGGCAGCCCCATTGTTCCAGTTGCGTCATTTCAGTTGGGCAGTGGTGGACAAAGTAATCCACGACATCCTGCTCACATAGCCAGTCTCCGCCTGCTACCGTATCGTGAAAATGGTAGTCAAAGCTGTCATGATCCTGCGCGACAGCAGCAGAGCCGCCTTCGGCAGCAACGGTATGGCTGCGCATTGGGTACACTTTTGAGATCAGTGCGATTTTAGCGTTGGGATTTGCTTGTGCGGCAGCAATTGCAGCACGTAATCCCGCGCCACCGGCGCCTATAATGGCAAGATCGGCTTGAAAGGTTTGCACGACATTCCTCCAGATTGTTGTTATTTCATCCCCGCCTGAAATCAGATGCTTCATCGGCTTCAAACAGGTTATGAACGCGTTTCCACTGCTCCTTTATAGGTACAATAGTATAGTCTTAGGGATGTGCGGGAAATTTGACGTGTTCGATTTTTTTAGCGTGTCACAGGGGGGAATTATCATTGAATTTGATTAATTTAATTACTAAACCACCCTATGTCGCTTTTTTTATCCAATTGCCAGTGCTGATTACTGCTGCCTGAAATTTGTCTCGTTAGCGCGATACGAGTAGACTTCGTGCCCTTGTCTTAAATCGGAGAAACAACCATGAGCGAAACGGCAACCTGGCAGCCGAGCGCGTCCATCCCCAATCTGTTAAAACGTGCAGCAATTATAGCGGAGATTCGCCGCTTTTTTGCCGATCGTGGCGTGCTGGAGGTTGAGACCCCTTGTATGAGTCAGGCAACGGTAACGGACATCCATCTGTTCCCGTTCGAAACACGTTTCGTTGGCCCTGGACACTCTCAGGGGATGAATCTCTATTTAATGACCAGCCCTGAATACCATATGAAGCGCCTGCTGGTGGCAGGGTGCGGCCCGGTGTATCAACTGTGCCGCAGCTTCCGTAATGAAGAGATGGGGCGCCATCATAACCCTGAATTCACCATGCTTGAGTGGTATCGTCCGCACTACGATATGTATCGGCTGATGAATGAGGTAGATGATTTGCTCCAGCAGGTGCTGGACTGTTCGCCTGCGGAAAGCCTCTCTTACCAGCAAGCCTTCCAGCGTCATCTGGAGATAGACCCGCTGTCTGCGGATAAAACCCAACTGCGGGAAGTGGCGGCGAAATTGGATCTCAGCAATATCGCCGATACCGAAGAAGACCGGGACACCTTACTGCAGCTGCTGTTTACGATGGGCGTTGAGCCACATATTGGTAAAGACAAACCGACGTTTGTGTATCATTTCCCGGCCAGCCAGGCATCACTGGCGCAAATCAGTACCGAAGATCACCGCGTGGCTGAACGTTTCGAGGTTTATTACAAAGGTATTGAGCTGGCAAATGGTTTCCATGAATTGACCGACGCGCGTGAACAACAGCAGCGGTTTGAACAGGATAACCGCAAACGCGCCGCACGAGGCTTACCGCAGCAACCTATCGATACCAACCTGCTGGAAGCGCTGAAAGTAGGCATGCCGGATTGCTCAGGCGTGGCGCTGGGTGTTGACCGTCTGGTGATGCTGGCGCTGGGCGCAGAGAGCCTGGCCGAGGTTATCGCATTTACCGTCGATCGCGCATAACTTACTCTTCCGCAATACAAAGTGGCGGCTTAATCGCCACTTTGTAGCATATTTTTTCATTTCCCCTCTAATAGCCACAATTTACACCTGGATATTTGATATCGTTTAGGTATCAATTCTGTGTTGATTTTTTTATCGCTGAACTCTGCAAAGAGAGCAGTGCCAACCGGTGAGCGGCGTTTGCTAAACGCTTGCCAGAGTAAGGGATGGTTTAATGACCCAAACAATAAAAAAGATGAGCCTGCCAGGTCTCATTCTCATGATATTTACGTCAGTTTTCGGTTTTGCTAATAGCCCCTCCGCATTCTATTTAATGGGGTATAGTGCAATACCGTGGTATATATTTTCTGCATTATTATTCTTTATTCCATTTGCTTTAATGATGGCGGAAATGGGGTCTGCCTATCGGAAAGAAGAGGGGGGAATCTATTCGTGGATGAATAATAGCGTTGGACCGCGCTATGCCTTTATCGGCACGTTTATGTGGTTTTCTTCTTATGTGATATGGATGGTAAGTACTGCGGCGAAAGTCTGGGTACCTTTTTCAACCTTCTTGTTTGGCGCAGACATGACGCAGCACTGGCGTATTGCAGGGCTTGAGCCTACGCAGGTTGTCGGGCTGCTCGCCGTCGGCTGGATGATTCTGGTGACCTGCGTGGCATCCCGGGGTATTAATAAGATTGCGCGTATTACGGCAGTAGGCGGAATTGCCGTAATGTGTCTTAATTTAGTTCTGTTGTTAGTGAGTGTCGCTATTTTGTTATTAACTGGTGGCCACTTTGCACAGGATATTAATTTTATCTCCTCACCTAATCCCGGATATCAGTCCGGGCTGGCAATGTTGTCATTTGTTGTGTTTGCCATTTTTGCTTATGGCGGAATTGAAGCTGTAGGGGGACTGGTTGATAAAACAGAAAAGCCAGAAAAGAACTTTGCTAAAGGCATTGTTTTTGCCGCTATTGTCATTTCTGTTGGTTATTCACTGGCCATCTTTTTATGGGGCGTTAGCACCAACTGGCAGCAGGTATTAAGCAATAGCTCGGTCAACCTCGGCAATATTACTTATATCCTGATGAAGAACCTCGGGATGACGTTGGGTAATGCGCTGCATCTTTCCCCTGAGACCGCGATGGTGATGGGCGTATGGTTTGCACGTATTACCGGGCTTTCAATGTTCCTTGCCTATACCGGCGCTTTTTTCACCCTCAGCTACTCACCGCTGAAAGCGATTATTCAGGGTACGCCGAAAGCGTTGTGGCCCGCGCCGATGACCAAACTGAATGCCGTAGGGATGCCGACGACGGCAATGTGGTTACAGTGCCTGCTGGTGAGCCTGTTTATCCTGTTGGTTTCATTTGGTGGCGATACGGCTTCAGCGTTCTATAACAAACTGACGCTGATGGCGAACGTATCCATGACGCTGCCGTATCTGTTCCTGGCGCTGGCGTTTCCGTTCTTTAAAGCCCGTCCGGGTCTGGAAAGACCGTTTGTTGTCTTTAAAACCCGAGCGGCGACGCTGCTGGCAACGGGTGTGGTCGTTCTGGTGGTGACGTTTGCCAACGTGTTCACCATCATCCAGCCGGTAATTGAAGCCGGGGACTGGAACAGTGCCTTGTGGATGACCGGCGGCCCGATCTTCTTCTCGCTGCTGGCGATGGCGATTTATCAGAACTACAGCCGTCGTATGGCGAAACTGCCGCAGTTGGCGACGGAGTAATCAAATTTATATTTAATCCGGCTCTCAGTCTACTCTGTAAGCCGGATTAACATTTTTATTTATAATAAGCATTTATGTTTTGTATGCTTTGTATTTTTATATAAAATTATTGTGTTCTTTGGTGATTATTTTTTTGTTTGCTCCATCACAAATTGTTTTATTTGCTGATAGTATTGTGTCTAGATTCAAGCGCTGATTTAAGTGAGGGGAGAATGAGTAACCTTATATTTTGCCAGGTTGATGAATTAGGTTTTCCTAAATGGAATGGTGTTGATTATTTTAGATGGCATTATCTTCCTTCTAACTGGACGTTCAGTACGGGGACGGCACATTTATGGTTATATAAAACATCTTGGTTGATTTACCATCGCGATATGCTTCGGCAATATGCCAGAGAGGCTCAAATACTTTTATTGTTACTTGCCGGTGTTGCGGCTGCTGAGGTTGGCGGAATGCCAGAAAGATTTAAACCAGTGGTGCTACAAATTAAAAAAAACCTGGAGGCTGTTTCAAAGAGAGGAGGCAATACCTACTCAAACTCTACTTCAGTAGGTTCTGTCGCTATACAATTAGGGGTTGCCGCCAGAACTATGGGAATCCGACCAGATCTTTTATCATCCTTTGAGCAGTTCCAACTTTCCCAGTGCTTACTAAACGACCGTTTCAACGTTAGAGTGGTAGCCTTTCATTTACGAGACCTTATACATTATGATTATCCTGACATAGGTGATACCACAAACTTAACCGATGAGCAGATAATTGTTGTAGGATCCAGATACAACCGCGGCACCGAAAGAAATAAGCAAGACATCATTGATTCCATTACAGCACCTATTGGATCTCATCAGAGAGAATACAGTGAATATGGTCGGCGTATTCTTGAAAAGGAAATCGCCTTAATGAAAATAATGAAAGGTCTATGATGAGCTGGAAATCATTTGTTCTTAACTTTATCTGGTTTGTTATAAGCATATTTTGGATAGATATGTTATCTGTTCAAGACAAAGAGTGGTTTATCGATGGTAGAGGAATTAATAATATTTGTGATGTGATGACATACCTTGAAAATGATGATATTCGCCCAGTTGGTGTTATAATGACCTTACCATTATTCATTCCATATATTTATGCTGTTATTCGGAAGAGGCAGCGCTCTTTTTGGCAATATTCTGTTATTGCTACAATGGTCTTCTACTGGCTATGGCGTTTTTTTATCCGATATCAGATTTGCTTCTGATAGTTTCGGGAAGAAATCAGCCACAAAAAGTGGCCGATGTAGAATGCACTTTCCGGTTTATAGGCTTCCCGCCGGGCGGCTGCCTCTTCCTGCAGAACTTAATGTTCTCCCTGTTTGCTTACCGCCGAGGCTTTCCAGACGCATCTGGAACGGTGGGAATGGCATATCAATACCATGCTCGCGGAAGCCTGCCAGAATCAGCTGGTGGATTTCATGGCGCAGCGGCATGCGATGCCCCATTTCAGCGGCATAAATACGCAGTTCGAAGATTTGAATTCCTTGTTGCAGGTCAACCAGGAAGACTTCTGGCGCCGGGTTATCGATAACCAGCGAGCAACGATGTGCGGCAGTCAGCAGGATCTGCGTAACCTCCTCGCTGTTAGCCTCCGACGGTGCCGGGATGGTTAACACCACACGGGTAACCGAATCGGATAGCGACCAGTTGATAAACTGTTCGGTGATAAAGGCTTTGTTGGGTACGATGATCTCTTTGCGGTCCCAGTCGCTGATAGTGGTGGCACGGGTATTAATTTTCGTCACGCTTCCGGTGAGATCGCGAATTGTAACCGTGTCGCCAATGCGGATTGGCTTTTCAAACAGGATAATCAGGCCGGAAATAAAGTTGGCGAAGATCTCCTGCAAACCAAAGCCCAGACCGACACCGAGAGCCGCCACCAGCCATTGCAGTTTGGACCACTCAATACCGATCATCGAGAAGCCCACCAGGCCGCCAATCAGCATCAGAAGATACTTAGTGATAGTGGTGATGGCGTAACCGGTGCCGGGGGTTAAATCCAGATGTTGCAGTAGCGCCAGCTCCAGCAACGCGGGTAGGTTGCGCACTAGCTGGGTGGTGATGATAAACACCAGAATAGCAATGAGCACCGCGCCCAGCGTTATCGGTTCTAAGCTTTCCACGCCCTGCACCGTGGAGGTGACATCCCACAACGAGATGTTTTCCAGGAAGCCGAAAGCGGAATGAATTTCTGACCACAGCACAATGACCGAGAGCAGGGCGATAAGCATCAGGATAGAACGTACCAGGCGCAGCGATTGCGCGCTGATTGCATCCAGATCCACTTCGCTTTCATCTACATCGATCGTACCTTCAAGGCTGGTTGAATGAGGTGGTTCCTCTTCGCCCCGCGCACGTTGCGCCAGCATTTCGGCGCGTCGATGTTTGGCGCGGTCAAACGCAAGGCGGCGGCGCTGAATTAGCATCCAGCGGCGGATGACGTGATACACCACCAGTAATAAGAACCAAATCGCCACGGATGTTTCCAGACGTGCCAGCAGGGCTTGCGATGTGGCGAGATAACCCACTGCCGCAGCGAGAATGGCAATCAGCGGCGCGCCCATCAGCATATTCCACAGCATACTATTGACCATGTTATCGCTGTTGCCCTCTTTATCGAGGTACAGCGGTATCCCGGCGCGTTTCAGGCTCAGGGTCACGACCGCCAGCGCACCGCAAATCAGAATAAAGCACAGACGTCCCAGTGAGGCGGAGAATTCCCGGTCATTGAGATTATCAAACATAATCACCGCCATGATCAGCGGAACAATCAGTCCGATGCTCATCAGGTAGTAGTGCATGGCTTTCGCGACGCGGTTACGTGGCCAGCCAAAGTGGGCAATGAACAGACCGTTGGGACGCGCAAAGGTGGCGCAAATCATTACCGCCCATAGCATAGGCACCGTGGCGGTAACGCCATCGCCGATAGCAACAGCCAGCGGGTAAGGCCAGGCTTCCTGCAACCCGTAACCGAGCGTTGCCCATAACACCGGCAACGGAGAAGCGACGAGTATTGACCAGAATACCGTGCGTATTGTCAGCCAGAAATGGTCCTGGGTGACTTTCCCGACTCGCGCGGACGAGCGTTCAAGGAAACGGGTGAAGTGCTTGCGCGAAGAGAGGCTAAAGCCAACCAGCACCAACGCCGCGAACAGCGGCAATAGTGTTTCTTTGCTGGTCAGCATCATGACGCTGGCTTTACCCAACTGATTAAACGTATCTAATGAGATCAAACGCCGCAGATCCTGAACGATGTCGACAGGCCAGGAGAGCGAGATGGGACTGACGTCTGACGTCCAGAACAGATAGCGGTGCGTTGCTTCGTTGACCTCTTTTAGCGCATCTTCCAGTTGGCTGTTGGAGACTTTGAGCTTGGTCAGCTCAAGGATCAGCGTATCGCCGCCCTGTAACAATGAGTTCAGCAGCTCGCGCTGGGTGCGTAGCTGGGCGTTGAGAATACTGCTCTGTTCAGCGGTCAGAGGTTGTCCATCGGCCTGATGAATTTGACGCAGCTGCGGCTGTTTGTTGAGGAGATCCTCATAGCGCATACGGTGCACGCGAAGCTGCGCCATTTCGGTATCCAACTGCTGGGGCTTGGGCATTTCCGGCAGACGGGATACCTGCGCGCGCAGCGCTTCTCCCAGCATATTTGAAACCCCAAGCCACTGAGACTGCTCTCGCAGCGTATTCAAGGCCTGGCGGACCTGCAGCGTTTGGCTGGCAGCCTGACGCTGCTGCGAGGCGACCAGGTCCATACGTTGCGCCTGTTGGTTCAAGGCCTGAGACAGCTCGCGGTTAACCTTGAACTGATCGACAATACCTTCCGGCAGTCCCGCGCTGTTTTCCGCCAGCAGTTCGGTACTTTCCAGCGCTCGCTCTGCTTCGCGCTGGCGCTGACTGTTGAGTTGATTGCGCAAAGCCTGCAGGTAAGTGTCGAGTTGTTGACTCTGCTTTTCCGCCAGTTCGGAGCGCATACGCGCCAGTTCCTGACGGTTATTGGCGGAAAGCTGTGCCAGCTCCAGTTCATCGACCAGGGCTTTAAGTTTGGCGGATTCAGCTTGCATCGCCTGATTCTGCGCGGAATTGCCGTTGGCGGTACCAATGCGGCGCTCAAGCTCATTGAGCTGGCGGCGGGCATCTGTTTGCTGTTGAGGAAGCTGGCTTAACGAGTCGGCGATTTCCCGGGCGCGATCCTGCTCCTGCTGGGCCTGACGACTCTTTTCCAACAGTTGGCTGCTAACCTGGAGGATCTCCTGGTTTAAGGCATCGGTAGAGAGCCCGGTTGGTACATTGCGCGGTTCATCGCGCAGGTTACTAAGCTGTGCGCGTAACGTTGCGGACAGCTTGGGGAAGTTATCAATAACCTGCTGATATTGCTGGGCGCGCTCGAGAGAGCCTTTCCGCTCCTCAAGGGCATTCAGCGCGGACTGGAGCGCCTCGACGGTTTCTGGCTGAGCGGGTTTTGCCGCTTTTGCCTGCTCCAGTTCCTGGGTGAGTTGTTTGGCATCGGGGGCCGTCGCAGCGTACGCCCCCAGGCTGAGGCACCAGGCCATCAGAAAAGTGATAATCAGGCGCACAGCAGCGATTCCTATGTTTAACTTTCGTCTTTTTTGTCGTCAACCAGCGGGCTGGCGTCGTGTTCTGCTTCGATCTCTTCTTTCGTCAGCGGGGTCGGTTCTGCCTCTGGCGTCACGAAAGTCTCGGTCGAGATGGCCATTGGTTGGCCGATTTTGGTCACGGAAAGATCCTGCAACTGCTCAACCAGGTTAACTTTGCCAGGTGCGAACAGGTTGATGACGGTGGAACCGAGCTTAAAGCGGCCCATTTCCTGACCTTTCAACAGCGCTACCGACCCTTCGCTTTCGCCTTCCGGCCAGGTCCAGCGCTTGATGACGCCTTCACGCGGTGGAGTAATGGTGCCAGCCCATGTGGTTTCAATGCTGCCGACGATAGTCGCGCCGACCAGAATCTGCACCATCGGACCAAATTCGGTATCAAACAAACAGATTACGCGTTCGTTGCGGGCAAACAGGTTCGGTACGTTTTGCGCAGTCAGGATGTTTACAGAGAAGAGATCGCCCGGCACATACATCATTTCACGCAGGATACCGTTACACGGCATGTGTACACGGTGGTAATCGCGTGGAGACAAGTAAGTGGTTACAAACGTACCGTTGCGGAATTTGTCCGCCATCTGATAGTTGCCAGCCAGCAGTGCTTCAAGGGTATAGCTGTGCCCTTTAGCCTGCAGCAATTTGTCTTCTTCGATATTGCCTAACTGGTTGATCACGCCGTCAGCGGGCATGACCAGTACGTTTGGATCTGTATTAATTGGGCGAGCATCGTCGCGCAGCGGGCGAACAAAGAAGTCGTTAAAGGTGCGATAGCTGGCGGTGTCCGGCTTTTGCGCCTCTTTCATATCGACCTTGTAATATTTCACGAACAGATCGATAACCAATTTGGTCAGCCATCCCGCTCGTTTGCTCGCACCCCAACCCGCCAGGCGAGTGAGCCATAGTTTCGGCAGAATGTATTGTAGCGAAAGCTTAAATGAGTTTAACAAGGTAGCCTCCAGGCCATAATTTGTTCCCGATCCGGCATGTGGACCGGATCCTGAAAAAAGGGGGACGATTCTAGCGATGCTTAGCTTAGTTGTCAGTTGTCTGTATCAGAAAAGTTTTTACGCGTTTTTACCTGCGCCATGCTTTCCAGGATGCGGTGATAATTTTCAAACCGGGTTTCGGCTATGGCCCCTTTTTCTACAGCCTCACGGATAGCGCAGCCTGGATCGGTATCATGCTTGCAGTCGCGGTATTTGCAATGGCCCAGGTAGTCATGAAATTCGACAAAGCCATGCGTGATTTGTTCCGACTCCAGATGCCACAGTCCGAACTCACGTACGCCAGGGGAGTCGATAACGTCGCCGCCGTGCGGGAAGTGATACAGGCGAGAGGCCGTGGTAGTGTGCTGTCCAAGACCGGAGTTGTCGGAGACATCGTTGGTCAGGATCTCTTCCTGCAGGCCGAGAAGATTATTGAGCAGGCTGGATTTACCTACGCCCGACTGACCGGCAAAAATGCTGATGCGATCGGTTAATGCTTCTTCAAGCGGTTTCAGGCCGTCTTTAGTACGGCTGGATACCATCAACACCCGATAGCCAATGTCGCGATAGATATCCATCTGTTCGTTAACGAAGGCCATGCCTTCATCATCAAGCAAATCGATCTTATTCAGTACGATAATTGGTTCAACATGTAGCGTTTCGCAGGCTACCAGATATCGGTCGATAATATTGAGTGACAGCTCGGGTAAGATGGCTGAGACAATAACGATCTGGTCGATGTTGGCGGCAATAGGTTTTACCCCGTCGTAAAAGTCGGGACGTGTCAGTACCGAGGTACGATCGTGTACCGCTTCAACGATACCTTTGACATTCACGCCTTCAGCCGCCGCTTTACCTGGGCGCCAGACTACGCGATCGCCAGTAACCAGCGAGCGAATTGTACGGCGGATGTTGCAGCGGTGAATTTCACCGTCAGCAGACTCTACGTCGGCATGCATGCCAAAACGGCTGATAACGATGCCTTCAGCGGTTTCGCCAAACAGGTTGTCGTCGTAGTCGGGCTTCTCCGTGGACGTTTTGAGACGACGCTGGTGATTGGCGTTCACACGGCGCTGTTGGCCTTTGGAGAGTTTATTCTTACTCAATCGGACTGGCTCCTGGTCGCCCATGATGGGCAAAACATTTATGATACACACAATTTTAGATCAATGTAGTCACACTGAATGTGACGCTGAAGGGTGGAAAATAGCATGAGTGCCAATGAAAACAACCTGATTTGGATCGATCTGGAGATGACAGGTCTGGATCCCGAGCGCGATCGCATTATTGAGATCGCCACGCTGGTGACGGATGCCAACCTGAATATTCTGGCAGAAGGACCGACAATTGCGGTGCACCAGTCCGACGAACAACTGGCATTAATGGATGACTGGAACGTACGTACGCACACCGGTAGCGGGCTGGTGGAACGCGTGAAGGCGAGCACCATGGGCGATCGTGAAGCAGAACTGGCCACGCTGGCTTTTTTGAAAGAGTGGGTTCCGGAAGGGAAATCACCTATCTGTGGCAACAGCATCGGCCAGGATCGTCGTTTCCTGTTTAAATACATGCCGGAGCTGGAGGCGTATTTCCATTATCGCTATCTTGACGTTAGTACGCTCAAAGAACTGGCGCGTCGTTGGAAGCCGGAGATCCTGGCTGGCTTCACCAAGCAGGGAACGCATCAGGCGATGGACGACATTCGTGAATCTGTTGCTGAGCTTGCTTACTATCGCGAACATTTTATTAAGCTTTGATTTTGTTCTCCGGTGGCTTGCGTCACCGGCTTTTTGACGCTAAATTGTTCAGCTTGATTGCAAAGTAATCACTTGAACGAATTTTCGAAAAAAACGTATTCAAGGGGGTTGCAGCTAAACGGATTTCTCGTATAATGCGCCTCCCGTAACGACGCAGAAATGCGAATTACGACAGCAACAAATTTGCGGGAATAGCTCAGTTGGTAGAGCACGACCTTGCCAAGGTCGGGGTCGCGAGTTCGAGTCTCGTTTCCCGCTCCAAAATTTGAAAGTGTTTATTAAGCACAGACGCACCCAAGCGGGAATAGCTCAGTTGGTAGAGCACGACCTTGCCAAGGTCGGGGTCGCGAGTTCGAGTCTCGTTTCCCGCTCCAAAATTTGAAAGTGCTTATAAGCACAGACCACCAATCGCAGTATTTCGAATTGCGACAAGGCGGCAACTGAATGAGTCCTTAGGAGCTTACTGAAGTAAGTGACTCAGGCGAATGAAGGCAGCCAACGCAGTAGCGGTTCGAAAGACGAAGATTATGCGGGAATAGCTCAGTTGGTAGAGCACGACCTTGCCAAGGTCGGGGTCGCGAGTTCGAGTCTCGTTTCCCGCTCCAAA
>NZ_JAOWFE010000040.1:278617-498507 GCF_030333815.1 Citrobacter sp. Cf136 | reverse complement strand
GCGGGAATAGCTCAGTTGGTAGAGCACGACCTTGCCAAGGTCGGGGTCGCGAGTTCGAGTCTCGTTTCCCGCTCCAAATTCTTACCTCAATAAAAATATCCACAACGAATAATCGCGTTGGGGACGTTTTGTTTCGTCATTGACATACTCTTGTAAACAGACTTATCCACAGGTTCGGGTATTATTCCTGGAATGCAAAAAGCTTCGCCGGGTAAATAGTATCATTTTAACTAATTGAAATTATTGACTTAATTATCATTTTAAATTGTTAATGCGATCACTTGACGATTTTTTCCTTCTTGAATATCAATGTGTTTTTATTTTTATACACAAGCTGTGGATGACTTAAGCGTCGCGCGGCAGACCCTTCTCAATGACCCTGACCAAACGTTGTTTCTTCGGTAGCTGCACCTCAACTACGCAGGCATTTCGCTTCTCGATTTGCTGAGCAACCGCCCAGTCTATGTGTTCGTCGAGAAGTGGGTGCTCACCTCTGCGACTTTCCAGCGCGAGAATAACAGCGTCATTCCAGGGAGCATTACCCAATGCAACGGCGATATTTCGCAGCCAGCGCAGGTGGCCAATACGACGAATGGCAGACCCCTCCGTGACTTTTAAAAACCACGCTTCGCTCCAGCTAAACAGCTCTATTAACTCCGGAGCATGAAGCTGCTTGCGCGGGTTGAAGTCATCCTCTGTCGTCAACTGTGAATAGCGGTTCCACGGGCAAATGAGCTGGCAATCATCGCAGCCGTAAATTCGATTCCCCAACAATGGACGAAACTCTTCCGGTATCGGGCCTTCCAGTTCGATAGTGAGATAAGAGATACAGCGGCGCGCATCTACGGTGTAGGGTTCAACGATGGCCCCGGTGGGACAGATTGTCATGCAGGCGACGCATTTCCCGCATCCTTCTTCTGCTGGTTGGTCGACCGGCAAGGGCAAATCGATCAGTAATTCCCCGAGGAAGAAAAATGAACCGGCTTCGCGATTGAGGATTAGTGAGTGCTTACCTGTCCAGCCAAGCCCGGCTTTTTCCGCCAAAGGACGCTCAAGAATGGGCGCAGAATCGACAAAAGGTCTAAAATTCAGCGAAACGCAGTGCTGTTGAATCATCTCTCCCAGCTTTTTTAAGCGGTTACGTAGCAGCTTATGGTAGTCGCGGCCAAGCGCGTAACGGCTGACGTAACCCAGAGAAGGGTTCTTCAACGTGCTGGCAAAGGCCGCTTTGGCAGGAAGATAGTTCATACGTACGCTGATGACACGTAGCGTACCGGGCAATAATTCGTGGGGGCGGGCGCGCATCATGCCGTGACGGGCCATCCAGTCCATCTCGCCGTGGTATTGTTTATCCAGCCAGGCCTGCAGTTTGGGCTCTGCTTCGCTGAGGTCGGTATCGGCAATACCGACCTGCTGAAAGCCAAGCTCCAGCCCCCACTGCTTAATATTTTGCGCTAACTGATTGAGATCGAGGGGCTCTGACATGACGGACCATACAATGAAGAAAAACCCCGCAAGTATACCACACTCCATCTGGCACGCCGATGATATCAGGCGGATGGAGCGAGAGGCGGCAGACAGTTTAGGGCTGACGTTGTATGAGCTGATGCAACGGGCGGGAGAGGCGGCGTTTCAGGTCACCCGTGAGGCTTACCCGAACGCCCAACACTGGCTGGTGCTATGTGGTCACGGCAACAACGGCGGTGATGGTTACGTGGTGGCAAGACTTGCCAAAGCGCAGGGTTTTAATATTACGTTGCTGGCGCACGAGAGTGATAAACCGCTCCCCGAGGAAGCGCAGCAGGCGCACGACGCCTGGCTTAACGCCGGTGGCGTTATTCATGCTGCTGATATTAACTGGCCAGACAGTGTGGACGTCATTATCGACGCGCTGTCAGGTACTGGCTTAAAAAACGCGCCGCGTGAACCTCTCCCGGCGTTGATCGAACGTGCCAATAGCCACCCAGCCCCTACAATTGCAATCGACATTCCCTCCGGCCTGCTTGCGCAGACGGGGGCGACGCCGGGGGCAGTCATCAACGCTGCGCATACCGTTACCTTTATTGCGCTCAAGCCAGGTCTGCTCACCGGTAAAGCACGCGATGTCACCGGACGTCTGCATGTTAACGCACTCGGGCTGGACGACTGGCTGGCGGTGCAGAACGCGCCGCTGCAACGTTTTGATGCTCAACAGCTTGCGCACTGGCTAACGCCGCGTCGGCCCACCTCACACAAAGGCTCCCACGGTCGGCTGGTGATTATCGGCGGCGACCACGGCACGGCAGGTGCAATACGTATGGCCGGTGAAGCGGCGTTGCGTGCGGGAGCCGGGCTGGTCAAAGTATTGACGCGCAGTGAGAACATTGCGCCTGTTCTGACTGCCAGACCAGAACTGATGGTCGATGCGCTGACGCCGCAGACTCTGGAAGAGAGCCTGGCATGGGCGGATGTTGTGGTGATAGGACCTGGGCTTGGTCAGCAGGAGTGGGGTAAAAAAGCGCTGCAAAAAGTAGAGAATTTTCGCAAACCGATGCTCTGGGATGCGGATGCGCTGAACCTGCTGGCAATCAACCCCGATAAACGTCACAATCGCGTGATCACGCCGCATCCAGGTGAAGCCGCGCGACTGCTGGGCTGTTCCATTGCAGAAATTGAAGACGATCGCTTACTTTGCGCACAACGTCTGGTAAAACGGTACGGAGGCGTGGTAGTGCTGAAAGGCGCGGGTACGGTTGTTGCTGCTGAACAAGCTGAGTTAGGTATTATTGATACAGGCAATGCAGGGATGGCCAGCGGCGGAATGGGGGATGTGCTTTCCGGTATTATTGGCGCATTGCTCGGACAGAAGCTTACCCCGTATGATGCAGCATGTGCGGGATGTGTTGCGCACGGAGCGGCTGCGGATGTGCTGGCGGCGCGTTTTGGTACGCGCGGCATGCTGGCGACAGATCTTTTTACCACGCTACAGCGTATTGTTAACCCTGATGTGATTGACGTTTATCATGATGAATCGAGTAATTCCACTACCTGATGAGCAGGCAACTTTAGACCTGGGACTGCGGGTAGCCAAAGCCTGTGACGGCGCGACGGTTATATATTTGTACGGCGACCTGGGGGCGGGTAAAACCACTTTCAGCCGGGGATTTCTGCAGGCGTTAGGTCATAAAGGTAATGTAAAAAGCCCCACCTACACGCTGGTTGAACCCTATTCACTCGATAACTTGATGGTATATCACTTCGATTTATACCGACTTGCGGACCCGGAGGAGCTGGAATTTATGGGGATCCGCGATTATTTTGCCAATGATGCCATCTGCCTGGTGGAATGGCCGCAACAAGGTAAAGGTGTACTGCCAGACCCGGACGTCGAAATACACATTGAATATCAGGCGCAAGGTCGAGAGGCGCGCGTAAGCGCAGTCTCCTCATCGGGTGAATTATTGCTGGCGCGTTTAGCCGAATAACCTTAAGGGTGGCGGGATGATTTATCGCATCAGAAACTGGCTGATGGCAACCCTGGTCCTGCTGTGCGCGCAGGCAGGGGCCGCCAGCCTCTCCGATCTTCAGGTTTCCAATGGCAATCAACAGGCGCGGATTACGCTGAGCTTTATTGGCGAGCCTGAATACGCCGTGAGCCAGGACGGGAAACGCACCGTCGCGCTGGATATAAAACAAACCGGAGTGATTCAGGGATTACCGCTGCTGTTTAGCGGCAATAATCTGGTGAAATCTATCCGCTCCGGCACGCCAAAAGATGCGCAGTCCTTGCGTCTGGTGGTGGATTTAACCGAGAACGGCAAGGCCGAAGCCGTTAAACGCCAGAACGGCGGCAATTATACCGTTGTGTTTACCATCAAAGCGGATGCGCCACCGCCGCCGCCTCCACCTCCAGTGGTTGTTAAGCGTGTTGAAACGCCGGTTGTCGCCCCTCGTCCTGCCGAGCCTGCGCGTAACCCGTTTAAAGCAGAGAACGATCGCACCACGATGGTGACCAACAGTAATACCTCCACACGACCTGCGGCGCGCGCCAGCACCGGCAGCGGTGAAAAAGTGGTTATTGCCATTGATGCCGGACACGGCGGGCAGGATCCGGGGGCGATTGGCCCTGGCGGCACGCGTGAGAAAAACGTCACGATTGCCGTGGCGCGTAAACTGCGCAGCTTGCTCAATGATGACCCAATGTTTAAAGGCGTACTCACCCGTGATGGCGATTACTTTATCTCGGTGATGGGGCGTTCAGACGTCGCACGTAAACAAAACGCCAATTTCCTGGTTTCTATTCACGCGGATGCCGCGCCAAACCGTGATGCCACAGGTGCTTCCGTTTGGGTGTTGTCGAACCGTCGGGCGAACAGTGAGATGGCCGGCTGGCTGGAACAGCATGAAAAACAATCGGAGCTGTTGGGCGGCGCGGGCGATGTGCTGGCAAACAGCCAGTCCGATCCTTATCTCAGCCAGGCCGTACTGGATCTGCAATTCGGTCATTCGCAGCGCGTCGGGTATGATGTGGCGACCAGCATGATCGGCCAGTTAGAACGTATTGGTTCGATGCATAAGCGCCGTCCGGAACACGCCAGTCTTGGCGTACTGCGTTCGCCTGATATCCCATCTGTGCTGGTTGAAACCGGCTTTATCAGTAACAACAGCGAAGAACGTCTGTTGGCGAGCGATGATTACCAGCAGCAACTGGCTGAGGCGATATACAAAGGATTGCGTAACTATTTCCAGGCGCACCCGATGCAAACCGGACCGCAGGGCGCGCCGGCGCAAACCGCCAGCGCCATATCGCCGGGTAACACGTTAACAAATTAAGGATTAGCCATGCCGATTCAGGTTCTACCGCCACAGCTGGCGAACCAGATTGCCGCGGGCGAGGTGGTAGAACGGCCTGCGTCAGTGGTGAAAGAGCTGGTGGAAAACAGCATCGATGCCGGTGCGACGCGAATTGATATCGATATTGAGCGCGGCGGCGCGAAGCTTATCCGTATTCGTGACAACGGCTGCGGGATTAAAAAAGACGAGCTGGCGCTGGCGCTGGCGCGTCATGCCACCAGTAAAATAGCCTCGCTTGACGATCTTGAGGCCATCGTGAGCCTCGGATTTCGTGGCGAAGCGCTGGCAAGTATCAGCTCCGTGTCTCGTTTAACCCTGACGTCGCGCACACAAGAGCAGCCTGAGGCCTGGCAAGCCTATGCTGAAGGGCGCGACATGGATGTGACGGTAAAACCTGCTGCGCATCCAGTGGGAACCACACTGGAGGTGTTAGATCTGTTCTACAACACCCCGGCGCGGCGCAAATTTATGCGCACCGAGAAAACGGAATTTAATCATATCGACGAGATTATTCGCCGCATTGCGCTGGCGCGTTTTGATGTGACGATTAATTTGTCTCACAACGGCAAAGTGGTGCGTCAGTACCGGGCAGTGGCCGCGGATGGGCAGAAAGAGCGCCGGCTGGGCGCGATTTGCGGCACGCCGTTTCTGGAGAATGCGCTGGCGATTGAATGGCAGCATGGTGATTTGACGCTGCGCGGCTGGGTGGCCGATCCTAACCACACAACGGCGGCACTGGCAGAAATACAGTATTGTTATGTGAATGGTCGGATGATGCGAGATCGGCTGATCAACCATGCTATCCGCCAGGCCTGTGAAGATAAGCTGGGAGCCGATCAACAACCCGCTTTTGTGCTGTATCTGGAAATCGATCCGCATCAAGTTGATGTCAACGTACACCCAGCTAAACATGAGGTCCGTTTCCATCAATCCCGCCTGGTGCACGATTTTATTTACCAGGGCGTGTTGAGCGTCCTGCAACAGCAGCTTGAAACGCCGCTGCCGTTGGCTGATGACGACGAACCCGCTCCAAGGCACATCCCGGAAAACCGCGTTGCTGCCGGACGTAACCATTTTGCCGAGCCAGCTCCCGCGCGTGAACCTGCGACACCGCGGTACTCAACTGGCGCTGGAAACGGCAGTAGTGGCGCAGGCCGTCAGGCGGGGGCCAGTTGGCCTCATGCCCAACCCGGATACCAAAAGCAGCAGGGCGAAATTTATCAGAAACTGATGCAGACGCCGGCTCCAACCCGTAAAACGCCGGTCTCTGAAACATCATCGGCACCTCTGAGCGGCAGCAGTCAGGGCTTTGGCCGGGTGCTAACGATTGTCGGTGCAGACTGCGCGTTACTCGAGTGCGATGGTCATATTCGGTTGCTGGCATTACCGGTGGCTGAGCGTTGGCTGCGTCAGGCGCAATTAACGCCGGACCAGGGGACCGTTTGCGCCCAGCCGTTGCTGATCCCTTTACGGTTAAAAGTCAACGCCGATGAAAAAGCGGCGCTGCAAAAAGGACAGAGCCAACTGGCTGAGCTGGGCATTGAATTTCAACTGGATGCGCAGCATGTGACCATCCGGGCGGTGCCTTTACCCTTACGCCAACAAAATTTACAAATCTTGATTCCTGAACTGATAGGCTACCTGGCGCAGCAATCCGTATTCGAGCCGGGCAATATTGCGCAGTGGATCGCACGTAACCTGATTAGCGAGCATCCACAGTGGAGTATGGCACAGGCGATTACGCTGTTAGCGGATGTTGAGCGGCTCTGCCCACAACTCGTGAAGGCACCGCCGGGCGGTCTGTTACAACCTGTTGATTTACATTCGGTAATGAATGCCCTGAAACATGAGTGATACCCGTAAGGCGAGCCTGCCAAAGGCGATTTTTTTGATGGGGCCAACGGCCTCCGGTAAAACGGCACTCGCAATTGAATTGCGTAAAGTTTTGCCCATAGAGTTGATAAGCGTTGATTCCGCCCTTATTTACAAGGGGATGGATATCGGTACAGCCAAGCCCGATGCAGATGAATTACAGGCCGCGCCGCACCGATTACTGGATATTCGCGATCCGTCGCAAGCGTACTCCGCTGCGGATTTTCGTCGCGATGCGTTAGCCGAGATGGCCGACATCACCGCCGCGGGGCGTATCCCGTTGCTGGTGGGCGGCACAATGTTATATTTCAAAGCCTTGCTTGAAGGGCTGTCGCCGTTACCGTCGGCGGACCCGGAAGTCAGGGCCAGAATTGAGCAGCAGGCGGCAGAGCAGGGTTGGGACGCGTTACACCGACAGCTTCAGGACATCGATCCGGTGGCTGCGGCGCGTATTCATCCAAATGATCCGCAAAGACTTTCCCGGGCACTGGAAGTTTTTTTCATTTCGGGTAAAACTTTAACGGAGCTGACGCAAACGTCAGGAGATGCTTTGCCGTATCAGGTGCATCAGTTTGCAATCGCCCCGGCGAGCCGTGAACTGCTCCATCAGCGAATTGAGCAGCGTTTTCATCAGATGTTAGCTTCAGGTTTTGAAGCAGAAGTCCGGGCGCTTTTTGCCCGTGGAGATTTGCATACGGATTTGCCTTCCATTCGTTGTGTAGGGTATCGCCAGATGTGGTCATACATTGAAGGTGAAATTTCATACGATGAAATGGTTTATAGAGGTGTTTGCGCCACGAGGCAGTTGGCGAAGCGACAGGTAACCTGGTTGCGTGGTTGGGAAGGGGTGCACTGGCTTGACAGTGAAAAGCCTGACCTGGCGCGAAACGAAGTATTACAGGTTGTTGGTGCTATCGCGAACTGAATGTGTACAATTGAAACGTATCGTGCGCAATTTTTCAGAATCGAAAGGTTCAAAGTACAAATAAGCATATAAGGAAAAGAGAGAATGGCTAAGGGGCAATCTTTACAAGATCC
Organism: Citrobacter sp. Cf136; assembly: GCF_030333815.1. Classification (NCBI taxonomy): domain Bacteria; kingdom Pseudomonadati; phylum Pseudomonadota; class Gammaproteobacteria; order Enterobacterales; family Enterobacteriaceae; genus Citrobacter; species Citrobacter sp. Cf136. The sequence continues at coordinate 490,764 of NZ_JAOWFE010000040.1, read as the reverse complement.
GTTCCTGAACGCATTGCGTCGGGAACGTGTTCCAGTTTCTATTTATTTGGTGAATGGTATTAAGCTGCAAGGTCAAATCGAGTCTTTTGATCAGTTCGTGATCCTGTTGAAAAACACGGTCAGCCAGATGGTTTATAAGCACGCGATTTCTACTGTTGTCCCGTCTCGTCCGGTTTCTCATCACAGCAATAATGCCACCGGCGGCACTGGCAGCAACTACCATCACGGTAGCAACGCGCAAGGTTCATCTGCGCAACAGGACAGCGAAGAAACCGAATAAGGTTATTAGCTGTTTTACATACGGGGAGCCAGCGATCCTGCGTTCCCCGTTGATTTATATTAAGGGGTTGACGCTTGTTTGACCGTTATGATGCCGGTGAGCAGGCGGTACTGGTACACATCTATTTTTCGCAAGACAAAGATATGGAAGACCTCCAGGAGTTTGAATCTCTGGTTTCTTCCGCCGGTGTCGAAGCAATGCAGGTGATTACCGGGAGCCGTAAAGCACCGCACCCGAAGTATTTTGTTGGTGAAGGTAAGGCAATCGAAATTGCCGAAGCCGTAAAAGCGACTGGCGCTGCGGTGGTGATTTTTGATCATGCTCTGAGCCCCGCCCAGGAACGTAACCTGGAACAGTTGTGCCAGTGTCTTGTTATCGACAGGACCGGTCTTATTTTAGATATTTTTGCCCAGCGTGCGCGCACCCATGAGGGTAAGTTGCAGGTTGAGCTGGCGCAGTTGCGCCATATGGCTACGCGTCTGGTCCGTGGCTGGACCCACCTTGAAAGGCAAAAGGGCGGGATTGGTTTGCGCGGTCCGGGTGAAACCCAGCTCGAAACCGACCGTCGTTTGCTGCGTAATCGCATTTTGCAAATACAGTCGCGCCTGGAAAAAGTTGAAAAGCAACGTGAGCAGGGGCGGCAGTCGCGCAAGAAAGCGGATGTCCCAACCGTATCACTGGTGGGATATACCAACGCCGGAAAATCCACCCTGTTCAACCAGATCACCGAAGCCCGGGTTTATGCAGCGGACCAGCTGTTTGCGACCCTGGACCCAACGCTGCGCCGCATAGACGTGGCGGACGTGGGTGAGACCGTGCTGGCGGATACCGTAGGGTTTATACGCCATTTGCCGCACGACCTGGTGGCGGCATTTAAAGCCACCTTGCAGGAAACACGTCAGGCGACATTGCTGCTGCACGTTATTGATGCTGCAGATTTTCGTGTGCAGGAAAACATCGAAGCAGTCGACACGGTGCTCGAAGAGATCGATGCACATGAGATCCCGACCCTGCTGGTGATGAATAAAATCGATATGTTGGATGACTTTGAGCCGCGTATCGATAGAGATGAAGAGAATAAACCCATTCGCGTTTGGGTATCTGCGCAAACGGGGATTGGTATACCACAACTTTTTCAGGCTTTGACTGAGCGACTTTCCGGTGAGGTGGCGCAGCATACGTTGCGTTTGCCGCCGCAGGAAGGGCGATTGAGAAGCCGGTTTTATCAACTTCAGGCAATAGAAAAAGAGTGGATGGAGGAAGACGGCAGCGTAGGTCTGCAGATTCGTATGCCGATCGTAGACTGGCGTCGCCTCTGTAAACAAGAACCGGCACTGGAAGACTATGTTGTCTGATCTGACGGATATGGCCTGAAGATTTTTTCGCCTCTATACCTTGTGGATTTTGTGCGGCAGGAAGGCGGCAAGTCCTGAAATCTCCAGGAGCATAGTCAACTATGTGACTGGAGTGAGGGACGCAGCCAACGCATCGGCAGCGCAAAAGACGCAGGTATAGCATCGCATAACAAATATGGAGCACAAAAATGGCGTGGAATCAGCCCGGTAATAACGGACAAGACCGCGACCCCTGGGGAAGCAGCAAACCTGGCGGCAACCCTGAGGGAAATGGAAACAAAGGTGGTCGCGAGCAGGGACCTCCCGATCTGGACGATATCTTCCGCAAACTGAGTAAAAAGCTCGGTGGTCTGGGTGGCGGTAAAGGTACTGGTTCTGGCGGCGGTAGTTCATCTCAAGGCCCGCGTCCGCAACTGGGCGGTCGAGTCTTTACTATCGCAGCGGCCGCCATCGTCATTATCTGGGCGGCTAGCGGTTTCTATACCATTAAAGAAGCGGAACGTGGCGTGGTGACACGCTTCGGTAAATTCAGCCATTTGGTTGAACCGGGTCTGAACTGGAAACCGACCTTTATCGATGAAGTGACACCGGTCAACGTTGAAGCCGTGCGTGAACTTGCCGCATCCGGCGTTATGCTGACCTCTGACGAAAACGTCGTGCGCGTCGAAATGAACGTACAGTACCGCGTGACCGATCCGCAGCGTTACCTGTTTAGCGTAACCAGTGCGGATGACAGTCTGCGTCAGGCAACTGACAGCGCCCTGCGTGGGGTTATCGGTAAATACACCATGGACCGTATCCTGACCGAAGGGCGTACCGTTATTCGTAGCGATACCCAGCGTGAACTGGAAGAAACGATCCGTCCGTACAACATGGGTATCACCTTGCTGGACGTCAACTTCCAGGCAGCACGTCCGCCGGAAGAAGTAAAAGCCGCGTTTGACGATGCTATCGCAGCACGTGAAAACGAACAGCAGTACATCCGTGAAGCAGAAGCGTACACCAACGAAGTTCAGCCGCGTGCAAACGGTCAGGCTCAGCGTATTCTGGAAGAAGCGCGTGCGTATAAGACTCAGACCATCCTGGAAGCACAGGGTGAAGTGGCTCGCTTCGCAAAAATTCTGCCGGAATATAAAGCCGCACCGCAAATTACCCGCGAGCGTCTGTATATCGAAACCATGGAAAAAGTGCTGAGCAATACCCGCAAAGTCCTGGTTAACGATAAAGGCAGCAATCTGATGGTTCTGCCGCTGGATCAAATGCTGAAAGGTGGTAGTGCGCCAGCAGCAAAGACTGACAGCAGTTCAAACCTGTTGCGTCTGCCGCCAGCAACGACTTCCAGCACTGGAGCAAGCAATACATCGTCCACCAGTCAGGGCGATATTATGGACCAACGCCGCGCGAATGCGCAGCGTAACGACTACCAGCGTCAGGGGGAATAACGATGCGTAAGTCAGTTATTGCGATTATCATCATCGTTCTGGTAGTTCTGTTCATGTCTGTCTTTGTGGTCAAAGAAGGCGAGCGCGGTATTACTCTGCGCTTTGGTAAAGTTCTGCGTGACGATGAAAACAAGCCGCTGGTCGTTGCACCAGGCCTGCACTTCAAGATTCCGTTTATTGAATCTGTGAAGATGCTCGATGCGCGTATTCAGACCATGGACAACCAGGCCGATCGCTTTGTTACCAAAGAGAAGAAAGACCTGATTGTTGACTCCTACATCAAGTGGCGCATCAGTGACTTTAGCCGTTACTACCTGGCAACGGGCGGTGGCGATGTTTCTCAGGCGGAAGTCCTGCTGAAACGTAAGTTCTCTGACCGTCTGCGTTCTGAAATTGGTCGTCTGGACGTGAAGGACATCGTTACCGATTCCCGTGGTCGTTTGACCCTGGAAGTTCGTGACGCGCTGAACTCCGGTTCTGCTGGCACGGAAGATGAAGTGGCGACTCCGGCAGCAGATAGCGCGATTGCCGAAGCGGCTGAACGTGTTCAGGCTGAAACGAACGGTAAAGTACCGGTCATCAACCCGAACAGTATGGCGGCATTGGGCATCGAAGTGGTTGACGTGCGTATTAAGCAAATCAACCTGCCTGCTGAAGTGTCTGAGGCTATCTACAACCGTATGCGCGCTGAGCGTGAAGCCGTAGCGCGTCGCCATCGTTCACAAGGCCAGGAAGAGGCGGAAAAACTGCGTGCAACGGCGGACTATGAAGTCACTAAAACGCTGGCAGAATCTGAGCGTCAGGGCCGTATCATGCGCGGTGAAGGCGATGCAGAAGCCGCTAAGCTGTTTGCCGATGCGTTCAGTCAGGATCCTGACTTCTACGCCTTCATCCGTAGCCTGCGTGCTTACGAGAAGAGCTTCGAAGGCAACCAGGACGTGATGGTCATGAGTCCGGACAGCGATTTCTTCCGCTACATGAAGACACCGAGTTCCGCGACACGCTAATCGCGTTCCAGCGGTTTTAAAGCAGCAAAACCACCGGCATCTCCAGGGATGCGGTGGTTTTCTTTTTATATAAGGGCGATGGATGAATTCAACAATTTTGCTGGCGCTCGCGCTGGTTTTGGTGCTGGAAGGGCTGGGTCCGATGCTTTATCCCAGCGCATGGAAGAAAATGATCTCTGCAATGGCGCAACTTCCCGAAAATATTTTGCGTCGTTTTGGTGGAGGTCTTGTGGTTGCGGGCGTTGTGGTCTACTACATGTTGAGGAAAACGATTGGCTGATTAATAAGTAGACTAATTTGCGGATTTTCGCATGCAAAAAGTGCTGTATATCTGAAAAAGCGGTGGTAGAATCCATTTTTAAGCAAACGGTGATTTTGAAAAATGGGTAACAACGTCGTCGTACTGGGCACCCAATGGGGTGACGAAGGTAAAGGGAAGATCGTCGATCTTCTGACTGAACGGGCTAAATATGTTGTGCGCTACCAGGGTGGTCACAACGCAGGCCATACTCTCGTAATCAACGGTGAAAAAACCGTCCTCCATCTTATTCCATCAGGTATTCTTCGCGAGAATGTCATCAGCATCATCGGTAACGGTGTTGTTCTGTCTCCGTCCGCGCTGATGAAAGAAATGAAAGGACTGGAAGATCGTGGTATCCCGGTTCGCGAGCGCCTGCTGCTGTCTGAAGCTTGTCCGCTGATCCTTGATTATCACGTTGCGTTGGATAACGCTCGTGAGAAAGCGCGTGGCGAGAAAGCGATCGGTACTACCGGTCGTGGTATCGGTCCGGCTTATGAAGACAAAGTAGCTCGTCGCGGTCTGCGTGTTGGCGATCTGTTTGATAAAGCAACCTTCGCTGAAAAACTGAAAGAAGTGATGGAATATCACAACTTCCAGCTGGTGAATTTCTATAAAGTTGAAGCAGTTGACTACCAGAAAGTGCTGGATGATGTGATGGCTATCGCCGACATCCTGACCTCGATGGTTGTTGATGTTTCCGATCTGCTGGACCAGGCGCGTAAGCGTGGCGATTTCGTCATGTTTGAAGGTGCGCAGGGTACGCTGCTGGATATCGACCACGGTACCTATCCGTACGTAACGTCCTCCAACACCACCGCAGGTGGCGTGGCAACCGGCTCCGGCCTGGGCCCACGTTATGTGGACTACGTTCTGGGTATCATCAAAGCTTACTCTACTCGTGTAGGTGCGGGGCCGTTCCCGACTGAACTGTTTGATGACGTTGGCGAGTTCCTGTGCAAACAAGGTAACGAGTATGGCGCGACCACCGGTCGTCGTCGTCGTACCGGCTGGCTGGACTCCGTTGCTGTACGCCGTGCAGTACAGATTAACTCCCTGTCTGGCTTCTGCCTGACCAAACTGGACGTACTGGACGGTTTGAAAGAGGTGAAAATCTGTGTCGCTTACCGTATGCCGGATGGCCGTGAAGTAACGACTACTCCGCTGGCAGCAGACGACTGGAAAGGTATCGAGCCGATTTACGAAACCATGCCGGGCTGGTCTGAATCTACCTTCGGCGTGAAGGAACGTAGCGGTCTGCCGCAGGCTGCACTGAACTACATCAAGCGTATTGAAGAACTGACCGGTGTGCCGATTGATATTATCTCAACTGGCCCAGACCGTACTGAAACCATGATCCTGCGCGACCCGTTCGACGCATAATTCTGGTTATAGCGTGGCGTCGAATGGCGCTGCGCTTGCAATATCTCAAGCCGGATAAGGTGCTTTGCATCAGAATCCGGCTTAAAATCACGTAAGTTCCTCGCTTTTTTCCTTCCCGAACTGAAATAAATTAGCGACCTGGCTGGTGGCTGGTTTATCATCAATATAATTAATACCACCAGGTTTATCCGTTTTATCCCTTTTCCTGAGGTTGATGTGCAGTTAACAAGTTTCACCGATTACGGATTACGTGCGCTAATCTACATGGCGTCACTTCCCGAAGGACGTATGACCAGTATTTCTGAGGTGACAGAAGTCTACGGCGTGTCCCGTAATCATATGGTCAAAATAATCAATCAACTTAGCCGGGCGGGCTTTGTTACTGCTATTCGAGGAAAAAATGGCGGTATCCGCTTGGGTAAACCCGCTAAGGATATTGGTATTGGTGATGTGGTTCGCGAGCTGGAACCCTTATCGTTGGTCAATTGTAGCAGCGAGTTTTGCCACATTACCCCAGCCTGTCGACTCAAACAGGCGCTTTCTAAGGCAGTGCAAAGTTTTCTCACGGAGCTGGACAACTACACACTTGCTGATTTGGTTGAAGAGAATCAACCGCTTTATAAATTATTGCTGGTGGAGTAATGAAGTCCAAAGTATTTCGCGTCGCATCGCGGCGGCAACTGAGCGAGTCGCCAGGAGCTTACAAAAGTAAGTGACTGGTGGGAGCAAAGGCAGCCAACAAAGAGGCGTCGTGAAAGACGAAGGAATTCCATCAGAGCTGACAATGGAGGAACCTCAATGTCACAAGATCCTTTCCAGGAACGCGAAGCTGAAAAATACGCGAATCCTATCCCAAGCCGGGAATTTATCCTCGAACATTTAACTAAACGTGAAAAACCGGCCAACCGTGATGAGCTGGCCGCTGAACTCAACATTGAAGGTGAAGAGCAGCAGGAAGCACTACGCCGCCGTCTGCGCGCGATGGAGCGTGACGGACAACTGGTCTTCACCCGTCGTCAGTGCTATGCGCTGCCGGAGCGTCTCGACCTGCTGAAAGGTACCGTTATTGGCCACCGTGATGGCTACGGCTTTCTGCGCGTTGAAGGCCGCAAAGATGACCTGTACCTGTCCAGCGAGCAGATGAAAACCTGCATTCATGGCGATCAGGTGCTGGCGCAGCCGCTGGGCGCGGACCGTAAAGGTCGTCGCGAAGCGCGTATTGTGCGCGTACTGGTGCCAAAAACCAGCCAAATTGTCGGTCGCTACTTCACCGATGCTGGCGTTGGGTTTGTCGTCCCTGACGACAGCCGTCTGAGTTTCGATATTCTGATCCCGCCGGAAGAGGTGATGGGCGCTCGTATGGGCTTTGTGGTCGTCGTTGAACTGACCCAACGTCCGACTCGCCGCACCAAAGCGGTGGGTAAAATTGTAGAAGTGCTGGGTGACAACATGGGAACCAGCATGGCCGTTGATATGGCCCTGCGTACTCATGAAATCCCATATATCTGGCCGCAGGCTGTTGAGAAACAGGTCGCCGGACTGAAAGAAGAAGTACCGGAAGAGGCGAAAATAGGACGTGTCGATCTGCGCGACCTGCCGCTGGTGACTATCGATGGCGAAGATGCGCGTGACTTCGACGATGCGGTTTACTGCGAGAAGAAACGCGGCGGCGGCTGGCGTTTATGGGTGGCGATTGCCGACGTAAGCTATTACGTTCGCCCGCCGACTCCGCTGGACCAGGAAGCCCGCAGCCGTGGCACATCCGTTTACTTCCCGTCGCAGGTTGTCCCAATGCTGCCGGAAGTGCTTTCTAATGGATTGTGTTCGCTCAACCCGCAGGTGGACAGGTTGTGTATGGTCTGTGAAATGACCATTTCGTCGAAAGGCCGTTTAACCGGCTTTAAATTCTACGAAGCGGTCATGAGTTCCCATGCACGTCTGACCTACACCAAGGTCTGGCACATGCTGCAGGGCGACCAGGAGCTGCGTGAGCAGTACGCACCGCTGGTCAAACACATTGAAGAGCTGCATAACCTCTACAAAGTGCTGGATAAAGCCCGCGAAGAGCGCGGCGGTATCTCGTTTGAAAGTGAAGAGGCGAAGTTTATCTTCAATGCTGAACGCCGTATTGAGCGTATTGAGCAGACGCAGCGTAACGACGCGCACAAGCTGATTGAAGAGTGCATGATCATGGCGAACATCTCAGCGGCGCGATTCGTTGAGAAAGCCAAAGAGCCCGCGCTGTTCCGTATTCACGATAAGCCGACGACCGAAGCGATTAACTCGTTCCGTTCCGTCCTGGCAGAGCTAGGGCTGGAGCTGCCAGGTGGCAACAAACCTGAGCCGCGCGATTACGCTGAACTGCTGGAGTCGATTGCTGACCGTCCTGACGCAGAAATGCTGCAAACCATGCTGCTGCGTTCGATGAAGCAGGCGATTTACGATCCGGAAAACCGTGGTCACTTCGGCCTGGCGCTGCAATCTTATGCACACTTTACTTCACCGATCCGTCGTTACCCGGATCTCTCCTTGCACCGGGCGATTAAGTATCTGCTGGCGCAGGAGCAGGGTCATAAAGGCAACACCACGGAAACGGGTGGCTACCATTATTCGATGGAAGAGATGCTGCAACTGGGTCAGCACTGTTCGATGGCCGAGCGCCGTGCTGACGAAGCCACGCGCGATGTCTCTGACTGGTTGAAGTGCGACTTCATGCTGGATCAGGTAGGGAATGTCTTCAAAGGCGTGATTGCCAGCGTCACCGGATTTGGTTTCTTTGTCCGTCTTGATGAGCTGTTTATCGACGGTCTGGTGCATGTCTCCTCCCTGGATAACGACTACTATCGTTTCGACCAGGTTGGGCAGCGCCTGACGGGGGAATCCAGCGGTCAGATGTATCGCCTGGGCGATCGCGTGGAAGTTCGCGTGGAAGCAGTCAACATGGACGAGCGTAAGATCGACTTTAGCTTGATCTCCAGCGAACGTGCGCCGCGTAATGAAGGTAAAACTGCGCGCGAAAAAGCCAAAAAAAGCGATGCGGGTAAAAATACCGGTAAACGTCGTCAGATGGGCAAAAAGGTGAATTTCGAGCCGGACAGTGCTTTCCGCGGCGAGAAAAAAGGCAGAGCCAAACCTCAGGCGGAAAAGAATGCGGCTGAGAAGAAAGGCGACAAAAAAGCGAAAAAGCCATCGGCAAAAACGCTTAAAATTGCTGCCGCCACCAAAGCTAAACGTGCGGCGAAAAAGAAAGTCGCACAATAACTGCCATAAACAGTAAGTCGGGCAATCTCGTGTTGCCCGCGTTATGCATAAACTATTAACGAGTACATTCATGAGTGAAATGATTTACGGCATCCATGCGGTGCAGGCTCTGCTGGAACGTGCGCCTGAGCGCTTCCAGGACGTCTTTATTCTCAAAGGTCGTGAAGATAAACGCCTGCTGCCGCTGATCCACGCACTGGAAGCACAGGGTGTTGTCATTCAACTGGCTAACCGTCAGTTTCTGGATGAGAAAAGCGAGGGTGCGGTACATCAGGGGATTATTGCTCGTGTGAAGCCGGGCCGTCAGTATCAGGAAAACGATCTGCCGGATCTGATTGCTACGCTCGATCAGCCGTTCTTTTTGATCCTCGATGGCGTCACCGACCCGCATAACCTGGGGGCATGCCTGCGTAGCGCCGATGCCGCTGGCGTACATGCTGTAATCGTACCGAAGGATCGTTCCGCTCAGTTGAATGCTACGGCGAAAAAAGTGGCCTGCGGTGCGGCAGAAAGCGTACCGCTGATCCGCGTGACCAACCTGGCGCGCACCATGCGTATGCTGCAGGAAGAGAATATCTGGATCGTCGGAACCGCTGGCGAAGCCGACCATACTCTCTACCAGAGCAAAATGACCGGACGTCTGGCGCTGGTGATGGGAGCAGAAGGTGAAGGTATGCGCCGTCTGACCCGTGAACACTGTGACGAACTGATCAGTATCCCGATGGCAGGTAGCGTTTCGTCGCTGAACGTTTCAGTTGCGACGGGCATCTGCCTGTTTGAAGCAGTCCGTCAGCGCAGCTAAACTATCTCCCTGATTTCTCTCTTCTCTCAAGCCATCTTTCGGGATGGCTTTTTTGTGACCGTTGTCCCATGCGTTCTCTCTGCTGCCTGACCATACTTAAAGCGACGGCCATTGACGGAGGGAGACACAATGCACTGGCAAACGCACACCGTTTTTAACCAACCTGTACCGCTCAATAACAGTAACTTATATTTGTCCGACGGCGCGCTGTGCGAAGCGGTTATCCGTGAAGGTGCTGGCTGGGATAGCGATCTTCTCGCCAGTATTGGTCAGCAGCTAGGGACTGCCGAGTCGCTCGAACTGGGTCGTCTGGCCAATGCTTTTCCACCTGAACTATTGCGCTACGACCCGCAGGGGCAGCGGCTGGATGATGTGCGTTTTCATCCTGCCTGGCATCTGCTGATGCAGGGATTGTGCGCCAACCGCGTACATAATCTGGCCTGGGAAGAAGACGCGAGGCAGGGAACATTTGTTGCCCGGGCGGCGCGTTTCATGCTGCATGCGCAGGTTGAAGCAGGCACGTTGTGTCCGGTGACCATGACGTTTGCCGCTACGCCGCTGTTACTTCAAATGTTACCCGCCCCCTTTCACGACTGGCTGACGCCGCTGCTAAGCGACCGTTATGACTCGCATTTACTGCCCGGAGGGCAAAAGCGCGGGCTACTGATTGGTATGGGTATGACCGAAAAACAGGGTGGTTCAGATGTGCTGAGCAATACCACTCAGGCAGAACGTCTTGTCGACGGCTCGTATCGGCTGGTGGGACATAAGTGGTTTTTCTCCGTGCCGCAAAGCGATGCCCATTTGGTGCTGGCCCAGGCAAAGGGCGGCTTATCCTGCTTTTTTGTACCGCGATTTTTACCTGATGGGCAGCGTAATGCCATCCGTCTTGAACGACTGAAAGATAAGTTAGGCAACCGCTCCAACGCCAGCTGCGAGGTTGAATTCCACGATGCGATTGGCTGGCTATTGGGCGAAGAAGGGGAAGGTATCCGCCATATCCTGAAGATGGGCGGGATGACGCGTTTTGACTGCGCGCTCGGCAGTCACGGCATGATGCGACGTGCTTTTTCCGTCGCGATTTATCATGCGCACCAGCGACAGGTTTTTGGCAAGTCATTGATTAAACAGCCGATGATGCGTCAGGTATTAGGTCGGATGGCGCTCCAACTGGAAGGTCAAACGGCGCTACTGTTTCGACTGGCGCGGGCCTGGGACCGTCGTGCTGATGCCAAAGAAGCGCTGTGGGCCAGGTTGTTCACGCCAGCAGCGAAATTCTCCGTTTGCAAGGTCGGTATGCCGTTTGTGGCTGAGGCGATGGAAGTGCTGGGCGGGATTGGCTATTGCGAGGAGAGTGAGCTGTCGCGCCTGTATCGTGAGATGCCGGTAAACAGTATCTGGGAAGGCTCCGGCAACATTATGTGCCTTGATGTATTGCGGGTACTGACAAAACAACCCGGCATCTACGATATGCTCAGCGAAGCCTTTGCGGAGGTAAAGGGGCAGGATCGACATTACGATCGGATGGTGCGTCAGCTACAGCAGCGTTTACGTAAACCCAGTGAGGCATTGGGACGAGAGATTACGCAGCAGCTTTTCCTGCTCGGTTGCGGGGCGCAGATGTTGCGTTATTCTTCTCCGCCAGTGGCGCAGGCCTGGTGCCAAATGATGCTTGATACGCGGGGTGGACTACGATTGTCTGAACAGGTGCTGAACGATTTGCTCCTGCGGGCAACGGGGGGGTTACGGTAATAACTTGCCTGATGGCGACGCGGGTGCGTCTTATCATGCCTACGCTCAGTCCAGGTCAGATAAGTTTACGCCATCCGGCAATCTGTTACGCATAAAGTATGGCCTGTACGCGCCAGTTGTCGGGCTGCTGGTCTTCGTACATCTGAATGATCCGATACCATGAGGCACCTTGTTCATCCGCTTTTAACGCGATTACACGTTCTACATCCTGCGGATTCCCTGCAATGTTACTGACAGAGATCAGGCCAATTTCGTTCAGGCCAGTAACGCAGTCAGCACTGGCGAATTCGGCAGACTGCGCCGTAGTGCCTGCCAGTCCGGCAGAAAGCAGCAGTGAGGATAAGGCAAGAGATTGTTTCATCGTCAGCTCCATTATTCGTACCCCTACACACGGCAGGGCATTCCATCGCGATAATAAACCTCAAGCTTCCTGCTGTTGGTTTATTGTGCACAGGTAAACGCATAGAGGCGCAAAGCAATGTAAAGCTGACTAAATTTCAACCCAATGTTATTTACGATACAAAATTGCCTGTGAATACCATTGGCCTGTCACGATGGTTTCATCTACTAATAAAACCACGTAGTAATCAGCTTTAGCCGCGACGGCTTTGGCACGGATCTCTGCCAGCGCATCATCCGGAGAGCCTCTTACCAGCGCGCTAACCGTCCCTAATCGCTGTAACCCATTACTCTGGTCACGGCGGATCTCCTGCGGGTGGTCGGCAACGGGCGGTGCGGGTTGCGGCGTTCCCTGCAGCACGCTACAGGCGCTTAAAAACATAACCAGCAACAAAGAGGCAAACCGACGCATAACTCTATCTCGTTTCCTGATAGCCATAGTGTAGTGCCTTATTAATTTCCCTTTAGGGGAATGTTCCCGAATTGTTATCTCTCACGCGATTTTCGAATGAAAATGTTGCGAAAACGTAACCCAGTTCTCAACATTATGAATCATTGCCGAACACATTCGCTTGCGTTAAGTATTGCTGCATGGCATACCAGAAAAAAAGGGGCAACAAATGATAGAAATTGAGACACGACAGTTAGCTGGTATCCCTGTCCTGCACGCCGTTCCGGCTGGTAAACGCGAATGTTCACTCCCTTGTATTCTCTTTTATCACGGGTTTACATCTTCAAGTCTGGTCTACAGTTATTTTGCTGTTGCGCTGGCTCAGGCCGGATTTCGCGTCGTCATGCCAGATGCGCCCGAACATGGCGCCCGCTTTAAAGGTAATGCTCAGGAGCGAATGTTCCGCTTCTGGCATATATTGCAGCAAAACATGCAGGAGTTTACGACGTTACGTGCGGCTCTGGTGGCAGAAAATTGGCTTTCAGATGAGCGGCTTGCCGTCGGTGGGGCATCGATGGGGGGAATGACTGCATTGGGCATAATGGCGCGCCATCCTGAGGTTAAATGTGTAGCCAGCCTGATGGGCTCAGGCTATTTTACCCGGCTTGCGCAGACGCTTTTTCCTCCTTTACAGGTTCAGACCCCAGAGCAACAGGCGGAGTTTGATGCCGTTATCGCCCCGCTTGCCGAATGGGATGTTACGCATCAGTTGCCACGCCTCGCCGACAGGCCGTTGTTGCTGTGGCATGGACAGGATGATGATGTTGTACCGGCAGTTGAAACCTTCCGCTTACAGCAAGCGCTGATTCAGGCAGGTTTGGACAACAATCTGACCTGCCTGTGGGAAGCGGGCGTACGGCATCGCATCACGCCAGAAGCGTTGGCCGCAACAGTGACGTTTTTCCGCCAGCACCTTTAAACGCGCATAATGCTCACGCCCTGAGCTTCAAGCTGTTGCAGAATCTCAGGGTTTGCATTTTTGCCGGTAATGAGCATATCGATTTGATCGGCGCGACTGAACAGCATTCCCGCACGTTCACCGACTTTACTGCTATCGACCAGCACCACCAGTTTACCCACCACGTTAAGCATCTTCTGCTCGGCCATCGCGGTCAGCATATCGGTTTTATACAGTCCGTCCGCGGTCAACCCTTTGCCGCTGGTAAACATCCAGTGTCCGGCATACAGGCTATTTTCACTGCCTTGCGGGCTAAGCGTGATGGATTGGCTTTTGTTATATTGCCCTCCCATGATGATCACGCTGTCATGCTCCTGGTCGATCAGATAGTTCGCCAGCGGCAAATAATTGGTGATGATCTGCACCGGCTTGCCGCACATTTCGCGACCCAGCAGGAAAGCGGTCGATCCGCAGTTGATCACTACGCTTTCACCCGCATTCACAAGCTGGGATGCTGCCTTGGCAATGCGAACTTTTTCATCGTGGTTCTGCGCCTGGTGCAGATTCATTGGCGTCCAGCGCGGCCGCTGCTGGGTAATAGCTTCTGCGCCGTTGCGTACTTTTTTGAGTTTGCCGCTTTCGTCGAGCTTGTTGATGTCCCGGCGCGCAGTGGCGGGTGAAATCCCCAGACGCTCAACTACGTTCTCAACGGTAACAAAGCCCAACTGCGCCAGCATATCCAGCAATATTTGATGTCTTTGTGCTTCAGTCATGAGCTATTCCGATACAAATTGATTTGAAAAGATGATATTTGAAATAGCCTGGAAATACTAAAGTAAATGGGAAAAAAATGCCGGGATGGCCCGGCATTTTGTGTGGATCACAAGAACGATTTAAACGGTAAATCCGGTTCAATGGTGAAGCAGTCATCAAAGCCGCGCGGATAGTGATATTCAAAGTTATCTTTGTCCAGCGGCCAGGTGAATTTGCCACCTACCTGCCAGATGAATGGCTTAAAGCCATACTTAAGGCGATCTTTTTTCATCTCCCACAGTACGCGGATCTCCTGCGGATCGGCCTGAAAGTTTGACCAGATATCATGATGGAAAGGGATCACCACTTTTGTATTCAGGGCCTCCGCCATACGCAGCATGTCAGAACTGGTCATTTTGTCCGTAATACCCCGTGGGTTCTCGCCGTAGGATCCGAGTGCGACGTCGATCTGGTGCTCGTTGCCATGCTTTGCATAGTAGTTGGAGTAGTGTGAGTCGCCGCTATGATAAAGCGTACCGCCCGGCGTTTTGAACAGATAGTTTACTGCGCGGGCATCCATACCATCCGGCAGTACGCCAGCGGCTTTCTGATCGGCGGGCAGGGTGATTAACGCAGTACGATCGAACGCATCAAGCGCATGAATTTCAATATCTTTCACTTTTACCACATCGCCTGGTTTTACCACGATGCAGCGCTCTTTTGGTACACCCCAACCGATCCACAGATCCACACAAGTCTGCGGTCCAATAAACGGCACGTCGTCGGCACAGTTCTGCATGACGGCTGCCGCAACATTTACGTCGATGTGATCGTTATGATCGTGCGTGGCCAGCACCGCATCGATCTGACGAATGGCAAACGGATCAAGAACAAACGGCGTGGTGCGCAGGTTTGGCTGCAGCTTCTTCACCCCTGCCATGCGTTGCATCTGGTGACCGGTTTTCATCAGCGGGTTACCGTGACTCTGTTTGCCCGTGCCGCACCAGAAATCGACGCAGACGTTAGTCCCGCCTTCCGACTTCAGCCAAATTCCGGTGCAGCCGAGCCACCACATCGCGAAAGTACCTGGTGCGACCTGTTCCTGCTCGATCTCTTCATTCAGCCAGCTTCCCCACTCCGGGAATGTGCTCAGGATCCATGATTCACGCGTGATGCTTTTTACTTTACTCATCGCAATTACCTTCATGTTTATTCAAGTTGAATCAAATTGTGATTTGTTTTGATTGATACTGACATCATTTTCTCAAGAAGGCAATGCGTTGATTTTTGATGTTGAATGAAAAATTGTTAACAAATTACAACGTGACAAGATGGTTTATATGAAATGTATTTTTTTATTTTATTGTTTTAAATGGATTTATTTTGAAGTGAATGAATTCGGAGCAAATCCACTCTGCAAGTGAGAGAATTATTTGCGTACTGCATCACATTTAATCAAATTCAATCTTGTTGTGATTACTTTTGAAAATTAGAGTGAGAGCACAACATCCTGGGCATCTGTAATGAATGTTCAGCAACTTCGTCTACTGGAGATCGTTATGGAGATCCTCTACAACATCTTTACCGTCTTTTTTAATCAGGTCATGACCAATGCACCGTTGCTGTTGGGTATTGTGACCTGCCTCGGCTACATCCTGTTGCGTAAAAGTGTCAGCGTCATTATCAAAGGCACGATCAAAACGATTATCGGTTTTATGTTATTGCAGGCAGGGTCGGGCATTCTGACCAGCACGTTTAAACCGGTAGTGGCGAAGATGTCCGAGGTTTACGGTATCAACGGTGCGATTTCCGATACCTATGCCTCCATGATGGCAACCATCGAACGTATGGGGGATGCCTATAGCTGGGTAGGGTACGCGGTACTGTTGGCGCTGGCGCTAAACATTTGTTATGTACTGCTACGGCGGATTACCGGTATTCGTACCATCATGCTGACCGGGCACATCATGTTCCAGCAGGCGGGCCTGATCGCCGTCTCTTTCTACATCTTTGGCTATTCCATGTGGACCACCATCATCTGTACCGCGGTGCTGGTGTCGCTCTACTGGGGCATTACCTCCAATATGATGTACAAGCCGACCCAGGAAGTGACCGACGGCTGTGGTTTTTCCATCGGTCACCAGCAGCAGTTCGCCTCCTGGATTGCTTACAAAGTCGCGCCGTATCTGGGTAAGAAAGAGGAGAGCGTAGAAGATCTCAAGCTGCCAGGCTGGCTGAATATCTTCCATGACAACATCGTTTCTACCGCGATTGTGATGACCATCTTCTTCGGGGCGATCCTGCTCTCTTTCGGCATTGATGTGGTTCAGGCGATGGCGGGTAAAACCCACTGGACGGTGTATATCCTGCAAACCGGTTTTTCGTTTGCTGTCGCTATCTTCATCATCACCCAGGGCGTACGTATGTTCGTTGCTGAACTTTCAGAAGCGTTCAACGGTATCTCTCAACGCCTGATCCCGGGCGCGGTACTGGCCATCGACTGCGCGGCGATTTATAGCTTTGCTCCTAACGCGGTGGTCTGGGGCTTTATGTGGGGGACCATCGGCCAACTGATTGCGGTGGGCATCCTTGTGGCCTGCGGCTCTTCCATTCTGATTATCCCAGGTTTTATCCCGATGTTCTTCTCGAACGCCACTATCGGCGTATTTGCTAACCACTTTGGCGGCTGGCGCGCAGCGCTCAAGATTTGCCTGGTGATGGGGATGATCGAAATCTTCGGCTGCGTCTGGGCGGTGAAGCTCACCGGTATGAGCGCCTGGATGGGCATGGCGGACTGGTCAATTCTGGCACCGCCGATGATGCAAGGCTTTGCCTCCATCGGCATCGTGTTTATGGCCGTCATTATTCTGATTGCACTGGCTTATATGTTTTTCGCAGGACGCACGTTGCGTGCTGAGGAAGACGCAGAAAAACAACTGGCAGAACACTCTGCTTAATAAGGAGTTCCGATTATGACCGTACGTATTCTGGCTGTGTGTGGCAATGGGCAGGGCAGTTCCATGATCATGAAAATGAAGGTGGACCAGTTTTTAACCCAGTCAAATATTGACCATACGGTAAACAGCTGCGCCGTGGGTGAATACAAAAGTGAACTGAGCGGAGCGGATATTATCATCGCCTCTACGCATATCGCCGGCGAGATTACCGTTTCTGGCAATAAATATGTCGTTGGCGTACGCAACATGCTGTCTCCTGCCGATTTTGGACCAAAACTGCTGGAAGTGATCAAAGCGCATTTTCCGCAGGACGTGAAGTAAGGGGCGGCATATGAAATTACGTGACTCGCTGGCAGACAATAGTTCCATCCTTTTGCAAGCCGAGGCCAGTACCTGGCAGGAAGCGGTAAAGCTTGGCGTGGATCTGCTGGTTAAGGCTGATGTGGTTGAACCACGCTACTACCAAGCCATCCTTGATGGCGTTGAGCAGTTTGGCCCGTACTTTGTGATTGCGCCAGGCCTGGCGATGCCGCACGGCCGTCCGGAGGAAGGGGTCAAGAAAACCGGTTTTGCGCTGGTGACGCTGAAAACGCCGCTGGTGTTTAACCACGAGGATAACGACCCGGTCGACATTCTGATCACGATGGCGGCAGTTGACGCCAACACGCATCAGGAAGTGGGCATCATGCAGATCGTGAATCTCTTTGATGACGAAGCCAATTTCGACCGTTTACGCGCCTGCCGCACCGCGCAGGAAGTGTTGGATTTAATTGATAACGCCACTGCGGCGGCTGTTTAAAAGGATACCAAAATGTCATTACCTATGTTGCAGGTTGCGCTGGATAACCAATCAATGTCTTCCGCGTATGAAACGACGCGTCTGATTGCCGAAGAGGTCGATATCATTGAGGTGGGCACTATTCTTTGCGTGGCAGAGGGCGTGCGCGCCGTTCGCGATCTGAAAGCGCTTTACCCACATAAAATTGTGCTGGCGGACGCCAAAATTGCCGATGCGGGAAAAATCCTCTCCCGCATGTGTTTCGAAGCCAACGCTGACTGGGTCACCGTCATCTGCTGTGCCGATATCAACACCACCAAGGGTGCGCTGGAGGTGGCGAAAGAATTTAACGGTGATGTACAGATTGAACTGACTGGTTACTGGACCTGGGAGCAGGCGCAAGAGTGGCGTGACGCAGGGATTGGGCAAGTTGTATATCACCGCAGTCGTGATGCGCAGGCGGCGGGCGTGGCGTGGGGAGAAGCGGATATCAGCGCGATCAAGCGTCTGTCCGAGATGGGCTTTAAAGTCACCGTCACCGGCGGTCTGGCGCTGGAAGATCTGCCGCTGTTCCAGGGAATTCCGATTCACGTCTTTATTGCCGGCCGCAGTATTCGCGATGCCGCCTCTCCGGTGGAAGCGGCCCGTCAGTTCAAACGTTCTATCGCCCAACTGTGGGGATGAGGAGCGACTATGTTGTCGAAACAGGTCCCGCTCGGTATTTATGAAAAAGCACTCCCCGGCGGGGAGTGCTGGCTGGAACGCTTGCAACTGGCGAAGGAACTGGGCTTTGACTTTGTCGAAATGTCGGTTGATGAAACCGACGCTCGCCTGGCGCGTCTTGACTGGAACCGCGAGCAGCGACTGGCGCTGGTGGCCGCTATCGCCGACACCGGGATACGGGTACCGTCCATGTGCCTGAGCGCTCATCGTCGTTTTCCGCTTGGTAGTGAAGATGATGCGGTACGCGAACAGGGGCTGGAGATCATGCGTAAAGCCATTCAGTTTGCGCAGGATATCGGTATTCGCGTTATTCAAATGGCGGGTTACGACGTTTATTACCAGCAGGCCAATAACGAAACGCGTCGTCGGTTCCGCGATGGGCTGAAAGAGAGCGTAGAGATGGCGAGCCGTGCACAGGTGACGCTGGCGATGGAAATCATGGATTATCCACTGATGAATTCGATCAGTAAGGCACTGGGATACGCCCACTATCTCAACAATCCGTGGTTCCAGCTGTATCCCGATATTGGCAATTTATCGGCGTGGGATAACGACGTGCAGATGGAGCTGCAGGCGGGAATGGGCCATATAGTTGCCGTACACGTGAAAGATACCAAACCCGGTGTATTCAAAAATGTGCCGTTTGGTGAAGGGGTTGTCGATTTCGAACGTTGTTTTGCGACGCTCAAACAGAGTGGGTATTGCGGACCATACCTGATTGAGATGTGGAGCGAAACGTCGGACGACCCGGCACGTGAAGTGGCGAAGGCGCGCGACTGGGTGAAAGCGCGTATGGCCAGCGCGGGCCTGGTGGAGGCAGTGTAATGCAAAAACGTAAACAGCAGGTTTTTGAGGCCAACATGGATCTGCCGCGCTACGGGCTGGTGACGTTTACCTGGGGTAACGTCAGCGCCATTGACCGCGAACGCGGGCTGGTGGTGATTAAGCCCAGTGGCGTCGACTACCAAACAATGACAGTGGATGACATGGTGGTTGTGGATCTGCACGGTAATGTGGTGGAGGGACGCTATCGTCCTTCTTCCGACACCCTCACCCATCTGGCGTTGTATCGCCGTTTTTCCTCTCTCGGCGGCGTGGTGCATACCCACTCAACCCACGCGACGGCATGGGCGCAGGCAGGTCTGGCAATTCCTGCGCTCGGCACGACGCATGCTGACTACTTCTTTGGCGATATTCCCTGTACCCGGGCTTTAACTGAAGCTGAAGTTCAGGAGGAGTATGAACTTAATACCGGTAGGGTGATTATTGAAACGCTCGGGGAGGTGGAACCTTTACATACGCCTGGCGTAGTGGTGTACCAACATGGCCCGTTTGCCTGGGGCAAAGATGCTCACGACGCGGTACATAACGCTGTGGTGATGGAAGAGGTGGCAAAAATGGCATGGATTGCGCGTGGCATTAATCCGGCGC
This sequence comes from Citrobacter sp. Cf136, assembly GCF_030333815.1. Classification (NCBI taxonomy): domain Bacteria; kingdom Pseudomonadati; phylum Pseudomonadota; class Gammaproteobacteria; order Enterobacterales; family Enterobacteriaceae; genus Citrobacter; species Citrobacter sp. Cf136. The sequence goes on along the minus strand of NZ_JAOWFE010000040.1, from coordinate 470,794 downwards.
TCAGCCCCATCGACAGTTACCTGATGAATAAGCACTTCATGCGTAAGCACGGCCCAAATGCCTATTACGGCCAGAAGTAAGAAAAAACGTTCCGGAGCCAACTCTTCATGGGGATGAGATCGGTCTGGCTTCGGGATTGTTTTGCAAAAAAAAGCCCCCAGTGAAGGGGGCAAGTCAAACTGTGGCAATGTTCTCGTTGGTTGTTTCTGGTGCTAGCGATAAATATCTGCACTGGCGTGCATATTTCCGTTACTACCGGGTTCCCTGGTGAGGATCACGTGATAGTAGGTTGCGCCTTGCGCATCGGTTTCTTCATTCAGGGCCTGAGTGGCTTCACTTTCAGTGGCGAAGTTATGATTTATGTAAATAACGCCTAAGCTCTGCACATCATCCATATTCCTGGCCTGATGATTGTCAATTTTGATGGCTGCCGTTGCATTTGCACTGAGCAAAAGTACAGCCAGAAGGGTCAAAACACGGGCTCGCATATGTACCTCCTCGACTGCGGTCTCTGGTTAGCTCTCTCCTGTGAGTGGATAACTTCTGATTTAATTTTAACCGCTGCCGGCGCAGTCGATAGCGACCATTTCTGATGCAGTTGTTCAAAAAATTACCGTAAAGCCATCTTTTCTTTAATTAACAATCAGCTGATGCCTTCCGCTACGGTTAAAAATACCTGCCTTACGCGCATAAGCTCTTACCAAATAGTCAATTTAATCGGGTGAGTACGCCGTTTATAGTGAGCCAGATAATTAATATAACTTTATGATAATTAGGCAAAAACTTATGGATACTTCATTCATGGATTTCAGCTATTTCGTGATTATGTTTATGGTCGCGCTGGTGGCTGGCTTTATTAACGTGGTGTCGGGCGGCGGTGGTTTTCTCTCTATTGGCGCTCTCTTAATTTCTGGTTTACCCCCGGCTAATGCGCTGGCAACCAATAAAATTCAGGCACTGGGTAGCTCGCTAACCTCCGGAATTTACTTTTTACGCCGGGGACATATTAATGTGCAGGAGCACAAATATGTCTTTTTATCTGCCTTTATCGGTTCTGCGATGGGCACAACGCTTATCCAGTTTATTGAACCGGACGTGTTGAAGAAACTGCTGCCGATCCTGATTATCGCGGTCGCTATCTACTTTATTTCTGCGCCTAATCTTAGCGAACCGAAAAGGAAGCAGCATGTATCCCTGTTTCTCTTCTCGTTGATCTGCGGGGGAGGTATTGGGTTTTATGATGGTTTTCTCGGTGCCGGGGCCGGCTCCTTTTATACGCTCTGCTATATCCTGCTGTGGGGGTACAGTATCGATAAAGCGCAAATTCACTCGAATTTTATCAACCTGGCGTCGAACATTGCCTCGATTCTGTTCTTCATTTTCGGCGGTAAAATGATCTGGTCGCTGGGGCTGGTGATGTTTGCCGGGCAATCCCTTGGCGCACGTCTGGGTGCGACAGTTGTACTGACGCGCGGCAAGAAAGTCATCCGACCCATGATTGTCATCGTCTCTATTTGTATCAGCGTCAAAATGCTGCTGGATATGTATTAATGGCGACATGATAAATAATCGTACAAGCACCTTGAGTTTAACTGCTGACCCCAGTATTATGACGCGTCATTTTTCAGCCGACCTTTAACACGTTCCTTGCCTCCATGGGCCTCGGCTGACCCAGACAGGAGGCTGAATAATCCGTAAGGAGCAATTCGATGCGTCATTACGAAATCGTTTTTATGGTCCATCCTGACCAGAGCGAACAGGTTCCGGGTATGATCGAACGCTACACTGCTGCCATCACTGGTGCAGAAGGCACGATCCACCGTCTGGAAGACTGGGGCCGCCGTCAGCTGGCTTACCCGATCAACAAACTGCACAAAGCTCACTACGTTCTGATGAACGTTGAAGCGCCGCAGGAAGTGATCGATGAGCTGGAAACTACCTTCCGCTTCAACGATGCCGTTATCCGCAGCATGGTTATGCGTACTAAACACGCTGTTACCGAAGCATCTCCGATGGTTAAAGCGAAAGACGAGCGCCGTGAGCGTCGCGATGATTTCGCTAACGAAACCGCAGATGATGCTGAAGCTGGGGATTCTGAAGAGTAATTTCTGATGACCAACCGTCTGGCGTTGTCCGGCACCGTGTGCAGGGCTCCCCTTCGAAAGGTCAGTCCATCAGGAATTCCTCATTGCCAGTTCGTGCTTGAGCATCGTTCTGTGCAGGAGGAAGCCGGGTTTCACCGGCAGGCGTGGTGCCAAATGCCCGTTATTATTAGCGGACACGAAAACCAGGCCATTACTCACAGTATAACGGTCGGTAGCGCAGTGACCGTTCAGGGGTTCATCTCTTGCCACAAGGCAAAGAACGGCCTGAGCAAAATGGTTCTGCATGCCGAGCAGATTGAATTGATAGATTCTGGAGACTAGCCATATGGCACGTTATTTCCGTCGTCGCAAGTTCTGCCGTTTCACCGCGGAAGGCGTTCAAGAGATCGACTATAAAGATATCGCTACGCTGAAAAACTACATCACCGAAAGCGGTAAGATTGTCCCAAGCCGTATCACCGGTACCCGTGCAAAATACCAGCGTCAGCTGGCTCGCGCTATCAAACGCGCTCGCTACCTGTCCCTGCTGCCGTACACTGATCGTCATCAGTAATCGGTCACGGTCCATTAATACGACTTTGAGAGGATAAGGTAATGCAAGTTATTCTGCTTGATAAAGTAGCAAACCTGGGTAGCCTGGGTGATCAGGTTAACGTTAAAGCGGGCTATGCTCGTAACTTCCTGGTACCACAGGGTAAAGCTGTTCCTGCTACCAAGAAAAACGTTGAATTTTTCGAAGCGCGTCGCGCTGAGCTGGAAGCTAAACTGGCTGACGTTCTGTCCGCTGCTGAAGCTCGTGCTGAGAAAATCAACGCACTGGAAACCGTAACCATCGCGTCTAAAGCTGGCGACGAAGGTAAACTGTTCGGTTCCATCGGTACTCGCGACATCGCTGACGCTGTAACTGCAGCTGGCGTTGAAGTAGCTAAGAGCGAAGTTCGTCTGCCGAACGGCGTTCTGCGTACCACTGGTGAGCACGAAGTGAGCTTCCAGGTTCACAGCGAAGTGTTTGCTAAGCTGACTGTAAACGTAGTTGCAGAATAAGTTTTTATTCTGATGACCGCGTAAAAGCGCCGGCCCTGTGCCGGCGTTTTGCTTTTCTGTTCCCCCGCTTTTCTCTCTGGCTATTCTTTATCCTTTTCGGGATAATCACAAAAATAAAACATTATTTCAAAGTGGTGATGGAATGGAACCAACGCACCAACCTCTGTTTGCGCGTAAAAATGTTGTCTATCTGAGCGCGGCGTTCTGCTGCCTGCTGTGGGGGAGCGCCTATCCGGCGATCAAAAGTGGATATGAGATCTTCCAGATTGCCACGGATGACATTCCCTCAAAGATTGTCTTTGCCGGATATCGCTTTCTGTTTGCGGGAATATTGCTGCTAATGCTGGCGATGGCGCAGCGAAAACCGATTGGCCGGTTAAGCCCGCGTCAGTACGGCCAACTCACGCTGTTGGGGCTGACGCAAACCTCGCTGCAATACATCTTCTTCTATATTGGCCTGGCTTTCACGACGGGGGTGAAAGGGTCCATCATGAATGCGACCGGGACCTTCTTCAGCGTGCTACTGGCCCATTTTATCTACCATAATGACAAACTGAGCTACAACAAAGCGCTGGGCTGTATCCTCGGCTTTGCTGGGGTGATGGTAGTAAACTTTAGCAGCGGAATGGATTTTAGTTTCAGCCTGTTAGGAGACGGCTCAGTAGTGATGGCGGCCTTTATTCTTTCTGCTGCCACGCTATATGGAAAACGTATTTCTCAGACGGTGGATCCGACGGTAATGACAGGGTACCAGTTGGGCGGTGGCGGTCTGGCGTTGGTTATCGGTGGCTACGCTTTTGGCGGCACGCTGACCGTACACGGAGCGTCTTCGGTGGCAATTCTGGGCTACCTGACGTTACTCTCTTCGGTCGCCTTTGCCTTGTGGAGTATTCTGCTCAAGCATAATCGTGTGGGGATGATTGCGCCGTTTAACTTCCTGATCCCGGTTTCGGGGGCGGTGCTGTCGGCGATATTCCTCGGCGAAAACATTCTCGAATGGAAATATGCACTGGCGCTGGTGCTGGTCTGTTCGGGGATCTGGTGGGTGAATAAGGTGAAGCGCTGACGCTTCACCTTGATGCCTGATGGCGCCGCTTAACGGGCGCGAATAAAACTGCCGTTAGGCTGGCGGGTGAACAGAACCTGCTGGCCATTCCCGGTATCAATGGTTAATCCCGTCACCACGCCATTGGCATTCTGCCTGATCTGCACCATCTGACCGTCTTTCAGGTTGCTTAGCGGTTTTCCCGCGCCTTCAACCTGCGCCATTGCATACACATCGGTTGGCGGGAGGTTATGGTCACGGAAGACCTGGGCCAGCGTTTTGCCCGAGTCTACGCGATAAGAGCGCCACTGTTGCTCAATTCCGCTATCCTGTTGGAAAGGTTGCGTCTGCGGCTGAGATTGCTGAGCCTGCGGCTGCGCATCAGGTTCTCCTTCCTGGATTGGCTCTGGAGCAACCGGAGCGACCTGGCCGGGATCGTTTTGCGGGGCGACTAACTGTGCCTGTAGCTGAGCCTCGGTTGGTGGCTGCGACTGTGACTGTAAATCCAGCTGGGCAGTACGCGTCACCACAGGGGCATCGCTGGTGTCACTGGAAGGAAGCAGGAAACCTATCACCAGCACGATAGCAGCAATAATAATGCCGCGGCGGTGCATAGGCGGTAGCGGATCCATAATGCGAAAATTGTCCGGTGCATGCCAGATTTTCGCCAGGGTTGGTTTTAATTCAAAGCGCCCGGGCATGGCTTTCCTCCTGCTCCGCGTCTCGTTCCTCGATCATAGAGTATAGATGGCTAACGCTATGATGTTCGTCATATTACCCGCTTTCGTGACGTCAACGCGGGATATTCCTATTGTTTATGTTTCCTCGCGATTTGTCATCTGTTCCCGAGACAAAGTTTTACCGGATGCGGCATGGCTGATATGCTGCCCGCTACTTTACATCCGATGAAAGGAAATATGATGGCTAACCCGACTTTTGACACTATCGAAGCGCAAGCAAGCTACGGTATTGGTTTGCAGGTAGGACAACAGCTGAGCGAATCCGGACTGGAAGGACTGTTGCCTGAAGCGCTGGTAGCGGGTATCGCTGACGCGCTGGAAGGTAAGCACCCGGCAGTGCCGGTTGATGTTGTGCATCGCGCGCTGCGTGAAATCCATGAACGCGCTGATGCAGTACGTCGCGAACGCTTCCAGGCTATGGCGGCTGATGGCGTCAAATATCTGGAAGAAAACCGTGAGAAAGAGGGTGTGAACAGCACTGAATCCGGTTTGCAGTTCCGTGTTCTGACTCAGGGCGAAGGGGCTATTCCGGCGCGTACTGACCGCGTTCGCGTGCATTATACCGGTAAACTGATCGACGGTACCGTGTTTGACAGCTCTGTCGCACGTGGCGAACCGGCTGAATTCCCGGTTAACGGCGTAATCCCTGGCTGGATTGAAGCACTGACCCTGATGCCGGTAGGTTCGAAATGGGAACTGACTATTCCTCAGGAACTGGCTTACGGCGAGCGTGGTGCTGGCGCGTCCATTCCTCCGTTCAGCACGCTGGTGTTCGACGTTGAGCTGCTTGAGATCCTGTAAGCAGTGACTTCTGTTCCCCCCGAGGTCGGGGGGAACAAATAAATAGCGTGAAAAGCTATAGTTACGTCGTTGTCGATATTTTATCTTGCAAATGCCGCATCAGCGTGTATTTTTGTGAGCTGATTCGCGCTATCAGAGTGATATGACACTCACTTTAAACATTAAATTAACATTATATCTAAATCTTAGTATTCATCCCGCCAATTCTTACCTAATATCGATGAGTCCTGATAACAGGATCGTCGTATCATAGACACACTAAAGGCCGTAGAGCCTGAACAACACAGACAGGTACAGGAAGAAAAAAACATGGTAGATCAGGTAAAAGTCGACACCGCTGAAGAGGCGTCGTCTGAACAGTCGCTACGGCGCAATCTCACAAACCGTCATATTCAACTTATTGCTATTGGTGGTGCTATCGGTACTGGCCTGTTTATGGGCTCCGGTAAAACCATCAGTCTCGCCGGACCGTCGATCATCTTTGTATATATGATCATCGGTTTTATGCTGTTTTTCGTGATGCGGGCAATGGGTGAATTGCTGCTCTCGAATCTGGAGTACAAATCGTTTAGTGATTTCGCCTCCGATCTGCTCGGGCCATGGGCCGGGTATTTTACCGGCTGGACCTACTGGTTCTGCTGGGTCGTTACTGGGATGGCAGACGTTGTCGCGATTACCGCGTATGCGCAATTCTGGTTCCCCGAACTGTCAGATTGGGTCGCCTCGCTGGCGGTGATTGTGCTGCTGCTGAGCCTCAACCTCGCCACCGTAAAAATGTTCGGTGAGATGGAGTTCTGGTTTGCGATGATCAAAATCGTCGCCATCATCGGCCTGATTGTCGTCGGTCTGGTGATGGTGCTGACGCACTTCCAGTCGCCAACCGGCGTTCAGGCATCGTTCACGCATCTGTGGAATGACGGTGGCTGGTTCCCGAAAGGTCTGAGCGGCTTCTTTGCCGGCTTCCAGATAGCGGTGTTCGCGTTTGTGGGTATTGAGCTGGTGGGAACGACCGCCGCGGAAACCAAGGATCCTGAGAAATCTCTGCCGCGCGCCATTAACTCGATTCCAATTCGTATTATCATGTTCTACGTGTTCGCGCTGATCGTGATTATGTCCGTAACGCCGTGGAGCTCGGTAGTACCAACCAAGAGCCCATTCGTTGAACTGTTTGTGCTGGTTGGTCTGCCTGCTGCGGCGAGCCTGATCAACTTTGTGGTTCTGACTTCAGCTGCCTCTTCCGCAAACAGCGGCGTGTTCTCTACCAGCCGTATGCTGTTCGGCCTGGCGCAGGAAGGCGTTGCGCCTAAAGCATTTGCCAAGCTGTCTAAACGCGCAGTTCCGGCGAAGGGGTTAACCTTCTCCTGTATCTGTCTGTTGGGCGGCGTGGTGATGCTGTACGTGAACCCGAGCGTGATTGGCGCGTTCACCATGATCACCACCGTGTCGGCGATTCTGTTCATGTTCGTCTGGACCATCATTCTTTGCTCGTACCTGGTGTACCGCAAGCAACGTCCTCACCTGCATGAAAAATCAATTTACAAGATGCCGTTAGGCAAGCTGATGTGCTGGGTATGTATGGCGTTCTTCGTCTTCGTACTGGTACTGCTGACGCTGGAAGATGATACCCGTCAGGCGTTGATGGTGACGCCGCTGTGGTTCATCGCGCTGGGTCTGGGCTGGTTGTTTATCGGTAAGAAACGTATGGCGGGTATGCGTTAAGCGTTGTCATATCGGACACAAAAAAGGCCACATAAGCAGTGGCCGAATTCGGACTTCAGGAAGGCGCTCTCGGGCGCCTTTTTTTATTCACCTGCGAGGGCACGCGGGAACAACACATTGTTTTCCAGGCTGATGTGTTCCATCAGGTCATCGATCATTTCGTTAATGCCGTTATACATGGCTTTCCAGGTGGTGCAGGCTTCTGGCGGCGGCGTCACGTTGTGGGTGATGTGTTTGATCACTTCCACCAGTTCACCCGCATCGTCATGTTCGCTTTCCATCACGCTGATTGGCCCCATCGCCTGGCTACCCATGCCCTGTTTGATCATCGGGAACAAGATCTGCTCTTCTTTCATCATGTGGCTGGACAGCTCTTCATGCAGCATGGTCAGGTTTTTCGCCAGACCGCGCGGTACGTTCGGTTTGTCTGCGTGAACGCGTTCAACTTTTGTGGCCTGCAGGATCAGCTCCGGCAGCTGTTCGCGGTGTCTGTCGTGATAACGCACGATGATATGGTCGATGATTTCAGCCAGAGCCACGGTACGCCAGTCTTTCTCCAGCGGCTGTTCAGCCAGCTGCGCAAGCTGCGCCTCAATAACGTCTAAATCCAGCTCTTTACGCGCGGCAGCGCGTGCCAGCGTTTGCTTACCGCCGCAGCAGTAATCCATATCGTATTTACGAAACAGGGCCGAAGCGCGAGGAATAGAGAGCGCCAGTTCACCTAAAGGTTGATCGCGATAAGACATTGCCGTTACCTCATTCTCAATAATATAAGATGTATTTTAAATGCAACTTATGGCGAAGGATATAACCCTTTCGGGGTGGGGTGTTTTGTGATGAACGTCACGAAAATTTCTTATTTCGTTAAGGTGCTGAATCTTATTGGAAAGGTGAGGGGCGGCGAAAAAAGCGGCTCGACAGGATTAAATAAGCGCACGCCGCTGCCGATAGTTAGACCTCAGACAATACCTGCATAATAAAAAGGCTACAGATGTTCAAACGAATCAAAGTGATAACCTTACTTATCACCGTGTTACTCGCCCTGGGCGCAATGCAGCTCATCTCCGCGGGCGTCTTTATTGGCGCGCTCAATAACGATAAGCAGAACTTTAACGTGTCTCAACTTTCCAGCCAGAATGTGGCCGAGTTTACCGATGCGTGGATTAGCCTGAACCAGGCTCGCGTCACGCTCAACCGGGGCATGCTGCGTTTACAGGGAACGATGGCTAGCGAGATTAACGGCGGTCAGTTGAAGGAGCTGGTGAACACAGCAAATCGCCTGTTGGCCGAATCGAAAGAGCATTACGATAAATATTACGCTCTACCGGAAACGCCGGGGTTGGATGAGCATCTGGCCGATCGACTGGAAGAACAGTACGGCATCTATTCTGCGACGCTGGCAAAAATGAACGCGCTGCTGGCTGAAGGAAAGCTGGAAGAGATGTTCAAGCAGAACGCCGAGCAAAAGCAAACGGCCATGCAGGAAGTTTATCGGGAATGGCGTAGCGCGCAAACGGCGCTGGCCACTGCCGGGGTACAGGACAATGAGAGTGACTACCAGAAGATAATCTGGCTGCTGTCCGCGGTGATGCTGATTGTCGTCACCGTGATTATCGCCAGTTGGCTGGCGATGCAGCGAGTGCTGCTCAAGCCGCTCCACGAGGTGATGGGACATATTCGCCATATTGCCGCAGGTGATTTGACTCACCGCATCAATGCCGATGGCAGTAATGAAATGGCGCTGCTGGCAGGCAACGTCCGCGACATGCAGCAGGCGCTGGCGAACACGGTCAGCGTGGTGCGTGACGGGGCTGACACCATCTATACCGGCGCGGGTGAAATTGCCGCTGGCAGTAACGATCTCTCTTCACGTACCGAACAGCAGGCCGCCTCTCTGGAGGAGACCGCAGCCAGCATGGAACAACTTACTGCAACCGTGAGACAGAATGCAGATAACGCGCGTCAGGCGACCAGCCTGGCAAAAAATGCTTCGCAGACGGCGCAGAAAGGCGGAACCGTGGTTGATGGCGTGGTGCGTACGATGGATGAAATCGCCACCAGTTCCAGCAAAATTGCGCAAATTACTACTGTTATCGACGGTATTGCTTTCCAGACCAACATCCTGGCGCTGAACGCGGCGGTAGAAGCGGCGCGAGCGGGCGAACAGGGGCGTGGCTTTGCTGTAGTCGCAGGCGAGGTGCGCACGCTGGCGCAGCGTAGCGCTCAGGCGGCAAAAGAAATTAAGGCGTTGATTGATGACTCAGGGAATCGGGTCAATGCCGGTACGGCGCTGGTGCATGAGGCGGGTGAGACGATGGCGGAAATTGTCAGTGCCGTCACCCAGGTTACCGATATTATGGGAGAAATTGCGTCGGCCTCTGATGAACAGAGTCGGGGTATCGATCAGGTCGGTCAGGCGGTGGCTGAGATGGATCGCGTCACGCAGCAAAACGCCTCGCTGGTGGAGGAATCCGCTTCCGCCGCAGCCGCGCTCGAAGAGCAGGCCGCACGGTTGAACCAGACGGTGGCGGTGTTTAAAGTTTAACGTCTGCTCCGGCCTACAAGATATTATCCAGTAGGCCGGATAAGCGGAGCACCATCCGGCACATTATGATTGTGGTACCACGACGACGCTCGGTTTCTGCGGCTTGGCTCTGACGGCTATCACTACCCCAACCATCAGCAGCGTAATACCGCTTACCGTCAGCAGCGGCGGAAATTCCTGGCGCAGTATAAAGGTGTACAGCAAACCAGCCAGCGTTTCGAAGACAATCAACGGGCCGAGGATCACCGTCGGCAGCTTCTGGCTGGCGACGTTCCAGCACAGTGCGCCAACCCAAGAACACAATACCGCAATGGCTATCATCAGGCCGATAAACACGGCTGGACGCGGACCGAAGGGCAGAGCGAAGTCCGGCGTTTGCCCGTTCAACCACAGGCAGGCGGCAATATAGCCGAACAGAGAAACAGGCAGCGTCACCAGTGCCTGGGCCGTCGCCCACATCATCGGGTGCTTATCCGGATTCTCGCGCAGCCAGCGGGCATTACGCAGCGCATACCACGCCCAACACACCACCGAAATCAGCGCCAGTGCGATGCCAGAACCATATCGCCAGCCGCTAAAGTCAGGGAGTCCCTGATTCAGCTCCGAGATATTCACGCACAGCAGGCCTATACCAATCAACACCAGCGCAGGCGACAAACGCCACCATGATAATTTGCCGTCACGCTGGCTGTAGAGCAGGTTAGCGAAGACCGGGATCACCACCGGCAATGTACCAATAATCATCGTGGAGACCGGTGCGCCGGTGCGCTGGATAGCGCTTGCCAGGCAAACGTAATAAATCAGATTTCCCATCATTGTTAGCGTCAGCGCAGTTACCCAGTCTTTCCGCCCGAGTTGACGCAGGCGCACACGTCCCAGCCAGGCAATCGGCAATGCGATCAGCCCCAGCGCCAGATAGCGCCCCATCGACTGCAATACCGCCGGGTATTCCGGTACGATCAGCGGTCCAACAAAAATTAATCCCCACATCAGCCCGGCCAGCAGGGCATACAACACACCGCTAATCATTTTTGATATCCACATCGCTTAACAATACGTCGAGTGTAGGCAGGAAAAATGCCGCCGTATTGTATGAGATTGCTGATCAACGCCGGACGACTTGTTTCTGATAACGCACTGGCGTAATGCCGTAGCGATGGGTAAACGCGCGGGTGAGATGCGACTGGTCGGTGAGGCCGGTTGCGGCGGCGACCTCTGCGGCGGGCATACCGCAAGTGAGAAAACCTTTGGCTCGCCACAGGCGGATCGCCATCAACATCTGGTGCGGCGTGACGTGGAAATGAGATTTAAACTGGCGCTGAAAATGCCAGGGACTCAGCGATGCAACCCGCGCCAGCTCGTCGAGCGTGACCGGATGCATATAATTATCGTGCAGATACTCGCGTACTCGTTCAAAGCGATGCGCCCCCTCCGGCAAAACCGGTGCATGGCGGGCCAGCGGCTGGAACGTGTCGATCAGATCGAGCAATAGTCCTTTTTGCGCCAACGGATCTTCCGTGTTCCACAGGCCGTGGATCAGCGAGCAGATCTGGCGCGAGCGCAGCGGATCGTGACGCGTTACGTCATGAAACCACCAGTGGCGGATCCCAGTGACCTCTTCCAGAAGATCGGGCTCAAGATAAATCATCCGATAGCGCCAGCCATCGGCGGTTTCGGCCTCGCCGGTGTGCAGCTCATCGGGATTCATGGTTACGACGGAATGGGCGGGGGCCACGTACTGCGTGCCGCGATAACGAAAACGTTCGGCTCCGGCTTCTATCGCGCCAATGCCGAATGCTTCATGTGTGTGCGGCTCAAAGGCGTAACGTGAGATGTGCGCATGATACAGCTCTACGCCCGGCACCTGCGCCAGATGGCGAAAGCGGGCGCTGTCTTTCTCATCAATAAACTGCTCAGGTACACCTTGCACGTTTTCTCTCCCCACGCATCATCCTGTCATTATCAGAGAGGATGCGCGGGGATGCCACCACAATTAACTAATTTTTAACACTTACACGATGCCTTTGACGCTGTCAGCCAGCGAGGTGGTCGGGCGACCAATCAGTTTGCTCAGCGTATGGCTGTCGTCAAACAGACCGCCTTTGGAGGCGCCAGTGTCTGAGTCAGCCAGCATGTCCGCCAGTCCGGCAGGCAGACCTACACCTTTTAGCGCGGCGGCAAAATCAGCTTCGCTCAGGTTCTGATACACCACTTTTTTACCACTCTGTTTTGCCAGCTCGGCAGCCAACTGGCTCAGGGGCCAGCCTGCGTCGCCCGCCAGCTCATAGGTTTTACCGGCGTGACCGTCTTCACTGATGACGCGCGCGGCGGCAGCGGCATAGTCGGCGCGGGTCGCTGAGGCAATTTTGCCTTCACCTGCAGCCCCGATAAACACGCCATGTTCCAGAGCAGCCGGTGCGCTGGCGAGATAGTTTTCGGTGTACCAGCCGTTACGCAGTAGCGCGTAGGCGATACCGGATTCAGCCAGCATCTGCTCGGTTGCCACATGCTCATCAGCCAGCCCCAGCGGGGAGGTGTCAGCGTGCAGCAGGCTGGTGTAGGCGATAAATTTCACGTGAGCGGCTTTCGCTGCATTAATCACGTTGCGATGCTGCGGGGCACGTTGTCCCACTTCGCTGGAGGAGATCAGCAGTAGCTTGTCGATACCCTGTAAGGCAGTTGTAAAGGCGGCTTCATCGCTGTAATCCGCCTGACGAACGGTAATGCCCTGCTGACTAAGCGCCGTCGCTTTAGCGGGATTACGCACGATTGCCACAATCTGGCTGGCAGGAACGGTTTTCAGCAGAGATTCAATAACGTGTTGGCCCAGTTGGCCGGTGGCGCCGGTAATCGCGATCATGGGGTGACTCCTTGGTATTGGTCTTGTGTTTAATCACGCTAACACCTAAACTTACTTTTAGTAAGTACGTACAAAAAGGTTAGTATGAAAATGACAGCTTCGACGCTCTCCCAGCAGTTACGCGATGGCAACTTGTTTGCCGAACAGTGTCCCTCCCGCGAGGTGTTAAAACACGTCACCAGCCGCTGGGGTGTATTGATTCTGGTGGCGCTGCGCGACGGTACGCACCGTTTCAGCGATTTGCGCCGTAAGATGGGCGGGGTCAGTGAAAAGATGCTGGCGCAATCTCTGCAGGCGCTGGAGCAGGACGGGTTTATCAATCGGGTGTCATATCCGGTGGTACCGCCGCACGTGGAATATAGTTTGACGCAGTTGGGTGAGCAGGTGAGCGATAAAGTCGCCGCGCTGGCGGACTGGATAGAACTGAATTTGCCGCAGGTTTTAGCGCAGCGGGAAGAGCGGGCGGCGTAAAGTATTGCCGGATGGCGGCTAACGCCTTATCCGGCCTACAGATTACTTCGACTCGTAGGCCGGATAAGACGCTATTGCGTCGCATCCGGCACGAAAATTACTTACTTAAATCCAGCTGGTAAATGGCGAAACCGATGTCATCGGTCGCGACTTTTTTCAGCGGATACTGGCCTTTCTCTTTAATAAACGCCGCGGCTTTATCAGACGGTGATGTTTCAAAGCGAATATCCAGTGGCGTATCGCTGTGAATTGGCGCCAGACGCCAGTTGTTATCTGCCGCCGGATGAATTTCACCGGCACGCTTCGTCTGTGCACCAATCCACGCGGCCAGCACCGAGCGGTTTTCATCCGGAGAAGCAAACGCGATGTGGTTGTCGCCGGTTCCGGCAAACTTACCGCCGTAGGCGCGGTAGTTGTTGGTCGCGACGAGGAAGGTAGCATTCGGATCGATTGGTTTGCCGTTAAAGGTCAGATTTTTAATACGTTCCGCTTTCGGATTAATGGTCTGACATTCCCCGTCGTAGCGGGCGGGTTGCGATACATCAATCTGATAATTCACGCCATCAATCACGTCGAAATTATAGGTACGGAAGCCGTCCCAGTTAATCAACGACTGTGGTTTGCTGCTGTGGATATCAATCTGATTGAACTGCCCGGCGGAACATTCCAGCCACTCTTTCACCTCTTTACCGCTGGCTTTCACCACCACCAGAGTGTTGGGATAGAGATACAAATCAGCGGCGTTACGGAAGGTTAACTGGCCTTTTTCGACTTCGACAAAGCTTGCCGGATCGTTCTTACGCCCACCGACCTTAAACGGCGCGGCGGCGGAAAGTACCGGTAGTTTTGCCAGATCCGGATCGCCCTGAATAAAGTGTTCCACATAGGCTTTCTGCGCGTTGTTCACCACCTGTACGGTCGGGTCATCCTGTACCAGCGCCAGATAGCTGTACATATTGTCGGCGGATTTACCGATCGGTTTGCTGACAAACTCACGCGTGGCGTCGTGATCGGCTTTCAGGATCTCAACGATTTTTTTGTCTTCTGCTGCCAGTGATTTTTTCGCTGCCGCGTCATAAATCGGACGTGCTTCGGCTTTCGCCTGGGTGACCTGCCATTTACCGCTGTCGTTATTCAGCACTAAATCCACCACCCCCAGATGATCGCCCCACATGCCCGGCATCACTGCCGGAACCCCATTCAGCGTACCTTTTGTGATATCTGCACCTTTGATGTTGGCAAAGTCTTTACCGGGGAAAACGGCGTGAGCGTGACCAAACATAATGGCATCTACGCCCGGGACTTCACTGAGGTAATAAACGGAGTTTTCCGCCATGGTTTGATACGGGTCGGCAGAAAGCCCGGAGTGAGCAACTACCACCACGACATCGGCACCTTTTTCTCGCATTTCGGGAACGTATTTGCGTGCAGTTTCCGTAATGTCGTTCACCGTCACTTTACCGCTGAGGTTGGCTTTATCCCAGGTCATAATCTGCGGTGGCACAAAACCGATATAGCCAATCTTCAGCGTCTGCTTGTTCCCTTCTTTGTCGACAACCTCAGTGTCTTTGATCAGATAAGGCGTAAATAGCGGCTTTTTGGTCTTAACGTCGATGATATTGGCGTTAACGTAAGGGAACTTTGCCCCTGCCAGCGCGTTGTGCAGATACTCTAGACCGTAGTTGAATTCATGGTTGCCGAGGTTACCCACCGCGTAATCCAGAGTATTCAGCGCCTTATATACCGGGTGAGTTTCGCCCGCTTTCAGCCCTTTGGCCGCCATGTAATCCCCGAGCGGGCTGCCCTGAATCAGATCGCCATTATCAACCAGCACGCTGTTTTTGACTTCTCCACGCGCAGCGTTGATAAGACTTGCCGTACGTACCAGACCGAATTTTTCAGTCGGTGTATCTTTGTAATAATCGAAATCCATCATATTGCTATGCAAATCAGTGGTTTCCATTATACGCAGATCGACGGTCGCGGCATTGACGCTGGCTGCAATCAACGTTGCCAGAAGCGTTGCACTAAACTTAATCATCAGGGGCATCCTTTTAAGATCTAAGCCACAAAAGAAAATGTATATAAATCTTCTTGCTTACAGAACTGTGAATCATGACATGAATATAGCGTTTAAAACCGCAGACGCTATCACAGTTGGCGGATCCCCTGACGATCGGGTATAAGTAAAACAACGAGTTAACACCACTGACAGAAACGAGGTGGAGAATGCTAGAACATGTATGCCAGCTTGCACGGAACGCGGGCGATGCCATTATGCAGGTCTACGATGGAATCAAACCGATGGAGATTACCAGCAAGCAGGATGATTCTCCGGTCACGGCGGCAGATATCGCCGCGCACAAGGTTATCCTCGAGGGATTACTGGCGCTGACGCCGGATATTCCCGTCCTGTCTGAAGAGGCGCCTCCTGGCTGGGATGTTCGCCAGCACTGGCAGCGCTACTGGCTGGTGGACCCGCTGGACGGGACCAAAGAGTTCATTAAGCGTAACGGTGAATTTACGGTCAATATTGCGCTGATCGAAAAGGGAAAGCCGGTTCTGGGCGTGGTTTACGCGCCGGTAATGAAAGTGATGTACAGCGCAGCAGAAGGTAAAGCGTGGAAAGAAGAGTGCGGCGTACGTAAACAAATTCAGGTTCGTGACGCGCGTCCACCGCTGGTGGTCATTAGCCGCTCGCATGCCGATAATGAGTTAAAAGAGTATCTGCAACAGTTGGGCGAGCACCAGACCACGTCGATTGGCTCATCGTTGAAGTTCTGCCTGGTGGCGGAAGGGCACGCACAGCTGTACCCGCGTTTTGGGCCCACTAACGTATGGGACACCGCCGCGGGCCACGCTGTTGCCGCCGCAGCCGGAGCGCACGTTCACGACTGGCAGGGGAAACCTCTGGATTACACCCCACGTGAATCGTTCCTCAACCCCGGCTTCCGCGTTTCTATTTACTGAGCAATTTGTGCAGCAGGGCAATTACCTGCTGCACCTCTTCCTGCGTTAATGCGCCATCTTTTGCCCACTGCACGCGTCCGTCCTTGTCGAGTACGACGATAGCGGAGCTCTCTTCATCCAGTTGCCAGGCTTTACGCGCAATGCCATTGCTGTCGACAATGAATTGCGACCACGGGTAGAGCTTCTTATTGCTCTCCAGACTGCTGCGCACAAACATACCGGAGCCGGGAATGGCGTCATCTGTGTTGACGATAGTGGTGGTCTGGTATTTGTCGTGCGGCAGGTTGGCGGCTTTGATTGCCTCGATCAGTGTCGCATTTTTCTCTTTGGCGGAGGTGCGTCCGGCAATGTGTTGCACAATTCGCACTTTCCCAGGCAACTGCGCGCTATTCCAGCTTTTGTAGCTAAACTTATCGTTATCGAGAATCAGTTCGCCGCGATCGGCGATCCCCACCGGTGGTACGCGTTGGTCAGTCTCAAACTTATGTGCGGAGGCAATCATCGGCAGCAGCAGAAACGACAGCGCCAACAGTTTTCGTAAGGTCATAGGTTTTCCTTCTTTCTTTTATTTTGCAGGTGATCCGACCACTTGGGTCTGGAATTTAATCATATGTGCGATTGATGCTTTTTCCCGCAAGCGCGATGCCAGTTTGCGGACGGGCGCACAAATCCTGCGAAAAATGAAGGCTTATACTGAAGACAGCGAAGCGTTGAAAAGATAATTCTGAATAATTGTAACCTGAAGGTAAATAAACTTATACACGCTGGAAACATCAACGAGATAGTCTATAGTCATAGGGCATTAAAATTTGCGCCTGAGGATTGTCGGACCGATTGTGGTACCGCAAAGGCGTAATGCTCAGCAGGAGACAACAATGAAAATTTTCCAACGATACAACCCGCTGCAGGTGGCGAAGTACGTGAAGATCCTGTTTCGTGGACGGTTATATATCAAGGATGTAGGCGCTTTTGAATTTGATAAGGGTAAGATTCTTATCCCAAAAGTGAAGGACAAGCTGCATTTTTCCGTGATGTCCGAAGTTAACCGTCAGGTCTTGCGTCTGCAAACTGAGATGGCTTGATCAAGTGCTATGCAGTAGTTAAAAAAACGGCTCCTGGACAGGAGCCGTTGATGTTTCTGTAAGGCGTTACGACGCCTTTGCCTCTTCTTTTGCATCTGGCAGTTTTGGTACCAGAACAGTAGGTTTGCTGTCCAGACGCGTCACCAGCAGCTGATCGATCTTGTAGTTATCGATATCCACCACTTCAAATTTGTAGCCAGAATACTTCACCGAGTCGGTGCGTTTCGGGATTTTACGCAGCATGAACATCATAAAGCCGCCGATGGTTTCATAGTTGCCGGACTGCGGGAACTCGTCGATATCCAGCACGCGCATAACGTCATCAATCGGCGTACCGCCATCAACCAACCATGAGTTCTCATCACGCGCCACAATCTGCTCTTCCAGACCCTGGCCAACTAAATCACCCATCAGCGTGGTCATCACGTCGTTGAGCGTGATAATCCCTACCACCAGCGCGTACTCGTTCATGATGACGGCAAAGTCTTCGCCTGCGGTTTTGAAGCTTTCCAGTGCTTCAGAGAGCGTCAGCGTGTCCGGGACGATCAGCGTATTGCGGATCTGTACGCCGCTGTTCAGCGCCATGCTTTGGTTCGCCAGTACGCGGTTGAGGAGATCCTTTGAATCGACATAACCAATGATGTGGTCGATATCTTCGTTACACACCAGGAATTTGGAGTGCGGATGTTCCGCCACTTTGTTCTTCAGGCTTTGCTCATCTTCATGGAGATCGAACCAGATAATGTTCTCGCGCGAGGTCATTGAAGACGGGACGGTACGCGATTCCAGTTCGAACACATTTTCAATCAGCTCATGCTCCTGTTTGCGCAGAACACCCGCCAGCGCACCGGCTTCGACCACGGCGTAAATGTCGTCTGAGGTGATGTCGTCTTTTCGTACCATTGGGATCTTAAACAGACGGAAAATGTTGTTTGCCAGACCGTTAAAGAACCACACCAGCGGGCGGAAGACCAGCAGGCAGAAGCGCATCGGGTTGATGATACGCAAAGCCACAGCTTCTGGCGCAATCATACCGATGCGTTTCGGGGTTAAATCCGCGAACAGGATGAACAGGCCAGTAACCAGCGAGAATGACAGAATAAAGCTTAACTGTTCGGACAGCTCTGGAGCGAAGTACTTCGAGAAAAGGCTGTAAAACGCCGGGGAGAATGCTGCATCACCGACGATACCGCCGAGAATGGCGACCGCGTTAAGGCCAATTTGCACGACGGTAAAAAACATGCCGGGGTTTTCCTGCATCTTCAAAACACGTTGTGCGTTTACGTTGCCTTCATCGGCAAGCAGTTTAAGTTTTATTTTGCGTGATGCAGCAAGCGAGATCTCAGATATCGAGAAAAACGCACTCACGGCGATCAGGCAGAGAATGACTAAAATACTGTTTAACATATCTTATCCGACCGTTCAGGTCAGATCCTCGGAAGGGAGAAGTTGATACTCGTCGTCTTTCAAGCTGCAGGTGCGTTAGCTGCACTCATTCACCCCAGTCACATAGTTATCTATGCTCCTGGGGATTCACGAGTTTGCCGCCTGCCTGCAACTCGAAATCCATAGAGTATAAATCCAATGGAATATTCAATGAAAACCGGTCCGAAGGGAGTGGACCGGTAATTTCAGAAGCTAGTATAGCGTAAGGTACTGTAAAGTCGCCAGAGGAGCTTTTTTGGCCTTATCCTGCGGCGTTAAGCCTGCGCACCATCTGCATTTCTTTTTCGCTATAAGGCGAACCATCCGACTTCAGCACATCGTGGAACCATAGCAGCGCCGTCGTCTCGTTCCGCGGGATATCCGGCCACGGCAACCAGGTTTGCGTTTTCCCCTGTACCAGCCCCCAGTGAAAGCTGGAAACGCGCTGGGCGCGAAATAGCGGCAGCTGTTCTTCTATTCGGCTATCGACATGGCGTGCCAGCCACTCGGTACAAAAGAGCGGCCTGCCAAATTCGGCCAGCTGTGACAGAAGAGACAGCTGGCCAGGGGTGTCGACATAGGCATGGTAGCTAATCACATCGGAAAGCCGCAGCGCCGCTATATCAACAGGATGCGTAAACGCATTCCCGCACGCCGCGCGATCGTCAATATGCCAGGCTGCTACGGTCAACGGTTGAGAGGGTGACTCCTGTCGGGCCCAGCTAAACAGATGGGTCATCAGGGTTAAGGCGTAGATTTCCAGCCTGTCATCATAGCGGGCAAATTCGCCAGTATGACAAAAAATCCCGCCGTTGCCTGGCTCATTATATAAATCCCAGACGCTGATGCGCGAGTCATGGCGAAAGTAACGGATGATATCTCTGACGTAGGCTTCAATGTGCGGCCAACAGCGTCGATCCAGCACGCAGGCGCGCCCAGGGCTACCCGCCGCCTGGCTGTTGTGAATGCCGGGAACCGGCGGTTTTTGCTGACCGATAACGGGCTCATCACCAGAAAAAGCGCAGTCGTCGAGCAGCGTCAACATCACTTTTATACGGTGGCTATGGGCAATGCTCAGGAAGAGATTTATGCGCTCGAGAAGCCCGTCACGGTCATACTGCCAGACGGTAAACGGTAAATTTGTTCGCAGCTGGTTATAGCCATACAGGCTGGCCCAGCCGAGTTCCTGATCGATAGTACTGCTATCGAAACTTTCTGCCTGCCACATTTCGAGCCAGTTAACCGCGGTGCGCGGCAAGTAGTTAAATCCGCAGCCCCAGGGTTGCTGTTGATACCAGCTTTGCGCCCGTGCTTTGTTCCATGGGTTGTACATGATGCGCTCCTTATTCTGCATCTGAGAGACTGACGCGTCCCGTCGCACGCTGCGTGGCGCTGCCACCCCAAACTTCATCGTACTCGTAGCCAGTAAGTTGCTTGATCACCACCCGAGTTTCTTCATCGCAGTCGCGATAGTTGCCACCCAGCTTGCGGCGAGCGATCTCTTTAAGCAGAACTTTGTGGGTTTCGCGAGTGAGTTTGAATTTGTAGGTCGCGTAGAAACTCACCGCCAGCAGCGCCGCGGTAGCAAAGATCATCAATCCGATAATAGCGTGGAGCGCGCTTTCCGGCTGTGCGCCGCTGCCTTTTATAAAGCCAGACTCTTCCAGCACCATGCCGATAAGCAAAATAGCGATTGCCACGGTACTTTTGCGTGTGAGTACCATAACGCCTGCAAAAATCCCTTCACGGCGCTGTTGGGTAACCATTTCGTCGATATCAGGAATAAAGCTGTAGATATTCCATGGGATATAGTAAAGACCGGAACGCGCCATACCGAGTAGAATAAATACCGCCGAGAACAGAATGTTGGATACCTGGGTTTCAGTGTAATAAATAATAAATAAAAAGAGTAATACACTAAATATACAGGTGTAAGAAAGACGTAGTGCCGCTGACGGGGTGATATTGAGTTTGTTCAGTAGTAGCATAAATCCATAGGTGCCAAATACTGAAGCAAAGGCGGCAATACTTAACCAGCCCGAAACGGAGGCGGCATCCTGGCTTAAACAATACACCACGTAATAGGTGAAAACCGAGCCGAATACATCCATGGCGGTAAATGAGAAAATATAAATAATGATATGCAAGCGAAATGCCCGGATACGGAATGACGAAAACAGATCAAGTATTAAATATTTAAGGTGATTCAGTAGCCCGCTATTTCGTTGTAAGTCAGCCTGAAATGTCTCTTCCTGAACGTCTTTGGCTTCCCATGTACAGCGCCAGGTTATAAATACGGCAAGACAGAACACGACGGAAAAAATCAGTCCGGTTAGCGTATAGGTAAAGGGATTATCTTTGCCGGTGAACTGCATCAGGATACCGGGTACCGAGACGGCAAGGAATCCGCCCAACTGCGAGCAGATCATGCGCACGCCGGAGAGGCGACTGCGTTCTTCGTAGCGATTGGTCATCTCTGCGGCGAGGGTTTCCCACGGCACCAGCACCATCGCTGACAGTAGCTCAATTGACAGATAGGTTCCCAGGTAATACCAGTAACCCATGTCGGTCAGCCACAGTAGAGCATAGAGAAACATTAAAGGAGAACTGAGTAATAAAAAGAAGCGACGGCGGCCAAATCGTCGACCCAGCCACGTGTTGCCAAAGTTATCAGTGATGTAACCCATAATTGGGCTGAGTACTGCATCAATCACGCGGGCAATAGCAAATATTGAGCCTGCTTCCAGTACGCTTAAACCGCAGTAGGTGGTATAAAAAAATAAAAGCCAGGTTCCGATAATGGCGAAAGCACCGCCGCCAAATAAATCAGTAATGCCATAGCCGATCGCTACACCATAACTGACTCTGCGTTCAGTTGGTTTGACCATAATATTTTCCAGTATGTAGGGTATTTGTACTCCGGTATTATCCGGCTGATGTTTATTAATTCTGTAGTGCCAGGTTAATTTTTAATTATTAATGGTTATCCATTGTCGGGTTTTAGACGAATGATAAATAGCATCGACCATCGCCAGTGATTTGCGGGCATCATTAATATTGATATATTCTGTTTGACCTCCATGAGTAATAGCATGATAAAACTGACGAATGGCCTGCTGGTGGCCCAGGCCCCAGTAACTTTTACTGTGGCCGTCCGGTGAACCGTCGCAATCCAGCTTCAGGCGCCGATCCGTTGTAACGCGCCACAGGGTGTTATCCGTGAGCTGCAGCATGCCGTGTTCGCAATGGATCTCCAGCAGCAGCGGTGAATCGAGGGTATTGCAGTTGCTGGCATAAAACAGACCGCGGGCACCGTTGGTAAAGTGCAGGGTCGCCATCGCGCAGTCTTCAGCTTCGGTAACGTCTGCCAGTTCGCCGCTGTCCACCACGCCTTTCAAACGCGTTACACCGCCGGCGAACCACTGCATCAGATCGAGAGTGTGAATGGCCTGGTTGATCAGTAAACTGCCGCCTTCGCTGGCAAAACGCCCACGCCACGGGCTTTCGCTGTAATACGCTTTAGAGCGTGACCAGGTCAAAACCGCTTTAATACTCAACATTCTACCCAGCGTATTTTTCGCCAGTTCGTCGCGGATACGTAAGCTGGTTGGATTAAGCCGGTTTTGATAACACACGCCCAGCAAGCCTTGGGCGGACGCTGCTGTGTTAGCGATGTCTGCGACTTCTGTGCAATTCAACCCCACCGGCTTTTCACAAAACACATGTTTCCCGGCGGCAAGCGCGGCGGTAATCATGTTTTTGTGCTCGAAATGAGGTGTACAGATATGGACGACGTCGATGTCATTATCCAGCAGCATTTCACGGTAATTCTGGTAAAAGCGGCAGTTATACGCCATGGCCTGTTGCAAACCGTTAGCGCTATCAATATCGACCAGCGCGCGCAGCGTGACCCCCGGCAAAAGCCGGAGGGCGTTAACGTGGCTGCGGTGAATCGCCCCCGCGCCGATGATGGCGGCATTGAGTGTTGTCATGTCACCTCCGGTTATGTGCGAGCATTCGCCAGCATTTGCGCTTTCACGCATAGCTCTGCGGCTTTAAAGGCGTGGGCCTGAGTCATGGCGTTTTCCGTGCGATTCAGACAATCGAGAATGAATTCACCGAAGAACGGGAAACCGACTTTTCCTGCGACCGGGAAACGAAACTCTCCTTCTTTATTCACCAGATACACCACGTCCTGTTCGCCTCTGGTGATATCCACATACTTGCGGATCTCAATGTAACCTTCGGTACCCAGCAACGTCAGGCGTCCATCCCCCCAGCTACTGAGCCCCTGCGGCGTGAACCAGTCGCAGCGGAAATAACCCGTTGCGCCGTTGTCGCCCGCCAGCATGGCATCGCCAAAGTCTTCAAACTGCGAAAACTGCGGATGATTAACGTTACGCACCTGGCTGGCGACGACGTGTGCCTCGCGGTTGCCGGTATAAAACAGGAATTGTTCGATTTGATGGCTACCGATGTCGCACAGAATGCCGCCAAAGTAGCGTTTGTCATAAAACCAGTCCGGGCGCCCATTGCCTTCACGGTGCGGCCCTGTGCCCAGGGTTTGCATCACGCGCCCAATCGCCCCTTGCTGAATGAGCTGACCAGCAAAGACAGCGCTTTCAACGTGCAGACGCTCGCTGTAATAGACTGCGTATTTGCGTCCGGTTTTCGCCACCATCGCTTTGGCGTCTTCCAGTTGTGCAAGGGTGGTTAACGGAGCCTTGTCTGTGAAGTAGTCTTTCCCTGCCGCCATTACCTTTAGCCCCAGCGGGCAGCGTTCAGACGGAATAGCCGCCCCGGCAACCAGTTGTACCTCACGATCGTTGAGGATGGTTTCGAGCGAATCTGCCACCTGCGCCTGCGGATACTGCTGCAAAAATTGATCTATTTTGTGCGGATCGGGATCGTAAACCCATTTCAGCGTGGCGCCTGCCTCAATCAACCCGTTGCACATGCCGTAGATATGGCCGTGGTCGAGCGTGGCGGCGGCAATGACAAACTCGCCAGGCTTCACGACCGGCTGAGGCTTCCCGGTAGGGGCGTAGTTCATTCCGTCTTGCTTGTTCATGATTTAACTCCTGAATCTAAGTCTTTACCCAGAGGGATGGCGCCCACTTCCGCAAAATTGCTCACGGAGGCGGATTTCTCATAGAAATGCGGGGCGATTTCAATCAGGCCGCCGGTGCGATAAAACGCATCGCTGTGGTGGATGGGCAGCGTCACCACCGTGCGGGTGATGGCGGATTTATAGATAGCGGTGATCAGCTCCAGCGAGCGTTTGCCCTGTTCGCCATCGACCAGCGGACGGGTTTGTCGTTCGATGGCGCTAAGCAGGTTGTCGATTTGCCCGGTATGCAGCGTCCATTGCAGCGCTGGCGTAGCGTGAAAAAGCGCGTCCAGACCTTGTTCCAGCTCACCGTTATTTTCCGTTTGCGGAAAGCCGTTGTCCGCCGACTGGCTGGCATGGACTTGCCACGGCGCAGAAATTCGCGCTTTTTCGCCCTGAATAACAATTTTCTGGTCTTCACCGTGATGCACCACCGAGGCGGTCAGTTGCGTCAGCGCCCCGTGTGGGTATTTGAAAATAGCCGCGCTAAGATCTTCGACTTCGGCGTTGTCGTGGGCGACGTTGGTCATCATCGCCACCACTTCCGTTGGGAAGCCGAGCATCCACTGAATGGCGTCGATGTGGTGCACCGCGTGATTCAGCGTGCAGCCGCCGCCTTCCTTCTGCCACGTGCCGCGCCACCACAAATCGTAATAACAGTGTCCGCGCCACCAGAACGAATCCACCTGCGCATGGCAAATCTTGCCCGCCAGCCCGGAATCAACCACGGTTTTCAAACGCCAGAAGGCATCGGTAAAGCGGTTTTGGGCGATGACCGATAAGATTTTCCCGCTGGCCTTCTGCGCGGCGATCATCGCATCGCACTCTTCGAGCGAGGCGGCCATCGGCTTTTCGCACAGCACATGTTTTCCGGCGTGCAGCGCTTCAATGCTGATGCCTGCGTGTACGTACGGCGGCGTGCAGACATCGACCACATCGACCTCAATACCCGCGTTCAGCATCGCCTGATTGCTGCGGAAGACTTGCGCTTCGCTCAGGCCATAGCGTGATTTCTTCTCCTCTGCTTTCTCCGGGTAGATATCGACCAGAGCAACAATCCGACAACGATCCGCGAACTGTAAATAGCCCTGAATGTGGTTGTGGGAGATATTCCCGGTACCGACAATCGCAATGTTCAGCATGATTTTCTCCTGCGCGTTACCAGCTACCGGAAGCGTCCAGCGTGCGGCTGGCCGTATTTTTATCCACTGAAGAGGCGATACGTTCCTGTAACAGCTGGAAGTAGCGTTGCTCGTCAAGCGGCAGCTCTACCCAGTCATCCGTCCAGGTAGAGAGGTACATCGCATTGGAAAGCGTCAGGCCGCGAATGCCTTCCAGGCCAGGGGCGATCAGCGGCTCGCCGTGCAGGATCGCGGCGGTAAAATTGCGGGTAATGACATAGTGCTCGCTGCATTCCGGTTCGGTAGGGATGATGACCTCCCAGCATTCCGGCTCACCAAAACCGTTTTGCCAGCGGGCGTTGAACTCGGTTTCGGATTCACGCAGTCGCCAGAAGCGCAGGCGACCTTCTTCTACCACCACTTTTCCCCTGCTGCCGACAATTTCGAGGCGGTTAGTGCCAGGCGTTTCGGCTACGGTGGTGATGAACACCCCGGTTGCGCCGTTGGCGTATTCTGCGTAGGCCGTGACGTCATCTTCGACCTCAATCTGACGATGCTTGCCAAACTGGCAAAAAGCACGCAAGCGTACCGGCATGCCGACCAGCCATTGCCATAAATCGAGTTGGTGCGGATCCTGATTCAGCAGCACGCCGCCGCCTTCACCTTTCCAGGTCGCGCGCCAGCCGCCGGAGTTGTAATAGCTTTGCGAACGATACCAGTTGGTAATGATCCAGTTAGATCGACGCAGCTCGCCGAGTTCGCCGCTGTCGATCAGATCTTTTACTTTCTGATACAGCGGATTAGGGCGCTGGTTGTACATCATGCTGAACACCACATCGCATTCGCGCGCGCAGGCGTTCATCTCTTGTACCTGCGCGGTGTAGACCCCTGCAGGCTTCTCACATAGCGTATGAATACCAAGACGCATGGCCATCATCGATAAACCCGGATGGTCATAATGCGGCGTGGCGACGATGACGGCATCGATCAGCCCACTTTCCAGCATCTCTCGCGCATCGCTGAACAATCTCACCTCTTCGCCGACCAGCCGACGGATCGCCGGATGTTTATCCGGATTGTTATCGCAAACTGCGGCGAGCACTGCTTCTTGTACCGTTCCGGCCAGCAGGTAGCGTGCGTGGACGGTACCAATGTTGCCAACCCCAATAATGCCAAAGCGTATTTTTTTCATGTCGTGCCTTTTTCGTCAGAAATAAGGGATATGCGGAACATAAGAAACGCCTGGAATATCGACAATGTGATTTTGTGAGAACGGTTGCAGGATGAAAAAGAAGTTGGTCCAGTCATTGAAAAAGTGTTTTAGAGTCAATGAACTGCGTTTGCAAAAAATTGCAAAGATTGATTGCGAGTGAGGTCACAGAATGTCTGGCAAGCTAAAAATGGACGAAATTGCTGCTCTGACGGGCTACTCGGTGAGTACGGTGTCGAGGGTGCTAAGCGGAAAGTCATACACCAGCGATAAAGCACGTGAGGCGATTGTCAGTTGCGCGCGCAGGCTGGGAGTTCTGGACTCGTTGTCCAGCGGGCGGTTGTTGATCAACGGCATTGCTGTTTTCGCCCCGTTGCGCACCTTTACCGCCCGTGGCGATGCATTTTACCTCGAAGTGACACGCGGCATTGCCGAGGCGATAGCGCCGCATGATGTCTATCTGAGTTACTGCGGACTGGATGAGCAACGTGCGGACATCAAGGTCTTTCAGGAAAAGGCCAACAATAAGAATATTAATGCGATTATTCTTATCGGCATTGATGACCCGACCGTGCATAAACTGGCGCAACTGTTGGATAAACCCTGCGTGTTGATTAATTCGCAGGACCAGGAAGGGTTGCTGGATGCGGTATCCCCCGATCATCGGGCGATTGGCAACCGTGCTGTGCAATATCTTTTTGATCAGGGGCACCGGCGTATTCTCCATGTTACCAGCCTGCGTCGGGAAACGATGTACTGGCGTCTGGAGGGCATCAAGGAGGTCTACCGACAGTATCAAATACCGTTTGATACCGGGCGCGATCTGCTGGTAACGGAGGGCTTTTCTGAGGACGAATCAGAGCGGGCGATAGGCAACTGGCTAAATGAGACACCGCGTGAAGCGTGGCCGGAAGTTATTTTCTGCGCCGGGGCGTCAATGTCGACGGGCATCCGGCGGGTGCTGGAAAAGATTGGCGTGGAGATACCCGGTGAGTTGTCGCTGATGACGACGGATGTTCAGGAACTTGACGCGCATATCGTTGCTGCGGTGACCAGTATCACGATTCCTTGTCGGGCGTTGGGCGTGGAAGCGGTGCATTTGCTGCAGAACCGTCTTAATCGCCCCTCTGCGCCGGTTTTTAACCTGTTGCTGAAAGGAAAGGTGACGGATCGAGGCACCGTTACCCACGCAACGCGCCATGCCGCGCGGGTGACGGTAGCGCGTTAATCGCGGATTAACGCTCTGGCGGCAGGCAAACGCCAATCCCGCCAATGCCACAATATCCATAAGGATTTTTATGCAGATATTGCTGGTGATCGTCCTCGGCATAGTAGAAAGGCGTTGCCGTAGTGATTTCCGTGGTAATGGTGCGCTCGTCGCCTGCGGCGGTCATTGCTGCCTGAAAACGCTCAAGGCTGGCCTGTGCGGCGGCGGTTTGTTCCGGCGTTAACGGGTAAATGGCGGAGCGATACTGCGTACCCTGGTCGTTCCCCTGACGCATGCCCTGCGCCGGATCGTGATTTTCCCAGAACACCTGCAGCAGTTGTTCGTAGCTGATAACATGCGGGTCATAGACGATGCGTACCGCTTCGGCATGTCCAGTGTCGCCAGAACACACTTCCCGATAGGTTGGGTTTGGGGTGTAGCCGCCGGTGTATCCGGCTGCCGTGCTGTATACACCGGGTAATGACCAGAATAAACGCTCAACGCCCCAGAAACATCCCATGGCGAAATAAGCGGTCTCCATACCGTCAGGCACGTTGGTCATCGAATGTTGGTTAACCGCATGCAGCGTTGCCACTGGCATCGGGGTGTTGCGTCCAGGTAGCGCATCTGCTTGAGTAACAAGATGCTTTCTATCAAATAAACTCATGGCCGTTCTCCCGAAATCAGTCATTTGGGTTAAGGTTGTAACGAGACGCGTCTTTGCCCACAATAAACGGCGTGAATACGTCTAGAGTTAAACATAAGAAATATTTGGGTTGCCGTCTGTTTTTCAACTCTTATTGTTGATTTTTTGTTAAGCCGAGGAACGGCATAGTATTTTTTTCCAGGGGTGGGAAAAAAGGATATTCAGGAGAAAATGTGCCACATATCCGTCAGTTATGTTGGGTGGGATTACTGTGCTTAAGTGGCTCCGCCGCCGCCGCGAATGTTCGCTTACAGGTCGAAGGATTATCAGGACCGCTGGAGAAAAACGTCCGTGCGCAGCTGTCCACGATTCAAAGTGATGAAGTCACTCCAGACCGACGCTTTCGTGCGCGCGTTGATGATGCCATCCGCGAAGGGCTAAAAGCGCTGGGCTACTTTGAGCCGACCATTGATTTTGAACTACGTCCACCGCCGGCGAAAGGCCGCCAGGTGCTGATCGCCAAAGTGACCCCCGGCGAGCCGGTGCTGATTGGTGGCACCGAGGTGATTTTGCGTGGTGGCGCGCGTACGGATAAAGATTATCTGGATCTGTTGAAAACGCGCCCGGCAATCGGCACCGTGCTGAATCAGGGGGACTATGACAACTTCAAAAAGTCACTCACCAGCGTGGCGCTGCGCAAAGGTTATTTCGACAGTGAATTTAATAAAAGCCAGCTTGGAATAGCGCTTGAGCGCCGCCAGGCGTTCTGGGATATCGATTACAACAGCGGTGAACGCTATCGCTTTGGACATGTCACCTTTGAAGGCTCGCAAATTCGCGATGAGTATCTGCAAAATCTGGTGCCCTTTAAAGAAGGTGAAGAGTACGAGTCGAAAGATCTGGGCGAACTGAACCGTCGTCTGTCGGCGACCGGATGGTTTAACTCCGTGGTCGTCGCGCCGGAGTTTGATAAAGCCCGCAAAACCAAAGTGCTGCCGCTGAAAGGCGTGGTCTCACCGCGCACCGAAAACACCATCGAAACCGGGGTTGGTTATTCAACTGATGTCGGACCACGGGTGAAGACCTCGTGGAAAAAGCCGTGGATGAACTCCTACGGCCACAGCCTGACAACCAGCGCCAGTATCTCGGCGCCAGAGCAGGTGCTTGATTTCAGCTATAAAATGCCGCTGTTAAAGAACCCGCTGGAACAGTATTACCTGGTACAGGGCGGCTTTAAGCGAACCGATTTAAACGATACCGAGCAGGATTCCACAACGCTTGCGGTTTCCCGCTACTGGGACCTCTCCAGCGGCTGGCAGCGCGCGATTAACCTGCGCTGGAGCCTCGACCACTTTACCCAGGGTAACGTCACCAACACTACTATGCTGCTCTATCCGGGCGTGATGATCAGCCGGACGCGCTCACGCGGCGGCTTGATGCCTGTCTGGGGCGACTCTCAGCGTTATTCTATTGATTACTCCAACACCGCCTGGGGGTCAGATGTTGATTTCTCCGTTTTCCAGGCGCAAAACGTCTGGATCCGCACGCTGTACGACCGCCATCGTTTTGTGATGCGCGGTAATCTCGGCTGGATTGAGACCGGAGACTTCGACAAAGTACCGCCGGACCTGCGTTTCTTCGCCGGGGGCGATCGCAGTATTCGCGGCTATAAATACAAATCTATTTCGCCGGAAGGTAGCGACGGCAAGCTGAAAGGGGCCTCCAAGCTGGCAACTGGCTCGCTGGAATACCAGTACAACGTGACCGGTAAATGGTGGGGCGCGATGTTTGTCGATAGCGGTGAAGCGGTCAGCGATATTCGCCGAAGCGATTTCAAAACCGGTGCCGGGGTCGGCGTACGCTGGCAATCACCAGTGGGGCCTATCAAGCTCGACTTTGCCGTCCCGGTCGGCGACAAAGATGAACATGGTTTACAGTTTTACATCGGTCTGGGGCCTGAATTATGAGTTTATGGAAGAAGATAAGCCTCGGTGTGCTGATTTTTATCCTGCTGTTGTTAGGCACGGTGGCGTTCCTCGTCGGTACCACCTCGGGCCTGCATCTGATCTTCAAAGCAGCTAATCGTTGGGTTCCGGGGCTGGAGATTGGTCAGGTCACCGGCGGCTGGCGGGATTTATCACTGAAAAATATTCGTTATGACCAGCCTGGCGTGGCGGTGAATGCCGGCGAAGTGCATCTGGCCGTGGGGCTTAACTGCCTGTGGGACAGCAGTCTGTGCGTCAACGATCTGTCGCTGAAAAACATCAATGTGGCGATCGACAGCAAAAAGATGCCGCCATCCGCGCCGGTTGAGGAAGAAGAGAGCGGTCCGCTTAATCTTTCCACGCCTTACCCCATCACGCTTTCACGCGTGGCGCTGAACAACATCAATATCAAAATCGATGACACCACGGTTTCCGTGCTGGATTTTACCTCCGGCCTGAACTGGCAGGAAAAAACGCTGACGTTGAAGCCAACGTCATTACAGGGGCTGCTGATTGCTCTGCCCAAAGTGGCGGAAGTGGCGCAGGAAGAGGTTGTCGAACCGAAGATTCAAAACCCGCAGCCGGATGAAAAGCCGCTCGGCGAAACGCTAAAAGATCTGTTCTCACAGCCGGTGCTGCCGGAAATGACCGATGTCCATCTGCCGCTCAATCTCAATATTGAAGAGTTTCGCGGCGAGCAGCTGCGCGTGACCGGAGATACGGATTTAACGGTCCATAGCATGCTGCTGAAAGTGAGCAGCATTGACGGCAACATGAAGCTCGACGCGCTGGACATCGACTCGAATCAGGGAACGGTAAAAGCCAGCGGCACAGCGCAACTGACCAACACGTGGCCGGTTGATATTACGTTAAACAGTACGCTAAACATCGACCCGTTAAAAGGCGAAAAGGTGAAGCTGAAGGTCGGCGGCGCGCTGCGCGAGCAGCTGGAAGTCGGCGTCAATCTGTCTGGTCCGGTGGATATGGACCTGCGTGCACAGACGCGTCTGTCTGAAGCCGGATTACCGCTCAACATTGAGGTGGTGAGTAAGCAGGTTTACTGGCCGTTTACCGGTGAGAAACAGTTCCAGGCCGATGACATCAAACTCAAACTGACCGGTAAGATGACCGACTATACGCTGTCGATGCGTACCGCCGTGAAAGGTCAGGATATTCCACCGGCTACCATCACGCTGGACGCCAAAGGCAACGAGCAGCAGATCAATCTCGACAAACTCAGCGTTGCGGCACTGGAAGGGAAAACCGAGCTGAAAGCGCTGGTGGACTGGCAGCAGGCGATCAGCTGGCGCGGGGAGCTAACGCTGGATGGTATCAACACCGCAAAAGCGATCCCGGACTGGCCGTCAAAACTGAATGGCCTGGTGAAAACTCGCGGCAGTCTGTACGGCGGAAGCTGGCAGATGGAGGTTCCCGAGCTGAAGCTGACCGGCAACGTGAAGCAGAATAAGGTCAATGTGAACGGTTCGCTGAAGGGGAACAGCTACCTGCAGTGGACGATCCCGGGCCTGCATCTGGAACTGGGACGCAACAGTGCGGACGTAAAAGGTGAACTGGGGGTTAAAGACCTCAACCTCGACGCGACGATTGATGCCCCAAGCCTGGATAACGCGCTGCCGGGGCTGGGCGGTACGGCGAAAGGGCTGGTAAAAGTTCGCGGTACGGTTGAAGCACCACAGCTGCTGGCGGATATTACCGCCCGTGGTCTGCGCTGGCAGGAACTTTCCGTTGCTCAGGTACGTATTGAAGGGGATGTTAAATCGGCCGAGCAAATCGCCGGTAATCTTAATGTTCGCGTAGAGCGGATTGTACAACCTGACGTGAATATTGGCCTGGTGACGCTCAACGCCAAAGGCAGTGAAAAGCAGCACGAGCTGCGGTTGCGCATTCAGGGAGAACCGGTTTCCGGGCAACTGGATCTTGCCGGGAGCTTTGATCGCAAAGAACAGCGCTGGAAAGGAGAGTTAAGCAATACCCGCTTCCAGACGCCGGTCGGTCCGTGGTTGCTCAACCGGGCTATCGCGCTGGATTACCGTAATCAGGAACAAAAAATTAGTATCGGACCGCACTGCTGGAACAACCCGAATGCGGAGCTGTGCGTACCACAGACGATTGATGCGGGCGCGGAAGGGCGCGCGGTGGTGAATCTAAACCGCTTCGACCTGGCGATGCTAAAACCGTTTATGCCGGAGACAACCCAGGCCAGCGGCGTGTTCACCGGTAAAGCCGATGTGAGTTGGGACACCACCAAAGAGGGGCTGCCACAGGGGCAGGTCACCCTGAGCGGACGTAACGTGAAGGTCACGCAAAGCGTTAATGATGCACCGCTCCCCGTGGCGTTTGAAACGTTGAATCTGACCGCCGACCTGCACAATAACCGTGCCGAGCTGGGCTGGCTGATTCGTCTGACCAACAACGGACAGTTTGACGGACAGGTGCAGGTAACAGATCCGCAAGGGCGCCGTAATCTGGGCGGTAACGTCAATATTCGCAACTTCAATCTGGCGATGGTGAACCCCATCTTCTCGCGCGGTGAAAAAGCGGCAGGGATGATCAACGCCAACCTGCGGCTGGGCGGCGATGTGCAAAGCCCGCAGTTGCTCGGACAGCTGCAACTGAGCGGTCTTGATATAGACGGTAACTTTATGCCGTTTGACATGCAGCCAAGCCAGTTAGCCGTTAACTTCACCGGAACACGCTCAACGCTGGCGGGCGTGGTGCGTACGCAGCAGGGAGAAATTAACCTGAGCGGCGATGCCGACTGGAGTCAGATAGACAACTGGAGGGCGCGCGTCGCGGCTAAAGGCAGTAGGGTGCGTATTACCGTACCGCCAATGGTCCGCCTGGATGTCTCGCCGGACGTGGTCTTTGAAGCCACGCCAAGCCTGTTCACCCTTGATGGCAACGTGGATGTGCCGTGGGCGCGTATCGTGGTACATGACCTGCCGGAAAGCGCAGTTGGGGTTTCCAGCGACATGGTCATGCTTAACAACAATCTGCAGCCCGAGAAACCGCAGACTGCCGGCATTCCGATCAACAGCAACCTGAACATCCACGTCGGTAACAACGTGCGTCTTGACGCCTTTGGTCTGAAAGCGCGTCTGACGGGCGATCTGAAAGTGGTGCAGGATAAGCAGGGGCTGGGGCTGAACGGACAAATTAATATTCCGAGCGGTCGCTTCCATGCCTATGGTCAGGATCTGATTGTGCGTAAGGGCGAGCTGTTGTTCTCCGGTCCGCCGGATCAGCCGTTGCTTAACATCGAAGCGATTCGTAACCCTGATGCCACCGAAGACGACGTGATCGCTGGCGTTCGCGTCACTGGTACCGCCGATGAACCGAAGGCGGAGATCTTCTCTGACCCGGCAATGTCGCAGCAAATGGCGCTTTCCTACCTGCTACGCGGACAAGGGCTGGATAGCGAGCAGAGCGATAGCGCAGCGATGACCTCAATGCTTATTGGTCTGGGGGTTGCACAAAGTGGTCAGGTTGTGGGTAAAATCGGGGAGACATTTGGCGTAAGCAATCTGGCACTGGACACGCAAGGGGTGGGCGACTCATCTCAGGTGGTTGTCAGCGGATACGTACTGCCAGGTCTGCAGGTGAAATATGGTGTGGGTATATTTGACTCCTTAGCGACACTCACGCTACGTTATCGTCTGATGCCTAAGCTATATCTGGAAGCAGTGTCTGGCGTAGATCAGGCACTTGATTTGCTCTATCAGTTCGAGTTTTAGCAATGCGAATATTTGTCTACGGCAGTTTACGAACCAAACAAGGCAACAGCCACTGGATGACCAATGCCCTGTTGCTGGGAAATTTCAGTATCGATAACTACCAGTTGTACAGCCTGGGCCACTATCCAGGCGCGGTTCCGGGAAATGGAACAGTACACGGGGAAGTTTATCGTATTGATAACGCCACGCTGGCAGAGCTTGACGCTCTGCGTACCCGTGGCGGTGAATACGCACGCCAGTTAATTCAAACGCCGTACGGAAGTGCATGGATGTACGTGTACCAACGTCCGGTTGATGGCTTAACGCTGATTGAAAGCGGTAACTGGTTAGACAGAGATCAGTACTAACATATACCTGATGGATTTCGAGTTGCATCAAGGCGGCGACGCAGAGAATCCCCAGGAGCGTACTTCAGTACGTGACTGGGGTGAGCGAGGACAAACTGGCACAGCCAGTTTGAACAGCGCTTACGCTGGCCCCGAAGGGGCGAGGCCAAAGGCCGAGTAAAGCCAACGCAGAGGCAGTTTGAAAGACGACAGGTATAACACGCCACCCTCGGGTGGCGTTGTTTTATACGATGGTCGCTGTAATCCTGGGCTATCAGGAAGCATTTCTCTTTTTTTTCATCACATAAAAATACCTGTTCAATAAAGCGTTAATTAATATAATTTATTATTTTACTCAAAACATCACCGTGGATTATTGTAAGGCAATATGATCACGTTAGCAGAAATAATTTTATTTTAGTTGCACTCTCATTCTGTAAAAATAATTATCCAGGTAAGGATAGTAATGGAATGAGTAATATTGTTTATCTCAAGCTCATTGGTGAACAACAAGGCGATATTTCTGATGGATGTGGCACAATTGATTCAGTTGGTAATCGGTGGCAACAGAATCATGTGAATGAAATATTTGTTTTTTCTCTGGTTGCAGGAGTAGCGAGTACAGGTAAAGGTACGAATCTAAAGAACTTAACATTCAGTAAGCAAATAGATAAAAGCTCACCACTATTAATGAATGCGATTAATAACAATGAAAACCTGTTTCTAGAGTTTTGGTTTTATCACATAAATAGATATGGTCAATGGGAGAAGTATTATTATATTCAGCTCAGAGGTGCATCGATATCAAGTATTCAGATGAGGGTTATAAAAGACCAGATAGATACAGAAATAATATCAGTAAATTATGATTATATCCTTTGTAAGCACCTGATAAGCAATACCGAGTGTAGCTATCTGGCTTTACCTGCAGACTACAATAAGCTTTTTGTTCCGATTCCGAAACCCCAGACTCAAACTCTTAACAGTGCAGGTGTGGGCCGATTGCTGGCGGCTGGAGGGATTTATAACGGTAACATCGAAGGGTTCAGGGACACTGCAGAAAAACTGGGTGGTGATGCCGTCAAAGGCTACGATCAGATTCTTAATGAGAAAACGGTCGGCGTCGCCATTACGGCTGCCTCTATTGCCGCTGGTTATGGGCTTGGGAGGATGGAGTTAAGTTCGACGATAAGAAGTCTTGAAAAGCTGGGGCGGATTGAAACCAAGAGCATATCATTAGGGCGTAGTAACACCACTGAAAATTTATATCGTCGGACTAGCAATACTGAAGTGTTTTCAGATCTAAAAGTGCCTATGCAGATGCGCTATGTTGAACAGGCTGCACGTGAAGGTGGGATAGGCTTGGGGGGAGTTAAAGTGAGAATTATCAGGGATTCTGACCTGAAAGGTAAGAATATCTATGGTTATACTCACCCTAGTGGTGATATTGATTTGTACCCGGATGCTTTTGCGGATATTGAGCAATTAATAAAAACGTTAGGACATGAAAGAACACATACTATGCAAATCTATCTCTTTAAGCATCCAAATACATATGCTGATGATGCAATCAAGATGAATAAAGAATTGATATTGAATGAAAAAGCCGCCCATAGTATTGAAGATAGCTTTTGGCAATTTTACCTGAATAATAAGACCGGAAAGCTAGAGGAGTACAAATAGATGAACTCTTTGACCTATCTTGAATGGATGAAGCACTTACCAAAAGATGATGGTAGTTACAGTTCATGTGAATGCCCAGCATGTGGTAAAAAAGGACTTTCTTATCAATACTTTGGTTTCGATAATGGTGATATTGGCTGGAAGGTTATTTGGTGCGAAACCTGTAAATCTGGAGTGAAAATTTCGAGAACCAAAATACCTGAAGGGGCTAGTAGGTTAATAGATTTTCAAGAACAAGAACGTTTCTTTGAAACGAAGCCTGAACTGAAACTAATTGTTTAGATTGATCTCAATAAAAGCCCCTCATAAAGTGAGGGGCTTCAATAAGTTATGCTGATCTTAGAAAGCCAACTTACTTCTTCGCGCGCTCGAAGGAAGCAACGATTTCAGCTTTAGCAGCTTCAGCGTTGTCCCAACCGTCAACTTTTACCCATTTGCCAGCTTCGAGGTCTTTGTAGTGCTCGAAGAAGTGGGTGATCTGCGCTTTCAGCAGTTCCGGCAGGTCGGTCACATCTTTGATGTGATCGTATTCTTTGCTCAGCTTGGTGTGCGGTACCGCAACCAGTTTCGCATCTTCACCGGATTCGTCGGTCATTTTCAGTACGCCAACCGGGCGGCAACGAATCACTGAACCTGGTTCCAGCGGGTACGGAGTCGGGACCAGAACGTCTACCGGGTCACCGTCCAGAGACAGGGTGTGGTTGATGTAACCGTAGTTGCACGGATAGAACATCGCGGTGGACATGAAGCGGTCAACGAACAGGGCGCCGCTCTCTTTGTCAACTTCGTATTTGATCGGATCTGCGTTAGCAGGGATCTCGATAACAACGTAGATATCTTCCGGCAGGTCTTTACCGGCAGGGACGTTGAGTAAGCTCATGTCTGTTTCCTTTAAATAAGCTATGGCAAACAAGTGGCGGGTATTATAGCCAACTCGCGCGGAATGTCTCCGCTTGTTTTCGCTTTCTCTGCGTGCATTTTCTTCTTTTTACCTCTCTCTCGTGACAGAAAAGTCCATATCTTCAGCCGCATTTTTCATAGCGAGATGAAAGCGATTACAAAGTTGTGATTAACGTTTTATTTACTTTTTTGAAGTGTGATGTAACGCAATCCGTTACATGCTCAATTGTCTATAGTTTTTTCGCAACGGTTAATTAACCAACAATAATCACCCTACGAGGACGCACTTATGTGGAAGCGCTTACTTTTAGTCACAGCAGTTTCGGCAGCCATGTCGTCTATGGCAATGGCAGCCCCTTTAACCGTAGGATTTTCGCAGGTTGGCTCTGAATCCGGCTGGCGCGCAGCAGAAACCAACGTCGCGAAAAGCGAGGCCGAAAAGCGGGGAATTACGCTGAAAATCGCTGATGGCCAACAAAAGCAGGAAAACCAGATTAAAGCAGTTCGCTCATTTGTTGCCCAGGGCGTCGACGCCATCTTTATTGCGCCGGTCGTGGCAACAGGTTGGGAGCCGGTTTTAAAAGAAGCGAAAGATGCCGACATTCCGGTCTTTTTGCTTGATCGTTCCATCGATGTAAAAGACAAATCTCTCTATATGACCACCGTCACCGCCGACAACGTGCTGGAAGGCAAATTGATCGGCGACTGGCTGATTAAACAAGTGGACGGCAAGCCGTGTAACGTCGTTGAGCTGCAAGGGACCGTCGGGGCCAGCGTGGCGATCGATCGTAAAAAAGGCTTTGCTGAAGCCATCGCCAGTGCGCCAAACATCAAAATTATCCGCTCTCAGTCCGGTGACTTCACCCGCAGTAAAGGGAAAGAAGTGATGGAGAGCTTTATCAAAGCAGAAAACAACGGCAAGAACATCTGCATGGTTTACGCCCACAACGATGACATGGTGATCGGTGCTATCCAGGCGATCAAAGAAGCGGGTCTGAAACCCGGCAAAGATATTCTCACCGGTTCTATCGACGGCGTACCGGATATCTACAAAGCGATGATTGACGGTGAAGCCAACGCCAGTGTCGAACTGACGCCGAATATGGCGGGGCCGGCATTCGACGCGCTGGAGAAATTCAAAAAAGACGGCACGATGCCTGAGAAGCTGACCATTACCAAGTCGATCCTCTATCTGCCGGATACGGCGAAAGAAGAGTTAGAGAAGAAGAAAAACATGGGCTACTAAGCCTTCATGAAAATGCCGGGGGGGCTGCGCTTGCCCGGCCTACATTACGCTCTTTTGTAGGCCGGATAAGCGTAGCGCCATCCGGCGTGATGCAGGAGGAATCATGACCACCGACCAACATCAGGAAATCCTCCGCACCGAAGGATTAAGCAAATTCTTTCCCGGCGTCAAAGCGTTGGATAACGTGGATTTCAGCTTGCGTCGCGGTGAAATTATGGCGCTGCTGGGGGAAAACGGAGCCGGCAAATCGACGCTCATCAAAGCGCTGACCGGCGTTTACCATGCCGATCGCGGCACTATCTGGCTCGAAGGCCAACCGATCTCCCCCAAAAACACCGCCCATGCCCAGCAACTGGGGATTGGCACCGTGTACCAGGAAGTGAACCTGCTGCCCAATATGTCGGTTGCCGATAACTTATTTATTGGTCGTGAGCCGCGGCGTTTTGGCCTGCTTCAGCGCAAGCAGATGGAAAAACGCGCGACGGAGCTGATGGCGTCATACGGTTTTTCCCTTGACGTGCGTGAGCCGCTGAACCGCTTTTCCGTGGCGATGCAACAAATCGTCGCCATCTGTCGGGCGATCGATCTCTCCGCGAAAGTGCTGATCCTCGATGAGCCGACCGCCAGCCTCGATACCCAGGAAGTTGAAATGCTGTTCGGCCTGATGCGTCATCTGCGCGATCGGGGCGTCAGCCTGATCTTCGTCACTCATTTCCTCGATCAGGTTTATCAGGTCAGCGATCGCATCACCGTTCTGCGTAACGGCGGCTTCGTTGGCTGCCGTGAAACCCGGGAATTACCGCAAATTGAACTGGTCAAAATGATGCTGGGTCGCGAACTGGATACCCATGCGCTACAGCGTGCGGGACGCACATTGCTTAGCGATAAGCCGGTGGCGGCCTTTAGCGGCTTTGGCAAAAAAGGCACCATCGCGCCGTTTGATCTACAGGTGCGTCCCGGTGAGATCGTCGGTCTCGCAGGGCTGCTGGGATCCGGGCGAACGGAAACGGCAGAGGTGATCTTCGGTATTAAACCCGCCGACAGCGGAAGTGCGCTGATCAAAGGCAAACCGCAGACCTTGCGATCGCCGCATCAGGCTTCGTGTCTGGGAATCGGTTTCTGTCCGGAGGATCGCAAAACGGATGGCATTATTGCCGCCGCTTCGGTGCGGGAAAACATCATTTTGGCATTGCAGGCGCAGCGCGGCTGGCTGCGGCCTATCCCACGGAAAGAACAAAACGAGATTGCCGAGCGTTTTATCCGCCAGCTCGGAATTCGCACCCCCAACGCTGAACAGCCGATCGAGTTTCTCTCCGGCGGCAATCAGCAAAAAGTATTGCTCTCGCGCTGGTTACTGACCAAACCGCAGTTCCTGATCCTCGATGAACCCACGCGTGGGATCGACGTCGGCGCGCATGCGGAGATTATCCGACTGATCGAAACGCTGTGCGCGGATGGTCTGGCGCTGCTGGTCATCTCATCCGAACTGGAAGAGTTAGTGGGCTATGCCGATCGGGTCATTATTATGCGCGATCGCAAACAAGTGGCCGAGATCCCACTGGCTGAACTGTCCGTACCGGCGATCATGAACGCCATTGCGGCCTAAGGAGACTATGGTGATGCCTCAATCCCTCCCTCAATCCAATCCGCCTAAACGGCGGTTCCGTTGGTCAAAGGGGATGCCACAACTGGTGGCGTTACTGCTGGTGCTGCTGGTGGATAGCCTGGTCGCCCCGCACTTCTACCAGGTGATTTTGCAGGATGGTCGGCTGTTTGGTAGCCCGATTGATATTCTCAACCGCGCCGCTCCCGTGGCGCTGTTGGCGATTGGTATGACGCTGGTGATTGCCACCGGCGGTATCGACCTTTCCGTGGGGGCCGTCATGGCTATTGCTGGCGCCACTACTGCGGCGATGACGGTGGCCGGGCACAGTCTACCGGTGGTGCTGCTTGCCGCCTTAGGCTCCGGCATTCTGGCTGGGCTGTGGAATGGGATTCTGGTGGCCATACTCAAGATCCAACCGTTTGTTGCCACGCTAATCCTGATGGTGGCCGGGCGTGGAGTGGCGCAGCTTATCACTTCCGGGCAAATCGTCACTTTCAACTCGCCCGAGCTGTCGTGGTTTGGTAGCGGCTCGCTCTTACTGTTCCCTACGCCGGTAATTATTGCACTGCTCACGCTGGTGGTGTTCTGGCTGCTGACGCGGAAAACGGCGCTGGGTATGTTTATCGAAGCGGTGGGTATCAACATTCGTGCGGCAAAAAACGCTGGGGTGAACACCCGCATTATCGTGATGCTCACCTATGTGCTGAGCGGCCTGTGCGCGGCTATCGCTGGCATTATCGTCACGGCGGATATTCGTGG
Organism: Citrobacter sp. Cf136; assembly: GCF_030333815.1. Taxonomy (NCBI): domain Bacteria; kingdom Pseudomonadati; phylum Pseudomonadota; class Gammaproteobacteria; order Enterobacterales; family Enterobacteriaceae; genus Citrobacter; species Citrobacter sp. Cf136. The sequence continues at coordinate 430,433 of NZ_JAOWFE010000040.1, read as the reverse complement.
GGCAGATGCCAATAACGCCGGATTATGGCTGGAACTGGATGCCATCCTGGCGGTAGTCATCGGTGGTGGCTCGCTAATGGGCGGGCGCTTTAACCTGCTGCTGTCGGTGGTAGGCGCGTTGATTATTCAGGGCATGAACACCGGGATTTTGCTGTCGGGCTTCCAGCCGGAACTGAATCAGGTGGTCAAAGCCGTGGTGGTGTTGTGTGTGCTGGTCGTGCAATCACAACGCTTTATCAGCCTGATAAAAGGAGTGCGTGGTCATGATAAAACGTAATTTACCGCTGATGATCACCCTCGGCGTGTTTGTGCTGGGCTACCTTTACTGCCTGACGCAGTTTCCAGCTTTTGCTTCCACCCGGGTGATTTGCAATATCCTGACTGATAACGCTTTTTTAGGGATTATCGCCGTGGGCATGACCTTCGTGATCCTCTCTGGCGGGATCGACCTTTCCGTTGGCTCGGTGATCGCGTTTACCGGCGTATTTTTGGCGAAGGCCATTGGCTATTGGGGTATTTCCCCGCTGCTGGCGTTCCCCCTGATTTTGCTGATGGGCTGCGCGTTTGGCGCGTTTATGGGGTTACTGATTGATGCGCTGAAGATCCCTGCATTCATCATTACGCTGGCGGGAATGTTTTTCCTGCGCGGCGTCAGCTATCTGGTCTCTGAAGAGTCGATCCCAATTAACCATCCGGTTTATGACACGCTCTCAAGTCTGGCATGGAAAATTCCTGGCGGCGGTCGCCTGAGCGCGATGGGGTTGTTAATGCTGGGCGTGGTGGTGATTGGCATCTTCCTTGCGCACCGTACGCGCTTCGGTAATCAGGTTTACGCCATTGGCGGCAACGCCACCTCTGCTAACCTGATGGGCATTTCTACTCGCAGCACAACGATCCGCATTTATATGCTGTCTACCGGGCTGGCGACGCTTGCCGGCATTGTGTTTTCCATTTACACCCAGGCGGGTTATGCGCTGGCGGGCGTTGGCGTTGAGCTGGATGCGATTGCCTCAGTGGTGATTGGCGGAACGCTGCTAAGCGGCGGCGTGGGAACGGTGTTGGGTACGCTATTTGGCGTGGCGATCCAAGGGCTGATCCAGACCTACATTAATTTTGATGGCACATTAAGTTCCTGGTGGACGAAGATCGCGATTGGCATTTTATTGTTTATTTTTATAGCGTTACAACGCGGTCTGACGGTGCTTTGGGAAAATCGTCAAAGCTCGCCGGTTACCCGAGTGGGTACGGCGGCAACACCAAAGTAACATCCTGATTTTGCACAAAACATTTAAATACCTAAACTTTTTCCGGTTGTAGTCGATAGGTTCTGTACAGGTCTGTTTTAACCCTACAACCGGAAATATAACGATGCCAAAATCCCTTTCAATTCGATCAAGTTTGTTGGTGTTATTGTCTTTGCTGACTTTCCTTCTGTTACTGACCGGTGGTATGGGGCTATATGCCTCGACGCGTGTCATTACCTCATTGATTTATCACGGTATTATGAGCGCTGCGATGTTGGCTGCTATCGCATTGCTGGCGGTTATTTGGTTTATGCTGCGAAATAAGTTTCTCAAACCGCTGGATAATATGGTTGAGCAACTGGAACGTCTGGCGACGGGGGATTTATCACCTGTTACCACGCTGTCGGCCAGCGCTGAATTCAACCGCCTGAACGCGGCAATGGATGACATGCGCCATGCGCTGGGCGACTCGGTACAACGCGTACGCGATGCCAGTTCGCAAATTGATATTGGCAGTCGTGAACTGACGGCCGGGAACCAGCATCTGGCGCAACGCACTGAATCGACAGCTACTTCACTGGAGCAGACCGCCGCCAGCATGGAAGAACTCACGGCGACGGTGAAACAGAATGCGCAGAACGCGGAACAGGCTCACCAACTGGCAAAATCGGTGTCGGATACCGCCGATCGCGGTAGCGAAATGGTATGCTATGTGATCGAGAAAATGCGCGATATTTCCGGCAGCTCCAGCCGAATCGCCGACATCCTCAGCGTAATCGACGGTATTGCTTTCCAGACCAATATCCTGGCGCTCAACGCTTCCGTTGAAGCGGCGCGCGCCGGTGAGCAGGGGCGGGGCTTTGCGGTTGTTGCAGGTGAAGTACGTAATCTGGCCAGCCGCAGTGCCGAGGCGGCCAAAGAGATCCGCACGTTAATCAGTGATTCACACACCCACGTAGGGGAAGGTAGTGAGCTGGCGCAGCAGGCGGGCGAAACCATGGATGAGATTGCCAATGAAGTCATGCGCATGACCAAACTGATGCGTGAAATTGCCAGTGCGTCCCAGGAACAGAGTCGCGGCATAGAGCAGGTGAATATTGCGGTGATTCAGATGGATGAAACGGCGCAGCAAAATGCGGCGCTGGTACAGCAGTCGTCAGCGGCTACCCGCTCGCTGGAAGAACAGTCTTCAGCGCTAATCGAAGCAATGGCCGTATTTAAGCTACAGACAGCGTAACCGCGCGTAGGCCGGATAAAGGCGTTTACGCCGCCATCCGGCAATATCACCGTATTGTGCCGGATGGCACTTCGCTTATCCGGCCTGCAACGTGCTGTAGGCCGGATGTTGCGCTTACGCGTCCGGGAACTCGCGGATAAAGCGTTCTACATCTTCAACCATATGGTCGTTACCCACGAAGAAGGAGCGGCGCTGGTGCAGGCTTTCCGGGATGATATCCAGAATACGATTTTTACCGTCGCTCGCCTTGCCGCCCGCTTGCTCGGCCAGCAGGGCCATTGGGTTGCATTCATACAGCAGACGCAGTTTCCCTTCCGGGTGGCTGGCGGTGCTTGGGTACAGGTAGATCCCGCCTTTCAGCAGATTGCGATGGAAGTCCGCAACCAGAGAGCCAATGTAGCGCGAGGTGTACGGGCGCTGGGTTGACTTATCTTCTTCCTGGCAGAATTTAATGTACTTCTTCACGCCGTTCGGGAATTTGATGTAGTTACCTTCGTTAATGGAGTACGTGCTGCCTTTCGCCGGGAAGCGCATACGTTCCTGGCTGAGGCAGAATACGCCCAGAGAAGGATCGTAGGTGAAGGCGTGCACGCCACAGCCGGTGGTGTACACCAGCATGGTGGAAGAACCATAAACCACGTAACCTGCAGCAACCTGCTTGTTGCCCGGTTGCAGGAAATCCTCTTCCGTGACCGGAGTACCGACTGGGGTTACGCGGCGGTAAATAGAGAAAATCGTACCGACAGAGACGTTAACATCGATGTTGGATGAGCCATCCAGCGGATCCATTAGCACAACGTATTTAGCGTGTTCACAGCCTTCAAAGACGACGATTTCATCTTCTTCTTCCGAGGCAATGCCCGCCACAATGTCGCGCGCCTTCAGTGCAGCTTTCAGTTTTTCGTTCGCGAACAGATCGAGTTTTTGCTGAACCTCTCCCTGCACGTTCTCAGCACCGCTGGCACCCAGGATATCGACCAGACCGGCCTTGTTGATATCGCGGTGGATGATCTTGGCGCCCAGCTTTATTGCCGACAACAAAGCAGTGAGTTCACCGGTAGCATGAGAAAACTCGTGCTGCTTTTCGACAATAAATTCACCTAACGTTTTCATAACACTTTCCCTGCAATTTATGTGGAGTAAAGCGACCGCAACAATATTAACAAATATTTCCATTGTTGCGCTTAGGTGAATCGCGCCAGCAAACTGCGGAATATCCTGAAATGCGTTTCTCACTTGCCGGACATGTGCGTAAAATGGCCCCCAGATTAAAAAAGGATAGTGACGTATGCGCATTCATATTTTGGGAATTTGTGGCACTTTCATGGGCGGTCTGGCGATGCTGGCGCGCTCGCTCGGTCATGAAGTAACCGGTTCGGACGCCAATGTGTATCCGCCGATGAGTACCTTACTTGAGAAGCAAGGCATTGATCTGATTCAGGGTTACGATGCCAGCCAGCTCGACCCGCAGCCGGACTTAGTGATCATCGGCAATGCCATGACCCGTGGTAATCCGTGTGTGGAAGCGGTTCTCGAGAAGAACATTCCGTACATGTCTGGTCCGCAGTGGCTGCATGACTTTGTATTGCGCGACCGCTGGGTACTGGCGGTTGCGGGTACGCACGGCAAAACCACCACCGCCGGAATGGCGACCTGGATCCTCGAAGCCTGCGGCTATAAGCCTGGCTTTGTGATCGGCGGCGTACCGGGTAACTTCGAGGTTTCTGCGCGTCTTGGCGAAAGCGACTTCTTCGTGATTGAAGCGGATGAGTACGACTGCGCGTTCTTCGACAAGCGTTCTAAATTCGTGCATTACTGCCCGCGTACGCTGATCCTCAACAACCTTGAGTTCGATCACGCGGACATCTTTGACGATTTGAAAGCGATCCAGAAACAGTTCCACCATCTGGTGCGTATCGTGCCGGGCCAGGGGCGCATCATCTACCCGGAAAACGACATCAATCTGAAACAGACGATGTCAATGGGCTGCTGGAGCGAACAAGAACTGGTGGGCGAACAAGGTCACTGGCAGGCGAAAAAACTGACCACCGATGCTTCTGAGTGGGAAGTGTGGCTGGACGGTGAAAAAGTCGGTGAAGTGAAGTGGGGCCTGGTGGGCGAGCACAATATGCATAACGGTCTGATGGCGATTGCGGCCGCGCGCCATGTGGGCGTCGTGCCTGCAGATGCAGCTAATGCGCTCGGTTCATTCATTAACGCCCGTCGTCGTCTCGAGCTGCGCGGTGAAGCCAATGGCGTGACGGTGTATGACGATTTTGCCCATCACCCGACGGCCATTCTGGCAACGCTTGCGGCGTTGCGCGGTAAAGTGGGCGGTACGGCGCGCATCATCGCAGTGCTGGAGCCTCGCTCGAACACCATGAAAATGGGCCTGTGCAAAGACGATCTGGCGCCGTCGTTAGGCCGTGCGGACGAAGTGTTCCTGCTGCAACCTCCGCATATTCCGTGGCAGGTAGCCGAAGTCGCTGAAGCCTGCGTTCAGCCGGCACACTGGAGTGGCGATGTGGATGCCCTGGCAGATATGGTGGTGAAAACCGCGCAGCCAGGCGATCACATTCTGGTGATGAGCAACGGCGGATTTGGTGGTATTCATCAAAAACTGCTGGATGGCCTGGCGAAGAAAGCTCAGGCAGAAGCGGAAGAGTAAAAAAATGCCCGGTGGCGCTACGCTTACCGGGCCTACAACGTGTTAACGGATTGTAGGCCGGATAAGGTGATTGCACCGCCATCCGGCACTTTCGGCAGACGAAGAGGTTAGGCCTCGTTTTCCGCCAGTTCACGCAGATACTGGAAGATCTGGCGGGAAGATTTTGGCGGCTTGTTGCCCGCTTTTTCTTTCCTGGCGTTACGCACCAGCGAACGCAGTTGCTGGCGGTCGGCGTCAGGCCACAGATTCATCACTTCTTCGATGGCTTCATCGCTACCGTCAACCATACGGTCACGCAGTTGCTCCAGCTTATGGAAGACAACGACCTGCTGGTTGTGACGATTTTTCAGCTTGTCCAGCGCCTGACGGATAGGATCAACATCGCGCTGGCGCAACATTTTGCCAATCAACTGCAACTGGCGGCGACGTCCTTCCATCTTAATACGCTGGGCCAGCTCAATGGCGGCACGTAAATCCGCATCAAGCGGGATCTTATCCAGCGCGTTTTTCCCCAGATCAACCAGTTCCGCACCCAGGCGTTTTAACTCCTCGGCATCGCGTTTAATTTCACTTTTACTGACCCAGATAATTTCATCGTCTTCGTCTTCGATGTCATCACCGGGAACGTCGTCGAGCCAGTCTTCGGGCTGCTTTGTCATTTCAGGCTCCTTAAAAAAAGAGGCTAATGTTACCAGTTAAGATGCGCACTGAAAAACGGTTCTCTGTTAGACTTCAGAGAAACTCTCTCTACATTATGGCATTTGCGATGAAAGTAATCTCACAAGTTGAAGCGCAGCGTAAGATTCTGGAAGAAGCAGTCTCGACGGCACTGGAATTAGCGTCAGGTAAGTCGGATGGCGCGGAAGTCGCTGTGAGCAAGACCACGGGTATTAGCGTCAGCACCCGTTATGGTGAAGTGGAGAACGTCGAATTCAATAGCGATGGTGCACTGGGGATTACGGTTTATCACCAGAACCGTAAGGGCAGCGCATCGTCCACCGATTTAAGCCCGCAGGCGATTGCACGCACCGTGCAGGCTGCGCTGGACATTGCACGTTACACTTCGCCGGATCCGTGCGCAGGCGTGGCAGATAAAGAACTGCTGGCCTTTGATGCGCCCGATCTGGACCTGTTCCACCCGGCGGAAGTTTCCCCTGATGAAGCCATCGAACTGGCTGCTCGTGCTGAACAGGCGGCGCTGCAGGCTGATAAGCGTATCACCAATACCGAAGGCGGCAGCTTTAACAGCCACTATGGCATCAAAGTGTTTGGTAACAGCCACGGCATGCTGCAGGGCTACTGCTCCACGCGTCATTCCCTTTCCAGCTGTGTGATCGCGGAAGAAAATGGCGATATGGAACGCGATTACGCCTACACCATTGGCCGGGCGATGGGCGATCTGCAAACGCCGGAGTGGGTAGGGGCTGACTGTGCTCGCCGCACCTTATCTCGTTTGTCGCCGCGTAAGCTGTCCACCATGAAAGCGCCGGTGATTTTCGCCAACGAAGTGGCGACCGGACTGTTCGGACACCTGGTCGGCGCGATCGCCGGCGGTTCGGTGTACCGCAAATCCACCTTCCTGCTGGATTCGCTGGGCAAACAAATTCTGCCGGAATGGCTGACTATTGAAGAACATCCGCACCTGCTGAAAGGGCTGGCGTCTTCACCGTTCGACAGCGAAGGGGTACGGACTGAACGCCGTGACATTATTAAAGAAGGCGTGCTGACTCAATGGCTGTTGACTAACTATTCCGCACGTAAGCTGGGGCTGAAGAGCACTGGGCATGCGGGCGGGATCCACAACTGGCGAATTCCGGGACAGGGTCTAAGCTTCGAGCAGTTGCTCAAAGAGATGGGCACAGGTCTTGTGGTTACCGAGCTGATGGGACAGGGCGTAAGCGGCATTACCGGCGATTACTCGCGCGGCGCGGCGGGCTTCTGGGTCGAAAACGGCGAAATTCAGTATCCGGTGAGTGAAATTACCATCGCCGGTAACTTAAAAGAGATGTGGCGCAATATTGTGACCGTGGGGAACGATATTGAAACGCGCAGTAATATCCAATGTGGTTCGGTATTGTTACCGGAGATGAAAATCGCCGGGCAGTAATACTCGTTAAGGCGTTAATTTTTAATAATAAAAAAGGAAGTGAGCAATGCGTAAACACCTGTTAGCGATCGTCGCGGCTTCAACGCTGGTTCTTGGTTCTTCTGCGTTTGCAGCCGATCTCGAAGATGACATGGGGATCCTCAACGACAACCTGAAAATTGTCGAAAAAACGGATAATGCGACTGAACTGAAAGACGCGTTAACCAAAATGCGTGCAGCCGCGCTGGACGCGCAAAAAGGTACGCCGCCGAAGCTGGAAAACAAATCCCCGGACAGCCCGGAGATGAAGGATTTCCGCCACGGCTTTGACACGCTGATCGGCCAGATTGACGGCGCGCTGAAGCTGGCGAACGAAGGTAAAGTTAAAGAGGCGAAAGCCGTTGCGGAAGAGCTGAAAACCACGCGCAACGAAAACCACAAGAAGTTCCGCTAATCTGCGCTATCCGGCCTACATACCTGTAGGCCGGATAAAATCCTCCGCTACTGCACGCCCCATAAGTAAACGCTATCCCCATCACATTTTTTCATTTTTATCGTCCATTCATTGTTCGCACTTCCTTCCATTTTGCGGCCCACTCTTGCGATCTCAATCACATTCTTCCGGTGATAAATCGTGGTTCCAGCCCTTTTTGCGGCACAGATCACTATCGCTGCACACCTTTCCACTTCGAAGTGGAAAACAACTCGCTACAAACTTATAACCTCCGTCGCTAATTTACCCTCAGAGACATTAACGGGGTAAGACGAGTGAATAACGGAGCTGTAATGAATGACATGGGGGAATCGGTGGAACTGGCCGACCGCATGCTGGCGCAGGTGTATGCCTTGCTGCGTGAACGCAACATTATTCCCAACGCCGTACAGGAACAGATGCTGACGTCGCATGTTCGCGCCATGGCGCACCGCTCGGTAACGGGTGAACCCTTACCAGAAGTCGATGCCAGCTTGTTTGATGAAATATCTGCCGAGTCAATGGCGCTTGCCCGCGACGTGGTCGCCGAGTTTGGCAATCTTCCTGAGGAAGAGGCCTGGCTGCTGTCGGTGCACTTTGAAGTCGCGAAAGACAACCTTTAAGGAGAAAAAGATGGAACAGATTACCGTAGTGATTGGCGATCGTCTGGGTAAAGGCCAGAAAGTGGCGGCAGGCGTAGAGAAAGCGGGTGGCCGTGCCGTTGTGGTGCCGGGCGTTGCAGCAGATATGAAGCTGGGTGACGTGATGAAGGCGGAAAACGCCACCTTTGGTATCTCGTTTTGCGGCAGCGGTGGTGCGGGGGCGATTACTGCGCAGACCAAATACGGCTACAAGGCGAAATACGGCATGCGTTCGGTCGATGAAGGGGTAACCGCCATCAACGAAGGGTGCAACGTACTGGGATTCGGCTTTATGGACAAAGAAGAGCTCGGCGAGCGCCTGGTGCAGGCCTGGCAAAAGAAACACGGCGCTTAAGCATGAAAGAACAATTCACCACCACGGTGAGAGTCACGGGTAAGGGCGAGACCAAAGCTCGCGCCTTTGCCGATGCCCTGAACCACGTTCAGGCTGCGGTGATGAAAGCGTCGCCGCATATCTTACTGCGTATTGAGCCACAGGATGTGCAGGTTGTTCAAGCGCGTGAATCGGTGCGTAAAGAGGCGTTTTTATTCCTCTTTTTGCGCCGGGAAAGACGCACTTTCAGCGTGGAGCTGGACGTGACCGTCAACGTGACTGCCATCAATCTCGACAAGGTGGATTTCGTTACGCAACGCTGATTTTCTATTAAAAGGCATAATTATGTTCCTGATAATATTAATAAAATCGCTCATCATCGGCGCGTTGGTTGGCGTTGGTGTCGGCGCTGGGGCTGCACGCATGTTTCATGCGCCTACCACTCAAGGGATGGGCGCGTTTCGTACTCTTGGAGAACTGAATTCCTGCGAAGGGGATCCGGCTTCTCACTTCTCGTTCGGCCTGGGCTTCTTCTTTAACGCCTGGGCTTCCTCCGTTGCGGCGGGGGCGTTCACTCAGGACGTCGACCATCGCATCATCCCCAACTGGGGCGCCGCCGCGCTGATGATTAAAAATCGCAACGTCGGTGAAACGCTGCACGATCCTAAGCGCATGGCAATTGCCTGCGGCGTTATCGGGATGATCGTGGTGACCTTCCTGAACCTCACTGCGTCATCCGTACCGGAAGCGCTGCAGGTTACCGCCGTCAAGGTGCTGGTGCCCGCGGCTAACCTGCTGGTTAACACCGTGATGCCGGTGATCTTCTGGCTGGCGGCGATCGACGCCGGTAAGAAATCCGGCTTCTGGGCCACCGTTTTTGGCGGCGCGGCGCAGCTGATCATGGGCAACGCCGTTCCGGGGCTGGTGCTCGGCATTCTGATCGGCAAAGGCGTCGAAGAGAGCGGCTGGAACCACGTCACCAAAGTGATGATGGTGGCTATTGTCGCGCTGTTTGTCCTGAGCGGCTTCTTCCGCGGTTTCGATATGAAGATGATCGAATCCTTCCATCTGACCGTGCCTAACTGGCTCGAACTTATCCACAACTCGCTCAGCGGCAAATAACGGAGGTCATCATGGAACAGAATAAAGGTTTTTGGTTCGCTGACTGGTCGTTCCCGATCTTCGTGGGCCTGCTCTCATCCGGCGTATTTGCCGGAACGCACATGTACTACCTGTACGGTATTGGCGCATTTAACGAAGTGGCTTTTGTGGCGATGCTGAAGGCGGGAATGGATACCGGCTCCTACGGGGCGGTGGCGGCATTTGGCGCAAGTTTCCTGTTTGCCCGCATCATTGAAGGTTCGCTGGTGGGTATTCTGGATATCGGCGGGGCGATTCAGACCGGGGTTGGGTTAGGTGTTCCGGCGCTGCTGCTGGGCGCGGGCATTATCTTCCCGGTCGCCAACTTTGCCGCCTCGCTGGTCACTGGTCTGGTGATTGGTCTGGCGATTGGCTACATCATCATTCTGGCGCGTAAGTTCACCATCAACCAGAGCGATTCAACCTACGGTGCGGACGTCATGATGGGGGCCGGTAACGCCTCCGGCCGCTTCCTCGGACCGTTGATTATCCTCAGCGCGATGACGGCTTCTATTCCTATCGGAATCGGTTCTCTGGCGGGGGCGCTGCTGTTTTATCTGTGGCAAAAACCGATTACCGGCGGGGCGATTCTTGGGGCAATGATCCTCGGGTCCATCTTCCCGATTGCCATTAGCTAACTGTTGATTTGCAGGCCGGATAAGGCGGTTACGCCGCCATCCGGCATAGGAGAGAGCGATGTTTGATTTACTCCTGCGCCGTGCGCGCCTCGTTGACGATACGGTGAGCGATATTGCGCTCAAAGACGGCAAGATCGCGGCGTTGGGCGACGTTGATGGCCCGGCGCTGAAAACCATTGAGCTGGGCGGCGAGTGCTACGTCAGCGCAGGCTGGATTGACTCCCACGTTCATTGCTACCCGAAATCCCCGATTTACCACGACCAGCCGGATAGCGTCGGTATTGCGACCGGCGTCACTACCGTGGTGGATGCGGGCAGTACCGGGGCGGATGACATCGACGATTTTTACACCCTGACCCGGGAAGCTGCCACCGAGGTGTATGCGTTGCTGAATATCTCCCGCGTTGGGCTTATCGCCCAGAACGAGCTGGCCAACATGGCCAATATTGACGCTGATGCGGTGCGAGAGGCGGTGAAACGCCACCCTGATTTTATCGTCGGTCTGAAGGCACGTATGAGTAGCAGCGTAGTCGGTGAAAATGGCATCACGCCGCTGGATCGCGCCAAAGCGATGCAAAAAGAGAACGGCGACCTGCCGCTGATGGTGCACATCGGCAACAACCCGCCGGACCTGGATGAGATCGCCGAGCGCCTGAGCGCGGGTGACATCATTACCCACTGCTACAACGGTAAGCCGAACCGCATTCTGACGCCGCAAGGCGAGCTGCGGGCGTCGGTGACGCGGGCGATTTCACGCGGCGTGCGTCTGGACGTTGGGCATGGCACCGCCAGCCTGAGCTTTGCGGTGGCAAAACGCGCTATTGAACTGGGGATTTTGCCACACACCATCAGTTCCGATATTTACTGTCGCAACCGTATCAGCGGCCCGGTCCATTCTCTGGCGAATGTGATGTCGAAATTTCTCGCCATTGGGATGTCGCTTCCGCAGGTCATTGAGTGCGTTACCGCCAATGCTGCCGACGGCCTGCGCCTGAAACAGAAGGGGCGACTGCAGGTCGGTCTGGATGCTGATTTAACCCTCTTTACGCTTAAGCGCCAGCCAACCGTGCTGGTAGATGCAGAAAACGACAGCCTGCAGGCTGAACAACTGCTGGTGCCGCTTGCCGCAATACGTGCGGGCAAGGGCTATATGACCGAACAAGGGAGCGCGGAACATGCCTTCGATTTTTGAGAAATACGATTTAAAACAGGTGATTAATACCTCCGGCCGCATGACGGCGCTTGGCGTTTCCACGCCGCGACCAGAAGTGGTTGAAGCCGCGATGGCCGGGATGAATCAATACTTTGAGATGAAAGACCTGGTGAATAAAACCGGCGACTACATCGCGAAATTGCTGGAAGTGGAAGGGGCAACCGTTGTCTCTTGCGCCTCGGCGGGGATCGCCCTGTCGGTGGCTGGCGTATTGGTTAAAGACAGCGACTGGCTGCTGGAGAACCTACACGTCACGCCCATCGAGAACAACGAAATCGTGCTGCCCAGAGGCCACAACGTCAACTTTGGCGCTCCGGTGGGTACCATGGTGGCGCTTGGCGGCGGTAAGTTAGTAGAGGCTGGTTATGCCAACGAATGTTCCGCGGCACAGCTGGCTGCGGCCATTACACCGCGTACGGCGGCCATTCTGTATATCAAATCTCACCACTGCGTCCAGAAAAGTATGCTCAGCGTGGAGCAGGCTGCGGTGGTGGCGCGTACGCATAACCTGCCGCTGATCGTGGACGCGGCGGCGGAAGAAGATTTGCAATGCTACTACCGGGTTGGCGCAGATCTGGTTATTTATAGCGGCGCGAAGGCGATTGAAGGACCAACCAGCGGTCTGGTGATAGGTAAAACCCAGTACGTTGAGTGGGTGAAACGCCAGACGGCGGGAATTGGCCGGGCGATGAAGGTGGGGAAAGAGGGAATTCTTGGCCTAACCTGCGCCATCGAACTGTATCTGAACGCGCAGAAAGAGAGTGGCGCGGAGATGGTCGAGAAAATGACGCCGTTCATTAATGCGTTGAACCAGCTTAACGGCGTGAGCGCCCGCGTGGTGTGGGATAGCGCAGGGCGCGACATCGCACGCACGGAAATTAAGTTTGATGAAGCGGTAACCGGGATCGCCACGGGCGAACTGGTTGAAGCCCTGAAACAAGGCGAGTACGCGATTTACTTCCGTGGTTACAAAGCCAACGAAGGCATTATCGAAGCTGATGTGCGCAGCGTCGATCGTGCGCAGCTGGAGATTGTGGCCCGTCGAATTGGTGAAGTGATTTCGCAGGAGAAAAACGCATGAAACTGATCCCTAACTTTTATCGCGACCGCGTCTGCCTGAACGTGCTGGCAGGCTCCAAAGAAAATGCGCGGGATATTTACGCGGCGGCGGAAGGACACGTGTTGGTTGGTGTGTTGTCAAAAAATTACCCGGATGTCGCAAGCGCAGTAGCGGATATGCGTGAATACGCAGCGCTTATCGACAATGCGCTCTCCGTGGGATTGGGGGCAGGCGATCCTAACCAGTCGGCGATGGTCAGTGAAATTTCCCGTCAGGTGCAGCCCCAGCATGTTAATCAGGTCTTTACCGGTGTGGCCACCAGTCGCGCGCTGCTGGGCCAGCAGGATACAGTGGTCAACGGTCTGGTCTCGCCAACCGGCATGCCGGGCAGGGTGAAAATCTCCACCGGTCCGCTGAGCAGCCAGACGCCGGACGGTATTGTGCCGGTAGAAACCGCGATTGCGCTGCTCAAAGACATGGGCGGTAGCTCGATTAAATACTTCCCGATGGGCGGCCTGAAATGCCGTGAAGAGTACATTGCCGTAGCACAGGCCTGCGCCCGTCATGACTTCTGGCTGGAGCCAACCGGCGGTATCGATCTGGATAATTTCACTGAAATCCTGCAGATTGCCCTCGATGCCGGAGTGAGTAAAATCATTCCTCACATCTATAGTTCGATTATTGATAAGGTGAGTGGTAACACTCGTCCGGATGACGTACGCCAACTGATGGCGATGACCCGGGCCTGCGTAGGCTAACTGACTGATGAGGAAACTGACGTGCGATTTCCCAACCAACGTTTAGCACAGCTGTTTGACATGTTGCAAAACGAAGCGCTTCCACAGGACGAGCTGGCGCAGCGGTTGTCGGTTTCCACACGCACCGTACGGGCGGATATCACCGCGCTAAACGCGCTGCTCACCCAGTACGGCGCACAGTTTGTCCTCAGCCGGGGTAACGGTTATCAGCTCAAAATTGACGACCCGGCAAGTTATAACACCCTGAAAACGCAGCAGCCCAACGCGTTACTACGCATCCCTCGAACCAGCCAGGAACGGATACACTGGCTGGTGGTGCGTTTTCTGACGTCGGCTTTCTCGCTAAAGCTGGAAGATTTGGCTGATGAATGGTTTATCAGCCGCGCGACGCTGCAAAACGATATGGCTGAGGTGCGCGAGCATCTTCAACGTTATCATCTGACGCTGGAAACGCGTCCCCGTCACGGCATGAAGCTGTTCGGCAGCGAAATGGCGATTCGCGCCTGTTTGACCGATCTGCTGTGGACGCTGGCACAGCAGGATCCGCAGCACCCATTAGTGATGCAGGAGGCGCTTAATGCCGGGATCCCTGAGCAGCTACAGCCCGTTTTACAGGATATTTTCGCTCGTTTTCATATTCGTCTGACCGATGAGGGCGAGCTGTTTTTACGCTTGTACTGCGCGGTGGCGGTACGGCGGATTAGCGAAGGGTATCCACTCCCGGATTTTGCCGCAGAAGAGGCCGATCAATCGGTGTGCCTGGCCACGCGGGAAATCGCGGCGGTATTGCACCGCCTGGCAGACAAACCGCTTTCCGTTTCCGAAGAAAACTGGCTACAGGTGCATATTGCTGCTCGCCAGGTACAAGAGATCGCGCCCAGTGCTATCAACGCGGATGATGACGAAGCGTTGGTCAATTACATCCTGCGTTTTATCAACACCCAGTACAACTACAACCTGTTGAATGACAAACAGTTACATGCTGATCTGCTGACGCATATTAAGACGATGATCACCCGGGTGCGTTACCAGATAATGATCCCCAATCCGCTGCTGGAAAATATTAAACAGCACTACCCCATGGCGTGGGACATGACGCTGGCCGCCGTCTCGGGATGGGGAAAATATACGCCGTACACCATCAGTGAAAATGAGATCGGCTTCCTCGTGCTGCATATTGGCGTCGGGCTGGAGCGTAGTTACAACATCGGTTACCAGAGACAGCCGAAGGTTCTGCTGGTATGTGATGCCGGAAATGCGATGGCGCGGATGATTGAAGCGGTGCTGGCGCGTAAGTATCCTCAGATAGAGATCGTCGATACCGTCACGCTGCGTGACTACGAACAGCGGGAAAGCATCAGCGAAGATTTTGTCATCTCTACCGCGCGGATCGGTGAAAAAGATAAGCCTGTAGCGATGATTGCGCCGTTCCCGACAGATTATCAACTGGAACAAATTGGCAAACTGGTGCTGGTGGACAGAACCCGCCCGTGGATGTTGAACAAATTCTTCGATGCCGCCCATTTTCGTGTAATTGACGAGTCAATGGATCAACAAACGTTGTTCAAAACCTTATGCCGTCAGTTGCAGGATGAAGGTTTTGTCGACGCAGAGTTCCTTGATTCTGTGGTTGAGCGTGAGGCCATCGTCAGCACCATGCTGGGTGACAGCATTGCCCTGCCGCACGCCCTCGGTCTGCTGGCAAAGAAAACGGTGGTTTACACTATCCTCGCACCGCAGGGCATTGCATGGGGTGATGAAACGGCGCATGTGATCTTCCTGCTCGCCATCAGTAAAAGCGAGTACGAAGAAGCGATGGCGATCTACGATATTTTCGTCACCTTCCTGCGTGAACGCGCCATGACGCGGCTCTGCGCATGCCGGAATTTCACCGAGTTCAAAACCGTCGCCATGGAGTGTGTCAGTCGTTTTTGAGAGGCGTTATCCAGAATTCGATGTAATGCGTATGTAATGCTAAACTGCATTACACATTCGATTCTACTGGAGGCATAATGGCCACGCTGAACGTCCGTCTGGATGACAAACTCAAAAATGAGGCTTATGCCGTGCTGGAAAAACTGAACATTACTCCAACGGAAGCTGTGCGATTACTGTTTCAGTACGTCGCGGAAACGGGGCGCATGCCAGTGAAAACCGTCACCGTTAGCGACAGCGAAGATACACTGATTCAGACAGTCCGGGAGAGGCTGGCCAGCCCGCAAAAAGGAATCAAGGTTAGTCTGGATGACTTATGAACTGGAATTCGACCCGAGAGCCTTAAAAGAGTGGCATAAACTGGGTGATACGGTGAAGGCTCAGTTTAAGAAGAAGTTGGCCGACGTGTTGTTGAACCCCAGAATTGACTCTGCCCGTTTAAACGGTCTTCCAGACTGCTATTAAATTAAGCTTAAATCGTCCGGCTATCGTCTGGTGTACCAGGTTCGGGATGAGGTTGTGACCGTGTTTGTTGTCGCGGTCGGCAAGCGAGAACATTCGGCCGTTTATCTCGATGCAAACAAACGGCTTTAGCGATCAACGCAAATGATGTACGACCTGGTTGCTGCTGCCGCGCCAGATCAGCGCCGGGTCTTTAAGATCCTGCACGTATTTGCCATCGACCAGTACGTTGATGAGATCGACCACCTGCATTTGCGCGGCGTTGAGTTCATCGAGCTTGTAGCCGGTCCACACCCAGATATCTTTGCCGGGGCACTCAGCGCGAACGCGCTGCACTAGTTGCAGGATTTCCGGCACGTTTTGCGGATGTAGCGGATCGCCACCGGAGAGCGAGATCCCCTGACGCTTGATTCGCGTATCGTTCAGATCGGCAATGATCTTGTCTTCCATCTCTTTGGTAAATGGCTTGCCGGAATTGAGCCGCCAGGTGCTTTTGTTATAGCAACCGGGACATTCATGCACGCACCCTGATACAAACAGGGTGCAGCGGGTTCCTGGGCCGTTAACGATGTCAACAGGATAGTATTGATGATAATTCACTTATAATTGCACTTCATAATCAATATGATCGACACAGGTTTGAGCCTTGCTGTGATTGTCCGCGGTATACCATTCCCCGTCACGAATTTGGACATCTTCAAGATCAACCAATCTTAAGCAGCGCCAGTTATAAGATGATGATGGATCTATTTTCCCCTTACTACTTTCGCCACCAAATTGGAAAAATAGTGCTTGTTGCTTACCATTTTTAGTCCCTAAGGCATGTGGGCACATTTCACGATAGTAACCATCATATACAGCCGTTACTTGCTTTTTATTCAGAATTGCACCTTTGATTAACTCGTAAGTATTCATACTGCGATCTCCTGATTTGCTTGCTGTGAAAAGAAATTAACCGATCTGCCCGTTACCCAGATGCTTAACACGGCGTTTCACTTCTTCCTGCTTACCGGCGTTAAACGGACGGGCGTCCGGGCTGCCTAAATAACCGCAGACGCGGCGGGTGACCGACACGCGCGCGGCGTCGTGGTTACCACATTTCGGGCAGGTAAAGCCTTTGCTGGTGCACTCGAACTCACCGGTAAAGCCGCACTCGTAGCATTCATCAATTGGCGTGTTGGTCCCGTAATACGGCACGTGCTGATAGCTGTAATCCCAGACGTCTTCCAGTGCTTTCAGGTTGTGCTGAATATTCGGGTATTCGCCGTAGCAAATGAAGCCTCCACTCGCCAGCGGCGGGTATGGCGCTTCGAAATCGATCTTGTCGTACGGGTTAACCTTTTTCTCCACGTCGAGGTGGAAGCTGTTGGTGTAGTAACCTTTATCGGTCACGCCTGGCACCACACCAAACTCGGCGGTATCCAGACGACAGAAACGATCGCACAGGTTTTCGCTCGGCGTGCTGTACAGGCTGAAGCCGTAGCCGGTCTCGTCTTTCCACTGATCGACTGCCTGACGCAGGCGTTCGACAATGGCGATAGCTTTGGCGCGAAGCTGCTCGCTGTCGTACAGATGTTTGTCACCAAACAGTGCGTTAATGGTTTCGTGAATGCCGATGTAACCCAGCGAGATAGACGCGCGGCCATTTTTAAAGATTTCTGACACGTCATCGTCCGCTTTCAGACGCACGCCGCAGGCACCTTCCATATACAGGATTGGCGCCACGCGAGCTTTCACGCCTTCCAGACGCGCAATGCGGGTCATCAGCGCTTTACGTGCCAGCACCAGTCGATCGTCGAGCAGTTTCCAGAAGGTGGCTTCATCGCCGTGGGCTTCCAGCGCGATACGCGGCAGGTTGAGGCTGATAACGCCGAGGTTGTTACGCCCGTCGTGAATCTGTTCGCCGTTCTCGTTTTCCCACACGCCGAGGAAGCTGCGACAGCCCATCGGCGTTTTGAACGAACCGGTCACTTTCACTACTTGATCGTAGTTCAGGATGTCCGGATACATACGCTTGCTTGCGCACTCCAACGCCAGCTGTTTGATGTCGTAGTTCGGATCGCCAAACTTGTGGTTCAGGCCGTCGCGAATGGCGAACACCAGTTTCGGGAACACGGCGGTTTTACGATTTTTACCCAGTCCCGCAATGCGGTTACGCAGAATGGACTGCTGGATCAAACGTGATTCCCAACTGGTTCCCAGGCCAAAACCGAAGGTGACGAACGGCGTCTGGCCGTTAGCGGTATGCAGGGTATTCACTTCATACTCGAGGGACTGGAATGCGTCGTAGCACTCTTTCTCGGTACGGGAATGCGCATAACCGTCGGCATCCGGGATCTGCCACTCTTCAGCGGTTTTGCGATGCTTGTTAAAGCTCTCGGTCACGAATGGTGCGAGAACTTCGTCAATACGGTTAATGGTGGTACCGCCATAAATATGGCTGGCAACCTGCGCGATAATTTGCGCGGTGACGGCCGTAGCGGTGGAGATGGATTTTGGCGGCTCAATCTCCGCGTTACCCATCTTAAAGCCCTGCGTCAGCATGCCTTTCAGGTCGATCAGCATGCAGTTAAACATTGGGAAGAACGGAGAGTAGTCGAGATCGTGATAGTGAATATCACCACGCTCGTGCGCCTGGACGACATCACGCGGCAGCAGGTGCTGACGCGCATAGTGTTTGGCGACGATACCGGCCAGCAGGTCACGCTGGGTCGGGATCACTTTGCTGTCTTTGTTGGCGTTTTCGTTCAGCAGAGCAGAGTTGGTTTGCTCAACCAGACCACGAATTTCCTGGTTCAGACGGCCACGCTTTTCACGCTGTATATCACGGTCGTGGCGATATTCGATGTACGCACGGGCGAGTTGTTTGTACGGACCAGACATCAGCTGGTTTTCTACCGCTGTCTGGATCTCGTTGATATCGACCTGGCTGCGCTCATTCATCTGGCTACTAACGACTTCTGCGACGGTGGCACAGTAATCTGCGTCATCGACTCCCGCTGCTTTAGCTGCACGCAGAATGGCTTCTTTGATGCGCTCTGATTTAAACGGCACTTTACAGCCATCTCGTTTCATCACATGCGGTGTCATGATCACTCCATATTTATAAGAACAGGTTATCCACAGAGGTTGGGGAAGCGGCCATGGCTTTATTCATCTCTATTGCCAATGACTTCCCGCAATCCTGACCCACTTTATCCACAATTTCACCGTAAAGCGGTGCACTGTAGTTGTAGCAATTGTAGTCGATTAATACAACATATTGGGTCGGTGTGCATTTTAAGTTCTATATGTAGTGATTTGCATCAAGGATGTTTACGGTTTATTTGATGTAGCGCAAAGTAAAAATCGGAGCGTACAGATGACGGGCAGTACAGCGATTGTAAATTATGGGCAGAAAATTCTGATTAATTATTCAACAAAAACAGGAAGGTAAAGCCGGGCAGGCATCTGCTGCCCGGAACACACTATGACGACAGCGACTTCATCCAGTGGATACCGGCATTAATGAAGGCTGCCGAGGCGACGAGACCCAGAATGAGTGGTACAAGGTAACTGCTCTTCACGCGGTTTTCTGGCACTTCCTGAGCTGGTGTCGTTCCAGTCGAGAGCAGCGCCAGTACTTCTTCGGCAGACGTAGCGTTAAGCATGGCGTTTCGCATCTCATCCTCAACCAGCGACGAGGTGAGCTGGGTGAGCAGTTGCATATGCGTTGTACCCGCTTCATTTGGCGGGATCGCCAGCAGGAACACTAACCGTACTGGTTCAGGCCCTTCAAGACCCGGCCACAGTATTGGCTCGGGAAAAAGGGCGACGCAGAACGACGCCTGCACGACGGAATCACATTTTCCGTGAGGGACGGCCAGCTCTTCTCCCAGCGCGGTTGGTCCTTCATTTTCACGGCGCAGAACGCTGTCAATAAAAGCGTCTTTATTGGTAATGAGTCCGCATTCAGACAATGCTGAAGACATATACCGGATGATCGCATCGGGAGACGATTGCGGCGGATCGATAAAAATTAGCGTCTGACGAGTCAGTGTAGACAATTCCATGTTTTATGCCTCCGGTTGTGCCTTGACGTGGATCCAGATCGTTTGCCAGCCCGCCAGTTCGCAAACGCCATTAAAGGGGGTTCCTGTCAGGAGATCTGTCCCCGTCACGGGTAAGAAAAGTGTTTGTGATGCGCCAGTGACATTCACAATACCGTAGACAGTTTCTTCCTCTGTCTGGTGGTGGCGTTTGACGCCAAATAGCGCATCCGGCAGTGTAAGGACTTGCTGAGCTGCTGCCGGTGAGAACGCGGGATGTTGTTGGCGAATGCGCAGTAATGTCGTTAGTGCGGCATAGATCTTCGCTTGTCGGGATTCTGGCGTGACTAATGCCTGATGCGTGGTGGCGAAATCCAGTTTTTCACGGTTAATACGGCGATTGATCCCTGACGCGTTCAACCCTGCGATATCATTTTCGCTACCGAGAAGGCTGTGGTAGTAAATTGCAGGAACGCCCTGCAACATAAAGAGGATGGCGTGAGCGGCGGCAAATCTGGCAACCTGCGTGTCGGGAGCTTCTCCCGGTTCGCTTAACGCGCTCAGAAAGTTAATGTTCATCTCGTACGGCGACTGGCTGCCGTCTGGATTGGTGCGCCAGGAAATTCGTCCTTGCTTACGTTCTACTTCACTGACCAGGAACGCTTTTTCTTCCGTCGAGAGGATGTTTTCGACAGGTCGCAGGCCAATGCCGTCATGGCTAGCGAGGAAATTGAAAAATGTGGTGTTGGCAGGAAAGGTTTCTTGCTCCAGGCTTTGCGCCCACTGGCGTAGCCAGCGTGCGTTGCCGCGCAGGCAGGCATGCAGTGTCAGCGGTGGTAGCGGGAATTGATACACCATATGAGCCTCATCCCCGGCACCCAGATAGCTGATGTTTTCCTGATGTGGCACATTGGTTTCGGTAATCAGCAGGCAGTCAGGCCAGATCTCTTCCAGGATCGCCCGCCAGAGTTTGATTACCTGATGGGTTTGCGGCAGATGAATGCAGCGGCTGTTTTTCTCTTTCCACAAGAAACCGACGGCATCGAGTCGAATTGCCTGGGCACCGCGTGAAGCATATTCCAAAAGAATATCAATACTTTCCAGTAAAACCTCGGGTTCACGGAAGTTAAGATCGATTTGATCGGCGCTGAATGTGGTCCATATATGCGCCGTTTCCCCTGTTTTAAGCGTGAATGGCGTTAATAAAGGAGATGTACGCGGACGTGTGATTCGGCTGTAATTTTCATCCGGATCGGCGTTGATAAAGTAGTTCTGGTAGCGATGCTCACCATGCAAATAGCCCTGGAACCAACGGCTTTGCTGTGAAATATGGTTAATCACAAAATCGAACATTAAATTGAAATCGCCCGCCAGCGCGGCAATATCTGACCACTGCCCAAGATGTGGATCAACCTGTCGGTAATCCACCACGCTAAAACCGTCATCGGAGGTCCAGGGGAACATCGGCAGCAGGTGAATGTCACTGATCGTCCCCTTCAACCACAGTTTTGCAAACTGGTGGAGAATCGATAGGGGATTTTCCCCTTGCGCGCAGATGCTATCACCATAGGCGATCATCCAGATACGGCTTTGATCTAACGGAATCGTCGTTTGCGTTTTGGGTTTCCAGCGTTGGATAAGCTGTTCAATCTTCGCTGCGATTGCCTGATGATCCGCTTGCGGATAGAGCTGTGCCAGCGTGTCGCGGATAAATGCTTTATGTGGGGAGATATTCATACTTTTGCGTCACGCTCCGGCAGTGAGAAAAGGAAATCGCATGTGGCGAAAGGCGCAATTTCGCGGCAGTGCTTAACGGGTTCTTCCAGATAGTTAATCTGCGGCATTTCTTGCAGCAATGGTGGGAGTTCAACAGGATGCTCACCGGCATTGAAAATACGTAATATTGTTCCATTTATCGTCTGGGCGTGTGGCAGCGCCGAGAGCATAAGCGGCTCAGGCAACGCCAGCAGACTGAAAGTTTCTGGCAGTGAACGCGGTGTGAAATTGAGCGTGAAGCGCTCCAGACGGTTGTCCAGCGTATTCAATTTCTGGTTCTGCCAGCTGAAAGGCTGACGTAAAGCTCTGGCCTCAAGGCGGCGTAATGTCAGATGGTCGGCACGCTCGCTAAGTGTCAGGGTCAGGTTAAAGATCAGGGGCTTGTGGAGCTGGGCCTCGGGCGTGTAAACGACGGTATTATTGATGCCGGAAGCGCGTCCGGGGCGCCAGGCCAGATCGTCGCGTCCCAGAACGCCTGTCGATTTGAAGAGCGTCAGCGCCACCTGCGATGTTGTGTTTTGCAGGATCTGATACTCTTTCATGCCCAGGCTGTTTATGACCAGAGCGTTGTCGTTTTCCGCAATGGCGATAATTCCTTCGCTGGTTTCGATATCGACAGGTTTCTCACGATAGTTTTGCTGCCAGTTCGCAGGGGCGTCGGCAATGGGGCGGTGAATAATGCCGAAAGGCTGAGAGGCTATTGATTCCTGAGTATGAATATCGCTGTTGATCAGCAGGCGCAGGCGGTGGTCGCAAACGTTGTTTTCTAAACGGGCATCAATAAAAAGATGGGCTTCGCCCTGACGGAGTTCGCAAACAACCTGTACCGGGCATTCTTGTGTTGCGCGTTGGCTTAATGAATAGGGCAGGTTGAGCGTGATGCCCAGCGTTAAGCGCTCGACGTGCTGGCTCTTTTCGCAGGCGAGAAGTGTGAAATGATTGAACTTTTGGGGGATATCACCTTGCAGCGGTGAAAAATCATAACTGTCACCTGCATCCGCACAATCTTCGAAGGTCAGCAGGTCGGAGAGAGTTCTGCCGGTACGTTTATCCCGTAGTGTCAGTGTTCCGTCATCAAGGCTTAGTCGATAATGGTCATTTTCAATATGGTTTTCGGCATAAGGGCGCAGCGTAGAAACCGTGTGCGTGCCCTCGCGAACGGCAATATTGATATAACCCAGTGCGGGCAGTTCCTGCGTGTCGATAGCGACCTGCGAGCGATAATAAGGCGGAAGCTCAACCTCTTTTTCTCCCTGCGGCGTAACCTGAATCACGCGTCCACCGGAAAGCTCTGTTTGTTCAATAATGCTAAATGAGAGAGTCTGCTCGCCAGCGCAGAGTTCAAGGGATGGTGTGCTGGTATATAGCGTGGCGTTGACAACCCCGGACCAGGGCGTCGCGCCAGGGTTCACCACAAAGAGGTCGTTCTCCTGGCTGCTGGCAATGGCCAGCTCTTTAATCACCAGATTCCACAGGCTATGGCTGAGCTGTTCCGTCTGTTCCAGGCGATGCAGAATATCCCGGTTGGTGGCATCACTGTTACACCCGCCTATGGAGTCATGGGCATGGTTGCGTAACAGGTTTTTCCAGATTTGATCAACCCACTGGAGGTTGACGTGAATATCATGATGGCGGGCCAGCGCAATAGTCGGTTCCAGCTTGCCCAACAAAAATTGTTCGATATCGTAATTTTTCTTTTTAATGTCGTAACGAACGGAGCCGATGGTTTTGTGGATCCGGGTATAGCGCGGGGATTTCAGTTCGCCTTGCCAGCAGGTAAATCCATCGGCTTGCTGACGAAGCGTATCAACAAACGCTTCCAGCGATGATATCTGGAACCGATCGCCTGTAGGGGAGCGTTCGCTGACCGTCTGCAGAATCTCGGGTAACAGAGGATCAATATTGACCTGATCGCCGCCGCAGGGCAGGAGTAAGTCATGCAGACCGGCGCGTTGGCGGATGAGATTCACCATTGGAAAGATTTTTTCCTGCAGGTGGGCATCGTCCGGTTGAATATTTTTGGCTGCCCCGTAGCCAAACAGCATTGCGCAGGCAATGACTTGCGAACCTGACGGCGCACGCCAGATAAACTGGCTCTGTGCAACCTGCGTGTCATGATCAATGCCGCGCCAGAACACGATGTTGTCCAGGTTGCATCCGCGAAGCAGCGTCGGGAGCTGGCTGTTATGACCAAAGGTATCGGGCAGATATCCCACCATCATGGCGTGGCCCAGTTTACGCGCGGAAAGTATGCCGTACTTCAGGTTGCGGATAATCGATTCGCCGTGAACGTTGAACGTATCCGTCTGGGTGTACCACGGGCCGATGTAAAGCCGCTTGTTTTTGACCAGCAGCTTCAGGCGGTCAGCGTATTGCGGATTGACGGCCAGAAAATCCTCAACCACGGCGGTTTGTCCGTCGAAATGGTAACAGGTGTAATCGGCGTAACGTTCTAATGTATCAATAACATCGGCAAAGTTTCGCGATGCCAGGATATTGCTGTCCTGCAACGTGAAATACCACTCTTGATCCCAGTGCGTGTGGGCGATGACATGGATATGACTCATTTTACTTTCCTGAATTTGTTGCCAGTTTCGGGCTGAAGAAAAGTACGCCCAACGCGCACACCAGAGAGCCTGCGAAAACGCTTACCAGATAGCCGGTGACGTTGGTGGCGAGCGGCCATCCCCAAACGGCAGGTAGCGGTAAGGATTGTTTGACACCTAACGTTGTGGCGATGAATGCGCCAGACATTGCGCCGACCATAAAGACGGGGATCAGACGCGGGTTTTTTAGAATAAAGGGGATCGCGCCTTCGGAAATGCCAATGAATCCCAGCAGTAGTGAGGTACTACCGATAGTTTTTTCTTCATTATTGAACACATCAGGAAGACCGAAGCGGTTATTGAGCAATGCAGCAATGCCGACGCCGATTGAAGGGATGACGATAGCCAGTTCTCTGGCTGTTAAATCGAAGGTATCGCTCACGCCGTTAAGTCCCAGCGCCACCGACCCCGCAGCTTTGTTAATTGGCCCGCCGAGGTCGAAAGCGGTACCTGCTGCGATCATCAGCGAGTAAAAGCTGCGCCCGGATTCTCCGGCGGAAGTAAAAAAGGCCACCATCGCCTGATTCAGCGCGCCAAAAATGGGGTTAATCAGATACTGCATCACAATAACCAGTGTAATACCGGTACACAGCGGCACGATCAGCATGGTTTTTATGGTGGTGATTTGCTGACGTACTTTTATTGTATCGTTGAGCCATTGCACCAGATGACCGACAAAAAAGCCGATGGCGATTGCGCCAAAGAATCCCGAGGGCATAAAACCTTCGAGATTAAAAAAGCGCTTGTAGACTTCGTCAGACATAATTCCGCCGATAAGACCAGGTATCAGTGCGGGTTTCCCGGCAATTGAAAAGGCGAGGTACATGGCAAATACCGGGTACATAAACTTGATGACCATAAAGCCCAGTTTATCCAGCACCTCGAACGGCGTTCCGGCGATGGGAATAAATTGCCCGGTTATTTTCGCCACCGCCATAAGTAATCCACCGAGAACGACAACAGGCAGCATATAGCTGATTGCTGCCATAATATGGCCAATAAATATCTGCCATGCGGAACGATGCTCTTCGGGTTCGTCAGTTATTTGGGTGGAGCCTTTGCTCAAGGCTAGCGCCTGGCGAATATAGCGCTCGGTATTCTTAATCAGTTCTTGGGTACGAATTTTAAGATGTAGCGTGTTTGCGAATCGTTCAGCATCCTGTATAGGAACGTCCGTTGCCAGTATGACAGCGTCAGCGCTGGCGATATCTTGCCGGGAAAGCTTATTTTTGACCCCATCGCTTCCTTGTGTTTCTACCTTAACGTCAAAGCCATTTTCTTTCGCCCAGGTGACAATTTTGTTGGCCGCCATAAATGTATGGGCGATACCTGTAGGGCACGCCGTTACTGCAACAATTTTTAGTTTTGTCATTGTAAAATCTCTAAAAATAGGACTGCGGAAATTATAAAGAGAAATAAAAGAACCATTAAACGTTTGGTGATACTAATTGCGTATGGGCATACCTGTATCCTGATAGTGTGATTCGCATTGCAGTGTCAGGTATAAGATACGAGTATGATTATTCTATCTTTAGTTAAAGAGTGCTGTTTTATGAATTCTTTTCAAGGTAGTGAAAGATTAATATTCGAATATATACAGTGCCATGCACATGAAATTTCTGATATTTCCGCTAAAGTGATTGCGACCGAGACCTTCACGACGACGACGTCGGTGAATCGGGTGTGTAAGAAAATGGGGTATCAGAGTTATACCGAACTGCGTTATAAATTTTCACGAGACAGACGTGTTGCCGAACCGGTAAAATATAGTGTTGGCAACGAAAAAACAGAAGTAATTATACAATTATGTAACCTGCTGAGTAATTCAAGTCATATATTTTTATATTCACGTGGTGCATCGCTGACCAGTTTGAATTACCTTTCTCGCTTTCTTTCACTGGCGAGTTTACCCCATTTAATTCTCAATGATATTCATCAGCTTACTCGGGTCTCGCGAGGAACGCTGGTGCTGATCAGTAAATCGGGAGAAACCGCTTCTTTAGTTGAGATGGCAAGAAATGCTTTGCGAAAAGGGCTAAAAATAATTGCGATTACCAGGAGAGAATCGTCGTTAGCGGCGCTGGCTACGCTGTGTTGGCCCCTGGACATTGATATCGATGCGATTTCCTTGTACCAACGGGAAGGTCAACTGGAGTTGTTGACCGTTGTTGACCGCATCGGTTGCTATTTGTTGCAACACGATGCGGCGTAAAACATCAGAGTTGCTTAACGATACCCAGACGCACGGCGTAATCATTTTCATGATTTCCGTGGTCATTGATGTAGGTTTTATCAAGAGACACTAGCTCAACATACGGGGTCCAGCCATCGTCCAGTTTATAATTGAACGCCACGGTATGCTCCCAATACGTATCATCACCCGTTCCCTGGTCGACACCATCCTGCCAGCGGAAGCGGGGATTATAAGACATGCCAAACTTGCCGATATTATAGGCAAACCAGATATCGAACTGGTGAGATTGACGGCGAGTGTAACCGCTGCCGTCTAATTCTCTGTCACTGTGTGAGTCATTTACGGTGTTATAGCGATAACGTGCGGAGAGATTAAGTCCATTATCAAAAGACTTCCATCCCTGAATAAAGGGACGGTAATGCGTGTTGCTGGTGGTAAATACAGTAACCATCCCCGGCGCAATTGCATAACCATCGCCTAAATCAAAACGCCAGCGTGTTTCTATTTCTTGAGCGGCTTCAGTGACACCTTTATCATCGGGGTCGTTACGATCGGTATCGCCAAAAAATGTGTCATTGTGATTTTGTGCAGCCTCAACGGAAAAATAAAATCCATTATCGGCCTGGTGCATGACTTTAATACGTGAGTCATTAACGTCAGAGTTGGTGTTATGACCAAAGCGTAAATCAACAGCAGTATTTCCACACCATCCCTGGCTGCTAATCAGTAATGCTGAAAGAGAACATGTTCTAATAAGATTTTTCATAATATCCTGCCGGGTTATATAATAAGAGGCAGGGGTATTTTTGTTTTATTCTCCAGCGCTTGTAAATTTTATCATGGTACATTTCAGGTATCGCTATACGTCACTCCTGAATTGAATAATAAAAGATACGGATAAAGATGCTTATCCGTATCTTTGCGGCGTTACTTCTGCAACCACCAGACGGCCTCAAAAGGACGCAGTGTCATGTCCCCAGGTTGGCTGGCGACCTCGGCATAGTTGTGCATCAGCACCTGCCAGTTTCCATCAGCCTGGGCTGGTTGCCAGTTCTGGAAGGTATCGCTCAGATTAGCAATGACCAGCAGCCGCTGCCCTTGCCACTCGCGTTGGTAACACCACAGATGTGGGCTGTCCGGTAACAGATCCTGATAGTCGCCCCAGGTAATAACTGGCTCCACTTTGCGCAATGCGATCAGTTTCTGATAGGTGTAGAACACCGAGTCGGCATCGCTCAGCGCTGCCGCCACGTTGATCTCCGCCGCGTTGTCACACAGATTGATCCATGGCTCGCCCTCGGTAAAGCCCGCGTGTTGGCTGGCATCCCACTGCATCGGCGTGCGGCTGTTATCGCGGGATTTACTGGCGAGGATCGCCAGCAGGTCGTCGGCATCTCGCCCCTGACCGTTCAGTTCGGCAAACATGTTATGGCTTTCCACATCGCGATAATCAGTAATCTGGCTGAAGTGCGGATTGGTCATGCCGATCTCTTCACCCTGGTAGATATAGGGCGTGCCCTGCATGCCATGCAGCACCATCGCCAGCATTTTGGCCGACGGAATGCGGTATTTACCTTCATCGCCAAAACGCGACACGATGCGCGGCTGATCGTGGTTACACCAGAACAGCGCGTTCCAGGCCTGATTGTGCATGCCCTGCTGCCAGTGACGGAACAGGGTTTTCAGCGCGACATAATCGGGTTTGGCTAATGTCCACTTCTCACCGTTGGGGTAATCCACTTTCAGGTGGTGAAAGTTAAAGGTCATCGACAGTTCGCTGCCATCGAGCGCGGCGTACTGCTGGCAGTTTTCCAGTGTGGTGGAAGACATCTCGCCCACCGTCATCAGGCCGCGTGGCGTGAAGACGTCGCGGTTCATCTCGCGTAAAAACGCATGCGCGCGCGGACCATCGGTATAAAAACGCCGCCCATCGCCGTCGGGATCGTTCGGGAAGTCCTGATCTTTAGAGATAAGATTCACCACGTCGAGGCGCAATCCGTCCACGCCGCGATCTGCCCAGAACTCACAGACTTTTTTTAGCTCGGCGCGTACCGCCGGATTTTCCCAGTTCAGATCGGCCTGCTCCGGAGCAAAGAGGTGCAGATAGTACTGCTCGCTTTCGGCGTGCCAGCCCCAGGCGTTACCGCCAAATTTGGAACGCCAGTTATTCGGCGGGCTGTCTGGCGTGCCGTCGCGCCAGAGATAAAACTGACGATACGGGCTGTCTTTATCCAGCGCTTCACGAAACCAGGCGTGCTGGGTTGAGGTGTGGTTAAACACCATATCGAGAATAATACGGATGCCGCGCGCTTTCGCCTGCGCCACCAGTTCGTCAAAATCTTCCAGCGTACCGTAGGCCGGATCGACAGACAGGTAATCCGCGACGTCGTAGCCGTTATCAACCTGCGGCGAAATATAGAACGGCGTCAGCCAGATGGCATCAACGCCCAGTTTTTGCAGATAGTCGAGGCGCTGCGTCACGCCGCGTAAATCGCCGGTGCCGCTGCCGGTAGTGTCCTGAAAACTCTTGGGGTAAACCTGATAGATAACGCCGTTTTGCCACCAGTGGGGAATATTCATGGTTGTTTCCTGGAAATACGCTGGGGCGCAACTGCGCCCCGAAGAAAAGTTAGATAATTTGTAATGTGCCCAGACGGTATTTACGCTGGTAAACAAATGAGGTCAGTATCATTGGGATAACAATCGCAATGACCATCGCCATGCCAAATACCTGCCAATAAGTCGGCTGGATGGAGAGGATGCCCGGCAAACCGCCGACGCCAATCCCGTTTGCCAGCACACCGTTCAGGCCGCACAGCAGTCCGGCGAGACCGGAGCCGATCATCGCGCACAGCATCGGGAAGCGGTATTTCAGGTTGATCCCGTACATTGCTGGTTCAGTTACTCCAAGATAAGCAGAGATCGCGGCAGGAACGGAGATTTCACGTTCGTTGTGCTTGCGACTGGAGATAATGATCCCGACCACCGCAGAAGCCTGAGCGATATTCGACAGTGCGATCAGTGGCCATACCGGCGTGCCGCCCATGCTCTGAATCATCTGCATGTCGATAGCCAGCGTGGTCTGATGCACACCGGTGATCACCAGTGGGGCGTACAGGAAGCCGAACAGAGCCGCGCCAATCGGAGCAAAACTGCCGGTCAGCAGATGGCGGACCGCAAACGCGACACCGTCGCCGATCATGCGGCCAAACGGACCGATAAAGGCGTGCGCAAGGAATACCGCAAGGATCAGCGAACACACCGGGACGATCACCAGATACAGGTAATCCGGCACGATGCGCTTCATGCGTGTTTCAATAAACCCGAGCGCCAGCCCGGCCAACAATGCCGGAATGACCTGCGCCTGGTAGCCCACTTTCTCAATGCTGAACAGGCCGAAGTTCCACACTTCCGGTACCTGCTGACCGAGCAAATAAGCGTTCATTAACTGCGGTGAAACCAGGGTTACGCCCAGCACAATACCGAGGATCGGCGTACCGCCCATTTTCTTCACCGCCGACCAGCAGATTCCGACCGGCAAATAGAAGAAGATCGCCTCGCCAATCAGCCACAGGAAGTCGTAAAGGGTTTTCAGCGAAGGATGCATCTGCGCCAGCGTCTGACCATTGCTCATCGGCAGATCGCCGATCACGTTACGGAAACCTAAGATCAAGCCGCCGCTAATCAGCGCGGGCAGCAGCGGGAAGAAGATCTCCGCAAAATGAGAAATCAGCTGTTCATGCCATTTCATATTCTGCCGCGCCGCTTTTTTCGCCTGCTCTTTGTCGGCGCTGGCTTGTCCGGTAGTCGCCAGCAGTGCTTTGTAGTAATCACCTACCTCGGTGCCAATCACCACCTGAAATTGCCCGGCGTTGGTGAAGCAGCCTTTGACCATCGGCAACTGTTCGATATCTTTCGGCCTGGCGTTCGCAGGCTGATTCAGCACAAAACGCAGGCGAGTAATGCAGTGACTTACCGTGGCGATATTGTCGCGCCCGCCTACCAGCTCAATCAGCCGGTCGATGTCTGCTTGTTTTATTTTGCTCATGATGACGTGTGTTCCCTGTAGGCCGGATAAGACGCGTTAGGTCGCCATCCGGCAACTCTCGCGTTGTTGGCGCCAGAGTATATCGTCGATGAATATTTAAAAATGGGAACGTTCCCGAAACGCAGCGAAGATCACAAATTAACGCTCAGAAAGCGGTCAGGAGAGGGTGGAAGGAATAATGATTTGTCGTGGTTCGCTGCGGCCGTTGATCTGCTCGATCAGCTGCGAGGCCGCTTGTCGCCCGGCTTCGGCGTATCCTGGGTCGACGGTGATAATTTCCGGATGGAGGAATTTCATC
Source organism: Citrobacter sp. Cf136 (assembly GCF_030333815.1). Taxonomy (NCBI): domain Bacteria; kingdom Pseudomonadati; phylum Pseudomonadota; class Gammaproteobacteria; order Enterobacterales; family Enterobacteriaceae; genus Citrobacter; species Citrobacter sp. Cf136. Next base: position 399,595 of record NZ_JAOWFE010000040.1, on the reverse strand, counting down.
AGCGGCGTGCTGCCCACGCTCGCCAATTGCAGGTTCTCTATTCGCTGCTCCTGTAGATATTTACTGACCCCAAGGGCGAGGGTGTCTGTCGCGCAGACTAATGCGGTGGTTTCCGGGGTGATGACACTGGCGGCCTGCTCATAGCCCTGCTTCATGGCCAGACCCGGCAGCGCGGCAACCGGATGCAGTTTGTGTTTCTTACAGAATGCCAGATAAGCTTCATGGCGGCGCTTACCGGTGGTCACGTCGCTATGAGGAACGCCAAGAAAGCTAATATGGCGATGCTCGCGTTCGTATAAACGCTGCATCAGGGTGCGAATGGCACCCTCATCGTCATAGCAGACGGAGGCAATGCCTTTGGCATCTCTTGCCAGCAGCACCAGCGAATCTTGCCAGGTGGTGAGCATGGATTCAGTAATGCCGGTAAAACCAAACAGCACCACGCCGTCAATGTTGCGGCGTCGGAGCATGCCGAGATGTTCTTCAACCAGCTCAGGAGAGAACTGGCTTTCCATCATGATCGGGTCGTAACCCTGCTCATAAAAGGCGGGCAGCATGGTCTGCACGGCGAGATTTTCCGAAAGTGAGTCCAGACGCGTGACGATAATCGCCACTACCTTGTCGCTTTGCCCACGCATGGCGCGTGCGGAGCGGGAAGGGGAAAAACCGTGCTGATTCATCACCGCTTCAACGCGTTCGCGGGTGCGTTCACTCACGCCGCTTTCATTGTTGAGCACACGGGAAACGGTTGATTTTCCCACACCGCTTAAGCGGGCGATGTCTTTAATGGTCAGCCGATTTTGCATCCTGTTTTCCCATGTTGCGTGTGAAGTTATGCCAAATAGAGAATAACTTTACTCAAGCGCAGTGCAATGGGCAAAGTCTGGTATACATTTGGTTTAGTTTCCGTGCTGTATCATACCGCCATAATTGCCACAAACCTTATGGTTTTCTGCGTATAATCCGCAGCGCAAATCTTTCACTTACCGGAGGCTATATGGATCCCGATCCCACCCCTCTCCCGAGACGGAGAAACAACCCTTTCCGGTAAGCCTGTCTTTCACTGTCTTACCGGATGCGTAAGACAGTGACGTTCTGACGTCCCTGTTACGATTTTGAGATTGCCATCAGGCAAGGATTTGCCACGCCTGAAGGATTTACTGCGCCTGTTAAGACTGGCGCAGGGGGACTGCCTATGTTCAAAAATATTACCCGCCAGCTATTTGCCCGGCTAAACCGCCATCTACCGCATCGTCTGGTGCATCGCGATCCGCTACCCAATGCGCAGACCGTTGCCAGCACGCCGATCCCACCCTCGCTGAGCGAACATTGCCTGAAAATGGCGCTGATGGACGAAGCAGCGCTGTGGAAAACGTTCGGCGCGCACCCAGAGGGGTTGAACGCCGCAGAAGTCGAGAACGCTCGCGAAATCCATGGCGAAAACCAGTTGCCGGCGCAGAAGCCGTCGCCCTGGTGGGTGCATCTGTGGGTCTGCTACCGCAACCCGTTTAATATTCTGCTGACCATCCTTGGTGCTATTTCCTATGCCACTGAGGATCTGTTCGCTGCCGGCGTCATCGCGCTGATGGTTGTCATCTCGACGCTGCTGAATTTTGTGCAGGAGGCGCGCTCCACCAAAGCGGCGGATGCGTTGAAAGCGATGGTCAGCAACACCGCCACGGTGCTGCGCGTTATCAACGAGAAAGGGGAGAACGGTTGGGTTGAACTGCCGATCGATCAGTTGGTTCCTGGCGATATTATCAAACTGGCGGCAGGGGATATGATCCCGGCCGATCTGCGCGTGGTTCAGGCACGTGACCTGTTCGTGGCTCAGGCTTCGCTGACCGGTGAATCGCTGCCGGTAGAAAAAGTTGCAACCAGCCGCGACCCGCAGCAAAGCAACCCGCTGGAATGCGATACCCTGTGCTTTATGGGCACCAATGTGGTGAGCGGCACGGCACAGGCCATCGTGATTGCGACTGGGGCCAATACCTGGTTCGGGCAACTGGCGGGCCGCGTCAGCGAGCAGGAAAGCGAGCAGAATGCCTTCCAGAAAGGAATCAGCCGCGTCAGCATGCTGCTGATCCGCTTTATGCTGGTGATGGCGCCGATTGTGCTTATCATTAATGGCTACACCAAAGGTGACTGGTGGGAAGCGGCGCTGTTTGCGCTGTCTGTGGCGGTGGGACTGACTCCAGAAATGCTGCCGATGATCGTCACCTCGACGCTGGCGCGTGGGGCGGTGAAGCTGTCAAAACAAAAGGTCATCGTTAAACACCTCGACGCTATCCAGAACTTTGGCGCGATGGATATTCTGTGCACCGATAAAACCGGCACTCTGACACAAGATAAAATAGTGCTGGAGAATCATACTGATATATCTGGAAAGCCCAGCGAACACGTCCTGCATTCTGCGTGGCTGAACAGCCACTACCAGACCGGGCTGAAGAATCTGCTGGATACGGCAGTGCTGGAAGGCGTGGACGAAGAATCCGCCCGCCGGCTCTCTACCCGCTGGCAAAAAATCGATGAGATCCCGTTTGATTTCGAACGTCGCCGCATGTCGGTGGTGGTGGCAGAAGAAACCGATGTGCACCAGTTGGTCTGTAAAGGGGCACTACAGGAGATCCTCAGCGTGTGTACCCAGGTGCGCCACAATGGTGAGATTGTTCCGTTAGATGACAACATGCTGCGTCGGGTGAAACGCGTCACGGACACGCTGAACCGCCAGGGGCTGCGCGTGGTGGCGGTGGCGACGAAATACCTGCCAGCGCGTGAAGGTGATTACCAGCGTATTGACGAATCCGATCTGATCCTCGAAGGCTATATCGCGTTCCTCGATCCGCCGAAAGAGACCACCGCACCGGCGCTTAAGGCGCTGAAAGCCAGCGGTATTACGGTGAAAATTCTGACGGGCGATAGCGAGCTGGTGGCGGCGAAAGTGTGTCATGAAGTGGGGCTGGATGCGGGCGATGTGGTGATCGGCAGCAGCATTGAGGGGTTAAGCGATGACGAACTGGCAACGCTTGCTCAGCGCACCACGCTGTTTGCCCGCCTGACACCAATGCACAAGGAGCGTATTGTCACGCTGCTCAAGCGCGAAGGTCATGTGGTCGGCTTTATGGGGGATGGCATTAACGACGCCCCGGCGCTGCGCGCGGCGGACATTGGTATCTCCGTTGACGGCGCGGTTGATATTGCCCGTGAAGCGGCTGATATCATCCTGCTGGAAAAGAGCCTGATGGTGCTGGAAGAAGGGGTAATCGAAGGACGCCGTACCTTCTCTAACATGCTGAAGTACATCAAAATGACGGCCAGTTCTAACTTCGGTAATGTGTTTAGCGTGCTGGTGGCGAGCGCCTTCTTACCGTTCCTGCCGATGTTGCCGTTGCACTTACTGATTCAGAACCTGCTGTACGATGTATCCCAGGTGGCGATTCCGTTTGATAACGTTGATGAAGAGCAGATCAAAAAGCCGCAGCGCTGGAATCCCGCCGAGTTGGGCCGCTTTATGATCTTCTTTGGACCGATCAGCTCGATCTTTGACATTCTGACTTTCTGCCTGATGTGGTTCGTCTTCCATGCCAATACACCTGAACATCAGACATTGTTCCAGTCTGGCTGGTTTGTGGTGGGCCTGCTGTCGCAAACGCTGATTGTGCATATGATCCGTACCCGTCGCGTGCCGTTCATCCAAAGCCGCGCCGCATGGCCGCTGATGCTGATGACGCTGGTGGTAATGGTGGTGGGCATTGCATTACCGTTCTCGCCGCTGGCCAGCTATCTGCAATTGCAGGCGCTGCCGCTGAGCTACTTCCCGTGGCTGATTGCAATTCTGGCGGGTTACATGACATTAACCCAGCTTGTGAAAGGTTTTTATAGCCGCCGCTACGGCTGGCAGTAATCCTCAACTTCTCTTCTGCAGGATGGTGTTAATACCATCCTGCATTTCTCTTTTTCATTCGAAAGATATTCTCCCGAAATATTGGTGTTTTATTTTTATTGAAATGCTAACGCGGGTTGTTAGTATCAAATCGCCTTCCTTGCGTTGTTTTTTTATCAATAAAACGATCTGTATTGCAAAAATGAAACAGTGTGCTAAAAATTTTAAGCGTCTGCTATTTTTTGTGAACGTAGTCATCGAAATAAATTGTTACACCAGTTAGTCTGCGCAGGTAACGTCGTTAAGAAAGTTTCTCGCTGCCCGTTTTTAATTCCGGCAGTCATTTGCTCTGCAAGCTATTCCTGTTAATGGATATTATGAACTTCTGGAGAAGGACAAATGAAACTGACAAAAAACCTGTTAAGTCTGTGTATTGGCGCGTCTGTATTACTGGCGAGTCATGCAACGCTGGCACAAACCTTTCGCGCCGCAGATGTGCATCCGGCTGATTACCCGAACGTTGTTGCCGTGAAACATATGGGGGAAAAACTTAGCGCCGCCACTGAAGGTCGTCTGGAGATTAAAACCTTTCCCGGTGGTGTGTTAGGCGACGAAAAACAGATGATTGAGCAGGCACAATTAGGCGCTATCGATATTATTCGTGTCTCAATGACGCCAGTCGCCGCTATTCTCCCTGAAATTAACGTGTTTACCCTGCCATATATTTTCCGTGATGAAGACCATCTGCATAAGGTTCTCGACGGCATGATTGGTCAGGAGATTGGCGACCGCCTGACGGCCAACGCCAAATCGCGGCTGGTGTTCCTCGGCTGGATGGATGCCGGAACGCGTAACCTGATCACCAAAAATCCGGTGGTGAAACCGGAAGATTTACACGGTATGAAAATCCGTGTTCAAGGGAGTCCGATAGCGCTGGATACCCTGAAGGCGATGGGCGCTAACTCCGTTGTCATGGGCGTTAGTGAAGTATTTAGCGGCATGCAGACCGGCGTTATTGATGGCACGGAAAATAACCCGCCAACGTTTGTTGCGCATAACTATTTGCCGGTCGTGAAAAACTATACCTGGAGCAAACACTTTATTATTCCTGAGCTTTTTCTGTTCTCGAAAGCCAAATGGGATAAGTTAAAAAAAGAAGACCAGGACCTCATTATTAAACTCGCCAAAGAAGCACAGGTAGAGCAACGAAAACTTTGGCAGGATTATAATGCAAAATCGCTGGAGACCATGAAAGCCAACGGCGTTCAGTTCCACGATATTGATACGGACTATTTCTATAAAGCCACGCAGTCAGTGCGGGATAATTACGGTAAAGACCACCAGGATTTGATCAAACGAATTCAGGATGTGAAGTAATTCATCAGGTGGAGGATATCAACCCTCCGCCTGAATCTTTTGATTAATTCGAGGTGATGATTATGGGTGAATGCTATTCATCGGTAATGGATTTTCTTTATCGGGTGTCAATGTGGATTGCCGGTATCGCATTATTAGTCATGGTCGCCATTATCCCCATTGGTATATTCGCGCGTTATGTTCTGAATAACGCCCTGTCATGGCCTGAACCCGTCGCTATTCTGTGTATGGTGACATTCACCTTTATTGGCGCGGCGGTGAGCTATCGTGCAGGCTCGCATATCGCGGTAAGCATGGTGATTGACCGTCTGGGTGATGCTTCCCGCCGTTATTGCTCTGTAATCGCTGACGTTATGTTAGTGGCGATAAGCCTTTTTATCCTCTGGTACGGAACCAATCTCTGTCTTGAGCTGTGGGAACAGCCCGTGGCCGAATTCCCACTTTTAAGTGCCGGGCAAAACTACCTTCCATTGCCGATTGGCTCTGCCATAACGCTGCTGTTTATCGCAGAAAAGATTTTCCGTGGTCCGCAGTACCAACGTCCCGTTGTCATGCTGGGATCGACCAGCTAGTTACCGCCCCCATTTCAGAAAGGAAAGCAGATGGATGCATTTATTCTCGTCTTTACGCTCGGCATTATGCTGGCAATTGGGGTACCGGTAGCGTATGCGGTTGGCATTAGCGCCATCATTGGCGCCTGGTACATTGATATTCCGCTGGAAGCGGTGATGATCCAACTGACCAGCGGGGTGAATAAGTTCTCCCTGCTGGCGATCCCGTTCTTTATTCTGGCCGGGGCTATTATGGCCGAAGGGGGAATTGCGCGGCGACTGGTGAACTTTGCCTATATTTTTGTTGGCTTTATTCGCGGCGGACTGTCGCTGGTAAATATCGTCGCCTCGACCTTTTTTGGCGCAATTTCAGGATCGTCGGTGGCTGATACCGCTTCTATCGGTTCAGTGATGATCCCGGAGATGGACAAAAAAGGCTACCCGCGCGACTTTGCCGCGGCGGTAACCGCCAGCGGCTCGGTGCAGGCGATCCTCACGCCGCCCAGCCATAACTCGGTTATCTACTCGCTGGCAACGGGCGGGACGGTGTCGATTGCCGCGCTGTTCATCGCCGGGATCCTGCCGGGCCTGTTGCTGAGCTTTAGCCTGATGGTGATGTGCGTGGCTTTTGCCCATAAACGCGGTTATCCAAAAGGGGAGCGCGTACCGTTTCGCCAGGCGCTGAAGATTTTCGTCGATACGCTGTGGGGATTAATGACGGTGGTGATCATCATGGGCGGCATCCTGTCAGGTATCTTTACCGCGACGGAATCCGCGGCGATTGCCTGTCTGTGGGCCTTCTTTGTCACCATGTTTATCTATCGTGACTATAAATGGTCTGAACTGCCGAAGCTGATGTTCCGCACGGTGAAGACGGTCACTATCGTGATGATCCTGATAGGCTTTGCCGCCGCGTTTGGGGCCGTTATGACCTATATGCAGTTGCCGATGCGGATTACCGAAGCCTTCACCAGCATCTCGGATAACAAATATGTCATCCTGATGTGCATTAACATCATGCTGCTGCTGATCGGTACGCTGATGGACATGGCGCCGCTGATCCTGATCCTGACGCCAGTGCTACTACCGGTGACCAACGCGCTCGGCATTGATCCGGTTCATTTTGGTATGATCATGCTGGTGAACTTAGGGATCGGCCTGATTACGCCGCCGGTGGGGTCGGTGCTGTTTGTGGCCAGTGCGGTGAGTAAGCAGAAAATAGAGCAGGTGGTAAAGGCGATGCTGCCGTTCTACCTCGTGCTATTCCTGGTGCTGATGCTCGTGACATACATTCCGGCGATTTCACTGTTCCTGCCGAAATTGTTTGGCGTGATGTGATAAATGCCCGGTGGCGCTCACGCTTACCGGGCCTACAAACTATGCTTGCGTAGGCCGGATAAGACGAAGCCGCCATCCGGCACAAGGAGACTTAGCGACGAACGGCGATCGCTTCAATCTCGATTTTCACGTCTTTCGGCAGACGGGCAACTTCTACGCAAGAACGCGCCGGGAAGGTCGCGTTGTGCTCGGTGAAGAATGCTTCGTAGGTCGCGTTTACGGTGGCGAAATCGTTCAGGTCTTTAACGAAAACGGTCGTTTTTACGATGTCACCCACTTTCAGGCCTGCTGCTTCAACGATAGCTTTTACGTTTTCCAGCGACTGACGTGCCTGAGCGGATACGTCTTCCGCTACGGCACCGGTTTTCGGATCGACCGGGATCTGACCGGAAGTGATTACCATGCTACCCAGGTCAACGCCCTGAACGTATGGGCCGATTGCTGCTGGTGCATTTTCCGTCGCGATAGTCTTGCTCATGATTTCTCCTGAATTACAGCGGTAGTAGAATGTTCCCGCCCATTATACACGTCATCCTTCACACTGCCTCTTCGTTGGCTACGTCCTCTTACCCTGGTCACATAGTTTACTATGCTCCCAGTGATAATCGGACTTGCCGCCTCGATGCATTGCGAATGCTTATGTGTAACGGGAGACGGGATTTCATAACCAACCCCAATTAGTTGGCCAGCACCACATAATGCGAAAACTCTTTTTCACAGTATTTGCATTTGAGTGCGATGTCATCAGCGCGTTTTTTCACTGCAAAACTGGAAGAAACCGGCTCAGCATGACTGATGCAGTTGCTGTTCGGGCAAACCAGCACGTTATCGATACGCTCAGGCAGGCTCGGACGTGATTTACCCACCACGTCGTAATCGTCAATGCGGTTTACCGTTGCCTGCGGGGCGTACAGGGAGAGTTGGTTTACCTGCTCGTCGGTCAGGAACGTGTTTTCGATTTTAATCAGATCCTTACGGCCCATCTCGCCAGACGGCAGGTTCAGACCGATGGTGATACGTTGGTCGGTTTCCGTCAGTTTGAACAGCGTCAGCAGCTTAAAACCAACCTGTGCGGGAATGTGGTCAATCACAGTGCCACGTTTGATGGCTTCAACCTGCAGTTTGTTATCGTGTGTCATCTTTTTTTCTCCCTTACAGTGCCAGTTCGCTATTCAGTACCAGTGCCAGTAACGCCTGGCGGGCGAAGATGCCGTTGCCAGCCTGTTGGAAATACCAGGCGTACGGCGTCTTATCGACGTCGGTGGTGATTTCATCGATGCGCGGCAGCGGATGCAGCACCTTCATGTTCGCTCTGGCGCCGTTCAAATCGCTGGCGCGCAGAACAAACTGTGCTTTCACGTTGGCGTATTCGGACGGGTCCAGACGCTCTTTTTGTACGCGGGTCATGTAGAGGATATCGACCTCCGCCATCACCTCTTCGATAGTGCCGTGCAGGCTCCAGGCGATACCTTTTTCGTTCAACATATCCAGAATGTATTGCGGCATGGCCAGTGCGTCCGGGGCGATGAAGTAGAAACGGTTACCTTCGAACTTCGCCAGCGCCTGGGTCAGGGAGTGGACGGTACGGCCATATTTCAGGTCACCCACCATGGCGATGTGCAGATTGTCCAGGCGACCCTGAGTTTCCTGAATGGTAAACAGGTCCAGCAGCGTTTGGGTGGGATGTTGGTTGGAGCCGTCGCCTGCGTTCAGTACCGGAACGTTACCGGAGAACTCTGTAGCCAGACGTGCGGCGCCTTCCTGCGGATGACGCATGACGATGGCGTCGACATAGGTGCTGATGACGGAAATGGTATCGGCCAGGGTTTCGCCTTTTTTGCCCAGCGACGTGTTGCTGCTGTCAGAAAAACCCACCACGCTGGCGCCCAGGCGGTGCATGGAGGTTTCAAAGGATAAACGGGTGCGGGTTGACGCTTCAAAGAAGCAGCTGGCGATAACCTTATGCTTTAACAGCTCCGGCTGTGGGTTAGCTTTTAATTTCGCCGCCGTCGCGAGGACCAGATTGAGGTCATCGCGGCTGAGGTCGTTTATGGAAATGATGTGTTTTTGATAGAGCGGGTTAGCCATGTTTATCTCCTGACGCCTGGGCAAAAAAAAAGCCCCTCAATTGAGGGGCTCGGAATGGGTGATCAACGGAAAGAAAAACGGCAGGCCAGCGTCCTTTTTCAGACGCGGTAAGACAAAATGTCGTACACACTGAACCATACATCCTCCCGGCAAATTGTCCGCGATTATACTCAGCTCCGTTATGGGATCAAGCGGAAAATGCACAATTTATTCACCGCAAACGGTTCTTATGAATTTTAATTCATTTTAAATAGATAGTTAATCTGCTTGTGCACCAGCCCCGTTCGCTGCACAACTCGCGGCGCAACCCAGACAATACTGCTGCCAGCGATGACACCCAGAATCTCTGGTAACGCGTGGTAATCGAGGATTCTGGCAACGGCACGGCCATAACCTGCCGCCGTGTGGATGAGGATAAATTCGCTATTGTGCTCAACGCTGACCACCATTTCAGCAATCGATCGGGCAGCATCAGGAGCGGGGCGCGACTGCGGATTTACAGAATAAATTTTTTGCCCTTTTGTATTTCTTATTTTTATAGCCCCGAGCAGTTTCAGCAGACGGGATACCGTTGACTGGCTAATTCCGGTAAAACCATGGTGTTGGAGATCGCGGCGAAGCGCTTCCTGAGAAAGGTAGCTTTTTTCGCTAATCAGGCGCTGACAAATCGCCAATTGTTTCTGCTCCTTGGTCGAGTAATCATCGAATTCCTTCATAAATACACCCTAAGTTTATCATTTGTATCAATGTGATGGCGAAATTCACCACATTTGCAGTATCAATAACGGCTCAAACGGGCGGTTGCGCAGAAAAACGAGAGTGCGCTCAAAAAAGCCGTCGGGATCCGACGGCTAAAAGGGCTACAACATCGCGCCGATACTCAGGACGGCCATGTTCAGTAACGTCAAAATGAGCAGGAGCGGGGCGACCCATTTCAGGTAGCGCACGTAAGGAACACGGGCGATGGCTAACCCACCCATCACGACGGCTGAGGTGGGTGTAATCAGATTCACAATGCCGGAAGCGGATTGATACGCGGTGACGACCAGATCCCTCTGTACATGCGCGAAGTCGGCCAGCGGGGCCATAATGGGCATCGTGAGCACCGCCAGGCCAGACGAGGAAGGGACCAGGAAGGAGAGCAATACTTCCAGCCAGTAGGTTACATTGATGAAAATGGTGGTGGACAGACCGGAGACTAAATTTTCGGCGCTGTGCAAAATAGTGTGGGTGATCATGCCGTTGTCCATCACCACGACGATACCGCGTGCAATGCCGATAATCAGCGCCACGCCAAGCAGATCCCGCGCACCGTCAATGAAGGTACTGGTGAAGGCTTCTTCACTCATGCGGGCAATCACGCCGACGATAATGGCAGAACCCAGAAAGACTGCGGATATTTCTGCCATCCACCATCCGAGTACCGCGACGCCATAAATCATTACCGCAAAGGCGGCGGCGAATATCAGCAGGATCCACTTACGCGTGGCTGTGAATTCAAGATTGGTATTGCCGCGATTGCCGAGAAAATGCGCACGGTTTTCCTCCATTTTATCCGCCACAATCGACAACTCCGGGTGATTGCGGACTTTGCGCGCATAACGCATGACCCACACCACACAGATAACATAGCCGACGACCAGCAGCAGAATGCGCATCAGCATTCCCTGGGTGAAGGGGATCCCGGCGGCGTTAGCCGCGATAACCGTTGCGAAAGGGTTGATTGTCGAGCCGAGTGTGCCAATGCCCGCGCCGAGCAGAACGGTGGCGGCGGCAACCAACGGATCAAAGCGTGCGGCCATCATGACCGGAACCAGCAATGTGTAGAATGGGAGTGATTCCTCCGCCATCCCGTAAATCGTACCTCCGGCGGCGAAAAGCCCCATTAGAATGGGGATCATCCACTCCTCTTTACCGTTCAACCTGACCGTCACGCGCTCGATACCTGCGTCGATGGCGCCTGTTTTGTTTACTACGCCAAGAAACCCACCAATAATCAGGACAAACAACGCCACATCAATTGCGCCTGCGGTATAGGTTTCGTGGTTGTAAAGACCGTCAATCGGGGCCAGCAGTACAGCGGTAAAACCTTGCGGGTGCGCCTCTGTGGGGGCATAAGTACCGGCAACTGGCACTTCTTTGCCCAGAGTAGCATTCATCGCCATCTGGTATTTCCCTGCCGGGACTATCCAGGTCATAAACGCGACGAGTGCAATGAGAATAAACAGGATGGTATATGCGCTGGGAAATTTGAATTTGCCCATGATGTTCTCCGGATAGCTTGGGCATATGCCGTCAGGCGACATACGCCCGCTGGGGTTAGTCGCCGAGGGTCGCTACCATTACCGCTTTAATGGTATGCATCCGGTTCTCTGCTTCGTCGAAGACGATGGAATGAGCTGACTCAAAAACCTCTTCCGTGACTTCAAGCCCTTTCAGGCCGTAGGCCATTTCGATTTCACGTCCAACCTTTGTGTGCTCGTTATGGAAGGCGGGCAGACAGTGCATAAATTTCACATTGGGGTTACCGGTTGCGTTGATGACCCGCTGATTAATTTGATAGGGCGTCATCAGGCTAACGCGTTCTGCCCAGGCTTCTTTGGGTTCGCCCATAGAGACCCAGACATCGGTGTAGAGGAAATCGACGTCGTATACGCCTTCCTCAACATCCTCTGTGAGCGTAATGCGTGCGCCAGTCACGCTGGCAATTTCACGGCATTCGGCAACCAGTGCCTCGTCAGGCCAGAAGGATTTAGGTGCGACCAGACGAATATCCATCCCCATTTTCGCTGCGCCAACCATCAGCGAATTACCCATGTTATTGCGGGCGTCACCGAGATAAGCGAAACTCAGTTCCGGCAAGGTTTTACCCGGGGCGTGTTCCAGCATGGTCATCAGATCCGCGAGGATTTGGGTGGGGTGAAATTCATTTGTCAGTCCATTCCAAACAGGAACTCCGGCAAATTGCCCCAGTTCCTCCACAATGTCCTGGCCGTATCCGCGATATTCAATGCCGTCGTACATGCGGCCTAGCACGCGGGCAGTATCTTTCATTGATTCTTTATGGCCGATCTGCGATCCACTTGGGCCGAGATAGGTCACCTGTGCGCCTTGATCGAAAGCGCCGACTTCAAAGGCACAGCGGGTACGGGTTGAGGTTTTTTCGAAGATCAGCGCGATATTTTTACCGACCAGCGTCTGTCTTTCGCGCCCGGCCTTTTTTGCCGTTTTTAACTCGATAGCCAGATCGATCAGGTACTGGATTTCCGTCGGGGTGTAGTCCAGCAGTTTGAGAAAATTGCGATTTTTCAGGTTAACAGTCATGAAAATGTCCTTATGTAGGCCGGATAAGGCGAAGCCGTCATCCGGCAAAAAAAAGTCCTACGCGTTAGCGTCGGTGGTTTCGAGACGAATTAGCGTGCCTTTGTCGCCGGCGAGAATGGCTGAGCCGTCGGCCAGTGAACCGATGCCAGCAATCCCACGACAGTGAGAGACGAATTCCGCACAGGCGGTGACTTTGGGGCCCATTGAACCGGCGTCGAATTGCATTTCACCGAGCAGTTCCGGGGTGACCTGGGACAGTGGGCGCTGGGTAGGTTTGCCCCAGTCGAGGTACACGGCATCAGCATCGGTGAGGATCAGCAACGCATCGGCATGGAGTTGGCGGGCGAGTAGGGCGGCGGAGAGATCCTTGTCGATCACCGCTTCAATGCCGTGGTAGCCATCGGCTTTTTCCACCACCGGTACGCCGCCTCCGCCGTTGCAAATCACCAGATGATCGCGGGCGATCAATGTGCGAATGGCATCACTTTCAACGATACGTTTGGGTTGTGGAGAGGGCACAACGCGGCGGAACGCTTTGCCATCGGCTTTGAAAATCCAGCCCTTTTCCGCGTGTAGCGTTTTAGCCTGAGCGTCGTCGTAAATCGGTCCGATATATTTGGTCGGATTGCTGAAGGCTGGATCGTGGGCATCGACTTCAACCTGAGTCAGCAGCACACTAATTTCACGCTGTGGAAGCTGGTTTTTCAGCGCCTGTTGCAGCATATAGCCAATCATTCCCTGACTTTCCGCGCCGAGAATGTCGAGCGGATAGGGGGTGACGCTGGCATACGCACTGTTTTGCAACGCCAAAAGTCCAACCTGCGGGCCATTGCCGTGCACCAGAATCACGCGCCATTGCTGTGTGAGCTGAGCGATAGTCTTTGCCGCCAGCTCAATGTTCTTGCGCTGGATGTCAGCTTCCAGCGGCTCGCCGCGTTTGAGCAGCGCATTGCCGCCCAACGCCACAACCAGAGTAGGTTTGTTTTCCATGACTTTTCCTTAAATACCGTCGCGTTCCAGTGGGCAGCTCATACAGCGTGCGCCGCCGCGTCCGCGTCCAAGTTCGTCGCCAGGAATGGGTAAAACGGTGATGCCCGCTTTGTCGTATTTCTCGTTGGTCCAGATGTTGCGCTCGTAGCCCACGACCACACCGGGGCGTAGCGTCAGGACGTTGTTGGCGTCATTCCACTGTTCGCGTTCAGCTTCGAAGGCGTCGCCCCCGGTGGTTATCAGCGTGATTTGGTCGAGGCCCAGCGCTTTTTCGAGGGCATGTACCAGAGTACTTTCCTGGGTGCGTTTCAAGCCGCCGCGCCCGTCTGGCGTCAGGGTCCAGCACTGGACATCCGGGCGTACCACTTCCGGGTAGACGGAGAAGGTATCGATATCAATGTGGGTCATGACGGTATCGAGGTGCATACAGGAGCGATGTTTCGGCAGTTCAACCGCGATGACGCGTTCAGCCTGGCGATGCTTAAACAGCGACTGGGCAAGGAATTCAATGCCCTGCGGCGTGGTGCGTTCCGACATACCGATGAGTACCGCGCCGCGACCAATGACCAGCACATCTCCACCTTCTAATGTGGCGTGGTCGTAATTAATATTTTCATCGCCGAAATATTTAATAAATTCACCATCAGCAAATTGAGGGTGCCAACGGTAGATCGCCCGCAGGTTATTGGTTTCTCTTTGTCGCGCGGTTTTTGCCATTGGGTTAATTGACACACCGTTATATATCCAGCATGAGGTGTCGCGGGTAAATAAGTGGTTTGGTAATGGCTTCATAATAAAGTCATTAATATCGTGAGTATCGACCACCATATTTTTGATTGAGGCAGGAATTTCTCCGTAGGTTAGCCCACCGCTTAAATGCCGGGCGAGTTCCCGATGCTGCATATCTGCAAGCCAGGCGCGAATATCCGTGGCGAAAGCGGGGCCAAGGCGATAATCAGAGATTTGTGTCTCCAGCAACCAGTCTTTGGCATCTTGGACATCTAAGGTTTGTGTCAATAAATCAGTGAGTAACAGAATCTCAATCCCTTGCTGACGTAACGTGTTGGCGAAAATGTCATGCTCTTCTCCTGCACGTTCTACCGAAAGAACATCATCAAAAAGCAGTTCCTGGCAATTTGATGGCGTCAGCCTTTTTAAGCTGAGATTAGGGCGATGTAGCATTACGCTACGTAATTGACCGATTTCAGACCCGACATAATGCTTTTCCATCATTATTCCTTTAATACTATTTTAAAAAATAAAGAGGATGTGCCTGCAAATAATATTTATTGCAGTCATGACTTTTCAGCTGATTTCGGAATCTATATTTAGATCTTATTTGATGAGGAAACGTGATTTATTTCACAGTCAGGTCGATATTTGCCTTTTGATGTTTAATTTATGATATGGCTCGGAGAATTAATAAAATAAAAATATGAATAATTGAATTACTACGCGGGAATATGTCTTGTTATTTATCGGTGTTAATTTTATGTACACTTTTAGTGTGCTGTAATATAAGTAATGCATTGATTTATTTGTGCTTTTTTCTGCGTGGTGAATTATTATGCGAATATATGATTTTATTATTTGCGCGGTAAAGTTTATTTCAAAATAAATATGACGATGAAGAAGGATAGCGAAGGAGAGGTGAACTGTGATCGATAGCTGGTTTTTCTAATAAAACTTTTAATAACAGTATGTTACTGATCAGATTGAAAAAGGGTAGCCGAAAGTTATGCAAAGTTTATGCATAACCTGTTGCTGAGAGTTAGCAATTATTTAACACCATCAGCGATAAACATGCGTTGACGCAAAATATCGGCAAATAGCAGTAGTATGGCAGGCCGTTTTTTCGTATAACAACTAAAATGAAACGATGTTTTAATTAAGGGGTTTGAGATGATTGTTGGCAATATTCACAACCTGGATGCCTGGCTGCCGGAAGAGCTGCGTCAGGCAATTGAACACATTAAAGCGCATGTGACGGATGCGACGGAAAAAGGTAAGCACGACATTGACGGCGATCGCCTGTTTTATCTGATTGCCGAAGATATGACGGAGCCGTTTGCACAGCGCCGCGCCGAGTATCACGCCCGCTATCTGGATATTCAGATCCTGCTCAAAGGCCAGGAAGGAATGACCTTCAGCACGCAGCCTGCGGGCGCGCCGGAAACTGACTGGCTGGCGGATAAAGACATCGCCTTCCTGCCGGAAGGGGTACAGGAGAAAACGGTGGTGCTGAACGAAGGTGATTTCGTGGTGTTCTATCCGGGTGAAGTGCATAAACCGCTGTGCGCGGTCGGTGCTCCTGCGCTGGTACGCAAAGCCGTGGTGAAAATGCAAGTGGCATAAGCGTATTTGCCGGGGGCGGCTTCGCCTTGCCCGGCCTACGAGAGCGCGGTTGTAGGCCGGATAAGATGCTTAGCATCGCCATCCGGCATTCTTTTCATCCATGCCCTCACTTCGCCAGCGTCGCCACCATCACCGCTTTGATGGTGTGCATCCGGTTTTCCGCCTGATCAAATACGATGCTGGCGGGTGATTCAAAGACCTCATCGGTCACTTCCATACCGCCGTGCAGACCATATTCCTGTGCCATTTGTTTGCCAAGCGTGGTTTGATCGTCATGAAACGCGGGCAGGCAGTGCAGGAATTTCACCTGTGGATTGCCGGTCAACGCCATCATCGTGCTATTAACCTGGTACTTACGCAGCAGCGCAATACGTTCGGCCCACTTCTCTTTTGCTTCGCCCATTGATACCCAGACGTCGGTATAGATAAAGTCCGCACCTTTCACGCCCGCGGCGACATCTTCGGTCAGCGTAATATTGCCGCCGTTTTTCTGCGCCAGCGCTTTGCACTCTGCAACCAGACTTTCCTCTGGCCAGCAGGCCTGCGGTGCGACCAGGCGCAGATCCAGCCCGGTTAACGCAGCGGCTTCCAGCATGGAATTGCCCATATTGTTGCGGGCATCACCGGTGTAGACCAGCGTCATCTCATTAAACGCTTTACCTGGCAGGTGTTCCTGCATAGTTAACAGATCCGCCAGCAGCTGGGTGGGATGAAACTCGTTGGTTAATCCGTTCCACACCGGAACTCCGGCATATTCCGCCAGCGTCTCGACAATCTCCTGGCCGTGTCCCCGATACTGAATACCGTCGTACATGCGGCCGAGCACGCGGGCGGTGTCTTTGATCGACTCTTTATGGCCAATCTGGCTGCCGCTTGGCCCGAGATACGTCACGCGAGCGCCCTGGTCGTATGCGGCAACTTCGAAAGAGCAACGGGTGCGGGTTGAGTCTTTTTCGAAGATGAGCGCGATGTTTTTACCGGTGAGCTTTGCGACTTCAGTGCCGTTTTTCTTATCTGCCTTTAGCTGCGCGGCGAGCTGGAGCAGTGACGTGAGTTCAGCAGAGGTGAAATCAAGCAGTTTCAAAAAATGTTTATGATAAAACGCAGACATGGTTCCCTCACATGGCTTAGGCCATTTATTGAATTAAAATTCAATTTATATGGATGTTTATTCATTTGCAACCTTGTTTAACAAATCTTTCCTGGAAAGGTGGAGGCAATGACAGCGGTATGTGACAATAAGAGTATCGGCAGGACATTATGAGGAACGAGCCATGGCAAACCCGGAACTATTGGAAGAACAGCGTGAAGAAACGCGCTTGATTATTGAAGAGTTACTCGAAGATGGCAGCGATCCAGACGCGCTGTACACCATTGAGCATCACCTTTCCGCGGATGACTTCGAAACCCTGGAAAAAGCGGCAGTAGAAGCCTTCAAGCTGGGTTATGAAGTGACCGAGCCGGAAGAGCTGGAAGTGGAAGAAGGCGACACGGTTATTTGCTGTGACATTTTGAGCGAATGTGCACTGAATGCGGAGTTGATCGATGCTCAGGTTGAGCAGCTGATGAACCTGGCTGAAAAATATGATGTGGAATACGACGGTTGGGGCACCTATTTTGAAGACCCGAACGGCGAAGAAGGTGAAGACGGCGACGATGAAGATCTCGTCGACGAAGATGATGACGGCGTGCGTCACTAAGTCATCTACTGACCTGCGGTAGCCCAGGCTGCCGCAGGCCAAGGACAATGTATGGATTATCTGCAAATACTCTCCCCGATTCACAATTTCCTGCACTGTAAAACGCCCCAGGCCTGGCTTGATAAAGCGCGAGACCCGGCTAATCTGCCTCTGTTATTGACCGACCACCTCGTCTGTGAGCTGAAAGCGGCGCAAACGGCGATGCTGCTGGTGCGTAAGTATGTCGCAGATAAACAGGGATCTCAGGCGCTGCTGGACTGGCTGAAACCCTATGAAGCGTTTGCTTTCAGAGAAGGGGATGAGCCGGATTTTATCGCGCTGAATAAACAGATATGCAAAAGCGTGATGCCGCAAACCGACGACCCGTGGGGACGCAAGCTTATCGACAGCATGGTTTTGCTGATCAAAGAAGAACTGCATCATTTCTGGCAGGTGCGTGAGGCGATGATGAGTCGCAACATTCCCTATATTAAGATTACCGCCAGCCGTTACGCCAAAGGTATGCTCAAAGAGGTGCGCACCCACGAGCCGCTGACGTTAATCGATAAACTGATTTGCGGGGCTTACATTGAGGCGCGTTCCTGTGAACGGTTCGCCGCGCTCGCACCGTATCTGGATGACGATTTGCAGGCGTTTTATCTGTCGCTGCTGCGATCCGAGGCGCGGCACTATCAGGATTACCTGGCGCTGGCGCAGCAGGTTTCAGCCGATGATATCAGTAGCCGGGTGCGGTTTTTTGGCGAAGTAGAAGCCGCGTTGATCACCTCTCCTGACGATGAATTCCGCTTCCACAGCGGTGTGCCAGCTTAGTTCCTTTCTTTGACGCGCGGTGCCCATCGCCGCGCGGTTTAATCCTTCCTGTTTCTGTTAGCAAAATCTGGTGGCTGGAAATAGCTCGCCGCTGCCGTAATAATCAAAACATCGAAGGGGAAATATATCCCTGTAACAGAGACGATTTGGCATAAGGATGGTTAATGAACTGGGCACACGTTTTGTTGGCAGGTTATATCGGGGCGGTGATTGCTATCGTCGTCGGCATGTTTCGCAAAAAAGGCTGGCTGGGCAAGGTCTCTGGCGCGGTGGTCTTTGTGGTGGCGATTATCGCGTGGAATCTGTTTGATGTGCACTACCTGATCCCACGCGAAAGCCCGGATTATGGTTTGACGGATGCGCAGAAATTTGAAAACGCGATGCTGTCCATGCCCGTTTATCAGGTGCTTAAGGAGCAGGAGCCAGCGCTGTGGCAGAACATCCTCACCCAGGCAACGCAGCTGAAAGAGGCGGGGAAAAGCGAGCAACAGATTATCGACGCTATTCAGCCGCAGATCCTGCAGGTACAGATGGCGCGTTTGCAGCAGGCGCCTGATGCCAACGTGATCGAGTATATGAAGATTAATCTCGAGCAGATTGCCGCGGTGGCAAAAGTGGGCAATGACGAATGTTTTCGCTTTTTGTTCCCGGCAGTGAAAGGCGGGATTAACCCGGTGCGTATTATTCCGCACGAGCTCATGAACCGTCGTATGGCCAGCGACATGAGTATGATGCACGCGGCCTATGGCCCGAACAAACATACGGTTACGGCGGAAGAAAAACAGTTGGCGCTTCAGGATCTGCAATCCATCAGTCCGGGGCTGGTACAACGCTTTGGACCGGATATCCAAATCATGGCCGATCCGAGTAAAGGCGTGGGCAAAGAGAAAGTCGCCTGTGAAATGGTGCAAGATTTATGGTCACAGGTGCTGAAGCTGCCAACCGCTCGCGCGGCTGGCGTTATTCGACTGATGCTCTCAGCCGAGATGCAGTAACGCGGTTAAAGCCTCTCGGCGTAAGGTCAGAGGGGCTTTAACATTCGCACTTCACAATCTACGTGCCCGGTACAGCCCAGCGCTTCGCTGATATGCTCAAAGCCTAAATGCTCATACAGGCGAATTGCCTCAGTCAGAAAAGCCGTGGTCTCAAGATAGCACTGCTTAAAACCTTGCTCACGGGCATGTTCAAGCGCCATCAGCGCCAGTTTTTTCGCCAGCCCCTGACCGCGCGCACTCGACAGGAAGTACATCTTTTGCAGCTCGCAAATGTCTGGTTCACTACATCCTAACGGTGCAACACCGCCGCCGCCCACGACTTCACCGTTTTGCTCAACCACCCAGTAGGCCGCGCCCGGCTGGCTGTAAACCTGGAACAATTCGTCCAGATTAGGGTCGGCAACGGTGTAGCCTTTATCGGCGGTCAGGCCGTATTCGGCGGAAACCTGGCGGATCACGGCAGCGATAGCTGGATTATCTTCAGCCGTCAGAGGACGTAACGTGAGTGATTCGACAACATTCATTCTACTACCCGATTAAACAATGCTAATAAATTTATCTAATAGCACTCTCTGAATTGCGATGCAAGTAACTTATAAATCGAGAGGGTGTATGTTCGCCTGACTAGTAATAAGATAATATATTTGAGCGGGTAATTGTGATGCCTGCAAATAATTATCATTGGAAAGGTTAATTAAATCAGGGAAAAATTATGGATGGAAATTTTAAGGGTGAAAGCCAGTCTTCTCAGGCGTTTAAGTTTACCGGAGACGGCGGTCGCTATTTTCTTATTTGTCTTGTGAATTCATTATTGGTATTTATTACTTTGGGTATTTACCTGCCCTGGGCGCTGATGAAATGTCGCCGTTATATTTATTCTAACATGAAATTAGATGGGCAGTCTTTCACCTACGGCGTGACGGGCGGATCGGTTTTTTTAAGCTGGTTGATGCTGATGGTGATTTATATTGTTGGCATGGTGTTGATTAGTTACAATTATATTTTTGCCGGATCTCTAATCCTGCTTCTGCTGGTTTTATCAATCCCTGTGTTGATCGTTAAGAACCTGCACTATCAGGGGATGATGACCACCCTGAACGGTATCCGTTTCAGTTTCAAATGCGGGGCAATGCGGGCCTGGTGGAATATGCTGGGGCTACCCATAGCCATGCTGCTGGGGTGGAGCGCGGTGATATTTGCGCTTGTGCAGATTTGCCCGATGGAAACGGCGGGGGAGATGATTTTCTCTGTAATAGTGATTGGACTGATCGGGCTGGTGGGATTGGGGGTCGCTAGCGGTATATCTTACAGCCGACTGATGACCATTGTTGGCCAGGGCGGTCGTTTCGGCATTCATCGCTTTGACGTACAAATCAATGTTCGTCACTGTATTAAATCGGCGATTCTGGCAATGATGGCGCTGATTCCTTTCCTGGTGGTGGTCGGTTTTATTCTGAGTGCACTGTTTCTGTCTATGGCGGAACTGGATACTACTGCCATGACAGAGGATGAGCTCGAAATGATGATATTTCTCGAATATCAGCGCCAGATTATTATCAGTGAAATCATTTATTACATAGGTATTGCGGTATCCATGAGCTATTTGACCGTGGCGTTCCGCAATCATTTCCTTAATAATCTGAAATTAGCTGACGGCAATATTCGCTTTCGTTCAACGTTGACGTTTCATGGCATGGTTTACCGCTTAGGTAGCCTGTATGTGATTTCGGCCATTACCGGTGGACTGGCATATCCTTTGCTGAGAATGTGGGTCATTGCGTGGCTGGCGGAAAATACCTTTGTCGTCGGTAATCTTGATGAACTAGAGCTAACCAATAGCGATGACGTCGTTGAAAACGGCGTGGTGGCGCGCCTTTCTCGTGGCATGATGCCGACGCTGGACTTCATGTAAAAACAACAGGGCCGGAGCAAGCTCCGGCCTTTAATGCAGCGATAACCTCAACAACAATTACAGCGCGGCGATAACCGCCTGCTGTTCAATCAGCTTCGCTTTGGCTTCTGCGTAACCGTCCAGCTTCTCACGCTCTTTGGCGATGACCGCTTCAGGGGCGCGGGCAACGAAACCTTCGTTGGACAGTTTGCCTTCGATACGGGCAATCTCACCTTCGATTTTCGCCACTTCTTTTGCCAGACGCGCCAGCTCATCTTCTTTGTTGATGAGGCCCGCCATCGGGATCAGCAGCTCGGCACCGTCGATGATTTTGGTCACGGAGACCGGACCTTTGTCATCGGCTGGCAGCACGGTGATGCTTTCCAGACGCGCCAGGTTCAGCAGGAAGCTCTTGTTGTCGTTGACCCGACGCATCGCATCCGCGCTGCAACCACGCAGCAGCAGCTCCAGCGGTTTGCCCGGGGCGATGTTCATTTCCGCACGAATATTACGTACGGCAACGATCGCCTGCTTCAGCCATTCGGTATCGGCCAACGCCGCTTCGTCTACCTGAGCCGCGTTATATTCCGGGAACGGCTGCAGCATGATGGTGTCGGCGGTAATGCCGCAGATAACCTTCACGCGCTGCCAGATGGTTTCGGTAATGAACGGGATGATCGGATGCGCCAGGCGCAGCAGACCTTCCAGCACGGTCACCAGCGTATTGCGGGTACCGCGCAGTTCAGCATCAGTTCCTCCGGTCATTACCGGCTTGGTCAGCTCCAGATACCAGTCGCAGAACTGGTTCCAGGTGAACTCGTACAGGATGCCCGCGGCGATATCGAAGCGGAAGTTATCCAGCGCTTCGCGGTACGCTTTGATGGTCTGGTTGAATTCAGCGAGGATCCAGCGGTCTGCCAGAGACAGGGTCATTTCGCCGCCGTTGAAACCGCAATCCTGATCTTCGGTGTTCATCAGCACGAAGCGGCTGGCGTTCCACAACTTGTTACAGAAGTTACGGTAACCTTCCAGACGCTTCATATCCCAGTTGATGTCGCGGCCAGTAGAGGCCAGCGCCGCCAGGGTGAAACGCAGGGCGTCGGTGCCGTGCGGCTCGATGCCGTTCGGGAACTGCTTCTCGGTACGTTTGGCGATCTTCTCGGCCAGCTGCGGCTGCATCATGTTGCCGGTACGTTTTTCCAGCAGCTCCGGCAGTGAGATACCGTCGACCATATCCAGCGGGTCAATTACGTTGCCCTTGGATTTGGACATCTTCTGGCCTTCGTCGTCGCGAATCAGACCGGTCATGTAGACGGTATGGAACGGAACCTGCGGCTTGCCGTTTTCATCTTTGATGAAGTGCATGGTCATCATGATCATGCGGGCAATCCAGAAGAAGATGATGTCGAAGCCGGAGACCATCACGCTGGTTGGGTGGAACTGACGCAGCGCGTCGGTGTTTTCCGGCCAGCCCAGGGTAGAGAAGGTCCACAGCGCGGAGGAGAACCAGGTGTCGAGAACGTCTTCGTCCTGACGCAGCGCAACGTCGGCGCCGAGGTTGTTTTCCTGACGCACTTCGTCTTCGGTACGGCCAACATATACGTTGCCGTCGTTGTCATACCATGCCGGGATACGGTGACCCCACCACAGCTGACGGGAAATACACCAGTCCTGAATATCGCGCATCCAGGAGAAGTACATGTTTTCGTACTGCTTCGGTACGAACTGAATGTCGCCGTTTTCAACCGCTTCAACCGCCGGTTTTGCCAGCACGTCGGCACGGACGTACCACTGGTCGGTCAGCATCGGTTCGATAACCACGCCGCCACGGTCGCCGTAAGGAACGGTCAGATCGTGAGGTTTGATCTCTTCCAGCAGGCCCATCGCATCAATGGCTGCGACGATCGCTTTACGCGCGGCAAAGCGTTCCAGCTTCTGGAACTCAGCCGGGATTGCGTTGGAGTAAACGTCGGACTCTTCACCTTTGGTGTCGTACACTTCCGCGGTTTCACGGATGTCACCGTCAAAGGTCAGAATGTTGATCATCGGCAGGCCGTGACGTTTCCCGACTTCGTAGTCGTTAAAGTCGTGTGCCGGGGTGATCTTCACGCAGCCGGTACCTTTTTCCATATCGGCGTGTTCATCACCGACGATCGGAATACGGCGGTCAACCAGCGGCAGAATAACGAATTTGCCGATCAGATCTTTATAGCGCGGATCTTCCGGATTCACGGCCACGCCGGTGTCGCCCAGAATGGTTTCCGGACGGGTGGTCGCCACGACCAGGTAATCTTTACCGTCTGCGGTTTTCGCGCCGTCGGCCAGCGGATAGCGGATATGCCACATGGAGCCTTTAGACTCGCGGTTTTCCACTTCCAGGTCAGAAATAGCGGTGCGCAGTTTCGGGTCCCAGTTTACCAGGCGCTTGCCACGGTAAATCAGGTCTTCTTTGTACAGGCGAACAAAGACTTCTTTCACGGCATTGGAAAGACCTTCGTCCATAGTGAAACGCTCGCGCTCCCAGTCAACGGAGTTGCCGAGACGGCGCATCTGGCGGGTAATGGTGCCGCCGGATTCCGCTTTCCACTGCCAAATTTTATCGATAAACGCTTCGCGACCGTAGTCATGACGGGTTTTACCTTCTTCAGCGGCAATCTTACGCTCAACCACCATCTGGGTAGCGATACCCGCGTGGTCGGTACCAGCCTGCCACAGGGTGTTTTTACCCTGCATGCGCTGGTAGCGAATCATGGTATCCATGATGGTTTGCTGGAAAGCATGACCCATATGCAAACTGCCGGTGACGTTCGGCGGCGGGATCATGATGCAGAAGGACTCTTTGCTTTCATCGCCGTTAGGTTTGAAATAGCCCTGCTTTTCCCAGTGCTCGTAAAGCGGCTGTTCGATATCTTGTGGGTTGTATGTCTTTTCCATTATTTCCAGGTTGCCGTATTCAGGTTAAAACCAGCCACGCGGTAAGCTTTGTAGCGATCGCGTGCCGATTGTTTCAAAGAATCTTCGTAAGGAACGAAGTCTATCACTTCTGTGAAAGCGGTGGCAAAATCTGCAAAGCCAACGCGCAAACTGATGAGCAGGTCGCGCGGGCTGCTATTGCGTTTCTCCGGCCAGGCAATCTCTACCGGCGCACCGCCTCTGGGGCCTTCGCCCGCCAGATTATGCGGAACAAAGCTTTCTGCCGGTCTTGCCCACAGGGCTTCATCCAGTCGAAGAGCCTGCTTTTCGTTTTCACAGGCGATAAGCACGCGCTTGCCAGCCCGCCAACGTTCTGCGGCAATTTCACACACCAGTTGCTCGACGGCGCTTAAACCATCTTGTTGTGTGTCGTTGTCCAGAAGATAGAACGTCGCATTCTTCATATATGGGGCTTCTTGTGGTGGATTTAAATGCGTTGCCATGATGCACACCGTAGGCCTGATAAGGCGTATTAGCGCCGCCATCAGGCGTTTTGCCGGATGGCACTGCGCTTATCCGGCCTACGGGGCAATCTTAAACTTACTCTTCGCCGTTAAAACCCGCGCGATTGAGCAGGAACTGCGACAGTAACGCGACCGGACGACCGGTTGCGCCTTTGGCTTTCCCGGAACGCCATGCGGTACCGGCGATATCCAGGTGCGCCCAGTTGTACTTACGGGTAAAGCGTGACAGGAAGCAGCCCGCGGTAATGGCGCCGCCAGGACGTCCGCCGATGTTCGCCATATCCGCAAAGTTAGACTCTAACTGCTCCTGGTATTCATCACCCAGCGGCAAACGCCACGCGCGGTCGCCAGCCTGCTCGGACGCACCGATCAGCTCATGCGCCAGCGGGTTGTGGTTCGACATCAGGCCGGTGATGTGATGGCCCAGAGCAATCACGCACGCGCCGGTCAGGGTCGCAACGTCAATCACCGCCTCCGGCTCAAAGCGCTCGACGTAGGTTAACACGTCGCACAGCACCAGACGTCCTTCGGCGTCGGTATTGAGCACTTCAACGGTCTGACCAGACATGGTGGTCAGCACGTCGCCTGGGCGATACGCGCGGCCACCCGGCATATTTTCGCAGCCCGCCAGTACGCCGACGACGTTGATGGGCAGTTGAAGCTCGGCCACCATGCGCATTACGCCGTACACTGCTGCTGCGCCGCACATGTCGTACTTCATCTCATCCATGCCTTCGGCAGGTTTGATGGAGATACCGCCGGAGTCGAAGGTTAACCCTTTACCGACCAGCACAATCGGACGCGCGTCTTCGGACGGATTGCCTTTGTACTCGATGACTGACATCAGCGACTCGTTCTGCGAACCGTGACCGACGGCGAGATAAGAGTGCATACCCAGCTCTTTCATCTGCTGCTCGCCGATCACGCGGGTCACAACATTTTTGCTGTAGCTGTCTGCCAGCTGACGCGCCTGAGAAGCCAGATAGGCAGCGTTACAAATATTTGGCGGCATGTTGCCGAGATCTTTCGCCGCTTTAATGCCAGCGGCGATTGCCAGACCGTGTTGGATCGCACGCTCACCGCTGGTCAGCTCGCGGCGGGTCGGCACGTTGAAGACCATTTTACGCAGCGGGCGACGCGGCTCGCTTTTGTTGGTCTTCAACTGGTCAAAGCTGTACAGCGTTTCCTGTGCCGTCTCAACGGCCTGGCGCACTTTCCAGTAGTTATTACGCCCTTTGACGTGAAGCTCAGTCAGAAAGCACACGGCTTCCATTGAGCCAGTATCATTCAGCGTATTGATGGTTTTCTGAATGACCTGCTTGTACTGGCGCTCATCAAGTTCGCGCTCTTTGCCACAACCAATAAGGAGAATTCGCTCAGACAGAACGTTAGGAACATGGTGCAGCAACAGGGTTTGACCCGGTTTGCCTTCCAGTTCGCCACGACGCAGCAGTGCGCTGATGTACCCGTCGCTGATCTTGTCGAGCTGCTCTGCAATCGGAGAGAGGCGGCGTGGTTCAAAGACACCCACGACGATGCACGCACTCCGCTGTTTCTCCGGGCTACCGCTTTTTACACTGAACTCCATGCACTACGCTCCTGAATCTTAAAGACAACGGCGGTGGCTACGGATAGAATTGCAAGCTTTCGTAACTCATACCCGCTGTTGCGGTGACTTCGTGTTAATCTTAACGTTATTACGGCATTGGCACGTCAGAACAATTTCTGAGAGGTGGATCCGTTGAGTATAATGATCTTAGCGACGATTTCGACGACTCAAGAGAATAAATGACGTTTAAGCCATGAAACAAGCTAAATTCCGGCAAAAGACGGGTTTTTACGGGCGTATTTAAAGTGATAATCATAAGATATCTGGTTCGGGAAACGCTCAAAAGCCAACTTGCGATCCTATTCATCCTGCTTTTGATCTTCTTTTGTCAAAAGTTGGTCAGGATCCTTGGTGCGGCTGTTGACGGTGATATCCCGGCAAATCTGGTGCTCTCGCTGCTGGGGCTGGGCGTGCCAGAAATGGCGCAACTTATCTTGCCCTTAAGCCTGTTCCTCGGGCTGTTGATGACGCTGGGCAAACTGTATACCGAAAGTGAAATTACGGTCATGCATGCCTGTGGGCTGAGCAAGGCTGTGCTTGTTAAAGCGGCGATGGTGCTGGCGTTGTTTACCAGTATTATTGCGGCGGTCAACGTGATGTGGGCCGGACCGTGGTCCTCCAGACATCAGGACGAAGTCCTGGCAGAGGCGAAAGCGAACCCCGGTATGGCGGCGCTTGCTCAGGGGCAATTCCAGCAGGCGACCAACGGCAGTTCGGTGCTGTTTATCGAAAGCGTTGACGGCAGCAACTTCAAAGACGTGTTCCTCGCGCAAATCCGCCCGAAAGGCAACGCTCGTCCTTCGGTCGTCGTAGCTGATTCCGGACATCTTACCCAATTGCGCGATGGCTCTCAGGTTGTGACGCTAAACCAGGGGACGCGCTTTGAAGGTACCGCGCTGCTGCGTGATTTCCGCATTACCGACTTCCAGGATTATCAGGCGATTATCGGCCATCAGGCCGTGGCGCTGGATCCAAACGATACCGAACAGATGACCATGCGTACGCTGCTGGCGACCGACACCGATCGCGCCCGCGCGGAGCTGACCTGGCGTATCACGTTAGTATTCACCGTATTTATGATGGCGCTGATGGTTGTACCGCTGAGCGTGGTAAACCCGCGTCAGGGTCGCGTGTTGTCGATGCTGCCAGCAATGCTGCTCTATTTGCTGTTCTTCCTGGTTCAGACATCGCTGAAGTCGAACGGTGGCAAAGGTAAGCTGGATCCGGTGTTCTGGATGTGGGTGGTTAACCTGGCTTATCTGGCGCTGGCGATTGTGCTTAACCTCTGGGATACGGTGCCGATGCGCCGCTTGCGTGCCCGTTTTATGCGTAAAGGAGCGGTATAATGCAGCCTTTTGGTGTACTTGACCGCTATATCGGTAAAACCATTTTCACCACCATCATGATGACGCTGTTCATGCTGGTGTCGCTCTCCGGGATCATCAAGTTCGTTGACCAGCTGAAAAAAGCCGGGCAGGGGAGCTACGATGCGATGGGCGCCGGGCTGTATACCCTGCTCAGTGCGCCGAAAGATATCCAGATCTTCTTCCCGATGGCGGCGCTGCTGGGGGCATTGCTGGGGCTGGGCATGCTGGCCCAGCGCAGTGAACTGGTGGTGATGCAGGCTTCTGGCTTTACCCGTATGCAGGTGGCGTTGTCGGTGATGAAAACCGCGATTCCGCTGGTGCTGCTGACGATGGCCATTGGCGAATGGGTCGCACCGCAGGGTGAACAGATGGCGCGTAACTACCGTGCGCAGCAGATGTACGGCGGCTCGCTGCTCTCTACCCAGCAGGGTTTGTGGGCGAAAGACGGTGACAGCTTTGTCTACATCGAGCGGGTGAAAGGCGAGGCCGAGCTGGGCGGGATTAGCATCTACTCGTTTAACGACAAGCGCCGTCTGCAGTCTGTACGCTACGCTGCGAGCGCGACGTTTGACCCGGAGCAGAAGGTCTGGCGTTTGTCACAGGTGGATGAATCCAACCTGACCGATCCGAAACAAATCACCGGCTCGCAAACGGTGAGCGGCACCTGGAAAACCAACCTGACGCCCGACAAGCTCGGCGTCGTGGCGTTGGATCCTGACGCGCTGTCGATTAGCGGTCTGCATAACTACGTGAAGTACCTGAAGTCGAGCGGCCAGGATGCCGGACGCTACCAGCTCAATATGTGGAGCAAAGTCTTCCAGCCTCTGTCAGTGGCGGTCATGATGCTGATGGCGCTGTCGTTTATCTTTGGTCCGTTGCGTAGCGTCCCGATGGGTGTGCGTGTGGTGACGGGGATTAGCTTCGGTTTTGTGTTCTATGTGCTGGACCAAATCTTTGGCCCGCTGACGCTGGTGTACGGCATTCCGCCGATTATCGGTGCGCTGCTGCCAAGCGCCAGCTTCTTCCTGATAAGCCTGTGGCTGATGCTGCGTAAATCGTAATCACAGTAATCGTAGGCCTGATGGCGTTGCGCTTTTCAGGCCTACTCCGGACCCGTAGGCCGGATAAGGCGTTAAGCCGCCATCCGGCAACGTAATACGGGCTAGCGTTTTCTCCCGCCCATCAAACTCCCCAACATGCCGCGGATTATCTGATTAGTAACCTGTCGTGCCGCGCTTTTCGCCACGCTCTGTACCACGCCATCACGCTTGCCGCCGCGCGGCCCTGTGCTGCCAAATAAAATATCCTTCAATCCACCGAGAATACCGCCGTCCACCTCGACCGCTTTACCGTTGGCGGGAGGCGTATTTTGCTGCTCGGTACTGGCCTGCACGCCCTGCTGTAAACGTTCATAGGCGGACTCTCGGTCGATATCTTCTTCATATTTGCCGTACAGCGAAGAGTGATTAATCAGCCCGTTGCGCTCGTCGTCCGTCACCGGTCCCATCCGTGAGCACGGCGCAATCACCATCGCCCGTTCAACCACCGACGGGCTGCCTTTGGCGTCCAGAAACGACACCAGCGCCTCGCCGGTTCCCAGCTCCTGAATGGCTTTTTCGGTATCAAATGCCGGGTTGGCGCGCATGGTTTGCGCCGCGGTTTTCACCGCTTTCTGATCTTTCGGCGTGAACGCGCGCAGGGCGTGCTGCACGCGGTTCCCCAGCTGACCAAGCACGTTGTCCGGAATATCCGACGGGTTTTGCGAGACGAACCACACGCCGACCCCTTTCGAGCGGATCAGACGGATCACCTGTTCGATTTTATCCAGCAGCACCTGCGGGGCATCGTTGAACAGCAGATGCGCTTCATCAAAGAAGAACACCAGTTTTGGCTTCTCCAGATCGCCCGCTTCCGGCAACTGTTCGTACAGTTCTGAGAGCATCCACAGCAGGCTGGCGGCGTACAGTTTGGGCATCTGGTAGAGCTTCTCTGCGCTGAGAATATTAATCATCCCTTTGCCGCTGGCGTCGGTACGCATCCAGTCTTTGATATCCAGCATCGGTTCGCCAAAGAAGTGTGCCGCTCCCTGCTGCTCCAGCGACAGTAGTCCGCGCTGGATAGCCCCGACCGAAGCGCTGCTGATATTGCCGTACTGATTCTGGAAGGATTTAGCGTTATCGCCGATGTACTGAGTGATGGCCCGCAGGTCTTTGAAATCGAGCAGCAGCAGGCCCTGGTCATCGGCAATGCGGAAGATAATATCCAGCACGCCGGACTGAACGTCGTTGAGATTCAACAGACGAGCCAGCAGCAGCGGCCCGAGGTCAGATACCGTGGCTCGCACCGGATGACCTTTTTCGCCGAAGATATCCCACACCGTGACCGGATTACCATGCGGTTGCCAGTCGGTAATGCCGATGTTTTTCAGGCGGGCTAGCAGCTTTTCAGAGGCTTGTCCTTCCTCGGCCACGCCGGTTAAATCGCCTTTCACATCGGCCATAAATACCGGTACGCCAATTTCGGACAACGATTCGGCCAGCTTTTGTAGTGTGACGGTTTTACCGGTCCCGGTGGCGCCGGTAATCAGCCCGTGACGGTTGGCCATGCCTGGCAGTAAAAACAGTTCGGTGTCCGGCGTGCGGGCAATTAGCAGGGGTGCGCTCATTGAGATTTCCTCCATTTATCCTGCCTGGAGTATAGGCAACCGTGACGCACTCTTCACCGCTAAATTGCGGAGATTGTGAGGAGAATTTTACCTGCCTGGAATAGCGGGGAGAATAGCCGGGAAGCTTACGCCTCCCGGCAAAGACGATCAGAAGTCGGCTTTCAGCACCACGCGGTAGCGGGCCTTGCCGTCACGCACATGCTGGATTGCTTCGTTAATTTGCGACATCGGGTACAGCTCGGTGGTAGGCGACACCTTGCTGCGCCCGGCAAACTTCATCAGCTTGCGCAGCTCGAATGGCGTCCCGGTCGCCGAACCGGAGATGCTGCGATCCCCGGCAATTAAGGTAAACGCCGGTACTGGCAGCGGCTTCAGCACTGCACCGACGGTATGGAAGTTACCGCCGTAGGCCAGCGCTTCAAAATAGGGCTGCCAGTCGAGATCGACGTTAACCGTGTTAATGATGAGATCGAACTGGCCCGCCAGTGCTTTTAGCGCATCTGGATCGCGGCTGTTGACCACCTTATCCGCCCCCATTGCCAGCACTTCCTGCTCTTTCGCCGGATTGGAACTGAATGCGGTCACTTCGCAGCCCATCGCGTGTAACAGCTTAATGGCGATATGCCCCAGGCCGCCGATGCCGATCACACCGACGCGGCTGGTGGCGGTGATATGGTGCATCAGCAGCGGTTTGAACACCGTAATGCCTCCGCACAATAATGGGCCAGCTGCCGCCAGATCGATACTCTCCGGCAGCGGGATCACCCACTGCCAGTCGGCCCGCAGCTTCTCGGCAAAGCCACCGCGATTAAGAATAGTGGGAACGGAACCTTCCAGGCAGTTGATTTGATTACCGCTGATACAGGCGTCGCAGTGCCCGCAGCTGCGTGCCGTCCAGCCAACGCCGACGCGTTGACCAACCTTCAGACCCTTATCCTGCGCCGCGCTGCCGAGCGCCGCCACGCGACCAATCACCTCATGCCCGGCAACCAGCGGATACTGAGAGAATCCCCATTCGTTGTCGATCATCGACAAATCAGAATGGCAGATACCGCAGTAATCGACCTGGACTTCGACATCTTCCGGCTTGAGCTCGCCCGCATCATATTCATAGAGTTCGAGTTCGCTGCCTGCTTCTTTAGCGGCGTAGCTTTTTATCATCGACATCGTGTTTCCCTCAGTGTGGTGTTGAACTGGAAGTGTAGAGCATGGGGAAACGGGACGCTTCGCAGAAGGGGGGATTAAGAAGCGGGTAAACTGTGATGATGGTTACAGGTAAGAAAGGTAATGCTGAAATTTTCAACACTTAGCGAGCCAGACACACGCTGGCGCTTGCATGGTGGCGCACGACAGGTATAATCCACAACGTTTTCCGCATCCCTTCCGTGCCGGAGTGGCGAAATCGGTAGACGCAGTTGATTCAAAATCAACCGTAGAAATACGTGCCGGTTCGAGTCCGGCCTTCGGCACCATCGGAACATCAATAGACGTCAACGGACGTCTTTTTTTGTGCCTAAAATCCGAGCTGCACAAGGCTTTCCGCGATTTTCCTTTCAATAGAAGTCAATCTGAGTCAACCCACATCAAGTCGCTTGTGAGTATAGAACCGAGTATATATGCTGGTTCGATAATGGTTGTATACTCACAGCGGCACATGGAAGGAGAACTTTTATGGCTCTGACAGATACTAAAGTACGTTCTGCGAAACCGCAGGAAAAGGAGTACACCCTTGTCGATGGGGATGGCATGTTTTTGCTTATTCACCCTAACGGCTCAAAATACTGGCGCTTCCGCTTTCGTTTTGGTGGTAAGCAGCACCTGATGGCTTTTGGGGTTTACCCTGAAACTTCACTGGCTGGTGCTCGTCAAAAGAGAGAAGAGGCCAGAAAGCTTGTTGCTGCAGGTATCGATCCTCGCGAGCACAAGCGGGCAGTAAAAGAAGAGCAGGCGAAAGAGGTTATTACCTTTGAGTCAGTTGCCAGAGAGTGGCACGCAACTAACAAGAAATGGTCAGAGGATCACAGTCGACGGGTACTGAAGAGCCTAGAAGATAATCTGTTTCACGCTATTGGCAAGCGGAGCATTGAAGAGCTGAAGACTCGAGACCTGCTTGCACCCATTAAAATCGTAGAGGCTACAGGCCGCTTTGAAGTCGCTTCTCGTCTTCAGCAGCGAACCACAGCAATCATGCGCTATGCAGTGCAATGTGGCTTGATTGATTACAACCCGGCCCAAGAGATGGCTGGAGCAGTTGCTTCCAGTAACCGTGTCCATCGCCCTGCACTTGAGCTGAAACGTCTACCTGAACTACTCCGCCGAATTGACGGTTACACGGGACGCCCTTTGACCCGCTTGGCCGTTGAGCTCACCTTATTGATCTTCATTCGTTCCAGTGAATTGCGCTTTGCGCGTTGGTCTGAAATCGATTTTGAAACGGCAATGTGGACAATACCGGCTGAACGAGAAGCTATTGAAGGAGTGAAGCATTCACAGCGTGGCTCGAAAATGCGTACGCCTCATTTAGTACCGCTGTCTCGCCAGGCATTAGAAATCCTTAAACAGGTTCACAAGCTTAGTGGTGAGCGTGATTTTGTTTTCGTTGGCGATCATAACCCTCGTAAACCGATGAGTGAAAACACGGTGAACAAGGCGTTGCGTGTTATGGGGTATGACACCAAGGTGGAGGTTTGTGGGCATGGATTCAGGACCATGGCATGTAGTTCGTTGATTGAATCGGGATTGTGGTCGAAGGATGCAGTAGAGCGGCAGATGAGCCATATGGAACGTAACTCTGTACGGGCTGCGTATATTCATAAGGCTGAACACTTGGATGAGCGCCGTTTGATGTTGCAGTGGTGGGCAGATCTCCTGGACTCCAATAGACTCAAAGCAACGAATCCATATGAGTTCAAGAAACTTAAGGTCTTTTGAAATCTTACTTACCTTTATTCTATAAAGTAGTTCCAGTTGGAAGCGCTTTGTGTTAATTTATCGGGTTAAATTTTTGGAGTTGAGAGTATGATGAAAGTTGTTTCATTATTTTCAGGAGCTGGCGGTCTTGACCTTGGTTTTAAAAACGCCGGTTTTCAAATCGTCTGGGCAAATGATATTGACTCTGACGCTGTACAAACATATAAAAAAAATATTGGCGATCATATTGTTCTAAAAGATTTGTCTCAGGTTGATATGAATGATATCCCTGATTGTGATGTTGTTATCGGAGGGTTTCCTTGCCAGGGATTTTCTCAAGCTAATCTCTTAAGAAATAAAGATGATGAAAGGAATCAATTATATTTAGAGTTTCTTAGGGTTGTAGACGCTAAAAAACCTAAGTTCTTTTTTGCGGAAAATGTACGGGGTATTTTAAGCCTAGATAATGGTACGGCTATAGAAAAAATCGAAAGTGATTTTAAAGCGTTAGGCTATAAAGTTAAAAAACAGCTCTTCAATGTGGCTGATTATGGTGTGCCTCAGATGCGATACCGAGTTATTATCGTTGGTGTTAGAAACGATGTAAATATAGAGTATATGTATCCACTGCCAACGCACACCTCTCCTAAAAAAGTTAATAAAATGGGGTTAGCTCCTTGGGTAAACATCGGTGATGCTCTTAATGGCATTCCCGAACCCGATTCTAATTGTGATTTATTGAATCATGTATACTCAGCCTATAAAATAACAAATAGGAATTTCACAGGTCATAGGGAAACAGATCCAAGTAAACCTTCGCCTACAATTCTTGCAAGAGGTAACGGTAAAGGTGGGGTTTGTGCTATTCAGCATCCCAAAAATCACCGTAGAATGTCTGTTAGAGAATCAGCAACAATACAAACATTTCCTTTAGATTATGAGTTTGTGGGAAGTATGACATCTTGCTATCGGCAGGTTGGTAATGCTGTTCCTGTTTTATTTGCTGAGTCTTTAGCCAAGAGTTTAAAAAATATTATTGTAGGTGATAATAAATGAAAGTTGTTTCATTGTTCTCAGGCGCAGGGGGATTAGACCTTGGTTTAAAACTGTCTGGGCTAGATATCATCTGGGCAAATGATATCTATGAAGATGCAGTAGATACCTATAAGAAAAATATAGGTGAGCATATTGTTCTGGGTGATGTATCCAATATCAGTTCATCTGAGATACCGAATTGCGATATTGTGGTTGGCGGATTTCCATGTCAGGGGTTCTCTGTCGCAAATATGAATAGAAAGTCTGAAGATCCTCGGAATAAATTATATTTAGAAATGGTTCGTATTATTCGAGATAAGAAACCATCATATTTTATAGCTGAAAATGTAAAAGGTATTTTATCCTTGGATAAAGGTCTTGTTATACAAAAGATAACAAGTGATTTTGAATCGTTAGGATATAATGTTAAATACAGTCTTCTAAATTGTGCTGATTATGGTGTTCCACAAACTCGAATGAGAGTCATTATATTAGGCGTAAGGAAAGATTTGCCTGATATTGAAAACTTTCCACCGCCTAAGACTCATGAAAAAGATGGGATAAATCTACCTAAATGGATTTCTGTAGGCCAGGCCTTGAAAAGGTTTACTGAGCCGGGGGGGAATAGTGAGTTCAAAAATCATGAGCATTCGTTGTATAAGCTTACATTCAATGGGCATCTAGGACATAGGTTTATGGATCCGGATAAACCAGCTCCGACAGTAACAGGTCGTGGAGATGAGAAAGGTGGTGTAGTTGTATTACACCACCCTAATAATGAGAGAAGAATGACTGTCAGAGAAATTGCGGCAGTTCAATCATTCCCGGATGACTTCTTTTTCTGTGGTAGTAAGACGTCTGGATATCGACAAATCGCTAATGCTGTCCCACCAAAACTAGGTTTAGCCTTAGGTAAAATGTTAACTGAGCATCATAAAACGATAGAATAGCAATTGCCCTTTCCCTTCCTTGTCTGATAGTCTCAACAAGTGTTTAGTCAAGGAGGGGGACTTATGTATTCTTTTGTTAAACCATTTCCTCAATATCGTTGGAGATGGGCTTCGATGACACCATCCGAAAGTTTGAATATTCCAGAAGTCTACTTTGGCTGTTTACGTGTTCTTTCATTGAATGAAGGTGAACATGTAAACAGTAAACATGTTTTTGAATTACTACAAAAAGTAGAAAAAGACATTAAGGATTATAATGACTTAAACGTGTCATTAGCACGTTCTGAAAAAAGGAACCTTTTTAGAAACTCCGGTCAGTATTGGAAAAATACGGGTACCCTGTTAAGCACAGAACATGGAATAGAACTGACTGATTTTGGGCGTTCTTATTCTTCAGGGCTAATTACTAAAGATGAATTTTCTGCTATTGTAATTAAGAGTATGGAGCTTCCTAATCCATTTATTGAAGATGATGAAGTTATTTCTGAGTGGTATCATGAAGGTGTTAAGATTAAACCATTAGAACTAATTTTATGTATTATTTATCACCTTTACAATTTCAAATGTGAACATGGATATTTAACCACTAAAGAGTTAATTGAAATAGTGATACCAATGGCTGGTAACAAAGCCACCGCTTATGACATCTTTAAAGTAATACTTGATTGTCGACATGGCACAACTTTAGGACCTGATTCTTGGATAGCTAATGAAAAATCTAATGATAAAAGAATAGCCAGGGAGTTTCTGTTTTTTCTCGAAAGTTATGGATATTTAAATTCGAGACAATCTCAGAATGAAAGGGCAACCAATCTAAATCAAGAGTTTTATCTAACAGACTACCAGTATTCTTTAGCTAAATCACTCATTGATTCTCCTGAAATATCATATAAATCAATGTCGCCTGAACAAGCTGTACCGAAACTTGCAGAAGCTACGGAGGTAATCGCTAGAAGACGAGTTCTCACAGAAATCACTTTACGACCAAAACAGGCTGAGTTCAGAAGAAAGCTGATGGAGGCATATTCAGGGAAATGTTTATTGTCTAATGCAAGTGTAAGTGAGGTACTTCAGGCATGCCATATTATCCCTGTGAAAAACAGTGGTAATGATTCTGTTGAAAATGGTTTTATTTTGCGCTCTGATCTCCATCTTTTATACGATTCAGGCCATATAAAAATACATGAAGATGGCACAGTTACATTATCTGATTACTTGAAAAAAGACACTTTTTACAGCAAAACCTTACCCGGTAAGATAAAGTTACCGTCATTCCTTAATATTGAAAACATACGAATTAGGAATGAATATAATATGTGATATGTATATAGAGAACCACAAATGTTAGTCATTGTAAATGAATGGCATTTGTGGTTTTAGCTAAGTTTTACATATTACTTAAATATTATTTGTCAATGAATGAGAAGCAAAGTGGTTGTTAGGTAGTATCCTGGGGGGGAATTTATAAAACAAAAACAATTAGATGAAAAGTATTTTAGTAATTAGTTGCTTTTGGATATTTAAAAAAAGTATTTGCCATTATTTTTCAACAAGCCTCTTTATTAGGGTTTTGATGTCTGAGTTTTTTGCGTCATACCAGTTTTTAATTGTTCCAAGGAAATTATCGCGGTCTGATTCTATTTCATTTTGGTTGTATTTGATTAGCTCTTCATTTAGCTTAGCTTGAACTTCGGTATCGGTTTTAAACACATCTCCTTCCGGTGATATAAACCATTTTCAAGAAGTAAATATGCAAATACTTTAAATGGGCCTGGCTATTTATCTTTGCGATCAAATGTACCATATAGCTCATCTTTGTACAGCATCACCGCTGCCCATCCTCGAAACTCCCCTTGATGCTCAAGCGCACTCACTTAGTGCATTACAATATTCAACCATGGTACAAAGGGGCATTGACCTGCTCCCCACAGATTGATGCAGGTAGATGTTGGCAACGTCGGCTCTTGGCACGCAGCGGACATTGTTGACTGAAATGAAGGTCTGCTGTGAACGAGGAGCTGACGTTGCGTACTATCTTTTATGGTCATAGTAGTGTAGGCATCCCGCTGAATATGGCATATTCATGTGTAGTAAACGTTTGAAAGGAGATAGCGCCAATGTTTCGTGTAGATATAATAAATAAGACACTAATCAAACTGAAACCAACAAACTTCTCGGAACTTGGGCTGAAGGAACGTTTCGATATTCAGGAATGGATCGAAAAAAGCCCGACTATTTTAGGTGAGGAACTACTTGTCATTGGCAAAGAGGTCATTCTTGCCTCTGGTAAGCGCCTTGATTTGCTTTGCGTAAATAAATCGGCAGCACTTGTTGTGGTTGAATTGAAACGGGATGATTCTGGCTCGTCCGTTGAATGGCAGGCAATAAAGTATGCATCGTATTGCTCAAGTCTCTTGCCCGGCGAGATTTTTAAGCTGTACGCGTCCTATTTAAACAAGTCTGAATTTGATGCGACTAAAAAAATTGAGGAATTTATTGATGCTGACATTGAGTTACTTAATGCGAAACAGCATATTATTTTGGCCTCAAAAGAGTTTAACTCTGAAGTCATCTCCGCAGTATTATGGTTGCGAGAATATGGCATAGATATTCAATGCACTCGGATTGCTCCATTTATCGATTCTGATGGTGAGCTATTTATCAAGCCGGAAACAATTATTCCGTTGCCGGAGGCTAAAGATTATATTGAACGAAAAGAAGTTAAGCAAAGAACAATTGCTTCTAATCAAGATGAATGGACTGGTAGTTGGTTCGTGAATGTGGGCGAATGCGAATATCGAACTTGGGACGATAACAGACAATTTGGCTTTATTGGAGCAGGTCAAGGGAAGGTGTATTCATCAGCACTTAATCGTCTTGCAGTTGGTGACAAAATTTATGCTTACATGAAGGGATGCGGTTACGTCGGCTTTGGGGAAGTGACCAAACCAGCGGTTATGATTCGCGATTTCATAACTGATTCGAATGTTCCTCTACTCTCCGCAGGATTGAAAGCGGAACACCCAAACGCAAACTCTGACAATGAAGAGCTTTCCGAATGGGTTGTTGGTGTTCGTTGGATCAAGACTCTTCCGAGAGAACAGGCGAAAACATTTTCTGGCATCTTCGCGAACCAAAATATCGTCTGTAAATTGCGGCATGGGCAGACATTAAAATTTGTGCAATTTGAATTCGGTCAGTAAGCACTGATTTCAGCGAAATTCACTGTTGGCATTAAGCGAACGAGTTGGTTGAGCTGAAGATCCGCTATGAGCGAGAAGCGGAAGTTGGCGTCTTAAACCAGTTGCACAAATTTACCATCTTTAATTATTTCGGTGATTTCTAGCAAAGTTAACCAGCTCCTCGTTGATTAGTACACCCTGATATAAGTAACGTCTTCATTAGCAACGTGTAGGTATTCCCATAAAGAAGCGTTTTCCCTACGAAAAGATCATCAGTATTCTACGCTAGGGCAAATCAAGGGTGGGGTGGGAACTATTAGCGACCAACCCACTTTCTACAACTAGCACAGGAAGTTTGGGGTCAGAAGTGAAGTGACTTAAGTTATATGAAGAGGAGAAAGCCCACCTCAGGAAGGCTCCCCGCTCAACATATGTTCTACAAAATTAACGCGATGTTGGTTTTGAACGAGGAGCTAGATTTCGAATATAATTCCTACAACTGATGAAGGAAATACATGGAACTGCAAAATGCTAATCAAATTTCGAAATATTCAAATATCTAAGTTCAATTCATTTGTTTAAAGAATTGACCGCTCTACCTAGAACACCATTTGGAGTGCCGCTATAGATATTTTCCACTACAAGTTTAGCAGATTGAGTTGCAAATAAAAAAAGTGTATGTAAAGTGTCTTTAATAAATTCACGGTCTAATTTAATTATACTGCCTAAATTCGCGCTGGCATCGGTTTCGCGCAAATACTTCCTGTCAATCTTACCGTTGTTATGTGCAATAATATTTCTTGCTGCAATTATCTTCTTTAGTTTGTTAAGTTCTGCCGTGCAATTATCCTTAAAGAATGAACCAAATTCCAATTTTGCTTTATCTTTTTCAAATACATCCAAAGGATTCCCATAAAACACTCCTCGAATTTTCTCTTCAACTAATCTTTCTACCATTTCATCTTTGTTGGAACAGCTAAGCATTAATTTTAAAAGTTTTTGATAACCAGTATTGTTGCTGTCATCTTGAACTGATGTTAATTTATTTGGTAAGTCTAAATACACCAATTCGATCAAGTCAGACATGTAGTCTTCAAATATTAGAACAGCCTCAAGTAATGTCCGTCTAAAATTACCACGCCGTTCCAATGAACTTAATGCACCATAGGTGTTATCTTTATCAAGTGTTTTAGTATTTTCATTTCTAAAGGTATCAATTGTTAAGGTCGGCAACCGATCGTTTTTTATTAAATCCTTAATTCGGGGTGTGTAAAACTCTATAATTAAAAAAGATTCCCATACGTCTTTTAGATCCTTCTGAAATCTCTTATATCTTACATGTAATTTCGGTAAGCTTTTTGATTTATCCATTGTCATTGCTCCATTTAACTCAACATGTTGATTTTGTTAGGGAATTCGAACAGCATATCCTTTGTTGAAGTGAATCAATACAATACCTCCGCTATGGCCCCGCGTAGCGGGGAGGACCTTAACCTACCACTCCAAGATAACTCAACACTCTCTCAGGATAAGTGTTCGTAAAAGTCATCTTAAGTTAATCACTTAAAAATTCAATGATGTAAATAAAATCTGTCTATTCGATGAACCTTGCTTGGATAAATCCATATCAGCTTCGTAGTTAGATAAGAGTATGACACGACTCGTTTGAGTAGGAGGAATTGTAAATACATAGTATGTCCGCTCCTGGCACAGGGCTGTTATTACAGTCCTGATAACCTTAGACTTCAATCGATTCAGAGATCTCTAACGCATCATCTACTTCAATGCCCAGATAACGGACTGTGCTTTCCAGTTTCCTATGGCCCAACAGAACCTGGATCACCCGAAGATTCTTGGTTTTCTTGTAGATCAGGTAAGGTTTTGTTCTTCTCATGGAATGTGTGCTGTAAAGCGAATCTTCGAGACCAAGCTTTTCTACCCACCCATGAAAGATTTGGTTGTATTGCCGGGTTGAAATGTGCTCGTTAGTTCCGATCCGAGATCGATACAAGAAGTCTTTATTGTGCAAATTGCCAAGCTTTATCAATGCAGCAACAGCTTCTCTGGTCATTTTGGTTATCTCAAATTGCACAGGGCTACCGGTTTTCTGTTGCAAAACCGTTGCTCTGCTTGAAACAGAGCTACCATATGCAACATCAGATACTTTTGGTTTGACCAGATCACAGCCCCGAAGCTTACTGTCCAGGGCCATATTGAACAGAGCTAAATCGCGCGTTTTACCTTCCAGCTCAAGTCGGATTCGGATCCCCCAGATATGAGATATCTGAAGTGATCTTTTTTTGGCCGATGATACGGTCTTTGTTCCACGGTGACGTGTTCATACTCAAATCTCCTGCAATGTGGGAGATTTGAGTATGGTTGTCCCTTATGAGCGAGGAGCAGGAGTTCACAACTGTCATCGCCATTTATAATGCTCTACTCACCTTCCCGTATGTTAACCGACAGGGAGTAGGCCAGTTATTACGCAGTGGTATCTCTAGGAGTGAAGGGAGAGGGAACGGTTCAGGATTTTGTTTGATGATGCCGTACCGCAGTATTATAGTGAGATATCCCAAGGGTATTAAGTCATGCCAGAGTTAGTTACCAACAAAAGGAACATCGATTGTTTAATATGATAATGGAAAGTCTTAACACAGACTGGAAAATGGTTGAGGGCGACCGGGGAAGTTCAAATTTCCCGCTATCTCGTTTTCTTGAATCCACACCTTCAGATATTTCGCAGAAAATAGTTCCTGTTACAGACGACTCTCTGAAAATATTGGAGGGAACATATGTATTATTTATCAGCGAACTTCGCAGTAGACAAATAGAAGAATCTGAAGAATATTTTGATTACATTGATATCAAAATCGGAAAAATCCATCGATTGAGTCTTTCTAATAAAATGGTGCATTACGAGTTTACATTACTTCAGGATTACGGCGAAAGATATGTGAGTAGTGAAAGTAAGCTTAGTGAGGCTTTAGATGTCGATATTAATAACTTCGGACTTACCAGAACTCATTGGTCCATTAAAAATAAAAACCTTCGTGAAGTTTTAGAGAAGGTAAATGAATCTCTTGTGCTACCAATAGATATCCCTTTAGCCCTAGTGATTACAAACACCCAATTAGGTGCGATTGGGAGTCATAGAAAGAATAAAGAAAGTATAGACAATCTCCAAGATTATATTAAGTTAATTCTGGAAATGGAATCCAGTGATGAAGAAGAAACATTTTATCGTGGACATTCAGACCACGAATACCGGCTCGAGCCTTCTATTTTGAGGAAGGATAAGAAGACAGGCGAATACACGCATTATTTTAACGAAAGAAATTTAAACAGTGAAATGCTAACCGTCCAGCCCGGCGAGTTTTCATCAGATAAATACATGTTGGATAAGTTAGTGAGGATGCAACATTTTGGGCTTCCTACCAGACTGCTAGATTTGACTTACAACCCCCTAATCGCCTTGTATTTTGCATGCTCTTCAATAAAGAAAGATAAAGAGGGTAAGGAAATAGACGGTGAGGTCATCATTCTAAAAACTAATAAATCACAGGTTAAATTTTTTGATTCTGACACGGTCAGTTGCATCACAAACTTATCAAATCTGAGTAAAGAGCAGAAGAATGAGTTGACCAAGGCTATTGATATTTCGAAGGATAAAGCTAACAATTACTATATTGGCCGGGAAAAAACCGATACCTATCGTAGGGACGTTATAGACAAATTTAATGAGGTAGGAGTCTGTGGTCATCTTCTTCATTGTATTAAAGATGAGAAACCTTACTTTAAAGATAAAATAAACCCATTAGATTTGGGAAGGATATTATTTGTACGCGGTAAAATTTCGAATACGCGTATTGCGTCCCAGTCGGGAGCATTTTTACTTTTTGGAATGGATGCTGCATTACAGGAGTCTGGGGACAGTGAGGTTTCCGTGAAGAGGATATCTGTAACCAACAAAAAACACATTATGGATCAACTGAGTATACTTAATATTCACGCCAGTACAATTTATCCGAGCCTAGAAAAATCAGCAGAAGAAATCAAAAATAAGTACTATATGAAATAATTGATTTTGGTCGAAGCGGTCTATCTGATTTATTCATTATGAATTTTGTAGAAGCTTAACAAAAAGTATAATCATTATGGGTATGAGCATGAACAAACCAACAACCAAAGAAATTTATGACTTTCTTAATGAAGTATCTGGATTAGTGGTACATTTCTCGGGGTGTCCAAAAGGTATGGGACGTGAAACTAACCTTAATTACCCTGATGATTTAAATAAAATAATTAATGGTGACGTACATGGCGGAATCTCATGTTCATTAATTATACCAGGAGATGTTTTCTCTTTTTGCCCGGATGAAACCAACGCT
Organism: Citrobacter sp. Cf136; assembly: GCF_030333815.1. Lineage (NCBI taxonomy): Bacteria > Pseudomonadati > Pseudomonadota > Gammaproteobacteria > Enterobacterales > Enterobacteriaceae > Citrobacter > Citrobacter sp. Cf136. Next base: position 356,750 of record NZ_JAOWFE010000040.1, on the reverse strand, counting down.
ATCGGGGCTATTGGTGTCATCGTCGGGTTTGATGAGGGTGGGTTAGTAGCAGTATCGTCTAAAGATTGTGGAAGTCATACGGATGATAATTACGTCCGACATACTGATAAAAAAGATATAAGGATAGAGGATCTTAGAAGTTCTTTGACCGAACGTCAAACTTATAACGAATGGATTATCCAACAAAATAAAATAATCGGCATATTTGTATTTAATACTACTTACATCCCTGTTACTGGATATGAGCAAATTGAAGGGAGTGATAAATGTGTACTTGGATTTATATATCCAAAATTTGATGAAGTCAAAGATACATTCAAAGGTTTGAACATATACACATTTCTAAATGGGAAGATTGTACAGCTAGACCACGACACCGGAGAAATTGTTGAGATAACTCAGGAAAAATTTTATCATTAACTGTGGCAGTTTAGTAATTACGAGGATTTTCTTCAAGTTCGAAGACGGCATTGTTCCACTGTCGTTAGCGGGTATTGTGACAATATTCTGCTGGAAACGGGCCAGACCAGTGAACGTGGCCCGCCTAGCGGAGGAAAGGGAGTGTTAGTTCTCGGGAGGGATAGGTGGAATTTTATTGTTTGGTTGGTCGTTGGTAGCCTACACTGCGACTCGGATTGTCAACGACCCGCCGAAAGATATGCTCGAAAACAGACGTAAAAACCTCCTGCTGGCTGTTTGTATTAGATTGTTTTTTCGACTCCCAGCATGCGCACCTCATGTTCCGACATCTAGTTATCCGTAGCCTCCGTATGCCCGTCTGATTCGGTAAACACAATAATTTCATGAACGGGGTTAAGGCTCGCCTGATATTCAACAGATTTCAGCAGTTCAGGGCTTGGGAACATCAATAAATACACCGCTTCCGGCAGATAAATTTTATTCAGGGTCAGGGGTGATTATAAACTCAATTTCCGTCCGTTAACGGAGATAACCTGATTTAACTTAAGTTTATTAATAATTTTTTTCAAAGATGCGTTCTAGTATTTGATCGCAGTGTGATTTTGTTCACGCACAGATAAACCTCACACTGATGGTGTTCGGCTCGGTCAGTAGCATATTTTAAGATGCTTCCGTGCAGCCCGTTCATAAGCTCAGAAAACTCACGCTGCAATATCACCCGGTCAGTCATTTTAGTTCCTTTTGATGAATGAATTTCGCCCGTCCGGATCAGCACAGTGCGACCGGGCGTCAGATTACATGGTTCATGCATAATAGGCGTTTTACCGAATACTCGCAAAAAGGGAGCAAAAAACTGCCTCGCTGTGATATTAATGCAAAGTACAATCGCTAGTATCCGCTCTTGGCTGTGAGTTCAATGAGTCGATGCAACGCTATCCTTAATCAAGGGGGGACGTTGCCATGAAACGAAGAACTCGGATTAACTACACGCCAGAGCAAAAGGCAATTATCTGGGACAGATATAAGCAAGGTGATTCTCTACATGATATCGACAGAATGTTCGACAGATATCATTCTTCCATTATGCCCACTATCCACCAGACAGGTGGCTACCGTCCTCCCGTGCGAAAACGGCACCGATTAGCGCTTTCGCTTGATGAAAGAGAGGAGATATCCCGAGGACTGGTAGCAAAACTCAGTATCAGGGACATTGCCGCCAAATTATCAAGAGCGCCCTCAACGATTAGCCGCGAGGTCAGGAGGCACGGTGGTGCAAAACAATACCGTGCATCAAAAGCCGATGTTACTGCGTGGGAAAATGCACTGAGACCAAAACCTTGCAAGCTAATTGAAAGCCCCGCATTGTGTAAAATCATTGCAGAGAAGATGCATCAGGACTGGTCGCCGGAACAGATCGCCGGTTGGCTGAAACGCTGTTATCTGGATAATCAGGAAATGCATGTGTCACACGAAACGATTTATAAAACGCTTTTTATACAAACCCGGGGGAGCATTAAAAAAAGAGCTGCAGCAATGCCTCAGAAGCGGAAGAGCAGTGCGTAGATCCAGAACGTCATCGCTTAAAGGGAAAGGATTAGGGTCAATCCCGAATACGATACCTATCAGCGAAAGGCCACCAGAGGCGGCTGACAGAGCCATTCCAGGTCACTGGGAAGGTGACTTGATTCAGGGCTCGAAAAACGCCTATATCATCACCCTCGTAGAACTTCATTCCCGTTTTGTTATGCTGGCGAAAATCAGAGACAACAAGACCATAACGGTTATATCTGCACTCATCAGATAAGCCCGGGAATTACCTGCTGAGCTTTATAAAACATTAACTTGGGATCGTGGCGCTGAAATGACCAGCCGCACACGATTTACTATAGCGACAGACATTCAGATTTATTTTTGAGATCCTCAATCTCCCTGGCAACGTGGCTCAAATGAAAATACGAACAGATTGCTCAGACAATATTTTCCAAAAGGAACTGACTTATCGGTTCATAGCCAACAAAGACTCAACAGTGTTGCCAGTCAGCTCAACGAAAGGCCGAGAAAAACGCTAGACTATGAATCACCCGCAGAACGGTTCAATAAGTGTGTTGCGTCCATCAGTTGAACTCACAGCACAAAGCAGACGTTAAACGGGATCTGAATCACTCAACAAGTGATCTTTAAAGTCAAATAAGAAAAAGCTCGATACATAAGGGGTAGAACTTCGAACTCAGAAAAAATGGGATGTAATAATTACACTGTCGAACAACTCTTGGCAAAAGCAACAGGTGAGGTCATTTGCAATGCTGCATCTCGTAACTCTGCATAACGTTTATCGAAAGCTGCTGGCATCGTTCTCTCTGCCCGATGTGCTTTTATTTCCGTTAAATCCCCGCCCGGTTCTACTTCACGCCATGCAGCCACCAGCAACGACATGACTTCCTGAATTCCATCCATTGCTGAAGAGTCATGTCGGGGATGACTGCAAACAGCCCGATTGAATAGCATCATCATCCGACATGTTGAAATACTTCCAGCCTCCCACAACCAGCGAAGAAGCGTAGGTTGAGACGGTTTACCCGCTTCGATACGCTTCTTTGAGTAGTCGCTTATAATGCAATACGTTTCAGCATGAAAACGCAATAATTGGGCACTATCATGTCGTACTTTGTCACAGAAACCGGAACTACTCTCCTGAACTGTAAAACCCAGCGCAGCCAGCCGTGGATAATGATCAGTCGTCTGCTTCAACACACCACGGATAAGCATGACATCGTTACCACCAGAGTTTGTCCTCGACGCTCCATTTTCAGCGTAATTATTCATCGGTTTCTCTTTCAAAAATGTAAGTTAGGGTTGGCTTTTTAAAAGGAGTAAGGCAAGCCAGATAAGTCGTTTTCTGCTTTTGACGCGGGTTACTTCGGTTAGGAACATTCCACGTTCGGGCATGCCATGAAATCGGCTGATGCCATAAAGGTTTCATCATGCAAAAAATGCGATACCTGCCCGTTCGGGGCAAGGACCAGCACTACCGGACTCTTGCAGTGGAAGCAGTACAGTTTCCAGAATGAGGGGTAGCGAAAATCTTCTGCATTGACCAGATTCCCCCATTCATCGACCGCGCATTTAGTCGATTGTTGTTTCATACAGATACCTCAAAATTTTGCCTGGACAGGGGATGCAGGCAAATCACCGCACCACTGGCCTTCTGGTAAAACTCTGCTGATGTGTTGCTGAAGACCTTCACAGGCCTGTTGAAACTTGCAGGTATCGGCAGAACTTGCCCGTCGGCAGTAGAGCAGTGAGGCTTTACTTAACTGCTCAAGAGCTCTCAAACGCCAGCCACGCCGCTCGGCATCACTGCAACATCCAGCCAGGCTATCCCGGCAGATCCTTAGCCGGGTGATGTGTAAACGGTATTCCGCCACTTTTACCGCGATTGTGTTCTCTGGCTGTTTCATTTTTGATTTCCCTTGTTTGACAGGTATGAGAAATACCCGACAGGTGAGCTGCCGGGAATAAATGGAGTTGTGGAATAGTTGATTCAGTAAAGGTCGGAACGTCAGGCTTCCAGGGGCAGGTTCAGTCACGACTGCGAGGACATTATTTGTCGCCGTAATAACGGGGTTTGTACAGGATGCAGAGCCAGTTGCGTAGCCGTAGCATCAGGGGCCTGGCTTACGTGGACGCCCTGCCGCTGAGCGTGGAGGAACGTCATTACAGCCGTATGCACACAAACCTTCTTTTTGTTCTTCCTTAGCCAGATAGCTCAGAACATGACGGATATTGTTAATGCTTTCCGGATCGTTATACCGAACAGGTATATTGATATTTCCAGAATACTGCGGCCGATATTCACATCGGTGCGATACGCCGTCCCGGTGCGTTATTTCCTCCCAAAGTGTATTTGCTGTAAGGGCAAAGGGATAAGAGTGCTGTGTTTTTTGTCTGTCCAGCCAGAATACGACATGTGCATGGTATCTATGTCGTTCAGTCCATTCGACAACCCAGAAATAGCCCACCACACCTTTCTCTTTTGTCATTTTCTCCATTAGTTCACGCAAGTCATGTTCAAGTGTTTGGTGATTTAAGTGTGAATACCTGGCACTTTCCTTTTGGTAGAAAAAATCCATACGTAATGCCAAAAGGCATGAGTATCTGTTTATCATTTCATCGATGTGTGCATTAAGAACTGAAGCCAGGAACCAGTCTTCATTAAAATTTCTATCTGAATTTTTGAGCATAATTATTCCACTGCTGATGATGAGAGAGGCCAGTGCAAGCACTAATTTAATGATGTTTCATGCAAGACTTTTCTTTAAGGTAATGCTGAGCCGATACTTAAATTAATTATTGCTTTAAAGACGAGACTGGTTGTTCCAATAGTATTTGCGAGGGTGTTTAAAAGAGACATTGACAGTAAGCGGTGAATATAAGAACAAATGAGAGTGAGTATAATTATATTAAAAAACCTATATTAAATTACGTAACCTTCCTGTGTAAAACACCAACACTAAAGGTTCTAACCTCGAGATGCTTGTATTCTATCCAGCATCCATTTTTCCACTTCGCTTTTTAGCCAGCGTGAACTGCGACCCAGTTTAATTGGTGCAGGGAACGCATTCTCTGAAATTAATCGGTAGAACCATTTGTCTGTCATGTTTGTATAGGCGGTGATGAACGTCATATCAACGAGCTGATCATTCAGTAAAGATGTGGTTGTCTGGGTGCTGGATGATATCGGATGAGTTTTGTTTGTCATGGAAATGCTCCCGCAATTTAGAGTGATGTCGGGAGAGGGCCTGTTGCCATCGATGGAGGAACGGGCATCCTTCTCATACCATTAGCTGATAAGTAGAAAATTACATCAGCTGGTTTTCACCAGCTAGTAGTGCTATCAGTACATAACGTGTCCGGCTCTGTAACGTCTGATAATAAGAACAGAACTGCCGTGAGCTACGTTCGCGGAGCATGTGACAATGTAAAACATACTGAATCCCTGCCACAAATTTCTGTATGCTGTACAAGTTTTATGAATGATCATTTTTACCTGGCAAACCGCTGAAAGTCCCTTTTTTAGAGGTTAGCGTCGATTTTACTCTTACAAAAAACTTACAATTTTCGAGCTATTTTCATTCAAAATGAAAACTTGTTTACTTCATAATCGATTCATTGTAAGTACTATTTATGGTGGATTTTACTACAGGAGGTAACGGTGAGTGATGGTGATAATGAGAATTATTATCTAAAAAGGATTGGTAAACTGGGCGCTGAAGAATTAGCAAGGCCAGAAGAATCTCCTTATGAGGGAGGGAACCGCTTTACCAGTCCTGAGAGCAAATTTAGTGTCGATTCTTTGCCAGAAGACGAGTCTGCGCAGGCAGCCGAGGATTGTGATATTGAAGACAGGACAGGAGAAACGGCCTCAGGCAATCCGATATCTGAAAGCAGCAAAAACGCCACTGGGGCTGATGAAGCTATTAAGCGTTTGATGCAAAATATACAGGCTGGGGAAAAACGCAATGTTAAAAGTAAAAGTCTTCATGGTGGAGATTCTTCATGTCTACAAGACGTCGATTTAAAGTGGTTGAAGGGGGCGGTTAATTCACGTGCTATTTTTTGGTTTTGGGCGTATATACGAAAAGCCTCTGCGCGGGAGCTTTGTTTACCTGAAAACACTGCGGGGTTAATTCCGGAATGGGATCGAAAAGAGGAAAACTTATACTCTTTTTTCAGACTCCCTAGTAATCCAACTAGTTCAGCTGAAAGAAGCCGGGTGATTATTACCTTCATGAATGAACTTTCTTGTTCCCTCAGTCCAGAACAAAGTAAGAAAACATTCGATTATATTCGTGGTATCTGGCTTGTTTTTAATAGTCAGGTTCAAAGCCCCAAATGGTTAAAGAAAAATGATAACGAAGCCATTGAGTGGGCGTGGTCATATTTGTCAAGGAAAAAGGATATAAAAATAAATGTTCTGTCATGGTTCAAACCAGCAGATCTTAATGAGCGATATATTGGTGTAATGGGCGCGATTGATTGCTGGGCCATCCCGAATAAATTGGATGTGGGAAATTATAGAAAATTTCTGGATGACAAAGATGCACTTCTAAAAAATATGAGGGATTCCTTTAAGCAACGAAAAAGAAGGTCTGGAAAAAATGATTTGACAATCTCTGCCAAAGCCAGCAAGGAATTATCTGAGTTAGCAGTGGCACTTGATAAAAAAGAGATTAAAATTATTGAAAAACTTATTCATGATGAGTATCTAAGATATAAAAGCAAACTTTTTGATTACAAAAATCCATCCTAAATAGGTAACGATAACTCCAAAAAATATAACGCCTACATTACTCATGTGAGTCGCCGGGAGAAAAATTTCCCGGCATAGTTTTTTCACAGGAGTAAATCATGCCTCAAATCCCCGATCCGCAGGATACCTGTGATGCGGTGCGTACCTGTCTCAATCTCTTACCCCGGCAAGCTACTGAACGTATTCTGTCCCGCCTCAAGGAGGCGATTAACTATGAACCCGTTATAGGCATCATGGGCAAAAGTGGTGCGGGCAAGAGTTCATTATGCAACGCGCTTTTTCAGCAACCCGTCTGTCTGACCAGTGATTTGCTAGGCTGCACCCGGGAACCCCAGCGTCTGTTACTCACCGTTGGTGAGCGCAGCATGACACTGGTGGATTTGCCTGGGGTGGGCGAGACACCGGAATATGACGAGGAATATCTGGCGCTCTATAAGGCGTTGCTGGTAGAGCTGGATTTGATTATCTGGGTACTGCGTGCCGATGACCGTGCCCGGGCAACGGATATCACGGCATACAGGGCACTGATGGAAGCCGGTGCCGACCCTTCACGTTTCCTGTTTGTACTGACTCAGGCCGACCGCATTCCACCCCTCAGGGATGGTGAGCCCTGGCAGGCATCACCTTCTTCTGAGCAATGCCTTTCACTGGCTGCAGTCAGTGCGCAGGTTGCCGGTCAGTTGCCGTCCTCTTTCCCGGTCATGGCTGTCTCTGCACATACCGGCTATAACCTGCCCGCCCTGGTGGAGTTGATTGTGCATGCCTTGCCCGTACAGGCCAGCAGTGCCGTGTATTGCCAGCTGAAACCAGAGCATCAGACCCCGGACACTGACGCCGCTGTACGGCAGCAGTTTGGTGAGGCAGCGGGTAAGGCTTTTGACTCGGTGATTAATCCTGACCACCTGCCTTCTGTCTGGACTGCTCTGTTAAGGTGTCTCCGACAAAAATTAGTGCAACTTGCCACGACATTATGGGACCGAGTATTTGGCTGAAATCTGCCGCTTTACCCCTCAATTACCACATTCAAAAAACAGTATATTGATCTGTAAAAACGATCGATAATAGAATATCGATCGTTTTTATCTATTAAAGTATCGATGTATAAGCCCCCTATTGATCGCTTTTACCTATCAAAGCAAAGGGATATTTCTTTCTCAAAAGTGTTCATGAGCACGACGAACAGGGACGTTGACGTGATGGTCCGGATACAAAGATGCATCAGGTTCTGTGTACCGCGTCCTCCGTTGCCGCTTCTGATTCATTAATAAGGTGACATATGAAAATTCAGACCGTGATTGCACTTGTTTTGTCAGCCATTTCGGTTTCTGCTCAGGCGGGTAACTGGGCTGTGAAAAACGGCTGGTGCCAGACGCTGACCGATAATGGTCAGGCACTGGTGATGCTGAAAAACAACACCATTGGCATCTTTGGTCAGTTGCAGGGCTGCCCCAATGGCCCGCAGGAACTGATGGGGAGTCGCATCAGTGTAAACGGCAATCTGGTACCCACATCTCAGTTGTGCAACCAGCAAACAGGATTTAAGGCTGTTGAGGTTGAAGGTGGGCAGGCACCTGCAGCCGCCAGAAAGGCAATTGCTTCGATTGCAGGTCAGGAAACATCGACCCTTCAGGTCTTTGGTGCGCAACTGACATTCACCCGTGGGGACATGATGACGGTCTGCCCGAAATACGTATCTGCCCTTGATGCCAGTGCCGGGAGTCGAGCGCCGGAGATTAACAAAGGCTCAGTCATGAAAGCGGCCAAAGAGGCGTACACGAAAGAGTATGACCGTGACACGGCTGAGGCCGCTGATTTTGGCAGCTACAAAGTGGAGGGAAATACTGTGGTTTATGAGGTCTACAATGCCGGGTATCGTACCTACGATAAGGTGGTGGTGACCGTTGGTGCTGATGGTAAGGCCACCGGTGCCAGGGTTGAATACATGGGGCAATAACGTCTTATCCGCCACGCCATTTTTAATGTTAAAGGCCATGTTCTTTCGGGAGCGTGGCCTTTTCTTTTTATACCGATAAACACACAAAGGAGTGAATTATGCGATTAGCATCCCGCTTTGGTGCGGTGAACCTTGTTCGCCGTGACCGCCCCTTAACCCGTGATGAACTTGCTCACTATGTTCCCAGCGTGTTCAGTGAGGAAAAGCATGAATCGCGCAGCGAGCGCTATACCTGCATCCCGACCATCACTCTGCTGGATAACCTGCAGCGCGAAGGTTTTCAGCCGTTCTTTGCCTGCCAGACCCGTGTGCGTAACCCCGACAAGCGGGAACACACCAAACATATGCTGCGTCTGCGCCGCGAAGGGCAGATTACCGGTAAACAGGTGCCGGAAATTATCCTGCTTAACAGCCATGACGGTTCTAGTTCATACCAGATGCTGCCGGGACTGTTCCGCTCGGTCTGTCAGAACGGACTGATTTGCGGCGAGAGCTTTGGAGAGGTGCGAGTGCCCCATAAGGGCAACGTGGTGGAAAAGGTTATCGAAGGGGCTTACGAGGTGCTTGGGGTGTTTGACAGGGTGGAGGAAAAACGCGACGCCATGCAGTCACTAATGCTTCCGCCACCAGCACAACAGGCACTGGCGAAAGCTGCTCTGACATATCGCTTTGGCGAGGAGCATCAACCTGTGACGGAATCACAGCTATTGGCCCCTCGTCGCTGGCAGGATGAGTCCGGAGATCTCTGGACAACTTATCAGCGTATTCAGGAGAACCTAATCAAAGGTGGTTTGAACGGTCACAATGCAAAAGGAGGACGCACACATACACGTGCAATTAAAGGTATTGATGGTGATGTGAAGCTGAATCGAGCTCTGTGGGTGATGGCAGAAAATATGCTGCAACTCGTCTCATGAACGATATCTCCGTGTTTGTTTATAGCCCTGTAGCTGGTTGTTACGGGGCTTTTTCTTTTAAGGAGCCACCATGTCCGAACTGATTTTACCTTCGGTCTTCCCGATGAATGAACAACGTACCATCCGTTGTGCCCTGCGATTACTGGAGAAATATCAGCGGCAGCCAAGTGAGTCGTTCCTAGCCGCTAGTTTCGCGAAAAAATGGTTACAGCTCTATTTGGCAAAGCAGGAGCGCGAAGTCTTTGTTGTTATCTATCTCGATAATCAACATCGTCTGCTGGAGCATGAAACGCTCTTCCTCGGCACGATTAACCATACCGAAATTCATCCTCGCGAAATTGTGAAATCTGCACTACGTCATAATGCAGCTGCGGTAATCATCTCTCATAACCACCCCTCTGGCATTACCGATGCCAGTAAAGCTGACAGAGCTATTACGTCCAGGATTAGAGAGGCGCTGGGTCTGGTCGATGTCCGGCTACTGGATCATTTCATCATTGGTGATGGTGAAGCGTTGTCGTTTGCTGAGCATGGATGGCTATAAGAAGAGGAAGGGCTAATGAAAATCATCAGTAAGCGTCAGGCGATGGCAATTTATCGTCTGCATCCTGAATCCCGATTGTTTCAATTCTGTACCGGGAAATATTGCTGGTCCGGGAGCGTCTGCCATTACTACGGTCGTGAAGTTCCGGATATCAAGGGTGTTCTGGCTGTCTTTGCCGAGCGACGCAAGGACCGGAACGGACCGTATGTCTCTCTGCGCAGCGTCACTCTCAATTAACCTTATTAAAGGAGCATCAGATGTCGAGTAAGACACTGACAGTGAATGATGATACCGCTGAGCCCTGGTGGGGGCTGAATCGTAATGTCATTCCTTGTTTTGGTGCACGTCTGGTCCAGGAAGGTAACCGCCTACATTACCTGTCTGACCGCGCCAGCATAACAGGTCAGTTCAATAAAGCGGATTTGCTCCATCTTGACCAGGCATTTCCTGTTCTGCTGAAGCAGACGGAGCTCATGCTTACTAGCGGCGAACTGAATCCCCGACACCAGCATAGCGTCACCCTCTATGCAAAGGGGTTGACCTGCGAAGCTGATACGCTGGGTTCCTGTGGTCACGTCTATATCTCCATTTATCCTACTCAACGCTAATTAACTTTAGAACTCACTTTTACGAGAACAACTCATGAATACTTTACCTGCAATAAACCAGTGGGCTGTTCAGTTATGCCCATCGCCCGTAACTATCTGGCAAACGTTGCTAACTCGTTTACTGGAACAACACTACGGGCTGGCGCTGAACGACACACCGTTCGGTGATGAAAGCGTCATTCAGGAACATATCGATGCCGGTATTACACTCGTTGATACTGTTAACTTCTTGGTGGAAAAGTACGAGCTGGTTCGTATCGACCGCAGGGCGTTTGGCTGGTTGGAACCATCTCCATACTTGCGAGCTGTAGACATTCTGCGAATGCGTCGGGACATGGGGCTGTTGCGAGGCTGCAACCACACTGCAGCAATGTGAAACTTGCAGACATCCTCCCGATAGTTAAAACATCCCTGGCTGAAATGATTCTACCCAGTATAATCGCTGCATCATCTTTGAGTTGATTCAGATACTTTGTTATTCGCTGATTTTCAAAAGAAAGTAGTTGAGTATACAACTGAGTATACATATGCAACTCATTGGTTGTTAATCACTTAAAATTCAGTTGATTACCATTGAACGGCGAGTCCGGCCTTCGCACTCACCCTCTAAACACCTCTTTCCTGTGCCACTCCACAAACCCTTCTTGTGGATAATTTTCGCGCATCATCGGTAGAGCAATCTCCTTCCCGTCGAAATCCCAGAACAGTCTGCCCACCATGCCGCTGCCATTTACTGCGGGCGACACTTGAACTCGCATACTTTCATCCAGGCCAATCGAACCTTTATCAAAGGCTTTATGGTGAATTGCACACAGCGCCAGGCCGTTTGAAATCTCGCACGGGCCGCCGTGCTGTTTCCATTTGATATGGGCGGCTTCCAGGGCGACAGAGGTGCTGTCGTGGCGCATATTGAAGCCACAAATAGCGCATTCATAGTTATAGGCACGCAGAACCTGCTGGCGGAACAATGGGTCCCGCTGTTTGCGGATTTGCAGGATATCAAATCCCAGTTCATCCGCGATCTCTTCCTGAATGCTTTCGGTGAAGTGCGCCTCGAGGATTTGCTGGGCCAGGGCGTTGATGAGGCTTTTGCTCTTTTTCAACTGGGCAAAATGCTGTTCATCAAAACCTCCGGCAACGTTGTGCGTTACCAGTTCCCCGGCAGGGGGCTGTTTGCTGCTACCGGATGTTGAACAGTGCTCGGCGTTTTGTAGCTCCCAGAACCCATCTCCCTGTAAGCGCCAGAAGGGCATATCCGGGCGGTATTGCGCGCGCTGTGGTCCAAATCGCTCCAGCAGGCTATGCAACGGGTCGCGAACCTCCGAACCGTAGTCAAACAGGCGACCGTGACCCTGCTGATAACCCGCCAGCACATGAAGCAGCAGCAGGGGCTTGTGCGGCGCGCGCTGCTCGCCTTTACGCCAGATGGTGATGTCGGCAATTGCCTGTTGCAGGGTTTTACTGGAAGTCATTGATTTCATTATCAGGTAAATAATTGCGATGATGCTCGCAAATTATCACCTGATCAACAGGTGTGAGGCCGATACACTATCGATGTCACTTTATCGCTTACCTGTAAAAGCTCAAAAAGGCGCCCGCAGGCGCCCCAATGACAATCACACACTCACCCCTTCAACGCTTTCCCCGCAATCACCCCGATAAACTCCAGTACCTGCTTTTGCTTACGCGCGGAGAGCTTTTCCACGGCGCGCAGGGATTTCATCAGTTCTGACTCTTCGGGGTCGGCGGTGCGGGCGGTTAATACGATGCAGCCTTGCATTACGCGAACATCAACGTCGGTGCCGGTGTCGAATCCGGCGGCTTTCAGCCACTGGCCCTTCATCACAATGGACGGAAACCGAACGTACTTCACCGGAATACGGCTGTAATCAGGATAACGGCTCGCATAACCCACCTTCAGGCGACGGTTATCTGCGGCGTGGACTTCTGGATCAAATGAAACTGCAATACAATGCGTATCAGTCATGGCTGCTATTCTCTATTAATAGTTGCTGTGATTAGCGATGCGGAGGTGTTGGCGCACCTTCGCATCGCGCTAATAAAACCCCTGTAAATTACGCCAGTATCCAGGGGGAAGTCCAGATGTAAATAAGATGAAATAAGCGCGAATAGCACGCTTTCGGAATAAATAGAAAACGCCTTCACCCCAATGAATCCGGTATTATTCACCGTATAAATCCATTCTCATCCAATCCGCCAAATACCTGCCATTTCCAGAAAATAATGCTCCTCTGCATCTGGCCAAAAATGCGATCTCACTCACTGAAGCAAATAGCAAACTCTGAAACAACACGGTTTTGTACACTTTGCTTTACACTTTTAGTGATGTGAATCACAAATATCACTCCGTGAAGTGATCCGACTCTCACAAAATGAGGTGTACTCATTCACCAATACATTATGCGCCCAGCCTGGAAAGTTATGTTTTCAGTATTTCCACTCTCCGCAGACACACTACGACGAATGACAAATCGAAACGCAAAAAAAAACTTGTTGAATATTAACGGGTAAAAAAATGACGTGTGATTTGCATCACCCACATTTACAGCTTTTTAAATTATTGCCAGTGATTAATGTTGACCGGGCTATTTCCATAATCAATCAAATCTTGCATAGTGCCTCCACATTATTTCTCCCCCTGACTCAGGAGGCGAATAGTTATATTTCATCAGGATTTGTTGATGAACCAGGTATGATTTACTTCACATTAATACGTACATGACCACTGTTACTGGAGAAACAAAATGAATTATCCGGCAGAACCCTTCCGTATTAAAAGCGTTGAAACTGTATCTATGATCCCGCGTGATGAGCGCCTCAAGAAAATGCAGGAAGCGGGTTACAATACTTTCCTGTTAAATTCGAAAGATATTTATATTGACCTGCTGACAGACAGTGGCACTAACGCAATGAGCGACAAGCAGTGGGCCGGAATGATGATGGGTGATGAAGCGTACGCGGGCAGCGAAAACTTCTATCATCTGGAAAGAACAGTGCAGGAACTGTTTGGCTTTAAACATATTGTTCCGACTCACCAGGGGCGTGGCGCAGAAAACCTGTTATCGCAGTTGGCTATTAAACCTGGGCAATATGTTGCCGGGAATATGTATTTCACTACCACCCGTTATCACCAGGAAAAAAATGGTGCGGTGTTTGTCGATATCGTTCGTGACGAAGCGCACGATGCCGGTCTGAATATTGCGTTTAAAGGTGATATCGATCTTAAAAAATTACAAAAGCTGATTGATGAAAAAGGCGCAGAGAATATTGCGTATATCTGCCTGGCGGTGACGGTTAACCTCGCGGGTGGGCAGCCGGTCTCGATGGCTAACATGCGTGCGGTGCGTGAACTGACAGAAGCGCATGGCATTAAAGTGTTCTACGACGCTACCCGCTGCGTAGAAAACGCCTACTTTATCAAAGAGCAAGAGCAGGGCTTTGAGAACAAGAGCATCGCCGAGATCGTGCATGAGATGTTCAGCTACGCCGACGGTTGTACCATGAGTGGTAAAAAAGACTGTCTGGTGAACATCGGCGGCTTCCTGTGCATGAACGATGACGAAATGTTCTCTTCTGCCAAAGAGTTAGTCGTTGTCTACGAAGGGATGCCATCTTACGGCGGCCTGGCCGGACGTGATATGGAAGCGATGGCGATTGGCCTGCGCGAAGCCATGCAGTATGAGTACATTGAGCACCGCGTGAAGCAGGTTCGCTACCTGGGCGATAAGCTGAAAGCCGCTGGCGTACCGATTGTTGAACCGGTAGGCGGTCACGCGGTATTCCTCGATGCGCGTCGCTTCTGCGAGCATCTGACGCAAGATGAGTTCCCGGCGCAAAGTCTGGCCGCCAGCATCTATGTGGAAACCGGCGTGCGCAGCATGGAGCGCGGAATTATCTCTGCGGGCCGTAATAACGTGACCGGTGAACACCACAGACCGAAACTGGAAACCGTGCGTCTGACTATTCCACGTCGTGTTTATACCTACGCACATATGGATGTCGTGGCTGACGGCATTATTAAACTTTACCAGCACAAAGAAGATATTCGCGGGCTGAAGTTTATTTACGAGCCGAAGCAATTGCGTTTCTTTACTGCACGCTTTGATTACATCTAAAAATAGTTATGGCCCCATCACGTGATGGGGCTTTTTTGTATTCCTTTTCCATGAACAGGAAGCCTTTGCGGTGCCCGTTACCGTGACATAACTAAAAAAAGTAAACCCTGACTCCGACATTTTTATTATCCGCATGATGTACAAATGACAGCTGTAATTATAACGAATAGTCTACAGGAACATTTATCATGGATATTAATGCCATTGAGCGACAGAGTAGTACCCCCGGACTGATTAGCGGAACCATGTTGGTTATCGCGACCGTAGTGGGTGGCGGGATGTTCTCCCTGCCGATTGCGATGGCCGGCGTATGGTTCCCCGGTGCGTCTGTTATTCTTCTGTTTATCGCCATCATGATGTTATTAACCGGTCTGATGCTGGTCGAAGTTAACCTGCATTATGGCGCCGGTGCCAGTTTTAATACTTTTACTCAGGATTTATTAGGCCGGAAGTGGAATATCGTGGTTGGTATCGCTTTCGGCTTTGTGCTGTATATTCTGACCTATGCCTATATCTCCGGTTCGTCGGCGGTGATGGCGCAAACCGTGTTCAAATACAGCGGCGTGCGCTTTCCGGCGAATATCTCGGTGGTGATCGTCAGTATGCTGGTAGGGGCGATTGCCTGGTATAGTTCCTTACTGGTCGGACGCATCACTACCGTGCTGATTATCGGTAAGTTTGTGGCGTTCTTTGCCACGTTCTCCGGGCTGATTGGCCATATCGAAGTGGCAAAACTCATCGACAGCGTGGCGGTGGCGTTGCCCAATTCGCAGTATCTGCCGTACATCCTGATGACGCTGCCGTTCTGTATTATCTCGTTTGGTTTTCACGGTAACGTGCCGAGCCTGGTCAAACTGTATGGCACAAGCGGAGTCTCGAATATTACGCGTTCGATTATCATCGGTACGCTGTTTGCTCTGCTGCTGTATATTTTCTGGCTGGGCGTGACGATGGGTAACATCAGCCGTTCCTCATTCCCGCCGATTATCGCCAAAGGCGGCAATATCGATGTGTTTGTCGAGGCCATCAGCGGGCTGTTCACCAGCCGGTATATGGATCTGATCCTCACCTTTTTCGGCAACTTCGCGGTAGCCAGTTCCCTGCTGGCGGCGACGCTTGGCCTGTTCGATTACATCGCCGATCTGTTTCACTTCCCGGACGACGGCATGGGCCGCCTGAAAACCGCGCTGGTGACCTACTTCCCGCCAGCCGCCGTGTGCTTCTTCTTCCCGAACGGTTTTGTGCACGCGATTGGTTACGCCGGTCTGGCCTTTACCATCTGGAGCGTGATCCTGCCGCCGTTCCTGGTGAAAGCCGCGCGGAAACGTTTCCCAACCGCCAGCTATACCGCGCCCTGTAATAACACCGTGCTTAACCTGGTGATTGTCTGCGGAGCGGTTGTCTATCTGACGGTTGTTCTGGACGTATTTGGTCTGCTGCCAACGTTTCGTTAGACGGAGTCAAAATGAAAAACGTGTTGTCTGTTCAGTCGTCGGTCGTTTATGGCTATGCCGGAAATAAAGCCGCTGTGTTGCCGATGCAGCTCTCGGGGATCGATGTCTGGCCGTTTTACACCGTACAGTTTTCCAACCACACCCAATATGGGATGTGGCAGGGCATGGCGATGCCGCACGGCGAGCTGAGCGCGATCATCAGCGGGCTGGATGACCTGCAAAAGCTGGCGCAATGCGATGCCGTATTGTCCGGGTATCTTGGAGATAAACGCCATTGTGAAGAGGTGAAGCACGCGGTCACCACCATTCGTCAGCGTAATCCGCAGGCGCTCTATTTTTGCGATCCGGTAATGGGCGACCCGCAAAAAGGCTGCATTGTCGCGCAGGGCGTGGAGTCATTTTTTGTCGATGACGCCATTCAACTGGCCGACATGATGGGACCGAATCTCTATGAGCTGGGCGTGCTGACGGGCAGACAACTGCGTAGTTTTGACGAGGTGGTGGAAGCGGCGCGGCAGCTGGTGTCGTGGGGCGTAAAGAAGGTGCTGGTGAAGCATCTCGGCGACTGTTCGCGGGACAAACAGGCGTTTGAAATGCTGCTGGTGACGCCGGAACAGACGTTACACATTGCCCGGCCGCTGTATACCTTTGCCAAAATGCCGGTCGGCGTTGGGGATCTGATTTGCAGCGTGATGCTGGCCTCACTGCTCAATGGTTACGAGGACAAGCAGGCACTGGAGCGGACCACCAGTGTTGTTGACGCGGTAATGCGGCTGACGAAAGAGCATGATTCGTATGAACTGCGGCTGATAGACGCGCGCCACCAGATTATGGACCCACAGGTTCGCTATCAGGCAACGGTGATCTGAAGCCGCAAGGGGGCTCTGTGTTTCTGACATTGCTGAGGTTTCAGCATCCGCTGGTCTACCGTTTTGCATGGCTTCGTATTTGGGTTGTGATGTTAAGAACGTGCGGACTGCGTAAGAGAAAGGGGTGAACATTTTACGCTGCTGCCGGATGCGGCTAGCGCCTTATCCGGCCTACAAATGAGTGCGAAACGTAGGCCTGATAAGCGAAGCGCCATCTGGCATAAGTGCCCAGTATTACACGCGGAAGTAGCGTGGTGGAATCAACGCGGAAAAGGCGTCGAACTTCTTCACCATCTTTTTCCAGAACAACATAACAACAATCCTCGATTTGAAACATCGGCGCTATTTTAGTCAGCGCCGACAAATCGTAAAGTCTGTCGCCTCGTTCCGTTTCCGGGGAGGTGTAAACCTTTTTGGTCACCGCGTCGTCAAATACGGTTGCCGCAAATTTGACGGGGTTGACAATGGCTTACGCCATAAACCAGTAATAAAAGAGGCCAACCTTTAAGCCGAGGATCACGATATAGGCGCAGCAGTATTTCATGGTGCCAGACATGATCTGGTTGGCCTGACCGTCCATTTTTGTGGCGGATACCGCGATGGCGATGCTTTGCGGCGAAATCATTTTCCCGCCCGTTGCGCCAGAAGTGTTGGCCGCCGCCAGCCAGTTGGGATCGATATGCAGTTTGCTGGCGGCAATGGTTTGCAGTTTTCCGAACAAAATGTTCGAGTTGGTATCGCTGCCGGTAACGAACGTGCCCAGCGCGCCAATCACCGGGGCGAGGAAGACGTACGAGCTGCCGGTCAGATCGACAATTGACTGTGCCAGCGTGGAGATAATCCCGCTGAGATCCATCACCGTGGCCAGCGCGACGATCGCCATAATTGCGACGATAGAGTTTTTAAGCTGGAAAATCGTTTTGATAAATACTTCCAGCATCCCGCGTGCGGACGCTCCCTGAATAAAACCACCGATAATGGTCGCAAAGATGATCAACATCCCTGGCGTGGTCACCCATTCAACTTTCAACGCCATCGTTTTGCCGTCAGCCAACGTGAAATGTAGCACCGAGGCCAGTTGTGAGGCTGCGCCTTTTATCGTCGGGAACAGCGGCGAACACATCAGGATAAACACAAAAATAAACAGATAAATAGAGCCAACTCGGAACAACACTTTTGCCGAGCGCGGCGTGGTTTCGCGGGTATGGCTGACTTCAATTCGCCACTCGGGATCGGTTTTCCCTTTGCGCAGGCGACTAACCATCGCCACGGCAAACAGGCTGACCAGGCTACCGGCAAAGGCGGGTAATTCAGCGCCGAGATGAATAGCGACAAAATACTGCGGAACCAGCGTGGTAATACCGCAAATCAACGTGATCAGAAATACGCCGCGAATGGCTTTCAGGCCGCCGCCAATAATGCAGACAATCACAAACGGCAGCAGGATATTAAACAGCGCGAGCTGCAGAATAATGGTTCCGCCTAAGGTATAAACCGGCAGGTTAACCTGTTCTGCCAGAATAGAAACCGGGATCCCGACCGCGCCGAATGCAGTGGGAACGGTATTTGCCACCAGAGAGGCAATCGCCGCCTTCAGTGGATTGAAACCCAGTGCGATAAGAATGCCGATCGGAATGGCGACCGCTGTACCATAACCCGCCGCGGCTTCAAGAAATCCACCAAAGCACCATGAAATCAGCAGCACCTGAATACGCTTATCTTCGCTTATACTGGCGAGAATATCGCGCAGAATATCCAGCGCTTTGGTCGCCTGCATGACGTTATAACTGAAGATAGCGCCGAGGATCACGATCACAATCGGCCATAATCCCTTCAGCGCGCCATAGCCTATCGCGGCTTTCAGATTTTGTACGGGCATTTCCCAGAATACTGTCGATAGTGCAGCGGTGAATACCAAAGAGATCAGTACTGAATAATGGATGGGCATTTTCAATTTCAATATTAAAAATACCATCAGTAGTAACGGAGAGAGTGCCAGGGCAAACATAAAATATTCGTTCATTGCTATTCCCAATTGGTTCATTAAACCTGATTTATATTTATGGTGGGGAGGCTACATTGCTGTTCTAATAAAGTATGCAAACTGAATCGCTTCAGTGAATAAAGTAATTATGATTTATAGTTTTGTAACTATTGTAATCTTTTAATTAAAATCCAATGCCAGGTAAATATACTTAAGTGCCGATTAAATACCTATAAGTAGTTATTTAATAAACTTTTTAATAATGGTAGTGACAACAGTGGTAATCACTTGAAACTGTTTTCTAAGGTGTTAATAACGCTGTGGTTTCCAATGTAAAAATGTGAGCGAGGCCGAAATAAATAAACCAGGGTATTGCATGTGCGAGTCGATTAGGGGATTATTTGGTTTTGTCATACAAATGAAAATACAGACATTTGCGATTGTCCTGATATAAGAAGAGGAGAGTCGTCATCAAAGGAAAACGATCAGAGCATCACCATGAACCCAGGTATTGGTAAAACCAGCAAACAGAAAAACTGGGCATGAAATACGAATGAACATTTGTTTGATATCGCGATATCAAGCGCAATAAACAGAAATGAAGCAATGGAGTAGTTATTGTGAATGTAAATTTCTTTGTTACCTGTATTGGTGACGCACTGAAATCACGGATGGCACGAGACTCCGTATTGCTGCTGGAAAAACTGGGTTGTCGCGTTAATTTCCCCGAGAAGCAAGGGTGTTGCGGTCAGCCAGCCATCAACAGCGGTTACATCAAAGAGGCGATCCCCGGGATGAAAAACCTGATCGCCGCCCTGGAAGACAACGACGATCCGATTATCTCCCCGGCAGGCTCCTGCACCTACGCGGTAAAAAGCTACCCGACGTATCTGGCGGATGAGCCTGAATGGGCGCTGCGCGCCGAGAAGGTTGCCGGACGTATGCAGGATCTCACCTCTTTTATCGTCAACAAACTGGGTGTGGTGGACGTGGGTGCCAGCCTACAGGGCCGCGCTGTGTATCACCCTTCCTGTAGCCTGACCCGCAAACTGGGGGTGAAGGAAGAGCCGCTCACGCTGCTGAAAAACGTGCGCGGACTGGAGCTGTTGACGTTTGCCGATCAGGACACCTGCTGCGGCTTTGGCGGGACGTTCTCGGTCAAGATGGCCGAGATCTCCGGCGAGATGGTGAAAGAGAAAGTTTTACATCTGATGGATGCGAAGCCGGAGTTTTTGATCGGCGCTGACGTCAGCTGCCTGCTGAATATTGGCGGCCGACTGCAACGCGAAGGCCAGCCGGTCAAAGTGATGCATATTGCTGAAGTGCTGATGAGCCGCTGAGGGGAAAGAGATGTCGATAAAAACCAGCGATGTAGAATTTAAACTGCGCATTCGTCAGCAGATCGAAGATCCGATCATGCGCAAAGCCGTGGCCAACGCGCAGGAGCGTATTGGTGCGAATCGGCAGAAAATGGTTGATGAGCTAGGCCACTGGGAAGACTGGCGCGATCGTGCCAGCCAGATCCGCGATCACGTTCTGAGCAACCTCGATGCTTACCTGTATCAACTCTCCGAGAAAGTGACGGAAAACGGCGGGCACGTCTATTTCGCCAAAACCAAAGAAGACGCCACCCGCTACATTTTGCAGGTTGCGCAGAGTAAAAATGCGAAGAAGGTGGTGAAGTCCAAGTCGATGGTGACCGAAGAGATCGGCGTCAACCATGTGCTGCAGGATGCGGGAATTCAGGTGATCGAAACCGATCTCGGAGAATATATCCTGCAGTTGGATCAGGATCCGCCTTCGCACGTCGTGGTCCCGGCTATTCATAAAGATCGGTACCAGATCCGCCGCGTGCTGAACGAACGTCTGGGTTATGACGGCCCGGAAACGCCAGAGGCGATGACCTTATTCATTCGCCAAAAGATCCGCGAGGATTTCCTCAGTGCCGAAATCGGTATTACCGGCTGTAACTTTGCCGTGGCGGAAACCGGCTCTGTTTGCCTGGTGACCAACGAAGGCAACGCGCGCATGTGTACCACGCTGCCGAAAACGCACATTGCGGTGATGGGCATGGAGCGTATCGCGCCGACCTTTGCCGAGGTGGATGTGCTGATCACCATGCTGGCGCGCAGCGCTGTGGGCGCACGTCTGACGGGCTACAACACCTGGCTGACCGGCCCACGCGAGGCGGATAACGTCGACGGCCCGGAAGAGTTCCATCTGGTGATTGTCGATAACGGCCGCTCGCAGGTGCTGGGCTCAGAGTTTCGCGATGTGCTGCGCTGCATCCGCTGCGGGGCTTGTATGAACACCTGCCCGGCGTACCGCCACATTGGCGGACACGGTTATGGTTCTATCTATCCCGGCCCTATCGGCGCGGTGATCTCTCCGCTGCTCGGCGGCTATAAAGATTTTAAAGATCTGCCATACGCCTGTTCATTATGCACGGCCTGTGACAGCGTTTGTCCGGTTAAGATTCCGCTGTCAAAACTGATCCTGCGTCATCGCCGGGTGATGGTCGAGGAGGGCATTACGCCGAAAGCCGAGCGACGGGCGATCAAAATGTTCGCCTTCGCCAATAGCCATCCGGGGCTGTGGAAAGTCGGGATGATGGCGGGCGCACATGCGGCGAGCTGGTTTATCAATGGCGGCAAAACGCCGCTCAAGGTTGGCGCGATTGGTGACTGGATGGAGGCGCGCGATCTGCCTGATGCCGACGGCGAGAGCTTCCGTAGCTGGTTTAAGAAACATCAGGCGCAGGAGAAAAAGAATGGATAACCGTACCGCGTTTTTAAATACCATCGCCCAGGCGCTGGGTCGCCCGCTGCGCTTCGAACCGCAAGCGGATGTCGCGCCGGTTAACAACTATGCTAACGAGCGCCTGACCGAACTTAGCCCGCAGCAGCGCTGCGATGCGTTTGTCCAGTTTGCCAGTGAAGTGATGCTGGCTCGCTGTGAGCTGACTCGCGAAGATCAGGCCGCAGACGCGGCGCTCCGTCTGTGCGAAGAATTGGGTCAGCAGCCGGTGGTGCTGAGCGGCGACAGCCGGCTGGCGGCACTGGGCATTACCGAACGCTTGCAACAGGAATGCAACGCCGTGGTCTGGGATCCGGCGCGTGGCAGCGAAAATATTACCCAGGCTGAAAAGGCGAAAGTGGGCGTGGTGTATGCTGAGTATGGCCTGACCGAGTCCGGCGGCGTGGTGCTGTTTTCCGCGCCGGAGCGCGGGCGTTCCCTGAGCCTGTTGCCGGAATCCTCAATTTTCGTGCTGCGTAAAAGCACTATCCTGCCGCGCGTGGCGCAACTGGCAGAAAAACTGCATCAGAAGGCGCAGGCCGGTGAGCGTATGCCATCGTGCATTAACATCATCAGTGGACCCAGCTCGACGGCGGATATTGAGCTTATCAAGGTGGTTGGAGTGCATGGCCCGGTGAAGGCGGTGTATCTGATTATTGAGGATTGTTGAGGCAGGATAGGATGGATAACCGCTCTGGCGCTGCGGGCCAGAGCGGTATCGACGTTATGCAATCATGCTGATGATCAATACGATAATCAGGCCAACCACGGAGTTCACCAGCTCCAGCAGACCCCAGGTTTTCAGCGTATCCTTCACCGACAGGTCAAAGTAGCCTTTGAACAGCCAGAACGAGGCATCGTTGATATGGGTCAGGGTGTTGGAGCCCGCCGCCGTTGCCAGTACCAGTAACGCCGGATCGACGCCCACCAGTTGGCCGGTTGCCGGGTCGAGAATGGCGGCGCTAATAATCCCTGCAGCCGTCATGGCTGAGACTACGCCCTGACCCGTTGCCAGACGAATCAGCACGGTTATCAACCACGCCATGATGTACGGAGAGATATTGCCGTGTGACATCAGCATGCCGATGGTATCGCCAATGCCGGTATCAATAATGGTCTGCTTCAGTACGCCGCCCGCGCCGATGATCAGGATCACCATGGCGATGCTTTTCACCGCGTTTTCAAAGGCATTCATCACCCACTGCATGTCGTGACCACGCGCGGTACCAAACAGCACGAAGGCGACAACCATGGCGATAAACATTGCAATCGGTGAAGAGCCTAAGAAGTTGACCACTTCCCACGCCTGCGTCCCTTTCACCAGCCAGATGTTGGCGATGGTGGTGGAGATCATGATGATCGCCGGGATCAGCGGCACCAGGATAGAAACACCGAAGGATGGCAGGTTATTCTGGTCAACCGGTACGTCGGCCTTCATGAATGACGGCGTTGGGCGATCGAGGTTGCCGAGGAACTTCGGCAGGATAAGCCCGGCGCAGATCACACTCGGAATAGTCACCAGAATACCGTAGATGTAGACCATGCCCATGTCCGCGCCGTAGGCGTTAACCAGCGCCACCGGACCCGGCTGTGGTGGGAACAGCGAGTGGGCGGTGGTGGCGGCGGCTACGGCAGGAATCGCCAGCTTGAGGAACGGGATCTTCGCTTCTGCTGCAATGACGATCACCAGCGGCGCCAGCATAATAAATGCCACTTCATAGAACATCGCCAGGCCGAAGATCAGACCAATAATGATTACCGACAGCTGCACATAGCGCAGGCCGAGGCGCGCCAGCAGCGTATGGGCAATCTGATGCGCCGCCCCGGAATCAACCATCAGCTTACCGATGACCGCCCCGAATACCACGATAATCGCCAGTTCACCCAGCGTGCTGCCAAAGCCGGATTTCATGGTGTGCAGCAGCTCCATTAAATCCATACCCGCCAGCATACCGACCGAGAGCGCCGCCAGCAGCAGGGCGACCATCGAGTTTATTTTGAATCTTAGATTGAGCACCAGCATCAGACCGATGCCGAATACGACCCACAGAATATTGAGAACGTGCATATAACGTCTACCTTTATTGGTTGAACTATTATGATTTTGGTTGAGATGTTACATATATTGGTTAACCATTGATGCGATGAATGTCACATTGCGTTACATGTTTACGTTATTACTGAGCAACAGGGCCGTAAAATGGCGATCTCAATAGAATAAATCGTGATTTGGTTAACCAATTTTAAGCTTCAGGTTGACATGTCATACCAAAAGGAGGAATTTATGTGCCATATCGTCGAGTCCATAACGTAACGAGGAATAAAACATGGAACAGACATGGCGCTGGTATGGTCCTAACGATCCGGTCACCTTAGCGGATGTACGTCAGGCGGGTGCCACAGGCGTTGTCACCGCCTTGCACCATATCCCGAACGGGGAAGTGTGGACGGTTGATGAGATCCTAAAACGCAAAGCCATTATTGAGCAGGCGGGCCTGGTCTGGTCGGTCGTCGAAAGCGTGCCGATCCACGAAGACATTAAAACCCGTTCCGGCAACTATCTGCAGTGGATCGCCAACTACCAGCAAAGCCTGCGTAACCTGGCTCAGTGCGGTATTCGTACCGTGTGCTACAACTTCATGCCGGTTCTCGACTGGACCCGTACCGACCTGGAATACGTTCTGCCGGACGGCTCCAAAGCGCTGCGTTTTGACCAGATTGAGTTTGCCGCCTTTGAGCTGCATATCCTCCAGCGTCCGGGCGCGGAAGCGGACTACACCGCCGAAGAGATTGCTCAGGCAAATGAACGCTTCGCCACCATGAGCGATGAAGACAAAGCGCGTCTGACCCGCAACATCATCGCCGGTCTGCCGGGTGCGGAAGAGGGCTACACCCTCGACCAGTTCCGCCAGCATCTTGCGCGCTACAAAGATATCGACAAAGCCGCGCTGCGTGAGAATTTCGCCGTCTTCCTGAAGGCGATTATTCCGGTGGCGGAAGAAGCTGGCGTACGCATGGCGGTACACCCGGACGATCCGCCGCGCCCGATCCTTGGCCTGCCGCGCATTGTTTCCACCGTGGAAGATATGCAGTGGATGGTCGATACGGTCAACAGCATGGCGAACGGTTTCACCATGTGCACCGGCTCCTATGGCGTGCGGGCGGACAACGATCTGGTCGACATGATCAAACAGTTTGGCCCACGCATTTACTTCACCCATCTGCGCTCCACGCTGCGTGAAGATAACCCGAAAACCTTCCATGAGGCGGCGCATCTTAATGGCGATGTCGACATGTACGAGGTGGTGAAAGCGATCGTTGAAGAAGAACAACGCCGTAAAGCCGAGGGTAAAGAGGATCTGATCCCGATGCGTCCGGACCATGGCCACCAGATGCTGGACGATCTGAAAAAGAAAACCAACCCAGGCTACTCCGCGATTGGTCGCCTGAAAGGGCTGGCGGAAGTGCGCGGCGTTGAGATGGCTATCCAGCGCGCTTTCTTCAGCCGCTAAAGCGAGTTGCCGGCCACCTGTCTGGCCGGCTTTTTCTTTTCTCATCCGTTGGCCTTTCAACGGGTTCTGGAGTTCACGATGACAACGACAATTGCCAATAGCGACCTGCCGGTTGCGCGCCCTGCATGGGACCGCTCGCGCTTGCAATCCCGCATTGTTCACCTGGGATGTGGCGCTTTTCACCGCGCGCATCAGGCGCTGTACACCCATCATTTGCTGGAAACCACTGACAGCGACTGGGGGATCTGTGAAGTTAACCTGATGCCGGGTAACGACTGCGTACTGATTGAAAATCTGCGCAAGCAGCAACTGCTGTATACCGTGGCGGAAAAAGGCGCGGACAACACCGTGCTGAAAGTGATCGGGTCAATGAAAGAAGCGCTGCACCCGGATCTTGACGGCTGTGACGGTATTTTACAGGCGATGGCGCGCCCGCAGACGGCAATTGTTTCGCTGACGGTCACCGAAAAAGGCTACTGCACCGATGCGGCCAGCGGTCAGTTAGATCTCAATAACCCGCTGATTAAACACGATCTGGCGAATCCGACCGCGCCGAAATCGGCGATTGGTTACATCGTACAAGCGCTGTACCTGCGCCGTGAGCAGGGGCTGGCGGCTTTTACCGTGATGTCCTGCGATAACGTGCGTGAAAATGGGCATGTGGCGAAAGTCGCAGTACTGGGGCTGGCGCAGGCGCGCGACCCGCAGCTGGCGCAGTGGATTGAAGCTAATGCGACTTTCCCGTGCACTATGGTCGACCGCATTGTTCCGGCGGCGACGCCGGAAACGTTGCAGGAGATTGCCGACCAGTTGGGCGTTTACGATCCATGTGCTATCGCCTGTGAGCCGTTCCGTCAGTGGGTAATTGAAGACAATTTTGTCAACGGTCGTCCTGACTGGGACAAGGTTGGCGCACAGTTCGTGGCCGACGTGGTGCCGTTTGAAATGATGAAACTGCGCATGCTCAACGGCAGCCACTCTTTCCTCGCATATCTGGGCTATCTCGGCGGCTATGAAACCATCGCCGATACCATGACCAATCCGGCGTACCGCAAAGCTGCGTTTGCGCTGATGATGCAGGAGCAGGCGCCGACGCTCTCGATGCCGGAAGGCACCGATCTCAACGCCTACGCGACACTGCTGATCGAGCGTTTCAGCAACCCGTCTCTGCGCCACCGTACCTGGCAGATTGCGATGGACGGCAGCCAGAAACTGCCGCAGCGCCTGCTGGATCCGGTGCGTCTGCACCTGCAAAACGCCAGCGGCTGGCGTCACCTGGCGCTGGGCGTGGCGGGCTGGATGCGCTACACCCACGGTGTGGATGAGCAAGGGCAGGCCATTGATGTTGTCGACCCTATGCTGGCTGAATTCCAGCACATTAACCAACAGTACCAGGGCGCCGAGCGCGTGACGGCGCTGCTGGGGCTGTCTGGCATTTTTGGTCATGACCTGGCGGAAAACGCCGGCTTTGTGGAGACCATTATCGCGACGTATCAACAGCTATGTGAACACGGCGCACGTGAGTGCGTTGCGGCATTAAGCGCTGACGCATAACTTCCGAACTATGACGGGTCAATCAAAATATTGGTTTGGTTGACCCGTTTTCTGTTTTTGCCTTCCCGCAAATGCTATAGTTCGATACCTATTCCCCGTATCTGATTACACGCATCTGACGGACATAACACGATGAAATCGAACACTTCTCAGCAAAGACCCTACCAGGAAGTGGGTGCCATGATCCGCGATCTGATTGTCCAGACGCCGTACCAGCCCGGTGAACGCTTGCCGCCAGAGCGTGAAATTGCCGAGATGCTCAATGTCACTCGCACGGTGGTTCGCGAAGCGTTAATCATGCTGGAAATTAAAGGCCTGGTGGACGTGCGCCGCGGAGCCGGGATCTACGTGCTCGACAATGCGGATGCGCAGACTATCGACAGTACGGATGCAAATCATTGCAATGATGCGGGCCCGTTTGAACTGTTGCAGGCGCGACAGCTGCTGGAAAGCAACATTGCCGAATTTGCCGCGCTGCAGGCTACCCGCGAAGATATCGTCAAAATGCGCCAGGCGTTGCAACTGGAAGAGCGGGAGCTGGCTTCCAGCGAGCCGAACGGTTCTGAAAGCGGCGACATGCAGTTCCATCTCGCCATAGCTGAAGCCACGCATAACAGCATGCTGGTGGAGCTGTTTCGCCAGTCATGGCAGTGGCGTGAGAACAACCCGATGTGGATCCAGCTCCATAGCCACCTCGACGATACCCACTACCGGAAAGAGTGGATGGGCGACCATAAACAGATCCTGGCTGCATTAATCAAAAAAGATGCCCGCGCGGCCAAGCTGGCCATGTGGCAGCATCTGGAAAACGTCAAACAGCGTCTGCTGGAGTTTTCAAATGTCGATGACATTGATTTTGATGGTTATCTGTTTGATTCCTGGCCGCTGGATAAAGTTAACGCCTGATTTCCCTTCCTCTCATACGCGGGCTATTGCGGCCCGCACCGCGTTTTCCGCATCCTCATTCATTGCCCGGCAGGGCCGCTTTTCACGTTCTGAAAGTCACGTAAAAAATTGTTTCCATCGCCTCGGATGAACATTTTTTCGTCCCCTTTGTGCGGTGCAAATTGATTTAAATCAATTAAAAACAACTTATTTTCGCATGCGAAAAAATGTGTTATTTACCTTATTTTTACCTTTCCGTGCTTATTTTTAGACAAAACGGGTCTGGGTTAAGTGAGAATCAACGCGATCTCTGCAGTAATCAGGATAAGGTTTACCGGCATAACTACACATAAAAACAAGCGGTTCGCGTAAATGTAGACATTAATAACGGTGCGTAACTTATTGGTCGTAATGATGTTTTGATTGGTGATATAGTTGATGTGAATGTTTCATGCTTTTTTAATCAAATGAATAAAAGCCAATATTCGTAAAGCTAGCATTACACATTATTCCATAAACAAGTTATCTTTCATTTGAAATATCGTTCCATTCTTCATTGGTTTATTAACACTTTCATTACTATTATGACTGTATTTTACCGTTGACATGTTTTTACACTAACTGCATATTTCATCGCCATAAGCGTGTTATTACGTTCAGGAGTTGAAAATGCCATCTCGAGACTATCCCGATATTCGAAAACCCAGAGGGACCCGATCAAAAGATATGGTTCTTTTAAGTGCCCGTGTCGATACCTCTTTGTGGGAATATGTGCGAACGCTGGCATTTGAAACCCGTAAAAGTAAACAAGATATTATTGCTGAAGCATTAATGTTGCATCGCTCAGTTAATGAGAGTGAAAGTCTCGAGTAATTATCGCTGTCCGGTTTTGATTGAAAATCCAAAAATGAATTATGTCTTGCCACTTCATTATTACCTTCATTGGTATTTTTTTTGGTGTGTTATTGGTATTGCCCCTTAATCCATAGGGGACTTTTTTATGCAGGTATTCTGCCTGCATAACAAAGTTGATAGCCAAATTCACAATTAAAAGTGAGTAATAACATGAAAAAGTCAGTAGTGGCATTAGCTGTAATGGCATTAGGGGTAACCTCCGTTCATGCAGCGGAAATTTATAATAAAGATGGCAACAAGCTGGATCTCTACGGCAAAGTAAAAGCAGCCCATTCCTGGACTGATGGTACTAATGCTGATGAAACCTACGCACGTCTGGGTTTTCGCGGTGAGACGCAAATCAACGATCAACTGACCGGTTACGGGCAATTTGAAAGTCAGTTTGATGCCGCTAAAGCAGAAGGTTCGCAGAATGGCGTTAATACACGTCTGGCGTTTGCTGGCCTGGATTATGGTCATGACGTCAGTTTTGACTATGGTCGTAACTATGGTATCGCTTACGATGTGGGAGCTTATACTGATACTCTCTCAGAGTTCGGCGGTGACTCCTTTGAAAATACTGACCGCTTCCTTACTACACGCACTTCTGGCGTTGCAACACTTCGCACCAAAAATCTGTTCGGTGCCGTTGATGGTCTGAATGTTGGCGCGCAATATCAGGGTCAGGACGATACCAATAAGGATCCGACGAAACAACACGGCAATGGCTACGGCTTCTCCCTGGGTTATGACAACATTGCGGATTCTGGCATATCTGCAATTGCGGCCTATACCAACAGTTCTGTGACTGCTCAGCAGAAACAAAAAGGTTGGAATGGCGAAAACGCAGAGTTCTGGGGCGCGGGTCTGAAATATGATGCTAATGCTATCTATGTAGCGACTATGTACGGAGAGTCCCACAACCTGATTCAGGATGCGGACAAAGCTGAGCACTTTGAAGCGATGGCCGCGTATGTGTTTGATTTTGGTCTGCGTCCGAACGTGGCTTACGTCCACGCGCGTGATAACAACAATAATGACCTGACCGAATACGTCGCGCTGGGTACAGACTACTACTTCAACAAAAACATCGTGGCTGATGTAGGTTATAAAATTAACCTGCTCGAAGGTAAAGACAGCGATAACCAGGTTGCTGCGGGTCTGACCTATCAGTTCTAACTTTTTGTTCTGTTATGAAAAAGGCGTCCTGGTTAAGACGCCTTTTTTATATCTGCCAGCGTTTAAACCGGCTGACTATCTTCCTGCTGTACACCGCTTAACAGCCATTGCCAGATGCCCACTTTTACCCATGCAACCACGCAGAGAATCAGATAAAAAAGTGGATTATGCGTAATGGTAACGCGCATGACCTCCATTAAATCCACATGCAAATTTCCGGCAACGGCCATATTGATAACAAAAATAGAGGCTATCGCGCTGGCCAGTAAAATAAGTATGGCATGTAACTTTGTTATCTCCGGTAACCTGCCAGAGGCCCATTGCCATAAAAATGTTGTTGATAACAGGAAGATAATAAACAATCCCAGTGCGCCAAACAGGCCAAAGTCTTTATAATCCTTTAGCGTGCCAATTAAACCCGCCAAAATAATCAACCCCAGTAATATTTTTTAAACCACGACATGTATTTTCCCGAAGATAGTGTTGATGTTGAATTAACATGTCCATTTTTACGCATTTTAAATTGAGTTTATAAATGAACGGACGGGAATTATAAATTGTCTGGCGGGTAATTACCGATTATTTTAGGTTTATTAAATGTTGACATTTAATTGCGGACTAATCCGAATATACCTTCTTTAGAAGGTTGCCGGTTATACCCTTTTTGGCGAGGCGAAACGCTGTTTGTATAATTGCGTGAGGCTGATAAGTGCCGCAATAAACAACGCGACGGCGCCGCACACCGTGGCGTTAACGATCGCCAGTGCGCCGCTTCCCAGCAGGCTGGTTAATAGCGGACCAAGTATTTGCCCAATGCCGTAAGTCAGAGTGACCAGGCCCAGCAGATTAATATTGCGCGGTACGCTAAGTTGTCGGGCAAGCGGCATCACCAGTGAAGTGGTTCCCATAAACGTTGCGCCAAAACCCATGCTGCTTATCACCAGCAGCGGCAAAGAGCCGCTGGCGAGCGTCATGAGCACGCAGGCGCTTTGAATCAGCAAATTCGCCGTCAGGCATTGCAATACTCCCCAGCGTCGGGCGGCCCACAGCCAGGCGAAACACCCCGGAATTATCGATATGCCGACCAGCGACCAGAGATGGGCAGTCAACAGCGGCGAGCCGGCACTTTTCGCCATTAGCGGCAGGTAGGTGGCGACAATGATGTAGCCAAATCCGGCCAGCCCGTACAGCAGCGCCAGCAGCCACCAGGACATAGGCTGATGCTCTGTTTTTACCGGGGCCGCGGCGGGGAGCACGTGGTCGCGAGATGGCAGGAGTATAACCAGTAGCACAAAGAACAGAGCCGAGGTTGCCGCCGCGCCCAGCCAGAGCGTGTGCGAGGACAGCGCAAAATGCAGACCGCTAATGACATATTCATTGCCCAGCAAAATGCCTGCGCCAACGCCGGAGAACAACGCCGCGATCACGAAGGGATGCCGGGTATGATGCAGAACGATCATCGAGCCAAAGATCATCATACCGGCACTGGCGACGCCCGCCAGAAAGCGGATCAGCATCACCAGCGCGGGCTGCGTTAAGCTGGCCATCGCCAGAATCAGCCCTGCGGTAGCGAGCGCGGACGTTAGCAACATTGGACGTAAGCGTGAGGGGAGATGAAAGAGCCCAAAGGAGAAGAGCAGGCTTCCCGCCAGATACCCGGCGTAGTTGGCGCTGGCAATCCACGAGAGTTGGTCAAACGTAAATTGACCTTCTGACAGCAGTACCGGCAGCATTGGCGTATACAGAAAGCGCCCAATCCCCATGCCCAGCGTTAAGACCAGCATGCCAAAGAGCGCGACACTGATGGCATGGCGATTTGAATCTGGGCTTCCCTGGGGCATACGGACTCTCATTTCGCGCTGTTAGCTGATAATTGTTATATTACATGCGTAAATGATAATGAAAAGTAAAAATAAAACCGCGTAACGCTGAATGCCATCAAAGGTTACGGCTGTAGACCCGCGAGGCTTCTCCCCACGGATGATAGCCCGGCCCGTTGAAGTAAAACCCTACTTTCTCGTATAAACCTTCCAGGTCAGTACACAGATGGAGCTGCGTAAAACCCAGCTGTCTGGCCTGCTGTGCAATATGTTCGATCAGGCGAAACGCCAGACCGTGACCACGATAGCGAGGATCGATATAGAGCGCGCATAGCCACGGCCACAGTTCGCCGCGACTAATAAAATCATTGGTGATCAATCCAGCACAGCCAACAATGCTGCCACCATCCTGTAGCCAGTACCACTGCGGTAGCGGATTCTTTGCGCCAATACAACGGCGCAAT
This sequence comes from Citrobacter sp. Cf136, assembly GCF_030333815.1. Classification (NCBI taxonomy): domain Bacteria; kingdom Pseudomonadati; phylum Pseudomonadota; class Gammaproteobacteria; order Enterobacterales; family Enterobacteriaceae; genus Citrobacter; species Citrobacter sp. Cf136. Next base: position 324,450 of record NZ_JAOWFE010000040.1, on the reverse strand, counting down.
GCATCCTCGTATACCGCCATGGAGTCTTCTGAGGCCCATTGCTGCTGAAAGTAAGCGGTGATCTCGTGCAGCTTTTCAGGTGTTTCGCGCAGGGAAAAAATGCGGATGTTCATCGTCATTGAATCTTTCTCCTTAAAAATTCGCCAGCGTCAGCAGGGACGGAATTTGCGACAACAGATATAACACCAGCCCGATTGAACCGCCAACCAACGTGCCGTTGACGCGAATAAACTGCAAATCTTTACCGATGTTTAACTCAATTTGCTGCGACATATCGCGTGCATCCCAACTTTTCACCGTGTCGCTAATATGGCGCGTCAGGAAGGTGGCGAACTCTGGCGCTACCTTATGCGCGGCCTGCTCCAGATGCCCATTTAGTGAGGCACGCAGGGCGCTGTCGGCTACCAGCGTTTCGCCGAACCACTGGCCGGCGCTGGCGATGCGCTGCTTCACGCGGGAATCATCTGCGTTAATGTCAGTTTTCACCCACTGACGCAGGTCTGCCCACAGCTCGCCAAGATAACGGTTGAAGGCTTCATCTTCCTTCAGATAGCTTTTCAGGCTTTCGGCCCGCGCGGCCATTTCCGGATCGTGTTTGAGCTTATCGATGAGCTTAAATGTAGCGCGATCGAAGGCATGGCGGATCTGATGCGCGCGATCGTGGCTGATGTCATCCAGCAAGGAGTTAACGGCATCAGACACCAGCTCGGCGCTGTGCTCGCCCAGCCATTCGGTTGGCAGGATCTTCGCTTTCAGCGGATGTTCGGTTTCCAGCCAGTGCACTACTTGTCTGGCGATAAACGCTCGTGAGCTGTCGCGCTGGAGCAGGGCGATCAGTTGGGCGATCAGCGTATCGAGCAGCACCTGATGGCGATTGTTTTTGGTCATGCTTTCCAGCATCAGCGCGCTGGTTCCGGAGAGATCGACCTTGTCGATAGCCTTGTGCACCGCCCGCTTGATCAGCCGCTGAATGCGCGAGTCGTCGGTCAGTTCGAGAAAACCGCTCATGATCTGCAACAGATGCTGGCCGATGCGCTGGGCGTTTTCCGGCTGGCTGAACCAGTTGCCGATCAACAGCGCCGGTTCATGGCGGCGGATCAGGGCTATCAGCGACTGGGTATCGAGGAATTTCTCTTGTACAAACTGACCAAGATTTTCGCCGATCCGATCCTTATTGCGCGGGATAATAGCCGTGTGTTGCGAGATAAACGGGATCGGCACCCGGCGAAAAAGCGCCACCACGGCAAACCAGTCCGCCAGCGCGCCCACCATCGCCGCTTCGGCAATCGCTTTGATCCCGAGTACCCAGAAGTTAGGCGGCAAAAACAGCGTGATGACGAAGGTCGCGGCAGCGATCAGCAGCAGAGAGAGCGCCAGTCGCTTGGCACGTTTGAGTTCAGCAATTTTATTCATAGGCTTAAGGATAGAGCCAGACGGGGGGATCGCGCAAAAAATGTGGTGCGCCTCCCATTTTCAGGTGAGCTGGGTTTACTCCGGGATCCAGTTATCCCACGCCGGTAAGGGACCAAGTTCTGCGACCAGAAAATCGATAAACGATCGCACCTTCGGATTGCTGTACTTGCTGGGAAAGTACAGCGCATACAGGGCATGAGTTTCACAGGTGATGGTGCCGTCGAGCATCAGCGGCGTGATCTCCTCTTTTTGAATATGATCGCCAATCAAATAAGTGGGCAAATATGCCACCCCCTGATCTTCTAACACCGACTTCAACAGCACCAGACTGCTGTTGGCCTGGATCGGCATATGTAGTTTCAACTGATGCAGTCGATCCTGTTCATCTGCCACCTTCAGTACCGGCGTGAGGCCCGGGTAAACCAGGCAATCATGATCTACCAGATCGCTGCGACGCTGGGGCATGCCTTTTTTGGCGAGGTAGCCGGGTGAGGCACAGTACGCCCAGCGAACGGGCACCAGTTTGCGCATCGCATAGTTTTGCGGCGGCGCGGTGGAAATTCGCAGGGCAATGTCGAAATCCGTTTCGTTCAGATTGACGAAGTTATCGTTGAGATCGATATACAGATTCACATCCGGGAACTGGGAGCGGTATTTATCCACCAGGTTCACCAGCCGGGAATAACCAAACGCAATTGAGCAGGTTATGCGTAATTCACCCTGCGGGCTGTGGTAATAACCGGAGGTGGTATTCAGCGTTTCATCGAACTCTTTCAACAGCTTATTAGCGCGGTTGAAGAGATATTGTCCGGCGTCGGTCAGGGTAATACTGCGGGTGGTGCGTTTAATTAATGTCGTGCCTAACGTATCTTCCATCGCTGCCAGGCTTTTGCTGACCGCAGACGGCGAGACGTTGAGCTGCGCCGCGGCTTCTGACAATCCTCCGCAGTCGACGATTTTAGTAAAAAACTCCAGATGCTTGAGTGAAATCGGCGTACTCATAGTTTCCTTTAATTCACAAGTGATTTGCAAAAACGGTACGAATAGGCCGTTACATTCGCCTTTTAAACATGCAACTATTGAATCACAGGAAACAACTTGCTGGCAAAATGAAAAAATAACAACTTAGGTGAGTTACGTCACAAATTAAAAGGAGGCGAAACGGAAACTCATCACATTGTGAATTTAATCTCATTAATTATTATTCTAAAGGTACCGATTATGTGGTCACGACTCGAACCCTACAGATCGTCGATTATTTTATTAGTTGCTCTGGTGATTGGCGGCTTATTAGGTATTTATGCCCCATCGTTTGCAAGTAAACTCCAGCCAATAGGTCAGATATTCTTAAACCTGTTATTTATGATTATTGTGCCGCTGGTGGGGATCAGCGTCATGTCTTCGATCGCCAGTATGACCGACCTGAAAAGGTTGGGGCGTATTATGGCGATTATCTTTATTGTTTCGATCGCGATGGCCTTTATTCCGGCGGCCGGGATCGTCGCGCTGGCGCTCTGGTATAACCCGGCGCAGGGCGTCACTATCGATCTCTCGCAGTCGGTGCAGGCGGGCAGCGGCAAGATGGATTTTGTCAGCATGATCACCACCAGCGACTTTATTGGGCTGTTCTCTAAGTCCAATATTCTGGCACTGATCGTAATGGCGATCATCGCCGGTGTGGCGATTGGCCAGTCGGATCAGGCCGGTAAACGTATTGCGTCGCTGCTGGAAGACGCCAATACTGTGATCATGAAGATCGTTTCGATCATTATGAAGGTCGCGCCGATTGGTCTGGGCTGCTACTTCGCCGCCACCATGGCCAGTCAGGACTCTGCACTACTGTTAACCTTTGCCCGCGCCATTGGCCTGTTTATGGTTGCCACGCTGGTCTATTTTGTTTTTGGCTCGATTCTCTATTCGTATATTGGCGGCGGTATTCCGGCGGTCAAAGCATTCTGGCGTAACGCGATTGAACCGTCTGCAACTGCGCTGGGGACCTGCTCTTCGCTGGGGACGCTCCCGGTGACGCTGCGTGCCGGTAAGGCGATGGGGATTAACCCGGAAATCGTTGATGTTTCCATTCCGCTGCTGGTTAACCTGAACAAAGGCGGTGTGGCGATGATTGCCGCGCTGAAAATCGTCTTTATCTATTCCGTGCTGGGCATGGAATTCACCACCGAAACCTTCTTCCTGACGATGCTGATTGCGGTGCTCTCCGCCATTATCGTTGGTGGCGTGCCGGGCGGGGCGTTCCTCGGTGAAATCTTTATCGTCACCACGCTGGGCCTGCCGATGGAAGCAATCCCGATGCTGGTGGTGCTGGGCACCATTACCGATGCGCCGGCCACACTGATTAACGTTATCCATGATTTGAATGCGGCGCAGATTGTTGAACGGTTCGCTGGAAAAAAGCAGACCAACACTAAAATAAACTCTACTGCTGCGGTGGTATAGGTTTCACACGGATTAAGAACAGGAGATGTTATGAAAGACGCAATGAAGCTTGAGACGCAACTGGTTGTTGCTGGTCGTGACAAACGCTACACCCAGGGAGCGGTGAATCCGGTTATCCAACGTGCCTCTTCACTGGTATTTGATACCGTGAAGGACAAGAAATTTGCCACCGCCAATCGCGCAAACGGTGAGCTGTTTTACGGTCGTCGCGGAACCTATACCCACTTTGCCTTCCAGAAGGCAATGAGCGAACTGGAAGGCGGCGTTGGCTGCGCGCTGTATCCATGTGGTGCTGCGGCGGTGACCAATGCGATTCTGGCGTTTGTTCAGGGTGGCGATCATATCCTGATGACCGGTGCGGCCTACGAGCCAACCCAGGATTTTTGCAATAAGATCCTGAGTAAATTCAATGTGGAAACAACGTATTACGATCCGCTGATTGGTGCAGGTATCGTCGATCTTCTGCGTCCGGAAACGAAGGTTGTATTCCTTGAGTCACCAAGTTCTATCACTATGGAAGTCCAGGACGTGCCGGGGATGGTGAAGGCTATCCGCGCGGTGAATCCGGAGATTGTCATTATGATCGACAACACCTGGGCGGCGGGCGTGCTGTTCAAAGCGCTGGATTATGGCGTGGATATTTCCATTCAGGCGGGAACGAAGTACACCATCGGTCATTCGGACGGCATGCTGGGCACGGCGGTATCTAACGCTCGTTGTTGGGATCGTCTGCGCGAGAACTCCTATCTGATGGGGCAAACGCTGGATGCCGATACCGCCTACAACGGCAGCCGCGGATTGCGTACCCTGGCGGTACGCCTTAAGCAGCATCAGGAGAGCAGTATCCATATTGCTCGCTGGCTGTCGGCAAGACCGGAAGTGGCGCGGGTGAACCATCCGGCGTTACCGGAATGTCCGGGCCATGAGTATTTTCAGCGTGATTTTACCGGAAGCTCAGGCCTGTTCTCATTTGTGCTGAAAAAGAGACTGACCGACGAACAGATGGCGAATTTCCTTGATAATTTCTCGCTGTTCCATATGGCCTATTCGTGGGGTGGATTTGAGTCGCTCATTCTGGCGAACCAGCCGGAAGAGCTGAACAGCATCCGCCCGGCTGGAGAGGTGGATTTCAGCGGCACGCTGGTCAGGGTGCATATTGGCCTGGAGGATATTGGCGACCTGATTGCCGATCTCGAAGCGGGATTTGCACGCATTGCGTAAGGTGATGTGAGCGTAGCCGGATGCGGCGCAAGCGCCTTATCCGGCCTACATAGTTGTCGTAGGCCGAATAAACGGGCAGGTTAGTTTTCAGTGACTAACGTCGTTGCCTCATGCTGACGCACCCGTTTGAGTAAGCCTGCCAGCGTGAACACGACAGCGAGCCCCGCCGCAACCGCCAGCAGATGAAACGAAATCCTGCCACCGTTAAACCATAGCCAGCGTCCAATTTCGACAGAAACCGCCATCACCGTCAGGATCACCATATTCAGCGATGCCGAGACCGTTCCTTTAGGTAAGTTGTTGGAAAAAAGTGTAAAGCGGAACAGCGTCGGGAAGATCATCCCAATACCAAACGCATACAGGCTGGTTCCCAGCACCGACCACAGCCAGACGTGCGGCCACAGTAAATTGCCGACAATCAGCACCGTCAGCCCGCTCAGTTGTATAGGTGCGGCCCGCCAGATAAAGCGTGGTCGGGTCGGATCTTTCACGAAACGAACTACCACCATATTGGCGACGATCACTGCGCCAAACACCGGGGCCTGTGCCCAGGCAAACTGCGATGTAGTCATGCCGCCCGCATCAATCAGTATCACCGGTGAGACCGCCACCCAGCTCATCATCGGGATATAGCTTAGCGATAGCGTGGCTGCGCCAAACAGGAATACCCGGTTGCGGAAAACGTCGCGGAAATCACGCAGTACGCCGCGTGCACTGAACGGTACCGCGCCGCGCTGGACGGTTTCCGGCATGGCTAGCATTAACCCAATCAGGGCGATAATCCCCATGACGGCAATGATGGCAAACAGGATCTTCCAGTGTACAAAGTGCATTAGCGCCGCTCCGGAGAGCGGGCCGATAACCGGTGCAACCAACACAATGGAAGTGATTATCGCCATTAACTTAATGGCCTTCGTTTGCCCAAACGCCTCCTGCACCGTGACATAGCCAACGGTCGCGATAAAGCAAATGCTGGTGCCCTGCACAAATCGGGCGATCAGAAATTGCGTCATTGAAGTAGTAAACAGTGTGGCAGCGCAGGCGAGGGTAAAGATTAACGCCCCCGCAATCAGCACCGGTCGGCGGCCAATCCGGTCGGAAAGCGGCCCCAGCAGCCATTGCAGCGCCATGCCGCCTGCCAGATAGAGGCTCACCGCAGCGGGCGCCAGGCTGACGTCGGCGTTGAAATCGCGTACGACATTAATGATGCCGGGCTGAATCAAGTCCGTCGACAGATAGGCGGCGAAATCATACAAAATCAACGCAATAGGAAAAAATAGCGTCGTGGCGCGTTGGGAGAAAAACGCGAGAATCCGTTGCATAAAACAGCTCCTTGTCGGGAGAAAACCCTCAACGGGAATAGCGAAATTCAATACCGTCTTTGAGACGTCAGGCCGATGACAGAATAAAAGCAGACTGCAAATGTACTGAATTTCATGTAATCAAAAACTCTGCCTGCGTGAAGCGCAAACAGGAGAAACGCTCACTAACGCGGGGTCAGAAAACGTAACGATTACAGGTAACAATCAGCACATCGCACCTCAGGAAGAGTAAGTTGAACGGGTAATAACCATCCGCAGTGTAATGCGGATTGGATATTAATTAAACGAGTTTATCCTGTTTATGTGTAGAAAATCGCACCGCAAATCAGACTACGATGCTCTGCAAAAACCGCAGCGCGATAGCACAGCCGAAGATAATCAATACACCGCCAGCGATACGCTCTACCCACAAGATCCCTCTGGTTAACCGCCGCTGGATCTGCGGTAAACCGATGAACATCACGATCAGCAGATCCCAGCACAGCACCACGCTGGTCATCCAGATCCCGCTCATGGTTTGTTGTAGCAGCGTCACCGACGGGCCGAGCAGGGCGGTCATTAGCGCCAGATAGAACAGTGCATTTTTTGGGTTAAGCAGTGACGAACCCAATCCCAGCAGCAGCTGTTTACCAAATCCTGGGCAGGTAGACCGGGCATCTGCTCCGGTCAGAGTTTGCGGGCGGCTGCGTATCAGCAGGCTGCCTATCCACAATAAATAGAGCGCGCCCAGCAGCTCAATAATGGTAAACAGCAGGGGAAGCTGGCGCAGGATCCCCCAACCGATAATTGCCAGCAGGATATACAGCCCGTTGCCGATAGCGATCCCCACGCACAGCCCGGTGCTGCCGCGCATCCGATATCGTACGGCATAACCGGCCAGTAAAAAGAAGTCCGGACCGGGGCTGAGTAGTGCGACAAAATGTGCCAGCGCCAGCGCGGGAAAAGCAGACGGAAAAAGTACAGAAAGCAGCGACATAGCGACCTCAGACAATGAATCTGAGATCACCGTACGCCTGACGCAGCGCTAATTATTGTCTGATATTGATCGCCCCAACGCGTACTGGCGCGGTGTGGCGGCGGTGTAGCGAACAAAGGTGCGATGGAAATGACTCTGGTCGGCAAACCCGCTCTGATAGCCGACATCGGCAATTTCGTCCCCGGCCCGCAGCCGCTGGCGGGCATAGTCAATCCGTATGATGTTCAGATAACTTCCTGGCGTCAGCCCGGTGTCCTGCTTAAAGGTACGGATCAGCGTTTCTTTGCGCATGTGACACTCATGTGCCAGCTCATCGAGTGAGGGCGGAGCCTGCAGGTTGGACTGCAACCGTTCGCGCAGATACTGGCTGGCGGCGCTTAGGTTTTCCGGTGCTACCGATTGCAATGGCAGCGAACGCAGCAATGCTTGCGCGGCATCCGTTACCCGCGTCGTTTGCCGTTGCTGCATAAGTGCCACGAGGTTTACATAGTGCTGGAACAATTGCCGATCGCGGATAACGGGATCGCGCGTGCAAAGCCGCTGATTGTTGTTCTGCGCAGGCAGATGGGCAAGGCACCATCGGGCATCAAGATAAAGCATGTGATAGCTGCGAAACTGCCCGTTAACGGGGTTGCAGCTGTGGGGTGCCAGTGGCGGGATCACAATCAGATCGCCCACCTGCAGATGGTATTCCTTGCCATCGCACAGGCAGCACGTTTCCCCCTCGAGAATTGCTCCAATCGAGAGCTGAGAGTGGTGATGCCGCTTATAGGCCTGCTGGCTTTGCCAGGTGCTGCGCAGTTCCAGCCACGGGAGCAGTTCATCACGCCAGAACGATTGTGGAATATCCCGGGTGTGCGTCACATCGTGTCCTCCCTGAAAGTAATGATTCGTTATAGCACAGGCCGAGTGGTGAAAAAGTGGGAATGTGCATTGAGATAGCGATTCTGCGTGACGGGTTCCAGACAAATGCAGAAGTTACATAGGGACGTTTTTATCCCGGAAATCGTCTCGCAAACAGAGAAAGTTGCAGGTGAGGGGGCAGTTTTCCGGCGCTACAGTTACGGCATCTTATTTCCAGGTGACGGATCGCCATGAACAAAGCGCCGACTTCCACACCGCATGATGCGGTTTTTAAAACATTTTTACGTCACCCTGAGACTGCACGGGATTTTCTGCAAATACATCTTCCTGCCTCTCTACGTGAACTTTGCGATCTTCAGACGCTGAAACTCGAGTCAGACAGTTTCATTGAAGAGGATTTACGTGCGTACTATTCCGATGTGCTGTGGTCGGTGAATACGACAGAAGGGGATGGATATATTTATGTGGTGATTGAACACCAAAGTACACCGGATGCGCATATGGCATTCAGACTGATGCGCTATGCAGTTGCGGCCATGCAGAAACATCTGGATGCCGGACATCAGCAGTTGCCGCTGGTGGTGCCGATGCTGTTCTATCACGGCGCTAAAAGTCCGTACCCTTATTCGCTATGTTGGCTGGACGAGTTTGCCAACCCGAAGCTGGCACGTCAGGTGTATGCTGCGGCGTTTCCGCTGGTGGATATTACGGTTATCCCAGATGACGAAATTGTGCAGCATCGACGCATGGCGCTGTTGGAGTTAATCCAAAAACATATCCGTCAGCGCGATCTTATGGGGCTTGTTGAGCAAATTGTTTCCCTGCTACTTACGGGAGTGACTAATGACAGCCAGATAAAGACGCTGTTTAATTATATTTTGCAAACTGGCGATGCACCTCGCTTCAGTGAGTTTATTCGTGGGGTTGCTGAACGTTCACCACAGCATAAGGAGCATTTAATGACGATCGCAGACAGATTGCATGAGGCTGGATTTCAAAAAGGGTGGCTCGAAGGCCAGCAAAAAGGTAAGCAGGAAGGTAAACAAGAAGGTTTAATTGAGGGGCAACGCACCGAGGCGCTGCGTATTGCCCGCACCATGCTGGCCGACGGTACTGATCTCAGCACGGTGCAAAAAATTACCCGACTTTCCGTTGAAGATATTCAGGGCGTAAGCCATTAGAAATAACTTAATCCGTACAATCGCCAGCCCGGTAGCACCGGGTGGTCTGATTTACTCTATCGCCACCTTTACTGCTTCCCCGAGTTTTTGCATCACTTCCCGATGCTTCTCGTTTGGCGGCAACGCGCAATTGATGCGTACGCAGTTGCGATACTTTCCTGATGCGGAGAACAGCGAACCCGGCGCAACCTGGATTTTGAGGCGACAGAGCTGCTTAGCGACACAGACCATATCGACCTGGTGCGGCAGCTCGACCCACAGCATAAAGCCGCCTTTCGGTCGGGTGACGCAGATCCCGCAGGGGAAGTATTCCCGTACCCAACAGGTGTAGATCTCCATATTCCGCTGGTAGATCTGACGCATACGGCGAACATGCCGATGATAATGCCCCTCGCGCACGAAAGCGGCGGCCGCCAGCTGCGTAGCAGGAACGTTAGTGCCGATGACGGCATATTTCATATGCAGAAATTTATCGTGATAACGACCGGGAATAACCCAACCGACGCGCAACCCCGGCGCCACGGATTTGGTAAATGAACTGCACAGTAGCACCCGACCATCGCTGTCCCAGGAGTGTATTGTGCGCGGACGGGGATATTCCGTGGCAAGCTCTCCGTACACATCATCTTCAAAAATAACAATATCGTGCTGCTGGGCGAGGGCGAGGACCGCCCGCTTACGTGCATCCGGCATAATAAATCCGAGGGGATTATTGCAGTTAGGAACCAGAATCACCCCTTTAATCGGCCACTGATCCAGCGCCAGTTCCAGCGCTTCAATGCTGATCCCTGTATCCGGATCGGTTGGGATCTCTATAACTTTGATCCCTAATCCGCGTAGCAGCTGCATCGTGCCGTAATAGGCGGGCGATTCTACGGCGACGATATCTCCTGGCTGGCAGACTGCCAGCAGCGCCAGTGACATCCCGCTCTGACTCCCGCTGGTGATCACAATATCATCCGCATTGATGACCGAACCTCCGTCCAGCATGAGCCGGGCAATCTGTTGACGCAATTCGCGACAGCCTGGTAATTCATCGTAGCCCAGAACCGCCTTGAGATTATGCTGCGCCACGCGGCTTAGCTCGCGCCAGAGCGGTTTCAGGCTGGGTTGATTGATATCGGGCACGCCACTGCTAAAAGGGATTATCGATTTGTCTGCATGACCTGCAAGCATGTCCAGCACCTGATCCCACTGGGTTATCTCGACTGGACGTTGGACCGGGCGCGACATCAGCGGCACCGGCGGCTGTGCTTTTTGTGGTGCGACAAAATAACCGGAACGCGGCTGCGGCGTGATCAGCCGTAGTTGTTCCAGCGTCTGATATGCCTGCTGGACGGTGCTGATGCTGACCCCGTGCTCCTGGCTCAGGCTGCGTACCGAAGGCAGTTTTTCGCCATGGCGATACAGACCTTGCTCAATGCGTTCGGCCAGCAGATTGGCCAGATGTTGGTAACGCGTCATGCTGTATCCCTCATGGGTACCATACAGATTAACAAACCGGTACAGATTGGCGTGAAAAAAGCGATGCAGAACTCTTTTTAACCAATCTGTATGTTAAATAAAAGTACTTTGTGAGTCTGTATTGTTTTGGGCCAAATCCGTGAAGATAAAGCCTCTGGCAAGGCGGGGAGGCAAGGTATGGAATTTCACGAGAATAAAGCAAAACAGCCGTTTATTGGGTTTGTACTGATCTGGCGGGCATACAAGGCGTGGCGGCTGCGAGCGCAAACGCGGCGCCTATTGCAACAGATGAGCGACGAGCGGCTGCGGGACGTCGGACTGCGACGCGATCAGGTGGAGTGATTTTCTTTCATCGACAGAGGCTGGGGTTATCGCCCGGCCTCTTTTGTATTCATGAGATTTATCAATTCATGCTTCTGAATGCAGTGTTTCTTGATACTTACCCTGATAAGTATTATTTTCTTCTCAGCGATGAGGGGAAGGATACATGACTGAAGATGAACTGTTTGCCCGCCGTCCGATGGGGATGCGCATGGCAATGGTGGTGCGCCAGTGGCGGGCCATTATTGATGCAGCCATTACCGACACTGGCCTGACGCAGTCAAGCTGGACGGTACTGATGCAGCTGTATCAACTGGGAGACAACGTCTCGGTCAGTGAACTGGCGGAGGTGCAGGGTATTGAACTGCCGCCGCTGATGCGCACTCTCTCACAGCTGGAAAAGCACGGCTATCTGTTGCGTTCCACATCGCCTTATGACAAACGCATTCGCCTGCTCACGCTGACCGAGCAAGGCCGCGCAAGGCTGGAAGAACTAAACCGGGTGATTGAGAACTACCAACATCGCGTCACGTGTACCATCCCCGAAGCGGAGCTTGCCGCCTTCAGCTCGACCTTAAATCAACTCGCCTGCAATTTGCGGACAATCCGCGAAGAAGACAATCAAAACTAAAAAACTATGATGACCCCAGAACAAAAATTTGCCCGTTGGGTAAGGGTGAGTATTGCCGCTTTCCTGGTTATATTCGCCTGGTTTATCGTTGCCGATATCTGGATCCCGCTAACACCGGACTCCACGGTGATGCGTGTGGTAACGCCTGTTTCCTCACGCGTATCCGGCTACGTCTCGCAGGTGCATGTACATAACAATAGCCAGGTGAAAAAGGGCGACTTGCTGTACGAACTGGATCCGACGCCATTTATCAATAAGGTCGAGGCTGCGCAAATCGCCCTTGAGCAGGCAAAGCTGAGCAACCAACAGTTGGATGCGCAGATCGCCTCTGTGCGTGCCAACCTGCGCACCGCGCAATTCAACGCCCGGAACGACAAGACCACCTTTGACCGCTATCAGCGCCTGAGCGCCATGCAGAACGTGTCGCAAGCCGATCTCGACAAGGTGCGCACCGCCTGGCAAACCAGCGAGCAGTCGGTGTCGGCGCTCAATGCCAGTATTCAGAACCTGCTGATCCAACGTGGCGAGCGCGATGAAAACCGCAACGTGACGCTGCAAAAATACCGTAACGCGCTGGAAGAGGCGCAACTGAACCTCGGCTGGAGCAAAGTATATGCACAGACCGACGGCACGGTGAGCAACCTCCAGCTTAGCCCCGGACTTTACGCCACTGCCGCCACGCCGCTACTGGCGCTGGTCAGCCACCAGACCGATATCGTGGCCGACTTTCGCGAGAAAAGCCTGCGCCACACTCGCGTTGATACCGATGCCGCCGTAGTGTTCGACGCCATGCCGGGCAAGGTTTTCTCTGCCCGCGTCACCAGCAGCGATGCCGGTATTTTGGCAGGACAGGAGCAGGTTAACGGCCAGCTGTCGCAACCGGAACAGTCTACCCGCTGGGTGCGCGATGCCCAGCGTATGCGTATTCACGTCGCGCTGAACGAACCGCTCGACACGCCGTTGCCGACCGGGGCACGCGCCACGGTACAGCTGTACAACAGCGAGGGGATGTTCGCCCGCACCTTTGCCGGAGCGCAGATCCACCTCGTTAGCTGGCTGCATTATGTCTATTAACACCCTGGCTCACGTCTTTACGCCGCACGGGAATATTGTCTACACCGCCAATGATTTTCGCCAGACCCTGCGTATCTCGGTTGCCGGGACAATCGCGCTGAGTATCTCGACCTTTTATAACGTGCAGTACGGCGTGTTCTTTGTGGTTTATCCGCTGATGCTGCTGTCGCTGGTACCGGTGTTCAACCGCCATGTGGCCAAACAGTTTGTGTTCAGCGCGGCGGTGAATTGCGTCGAAATGGTGCTGATTGTCGGCTATCTCTCACAATGGCCGCTGATTATGACGCTGGTGGTATTTGGCCTGTACGTGATGCGTTTTCGTTTGATGAGCAAAGGACCGCTGTTTCTGTTCGGTTCAATGGGCGTGGTGTGCCAGAGCACGATGCTCAACTTTATGAGCTATCCCACCACCAACTGGCATACGCTGATGTTCTCCAATATGGAGGCCTGCGTCATGGCGGTGGCGCTGAGCGCGCTGCTGCATTATCTGATCCCGGACGTGGAACCCCGCCAGCCGCCGCCGCGCATTGAGAAAGATGACGCCCGGGTTCGCCACGAGTCGCTGCTTTCCGGTTCGGTGGCGACAATGATTTTTGTGGTCTTCCAGATTTGTGACTTGAGTGATTCGCTGTCGGCGCTGATGGCGGGCATTTTGATCCTGTTTCCGATGCATTATCGCGGCGCGGTGTTGAGCTCTCTCTGGCGCGTGGTCGGCGTGGTTCTGGCTTGCCTGTACATTCTGCTGGTGCAACTGCTGGTGTATGATTTCAGCAACCATATGCTGTTGATGATGCCGCTGATTGGCCTTGGACTGGCGTTCAGCGCCCGCCTGCACGTGATGGAAAAAGTCGGTGCGGGCGTGGGTTTTGCCAGTATCACCACCATCGGCATTATGTTCGGCCAGAACCTGCATCCGGATCAGGACCTGGTGTTCAGCGATCTCTATCGCATCACTTCCGTTACCGTCGCGCTGCTGGCCACGTTAACGATGGTATTTCTGGTGCACCGCGTTTTGAACTGCTTTGCGGCGACACGATTTGTGATCACCGAGTGAGTGGGGGGCCAGTGCCGGATGGCGGCTGCGCCTTATCCGGCCTACAGAAGAAGGTTTGTAGGCCCGGTAAGCGCAGCGCGCGGGGATTATCCCTGTCTGCGTGTCTTGGCTGAAATTACGTCGATAAACTCCTGCACCTGCTGTAGCTTACGCGCGGACAGCTTGCACACCCGACGCAGCGACTGCAATAACGCCGGTTCTTCCGGCTCCGGCAGTTTTGCCGTCAGTACAATGCAGCCTGGCATCACTCTGACATCGAATGGGGTTCCGGTGGTAAAACCGGCGGCGGCCAGCCACTGGCCTTTCATAATAATTGCCGGAACATGCGTGTAATCCGGATAACGGCTCGCATAGCTGACGGTACCCAGGCGATTATTTGCCGGGGAGACTTCTGGATCGCACGGATCTGAAATAGAATGGACGGTAGTCATGATGGCTATTCCCTAAAATAGTGATTGTGATTAGCGAGGCGCTCGTGTTGCAGCACGGGCGTCTTGCGAAAAATACCTGTACATATCATCAGGGAATAGAAGGAAAGTCCAGCTGAAAATGAATGAAAATAACGACGTAGATGCGGGGATGGATTATTTCTGGTGATGGGAATAAAGCGGCTATTTAGCCGCTTTATTGGTTTCTGCGGGAGGGTTAATTTATGGCGGCGTCGGTGAGGGCGTCGGCCAGGTGGAACTGGGTTTGTTGGCTGGTTTGCAGACGAATTTTAAGATCGGAGCAAATCTTGATAGCCAGATTCACGAATGCTATGCATTTTTGCTGGGTAGCAATAGATGGGACTATAATCGGAATTTCTTCGACTACTTTCTTACTGATTTTAGGCATTGTTCCCGATGTTCCGGTCATTCTGTCCCACATAAATCCCCTGGCTAAAGGTGATGATAGCCAAATAGAAGCATATTCGGGTAAGAGATCTTCATTTGTTCTTATTTTCATCATGAGATCTGGGTAAATGATATTCTTGTGATTTTCTTTCACCAAAACATTACAGCCAACAAAATTTGCAGAGTTTCCCCTTTGAATTAAAATATCACCCTCTTTAATATAAAGATGACTGTTATTATCGATGTCAATATCTACAAACTTGGATTCTTGTATATTTAGTTCTCCATAAGAAGTTGCACCAAGTTTTAAGACTTTTATCTGAGTGTTTTTTTTTGATTCTACAGGAGAAAACCCATTTCTTGGGCCAAAAGAAAGAAACGTTTTTAGCTTTTTATGTTCGACAATATCAGAGCTTTGAACCAGCTTGCCCATCACCGCCAGTTGCAGAATGGTCTGTTTTAAGGCATCAATGCTGGCTTCGGTGGTAAACAGCGTGTCGAAATGCTCGCTGATACGCGCCCAGCTTTCGGCCAGTTCATCGGCGTTCTGGCTGTCGGTTAGCGTGGTTAGCAGGGTTTCAACTAGCTGTTGATGGGCGTCCAGACTGGACAGGGAGTGCTGTTCCAGTTGGTCGCAGAGGGACATGAGATCGTTTATTCTAACAACAATTTTAGATTGTTCTTTCTTTGATAAAACAGGGAGTAACTTTTCGGCAATGTCTGATTTATTAAAACCATCCTGCGCGGAACGAGATATTCCGGAAAATAAACTTTGGCCCAATGGACTTTTTAATAACCAAAACAGAAATTGATTATTATAAAGATTGTAAGAATTATCTATTTTGATTAATGCAACATTATATGCCCCATTTTTTCCCCAGAAAACTTTACCAACAGATGCACCATAGCGGCCAATCAATATATCTTCTGAAGTGCAAAGTTTAGTTACTTTATTTATAGGGACATAAACAGGTTGTGGGTATTCCCCCAAATCTCTGATTTGAATCAGTTGAACATAGCCTTCTTTTGGCTCTTCAATAAAAAATGATTTCGGTGGTTGACTCCCTCCGCTGAAATCTAGAGCTGTTTCAAATCTAGCCCATTCCCACCCCCCCGGCAGCTCAAACGGTTTCTCCTCCTCGCTAATCTCCGGCAGCGGCTTGGGCTTTTTAATTTTCCCCTGCTTCACCAGCTCGGCCTTTTCCGCCGCAATACGCTCCAGCAGTACTGACGCCGGTTCGTCGTTCGGATCCTGCGGCACTAGCTTGCCGCGCACCGCCAGCTCAAGAATCAGCTCGCGCAGCTTCTTGATGCCGTACAGGTCAATCTTGCCCGAGCTGCCACGCCCGGCCGTGGAGCGGGTTTGCAGCGCCGTGGTCCAGGTGTCGATATGGTCGACAATCAGTTTTTCCACCGCCATCAGTTGGCCTCCTTACCGGAGAGCGCCGCGCCGAGGATATCGCACAGCTGGTGGCGCAGGGTCTGGATTTCTTCCTGCTGCTGCGCATACTGCGCCAGCAGTTCATCCGGGTCGTGGCTGACGGCTTCCGCCTGGTGCGGGTTCTTGATATCGAGGTTAAAGTTGCGGGCAATCACCTCGTCGATGCTGACCTTCCACGCCTGCTCGTTCTCGACGCGGCTGGCGAAGCCGTCGGCCTCGTTGCCCCACCAGTCGATATCGGCCTGGAACTCTTCAAACTTCATCGGCTTGGTTTTGCTGTAGTTCTTCACGCCCGCCGGGTACGGGTGCTCGTAGAACCAGATCTCTTGGGTCGGCTGGCCTTTGGTAAAGAACAGCAGGTTGGTTTTGATCCCGGTGTACGGGTTAAACACGCCGTTCGGCAGACGCACGATGGTGTGCAGGTTGCACTCCTCGGTGAGCAGCTTTTTAATTTTGGTTTTCACGCCTTCGCCAAACAGCGTGCCGTCCGGCAGCACCACCGCCGCACGACCGTTTTTCGCCAGCACTTCAATGATCAGCTGCAGGAACAGGTCCGCTGTCTCGCGGGTCTGCATCTCTGCCGGGAAGTTCTTCTCAATGCCGTCTTCTTCGGTGCCGCCGAACGGCGGGTTGGTGACGATCACATCCAGCTGTTCATCCCACGACGACAGCGGCTTGTTGAGGGTGTTGTCGTGACGGATCTGCACCGGCACTTCGATGCCGTGCAGCAGCATATTGGTGGTCGCCAGCAGGTGCGGGAGCTGCTTTTTCTCCACGCCGTGGATTTGCTGTTGCAGCGTCTGGTGATCGGCCACGCTCTGCACGTAGTTGTTTTTTACGTGATCGAACGCGCAGGCGAGGAAGCCGCCGGTGCCGCAGGCCGGGTCCATAATCGACTCGCCGAGCTTCGGATCGACGCGATCGACCATAAAGCGGGTGACGGCGCGCGGGGTATAAAACTCACCGGCATTGCCCGCCGATTGCAGATCTTTGAGGATCTGTTCGTAAATGTCGCCGAACAGGTGGCGTTCGCTGGCGCTGGTGAAGTCGATTTCGTTCAGCTTGTTGATCACCTGACGCAGCAGAGTGCCGTTTTTCATGTAGTTATAGGCATCGCTGAACGCCTGTCTGACTACAAAGCCGCGCGGGTTTTTGTCGATAGGTGCGGTGAGGTTTTTCAGCGCCGGGAACAGATCGTCGTTGACGAACTCCAGCAGGGAATCGCCGGTAATGCCCTCGGCGTTCGCCGCCCAGGTGCGCCACAGGTAGCGCTGCGGAATAGGGTACTGATAGTTATCCTGCTCCAGTTCCAGCGCCTCTTCCTGGGCGTCAAAGATTTTCAGAAACAGCAGCCAGGAAAGCTGGCCGAGGCGCTGCGCATCGCCGTCCACACCGGCGTCTTTGCGCATAATGTCCTGTAATGATTTGATAACTGAGCTGATTGACATGATGTGTTCCATGTTTCATTAACAATAAGGCCCTCTGCTACGCGGTGGTAGCAGAGGGCGCAAAAGGGGAGTGGTTACGCGGAGCGGGGCGGTAAGTGGTAGATTTCGCTCTCCAGCTCGCTGATGGCCTGATTATACCCGTTACGGTCGCCGAATCCGCTTTTAATGATCTCCGGCAGCGTACCCATGCTGTCGAATGGCTTGAGCTTCAGCACCTGAATACTCTCTATCTCCTGCACGCCCGCGTCGGCGTATTTATCCAGCAGCGTATTCAGCACCGCCTGCGCGGCGTCGGAGTATTTGGTAAAGTAGTTGCGCTTACGCACGTTCTCCGCCCGCTCTTTGCGGGTTAACGGCGGCTGACCATACACCACGTGGCACAGCATGTCGAACGGGTCGAGCTCTTTACCGACCTCTTCCGCCAGCACTTCCCAGATGATCCCCTGCTGCTCCAGCTCCTTGATGATGGCCTCTTTGCGCTCGGCGTCCTGCCACTTGCGGGTGAAATCATCCAGCGAGGCGTACTCTTTGAGCAGCGTTTTGCGGGTGTAGTCTTTGAAGGATTCGGTGACCAGCTTGCCGTCAGCGTCGTAATACTGCACGCGCTGGGCGATCACGCCGACAGCCACGCCGTTGACGTGGAACTTGCGCACTTTGTTCTCGTCGTCTTCCGGCAGCGGGCCGACATCGTCTGTACCGGTGACGGTATACGGCGCGGGATCTTCATCGGCACCGGTAACAACGTCCTCAACTTCTTCGTCGTGCTCATCGAACTGCTCTTCAAAATCGGAGTCCGGATCGGCGATATCTTCCGGCGTGGTGTCCATCACCTTTTCCGGGATACCGTCGAAGCGCTCGTCGGCGAACAGCTCGGTGGCCTTTTTGAAATCGAGGATGGTGAACCATAGCTTGCCGTAGCGTTCATCGATACGGGTGCCGCGGCCGATGATCTGCTTGAATTTGGTCATCGACTGAATGTTTTGGTCCAGCACCACCAGTTTGCAGGTTTTGGCGTCGACGCCGGTGGTCATCAGCTCGGAAGTAGTAGCGATAACCGGATAGGCCTTTTTGGGATTAATAAAGTTATCCAGTTGGGCTTTGCCGATGTCGTCATCGCCGGTGATTTTCATCACGTACTTGTCGTTCTTCTTGACCTGCTCCGGGTTGAGATTGACCAGCGCGCGGCGCATCCGCTCCGCGTGATCGATGTCGTTACAGAAGATGATAGTTTTATCCATCGGGTTGGTGCGCTTGAGGTAATCGGTAATGGTTTTCGCTACCAGTTCGGTGCGTTCATCAATCACCATCGTGCGGTCAAAATCTTTCTGGTTGTAGATGCGGTCGTCGATCAGCTCGCCGTTTTTATCCGTCTGGCCTTTGGTCGGGCGCCAGCCCTGGAGATCGACGTCGATGTCGACGCGCACTACTTTGTATGGGGCAAGGAAGCCGTCTTCGATACCTTCTTTCAGCGAGTAGATATACACCGGGTCGCCGAAGTAATCGGTGCTGGAGACTTCATGGGTCTCTTTCGGCGTGGCGGTTAAGCCAATCTGCGTGGCGGCGCTGAAGTAGTCGAGGATTTCGCGCCACGCGCTGTCTTCCGAAGCGCTGCCGCGATGGCATTCGTCAATCACAATCAGGTCAAAGAAATCCGGCGCTACCTGTTTAAAGGCTTTTTGATCTTCTTCCGGGCCGGTGATGGCCTGGTACAACGCGAGGTGGATTTCAAATGCCGGGTCGATGGTGCGCCCGGTGACCTTGGTCATTGCCGTGCCAAACGGCAGGAAGTCGTTATTTTTGGTCTGATCGACCAGAATATTGCGATCGGCGAGGAACAGGATCCGCTTCTTACTTTTCGCTTTCCATAAGCGCCAGATTATCTGGAAGGCGGTATAGGTTTTCCCCGTTCCGGTCGCCATCACCAGCAGAACACGATTCTGCCCGGCGGAGACGGCTTCAATGGTTTTGTTGATGGCCTGTAGCTGGTAATAACGCGGTGCTTTGCCGCTGCCGTCGTCGTAGTAGTCCTGAGTAATCACCGGAAGTTGAGCTTCGGTGTAGCCTTTTGATAAGCACAATTTTTGCCACAGTTCCGAGGGAGAAGGGAATTCGCCGAGGGTAATCGGCTTTTCCATTAGTTCGCCGTCAGCAACCGTGGCATCGCGGAAGATAAAGCCATCGCCGTTGGTAGCAAAGACGAAAGGAACATCCAGCAGGCGTGCGTACTCGATCCCCTGTTGCATTCCTTTGCCGATTTCGTGTTTGTTGGCTTTGGCTTCAATGACCGCCAGCGGAATGCCCGGCTTGTAATACAGCACGATATCGGCGGATTTCACCGTTCTGCGCGCTGCGACTTTGCCGCGCACGATGACCTTGCCGTCCCGGAGTTTGACCTCTTGTCTGATTTGCGTTGTGTCGTTCCAGCCAGCATCAAGGATGGCGGGCATAACGCATTTGGTGATGATGTCTGCTTCCGTCAGGGTACTCAGGTTCAGGTCAGCCATGTCCGTTCTCTACCGATAATGGGATTGCTCTGATTTTACACAATATTGTTATGCAAGCCATGAACAGAAATGGCTTTGCTACTGCGTTATGCACGTTACTCAATCTCCAGCTCATCAAACAGCTGCAAATCCACATCCAGCAGCTCGACCGCATTGCTGCGTCGAATCCCAACGTTATTTTCAATCAACATTTCCAGCAGGCGGTCGCCGTCAATCAGCGTGATAGGGGCAGCCCCCGGAAACAGCGCTGCTTCCGCGCATTTGGCGGCAAACTTGCCGGTGGTGATCAGCGTGCCGCGAATGGCTTTGTGATAGGGAAGCGCGCCGCGCAACTGATCGATGTATGGGCGAGTAATGGTATTTTGCATCCTCTTCACCTGTACGACTTCGGTGATGGTGGTGATGCCCACCTGAACCTGACCAATCACGTCCACGCCTTTATCGCCGGAGGCTTTGGTCACTTCAACCTGCTCGTAGCCCATCGCTTCCAGCAATTGCCCAACCAGATGCTCAAACTTGTACGGATTCATGGTGCTGATTTGCTCGCGTAGCAGCTCTTTTTGTTGTTCGTTATAGCGCTTCACGGCGTCCAAAAGTTCTTTACGCGGATCGCTTTTTCGGGCCGGCAGCGCTTTGCCAAGCCAGGCTCGCCCGGCATCGGTGATGCGATAGCTCATGCCTTCGCGGTTAACCATTTCGCGGTCGATCAGGTTATTGAGGCGAGAGTAGAGCGTGCTCTTAACGGAACTGGCAGAGGCGAATTTGGAGTGCTGGTGCAAAAAGGCCTGCCATTCGGGAAGTAAATCCGCGCGACGCGACATTTCCCGGCCTGCCAGTAGTTCCAGAAGCTGCAGGATGCCTTCCTGATCGTCAAGCGAACGCAATGTCTTTTCGTCATCATGCAGAAATTGTTGCCCACGAGGAGTGGGTTGCCAGGCATCATCTGGCGTGCTTTTCATCAGGTCGAACTGCGGGTAGTTGAGGAATAAATAGCAGCCGTAGCTGTGGCGTGGGTTCAGAATATGGTTATCGGTATCCCAGATGCGGCGGGCGATTTCGGCATCTTCACCTGACAAGCGCTCGCTGATCCACAGATCTGGTTCTGACCAGTCAACGGGTTGTTGCGGTGTGCCCGTTTGCTCGTGGATGGCGGTAATCATATCCCGCACGGCTTTCAGGGAATAGCCTGAAACGGCTTTCATCATCGCTTTTACCTGGGCGTAGGTCGGAAAAAGCGGGGTAATCACTTTGTAATTTTTCACGTTGGTCCCTTAACGAGTGCAATGACAATAGCTTGCCACACCAGGTGAAAAATTCCATGGGATGAATCACTTATCGGAATGAAAACTGCCAGTGCCGGACGGCGGCTGCGCCTTATCCGGCCTACAAAACATCTACTTCTTCAACCCCGCAAACGCGGCTCTGATCTCGTCTTCCGGCAGATTAATACCGATAAACACCAGTTGGCTGTACGGTTGTTCGTCGCCCCACGGGCGGTCCCAGTCGGCGCTGTACAGGCGCTGGACGCCCTGGAACAGTAGGCGATTTGGCTCGCCTTCAATCCACAGCATACCTTTGTAGCGCAGCAGCTTCTCAGCGGATTCCAGCAGCAGATTTTCCATCACTCGGGACACGTCGCTGATGTTCACCGGGTAATCCAGCTCGACGACGATCGAGGAGATATCGTTTTGCTTGTCGGCGATAAAGTGGAAGCGCGGTTTGGCGCTGACCACGTTTTCTTCCAGCATGAAACCGTTGGTGTCGAACAGCAGGGATAGGTCGATATCGCCATGCGTGACGGTATACACCGGGGCGCGGGCGTTGATGCGCGCCAGGCGCTCACGCAGTTTTTCGCTTTCACCTGCTACGTCGGTTTTGGTCAGCAGGATGCGGTCGGCGTAGCCTACCTGCGACTGGGCAATGGTGAACTGGTTCATCTGCTCGTCGGCATGCACCGCGTCAACCAGCGCAATCACACCGTCCAGCAGGTAGCGTT
This sequence comes from Citrobacter sp. Cf136, assembly GCF_030333815.1. Lineage (NCBI taxonomy): Bacteria > Pseudomonadati > Pseudomonadota > Gammaproteobacteria > Enterobacterales > Enterobacteriaceae > Citrobacter > Citrobacter sp. Cf136. Next base: position 302,250 of record NZ_JAOWFE010000040.1, on the reverse strand, counting down.
CGCAAATTACTTCATGGGAGAAAAAGGTCTGAATAATCGGGCCGGGATCGGCCATGCCGGTGCATTCGATCACCAGACGGTCGAAATTGATGGTGCCTTTGTCGAGGTTGTCGAGCAGATCGAGCAACGCGTCTTCCAGTTCGCTCGAACGGGTGCAGCAGATGCAGCCGTTGGTCAGGGTTTTGATCTGTGTTGCGCGATCGCCAATCAGCTGATCGTCTACCGAGACTTCGCCGAATTCGTTTTCGATAACGGCAATCTTGTAACCGTGCTGCTCGTTAAGAATATGGCGCAGCAGGGTAGTTTTACCCGCGCCAAGAAAACCGGTGAGTAGGGTAACTGCAATCGGGGTCATTCACTTCTCCTTCTAACAGCAACTGCTTCCGCCGCTACCGTAGCGGGCTTCCTGGCGCTCGCGGAAGAATTCTTCGTAGGTCATGTACGGCTTATCGGGATGGTTGGTCTTCATGTGCTCGACGTAGTTGTCGTAGTCCGGAATGCCAATCAGCATCTTTGCCGCCTGACCGAGATATTTTTTTGCCTGACCTAAAGTACCAAACATTCTGCCGTCCTGTTAATGAATAAAGCCGGATGGCGGCTTGCGCCTTATCCGGCCTACATACTGCACATTTTGTAGGCCGGATGAGCGCAGCGCCATCCGGCAATTACGGCTTAATGATGTGAAGAGGTTTTCACGCCGCCTTCCGGCACCGGTACATACGGTGTCTCTTTATCAGAGCGACCGTTGATGGTACGGGCTTTCTGCCAGGTACGGAACCCGTAGAAAATGATGCTGTACACCACCACCAGGAACAGAATACTCAGGCCTGCGTTGGTGTAGTTGTTGATGACGATATGGTTCATATTGGCAATCTGCTGTGCGGTGAGTTCGCCGCCGTTAGCAATCTTCTCTTTGTACTGATTCGCCATGAAGAAGAAGCCTTCCATCTGCGGGTTGGTGCTGAACAGTTTCAGACCCAGCGCCCAGGTGGTGCAGATAAGCAGCCATACTGCCGGAACCACGGTAACCCAGATGTATTTGGTGCGTTGCATTTTAACCAGCACCACGGTGCCGAGAACCAGCGCCACGGCAGCCAGCATCTGGTTAGAGATACCGAACAGCGGCCACAGGCTCTTAACGCCGCCCAGCGGGTCAACAACACCTTGATACAGCAGGTAACCCCACAGGCCTACGCAGCCCGCAGTACCAATGATACCCGCAACCAGAGAGTCGGTTTTCTTCAGGAACGGAACGAAGTTACCCAGTAAATCTTGCAGCATAAAGCGGCCAGAACGGGTACCGGCGTCCAGTGCGGTCAGGATGAACAGCGCTTCGAACAGGATACCGAAGTGGTACCAGAAGCCCATGTCAGCCATCGGCAGCACTTTATGGAACACGTGGGCGATACCAACGGCCAGCGTCGGTGCGCCACCTGCGCGGTTCAGAACAGACGGCTCGCCGATGTCTTTCGCGGTTTGCAGGATCTGCTCAGGCGAAATCACAAAGCCCCAGGAGCTGACGGTTGCCGCTGCGTGTGCGGTAACGTCTTTCAACTGCGCCATAATCAGCGGGGCGTTCTCACCGCTCATTTCATGCAGGTTCGGCATGGTGATGCCAAGGCCAGCAGGCGGGGTGTTCATTGCGAAGTACAGACCCGGTTCGATGATGGACGCAGCAACCAGCGCCATAATCGCCACGAAGGATTCCATCAGCATCGCGCCGTAACCAATGAAACGCGCGTCGGTTTCACAGGCCAGCAGCTTCGGTGTAGTACCGGAAGCGATCAGCGCGTGGAAGCCAGATACCGCACCACACGCGATGGTGATGAACAGGAACGGGAACAGAGCGCCTTTCCACAGCGGGCCAGTACCATCAACGTACTGGGTCATCGCCGGCATTTTCAGTTCCGGGTTGAGAATAACAATCCCCACCGCCAGACCGACGATAACGCCGATTTTCAGGAAGGTAGCCAGATAGTCGCGCGGGGCAAGGATCAGCCATACCGGCAGCAGCGCGGAGATAAACGCGTAACCGATCAGGGTGAAGGTAATGGTGGTGTCTTTAAAGGTCAGCGCCGGGCCCCAGTACGGGTCGTGCGCAATCACGCCGCCGAAGTAGATGGAGGCAACCAGCAACACAATACCAATCACCGACACTTCGCCCACGCGTCCTGGGCGCAGGAATCGCATGTAGATCCCCATGAACAGCGCGATAGGTACGGTTGAGCAGACGGTGAACACACCCCACGGGCTTTCAGCCAGTGCTTTCACCACGATCAACGCCAGTACCGCGAGGATGATGATCATGATTAAGAAGCAGCCGAACAGCGCAATGGTTCCCGGCACCGGGCCCATCTCTTCTTTGATCATCTCACCCAGAGATGCGCCGTTACGGCGAGAAGAGATAAACAGCACCATGAAGTCCTGTACCGCACCGGCCAACACTACGCCCGCCAGCAGCCACAGCGTACCAGGCAGGTAGCCCATCTGCGCGGCCAGTACCGGCCCAACCAGCGGACCTGCACCTGCGATAGCAGCAAAGTGGTGACCAAACAAGACGTTACGGTTGGTTGGAACGTAGTTCAGACCGTCATTATTGATGACCGCCGGCGTGGCGCGCGTCGGGTCAAGTTTCATCACCTTTTGGGCGATGTACAAACTGTAGTAACGATAAGCCACCAGATAAACAGAAACTGAGGCGACCACGATCCACAGGGCACTGATGTGCTCACCCCGACGTAATGCCACTACCGAGAGGCAGAATGCACCGATGATTCCGAGAATCACCCAGGGTATGTGCTTGAATATCTTTTTCGTATCCATAGTAAAACCTGGTATCTAATTAATAATTGGCCGAAGCCGCGTGGGTTTGATCTTGTGTTTGAGGAGGTTATTTGACTGCTATGTTGGGGGGATCTTGCCAGAGAATTATGCGCGTAAAGTAAGGTAAATAAGTGAGCGGTTGTATGTCAGCTTAAGCGGTCCCAAGTGTCAGCGAGCGGTTTTAATATGGGGGGTAGACCGGTAATTATGTGATTAAAATCACATAATTACCGGTATGAGGTTCACGCGACGGGAGTGGACGCCTGTATTTGAGTGGCTATAAGGTAGAGGTAGTAGGCGAAAATGGCGATAACCACGGTATAAAAGGTACATCGTTCAGTTTTGCCAACCGCGTTTTTACTCATGTGGCTCAGGAAGTCAAATAGGGCCCATATCACGATCAACATCGCAGAAAAATATAGGCCGACTCCCGCCATGCGAAATTCGCTATAGGGAAGCATTGCCAGCGTAAGCCCGAAAAGTGTACCAAACGTGGCTGCGGTAATGGATTTTCCCAATTCATTGAATTTAAATAAAAATCTTTCATAGATAAAAGCAGATTTTTCTTTTTTTGAATCGAATACACCACATAGCCTGAGTAAAATTACAGTAAATAACGCATCTATAATGAGCAGAAACATGATGCTTTTAGGTGCGATGCTCTCCATTAAGATGCCTGAAATCTCCGGGATAAGGAGCTTTGGCACTATGGGGGTCATTAATCCTAAAATGCCTCCCAGCAGTAAGAAGGGAGCAGCATTAGATAATAAATCGAAAAATTTCTTTTTCACAGAGGGACTTCCTTGTTTTAGAGGCGGGTGACAGGACTTCCATTGGTAATCGAAGTGCGTATAAATGAAAAGCCCTCTGAAAAGGTGGGGAAGCCACTACGGCAACTTTTGCGTGGTATGTGCCGAGTGTGTTTGCTGCTTTTTTCAGCGAGAGATATTGCCAGAACACCGGCTTTTCGAACGATATCCATAAAGTTTTCCCTTTCCAGGCCGAAAATTCTGACATCTGTCTAGCGGAAAGAGAAAACATGTTAAAACGTATGAAGATTGTTACCAGCTTACTGCTGGTATTGGCGCTGTTTGGCCTTTTACAGCTCGCCTCGGGCGGCTTGTTTTTTAACTCACTTAAGAATGACAAAGAGAACTTTACCGTTCTGCAAACCATTCGCCAGCAACAGTCTGCGCTGAACGCTACCTGGGTTGAGCTGCTGCAAACGCGTAACACCCTGAACCGGGCGGGCATTCGCTACATGATGGATCAGAGCAATATCGGCAGCGGCGCGACCGTTGCCGAGCTGATGCAGGTGGCGAGTACGGCGCTGAAGCTGACGGAAAAAAACTGGGCGATTTACGAGTCGCTCCCGCGCGATCCGCGCCAAAGCGAAGCCGCTTTCCAGGAGATCAACCGCACCTATGACATCTATCACGGTGCGCTGGCGGAGCTGATCCAGTTACTGGGTGACGGGAAGATCAACGCGTTCTTTGATCAACCGACGCAGAGCTATCAGGATGGCTTTGAGAAGCAGTATATGAGTTACATGCAGCAGAACGATCGCCTGTATGACATCGCGGTGGAAGATAACAACAGTTCTTACAGCCAGGCGATGTGGGTGCTGATCTGCGTGCTGATTACCGTACTGGCGGCGATTATTGCGGTGTGGTTTGGTATCAAACTGACCCTTATCTCCCCAATGAACCGTCTGATTGACAGCATTCGTCATATCGCCAGTGGCGATCTGGTGAAGCGCATTGAAGTGGAAGGTTCCAACGAGATTGGGCAACTGGCGGAAAGCCTGCGTCACATGCAGGGTGAGCTGATGAATACCGTGGGTGACGTGCGTAACGGCGCCAACGCGATTTACAGCGGGGCCAGCGAGATTGCGATGGGCAATAACGATCTCTCCTCCCGTACCGAACAGCAGGCGGCCTCTCTGGAAGAAACCGCAGCCAGCATGGAACAGCTGACGGCAACCGTGAAGCAGAACGCCGAAAACGCGCGTCAGGCCAGCCATCTGGCGCTGAGTGCGTCGGAAACCGCGCAGAAAGGCGGCAAAGTGGTGGACAACGTGGTGCAAACCATGCGTGATATCGCTTCCAGTTCGCAGAAGATCGCCGACATTATTAGCGTCATCGACGGCATTGCCTTCCAGACCAATATTCTGGCACTCAACGCCGCGGTAGAAGCCGCACGTGCGGGCGAGCAGGGCCGTGGATTTGCGGTGGTTGCGGGTGAAGTGCGTAACCTGGCCCAGCGTAGTGCGCAGGCCGCGCGCGAGATTAAGAGCCTGATTGAAGACTCGGTCAGCCGTGTGGATGTTGGTTCAACGCTGGTTGAAAGCGCCGGTGAAACCATGGATGAGATCGTCAATGCGGTAACCCGCGTGACCGATATCATGGGTGAAATCGCCTCTGCTTCTGATGAACAGAGCCGCGGTATTGATCAGGTTGGTCTGGCCGTTGCCGAGATGGATCGTGTGACGCAGCAGAACGCCTCGCTTGTGGAAGAATCCGCCGCTGCCGCTGCCGCGCTGGAAGAGCAGGCCAGCCGCCTGACTCAGGCCGTTGCCGTGTTCCGTATTCAGCATGACCAGCAACGCGCACGTGACGTTGCCGCGGCTAAGCCGGTGTCAACGGTCCAGCCGCGTAAAGCTGCGGTAACGGATGCCGGGGATAACTGGGAAACGTTCTAAGTAAGCATCAGGCGCATGGCGCAGCGTGATTCATACGCCAGGCCATGCGCCGCTTCCTCTTCTCTTTTCTGGCGCAGTAATACAGGAAGCGTCTCATCAGCCAGTAGCTCAAAACCCAGTCGCGCGTACAATGGCGCATTCCACGGCACATCGCGGAAGGTGGTCAGCGTGAGCGACGTATAACCTTTCGCACGCGCCTGCCCGGCAACATAGCTAAGCAATCTGCGGCCAATGCCTTTTCCCTGCCACGCCTGATGCAGCGACAGTTCCGCAATAAACAGCGATGAATCCAGCGTTTCGGCGACTAAAAAGCCGACCGGATGCTCATCGGCCAGCACCAGCCAGCTCAAGCCAGTGGCGGCAAATGCCTGATGCTGAGCAGCCGATATAATCTGGTCATCAGCAATCCACGCCAGTTCCGGGATCTGTAAAAAACGTTGCCCCGCAGATCGTTCGATGGCGGGAAGAGCGGCTGTATCTGCCAGAGTAGTGGCGCGTAAGGTGATGTTCATACGAGGAGCATAACATGCCCGATAAGCACGGTGTTATCGGGCATCTGGAGGATTAATCTTTACGTGGATCGCTAATGGGCTGGCGAACCAGGAAGATGTAGGCAAGGGCCCCCACCATGGTGACGCAGCCGCAGATGATCAGCGCCAGGCGGAAAGAGTTGGTGGTATCAACAATAAATCCGGTGACGATCGGCGCAAACGACGCGCAGATAAAGCTGGCAAAGTTCTGGATACTGCCCACGGAAGCGGTCATGCGTGAGGCGACGGCGACGTGGATCAGGCCCCAGCACGAGGTACCGGCGAAGTGGATACAGAACAACGCCATACCGATCAGTAACACGGCGGCCATTGACGTTGTGGCCTGCGGCACAACGAAGGTGAAGGCTGCAGAGCAGAACATCCCGGCGATTATACAAATCTTACGGCTCTTAATCGGCGCCATACCGCCCTTCACCAGCCAGTCGGTGACAAAACCGTTAATCAACATGCCGGCTGCGCCAAACAGGAACGGGATCGCCGCCATTAATCCGGTGCTTTTTAAATCCAGGTTGTAGGAGGTTTGCAGGTAGCCCGGCAGCCAGGCCAGGTATAACCATGCGGTATAGTTGATGCCGCTAAAGCCCAGCATCATGCCCCACATGGTACGGTTGCGAAACAGGCTGCGCCATTCGGCAAAGCTCAGCGGATCGCGGCGGGCATTGACGCTACCAGCGTTCAGGTACGCTTGTTCCGTGGCGCTCAGCTCAATTTGCTCGCGGTTGCGATACAGCATGTACCAGCCGATGGCGAGGAAAATACCCAGCACGCCAATGGTGATGAACATCCAGCGCCAGCCCATTACCAGCATCATGGCAGCCAGAATCGGCGGGCTAATGGCAACCCCGATGGTGGAGGCGGCGTTGAATAATCCCATCGGGCGGCCGCGCTCTTTGATGTTAAACCAGTCGTTGATGACCTTTACGCCGCACGGGTTCATTGGCGCTTCGCCGATCCCCATCCCGATACGAACCAACACAAACTGGGTGAAGCTGTGTACCATGCCGGACATCGCCTGAAACAGCGACCAGAAGAACATCCCCAGCCCCAGCATAATGCGCGGACCTTTGCGATCCAGCAGCGGGCCGCAGGGCAATTGCGCAATACCATAAGCGAGAGAAAATACCGACAGCAGCACGCCGATTTGCGTGGCGCTCAGCCCCAGTTCTTCACGAATCGTTAAGTTGGCGACCGACAGAGAACTGCGGTCGAGGTAATTAATAACCGCAGCAAAAAATAATAAAATCATTGCCGTGGTCTGAATACGTTTTATTCGGCTACTGCGTTGCACCATGCCCTCAGGCGGAACATTAATATCCGCAGATGATGACGTGCCAAACGAAGAACTCGGGTCGAGGGTAATATTATTTTTTTCCACGCCGGACTCCTGAACCTCAATAATTTATTTTTCACACAGCAGGACTGTGCAGTATTGAAAAAATACCGGTGATGAATCAATTTGCTCATCACCGCTCACAAAAGTTTTAATGCAGTCGACTTAGCGTGAGCATAGGCAAGAGGTATTTTTCAGGCGTTTTTATTTTTATAAAATCGTGCTCCCGGTAATGATTTGCTGTTTTTTATCGGTACTTAATGGGCGGCGCTATGACTCTGGTTGATGGAACGAATCATTGATTGTTTGGCTGAATTCAAATGGTTACAAAGCGCCAGGGTGGCATCCAGGTCGCTGCGGCAGATCAGCGCGCTGAGGATGGTCATATGCTCATCGATGGCAATGATGTTGCGTTGTTTGAGGTCGCTCTCATCCCACTGATAGTGGAAGTGGAAAATCACGGAGATGATTTCAAGTGATTGATTGAAAAATATATTATCGGCAGCAGAGAGCAGCAAGGCATGAAACTCACGGTCTAACTGCGAGAACATACGAAAGCTGCTGCCGATGCTGTCGCGCAGGATCCGGTGGCGTTCCAGCAGCGTTTTCGCCTGCAGCCAGCGTGGGTCATCGTCGGGCAGATTGAGAAAATGCTGCAGGGAATGGGTTTCCAGCATTTCTCTGAGTTCAAACAGCTGCTCCGCATAGGCCTGATCGAACTGCTTCATGCTCCACTGACCGCGTTTTTCGTTTTTGATCAGGTTGTAACGTTCGAATTTTAAAAGATATTCCCGTACGACTACCGGACTGACGCCCGCGGCTCTGGCAAGCTGCAGTTCGGAGAAGCTCTCGCCTGCACGCAGCTGGCGCTGGTTGATCATGGTGAAAAAAGCCTGCTCAAAAATCCGGTTTTGCTCGGTCATGGAGGCGGTGGTGCAGGCAAAACCGTCGTCATGGTCGGGTTTACGCACGATAACATAGTGGCTGCCGACCTGGGTCAGCACGCCGCACTCGCCTAAGTGGCTCAGCATATGACGCACGGTGGTGCGGCTGATGTTGTACATCTCCGCTAGTGCGCTTTGCGACGGGAGAGGGGAAGGGATATGACCACGCGCCATATCATCGATAATCTGGTTAATCACATTGTGGCGTAAGTTCTGCGAACGGCTCATGGCTTCTCCTTTTTATCTATTAAAACCCGATTTAAAACATTTTTATGCGCTGGGATTCACAGATTGTGTTTCTGCTTTCTCCGTCTTTTTTATTTTCGTTGATATCTGAGGCAACAAAAAACAGGAGAGCAGAATCATGTCTACGATGAATACGTTGATTTGCCAGGAACCTAAAAAATTAGTCTGGAAAGAACGCGAAATACCTATTCCGGGTGAGAGCGAAGCATTAATAAAAATTAAATCGGTAGGGATTTGTGGTACCGATATTCATGCCTGGGGTGGCAATCAACCTTTTTTCAGCTACCCACGTGTATTAGGGCATGAAATATGTGGGGAAATTGTCGGGCTGGGTAAGAATATACAGAATCTGAAAAATGGTCAGCAGGTGGCGGTTATTCCTTACGTGGCCTGCCAGCAGTGTCCGGCATGCCTGAGCGGGCGCACCAACTGCTGCGAGAAGATTTCAGTAATTGGCGTGCACCAGGATGGCGGTTTCAGTGAATATTTGTCCGTTCCGGTGACCAACCTGCTGGATGCGCAGGGGATTGACCCGCAGGCGGCGGCGCTGATTGAGCCTTATGCCATCAGCGCGCATGCGGTACGCCGGGCGGCGGTGGCGCCGGGTGAGCAGGTGCTGGTGGTCGGCGCTGGTCCGATTGGCCTGGGGGCTGCAGCGATTGCCAAAGCCGATGGCGCACAGGTGGTGGTCGCCGATACCAGTCCCGCACGCCGAGACCATGTGGTTTCCCGCCTGGGACTTCCGGTTATCGACCCATCCGCTGAAGATTTTGATGCGCAGCTGCGCGCTCAGTTTGGCGGTTCGCTGGCGCAAAAGGTCATTGATGCCACGGGGAATCAACATGCGATGAATAACACGGTGAATTTGATTCGTCATGGCGGCAGCATCGTTTTCGTTGGGTTGTTTAAAGGCGATTTGCAGTTCTCTGACCCTGAGTTCCACAAGAAAGAGACCACCATGATGGGCAGTCGCAACGCCACGCCGGAAGATTTCGCCAAAGTGGGCCGCCTGATGTCGGAAGGCAAATTGACCGCCGACATGATGCTTACGCACCGTTACGCGTTTGCCACACTGGCTGAAATCTACGAGCGGGATGTGATCAACAACCGTGAACTGATTAAAGGCGTGATCACGTTCTGAGAGGGAAAACAGGATGAAAACATTGAATCGACGTGATTTTCCGGGAGCCAGCTACCCAACGCGTGTGATCCAGTTTGGAGAAGGTAACTTTCTGCGGGCGTTTGTCGACTGGCAACTGGATATCCTCAACGAGCATACCGATCTGAACGCTGGCGTGACCATCGTTCGGCCAATTAATACCGATTTCCCGCCGTCGCTGAATACCCAGGACGGGCTGTATACCACGCTTATTCGCGGGCTAAACGAGCAGGGTGAGGCGGTGAGTGAGGCGCGGCTTATCCGGTCGGTGAATAACGAAATCAACCCGTACCAGGATTTCGCGGCGTATCTGACGCTGGCGCACAATGCGGATATCCGTTTTGTGTTTTCAAATACTACCGAAGCCGGAATTAGCTATCACGCGGCAGACTGTGTGGATGATGCGCCGCCGGTGAGCTTTCCGGCCAAACTGACGCGCCTGCTGATGGAGCGCTTTAACCACTTTGAGGGCGCGGTGGATAAGGGCTGGGTAATTATTCCGTGCGAGCTTATCGACTATAACGGTGAGGCGCTCAAAACCCTGGTGCTGCGGTATGCGCAGGAGTGGCAGCTTCCTCCGGCATTTGCCGACTGGGTGGAGACGGCAAACACGTTCTGTTCCACGCTGGTTGACCGTATTGTCACCGGCTACCCGCGCGAAGAAGCCGCTGCGCTGGAGGCTACACTTGGCTATCACGATGCGTTTCTCGATACCGCGGAGCATTTTTACCTGTTTGTGATCCAGGGGCCGCAGTGGCTGGCAGAGGAGCTGAAGCTGGCGCAGTGTCCGCTGAATATCCGTGTAGTGAGCGATATCAAACCGTACAAAGAGCGCAAAGTCGCTATTCTCAATGGCGCGCATACGGCGCTGGTGCCGGTGGCGTGGCTGTGCGGGTTGGAGACCGTTGGCGAGGCGATGCAGGATGCTGATATCCGCCGCTTTGTCGAGCGGGCGATTAGTGAGGAGATTATTCCGGTGTTGGATCTCCCGGCGGACGAACTGCGAGAATTTGCCGACGCGGTGAGCGGGCGTTTTCAGAACCCCTACATTCGCCACCAGTTGCTTTCCATTGCGCTTAACGGAATGACTAAATTCCGCACCCGAATTTTGCCGCAGCTGTTGGCGGGTGAGCAAAATGGACGCTGGCCAGTGCGGTTAACGTTTGCCCTCGCTGCGCTGCTGGCGTTTTATCGCGCAGAGCGTAACGGGGAACGCTATCCGATACAGGATGATGAGCAGTGGGTAAGACTCTATGCCAGCCTGTGGCCGCGAGTTGGCAATGATTTAACGCTGCGTGAACTGGTGGATGCAGTGCTTGGCGATGCGGCGCACTGGGGAGAGGATTTGACGTTGTTACCTGGGCTTGCCGGGCAGGTGACGGCCAACCTGGAGATGATTCTGGTGCAGGGTATGCGCCAGGCGGTGAACGGTCTGGAATAAGGTTGCCATGCAGCGCCCGGTGTGGTGTTGGGCGCTGTTTTTTTTATCCCTGAGCAGCCACTATTTTGATTTCAACCATCCCGATCCCCAGCTTACGCGGCGAGTGACCGAGAATATTGCCCTCGTTGGTGGCGACCGGATCGGGTGGAACAATAACCAGCGTATCGGCGTCCGCCGGGTTATCAAAATGTAAGGTGGTGGTGGTGACGTCATGGCCTAACACCAGCGTCTGTTCCTCGTTGCCAACGCGCACGGGAATAGGGCGATTAGCGTTGTCGCCGAAGGCTTTCGCGGTAATGACCAGATCGAATTTCTTCGGTAGCGGGGCTTTGTACTCAATCGTTACTTCTTCGCTGAGCTGCGCATTGGACCAGCGTCCCCAGGATTCGGGGCGTGAAATACCGCTAAATTGTTTCACCTCTTCCGGCGCGCCCGCCACGTTGAAAACGAAGCTATCTGCTTTGTAGCGAATGTCGTTATCGACAATTTTCAGCGTATCGACGTTACCTTTGTAGCGCTCCATGTCGATCACCGTATCTTTAAATACGGTTTTACTTTTCCATTTGGCTTTGTCGACGTGCTGCACAATTTGCTGCCCGCCTAACTGACCCTGTGAAACGCACCAGTCGGTAGAAAGCGCCAGCTCCGGCGCCCACAGTTGCGCCATTTTGTAGCAGCGATCGACCCAGACAAAGTTATCGCGCGGGGCGAAATCCGCCAGCTGGAAGCGCAGCGGGGCCGAGTATTCGCTTTCCGGCAGCGGCTCTACGCGTTTGTCCGATACACGCAGCAGCAATGGCAGGCGGAAATGGCTGCCGGAGAAGGAGATCATATTTTTGTCCTGGTCGACGGTGAACTCTTTCATCTCTTTCGGGAAATTCCACAGACGAATGATATCGGGCTTCCACGCCAGCATTTTTTCTTTAATGTTCAGGAATACTTCCGACACGGATTCGCTAGACAAGCTGCTACGGCCAAGACCGATAAAGTTATCGCCGCCGAGAATATCCAGTACCGTTGCGCCGTTATCCATCGTATTACGTTTTACCGCCAGCGTGTCCTGTTGCGGTTGGTCGCCGCGCAGCACGAAGAACAGGTTGTTACGATCCTGCTTGTTCAGATACTTCCATGCGGTGTTGTTCATCGCCAGATGATCGGAAGAAACCACGATAACGGTATCTTTAAACCACGGTGATGCTTTGATTTTATTGATAAATTCGGCAATGTTTTCCTGGCTGCAGCTGACCGCGCTGAACGACTGGTTGGCCTTCCCGTCGATGTCATAACGTTTACGGTTGCAGCTACGTGAGATAAATCCATCCGGATGATGGGTGTCCACGGTCAGGGTAAACAGTGAAAAACGCTGGCCCGAGCGCGAAAGCTCTTCGAATTTTTTCCATGCTTCGTCCAGCACGGTATCGTCGTAGAAGCCCCAGTCGTTACGATAGGCCGGGTCCGCCACCACGCTTTTTAACTCTTCCGCACCGTACAGATGGTCAAAGCCGTGAGATTTCAGGAACACGTCTTTGCCGGCAAAGCGCAGGTTGGCACCCTGCACAAAGTAGTTCTGATAGCCGGAGTTTTTCAGGATATCGCCCAGACAGATATTGTTAGGGAAGAAACTTGAGACCGACGCCGAGGCGTTGCCTTCAAATGGCGCAAACAGCGGAATACCGCACTGGGAGGCGACCATGCCAGCGATGGTGTAATCAGTACCCGGTAGTTGCATGGTATTGCTGAAATCCAGACCTTCATTTTTTAACGCGCCGAGTTCCGGGGTCAGCTCCGGGAACGCGTCATTATTAAAATAGGTGCGCTCGAGGCTCTCGCCGTAGATATACACCAGGTTCAGCTTCGGGTTGGGAATGGTTTTCGATGGCTCTTTATAATACGTCGGGAAATCCGGATCGCCATCGCGCGACTGCGACTTCACCAGTTCGGTTATCTGGTGAAACGCCGGGCTTGCGTCAACGGAGGCCAGCGCCAGCAGCAGGGCCAGCAGACTGTAACCCACATGATGCGGGTGATGGCGACGGCGGCGCAGGATCCAGCCGAGCGCGACAAAAACCGTCGTCAGCGCCAGCGCGATGCCGACCCCCGGCAAAATATATTTTCCAATCCCCGCGCCGGTCAGACTGTTGGTCAGCGTGTAGAGTACCGCGTCATTGATCCCGTCGCCGGTGAAATAGTCACTGGCGTACAGCGTGATATTCAGAACAATAAAAATCCCCAGCACCGATAACGTGGCGGCAAACCACCAGGTGTTGCGACCCGCTTTCCAGGCGTAAATCAGCACTGAAGCGAGAAACAGAGTGATGGAGATTAATTCTGACAACGGTCGATCCTCAGTAAACCGGGCACATGCCTGGCAGGCTAATCATTAGGGGGAAAGCACAATGTAATAGCGTTGTTACATTGCTGCAATTGTAGTGACATTAAATTACGTTGTTATTCAGAATTGGTTTAGATATGCGCGTTTTTGTGGGGAATTACTATTTATTTGAAATGTGAATGCATTGACGGAAATAAATAGATGCCGCGCAGGTTATACGCGGCGTGTCGTGCGTCAGGAAATGAAGTTCATGCCCTGTTTTAACACCAGATCGCAGGCCTTGGTTTTAACCTGTTTCGCCAGCGAGCTGTTGCCAATCGTGTTCAGGTCCAGCTGTTGACCATCTTTGGCGTTGAGCAGACCCTGAATCCCGTCCATATAGTTGGTGTCTTGCTTCTGCTCAGGAGCACTGAGCCCCAGTTTATCCAGCACTTGGTTTTTGACGTTTTGCGTGTCGGTGACCGAGGCCAGCTTCTGTTTCGCGCAATATTCCAGGATCCCGGCGGCGTTATTCATGCTGCTGGAGGTCAACGACTGATTGCTGCCATTCAGCAGGCTGGTCAGGGAAGAGAGCGACGAGCTGCTTTGCGAGCCGGAGCTTTGTTTGCTTAGCTCACTGGCTGCGCTGGAGAGCGAATCCTGCCAGGAGGCGGCAAAAACGCTGGTGGAGATGAGCGTGCTGGCGGCAAGCGCACAGCACAGCAGACGTTTGGTAGTTTTCATCATTATATGCAACTCGTGTTATGCCTTTTCAGCGCAGTATAGCGCTGGCAGTCTTAGGAGTGGTCCTAATACGTTAATACTCTTTACCGGTGACCCGACTACGGTAGCTTTCCCAGTTAAAAATGACCCACAGACTGTTGCCAAGGCGCATACGATCCATCACGCGCTCGCCCAACAGCTTGTTCATTTCATCCATATTGCTGTTAGTTAACATGCCGGTCGGACGTTTTGAGGATGAACGGCGATCGACAATTTGATTAATAATCACTTTTTCATAGCGGGATTCGGTCTGCATGCCGATCTCGTCGATCACCAGCAGATCCACATTGCTCAGATCGTTGAGTAGCTGTTCTTCGCTGGTTTCACGATTGCTGAACGTTTCTTTCATCGCCGACATGATATCGGCCACGGTAATGATCAGTACCGACTTGCCGCGCAATAGCAGTTCGTTGCAGATGGCGGCGGCCAGATGGTTTTTGCCGGTGCCGGGTTTGCCGGAGAAGATAAAGCTGGCGATGTTGCCGTCAAACTCTTCAACGTATTGGCGGGCTTTGCTCAGGGCGTTCATCTGACCTTCGCACTCTACCCGATAGTTTTCGAACGAACAGTTCTGATGCAGCGGACGGATACCGGATCGGTTGAATGTGCGCTGCATTTTCATGGCCCGGTTTTCGCGGGCCAGCGCTGCGGCACGAATTTCACCTTGCTCTTTTTGCCATGCCAGCAGCTCCTCGCCCGTTTTAAAGGCGGGCTCGACATTAGGTGGCATCATTTTTTGCAGACGTTTCATCAGGTCGCCAACGTTTTTCATCGTTATCCTCTAAAACCCGGTGGAATGTGGCTGTCAGGTTCACTGACGCTGTTCACATCGCGCTTTGGCATTCCGCCATTGCTGGCCCGTCCAATCTGAATGCTGCGCGCCAGTTTTTGCTGCCACTGAATATGGTGAAAGACTTTGCCTTCAGCCTGCCAGTAGGCAACAAATGAGGCCAGTTCTTCAGCAGTAACCGGCTCTCGCAACGCTACGCCCCATAAAGCGGCCTGACGCTGAAAGTCGGCATCAGGCTGCCAGGCCGCGTACATCGCAAATTTCCCCATTGGCACGGCAACGGGAGCGGTTTGCGGCTCTTCATAAAATTGATCATCCAATGTCACATCGCTTCCCGGGCGTGACAGTTTCTCCTCAAGCGCCAAAAGCTCAGCCAGTCTCGCAGGCGTCACCGCGTAAAACGCTGGTGCATTGTTAGCGAATACGGCTACGGCGCCACCCGCAGACTTGGCCAGCACAGCGTGGTGATCGTGTAGTAAGGCGTCAATGCTCGTGACGTCTGGCGTCAAAATTTTGCAGGGCATAATGTTTCTCAATACTGAACAACAACCGAGAAGGGGACTGCTTTTATAGTAACACAGAGAAGAAGGAGAGCAGCAGGTGAGGGGAGATTCCCCTCTCTGCACGGTATTAAAGAAAGTACACCGTTAAACGCGTGGACGTTTGCGATACAGCCATAATCCTGGCACGGACAGACCGATGGAGAGCGCACCGACAATCGATGAGGCTTTCAGGAAGTTGGTCAGTAGGGTAATCATCAGCACTTCGCTGTAACCGAAATGGCCGATTTTTACTGCTGAGATCATGGCGGTGTAGGCGGAGATCCCGGGAAACATGGGGATCACTGCCGCGACGGTGAAGACTTTCGGATGCGCCAGATACCAGCGCGACCACTGGATCCCAATGCAGCCGACCAGCAGCGACGCCATAAATGTTGACCATTCAATATTAAACCCTGCGGTCATCATCACCATTCGTGAGCCGTGACCGAGTGCGCCGAGTAATGCGCACCATGGGAGCGCCCGATGGGGGACATTGAATACCATGGCAAAGCCAAGCGCCGGGATCGCCGACAGGATCATATCCTGCATCAGCGCCAGTATGAAATCGATCACGCCCATCCGCGCAGCCCCCATAAGGTCATCGACACGATCACGCCAATACAGGTCGCCAACGTAAGCAGACTGGCAATAGCCCAGCGAGCGAGTCCGGTATTAATGTGTCCCTTAAACATATCCGCGACGGAGTTGATCAACGGAAAGCCCGGAACCAGCAGTAGCACGCTGGCGGCCATAGCGATAGTCGGAGTATTGCTAAAGGTCGGCAACGTCAGCAGCAAACCTGAAATGGTGGTCGCCACAAAGGCGGTGATGCAAAAATTTATTTGCGGATGTAAATGCCGGGATGCCAGTATCTGGCGGATATACATCGCCACCATGCTGGCAAAAAAGGTGATCACCGCACCATCCCATCCGCCGTTATTGAGTTTACAAAAACAGGCGCAGGATAAACCGACCATCAGGGCGACCAGCCATCTTGGATAGCGCAGTGGTTTAATCTGGCTAAAGCGTTTCTCTACGCCTTTAACATCCAGCAGTTTATGTTCCGCCAAAATGACAATGTGCTGCACTTCCGTCACGACGTGCATATTAATGCCGCGATCCTGATTTTTTCGCGTTGATGTCAGGCATTGCCCGTCTTTAATGGTGGTCAGGACGATAGCGTTAGAGGAGATAGCGCTTTCTACACTATCCATGCCAAGCGCCAGCCCGAGGCGGGTGGATAGCTCGTCAACCAGCGCGCTTTCTGCCCCATGCTGAAGTAAAAAAAGACCGCATTGAATACATAACCGTGTAACCGTTCGCTGTGACGACTGCTCTGTTTGCATGGTTCGCTCTGACTGATAAGGATCTCTTTGAGTGACGAATGTTTACTTTTATCATGAAGCATGAGCCCGCTGGCTCTGGCTAAGATCAATCTTTGTGTCGAAAAAAGACACCGACGATACGGTTATGGCATATTAACACTCCCCACTCGCCGAGGTATGAGAGGGCGCATGACTGTAATGTAGCGTTATTTACCCGGATGGCAAATACATAAGCCATGCTAACGATCTATTGTAGTTATTTTAATTTTACAAATAACGTATTTATGCGTAATCATGTAATAATAGCTTGACAGTTTGGCTTTATCTGGATTGTAGTGCCAATACTTTTATTTTAATAAACGCCAAGGATAAGCAATTCACCCCGTTTATTGTTCGGAGTATTTTCCCGTGAATTAATGGCTATTAATTTATTCGGGAGAACTGAATTAAGTACGATTACGGACTGGTGAGTGTGGAGGGGATATGTTGCAAGGACGCTGCAAAAACGCAATTATTATTAGTAAATCGCCGATTATACAGACCGGGCTTAAAGGTATAATACAGGCGCAGTTTGCCGATTACGAACTTACATACTGTTGTTCTGTTGAAGAACTAACATTATTACAACTACGGTACGCTGATTTGGTGATTGCTGATTTAACTGGAGACTGCAATTATCCTCGTTCAGTCTGCGAACAATATTATTCTTTATTATCTCAATACCGTGATATTCACTGGGTCTTTCTCGTCTCTCGTATTTTCTATCCTTTGGCTATTGAGCTACTGATGTGTCCTGTCAGTTCGCTGCTCTCTGATGCAGAGCCGATAGAAAGTTTAGTGAGCGTCATTCACGCAGGAAATGCGCGAGCAGAAAGAATAAGTAAGACACTACTTTCTCCACCTGCTATGCCGCAATTGTTAGATCATAGCGCGCGCTCAATAGTCCTCACTCTCTCTGAAAGGAAAGTGCTGCGCCTCCTTGGGAAAGGCTGGGGAATTAATCAGATTGCGATGTTGCTGAAGAAAAGCAATAAAACAATCAGTGCCCAAAAGAATAGCGCTATGCGTCGCTTGTCGATAAATAGCAATGCAGAAATGTATGCCTGGATAAATAGTTCTCAAGGATCGCGAGAACTTAATTTACCTTCAGTTTATGGAGAAACCACGGAATGGAAAGCAGAATCATCAAAAGAAACGTTGCACTGGTAGAAAAGTGTACAATGAGCAGTGTAGGTATTAATAGTTTATTTAATACCATGCCAGATGACCAATATAAACTTCATCTCTTTTCTAGCCAGCCCACTTTTAGTCAGGCAATGTTAAAGATGTCGTTTTCGGCAGTTATTTTTTCTCTCTCTGCAATCAGAAGCGATCGCAGAGCTGGGTTGGCCTATTTAACGGAACTGGCGATAAATTTTCCACGGATTCGCCGCGTGGTGATTGCCGATGATGACGCTGAAGCGCGTTTAATTGGCTCCTTGTCCCCCTTGCCGCTGGATGGCGTTGTGAGTAAAGCTTCTTCGTTAACGGTGCTACAGGACGCTTTATTAACGGCGTTAAGCAGCCCAAGCCGAGGAACCGAAAGCACGAAAAACCATTGGTATATTAATCAAAGCCGCATGCTCAGTCCGACAGAACGAGAAATACTGCGCTTTATGTCAAATGGCTATTCGATGCCACAGATTGCCGCTCAGCTTGAACGGAACATTAAAACCATTCGGGCACACAAATTTAATGTGATGTCCAAACTGGGAGTAAGCTCAGATGCCGGGTTACTGGATGCTGCCGATATCCTGCTGTACCTGCGTGCTGGCGAGCCAGCGCCTTTTATGCAGGCGGCTTCGTGACAGGCAACGTTGACGTGCTTTGTGCCGGGTTTGGTCGCCGATTTGGCGCGTGAAGCATTACTGACACACGTCAACCCAGGTGGCAGAAGTCAGTTCAGCCATCCTCTCAGGCGTGATGCGAACCGCGCTGTGGATGGCACCTGCGGCAGGCAACACTTCAGCGTAGTGCTTCAGAGAAACATCACAGTACACTGAAATCGGTGTTTCTAATCCGAAGGGGCAAACGCCGCCAACGGGATGCCCCGTCGCGCTCACGACCTCATCGCTACTCAACATACGGGCTTTGGCACCGAACGTACTCTTTAGCTTTTTATTATCCAGTCGGGCATCACCTTTTGCCACGACCAGGATGATGTCGTTCTTCACCTTTAGCGAAAGTGTTTTCGCTATCTGGCCAGGTTCAACGTTATGGGCTTTTGCTGCCAGATCAACGGTTGCTGTGCTCTGATCTAATTCGATAATCTCAATATCTGGTGCATGTTGCGCCAGGAATTGACGTACTGATTGCAAACTCATTCTTCTCTCCCTATCGCTTACAGATAACCCTGCACAGCAGAAAACATGCAGGATGTAATTTGTCATAGGGGCAACCGCACTGTAAATATTTTATTGTAACAATATAGCAACATTAGCAGTTTTTCGATCGTCTTCACAATCAAAGAAACCGGTTACAGTAACCGGTTGCAGAATGCTGAAATGACGATTAATACTGAAGTTGTCACTTCCTCTGTATCACATAATAAGAGCCATCTATGAAACTTAACTCGAATAGCGGTAGTGCTGGTGTTCCCCCCGGCACGGTTGCGAAAAGTGGTAATGGGATTTACGTGGTGGTGTTGATGCCAACACGGTTGCAAGGTTTTGCACAACGGGAGAACGGCTATGTCTACTAACCATGCTGTCTTTAACGTGATTTTCCGCTTTGTTGAAAACTATGTTAGCCCTGTTGCCGGGCGCATCTCTTCACAACGTCATGTCATGGCTATTCGTGACGGTTTTATTTCGGCGATGCCTTTTATGATTGTAGGCTCTTTTCTGCTGGTTTTTGCCTATCCGCCATTTTCTCCGGATACCACCTGGGGATTCGCCCGTGCGTGGCTGGATTTGGCAAAACAGTTTGAAGGCCAAATCCTCACACCGTTTGATATGACGATGGGGATCATGTCGGTCTACATATGTGCGGCTATTGCTTATAACCTGGGCAAGCACTATGTGAAGTCGCATCAGTTAGATCCGTTTATGTGTGCGATGCTATCAATCATGGCTTTTTTGCTGATTGCCGCGCCAAAAACCAAAGGCACGATGCCGGTTGATAGTCTGGGAGGAACGGGGATTTTCACCGCCATCCTGGTAGCCATTTACTGCGTTGAAATGATGCGCTTCCTGAAGGCGCACAACATTGGCATCCGTTTACCCGATCAGGTGCCGCCGATGATCAAAAACTCTTTCGATCTGCTGATCCCGGTGCTGGTGGTGGTGCTAACGCTGTACCCGCTAAGCCTGGTGATACAGTCGCAGTTTGACATGCTGATCCCGCAGGCCATTATGGCCATTTTCAAACCACTGGTGTCGGCTGCAGATTCTCTCCCGGCGATCCTGCTGGCGGTATTGATCGGCCATCTGCTGTGGTTTGCCGGTATTCACGGCGCGGCTATTGTGTCGGGAATGCTGCAAATGTTCTGGCTCACCAATCTCGGGATGAACCAGTCGGCGCTGGCGCAGGGTGTGCCGTTACCGCATATCTTTATGGAAGCGTTCTGGACGTTCTTCATTGTGGTTGGTGGTTCCGGCGCGACGATGGGGTTGGTGATTTGCTATCTGCGGAGTCGTTCAGCTCATCTACGCTCGATTGGGCGTCTGAGCGTGGTCCCCAGCATTTTTAATATTAACGAACCGGTGATATTTGGTACGCCGATTGTCATGAACCCGGTGTTTTTTATCCCCTTCCTGCTGGCTCCGATGGTGAATGCGGTACTGGCGTGGGCGGCGATGAAACTGGATTTAATTGGGCGGGTAATTTCAGTGGTTCCATGGACGGCCCCGGCACCGGTTGGCGCCGCATGGGCGTTAGGTTGGGATTATCGTGCGGCTATCCTGGTGGTGCTGTTGGCGCTGGTATCGGCCGTTATCTACTTCCCGTTCTTTAAGGTCTACGAAAAGCAGTTATTAGCGCAGGAAAAAGAAGAAGCGCAGCGTATGGAAGAGGAAAACCAGCAGGTTGCATAAATATCTGGCGAGGGGCTACGGCTCCTCGCTTACTTCAGCGTGCAGTCTCCGCATTGCTGAACGTCAGGCAGGCGATAGCGTTGGCAGCAGGTTCTGCGCACTAACAGCCCTTCACGCGGAACAACGGTACGCCATAGAGGATTATCCTGACCGCAGGAAAGTTGTTTCTCAAAAAAGCAGGTCTGGCGCAGCGTGGTCAGCAGTTCTTCACCTAACAACGGCTTCATTTCCGTTAAATACCAGTGAATTAAGTATCCGGTGTTGCTCCAGATAAGCTTTGCGTTGATCTCACCCGTTGCTTCCAGCGCCTGCACAACCGGCGTTAGCGCTGAGAGAATCAGTGTTTCCATGCGTTGTTGAGGAGACAGGGCTGTAGCCAGATGATCCTGATGGACATCGATCCAGAAGCAGGCTGCTCGGCCCGTTTCGTGGAATTCTACGTGCATGTGTTCAGGAGAGACGTCTATAGCCTCTTTTTGCGTCAGCAGGGCCACCATTAACGGAGGCATCATCAGGCCGATATACCATTGCGCCCAAAGAGATATCAGGGGCTTATTTTCGCGGGGCAGCGTGGGCTGGTTGCGATAGATATGGTCTGAATAAACAGCGAGCAATGAACTTAGCGTCGTCGGTTGCGTCCATTCATGCAGCGTCATTGCACCTGGCACAGGCGTTTCGTCAAGACGAATGAAGTCCAGCAAGTGCTCGCGAGTTTTGGCTATCGTTGCGCGTACGGCAGCAGCCAGCGAGGGCATCTCTGAGGGGAGATGGCTACGCCAGATGACATCTTCAACGATCGGTGCGGAACGATAAGCCATGTCGATATAAGGATGTTAATCTTAATGATAATGATTGCTAATCCTATAATTGGTGTTAGGCGATAGCAAGATCTTTGTCGCCATCTCGGGTGGCACCGCACAGAAAGCTCAGGTAGAAGGGCAGTTTACCCGTAGCTCATCGCTGACCAGAGTATTGTTACGCCCAAGATTCTTGGCCTCGTAAAGGGCTTTATCCGCTTTGGCAATAGCAGCATCAATATCCTGTTCGACCAGAGGTGCAATGCCGATACTGACGGTTACGTTGGTTGCCACGCTCTCATTAAACATGTGAGGGATTTTAAGGTCGTACACTTTCTGGCGGATACGTTCGGCGGCAGCCTGGGCCTGCTGTGGATCGACTGCGGTCAGCAAAATCATAAACTCTTCACCGCCAAAACGCGCCACCACATCCCTGGAGCGGACGGAGTCTCGGATGGCGGCAGAAACACGGATCAACGCCTGGTCGCCCATCATATGTCCGTAATGATCGTTATAGGATTTGAAATGGTCGATATCCAGCAGCAGAACGAAGTGTCTCGAATTACTTAGGGCCAACAGCGTATCGAGCCGGTGTTGCAGCCCCCGGCGATTATACAAACCGGTTAGCGGGTCGAGCATGCTGAGCCCGTTCAGGGTTTCTCGTTCTTCCAGCAGTTTGTACATCAGTTGCTGAGCGAACCCATCGTAGCGCTTTTGTATCACATGCTGGATGGCGATACCGGCCATAGGCAGCGCCATAAAATAGAAAATCCGCAAACCATGCTCGCTGCCGTTAAGCCATAAACAAACGGCGACGGAGGGGAGTGAGTGGAGCGTAAACGCGATGATATTATTGGCAAAAGCGATAGAGCCAATAAACAGTACGCTGAGAAGCGCTATTAACAGGAAATAATAATCATTCTGACCTAAAGCATTATATTTCAATAATATGTGTAACGCCCATAACAAGCCAAAAACGATTGAAATAAAAGGGAGATTAATTCTTTTATCTGCGTATTTCCCATGCCATACCAGCAGCAGTGTACTCATCACCAGTATCAGCAACGCCGATACTGATAAGGCTTTGACCGCAAACAGTGGGAAAAAAAGCGTAAACAGCGCGGAGACTGCGTTGAGCAGCAGAAACAGTCGTAAAGAGAGTTGGTATTTTTTGGTGCGCAGAGTTCGCCAGGATTGTACTGTCATAGGTAAATATTGTTAGTTATCTGCAATGTACGAAGGTGTGTTGGTAAATAAAACAAATAACGAACGGGGTATCATTCGCAGAGGTTTTTATTGTTTTTAGTTGAAGAGCTAACCGGTGAGCAATTTATCACCTTGGGTTATTCATGTCATCAATCGTTAAGTAAAACTCATATAATTGATAGTGCTTCACGGCTGACAAATGAGAAGTTTTATCATATGATATTGGTTATCATTATCAGTGTCATAGGTGGAATCATGTTGCAACGTACGCTGGGCAGTGGATGGGGTGTTCTGCTGCCGGGAATGCTGATTGCCGGGATGGCATATAGCGACCTGTCGGTCTACGTATGGAAGGTGATGATTGTATTAGGATTACTACTGACTTCGCTCATGTTGTACCACAAGCGTTTACGGCACTTTGTTTTGTTACCTTCATGCGCGGCGCTGATTGGTGGCATTGTTCTGGTAATAATGAACTGGAATCAGGGATGAACAAAACTAGAGAAGGAAATCGAGAGGGAAATAAGATAATTGGTGCGAGGGGGGGGACTCGAACCCCCACATCCTAAGGACACTAACACCTGAAGCTAGCGCGTCTACCAATTCCGCCA
>NZ_JAOWFE010000040.1:0-278567 GCF_030333815.1 Citrobacter sp. Cf136 | reverse complement strand
GAGGGGGGGGACTCGAACCCCCACATCCTAAGGACACTAACACCTGAAGCTAGCGCGTCTACCAATTCCGCCACCTTCGCCCAGTGCGAGCAATATCAACGTGGATTATGGTGCGAGGGGGGGGACTTGAACCCCCACGTCCGAAAGGACACTAACACCTGAAGCTAGCGCGTCTACCAATTCCGCCACCTTCGCATACCATCGACACTCAAAAAGTATCGTTACCACGGAGGCGAATTCTAGAGATTTTATGCAGGGCGTCAACTGTTAATTATCGAACTTAACGTGATTGCCGAAAAAAAAGGCGTTTCTTCGGCTTTGGCGTTTTATGCAGGCCGGATAAGCGATAGCGCCATCCGGCGTTGCTCGGTGTCACGCCAGATGGCGGCGTAAACGCCTTATCTGGCCTACAGCGGTTAGGCTTTTTTCGCCTGGCGCGTCATGATGGTGCGATAGACCTTGAAGCGCCCGGTCTGCGCGATAACTTCGTGGAAGCCAAACACTTCATCCAGAACCTTCGGATAAGGCAGGAAGGCGTTTGCCACGATACGCAGTTCACCGCCACTGTTCAGATGACGCACGGCGCCGCGAATCAGCGTTTGCGCGGCATCAAGGCTGGTCTGCATTCCGTCGTGGAACGGTGGGTTGGAGATGATCATATCGAATCGGCCCGTTACGTCAGAAAAGACGTTACTGGCGATGACGTCACCTTCAATGCCATTGGCTGCAAGCGTTGCGCGGCTGGCTTCAACGGCGGCGGCGCTAACATCGCACAGGGTTAAGCGCACTTTCGGCGAGTGGCTGGCCAAGGCGACGGAGAGAACGCCTGCGCCACAGCCGACATCCAGCACTTTGCCTTTGGTGTGCGGCGTCAGCGTGGAGAGCAGCAGTTGGCTGCCAACATCCAGGCCGTCACGGCTGAAGACGCCCGGCAGCGTTTTGATGGTCAGATTTTCTGTCTGGTATTCATCCCAGTATTTTTCTGCATCAAAGACTGGCTGTTTTTCCAGACGACCGTGGTACAGGCCACAGCGACGTGCGCTGTCGACTTTGTTTAACGGTGCGTATTCGGCCAGCATCTGCTCTGCGCTACGTACGCCGCTGCGATTCTCACCGACAACAAAAATATCGGTGCCAACCGGTAACAGCGACAGAATGTTCATCAACTGGAACTGGGCTTCCGGCTTATTCTTCGGCCAGTAGTAGATCAGCGTATCGCTATCGGCAACGTCATCGGCCTGCGCGATGAGGCTGAAGCGGACGTTGTCGCCCATCTGGCGGTTAAGCACCTGCCAGTGGTGAAGTTGCTGAGTGTGCGCTCGACTGGCGGCGCTTTCAAAATGGGCAGGCAGGTCATCCTGCAAATCACCGGCAAACAGAATACGGCTTTGTTCGAAATCATCACTGTGGCGCAGCAAGACTTCACTTGCCGGGGTAAAAGCAGACATGGAATGCTCCTTAAATTGTACAGCGGGGGATTATAGTTGTTTGATGGCACGGATTCGACAAATTTGCTATATTTGCGCCCCTGATAGACAGGAGTGTTTCGCTATGACATCCCGACGAGACTGGCAGTTACAGCAACTGGGCATTACGCAGTGGTCGTTGCGTCGTCCTGGCGCACTGCAGGGCGAGATCGCGATTTCCATTCCTGCGCATGTCCGTTTGGTGATGGTTGCTGCACAGTTACCCGCGCTAACCGAACCATTGATGAGCGATATTTTACGCGCATTAACCGTCAGCCCGGATCAGGTTTTACAACTGACGCCTGACCGTGTCGCCATGCTGCCGCAAGGCAGTCGCTGTAATAGCTGGCGGCTGGGAACCGAAGAGCCGCTGCTGCTGGAGGGCGCTCAGGTCGAGAGTCCTGCGTTTAATGAATTACGGGAAAACCCAGCGGCACGCGCCGCGTTATGGCAACAAATCTGCGCATATGAACACGATTTCTTCCCTCGAACCGACTGATTTACCCGCAGCATTTCATATTGAAAAACGCGCCCACGCTTTTCCGTGGAGTGAAAAAACATTTGCCAGCAACCAGGGCGATCGCTATCTCAATTTTCAGTTGAGGGTTGATGACGTGATGGCGGCTTTTGCGATTACGCAGGTCGTGCTGGATGAAGCTACGCTGTTCAATATTGCCGTCGATCCTGACTTTCAGCGCCGTGGGCTGGGGCGTGAGCTGTTGGAGCATTTGATCGATGAGCTGGAAAAGCGTGGCATTTTGACGCTGTGGCTTGAAGTGCGCGCTTCGAATGCGGCCGCTATCGCGCTGTACGAAAGCTTAGGCTTTAACGAGGCGACGATCCGTCGCAATTACTATCCAACGGCTGATGGCCACGAAGACGCCATCATCATGGCGTTGCCAATCAGCATGTAAGACAAGGTGTAATGATGAAGAAGTGGGACTGGATTTTCTTTGATGCCGACGAAACGCTGTTTACATTTGACTCGTTTACCGGCTTACAGCGGATGTTTCTCGACTATAGCATTACCTTTACCGCTGAAGATTTTCAGGACTACCAGGCCGTGAATAAACCGCTGTGGGTGGATTACCAAAACGGCGCGATTACCTCATTACAACTGCAGCATGCCCGTTTTCAGAGCTGGGCCGAACGCCTGAAGGTTGAACCGGGCCAGCTTAATGATGCATTCATCAATGCGATGGCGGAGATCTGCTCGCCGTTGCCGGGGGCGGTTTCTCTGCTCAATGCGATTCGTGATAAAGCGAAAATCGGCATCATTACTAACGGCTTTACCGCGTTGCAGCAAATCCGCCTTGAGCGGACGGGGCTGCGCGATTATTTCGATCTGCTGGTGATTTCTGAGCAGGTTGGGGTGGCAAAACCTGATTCCCGTATTTTTGACCATGCGCTGGAGCAGGCGGGCAATCCTGACCGTTCTCGCGTGCTAATGGTGGGTGACACCGCAGAGTCCGATATTCTTGGCGGCATTAACGCCGGGCTATCCACCTGCTGGCTAAATACGCACCACCGCGAGCAGCCAGCGGGCATTCAGCCGACCTGGACCGTAGCGTCATTAAGCGAACTGGAGCAGCTCCTGTGTAAACACTGATTGCCTCCCCCCCGTTGATGGGTAAAATAGCCGCAATTTTTCGTATTCAACTTGCCCGGCCCGTTGCCGTGCTTACCTAAGAAGATTTGACTATGACGTTGTCTCCTTATTTGCAAGAGGTGGCCAAACGCCGCACTTTTGCCATTATTTCTCACCCGGATGCCGGTAAAACGACAATTACTGAAAAGGTACTGTTATTCGGACAGGCCATTCAGACCGCCGGTACGGTAAAAGGCCGTGGCTCCAGCCAGCATGCAAAATCTGACTGGATGGAAATGGAAAAGCAACGTGGTATCTCCATTACCACCTCTGTGATGCAGTTTCCGTATCATGACTGCCTGGTGAACCTGCTGGACACCCCGGGGCACGAAGACTTCTCCGAAGATACCTATCGTACTCTGACGGCGGTGGACTGCTGTCTGATGGTTATCGATGCTGCAAAAGGCGTTGAAGATCGTACCCGTAAGCTGATGGAAGTTACCCGTCTGCGCGATACGCCGATCCTGACCTTTATGAACAAACTCGACCGTGACATCCGCGATCCGATGGAGCTGCTGGATGAAGTTGAGAACGAACTGAAAATCGGCTGTGCGCCGATCACCTGGCCGATTGGCTGCGGTAAGTTGTTCAAAGGTGTCTATCACCTTTATAAAGATGAAACTTACCTGTATCAGACCGGTAAAGGCCACACCATTCAGGAAGTGCGTGTTGTTAAAGGTCTTAACAACCCGGAACTTGATGCTGCCGTGGGTGAAGACCTGGCGCAGCAGTTGCGTGACGAGCTGGAGCTGGTGCAGGGCGCGTCCAACGAGTTCGACCATGAGTTGTTCCTTGCGGGCGAAATCACCCCGGTCTTCTTCGGTACCGCGTTGGGTAACTTCGGCGTTGACCATATGCTGGATGGCTTAGTGGAGTGGGCGCCTGCGCCGATGCCGCGTAAAACCGACACCCGCGTCGTCGAAGCCTCAGAAGAGAAGTTCACCGGTTTCGTGTTTAAAATTCAGGCCAACATGGACCCGAAACACCGTGACCGTGTGGCGTTCATGCGTGTGGTATCCGGCAAGTATGAGAAAGGCATGAAAATGCGCCAGGTGCGCATTGGTAAAGACGTGGTGATCTCCGACGCACTCACCTTTATGGCCGGTGACCGTTCTCATGTGGAAGAAGCGTATCCGGGCGATATTCTCGGCCTGCATAACCACGGCACTATCCAGATCGGCGATACCTTTACCCAGGGCGAAATGATGAAGTTCACCGGTATTCCGAACTTCGCGCCGGAGCTGTTCCGTCGTATTCGCCTGAAGGATCCATTGAAGCAGAAACAGCTGCTGAAAGGGCTGGTTCAGCTGTCAGAAGAGGGTGCCGTGCAGGTATTCCGTCCGATCGCCAACAACGATCTGATCGTCGGTGCGGTGGGTGTGCTGCAGTTTGACGTGGTGGTTTCACGTCTGAAGAGCGAGTACAACGTTGAAGCGATTTATGAATCCGTCAACGTGGCGACTGCACGCTGGGTAGAATGTTCTGACGTGAAGAAATTCGAAGAATTTAAGCGTAAGAACGAAATTCAGCTGGCGCTGGATGGCGGCGATAACCTCACCTATATCGCGCCAACCATGGTTAACCTGAATCTCACCCAGGAACGTTATCCGGACGTTCAGTTCCGTAAAACACGCGAACACTAATCGACCTTCCAGGGCACGGTATCCGCCGTGCCCTGCAACTTTCCCTGTCTTTTAAATCCCTTGCGGAATGTTCTTAAAACTTCGCGTTTTTCTTTTGTTTGCCTGTTTTTTAGTCAAATTGGGCAGCGATCACGAAATCCTGAACTATATTTAACAATGTGATGACATAAATATCGGCGTTAAATGCTTTTTAGGCTGCCTGTTGCAGCTTCTATTGCTGATATTTATTCCACTTACAAAATTAGTTGCTGGTTCAGGCCGTGTAACGGCAGAGCCTGGCTTTTAGCAAAACATACAGGAATACATCGATGACAATGACAGGACTTAAGATTTCTAAAACGCTGCTGGCCGTGATGCTGACCTCCGCTGTTGCAACGGGTTCTGCTTATGCAGAAAACGCCACGACGGATAAAGCGCAATCCGGCGTCGAAAGTGCGGGGCAGAAAGTCGATAGCTCTATGAACAAAGTCGGTAATTTCATGGATGACAGCACCATCACCGCGAAAGTAAAAGCCGCGCTGGTGGACCACGATAGCATTAAGAGCACCGATATTTCCGTCAAGACCGATCAGAAAGTAGTAACGCTAAGCGGCTTTGTTGAAAGCCAGGCGCAGGCTGAAGAAGCGGTGAAAGTGGCGAAAGGCGTTGAGGGTGTGACCTCCGTTAGCGACAAACTGCACGTGCGTGATAGTAAAGAAACCTCCGTTAAAGGCTATGCGGGCGATACGGCAATCACCAGTGAAGTAAAAGCCAAGCTGCTGGCCGATGATATTGTCCCTTCACGCAAGGTGAAAGTTGAGACCACCGATGGCGTTGTGCAACTTTCAGGCTCTGTCGATTCACAAGCTCAAAGCGATCGCGCTGAGAGCATCGCCAAAGCGATTGATGGCGTGAAAAGCGTTAAAAACGATCTCAAAACTCACTAATTAGACTTAATTCGCCCTCCTGACGTTTGTCGGGAGGCGTATTGTGCACCACACTGAAAATATCGCCGATGGGTAGCCTGAGCGCTCATATCAAGCGGTGAAATTAACTATGGTAAAGGAGAAGCATATGTTTCGATGGGGCATCATATTTCTGGTTATCGCGTTAATTGCCGCTGCACTGGGTTTTGGTGGACTGGCGGGTACCGCTGCAGGCGCAGCGAAAATTGTTTTTGTGGTGGGTATCATTCTGTTTCTGGTCAGCCTGTTCACCGGGCGTAAACGACCCTAGTACGTAAACCGTAAAGATAACTTGCTACTGAGCCAGTCCAGCGGACTGGCTTTTACGGTTTTAGCTGCAGGCAATTTGCGTTACTTTGTTGTCCTATTACAAAAACAACAGGAAGGCAGAGGTGGGGCAGAGAATACCCGTCACGCTCGGTAATATCGCGCCGTTATCGTTACGTCCGTTTCAACCAGGCAGTATGGCGCTGGTGTGCGAGGGCGGGGGACAAAGAGGCATCTTCACCGCAGGCGTACTGGATGAATTCATGCGCGCGCAGTTCAATCCCTTTGATCTCTTCTACGGGACGTCCGCTGGTGCGCAAAACCTTTCAGCTTATCTCTGTAACCAGCCCGGTTACGGTCGTAAAGTCATCATGCGTTACACTACCCGACGTGAGTTTTTTGACCCGGTGCGCTTTGTGCGCGGGGGAAACTTAATCGATCTCGACTGGCTGGTGGATTCGACCTCGTCCCAAATGCCGCTGGCGATGGACAACGCTGAGCGCTTGTTTGCCGCGGGGAAAGCGTTTTATATGTGCGCCTGTCGGGGTGATGACTACACGCCGGGCTATTTTTCGCCGAACCGGCAAAACTGGCTTGATCTTATTCGTGCCTCCAGCGCGATTCCCGGGTTCTACCGCACAGGGGTTGCGCTGGACGGCGTGAATTACCTGGATGGGGGCGTCAGCGATGCCATTCCCGTGCAGGAAGCGGCGAAGCAGGGGGCGAAAACGCTGGTGGTTATCCGCACTGTGCCTTCGCAAATGTACTACACCCCGCAGTGGTTCAAGCGTATGGAACGCTGGCTGGGTGAAAGCAGCCTGCAACCACTGTTGAATCTGGTGCAGCACCATGAAGCCACCTATCGCGCGATTCAGAGCTTTATTGAGAAACCGCCGGGCAAGCTGCGTATCTTTGAGATCTACCCGCCCAAACCGCTCCACAGCATGGCGTTGGGAAGCCGTATTCCGGCCTTGCGGGAAGATTACAAAACCGGACGCCTGTGCGGTCGTTACTTCCTCGCTACCGTCGGCAAACTGCTGGGGAAAAACGTGCCGCTGCCTCGTCAGACGCCGAAGATTGTGGTGCCGGGACCGGTGGTGGTTCCTCCCGCGCCGGTGGCCAACGATGCCCACGCGCCGGTGGTGGCCAATGCGCCTCAGGCCAACGATACAACGTTTAATAATGAGGATTTGGCGTGAGTTATCGTTTTATCGATACGCACTGTCACTTTGATTTCCCGCCGTTTACCGGCGATGAACCTGCCAGCATTCAGCGCGCGGCGGAGGTTGGTGTACAGAGCATTATCGTTCCGGCCACCCAGGCGGCGAATTTTTCCCGTGTACTGGCGTTAGCGGAAAATTATCCTCCATTATTTGCCGCGCTTGGCCTACATCCCATTGTTATTGAACAACATAGTGATGACTGCCTGGACCAGTTGCAACAGGTGCTGGATAAGCGCCCACAAAAGCTGGTGGCGGTAGGTGAGATTGGATTGGATCTGTATCGCGACGATCCGCAATTCGACAAGCAAGAGCGGGTGCTGGAAGCGCAACTTAAGCTGGCGAAGCGGTACGAACTGCCGGTGATCCTGCATTCGCGACGCACGCATGACAAGCTGGCGATGTGCCTTAAACGCCATGCTTTGCCACGAACAGGCGTGGTGCATGGGTTTTCCGGGAGCGTGCAGCAGGCCGAACGCTTTGTACAACTGGGATACAAAATTGGCGTGGGCGGCACCATTACCTATCCGCGCGCCAGTAAAACCCGCGAAGTAATGGCGCAGCTGCCGCTCGAGTCGCTGTTGCTGGAAACCGACGCGCCGGATATGCCGCTCAACGGCTTTCAGGGGCAGCCTAATCGCCCGGAGCAGGTAGTCAGAGTCTTTGACGTCTTATGTGAACTGCGCCCGGAACCTGCGGACGTGATCGCTGACGCGCTGTATCGTAATACCACGGCGTTGTTTGATTTTTGAATTCCGGATGCGGCGCTATTGCATCGCATCCGGCCATCACAGGTACAGCGCCGGGAAAATCAAATTATCCACCCCACGTTCGCGCATTCTTTGCGCCAGGTGTTCCACATCCTCCGGCGTGGCGCTCGGCCAGTCCTTCGCTTCGCCATACACCCCGTGTGCATGAAAGGCATTCAGCCGTACCGGCACGTCACCTGAACCTCTGATAAACGCCGCCAGCGCATCAATATGCTGTAGATAATCCACCTGACCAGGGATAACCAGCAGGCGCAGTTCCGCAAGTTTCCCTTGCCCGGACAGAAAGGTAATGCTTTGTTTAATCAGCGTGTTATCGCGACCGGTCAACTGACGATGACATGTGCTGTCCCAGGCTTTTAAATCCAGCATTACGCCGTCGCACACCGGCAGCAGCTTCTGCCAGCCGGTTTCGCTCAGCATGCCATTGCTGTCGACCATACAGGTCAAGTGTTGCAGTTGCGGATCGGTTTTGATCGCACGAAACAGCGCCACAATAAACGGTAGCTGGGTTGTCGCTTCGCCGCCGCTGACCGTAATTCCCTCAATAAACAGTGCTGCCTTGCGAATATGCTGCAGCACCTCATCAACGCTCATGGTCTGCGCCATCGGCGTGGCCTGCTGGGGGCACATATGAAGGCAGGTGTCACACTGCTGACACAAATCGGACTGCCACCACACTTTACCCGCGCTCAGGCTCAGCGCCTCATGCGGGCAATGCAGCACACACTCCCCGCAGTCGTTGCAGCGTCCCATCGTCCACGGATTGTGGCAATTTTTACAGCGCAGATTACATCCCTGCAGAAACAGAGCCAGGCGACTGCCCGGCCCGTCGACGCAGGAGAAAGGGATAATCTTACTTACCGAAGCGCATCTGCTGTTCATGGCTAATCACGCGAGGTTGTCGTTCCAGAATGCGCGTATTACGCGCGGCTTCTTCGCCAAGCCAGGTGGTGTTGGTGCGAGAACCTTCGGCGCGATATTTTTCCAGATCCGACAGACGCACCATGTAACCCGTAACGCGAACCAGATCGTTGCCGCTCACGTTGGCGGTAAACTCACGCATCCCGGCTTTAAATGCGCCGAGGCACAGCTGCACCAGCGCCTGAGGATTGCGCTTGATGGTTTCATCCAGCGTGAGAATGTCGCTGATCCCGGCGTGATAAAACGCGTGATGTGGCGCGACGGTTTGCAGATGAGTGATCGGGTCTGGTTCATCGCCGTAAGGCAGGCGTGCACCCGGTGTGGTGCCGATGTCAGAACTGATCCCCGACTGTGCATGCAGCATCGCGCGCTGCTTCCAGCCATATTTCACCGGGGTGCTTTCGACAAACTCCGCCAATTGGGCGCTGATGCGATAGCCAAGCTGATTGGCGAACTCATCTTTTCCGTAGCGCGCATTTTGTCCCGCCTTATCGCACAGTAGATTCACCGCCTCCGCCAGGCCATACATGCCGAACATAGGCACAAAACGTTCGGGATCAATCAACCCTTCCTGCACGAGGAAGCTATTCTCAAAGAAATGTGATTTTTCATAGAGGAATTCACATCGTGAATCAATGATGGCGATTTGCTGTTGGCAATAGTGCGGTAGAGTGCGCGTAAAGAAGTCATCGACAGAGGCGCTGCGCTCTGCGATGGCTTTCAGATTAAGCCTGACCAGCGTGCTACCACCCCCGGCGAGCGGCAAAGAGTTGTAACAGCTGACGACGCCATACTGACCTTTTGTGAAAATTTTATCATTTTCAGGGCCATTGGAAATATGTGGCTTACTGCACTCGCAGATATTTTTCGCCACGCTGAGCAGCAGATCGTCAGGTGTGATTTGCGGGTCATAAATGAATGTCAGATTAGGTGAAACCTGCTTTAACTCTGCATCTGCGCGTAAAATTGCACGGGTAACTGGAGTATCGGCGGGGCCGATATTGGCATGCATAAACGCGTCTGGCAGGGTTCTGTCGAGATAACGCCAGAAACGTTTTATTCGAATATCGATCTCTTCTTGTGTTAGAATTCTAACATACGGTTGCAGCAGCGCATCGAGCTGGCCGAGATAAACCGGCATCGACGTCACTGACGGAACGTGGTGGTACAGGATGGTGAGTAAGGATAACGCATCATCAAGATCGCTGGCGCCTTCCAGCTCCAGCCACGATGAACCATTGGCCAGAAAACGCGCGTAATCGGGTAAAACGTAGCGCGGTTTGAACGGGGCATGACCTTCGTACATATCGCAGATTACCCCATCATCCAGCGCCTGACGTGCCTGTGCAGGTAGTTGCGGATAAGGCAGCGCGTTTTCAGCTTCCAGCGCCAGAAAGTGGCGTTTCTGCTCAGGGCTGAGCACCGGGCTGGTCACGATTTGTTGGCAACGCTGTTGCAGCGCGAGTTCGCTTGAAGTGGGCATCGTTGATTCCTTTTTGTCCCGAAGGTGTAACGCCATTGTAGAAAGCAACGCCGCCACAACCTTTGATCCGGATGCGCCTGATGCCACGGCATCCCTTTAGAAAAGGTAATTTATTTGAAGTAGATCTCATTAGAGTAATGCAAATCTGTATGTGGTTTTCATTAACTGTGATGTATATCGAAGTGTAATAGCGAGCGGATGTTAGAATACTAACAAACTCGCAAGGTGAAATTTTATACGGCGATGCCGTTGGAGAATGTTATGACCGATTTAACAGCAAGCAGCCTGCGTGCACTGAAACTGATGGACCTGACCACCCTGAATGACGACGACACCAATGAAAAAGTGATCGCGCTGTGTCATCAGGCGAAGACCCCGGTTGGCAACACTGCCGCAATCTGTATCTATCCGCGTTTCATCCCTATTGCGCGTAAGACTCTGAAAGAGCAGGGTACGCCGGACATCCGCATTGCAACCGTCACCAACTTCCCGCACGGCAACGACGACATCGAGATTGCGCTGGCGGAAACCCGCGCGGCGATCGCCTACGGTGCCGATGAAGTTGACGTGGTGTTCCCGTACCGTGCGCTGATCGCCGGTAACGAGCAGATTGGTTTTGATCTGGTTAAAGCTTGCAAAGACGCGTGTGCGGCGGCAAACGTGCTGCTGAAAGTGATCATCGAAACCGGTGAGCTGAAAGAAGAAGCACTGATTCGCAAAGCGTCTGAAATCTCCATCAAAGCCGGTGCTGATTTCATCAAAACGTCTACCGGTAAAGTGCCGGTCAATGCGACGCCGGAAAGCGCACGCATCATGATGGAAGTGATCCGCGACATGGGTGTTTCTAAAACTGTAGGTTTCAAACCGGCTGGCGGCGTGCGTACTGCAGAAGATGCACAGCAGTTCCTGGCGATTGCCGATGAACTGTTTGGCGCTGACTGGGCTGATTCTCGTCACTACCGTTTTGGCGCATCCAGCCTGCTGGCTAGCTTGCTGAAAGCGCTGGGTCACGGCGACGGCAAGAGCGCAAGCAGCTACTAAGCCCGTAGGCCGGATAAGGCGCAGCCGCCATCCGGCATTAAGACGACTGCCGGGTGGCGCGTTGCTTACCCGGCTTACAACGGCCTTCTACTCTTTTCCCCTGGGGGTTACCGTGTTTCTCGCACAAGAAATTATTCGTAAAAAACGTGATGGTCATGCGCTGAGCGATGAAGAAATTCGTTTTTTTATCAATGGCATTCGCGACAATACCATCTCTGAAGGGCAAATCGCCGCCCTGGCGATGACCATTTTTTTCCACGATATGACAATGCCTGAGCGTGTTTCGCTGACCATGGCAATGCGTGA
This sequence comes from Citrobacter sp. Cf136, assembly GCF_030333815.1. Classification (NCBI taxonomy): domain Bacteria; kingdom Pseudomonadati; phylum Pseudomonadota; class Gammaproteobacteria; order Enterobacterales; family Enterobacteriaceae; genus Citrobacter; species Citrobacter sp. Cf136. Next base: position 266,858 of record NZ_JAOWFE010000040.1, on the reverse strand, counting down.
TTCAGGAACCGTGCTGGACTGGAAAAGCCTGCAGTTGAACGGCCCGATTGTGGATAAACACTCTACCGGCGGTGTAGGTGACGTAACGTCACTGATGTTAGGCCCGATGGTTGCTGCGTGCGGCGGCTATATTCCGATGATCTCCGGGCGTGGCCTGGGGCATACCGGCGGTACGCTCGATAAACTGGAAGCGATTCCTGGATTTGACATCTTCCCGGACGACGCGCGTTTCCGTGAAATTATTAAAGACGTGGGTGTGGCGATTATTGGGCAAACCAGCTCGCTCGCACCGGCGGATAAACGTTTTTATGCCACCCGCGATATTACCGCGACGGTGGATTCCATCCCGCTGATTACCGGTTCCATTCTGGCGAAAAAACTGGCGGAAGGGCTGGATGCGCTGGTGATGGATGTGAAAGTGGGCAGCGGTGCTTTTATGCCGACCTACGAGCTTTCTGAAGCCCTTGCTGAAGCGATTGTCGGCGTGGCAAACGGTGCGGGTGTACGTACCACCGCGCTGTTAACTGATATGAACCAGGTGTTGGCCTCCAGCGCAGGTAACGCGGTCGAAGTCCGCGAAGCGGTGCAGTTCCTGACCGGTGAATACCGCAATCCACGTCTGTTAGACGTCACCATGGCGCTGTGCGTGGAAATGCTGATCTCCGGCAACCTGGCGAAAGATGACGCCGAAGCCCGTGCGAAATTGCAGACGGTGCTGGATAACGGCAAAGCAGCAGAGATTTTTGGTCGCATGGTGGCGGCGCAAAAAGGCCCGACCGATTTCGTCGAAAATTATGCGAAGTACCTGCCGACGGCAATGCTCAGCAAAGCGGTATATGCTGATACCGAAGGCTTTGTCAGCGCGATGGATACCCGTGCGCTGGGAATGGCGGTTGTTTCCATGGGTGGCGGTCGTCGTCAGGCATCGGACACCATTGATTACAGCGTTGGCTTTAGCGATATGGCGCGTCTGGGCGACAGCGTAGACGGACAGCGTCCACTGGCGGTGATCCACGCCAAAGACGAAGCCAGCTGGCAGGAAGCGGCGAAAGCGGTCAAAGCGGCAATTAGCCTTGACGATAAAGCGCCAGAAATTAAACCGACAGTCTATCGTCGTATTACCGAATAACTGTATACTGATCTGATCGCTTTTTTGCGGCGCAGATGTATGGAGAACAAGATGAAACGTGCATTTATTATGGTGCTGGACTCCTTTGGTATTGGTGCGACTGAAGATGCGGATCGCTTTGGCGACGTAGGTTCAGACACTATGGGACACATTGCAGAAGCCTGTGCGAAAGGTGAAGCTGACAATGGTCGCAAAGGTCCACTGAATCTGCCTAACCTGACCCGTCTGGGCCTGGTGAAAGCTCACGAAGGTTCTACTGGTAAAATTGCTGCTGGCATGGACGGCAACGCGGAAGTGATTGGTGCCTACGCATGGGCGCATGAACTATCTTCCGGGAAAGACACGCCGTCTGGCCACTGGGAAATCGCGGGTGTTCCGGTTCTGTTTGACTGGGGATATTTCTCCGATCATGAAAACAGCTTCCCGCAAGAACTGCTGGATAAACTGGTAAAACGTGCCAACCTGCCGGGCTACCTCGGCAACTGCCACTCTTCCGGTACCGTGATCCTGGATCAACTGGGTGAAGAGCATATGAAAACCGGCAAGCCGATTTTCTATACCTCCGCTGACTCCGTGTTCCAGATTGCCTGCCACGAAGAGACTTTTGGCCTGGATAAGCTCTATGAGCTGTGCGAAATCGCCCGTGAAGAGCTGACCGAAGGTGGTTACAACATCGGTCGTGTTATCGCCCGTCCGTTTATCGGTGATAAAGCCGGTAACTTCCAGCGTACCGGTAACCGCCACGACCTGGCCGTTGAGCCGCCAGCACCGACCGTGCTGCAGAAACTGGTCGACGAGAAAGACGGTCACGTGGTTTCCGTCGGTAAAATCGCGGATATCTACGCTAACTGCGGCATCACCAAAAAAGTGAAAGCCACCGGTCTGGACGCGCTGTTCGACGCCACCATCAAAGAGATGAAAGAAGCCGGTGATAAGACCATCGTCTTCACCAACTTCGTTGATTTCGACTCTTCCTGGGGACATCGTCGCGATATCGCCGGTTATGCTGCGGGCCTGGAACTGTTCGACCGCCGTCTGCCTGAGCTGATGGAGCTGGTGGGTGAAGATGACATTCTGATCCTGACCGCTGACCACGGCTGCGACCCAAGCTGGACCGGCACTGACCATACCCGTGAACACATTCCGGTACTGGTTTACGGCCCGAAAGTGAAACCTGGTTCTTTAGGTCACCGTGAAACCTTCGCGGATATCGGTCAGACGCTGGCGAGCTACTTTGGTACGTCGCCGATGGACTACGGTAAAAATATGCTCTGATGCAATTGCCCGGTGGCGCTTCGCTTACCGGGCCTACGGTTTTGTAGGCCGGGTAAGGCGCAGCCGCCACCCGGCAAAAACAACAATATAAAAGGAACTGAAGATGGCAACTCCACATATTAATGCAGAAATGGGTGATTTCGCTGACGTCGTATTGATGCCGGGCGACCCGCTGCGTGCAAAACATATTGCTGAAACTTTCCTCGAAGATGTTCGTGAAGTGAACAACGTTCGCGGCATGTTAGGCTTCACCGGGACTTACAAAGGCCGTAAGATCTCCGTGATGGGCCACGGTATGGGTATCCCGTCCTGCTCCATCTACACCAAAGAGCTGATCACCGACTTCGGTGTGAAGAAAATCATTCGCGTTGGCTCCTGCGGCGCTGTGCGTATGGACGTCAAACTGCGCGACGTGGTGATCGGTATGGGTGCCTGCACCGATTCCAAAGTTAACCGTATCCGTTTTAAAGATCATGACTTTGCAGCTATCGCTGACTTCGACATGGTGCGTAACGCAGTTGATGCGGCAAAAGCGCTGGGTGTAGACGCTCGCGTTGGCAACCTGTTCTCCGCTGACCTGTTCTACTCTCCGGACGGTGAAATGTTCGACGTGATGGAAAAATACGGCGTGCTGGGCGTGGAAATGGAAGCGGCGGGTATCTACGGCGTGGCGGCGGAATTCGGTGCGAAAGCGCTGACCATCTGCACCGTATCCGACCATATCCGTACCCACGAGCAGACCACTGCCGCTGAGCGTCAGACGACCTTCAACGACATGATCAAAATCGCACTGGAATCCGTTCTGCTGGGCGATAAAGAGTAAGTTTTGTTGTGGCCCGGAGGCGCTTCGCTGGCCGGGCCTACGGGAATGCCGCTATTAATGCCTGATGGCGCTTCGCTTATCAGGCCTACGGGAGCGGTCTTGTAGGCCGGATAAGGCGTAGCCGCCATCCGGCAATTCGCCACTAATCGCTTAGCGCACGGCCTTTGCTACCCAAGCAGCCAGCTCACGCAACTCGCTTTCCTGATCTGGATACTCCGCAAGCAGCGCTTCACAAGTCTGCTGTAAAATATCGGCGCGATACTGGCAGCCCTGTAGTCGTTCTGCCAGTACTTCCAGCGGCGCAGGATTGAGGCTATCGGTGTAGACTTGGGTGCGGGTAATCACGCCTTTTTCGACGTCAAAATGAAGCTCTACGCCGCCCCATGTGAAACGTTCGTCCAGTAAATGTGAAAAAGCAGGCGCCTGGCCAAAATTCCACTCCCAACTGCTCTGGCGGGCAAATGTTTCGGCGAAGTTCGGCAGATCCGGCGCTTTGTTTGGGGAGATGATCTCGGCTTCTACGCGTTCGCCGTAGTGGGCGAAAAAGGCTTCCGTGATGGCCTGACAGACCTGTTGATGAGTGATGCCCGGTAACAGCTCGGTCAAATTCGCTACGCGCGAGCGAACCGAAGTGATGCCTTTGGCGGCAAGTTTCTTTTTATCGGGATTGAGATAGTTTGCCAGGCGGCTGAGATCGGCATTCAACAGCAGCGTGCCGTGGTGGAATCCGCGATCTTTCGTTTCCCTATAAGCAGAGCCGGAAACTTTGCGATCGCCGTCCGGCGTTTTCACCACCAAATCGTTACGCCCGGAGGCATCAGCTTCTACGCCCAGCGAATTCAGCGCATTGAGGACGATCGCGGTGGAGATGGTTTTGTCGTATTCCGGTTTACCAGCCATAAAGGTAAAGCAGGTATTGCCTAAGTCATGGAACACCGCGCCGCCACCGCTGCTGCGCCTGGCGAGCCGCACGTTGTCTTCTTCCATGCGGCGTGTATTACATTCTTTCCACGGGTTTTGCGCCCGGCCAATTACCACCGTATCGGCGTTACGCCACAAGAACAGAACGCGCTGCGTGGCGGGCATCTGGCGAAAAATGCACTCTTCGACCGCGAGGTTAAACCACGGATCGTAAGAGTCTGAGATAAGCAGGCGTAGTGTTGTCATGGTTGATTTCCCTTCTGTTTTACAGTTTTTACAGCTTTTACTCTATCTTCTCGTTGTCTTCTTCCTGCACCGGTTTGTTGGCAGTGAGAAGGAAAGGAGATTGCTGCCAGCGGGTACGCTTACCTTGCAATAAGGTGCGGGTCAGCACTACACCGATTGCTAGTGACAGTAGCAGCATCAGGCGTAAGATGTTGGTGGTGTTATCCACCTGCTTGGCTTCAGTAGCAAGAGTGTGGGTATCCAGCGTCAGGCGCAGATAGCCCAGCGGACCATTTTTTCCCTGAATGGGTTCGACAATCTGCTGGTTAAAATAGCCCCCGGCTTTTTTGCCGTCGAGCGCCAGACGGTCACGAACATTGACGCTCTCACCGGTGCGCGTAATCAGGTCTCCCTGTTCGTCGTACACGCCTGCGTCCAGAATACGGCTACTCTCCGTCAACTGCGTGAGCACCGCCTTAATACGCTTTTCATCCGGCGTTTCGGTACGCATCAGCGGGGCGACGTTCAGCGCGACCTGACGGGCTAGCGTGCGGGCCAGCTCTTCGAGCTGCGGATTACGCTGCTGCTGGTGGCTTTGACTAAACCAGGAAGCCCCCTGCATCAGCGCGACGAGCAGCGCAAGGCAGGACAATACAATCACTGCACGATGAAGTCGGAATTTCAGTTTTGTGCGAGCCATATTCCACCTGCTGAAAATTTGAGACTTAATGTTGCCAGAAGCGCTGGTTACAGGGTAGCCTCATGCGTTATTTTCCCCTGATGATTCCGACCCGAACGATTTTACAGGAGCTTTAATGCCTAACATTACCTGGTGCGATCTACCTGAAGATGTCTCTCTGTGGCCAGGTCTGCCCCTCTCTTTAAGCGGTGATGAAGTGATGCCGCTGGATTACCACGCGGGCCGCAGTGGCTGGCTGCTGTACGGTCGTGGGCTGGATAAACAACGGTTAACGCAATACCAGAGTAAACTGGGCGCGGCGATGGTGATCGTGGCGGCGTGGTGCGTTGAGGATTATCAGGTAATTCGTCTGGCGGGCTCGTTAACGCCGCGTGCGGCAAAACTGGCGCATGACGCCAAACTGGATGTTGCGCCGCTGGGTAAAATTCCGCATCTGCGCACGCCGGGTTTGCTGGTGATGGACATGGATTCAACGGCTATCCAGATCGAATGCATTGATGAAATTGCTAAACTGGCCGGAACCGGCGAGATGGTTGCCGAAGTCACCGAACGCGCAATGCGCGGCGAGCTGGACTTTACCGCCAGCCTGCGCAGCCGCGTGGCGACGCTGAAAGGCGCTGATGCCAATATTCTGCACCAGGTGCGCGAAACATTGCCGCTAATGCCAGGCCTGACTCAACTGGTGTTAAAACTGGAAACGCTTGGCTGGAAAGTGGCTATCGCTTCCGGCGGGTTTACTTTCTTTGCCGATTATCTGCGTAACAAGCTGCGCCTGACGGCAGCTGTGGCGAATGAGCTGGAGATCATGGACGGTAAATTTACTGGCAACGTGATCGGCGATATCGTCGATGCGCAGTACAAAGCCAGTACTCTGACCCGCCTGGCGCAAGAATATGAGATCCCGATGGCGCAGACGGTGGCGATCGGCGACGGTGCCAACGATCTGCCGATGATCAAAACGGCCGGGCTGGGCATTGCGTATCATGCGAAACCCAAAGTGAATGAAAAGACGGAGATTACTATCCGTCACGCTGACCTGATGGGCGTGTTCTGCATTCTCTCTGGCAGTATGAATCAGAAATAATGAGGTAAAACGTGGCAAAAGCTCCTAAACGCGCCTTTGTTTGTAATGAATGCGGGGCCGATTACCCGCGCTGGCAGGGGCAATGCAGCGCCTGTCAGGCCTGGAATACCATTACCGAGGTGCGCCTTGCCGCATCGCCAACGGTGGCGCGCAACGAGCGACTCAGCGGCTACGCCGGAAATGCGGGCGTTGCAAAAGTGCAGAAGCTCTCTGACATCAGCCTTGAGGAACTGCCGCGTTTTTCTACCGGATTTAAAGAGTTTGACCGCGTGCTCGGCGGTGGTGTGGTGCCCGGCAGCGCCATACTGATTGGCGGTAACCCCGGCGCGGGGAAATCAACGCTGCTGCTACAAACGCTGTGCAGGCTCGCCGAGCAGATGAAAACCCTGTACGTCACCGGCGAAGAGTCCCTGCAACAGGTGGCGATGCGCGCGCATCGGCTTGGCCTGCCGACGGCGAACCTGAACATGCTGTCGGAAACCAGTATCGAACAAATTTGCCTGATTGCTGAAGAAGAACAGCCGAAGCTGATGGTGATCGACTCCATTCAGGTGATGCACATGGCGGATATTCAGTCTTCGCCGGGCAGCGTGGCGCAGGTGCGTGAAACCGCTGCTTACCTGACGCGCTTTGCTAAAACGCGCGGCGTGGCGATTGTGATGGTCGGCCACGTCACCAAAGATGGCTCGCTGGCCGGGCCGAAGGTACTGGAGCACTGTATTGACTGCTCGGTGTTGCTCGACGGCGACGCCGATTCCCGCTTCCGTACACTGCGTAGCCATAAAAACCGCTTTGGCGCGGTGAATGAGCTGGGCGTCTTTGCCATGACGGAACAGGGTCTGCGCGAAGTTAGCAACCCTTCTGCTATTTTCTTAAGCCGTGGCGATGAAGTCACTTCCGGTAGTTCGGTGATGGTAGTCTGGGAAGGCACGCGCCCGCTGCTGGTCGAGATTCAGGCGCTGGTCGATCACTCAATGATGGCGAACCCGCGTCGCGTGGCGGTCGGTCTGGAACAGAACCGTCTGGCGATTCTACTGGCGGTGCTGCATCGTCACGGTGGCTTGCAGATGGCGGATCAGGACGTGTTCGTTAACGTAGTCGGCGGCGTAAAAGTCACCGAAACCAGCGCCGACCTGGCGTTGCTGCTGGCAATGGTCTCCAGCCTGCGCGACAGGCCACTGCCACAGGACTTAGTGGTCTTTGGCGAAGTGGGGTTGGCAGGCGAAATCCGTCCGGTACCCAGCGGGCAGGAGCGTATTTCGGAAGCGGCGAAACACGGTTTTCGCCGGGCGATTGTTCCTGCCGCTAACGTACCGAAAAAAGTACCGGAAGGGATGCAGGTCTTTGGCGTTAAGAAGCTTGCGGATGCGTTAAGCGTGTTTGACGACCTATAATCAAATACCCGTACGTACTGAATTTGTAGGCCTGATAAGCGATGCGCCATCAGGCAGTGTTACGCGATTTTTCCAGCAGGAGGCTCTTGTGTCATTTGATTATCTGAAAACCGCCATTAAGAAAAAGGGTTGTACCCTGCAACAGGTGGCAGATGCCAGTGGCATGACCAAGGGATATCTAAGCCAGCTTCTGAATGCCAAAATTAAAAGCCCCAGCGCGCAAAAGCTGGAGGCGTTGCACCGTTTTCTCGGACTGGAGTTTCCGCGCCAGCAGAAAAATATCGGTGTGGTATTTGGTAAGTTTTATCCGCTGCATACCGGCCATATCTACCTTATCCAGCGCGCCTGTAGTCAGGTTGATGAACTGCATATCATCATGGGCTATGACGACACGCGCGATCGCAGCCTGTTTGAAGACAGTGCCATGTCGCAACAGCCTACGGTGCCCGATCGTCTACGCTGGCTGCTGCAAACCTTTAAGTATCAGAAAAATATCCGTATTCATGCCTTCAACGAAGAGGGCATGGAGCCGTATCCACACGGTTGGGACGTGTGGAGCAACGGGATCAAAACGTTTATGCAGGAGAAAGGGATCCAGCCAAACTGGATTTACACCTCTGAAGAATCAGATGCCCCGCAGTATCTCGAACATCTGGGGATCGAAACCGTGCTGGTGGATCCCAAGCGGACGTTTATGAGCATCAGCGGCGGGCAAATCCGTGAAAACCCGTTTCGCTACTGGGAGTATATTCCGACCGAAGTGAAGCCATTTTTCGTGCGCACCGTGGCGATCCTCGGCGGGGAGTCGAGCGGTAAATCGACGCTGGTGAACAAGCTCGCCAACATCTTTAACACCACCAGTGCGTGGGAATATGGGCGTGATTACGTCTTCTCCCATTTGGGCGGCGATGAGATGGCGTTACAGTATTCTGATTACGATAAAATCGCACTGGGACAAGCGCAATACATTGATTTTGCTGTTAAGTACGCCAATAAAGTGGCGTTCATCGACACCGATTTCGTGACTACTCAGGCTTTCTGCAAAAAGTATGAAGGGCGTGAACACCCGTTTGTGCAAGCGCTGATTGACGAGTATCGCTTCGACCTGGTTATCCTGCTGGAAAACAACACCCCGTGGGTAGCGGATGGCTTGCGCAGCCTTGGAAGTTCGGTTGACAGAAAAGCGTTTCAGACGCTGCTGGTCGAGATGTTGCAGGAAAACAATATCAATTTTGTGCACGTTCATGAGCCTGACTACGACGGCCGCTTCCTGCGCTGCGTGGAGCTGGTGAAAGAGTTGATGGGCGAGCAGAGGTAGGTTTTAATGCCGGATGCGCTGTGCTTATCCGGCCTACAAGTCGCACTAACCTCGTAGGCCGGATGTGGCATGAGGCCGCCATCCGGCACTTAACGCTAATTACTTAGAAATACGCTTGTACTTAATACGCTTCGGCTCCAGCGCATCGGCGCCCAGCGTGCGTTTCTTGTACTCTTCGTATTCGGTAAAGTTACCTTCGAAGAACTCAACCTTACCCTCATCCTGATAATCCAGGATGTGGGTCGCGATACGGTCAAGGAACCAACGGTCGTGCGAGATAACCATCGCGCAACCCGGGAACTCCAGCAGGGCGTTTTCCAGCGCGCGCAGGGTTTCGATATCCAGGTCGTTGGTTGGTTCATCGAGCAGCAGCATGTTGCCGCCAACCTGCAGCAGCTTCGCCAGGTGCAGACGGCCACGCTCACCGCCGGACAGCTCGCCGACGCGTTTACCCTGATCCACACCTTTGAAGTTAAAGCGGCCCACATAGGCACGGCTTGGCATTTCGGTGTTGCCGATCTTCATGATATCCAGCCCGCCGGAAACTTCTTCCCACACGGTTTTGCTGTTATCCATTGCGTCACGGAACTGGTCAACGGAGGCCAGCTTCACGGTTTCGCCCAGCGTGATGGTGCCGCTGTCAGGCTGTTCCTGACCGGACATCATACGGAACAGGGTTGATTTACCCGCGCCGTTCGGACCGATGATGCCGACGATAGCGCCTTTCGGTACCGAGAAGCTCAGATCGTCGATCAGCACGCGATCGCCGTAAGATTTACGCAGATTAGTGACTTCAACGACTTTATCGCCCAGACGTGGTCCAGGTGGGATAAACAGTTCGTTGGTTTCGTTACGTTTCTGGTATTCAGTGTTGTTCAGTTCTTCAAAGCGTGCCAGACGGGCTTTGCCCTTAGACTGACGGCCTTTCGCGCCCTGACGAACCCACTCCAGCTCTTTCTCAATGGATTTACGGCGAGCCGCTTCCTGAGAGGCTTCCTGGGCCAGACGCTGATCTTTCTGCTCCAGCCAGGAAGAGTAGTTACCTTCCCACGGAATACCTTCACCACGGTCCAGCTCCAGGATCCAGCCGGCAACGTTGTCGAGGAAGTAACGGTCGTGGGTAATTGCCACTACGGTACCTTCGAAGTCGTGCAGGAAGCGTTCCAGCCACGCGACGGATTCGGCGTCCAGGTGGTTAGTCGGTTCGTCGAGCAGCAGCATGTCTGGTTTTTCCAGCAGCAGGCGGCACAGCGCGACGCGGCGGCGTTCACCACCGGAAAGATTTTCAATTTTGGCATCCCAGTCCGGCAGACGCAGAGCGTCAGCGGCACGCTCAAGCTGCACGTTCAGGTTATGACCGTCGTGCGCCTGAATGATCTCTTCAAACTTGCCCTGTTGCGCGGCCAGCTTATCGAAGTCGGCGTCCGGTTCGGCGTACTTGGCGTACACTTCATCCAGACCTTTCAGGGCGTTAACCACTTCGGCAACCGCTTCTTCCACGGATTCACGAACGGTATGTTCCGGGTTCAGTTTTGGTTCCTGCGGCAGGTAACCGATTTTAATGCCTGGCTGCGGGCGAGCTTCACCTTCAATTTCGGTATCAATGCCAGCCATGATGCGCAGCAGGGTAGATTTACCCGCGCCGTTCAGACCGAGAACACCGATTTTGGCGCCAGGGAAGAAGCTCAGTGAGATGTTTTTAAGAATATGACGTTTCGGCGGAACGACCTTGCCGACACGATGCATGGTATAAACGAATTGGGCCACGTTGGACTCGCCTCTATGTTTATCCCGTCATACTTCAAGCCGCAGATGCGTTGGCTGTGTCGTTCACCCCAGTCACGTACTTTTGTACGCTCAGGGGATTCACTTCCTCGCCGCCTTGCTGCAACTTGAATTATTTAGGGCTAATTATTGGTAAATAGTTATCAAAGGCGAAGTGTAGCCTTTTTCATTGTCCAATCCCAGCCAGCAGATCCCACTCGCAACAAAAGTAAAAAAGTGTCCGTGACGTGGCGCATTCTGCAATGTCTGGTTAGCATGAATGAATTAAGCGGCATGATGCTGCACAGACGCAACATGAGAAGAGGAAGAGCTTGTGGACAAAGCCAAACAATTTACCTGGCGCCTGCTGGCTGCCAGCGTATGTCTGCTGACGGTCAGTCAAGTAGCGCGAGCGGATTCCCTGGATGAGCAGCGCAATCGCTATGCGCAAATTAAGCAGGCCTGGGATAACCGACAGATGGATGTCGTAGAGCAGATGATGTCTGGCCTGAAGAACTATCCTCTGTATCCTTATCTGGAATATCGCCAGATCACTGACGATCTGATGAATCAGCCCACCATTACCGTCACCAATTTTGTGCGCGCCAACCCGACGCTGCCCCCGGCGCGTACTCTGCAATCTCGTTTCGTGAATGAACTGGCGCGCCGCGAAGACTGGCGTGGGCTGCTGGCGTTCAGTCCGGAAAAACCGGGCACCACCGAAGCGCAATGTAACTATTACTTCGCGAAATGGAGTACCGGACAAACTGAAGAAGCCTGGCAGGGGGCGAAAGAACTGTGGCTGAGCGGAAAAAGTCAGCCGAACGCCTGTGACAAATTATTCGGCGTATGGCGTGCCTCAGGCACTCAGGATCCGCTGGCGTATCTGGAGCGTATTCGTCTGGCGATGAAAGCCGGGAATACCGGACTGGTCACGGCGTTGGCCGGACAGATGCCCGCGCAATACCAAACCATTGCTTCAGCGATCATCGCGCTGGCCAACGATCCGAATTCGGTAATGACCTTTGCTCGCACCACCGGCGCAACGGATTTCACCCGACAGATGGCGGCGGTCGCCTTTGCCAGCGTGGCGCGTCAGGATGTGGAGAATGCCCGCCTGATGATCCCTTCCCTGGTGCAGGCGCAACAGCTTAATGACGAGCAAACCCAGGAGCTGCGCGACATTGTCGCTTGGCGTCTGATGGGCAATGACGTTACCGACGAGCAGGCCAAATGGCGTGATGATGCGATTATGCGCTCCAACTCCACCTCGCTTGTGGAGCGCCGGGTGCGCATGGCGCTGGGAACCGGCGATCGTCGTGGCCTGAATACCTGGCTGGCGCGTCTGCCAATGGAAGCCAAAGAAAAAGATGAGTGGCGCTACTGGCAAGCGGATCTGCTGCTGGAGCGCGGACGCGATGCGGAAGCCAAAGAGATCCTGCACCAACTCATGCAGCAGCGCGGTTTCTATCCGATGGTGGCGGCACAGCGCCTGGGCGAAGAGTACGAGCTGAAAGTGGATAAAGCACCAGCGAACGTTGATTCTGCGCTGACTCAGGGCCCGGAAATGGCACGCGTCCGCGAGCTAATGTACTGGAACATGGATAATACTGCGCGCAGTGAATGGGCGAATCTGGTCACCAGCCGTACCAAGTCCGAGCAGGCTCAGTTGGCGCGTTACGCGTTCAATAATCACTGGTGGGATCTAAGCGTTCAGGCGACGATCGCCGGAAAACTGTGGGATCATCTGGAAGAGCGCTTCCCATTGGCCTATAAAGATCTTTTTACCCGTTACACCAGCGGCAAGGATATTCAGCCAAGCTATGCGATGGCGATAGCGCGTCAGGAAAGCGCCTGGAACCCGAAAGTGAAATCACCGGTTGGCGCAAGCGGGCTGATGCAGATTATGCCGGGTACGGCGACGCATACGGTGAAAATGTTCTCGATTCCAGGTTACAGCAGTCCGAGCCAGCTATTGGATCCTGATACCAACATCAACATCGGAACCAGCTATTTGCAGTACGTGTATCAGCAATTTGGCAATAACCGCATCTTTGCGTCAGCGGCCTATAACGCCGGCCCGGGGCGCGTTCGCACCTGGCTTGGCAATAGCGCTGGCCGCATTGATGCCGTCGCGTTTGTCGAGAGTATTCCGTTCTCAGAAACGCGGGGTTATGTGAAGAACGTGCTGGCTTACGATGCGTACTATCGCTATTTCCTCGGCGATAAACCGGAGTTGATGAGCGACGCAGAATGGCAACGTCGTTACTGATCGTGTCGATTGTGTTATGCTATCGTACTCGTTAAAGAGTACAAAAGGGGGAGGCAAGCACGCTTCCCTCGCAACGATGGCGATATCTTATGACTCAGCAATCACCCTATTCAGCAGAGATGGCAGAACAACGTCACCAGGAGTGGTTACGTTTTGTCGATCTGCTTAAACACGCCTACGAACAAGATTTACACCTGCCACTGCTCAATTTGATGTTAACGCCGGATGAGCGTGAAGCGTTGGGCACGCGTGTGCGTATCATTGAAGAGCTGCTGCGCGGTGAGATGAGCCAGCGTGAGCTTAAAAACGAGCTCGGGGCGGGGATTGCTACTATTACGCGAGGGTCGAACAGCCTCAAATCCGCACCGGTGGATCTGCGTCAGTGGCTGGAACAGGTGTTGCTCGGGAAAAATTGATCCGCCGGATGTGGCTTTGCCTTATCCGGCCTACGATTGAACAACCGGCACAATGCTATAAATATACCGCGTTATGAAACGGGCTGAGCGCCAGAATCACCGCCTGGTGGTAGACGCTCGAGCGCGTCAGCTTACCCGCGGTAAAGACGCCGATTGCGCCCTCTTTACGGCCAATCTCATCAATACCTGTATAGTCCGACATCACCGGGCCGAGTGCTTCACCTTTGCGGACTCTGTCGAGAATGACAGTAGGCAATGGCAGCGTGGCTGAACGGGCTTCACCGCGCTGGATGCCGTTATCAATTACTACCCAACTGAAGGTGGCATCGTCGTCAATTCCTGCTTCAATGGCGACCCAGAAATCAGCCTGTGGGTGCTGGCGGCGAGCGTTATCAACGCGATTTCGTGCGCCAGTGCGCGTTTCCTGGTTTCCGAAAGGTTGTTCCGGCACGCCACTCTCGACGGCGACGGGTTCAATATGGCAGGATCCTTCCCCGAAAATCTCTTCAAATGCCCGCAGAATTGCCTGAATTTTGGCAGGATTGGTGGTCGCAGAGATAACCTTGTGCATAATTAAGCTCAGTTTGAAAATTCATCGCATCGCAGTATAACGGAAAAAAAGCATGTTACAGGTATACCTTGTTCGCCATGGCGAAACGCAGTGGAACGCCGAGCGACGTATTCAAGGCCAGTCAGACAGCCCACTAACCGCTAAAGGTGAACAGCAAGCCATGCAGGTGGGTGAACGCGCTCGCTCGTTTGGTATTACGCATGTCATCAGTAGCGATCTTGGTCGTACACGACGCACCGCAGAAATCATCGCCCAGGCCTGTGGCTGTGATATCACCTATGACTCCCGTCTGCGCGAGCTAAATATGGGTGTGCTGGAAAAACGTCACATCGATACGCTGACGCCGGAGGAAGAGGGCTGGCGTCGCCAGTTGGTGAACGGTACGGTGGATGGTCGTATCCCGGAAGGGGAATCGATGCAGGAATTGAGCGATCGCGTCAACGCAGCGCTGGCATCCTGTCTGGAATTGCCGCCGGGAAGTCGCCCGCTGCTGGTCAGTCACGGTATCGCGCTGGGTTGCCTGGTGAGTACAATTCTTGGATTACCGGCATGGGCTGAACGTCGCTTGCGTCTGCGCAACTGTTCTATTTCTCGCGTTGATTACCAGGAAAGCTTATGGCTGGCGCCGGGATGGGTCGTTGAAACGGCAGGGGACATCTCACATCTGGACGCCCCTGCGTTGGATGAACTACAGCGCTAGCGGCGAATCGGAATCAGGAATTCGCAGCGCAGGTTGATCGGGCGATCTCCCGCTTTGGCATCTTCTGCCGGGTAATATCGCTCGATATCCTGTCCTTTACGGCGCGTCAGGTTCAGCATTGGCATGCATGTGCCGTAAACCGTCAGGATAAACTCTTGCACGCCGGTTCCCAGCCCTTCGTAGGTAAACATCACGTACTCGCCACCCTGTAACAGGATAGGCTGCGCCGACGGCACATAGCCATTGGCCTGTTCCGGCGTCAGTGCAGTGGTGTAAAACACTTCCTGCTCGTCATCTTTTTCAATGCTCGGACGCGTTTCGTTAAGTCCGTACAGCACCGGTGGGATCGCAGGAGCCTGACTGAGGAAGTCGCGCCAGAACTGAATACGCATTTCATGACGGAAATCTGAAATCTGTTCCAGCGAGCAGGAATAGCTTTGCGTGGTGCCGAGTAGTTGCGTATCTTCCAGGGTGACAAACTCGTGCGCAGGCATCGCAAATTCACCCAGGCGCATTGGCGGGCGAATACCAAACGCACTCCATTCCGGGGAGCGACGATACAGCGCAGGCGTTTGGGAAAACTGTTTCTTGAACGCGCGAGTAAAGGTTTGTTGAGAGTCGAAGCGATATTGCAGCGCAATATCCAAAATTGGGCGCGCAGTCAGGCGCAGCGCCACTGCAGATTTCGATAAACGACGGGCGCGGATATAGGCGCCAATAGCATGGCCCGTCACGTCCTTAAACATTCTCTGCAGGTGCCACTTGGAATAGCCCGCTTTTGCCGCCACATTGTCAAGCGA
Source organism: Citrobacter sp. Cf136 (assembly GCF_030333815.1). Lineage (NCBI taxonomy): Bacteria > Pseudomonadati > Pseudomonadota > Gammaproteobacteria > Enterobacterales > Enterobacteriaceae > Citrobacter > Citrobacter sp. Cf136. The sequence continues at coordinate 251,466 of NZ_JAOWFE010000040.1, read as the reverse complement.
CAAAGGCTGATCCAGATGACCTTCCAGCCAGATTAATAGGTCGCGAATAATGCCAGCCTGATCCATAAAATATCCTCATCCTTTCAACAACGAGTACCTGACGTCAGGTATGAGGATAATAGCATTTTTTGCTGTTTTAGCATTCAGTGTTTTTTTTGCTCATAAATGCTTTTTTCGGACATACGAAAGCGTGATTATTGTAATCCTGTGATCTGTATACGTTTTATCTTAGAATGTCGAATAATTGCACAGAGTAACTTTTAAAAATGGTAACAATATGAAATATAAGAGCTTAGTCATTTCCTCAATTCTGCTGATGTTGGCGCAGGTTGCCCATGCGGAGCAGATTGGATCTGTCGATACGGTGTTCAAAATGTTCGGCCCGGATCATAAAATTGTGGTCGAAGCGTTTGACGATCCGGATGTTACCAACGTGACCTGCTACGTGAGTCGGGCGAAGACTGGCGGCATCAAAGGTGGTCTGGGGCTGGCGGAAGATACCTCCGATGCCGCCATTTCCTGCCAGCAGGTTGGGCCGGTAGAACTGAGCGACAGAATCAAGAACGGTAAAGCTCAGGGCGAAGTGGTATTTAAAAAACGTACCTCGCTGGTGTTTAAATCTTTACAGGTCGTGCGTTTTTACGATGCGAAACGTAATGCGCTGGCCTATCTGGCTTATTCAGATAAAGTCGTCGATGGATCGCCCAAAAATGCCATTAGCGCGGTACCCATCATGCCGTGGCGGCAATAACAAGGAAGCACAATGCAACAGCCGTTGATCTGGTTGGTTGAGGATGAGCAGGGAATCGCTGATACGCTTATCTACATGCTGCAGCAAGAGGGGTTTAGCGTAGAGGCGTTTGAGCGCGGATTTCCCGTGCTGGAGAAGTCTCGCCAGCAATGCCCTGATGCCATCATTCTGGATGTCGGGCTACCGGATATAAGCGGTTTTGAACTGTGCCGACGTTTACTTGAACGCCACCCGGCGTTGCCGATCCTGTTTCTGACCGCACGCAGCGATGAAGTGGATCGCCTGTTGGGGCTGGAAATTGGCGCGGATGATTATGTTGCCAAGCCTTTCTCGCCGCGTGAAGTGTGCGCTCGTGTGCGTACGCTGCTGCGGCGGGTGCAAAAATTCTCCACGCCTTCATTGACAACGCGCTGTGGGGATTTTGAACTTAATGAGCTGGCCGCGCAGATCACCTGGTTCGGCATGCCGTTGAACCTGACGCGCTATGAATTCCTGCTGCTGAAAACACTGCTGATGTCGCCGGGACGTATTTACTCCCGCCAACAACTGATGGATTTAGTCTGGGCCGATGCGCAGGATACCTTTGACAGAACGGTCGATACCCACATCAAAACGCTGCGCGCCAAGCTGCGGGCCATCAACCCCGAGCTTTCCCCCATCAATACGCATCGCGGTATGGGATACAGCCTGAGGAGCGCCTGATGCGCATTGGCATGCGTTTGCTGCTCGGCTATTTTATGATTGTTGCCGTCGCTGCCTGGTTCGTTCTGTCTATCTTTGTGCAGGAAATTAAGCCAGGCGTCCGTCGAGCGACTGAAGGCACATTGATTGATACCGCCACGCTGCTGGCTGCGCTGGCGCGTGATGACTTACTCTCTGACACCCCCGCCAACGGCAAGCTGGCGCAGGCCTTTTCGCAACTGCATAACCGCCCATTCCGCGCCAATATCAGCGGCATTAACAAAGTACGTAATGAATACCATGTCTACATGACGGACGCGCAGGGCAAGGTGGTGTTTGATTCAGCTAACCAGGCCGTCGGTCAGGACTACTCCCGCTGGAACGACGTGTGGTTAACGTTACGTGGGCAGTATGGCGCTCGTAGTACGCCGCAAAACCCGGATGATCCGGAAAGCTCGGTGATGTACGTTGCCGCGCCGATTGTAGACGGTGGTCGTATTATCGGTGTGCTCAGTGTCGGCAAACCAAATGCAGCGATGGCGCCGGTGATTAAACGCAGTGAACGGCGAATGCTGTGGGCCAGCGCCGTATTGCTGGGTATTGCCCTGGTGATTGGCTTCGGGATGGTATGGTGGATAAACCGCTCCATTGCCCGGCTGGCGCGTTATGCCGATTCCGTTACTGAGAATCGCCCCGTCCCACTGCCTGATTTAGGCAGTAGCGAGTTACGCAAACTGGCGCAGGCGCTGGAAAGTATGCGTCTGAAGCTCGAAGGCAAGAACTACATTGAGCAGTATGTCTACGCGTTAACCCATGAGCTGAAAAGCCCGCTGGCGGCCATTCGTGGCGCGGCAGAGATACTGCGCGAAGGTCCGCCGCCAAACGTGGTAGCGCGCTTTACCGATAATATTCTGACGCAAAATGCGCGCATGCAGGCGCTGGTTGAAACCTTGTTACGTCAGGCGCGACTGGAGAATCGGCAGGACATTACGTTGACGCCAGTGGCGGTAGATGCGCTGTTTGCTCAGCTTAAAGAGGCGCGTAGCGTGCAGCTGGCGGCAAAAAACATCACGCTGACCATTCTGCCTTCATCGCTTAGCGTCGCAGCCGATCCCGCGTTACTGGAGCAGGCATTGGGGAATTTACTCGACAACGCTATCGACTTTACGCCACAGGACGGGATGATTGTGCTGAGTGCACATCAGCACGAGGATCGGGTCACGTTGCAGGTTACCGACAGCGGTAGCGGGATCCCTGACTTTGCGTTGCCGCGTATTTTTGAGCGCTTCTACTCGCTGCCCCGCGAGAATGGACACAAGAGCAGCGGTTTGGGGCTGGCGTTTGTCAGTGAAGTTGCACGACTGCATGAAGGCGCGGTGACATTATCTAACCGACCAGAGGGCGGTGCACAAGCTTCGTTTACGCTTCACCGTCACTTCACATAACTTCAAATTCTCCGCACATAGCTGTTCTACCTTGCTGATATTGCAAAGGAGAACGCTATGTTGAAATCACCCCTGTTCTGGAAAATCGTCACTCTGGGTGGCGCCATGCTGCTGCTGTTAATTCCCCTGACAATGGTCAGGCAGATAATCGTAGAGCGATCGGATTATCGCAATGACGTTGAAGATGCAATCCGCCAGAGCACCAGCGGACCGCAAAAGATGGTCGGCCCGTTGATAGCCATTCCGGTGACAGAGCTTTATACCTCGCTGGAGGATGGCAAAGAGATCCAGCGTAAGCGAAGCTATATCCATTTCTGGCTGCCGGAGTCGTTGGTGGTTGAGGGGAGTCAGAACGTTGAAGCGCGTAAAATCGGTATTTATGAGGGCCAGGTCTGGCACAACGATATCTCGGTGAAGGCCGAGTTTAACGCTGAACGTTTGCGTGATTTAAACCATCCCAACGTCAGCGTCGGCAAACCATTTATCGTGGTTGGAGTGGGGGATGCGCGCGGGATTGGTGTGGTGCAAGCGCCGCAGGTCAATGGAACATCGCTGGCGGTTGAGCCGGGGACGGGGTTGGATGGACGTGCGCAGGGGATCCACATTCCGTTACCCGACGCGAGCTGGGCGGAGCAAAACCTGAGCATGACGCTGTCGCTGAATTTGAGCGGAACAGGAGATTTCTCCGTTGTTCCGGTTGGCCGTAACAGTGAAATGACCTTAACCAGCAATTGGTCGCATCCCAACTTTCTTGGGGATTTTCTTCCGGCTAAGCGCGAAATCAGTGAGTCTGGATTCAATGCACAGTGGCAAAGCAGTTGGTTTGCCAATAACCTCGGCGAACGCTTTGATGGCGAAAAGATTGGCTGGGAGGGAATGCCTGCATTTAGCGTCGCTGTCGCCACGCCTGCGGATCAATACCAACTGACGGACAGGGCGACAAAATATGCCATTTTGCTGATTGTGCTGACCTTTATGTCTTTCTTTGTCCTTGAAAGCATGACCAGCCTTCGACTGCACCCGATGCAGTACCTGCTGGTGGGATTATCGCTGGTGATGTTTTATCTGTTGCTGCTGGCGTTGTCAGAACATATTGGTTTTACCGCCGCGTGGATTACGGCGAGTCTGGTGGGGGCGTTGATGAACGGTGTGTATCTGCAGGCGATATTACAGGGTTGGCGTAAGAGTATTTTGTTCACCGTAGCGCTGCTGGGGCTGGATGGTGTGATGTGGGTGTTGCTCCGTTCACAGGACAGCTCTTTACTGCTGGGAACCGGCGTGCTGTTGGTCGCGTTGTGTGGCGTGATGTTCCTGACGCGTCATCTTGACTGGCACTCGCTGGCACAGCCAAAACCAAAGCCGACAGAAATTCCGGAGTCTCAGCCTGCGCAGAGTGACGAGTTTCGCTTATGGAAATAGGGTTGTGGTGAAATGAAAAACGGCGCATATTGCGCCGTTTTTTTACCTGTGAGGATCGAATTAATCCTGCAGGTCGCCGCAGAAACGGTAGCCTTCACCGTGAATGGTGGCGATGATTTCTGGCGTATCCGGCGTTGATTCGAAATGTTTACGAATGCGGCGGATAGTCACGTCAACGGTACGGTCATGCGGCTTCAGTTCGCGACCGGTCATTTTTTTCAGCAGTTCTGCGCGAGACTGGATTTTGCCCGGATTCTCACAGAAGTGAAGCATGGCGCGGAATTCGCTGCGTGGCAGTTTATACTGCTCGCCATCAGGACCAATCAGAGAGCGGCTGTTGATGTCCAGCTCCCAGCCATTGAACTTGTAGCTCTCGACGCTACGGCGTTCTTCGCTGACGGTACCCAGGTTCATGGTACGCGACAGCAGGTTACGAGCACGGATAGTCAGCTCGCGCGGGTTAAACGGCTTGGTGATGTAATCGTCTGCGCCGATTTCGAGGCCGAGAATTTTATCGACTTCGTTATCACGGCCCGTCAGGAACATCAGCGCAACGTTAGCTTGTTCGCGGAGTTCGCGCGCTAACAGGAGGCCATTTTTCCCAGGCAGATTGATATCCATAATCACAAGGTTGATGTCATATTCAGAGAGAATCTGATGCATTTCCGCGCCATCTGTCGCTTCGAATACATCATAGCCTTCTGCTTCGAAAATGCTTTTCAACGTGTTGCGTGTTACTAACTCGTCTTCAACGATAAGAATGTGCGGGGTCTGCATGTTTGCTACCTAAATTGCCAACTAAATCGAAACAGGAAGTACAAAAGTCCCTGACCTGCCTGATGCATGCCGTAAATTAACATGATCGGCGTAACATGACTAAAGTACGTAATTGCGTTCTTGATGCACTTTCCATCAACGTCAACAACATCATTAGCTTGGTCGTGGGTAGTTTCCCTCTGGACCCGACAGTGTCAAAAACGGCTGTCATCCTAACCATTTTAACAGCAACATAACAGGCTAAGACATGCCGGACACCCAATAAAACTACGCTTCGTTGACATATATCAAGTTCAATTGTAGCACGTTAACAGTTTGATGAAATCAACGTATCCAAATGTTTGCTTTCATCACAAAATTGCAATATTACAACTAGTTGCACGCGCTAATTAATAAATGTAATGAATCCAACCAATGCGATCCATTTTAAATTAAATTATCATGGATAAACAGAAGGATATGCAACTTTTGTTAACATAAAAGGCAATAGTTCAGCCTGGAAATAGTTTAGCATTTTTTACCGGATGCGAAATGCTTTTTCAGTGATTTCTGTTAAAAATATGTAAATTCGCGCTGCGTAATATGTTGATGCACGTCACATTATTACCTGCACATAGGCTAAAAGAGTATCGAAATGCGTTTAACAATTATTCTGGTTGCCCCCGCCAGAGCGGAAAATATTGGTGCGGCAGCCCGTGCGATGAAGACCATGGGATTCACCCAGTTGCGGATCGTTGACAGCGAGGCCCACCTGGAACCTGCCACGCGATGGGTTGCGCATGGCTCGGGTGATATTATTGATAATATTAACGTTTTTCCAACGTTAGCCGAGGCGCTTCACGACGTGGATTTTACCGTCGCGACCACGGCGCGCAGCCGCGCGAAGTTTCATTATTACGCTACGCCGGTCGAACTGGTTCCCCTGTTGCAGGAAAAATCAACGTGGATGGATCACGCCGCGCTGGTTTTTGGTCGTGAAGATTCGGGGCTGACCAACGAAGAATTGGCTCTGGCGGATGTCCTCACCGGGGTACCGATGGTGGCTGACTATCCATCACTCAATTTGGGGCAGGCGGTGATGGTGTATTGCTATCAATTAGCAGGTTTAATACAACAACCGGCCAGAAACATTGAGATGACGGATGAGCATCAGCTACAGGCATTGCGCGAACGTGTTTTGCGTTTATTAGCCACGCTGAACGTTTCTGACGACATTAAGTTGACGGACTGGCTGCAACAGCGAATGGGTCTGTTAGAGCAGCGAGACACGGCAATGTTGCACCGTTTTTTACATGATATAGAAAAAAATCTAACAAAATAAAGTTTTGATCAATGTTTGTTGTGCAGTGTTTTGCTCTGGTTTCAAGTGGGCGAGACATGCTGTATTGGTTGAAAGTAAAAGGGCAAGCAGTCGCTCATGAACAAGTTTCGGAATGTGATCAATTTAAAAATTTATTGACTTAGGTCAGCAGATACTTTAACCCTAAAAGAATACAAGACAGACAGATAATAATTACAGAGCACACAACATCATGAAACGCATCAGCATCACTATTACCACAACCATCACCATTACCACAGGTAACGGTGCGGGCTGACGCGTACAGGAAACACAAGAAAAAGCCCGCACCTAAACAGTGCGGGCTTTTTTTTCGACCAAAGGCAATGAGGTAAACCATGCGAGTGTTGAAGTTCGGCGGTACATCAGTGGCAAATGCAGAGCGCTTTCTGCGGGTTGCCGATATTCTGGAAAGCAATGCCAGACAGGGGCAGGTCGCGACCGTGCTCTCTGCCCCCGCAAAAATTACCAACCATCTGGTGGCGATGATTGAGAAGACCATCGGTGGTCAGGATGCTTTAGCCAATATCAGCGACGCCGAACGTATTTTCTCTGAGCTATTGGTGGGTTTGGCCGCCGCGCAGCCGGGTTTTCCGTTGGCCCCGCTCAAAGCCTTTGTTGAACAAGAGTTTGCCCAGATTAAACACGTCCTGCATGGCATCAGCCTGTTGGGACAGTGCCCGGACAGCATCAATGCCGCGCTTATCTGCCGTGGCGAAAAAATGTCGATCGCCATCATGGCAGGCCTGCTGGAAGCGCGCGGGCACAACGTGACGGTCATCGATCCGGTGGAGAAATTGCTGGCAGTCGGCCATTACCTCGAATCTACCGTTGATATCGCCGAATCTACGCGCCGCATTGCCGCCAGCCGTATTCCTGCGGACCACATGATTTTGATGGCCGGATTTACCGCCGGGAATGAGAAAGGTGAGTTAGTGGTGCTGGGGCGTAATGGCTCCGACTACTCTGCCGCCGTACTGGCCGCCTGTTTGCGCGCTGATTGTTGTGAGATCTGGACCGATGTTGACGGCGTATATACTTGCGATCCGCGCCAGGTACCCGACGCCCGACTGCTGAAGTCGATGTCTTATCAGGAAGCGATGGAGCTTTCTTACTTCGGCGCCAAAGTGCTGCACCCGCGCACCATTACCCCTATTGCCCAGTTCCAGATCCCTTGCCTGATTAAAAATACCGGCAATCCACAAGCGCCAGGCACGTTGATTGGCGCCAGCAGTGATGACGACGATTTGCCGGTAAAAGGTATTTCTAATCTCAATAACATGGCGATGTTTAGCGTTTCCGGCCCAGGAATGAAAGGCATGGTGGGTATGGCGGCACGCGTTTTTGCCGCAATGTCGCGTGCGGGCATCTCGGTAGTGCTGATCACCCAATCCTCTTCCGAATACAGCATCAGCTTCTGCGTCCCGCAGGGCGACTGCGCGCGTGCGCAACGCGCCATGCAGGATGAATTCTACCTCGAACTGAAAGAAGGCCTGCTGGAGCCGCTGGCGGTAACTGAGCGTCTGGCTATCATCTCTGTTGTTGGCGATGGTATGCGTACTCTGCGTGGCATTTCGGCGAAATTCTTTGCCGCGCTGGCTCGCGCGAACATCAATATCGTGGCGATCGCTCAGGGTTCGTCTGAGCGTTCTATTTCAGTGGTGGTGAACAACGACGACGCGACCACCGGCGTTCGCGTGACCCATCAAATGCTGTTCAACACCGACCAGGTGATTGAAGTGTTTGTGATTGGCGTAGGCGGCGTGGGCGGTGCGCTACTGGAGCAGCTTAAACGTCAGCAAACCTGGCTCAAAAAGAAGCATATCGATCTTCGCGTGTGCGGCGTGGCGAATTCGAAGGCTCTGCTGACCAACGTCCATGGTTTGAATCTGGAAAACTGGCAGGCGGAGCTGGAAAGCGCGAAAGAGCCATTCAACCTTGGGCGCTTAATTCGCCTGGTGAAAGAATATCATCTGCTTAATCCGGTGATTGTCGACTGTACGTCAAGCCAGGCGGTGGCGGATCAGTATGCTGATTTCCTGCGCGAAGGCTTCCATGTGGTTACGCCGAACAAAAAGGCCAACACCTCGTCGATGGATTACTACCATCAGCTGCGTTTTGCCGCCGCGAAGTCCCGGCGTAAATTCCTCTACGACACCAACGTGGGCGCAGGCTTGCCGGTAATTGAAAACCTGCAAAACCTGCTCAGCGCAGGTGATGAATTGCAGCGTTTCTCCGGTATTCTTTCCGGCTCGCTGTCGTTTATTTTCGGCAAGCTGGATGAAGGCATGAGCTTCTCGCAAGCCACCACCATGGCGCGTGAGATGGGCTATACCGAGCCCGATCCGCGTGACGATCTTTCCGGCATGGATGTGGCACGTAAGCTGCTGATCCTCGCCCGTGAGACCGGTCGTGAGCTGGAGCTTTCAGACGTGGTCATTGAGCCAGTTCTGCCAAACGAGTTTGATGATTCTGGTGATGTATCCGCGTTTATGGCGAAATTGCCACAGCTGGATGACGTCTTTGCCGCGCGCGTGGCGAAAGCCCGTGATGAGGGAAAAGTATTGCGTTATGTTGGCAATATCGAAGAGGACGGCGTTTGTCGCGTGAAAATTGATGCAGTAGACGGCAACGATCCGTTGTTTAAAGTGAAAAACGGTGAGAACGCGCTGGCATTCTATAGCCACTACTATCAGCCGTTACCATTGGTTCTGCGCGGATATGGCGCGGGTAACGACGTGACGGCAGCGGGCGTCTTTGCCGACCTGCTACGCACCCTTTCATGGAAGTTAGGAGTCTGACATGGTGAAAGTTTATGCCCCGGCTTCCAGTGCCAATATGAGCGTCGGGTTTGATGTGCTTGGTGCGGCAGTAACTCCGGTGGACGGTTCGCTGTTGGGTGATGTGGTGTCCGTTGAGGCGGCTGATCAGTTCAGCCTGAACAACCTTGGGCGCTTTGCCAACAAGCTGCCGTCAGAGCCGCGCGAAAATATTGTCTATCAGTGTTGGGAGCGATTCTGCCAGGAGCTGGGTAAAACGGTTCCGGTGGCGATGACGCTGGAAAAAAATATGCCGATTGGCTCCGGGTTAGGCTCCAGTGCCTGTTCCGTCGTGGCGGCGTTAGTCGCTATGAACGAACACTGCGGTAAGCCGCTCAACGATACGCGCCTGTTGGCGATAATGGGCGAGCTGGAAGGGCGTATCTCCGGCAGTATTCATTACGATAATGTTGCCCCGTGCTTTTTGGGCGGTATGCAGTTAATGATCGAAGAAAACGGCATTATCAGCCAGCAGGTGCCAGGCTTTGATGAGTGGCTATGGGTACTGGCGTATCCGGGGATTAAAGTGTCGACGGCAGAAGCGCGGGCGATTCTACCTGCGCAGTATCGCCGTCAGGACTGTATCGCCCACGGGCGACATCTGGCTGGATTTATCCATGCCTGCTATTCCCGTCAGCCTGGGCTTGCCGCGAAGCTGATGAAGGACGTCATTGCTGAGCCGTATCGTACCCGCTTGCTGCCTGGCTTTAGTCAGGCGCGTCAGGCGGTAACAGAAATTGGCGCGCTGGCCAGCGGGATCTCCGGGTCAGGGCCGACGCTGTTCGCCTTGTGCGATAAGCCGGATACGGCGCAGCGCGTAGCAGATTGGCTGAGTAAAAATTACCTGCAAAATCAGGAAGGCTTTGTTCATATTTGCCGGCTGGACACGGCGGGCGCACGGGTACTGGGATAATCAATGAAACTGTATAATCTGAAAGATCATAACGAGCAGGTCAGCTTTGCGCAGGCCGTCACGCAAGGGCTTGGCAAGAATCAGGGATTGTTTTTTCCGCACGATCTACCGGAATTCAATCTGACAGAAGTGGATGAGATGCTGAACCAGGACTTCGTTAGCCGCAGCGCGAAGATCCTGTCCGCATTTATTGGTGATGAGATCCCTCAGGAAATTCTGGAAAAACGCGTGCGTGCTGCATTTGCTTTTCCGGCACCGGTTGCTCAGGTTGCCGCAGATGTCGGCTGTCTGGAACTGTTCCACGGCCCTACGCTTGCATTTAAAGACTTTGGCGGGCGCTTTATGGCGCAAATGCTGACGCACATCAGCGGCGACAAGCCGGTAACCATTCTGACGGCGACCTCAGGTGATACCGGCGCGGCGGTTGCACATGCCTTTTATGGCCTGAAAAATGTGCGCGTGGTGATCCTCTACCCGAACGGCAAGATCAGCCCATTACAGGAAAAACTGTTCTGTACGCTGGGCGGTAACATTGAAACTGTAGCGATTGATGGCGATTTTGATGCCTGCCAGGCGCTGGTGAAACAGGCGTTTGATGACGAAGAGCTGAAGGTGGCTCTGGGACTGAACTCGGCTAATTCAATTAACATCAGCCGTCTGCTGGCGCAAATCTGTTACTACTTTGAGGCTGTGGCTCAGCTACCGCAAGAGGCGCGGAATCAGCTGGTGATTTCTGTTCCCAGCGGTAACTTTGGCGATCTGACCGCCGGGCTGCTGGCGAAATCACTGGGCTTGCCGGTGAAGCGTTTTATCGCGGCGACTAACGTTAACGATACGGTTCCGCGTTTCCTTGCTGAAGGTGAGTGGGCGCCGAAAGCGACTCAGGCGACGTTATCGAATGCGATGGATGTCAGCCAGCCGAACAACTGGCCGCGCGTGGAAGAACTGTTCCGCCGTAAAATCTGGCGTCTGAATGAGCTGGGTTATGCCGCCGTTGATGATGCCACGACTCAGGACACCATGCGTGAGTTACATGAGATAGGCTACACCTCAGAACCGCATGCGGCGGTGGCTTACCGTGCGCTGCGTGACCAACTGAACCCTGGCGAGTACGGCCTGTTCCTTGGTACTGCGCATCCGGCGAAGTTTAAAGAAAGCGTTGAAGAGATTCTTGATCTGACGCTGGCGTTGCCAAAAGAGCTGGCGGAACGCGCGGACTTGCCGCTGCTTTCTCATCACCTGCCTGCTGATTTTGCGCAACTGCGTAAGCTGATGATGACCCGCAGTTAACGGTGGTGCCCGCTGGCGCTTTGCTTAGCGGGCCTACAAAACCTGTAGGCCGGATAAGGAGTTAGCCGTCATCCGGCATGTAAATTATTGCTCGTGGCGTTTAAACACCAGTTCGCCGTTTCCTGACGCTTCTTCATCAAAGAAATAGCCTTCGCTGTTAAATGCGGTCAGCTGTTCCGGCTGCGTTAAGCGGTTCTCAATGATGTAGCGGCTCATCAGGCCGCGCGCTTTCTTGGCATAAAAGCTGATGACTTTGAACTTGCCGTTTTTCTCGTCGAGGAAGACTGGTTTAATCAGCTCGGCATTGAGCTTTTTCGGCTTCACGGATTTAAAATACTCATCCGAAGCGAGATTAATCACCACGCTGTCGCCTTGTGCTTCAAGTGCTTCATTAAGTTTATCGGTGATGATATCTCCCCAGAACTGGTAGAGATCTTTACCCTTCGCATTGGCCAAACGAATGCCCATCTCCAGACGATAAGGCTGCATCAAATCCAGTGGACGTAGAACGCCGTACAGTCCGGACAACATCCGTAAATGCTGCTGAGCGAAGTCGAAATCCGCCTCGCTGAAGGTTTCAGCCTGCAGCCCGGTATACACGTCGCCCTTAAATGCCAGAATGGCCTGGCGCGCATTGTCCGGCGTGAAGTCAGGCTGCCAGTCATGGAAACGCGTGGCATTCAAATCCGCCAGTTTGTCGCTAATTCCCATCAGCTTGCCAATCTGCGGCGCAGAGAGCTGGCGCGCCACATGGATAAGCTGCTGAGAGTGATCCAGCAGTTCGGGTAGCGTATGGCGTGTTGTTGCCAGCGGACTTTGGTAGTCGAGCGTTTTTGCAGGTGAAATCAGAATCAGCATATCCAGTCCTTGCAGGAAATTTACTGCGACTTTAGCAAAAAAAACGACAGATTTGATCGATGGTTGTGATTGCCGCGCTATCCGCGCGGCGTTTCATCCCAGCTTTCGGGGGCAAGCTGTTGTCTGATATCAGGATAACGGTGCGGATCGAATTCCGGGCGCACCCCGAGTTTACGCTGGCGCAGATAATCGCTGGCGATGGTATGGACAACCGGAGAAAGCAGCAGAATCGCTGTCAGGTTAGTAATGGCCATACAAGCCATAATGATATCGGCCAACTGCCAGACCAGCGGGAAGCTGACAAACGTTCCGCCGATAATGGTGCTAATGGTAGCGATTCGCAATAGCCAGATGATGCGCATATTGTCCAGTTTCAGAAAGACGAGATTGTTCTCCGCATAGATGTAGTTGGCGACGATCGAGCTAAAGGCAAACAGAATCACAATAAAAGCCACGAATCCGGCTCCCCATTCTCCCGTCAGCGTTACCATTGCTTTTTGAAGTAACTGGATGCCTTCCATTGGCACATAGCTGGTGCCATTGCCTGCCAACAGAATAATCATCGCGCTAGCCGTACAGACCACGAGAGTGTCGCCTAATACCCCAATCATTTGCACAATGCCTTGTGCCGCAGGATGCGGTGGCCAGGAGGCGGCCGATGCAGCTGCATTCGGCGTAGATCCCATTCCGGCTTCGTTAGAAAACATGCCGCGCTGAAAACCGTTGGCAATAGCCTGGCTTAGCGTATATCCGGCCGCACCCGCTGCTGCTTCCTGCCAGCCAAAGGCGCTTTTTATAATGGTGACGATAATGTCGGGAAGCTGCCCGATATGCCACAGACAGATGATGATGCTACTTCCAACCCACAGCAGTGCCATCATCGGAACGAACCATTGCATCAGGCGTGCGACGCCTTTAATACCGCCGACGATGACCAGTAATGACACTATTGCCAGTGCGATACCGGAGAAGAGGGGAGGGATGTCAAAAGCAAAGGTCAACGCACGAGAGACCGAGTTCGCCTGAACGCTGTTAAAAATCAGTCCATAGGCAATCAGTAAAAAGATGGCAAAAAGGACGCCCATCCAGCGCATGCCCAGACCACGTGCCATATACCACGCAGGACCACCGCGGAACTGTCCTTTGCTATCGCGTTCTTTATACAGTTGGGCAAGTGAGCACTCGGCGAATGACGTTGCCATACCAATGACCGCTGAGACCCACATCCAGAAAATGGCTCCAGGGCCGCCAGCGGCGATCGCCAACGCTACGCCGGCCAGGTTCCCGCTACCGATACGCGCGGCAAGGCTGGTGCACAGAGCCTGAAAGGAAGTTAAACCGCCCGGCTGCGGGCTAATGCTGTTTTTAAGACTTGTGCCAAACTGGCGAATGTAGCGGAACTGCACGAACCCTGTACGCCAGGTGAACCAACATCCTGCGCCAAGCAGGAGGTAGATCATCACCGATCCCCAGAGTATTTCATTAATAAATGAGAAAAAATCAGGCATTAACATCCCTCTTGTTGATGCCGGTAAGCGCGAAGATTTCCGTGTAAGCGCTACCAATAATCGACCAGTATATACCTTGTCATGAGAGTGATTGCGGGAGTTTATCATAACAATCGTTATATCCCGCAATTGCGCATCACAGGCTTTGAGATGCGTAATCAGGGCTGAGCAGCGGGTCGGACAATCCAGGCGGTTGCGCTGAGAGTGCGTCGTGCTATCATCAGGGAAGATCGGTTACATCCCCCTAACAAGCTGTTTAAAGAGAATCGCTATCATGACGGACAAATTGACCTCCCTTCGTCAGTTCACCACAGTAGTGGCCGACACCGGAGACATCGCGGCAATGAAGCTGTATCAGCCTCAGGATGCCACAACTAACCCTTCTCTCATTCTTAACGCAGCGCAGATCCCAGAATACCGCAAGCTGATTGATGACGCTGTAGCCTGGGCTAAGCAGCAGAGCAACGACCGCGCACAGCAGATCGTCGACGCGACCGACAAACTGGCAGTAAATATCGGTCTGGAGATCCTGAAACTGGTCCCGGGTCGTATCTCTACTGAAGTTGACGCTCGTCTGTCTTACGACACCGACGCGTCCATCGCGAAAGCAAAACGTCTGATCAAGATGTACAACGACGCTGGCATCAGCAACGATCGCATTCTGATTAAACTGGCTTCAACCTGGCAGGGCATCCGTGCCGCTGAGCAGCTGGAAAAAGAAGGCATCAACTGTAACCTGACTCTGCTGTTCTCCTTCGCGCAGGCACGTGCATGTGCAGAAGCTGGCGTATACCTGATTTCTCCGTTCGTTGGTCGTATTCTTGACTGGTACAAAGCCAACACCGACAAGAAAGAGTATGCACCGGCAGAAGATCCGGGTGTGGTTTCCGTAACGGAAATCTACGAGTACTACAAACAGCACGGTTACGAAACCGTGGTGATGGGTGCGAGCTTCCGTAACATCGGCGAAATCATTGAGCTGGCAGGCTGCGATCGTCTGACGATTGCTCCGGCACTGCTGAAAGAGCTGGCGGAAAGCGAAGGCGCTATCGAACGTAAACTGTCCTTCTCCGGCGAAGTGAAAGCGCGTCCTGCACGCATCACCGAAGCTGAGTTCCTGTGGCAGCACAACCAGGATCCGATGGCTGTAGATAAACTGGCGGACGGTATCCGTAAGTTTGCTGTAGACCAGGGTAAACTGGAAAAAATGATCGGCGATCTGCTGTAATCATTAACGCGTGGCCCTGATATGGGTCACGCTACCTCTTCTGAAACCTGTCTGTCCTTCCTTTCGCAGTGTATCATTCTGTTTAACGAGACTGTTTAAACGGAATAATCATGAATACTTTACGCATTGGCCTGGTTTCCATTTCTGACCGTGCTTCCAGCGGCGTTTACCAGGATAAAGGTATCCCGGCCCTTGAAGAGTGGCTGGCATCTGCCCTTACCACCCCTTTTGAGCTGCAAACGCGACTGATCCCGGATGAACAGGCGATCATCGAACAGACCTTATGCGAGCTGGTGGATGAAATGAGCTGTCATCTGGTGCTGACAACCGGCGGAACGGGTCCGGCACGTCGCGACGTGACCCCCGATGCTACGCTTGCCGTGGCTGACCGCCAGATGCCAGGCTTTGGCGAACAGATGCGCCAGATAAGTCTGCACTTTGTGCCAACGGCTATTCTCTCCCGCCAGGTTGGTGTTATTCGCAAACAGGCGTTGATCCTGAATCTGCCTGGGCAGCCGAAATCGATCAAAGAAACGCTGGAAGGCGTGAAAGATGCCGACGGTAAGGTGATCGTACCGGGTATTTTTGCAAGTGTACCGTATTGTATACAGTTGCTGGATGGGCCGTATGTGGAAACCGCACCGGCTGTTGTAGCATCTTTTCGTCCTAAAAGCGCAATTCGCGATACAAACAGCTGAAAGTAGCCCGATCGTGACATAAGTGCCAATCACAGTGGAGTATTGAATTGTTTACGATATAGTAATTTTTGCTTTACATATATCGACAGACAGATTCAATAACTCCACTGACTGATGGTTTGCTATGTCACAACACACTCGACCGCTTAATCGCCAGGATTATAAAACTCTTACGCTTGCTGCCCTCGGCGGTGCGCTTGAGTTTTATGATTTCATTATCTTCGTCTTCTTTGCCGCTGTTGTTGGTGAACTGTTCTTTCCGGCAGACATTCCTGAGTGGCTACGTCAGGTGCAAACCTTCGGCATTTTTGCCGCCGGATATCTGGCGCGTCCGCTGGGTGGCATCATCATGGCTCACTTTGGCGATCTGGTCGGGCGTAAGAAAATGTTCACCCTGAGCATTTTGCTGATGGCGATACCGACGCTGGCGATTGGCCTTTTGCCTACCTACGCCTCAATGGGGATCCTCGCACCGCTGCTGTTACTGCTGATGCGCATTTTGCAAGGCGCTGCCATCGGCGGAGAAGTGCCGGGCGCGTGGGTGTTCGTGGCGGAGCACGTACCGGAGCGCCGCATCGGCATTGCCTGTGGCACGCTGACCGCCGGGCTGACGGTGGGGATTCTGTTGGGGTCGGTGGTTGCGACGCTGGTGAATACCAACCTGACGCAACAGGCGGTGCATGCCTACGGCTGGCGTATCCCGTTCCTGCTGGGGGGCGTTTTTGGGCTGGTGGCGATGTACCTGCGTCGCTGGTTGCAGGAAACGCCCATCTTCCTCGAAATGCAGCAGCGTAAAGCACTTGCGCAAGAGCTACCGGTGAAGTCGGTGGTGAGTAAGCATAAAAAAGCGGTGGTTATTTCAATGCTGCTGACCTGGCTGTTATCGGCCGGGATTGTGGTGGTGATCCTGATGTCACCAGTCTGGTTGCAGAAGCAGTATGGCTTTGCACCCGCGCTAACGCTACAGGCCAACAGTGTCGCTACCATTATGCTGTGCGTCGGCTGTCTGCTGGCCGGATTTATTGTCGACCGGGTCGGCGCCAGCAAAACCTTTATTGTCGGCAGCCTGCTGCTGGCCTGTTCGAGCTGGTTTTTCTATCACCTGACCGGCAGCCATCCTCAGCACTTGTTCCTGTTATACGGGCTGGTGGGATTATGCGTTGGCGTGGTCGGCGCAGTGCCTTATGTCATGGTGCGGGCGTTTCCGGCGGAAGTCCGTTTTACCGGTATTTCCTTTTCCTATAACGTCTCATATGCCATTTTTGGTGGTCTGACGCCAATCGCCGTGACGATGTTAATGGGCGTGTCGCCAATGGCTCCGGCCTGGTATGTGCTGGCGTTATCGCTGGTGGGGTTAGGTCTGGGGATTTGGCTGCGACAGGATATTTATCATCGCGATACGAGCGTACAGGGAGAGTTACAGCGTTTGTAAGGAATATCCCCCCTTCAGGGGGGATATTGTCAGATTAGTGCGCTTCACCAATCGGCAGGATGGTACGGCCAAACTGTTCGTTCAGCACTTCACCCATCGCCAGGTAAATGGCGCTTGCACCACACACTAAGCCAACCCAACCCGCTACGTGAATGATTGCTTCGTTACCTGCAATGTTGCCAACGGCCAGCAGGGCGAATAGCACTGTCAGGCTCAGGAACACGAACTGCAGCATGCGCGCGGCTTTCAGCGTACCGAAGAACATGAACAGAGTGAACACGCCCCACAGACCCAGGTAAGCGCCCAGGAACTGACCATTGGTTGCATCCGCGAGGCCCATTTTCGGCATCAGCAGAATCGCAACCAGCGTCAGCCAGAACGAACCGTAGGAGGTAAAGGCGGTTAAACCGAAGGTGTTGCCTTTTTTATATTCCAGAAGACCGGCAAAAATTTGCGCGATACCGCCGTAGAAAATGCCCATCGCCAGAATAATAACGTCTAAAGCGAAGAAACCCGCGTTATGCAGGTTAAGCAGAATGGTGGTCATGCCAAAGCCCATCAGGCCCAGCGGTGCCGGATTAGCCAACTTAGTGTTGCCCATAATTCCTCAAAATCATCATTGATTGAATGGTGAAATAGTTTCCCCGAATAACGATCGCTGTCTTCGGGGCGCGGCATAATAATCAGGGGAGAGGGCACTGTCTATGATCTAACGAAGGGAAAACGAATTATTTTCCCTGTGATGGGCATCACGCTTGTGTGTGGTTGAGCATTCTGCGCAGGCAGGCAATGTGGAGTACAGCCGGGATCGTCACCCGATAAGCGCTGCCGCTCACCGCTTTAACCCCGTTTAAAGCCGCACCTACCGGGCCGCCAAGTCCGGCTCCGCGCAGTAATCCGTGCCCGATTACGCTGACGGCGGCGTGGGTTCGCAGAATTTTGGTTAACTGGCCGGAGAGCAGGTGAGAGACGCCTTTTGCCAGGTGACGATCCTTCAATAATAACGGTAGCAGTTCTTCCAGTTCAAAAACTTTTGCATCGACAGCCTGCAGAAATTCCTGCTTTTGTCCGGCATCCATTTTTTGCCAGGCATTGCGTAAAAAGTGCTCCAGCAGAGACTGTTCAATTTCGAACGTGGACATCTCTTTATCAGCTTTAATCTTCAGACGCTTCGAAACGTCCAGCAAAATCGCCCGATACAGTTTTCCATGTCCACGGAGTTTATTGGCAATGCTGTCGCCCCCATAATGCTGCAGTTCGCCAGCAATCAGTTGCCAGTTGCGGCGGTGCTGTTCCGGATGTCCTTCCATCGATTTAAATAAATCGTTGTGGTTGAGAACGCTCGACAGACGGGCTTTCCCCTTTTCATTATGTGTAAGCAGGCGGGTAATATTGGCGAGCTGCTCCTCACTGCAATGCTGAAGAAAATCGAGATCGTCGTCATTCAAATAGGTGACATTCATGTTTCTATGGCTTTTGAATAAAAGTATGGGGAATTAGTCGTCGCCGATGATTTTCAGCGTCGCCATATCAGAAGAGTTCACCGTATGGCCGGAGAAGGTAATTTTTTTCACGCAGCGCTTATTGTCGTTGTCGCTATTGATGTTGATCCAATTGGTCGTTTGCCCTTCTTTGATGGAGGAAGGCACGTTCAGACTCTGGCTGGACATGCGGGCAGCTTTGAAATAAACCGATGCACCACTGAGCTGTAAATCACCATGATCGGCCGTAAGTTGAATGCGTTTCACCACGCGGCAAACGGGAAGTTTCAGCGTCAGATCGTTGGTTTCATTACGAGGCATGGCGATCACGCCGAGGACTTTATGATCGTTAGCGTGTGCGGCGCTGCTTAGCAGCAGGCCCATAAGCAGGCTGGCGGAAAGGGTTAATACGGATTTCATGGAATTTCTCTTTGACGGCTGTAAAAGTGTGTCGTTTCAGACCATCTTACCGCTGTCAGAATCATGATTCATGCTTGTAATCTTTTCTTTTTATTACAATTTTTACGTGAATGGCTGTGCTGAATTTATCTGTTTTATGAATTAATTTTGATTTGAGACTATTCATTTTTTAATCTTTTAGCCTTTTTTCTGCGATTTTATTGCCACAAGGCTAAAAAAAATTTTCATGCCCCCCTTGATGACGTGGGTTACGACCCCATCTTGTAAGCAACCGCAGTGGTGAGTCTGAAAAAAAACGATTCAGGGTAGTTGAAACCGCACGTTTCGCCCTTATTACAGATTCACAACCACATGATGACCGAATTTTTAGTGGAGACGTTTAGATGGGTAAAATTATTGGTATCGACCTGGGTACTACCAACTCTTGTGTAGCGATTATGGATGGCACTACTGCACGTGTGCTGGAGAACGCCGAGGGCGATCGCACCACGCCTTCTATCATTGCTTATACCCAGGATGGTGAAACTCTGGTTGGTCAGCCGGCTAAACGTCAGGCAGTGACAAACCCGCAAAACACCCTGTTTGCGATTAAACGCCTGATTGGCCGCCGCTTCCAGGACGAAGAAGTACAGCGTGATGAAGCCATCATGCCGTACAAAATCATCGGTGCTGACAACGGTGATGCATGGATTGACGTAAAAGGTCAGAAACTGGCACCGCCGCAGATTTCTGCTGAAGTGCTGAAAAAAATGAAGAAAACAGCTGAAGATTACCTGGGTGAGCCGGTAACTGAAGCAGTTATCACCGTACCTGCATACTTTAACGATGCTCAGCGTCAGGCAACTAAAGACGCCGGTCGTATCGCAGGTCTGGAAGTAAAACGTATCATCAACGAACCAACCGCAGCTGCGCTGGCTTACGGTCTGGATAAAGAAGTCGGCAACCGTACTATCGCGGTATATGACCTCGGTGGTGGTACTTTCGATATCTCTATTATCGAAATCGACGAAGTTGACGGCGAAAAAACCTTCGAAGTTCTGGCAACCAACGGTGATACCCACCTGGGTGGTGAAGACTTCGACAGCCGTATGATCAACTACCTGGTTGACGAGTTTAAGAAAGATCAGGGTATCGACCTGCGTAATGACCCGCTGGCGATGCAGCGTCTGAAAGAAGCCGCTGAGAAAGCGAAGATCGAGCTGTCTTCCGCTCAGCAGACCGACGTGAACCTGCCGTACATCACTGCAGACGCGACCGGTCCGAAACATATGAACATCAAAGTGACCCGTGCGAAACTGGAAAGCCTGGTTGAAGACCTGGTTAACCGTTCTATCGAGCCGCTGAAAGTTGCTCTGCAGGATGCTGGCCTGTCCGTATCTGATATCAACGACGTTATCCTCGTTGGTGGTCAGACGCGTATGCCGATGGTGCAGAAGAAAGTCGCTGAGTTCTTCGGTAAAGAACCGCGTAAAGACGTTAACCCGGACGAAGCCGTAGCAATCGGTGCTGCTGTTCAGGGTGGTGTATTGACCGGTGATGTTAAAGACGTGCTGCTGCTGGACGTTACCCCGCTGTCTCTGGGTATCGAAACCATGGGTGGCGTAATGACTCCGCTGATCGCGAAAAACACCACTATCCCGACCAAGCACAGCCAGGTGTTCTCTACCGCTGAAGACAACCAGTCTGCGGTAACCATCCATGTGCTGCAGGGTGAACGTAAACGTGCTGCTGATAACAAAGATCTGGGTCAGTTTAACCTGGATGGTATCAGCCCGGCTCCGCGCGGTATGCCGCAGATCGAAGTTACTTTTGACATCGATGCCGACGGTATCCTGCACGTTTCCGCGAAAGACAAAAACAGCGGTAAAGAGCAGAAGATCACCATCAAGGCTTCTTCTGGTCTGAACGAAGAAGAAATTCAGAAAATGGTTCGCGAAGCAGAAGCGAACGCAGAATCTGACCGTAAGTTTGAAGAGCTGGTTCAGACCCGTAACCAGGGTGACCATCTGCTGCACAGCACTCGCAAGCAGGTTGAAGAAGCAGGCGACAAACTGCCGGCTGACGACAAAACTGCCATCGAGTCTGCACTGACCGCGCTGGAAACTTCTCTGAAAGGTGAAGACAAAGCGGATATCGAAGCGAAAATGCAGGCGCTGGCACAGGTTTCCCAGAAACTGATGGAAATCGCTCAGCAGCAGCACGCACAGCAACAGGCTGGTGCAGCAGGCGCTGATGCTTCTGCAAATAACGCGAAAGATGACGACGTTGTCGACGCCGAGTTTGAAGAAGTGAAAGACAAAAAATAATCGCCCTTTGAACGGGTAATTACTGGCACGGGCGAAGAGGTTTCCTCTCCGCCCGTGCACGCATGTTAGGGGCAGATAAAAAGAGATGGCTAAGCAAGACTATTACGAGATTTTAGGCGTTTCCAAATCAGCGGAAGAGCGTGAAATCAAAAAGGCCTACAAGCGCCTGGCCATGAAATATCATCCGGACCGCAACCAGGGTGATAAAGAGGCCGAAGCCAAGTTTAAAGAGATCAAAGAAGCGTACGAGATCCTGACCGATGCGCAAAAACGTGCGGCCTACGATCAGTACGGTCATGCTGCGTTTGAGCAAGGCGGTATGGGCGGCGGCGGCGGTTTTGGCGGCGGGGCTGACTTCAGCGATATCTTTGGTGACGTGTTTGGCGATATCTTTGGCGGCGGTCGTGGTCGTCAGCGCGCCTCACGTGGTGCTGATTTACGTTACAACATGGATCTCACTCTGGAAGAAGCCGTGCGTGGCGTCACCAAAGAGATCCGTATTCCGACTCTGGAAGAGTGTGACGTCTGCCACGGTAGCGGCGCAAAGGCGGGCACTCAGCCGCAAACCTGTCCAACCTGTCACGGTTCCGGTCAGGTGCAGATGCGTCAGGGCTTTTTTGCCGTACAGCAAACCTGTCCACACTGTCAGGGCCGCGGTACGCTGATCAAAGATCCGTGCAACAAATGCCACGGGCATGGTCGCGTTGAGAAGAGCAAAACGCTGTCTGTTAAAATCCCGGCTGGGGTTGATACCGGCGACCGTATCCGTTTGTCTGGTGAAGGCGAAGCCGGTGAGCATGGCGCGCCAGCAGGTGATTTGTACGTTCAGGTGCAGGTAAAACAACACCCAATTTTCGAACGTGAAGGCAATAACCTCTACTGCGAAGTGCCGATTAACTTTGCGATGGCTGCTCTGGGCGGCGAGATTGAAGTCCCGACGCTGGACGGTCGCGTGAAGCTAAAAATTCCGGGCGAAACGCAAACTGGCAAACTTTTCCGCATGCGTGGAAAGGGCGTCAAGTCTGTACGCGGTGGCGCTCAGGGAGACCTGCTGTGCCGCGTGGTAGTGGAAACCCCGGTTGGCCTGAACGACAAGCAGAAGCAACTGCTGAAAGATTTGCAGGACAGCTTTGGCGGCCCGACGGGTGAACAAAACAGTCCGCGCTCCAAAAGTTTCTTCGACGGTGTGAAGAAGTTCTTTGACGATCTGACTCGCTAATTCGCCGTTTTATCTCGAATAAAAAGCCTGGGACTGAAAAGCCTCAGGCTTTTTTATTTCTGTTTTCCGCTCGGAAAATCTTTATCGACTTTATTTGGATACATCGTAAAAACCGATCTATCAATCACAAATAATCTAATTTTAACGAGCTTTTTGAGGGTGTAAGATAGTATTTACGAAGTATTCACCCAATAGAGAGAATAAAAGTGAAACATCTGCATCGTTTTTTTAGTAGTGACGCCTCGGGGGGCATCATTCTGATCATCGCTGCCGTGGTCGCTATGCTGATGGCAAACATCGGGGTAACCAGTGGATGGTACCACGCCTTTTTGGAAACACCCGTTCAACTGCGGGTTGGCGCGCTTGAGATCAACAAAAATATGCTGCTGTGGATCAACGACGCGTTGATGGCGGTGTTCTTCCTGTTGATTGGTCTGGAGGTGAAGCGTGAGTTGATGCAAGGCTCGCTGGCCAGCCTGCGTCAGGCAGCGTTTCCGATCATTGCCGCTATCGGGGGCATGATTGTCCCGGCGCTGCTGTACCTGGCATTCAACTATGCCGATCCCATCACCCGTGAAGGGTGGGCGATCCCGGCGGCAACGGACATCGCTTTTGCGTTAGGTGTGCTGGCGTTGTTGGGCAGCCGCGTTCCGCTGGCGTTGAAAATATTCCTGATGGCGCTGGCGATTATTGATGACCTCGGCGCTATCGTAATCATCGCACTGTTCTACACCAGCGATCTCTCGCTGCTGTCGCTGGGCGTTGCCGCGTGTGCCATTCTCGTCCTGGCGGCCTTGAATCTGTGTGGCGTGAGACGTACCGGGATTTATATTCTGGTGGGCGTGGTGCTATGGACTGCGGTACTGAAGTCCGGCGTGCATGCGACGCTGGCTGGCGTGATCGTCGGTTTCTTCATTCCGTTAAAGGAAAAACACGGGCGTTCACCGGCGAAGCGACTGGAGCATGTTCTGCATCCATGGGTGGCATACCTGATCCTGCCACTGTTTGCCTTCGCCAACGCGGGCGTTTCACTGCAGGGCGTTACTATTGATGGACTGACCTCGGTGTTACCGCTGGGGATCATTGCCGGCCTGTTGATCGGCAAACCGCTGGGTATCAGCCTGTTTTGCTGGCTGGCGTTACGCCTTAAGGTGGCGCAATTGCCGGAGGGAACGAACTTCCAGCAAATTATGGCAGTCGGCATTCTGTGCGGCATTGGCTTTACGATGTCAATTTTCATCGCCAGCCTGGCGTTTGGGAACGTCGATCCTGAGCTGATTAACTGGGCGAAACTGGGGATCCTGATCGGTTCCTTGCTGTCGGCGGTAATAGGTTACTGCTGGTTACGCACCCGGTTGAACGCGTCAGCCTGACGGGATAACCCTTTTGTGACAATTTTCAGGGAGTGAGTATGTCTCATATAAACTACAACCACCTGTACTACTTTTGGCATGTCTATAAAGAAGGTTCGGTGGTTGGCGCTGCAGAAGCGCTTTATCTGACGCCGCAAACCATTACCGGACAGATTAAAGCGCTTGAGGAACGTTTGCAGGGAAAGCTGTTCAAGCGCAAGGGGCGTGGACTGGAGCCTAGTGAGTTAGGCGAATTGGTTTTTCGTTATGCGGATAAGATGTTCACCTTAAGCCAGGAAATGCTGGATATCGTGAACTACCGCAAAGAGTCTAATTTACTGTTTGATGTCGGCGTGGCGGATGCGCTATCGAAGCAGCTGGTCAGTAGCGTGCTGGATGCCGCTGTGGTTGAAGATGAACAAATCCATCTGCGTTGTTTTGAGTCAACACATGAGATGCTGTTGGATCAACTCAGTCAGCATAAGCTGGATATGATTATCTCCGACTGCCCGATCGACTCTACGCAGCAGGAAGGGCTGTTCTCAGTGCGGATAGGCGAATGCAGCGTGAGTTTTTGGTGCACCAAACCGTTGCCTGAAAAACCCTTCCCGGCCTGCCTTGAGGAGCGTCGATTACTGATCCCTGGACGTCGTTCAATGCTCGGTCGTAAGCTGCTGAATTGGATCAACTCACAAGGATTGAATGTCGAAATCCTCGGCGAGTTTGATGACGCTGCGCTGATGAAAGCGTTTGGCGCAACGCATAATGCCATTTTCGTTGCACCTACGCTGTATTCACACAATTTCTATGCCGATGATTCTATTGTTGAAATTGGACGCGTAGAGAATGTGATGGAGGAGTATCACGCCATATTTGCTGAAAGGATGATCCAGCATCCGGCGGTGCAGCGTATTTGCAATACGGACTACTCAGCACTGTTCAAGTCGCCACAGGTCTAAACGCCTTCATGTTGCCGGCTGCGGTGTACTAACCGCAGCCGGACTGTGACTACAGTTTCAACATATTACGATACTGCCCGCCTTCGCGGATAAATACCGGAATTCTGTTCAGGGGAGCGTCATAGCGCAGCGTTTGTCCTCCCTGATAGCTCTCGCCGGTTGCAAGATCCGTCCATGTTTCACCTTCCGGTAGCCAAACGTCACGCTCGTGCATACCTTCAAGCATGACGGGCGCAACCAGCAGGTCGGGGCCAAAACAGTACTGGTCGGTAATCTCCCAACTCCTTGTCTGTTCTGGGAATTCAAAAAACAGGGTGCGCATAACCGGGGCATTGCGTTCGTGTGTTTCCGCCATCACCGCTTTGATGTACGGCCTTAACTTTTCTCGCAACGTCAGACAGCCAGTCAACACTTCGCACACCTCTTCACCATAGCTCCACACTTCGTTTGCAGCACCGGTCGGACACTGGGCAATACCATCACGGTAAGGATGTTCTGGTAAAATCTGCGGATCGCGGTTGCCGTGCAGGCGCATCACTGGGCTAAACACGCCCCACTGGAACCAGCGAATCAGCAACTCATGAAAGTGTGGGTCGTGAATATTGCCGCCATGAAAGCCGCCAATATCTGTTGTCCACCACGGGATACCTGCAATCCCCATGTTCATCCCGGCGGCAAACTGATTGCGCAGAGAACGAAACGATGAGTGGATATCACCTGACCAGACCAGCGCGCCGTATTTCTGACTTCCGGCCCAGGCGCAGCGCAGCAGGTTGATCACCTGGTCTTCGCCATCGGCTTTCATGCCGTCAAAAAAGGTTTTGGCGTACATTCGCGGGTAGATATTGCCCACTTCCAGCACCGGTCCGGCGTGGTAGCGATAATTATCGTAGTCGTAAACGCTGAACTCCGGCTCGGCTTCGTCAAGCCAGAAGAGCTTCACGCCTTTATCGTAATAGTTGCGTTTTGCTTTACCCCAGACGTAGTCGCGAGCGTCGGGATGGGTGGCATCAAAGAAAGTGGTATTGCCGAGGAAATCCATATTAATCGGCAATCCGCGCTCTGTTTGCACCAGCCAGCCGTTTTCGCGCATCTCCCGATAGCTCTCGGTTCGGCTATCCACAGTTGGCCAGACGGAGACCATTAGCTCAATACCCAGCGATTTTAGCTCGGCGATCATGGCATCGGGATCGGGCCAGTCCCGCGAGTCGAACATCCAGTCCCCCTGATTTGGCCAGTGGAAGAAATCGATCACGATTACCGAGATGGGGAGATTGCGCCGTTTGTACTCGCGGGCGACGGCGAGCAACTCCTCCTGAGTGCGATAACGTAACTTGCACTGCCAGAAGCCCATGGCGTAATCCGGCATCATCGGCGGCGTGCCCGTGGCGAGCGCATACGCCCGGCTAATTTCTGCCGGGGTATCGCCAGCGGTGATCCAGTAGTCCAACTGCTCGCTGATTTGAGCTTCCCACTCGGTCACGTTGTGGGCGAATGTCACGCGGCCGACCGCCGGATTGTTCCATAAAAATCCGTAGCCCAGGCTTGAGAGCATAAAGGGCACCGAGGCCTGAGAGTTGCGCTGGGCCAGTTCGAGCACGCATCCTTTGAGATCCAGATTGGCCTGCTGATATTGGCCCATGCCGTAAATTTTTTCCCCTTCGGTGGCTTCGAAGCGGGCTTTAAGTGAATATTTCCCACCCTGAATAGGGCGGAATTCGCGTCCCTCAAGGTTGAGTGCGCTGACGTACTGGCCGTGAGAAGATTCATCCTCGCCAATTTCGCCCCGCAGGCGCCAGAACTCCTGCAACAGGGGTTTGTGTGGATGACGGTAAAAGGTAACTTGTCCTTTTTGATTGACGATAGCGATAATTTTGCCGTTGGTCAGTGTCGCCTGGTGGTGTTCATAATCGATGTGGCAGTGGCTTTCTGCGACTGGCTCAGTCAATGCCCAGTCTTCATTTCTCATTACCGGCAGATGACGACCACTGCGTACGCGCAGGCTGTTCTCGCCCCAGGGTTCAATCCACAAATAGCGATCGTTTTGCTGCCAGACCAGACGACGCGGGTCATGTTGCACAAATGGCATGGTGGTGCCTCCCATATTTTGAGGGTAAAGATTAAGAAAGTTATTGGGTGATGGTTTCCAGATCGTGGCGAATCGTCTCTTCCATTGCTTCGTACTTACGGAAGAAAAGTAGCGGGATCGCCGCGAGTGCGAAGAGTAGGGCTGGCGCCCAGATAAAGGCCCAGGTAATGCCTTCCAGGCCCGCAGCGCTTTGGGCATGGTTCGGGACATAGCCAAAACTGTTCATGATCCAGGCGGCGAAAGCGGTACCCAGACCACTGCCCATCTTGATGCAGAAAGTACTGCCGAAGGCGATAAGAATGCCCGTGGCCTTGATGCCCGTTTTCCAGGCACCGAAGTCGACGGCAAAGCCCAACATGGCAAACGGCATTGAGCAGGCGATTCCGCTACCGATATTGCCGAGCACCCAGGCCGCGATGAGGAAAGGTATGTTGTCCGCCGCCAGCCACATCAAGACGCCGCCGAACGTGGCGACCAGCAAGCCTCCTACCCATATCCAGGTTTTAGCCAGGAATTTGCTAAAGAAAGGGATGGCGATGATGAACAGGATCTGAATCGTCGCCAGACTGTTAATCAGCGGAACCAGGTCTTTGCGATCGAGGTTGTAGGTCAGATAATAAACAATGGTTGTGGACCGCTGTTGCAGGGCAATCCAGAAGATCAGATTGGCCAGCACCATCAGGATCCATGGCCAGTTACCTTTCATTGCCGTGAAACTTTTTTTCATCGGCAGTTTGGGTTCTTGCTGTATTTTATCCGCATCCATTTCGCGGATATTTTTAAAGGCGAAAAGCGTTAGCGAACAGGATATCGCAGCAAACAGAATCGCCGTGTAAATAAATCCGGCATGATCATTTCCGTTACCTAAAAATGCAACCAGGGGTAATGCTGTGGCATTCATTAATAAAACCCCAATTTGTCCCCCGGTCATTCTCCAGGAATTTAATACCAGCCGTTCCTTAGGGGACAGAGTCATTAGAGGTAATATTGCGCTGAGCGGTGTATTGAGTCCGGTAAATAAAATGCTGGCAATCATGTAGGATATTGCTGCATATATGGCTTTTCCTGTCATGCTGATATCTGGAGACCAAAATGACAGCGCGCTGAATACACCAAAAGGCAGCGGCAGCCATAAGAACCAGGGACGACATTTACCGTAACGTGAACGTGTTTTATCGATAATGATCCCCCAGATTGGGGCATCTATACCATCTACGATACGCGCCAACAGCAGGATGACACCTGCTACGGCGAGACTAATACCCGCAACGTCAGTGTAGAAATATAAGATGTAGGTTGAGCCGAAACAGTACAGTAGATTACCTGCCACATCCAAAGAGCCGTAGCTAATACGCTGTAGTAAAGATAATGATGCTGACCCGCAAGACTGGGTATCCTCAATAACAGAACTCATAATAATAACTCCGATATTGGTGCGATACGCCCAGAAAAACAACTTTTACTTTCCAAGCAAGTTTTAAATATTATTTTTTATGTCGTTACTGAATTTAACCTCAGATTAAAATGAGTGAGTAAGGTGTACATGGAAAGTAGTTGACCCTACCGCAGCAATCAATTATCAAATCTTACATCAGGATTGCGTTTATTCGTTTTTGAATGAGCGATGTTTCTATTTGCTAAGGTGGTCACAGTTTTTTTAATAATGAAATAAAAAAAGGAAAACAGTGAAAGAAAATAACTTTCAAGTATTACGCGACGCGACTAACTAAGGGAGGGATAGCTGAAAAAACAGGCTGGTCAGGAAGAGCGTGGGCGAGTGAGAACAACATCAGTGGTTGAAGAGAAAAACGCCAGATAGCAGGCATAAAAAAACCCGCTTTCGCGGGTTTTTTCACAAAGCGTCGACAAGCAGGCGATTAAGCCAGTTTGTTGATCTGTGCAGTCAGGTTTGCTTTATGACGTGCAGCTTTGTTTTTGTGGATCAGACCTTTAGCAGCCTGACGGTCCACGATTGGTTGCATTTCGTTAAATGCTTTCAGTGCAGTAGCTTTGTCGCCAGCTTCGATAGCTGCGTATACTTTCTTGATGAAAGTACGCATCATAGAGCGACGGCTAGCGTTGTGCTTGCGGGCCTTTTCAGACTGAACGGCGCGCTTCTTAGCTGATTTGATATTAGCCAAGGTCCAACTCCCAAATGTGTTCTATATGGACAATTCAAAGGCCGAGGAATATGCCCTTTTAGCCTTCTTTTGTCAATGGATTTGTGCAAATAAGCGCCGTTTAAATTCCAGCACTCGTTGCGTAGTGATGGCGCAGGATTCTACCAGCTTGCGTGGCGTGAATACAGCTTTTCGACGAGAAAAATTGCATTGGTGTGCCCGTGAAGGGCGTCAATTTGTTTCATAACAATGAAAACCATCCTCTTTCTGTTTCGTAGAAACAATCGCCGGTTAACCTTGACCGCGGTACAGGGTATACTTTCACGATTTTCACTGTTTTGAGCCAGACATGAAGCTGATACGAGGCATACATAATCTCAGCCAGGCCCCGCATGGGTGTGTGCTGACTATTGGTAATTTCGACGGTGTGCACCGTGGCCACCGTGCGTTGCTGCAAGGCTTACGGGAAGAAGGGCGCAAACGCAATTTACCGGTGGTGGTAATGATTTTCGAGCCACAGCCGCTGGAACTGTTTGCGACGGACAAGTCACCTGCGCGCCTTACCCGCCTGCGGGAAAAACTGCGTTATCTGGCCGAATGCGGTGTGGACTACGTGCTGTGTGTGCGTTTTGACAGGCGTTTCGCCGCATTGACGGCGCAGACCTTCATCAGCGACCTTCTGGTGAAGCGCCTTGGTGTACAATTTCTTGCCGTTGGCGATGATTTCCGCTTTGGCGCTAGCCGTGCGGGCGATTTCTTGTTATTACAGGAAGCGGGCGCTGAGTATGGTTTTGATATCACCAGCACCCAAACCTTCTGTGAAGGCGGTGTGCGTATCAGCAGCACCGCAGTACGTCAGGCGCTGGCCGAAGATAACCTGCAACAGGCCGAAAGCCTGCTTGGGCATCCTTTTACTATCTCAGGACGCGTCGTTCACGGTGATGAGTTAGGGCGTACCATCGGTTTTCCGACGGCAAACTTACCGCTTCGTCGTCAGGTTTCTCCGGTGAAAGGTGTTTATGCGGTTGAAGTGATGGGACTGGGTGACAAACCGTTGCCCGGCGTCGCCAACATCGGCACCCGCCCGACGGTAGCAGGCGTACGCCAGCAGTTGGAAGTGCATCTATTGGACGTTGTAATGGACCTGTATGGTCGCCATATAGATGTAGTACTGCGTAAAAAAATACGCAGCGAACAGCGATTTGCCTCGCTGGATGAACTAAAAGCGCAGATTGCGCGTGATGAGTTGACTGCCCGTGAATTTTTTGGGCTAACAAAACCGGCTTAATGCCTATACGAGTTTTAAATACGGAACCGAGAATCTGATGAGTGACTATAAATCAACCCTGAATTTGCCGGAAACAGGGTTCCCGATGCGCGGCGATCTCGCCAAGCGCGAACCGGGAATGCTGGCGCGTTGGACTGATGATGACCTGTACGGCATCATTCGTGCGGCCAAAAAAGGCAAAAAAACCTTCATTCTGCATGATGGCCCTCCTTATGCGAATGGCAGCATTCATATTGGTCACTCGGTTAACAAGATTCTGAAAGACATTATCGTGAAGTCCAAAGGACTCACGGGCTATGACTCGCCGTACGTTCCGGGCTGGGACTGCCACGGTCTGCCGATCGAGCTGAAAGTAGAGCAGGAATATGGCAAGCCGGGCGAGAAGTTCACCGCTGCTGAGTTCCGCGCCAAGTGCCGTGAATACGCAGCGACCCAGGTTGATGGTCAGCGTAAAGACTTTATCCGTCTTGGCGTACTGGGCGACTGGTCGCATCCGTACCTGACAATGGACTTCAAAACTGAAGCCAACATCATTCGTGCGCTGGGTAAAATCATCGGCAACGGTCACCTGCACAAAGGTGCGAAGCCGGTGCACTGGTGCGTTGACTGCCGTTCCGCGCTGGCGGAAGCGGAAGTTGAGTATTATGACAAAACCTCCCCGTCCATCGACGTGGCGTTCCACGCTGCCGATCAGGATGCGGTGAAAGCGAAGTTTGGCGTTTCTGACGTCAACGGCCCGATCTCTCTGGTTATCTGGACCACTACCCCGTGGACGTTACCGGCGAACCGCGCAATCTCTCTGGCACCTGATTTTGACTATGCGCTGGTGCAGATTGACGGCCAGGCTGTGATTCTGGCGAAAGATCTGGTTGAAAGCGTCATGCAGCGTATTGGCGCGGCTGAATACACCATTCTCGGCACCGTGAAAGGCGCTGAGCTGGAACTGCTGCGCTTTACCCACCCGTTTATGGGTTTTGACGTGCCGGCGATCCTGGGCGATCACGTTACGCTGGATGCGGGTACCGGCGCGGTACATACCGCGCCTGGCCACGGCCCGGACGACTATGTCATCGGTCAAAAATACGGTCTGGAAGTGGCGAACCCGGTGGGTCCGGATGGCGCTTACCTGGCGGGAACCTACCCGACCCTGGACGGTGTGAACGTTTTTAAAGCCAACGATATTGTTGTCGCTCTGCTGAGCGAAAAAGGCGCGCTGCTGCACGTTGAGAAGATGCAGCACAGCTACCCATGCTGCTGGCGTCACAAGTCACCGATCATCTTCCGTGCGACCCCGCAGTGGTTCGTCAGCATGGATCAGAAAGGCCTGCGCGCGCAGTCGCTGAAAGAGATCAAAGGCGTACAGTGGATCCCGGACTGGGGCCAGGCGCGTATTGAATCGATGGTTGCCAACCGTCCTGACTGGTGTATCTCACGTCAGCGTACGTGGGGTGTGCCGATGTCTCTGTTTGTTCACAAAGACACCGAAGAGCTGCATCCGCGCGCTATCGAACTGATGGAAGAAGTGGCTAAACGCGTTGAAGTTGACGGCATCCAGGCGTGGTGGGATCTCGATCCGAAAGATATCCTCGGCGACGAAGCTGACCAGTATGTCAAAGTCCCGGATACGCTGGACGTGTGGTTCGACTCCGGTTCAACCCACTCATCCGTCGTGGATGTGCGTCCTGAGTTTGCGGGCCATGCGGCAGATATGTATCTGGAAGGTTCTGACCAGCACCGTGGCTGGTTCATGTCTTCCTTGATGATCTCCACCGCCATGAAAGGCAAAGCACCTTATCGCCAGGTACTGACCCACGGTTTCACCGTTGATGGTCAGGGCCGTAAGATGTCCAAATCTATCGGTAACACCGTTTCTCCGCAGGACGTGATGAACAAACTGGGCGCGGATATTCTGCGTCTGTGGGTTGCTTCTACCGACTATACTGGCGAAATGGCCGTTTCTGACGAAATCCTGAAACGTGCTGCCGACAGCTATCGTCGTATCCGTAACACCGCGCGCTTCCTGCTGGCGAACCTGAACGGGTTCGATCCGGTTAAAGACATGGTGAAACCGGAAGAGATGGTGGTGCTGGATCGTTGGGCGGTAGGTTGTGCGCAAGCGGCGCAGGACGAAATCCTGAAAGCCTATGAAGCCTATGACTTCCACGAAGTGGTACAGCGCCTGATGCGCTTCTGCTCCGTAGAAATGGGTTCGTTCTACCTCGACATCATCAAAGACCGTCAGTACACCGCGAAAGCGGACAGCGTGGCGCGTCGTAGCTGCCAGACTGCGCTGTTCCATATTGCAGAAGCGCTGGTTCGTTGGATGGCGCCGATCATGTCCTTCACCGCCGATGAAATCTGGGGCTACCTGCCGGGCGATCGTGAGAAGTACGTCTTTACCGGTGAATGGTACGAAGGTCTGTTTGGCTTAGGTGAAACCGAAGCGATGAACGATGCCTACTGGGACGAGCTGCTGAAAGTGCGCGGCGAAGTGAACAAGGTTATCGAGCAGGCGCGTGCGGATAAGAAAGTCGGCGGTTCTCTGGAAGCGGCAGTGACCCTGTACGCTGAACCTGAGCTGGCGGCGAAACTGACCGCGCTGGGTGAAGAGTTGCGTTTTGTACTGCTGACCTCTGGTGCGACGGTTGCGGATTATGCGGCTGCTCCTGCTGATGCTCAGCAGAGCGAACTGCTCAAAGGTCTGAAAATCGTACTGAGCAAAGCCGAAGGTGAGAAATGCCCGCGCTGCTGGCATTACACTACCGACGTCGGCCAGGTGGCGGAACATGCAGATATCTGCGGACGCTGTGTCAGCAACATCGCCGGTGATGGCGAACAACGTAAGTTTGCCTGATGAGTAAGCCTCTTTGTTCAACAGGACTACGCTGGCTGTGGCTGGTGGTAGTCGTGCTGATTATCGATTTAGGCAGCAAATACCTGATCCTCCAGAACTTTGCTCTGGGGGATACGGTGTCGCTGTTTCCGTCGCTTAATCTGCACTACGCGCGTAACTATGGTGCGGCGTTTAGCTTCTTAGCTGACAGCGGCGGCTGGCAACGTTGGTTCTTTGCCGGTATCGCCATCGGTATTTGCGTCATCCTGATGGTGATGATGTATCGCTCGAAGGCGACGCAGAAGCTGAACAACATCGCGTATGCGTTAATCATTGGCGGTGCGCTGGGCAACTTGTTTGACCGCCTGTGGCACGGCTTCGTGGTTGATATGATTGACTTTTACGTCGGCGACTGGCATTTCGCGACCTTCAATCTGGCCGATACAGCTATCTGTATCGGGGCGGCATTGATTGTTCTCGAAGGCTTCCTGCCGTCGAAAGAGAAAAAAGCCGCATAAAAAAATGCCGGATGGCGCTATGCTAATCCGGCCTACAATTTACTGCGATCCTTGTAGGCCCGGTAAGCGTAGCGCCACCGGGCAGACAGGCGGCAGCAATTTTAAAGAGCAACCTGCATGTCTAAATCAGTACAGAGTAACAGTGCGGTGCTGGTGCACTTCACCCTTAAGCTCGACGATGGCTCCACCGCAGAGTCAACCCGCAATAACGGCAAGCCTGCGCTGTTTCGCCTGGGCGACGGTTCTCTGTCTGAAGGACTGGAGCA
Source organism: Citrobacter sp. Cf136 (assembly GCF_030333815.1). Lineage (NCBI taxonomy): Bacteria > Pseudomonadati > Pseudomonadota > Gammaproteobacteria > Enterobacterales > Enterobacteriaceae > Citrobacter > Citrobacter sp. Cf136. The sequence goes on along the minus strand of NZ_JAOWFE010000040.1, from coordinate 217,457 downwards.
ACACCTGCTGGGGCTAAAAGAAGGCGATAAAACCACCTTTGCTCTGGAGCCGGATGCCGCCTTTGGCGTATCAAGTCCGGACTTAATTCAGTATTTCTCGCGTCGGGAATTTATGGACGCGGGCGAGCCAGAAATTGGCGCTATCATGCTCTTTACCGCAATGGACGGCAGTGAGATGCCTGGCGTGATCCGTGAAATCAACGGTGACTCGATCACGGTTGATTTCAACCATCCGCTGGCTGGGCATACCGTTCATTTTGATATTGAAGTGCTGGAAGTCGAACCGGCACTGGAGGCGTAAAATGCAGATCCTGTTGGCCAACCCGCGCGGTTTTTGCGCTGGCGTAGACCGCGCTATCAGCATTGTCGAAAACGCGTTGGCTATTTACGGCGCACCGATTTATGTCCGTCATGAAGTGGTACATAACCGTTATGTGGTGGATAGCCTGCGCGAGCGCGGCGCTATTTTTATCGAGCAAATCAGCGAAGTGCCGGATGGCGCGATCCTGATTTTCTCCGCTCATGGCGTGTCTCAGGCGGTGCGTAACGAAGCCAAAGGCCGCGACCTCACGGTTTTTGATGCAACCTGTCCGCTAGTCACGAAAGTGCATATGGAAGTTGCCCGCGCCAGTCGTCGTGGCGAAGAATCCATTCTGATTGGTCACGCCGGACACCCGGAAGTCGAAGGCACGATGGGCCAGTACAGCAACCCGCAAGGCGGAATGTATCTGGTTGAATCACCAGATGATGTGCTGAAACTGAATGTGAAAAATGAAGGCAAATTATCCTTCATGACGCAGACCACGCTCTCCGTTGACGATACTTCTGACGTTATTGATGCTTTGCGTCAACGCTTCCCGAAAATTGTCGGACCGCGCAAAGACGATATCTGTTATGCCACCACCAACCGTCAGGAAGCTGTTCGCGCGCTGGCGGAACAGGCTGATGTTGTGCTGGTGGTTGGCTCGAAGAACTCCTCTAACTCCAACCGTCTGGCTGAACTGGCACAGCGAATGGGGAAAGCGGCGTATTTGATTGACGATGCGACCGACATCCAGGAAGCGTGGGTGAAAGAGGCGAAGTGCGTAGGCGTGACGGCCGGAGCCTCGGCGCCGGATATCCTGGTGCAAAACGTGATTGCTCGCCTGCAGGAGCTTGGCGGTGGGGAAGCTATTCCGCTGGAAGGCCGCGAAGAGAACATCGTTTTCGAAGTGCCGAAAGAGCTGCGTGTGGATGTTCGTGAAGTAGAGTAAGTCTTTCCGGTTACGATTATGAGAAGATGCCAGACTTAACGTCTGGCATTTTTTTATGGAGAAACCATGCGCTTACCGATCATTCTTGATACCGATCCCGGCATTGATGATGCCGCCGCCATTGCCGCCGCGCTGTTTGCCCCTGAGCTGGATCTGCAACTGATGACCACGGTAGCAGGCAATGTGTCGGTGGAAAAAACCACCCGTAATGCGTTGCAACTGCTGCACTTCTGGAATGCGGATGTTCCACTGGCGCAGGGAGCATCGATGCCGCTGGTGCGGCCGCTGCGTGATGCCGCTTCCGTGCACGGCGAGTCCGGTATGGAAGGGTATGAATTTGTCGAACACGACCGCCAGGCGATGGCAAAACCCGCCTTCCAGGCGATTCGCGATGCGCTGATGCATGCCCCGCAGCCCGTGACGCTGGTGGCAATTGGCCCGCTGACCAACATTGCGCTGCTGCTGACCCATTATCCTGAATGCGTATTCAACATTCACCGTCTGGTGATTATGGGCGGCTCTGCCGGGCGCGGGAACTTCACACCCAACGCCGAGTTTAATATTGCTATCGATCCCGAGGCTGCCGCAAAAGTCTTCCAGAGCGGGCTGGATATTGTGATGTGTGGGCTGGATGTTACTAACCAGGCCATGCTCGCCCCGGACTATCTGGCGACGCTCCCCAAGCTTAACCAGACGGGAAAAATGCTGCACGCGCTGTTTAGCCATTACCGTAGCGGCAGTATGAATACGGGGCTGCGAATGCACGATCTGTGTGCCATTGCCTGGCTGGTGCGCCCGGAACTGTTTACCCTGCAGTCGTGTTTCGTGGCGGTTGAAACCCAGGGCGAATATACCTCAGGTACGACGGTGGTGGATATCGAAGGACGTCTGGGGCATCCAGCAAATGCGCAGGTTGCGCTGGGTCTGAACGTTGAAGGTTTCCAGCAGTGGGTGGCAGAGGTGCTGACACTGGCCCCTTGATCTCCGCGCTTTATAACCCGATGACGCTGCTTTTTCCGTGGCGTCATGCCTTTTACTGATATCTCTGCCTGTTTATCATTAAATTCTAATTATCGACGTTTTCGGCTGGCGGCGCAGCGTTGCGCTGGTTAATCTGAAAACGATTTACGTAAAATTAACAAAAGAGAATAGCTATGCATGATGCACAAATCCGCGTTGCCATCGCGGGAGCCGGAGGACGCATGGGGCGTCAGTTGATTCAGGCCACTCTCGGCATGGAAGGCGTACAGCTGGGCGCGGCGCTGGAGCGCGAAGGTTCCTCCTTATTAGGAAGCGATGCCGGAGAGTTAGCGGGAGCCGGGAAAACGGGCGTTACCGTACAAAGTAGCCTTGAAGCGGTGAAAGATGATTTTGATGTTTTCATCGATTTTACCCGCCCGGAAGGCACGCTGACGCATCTGGCGTTTTGCCGCCAGCACGGTAAAGGAATGGTGATTGGCACCACCGGCTTTGATGACGCGGGTAAACAGGCTATTCGTGATGCCGCGCAGGAGATTGCTATCGTTTTCGCCGCGAACTTTAGCGTCGGCGTGAACGTTATGCTTAAGCTGCTGGAGAAAGCGGCGAAAGTGATGGGCGATTACACCGATATTGAGATTATTGAAGCCCACCACCGCCATAAAGTTGATGCGCCGTCAGGCACTGCGCTGGCGATGGGCGAGGCGATTGCCGGGGCGCTGGATAAAGATCTGAAAGACTGCGCAGTCTATTCGCGTGAAGGTTACACCGGCGAGCGCGTACCGGGCACGATCGGCTTTGCCACGGTGCGGGCGGGGGATATCGTTGGTGAGCATACCGCGATGTTTGCTGATATTGGCGAGCGTATTGAGATCACGCATAAAGCGTCCAGCCGCATGACTTTTGCGAACGGCGCGGTGAGATCGGCAATTTGGCTAAAATCAAAGTCAAATGGTCTTTTTGATATGAAAGATGTGCTTGATTTACGTAATTTATAGCTTTTACTACCCTTCGTGATGTGGTTATTGTAATCATAATTAATTGATTACATGGGGCAATACTTTATTGCCCTTTAATTTTTCGCTTTTGAATGTATTTTTTCTTTTAAATGAGTGTTTGTATATGTTTTGTTGGGTTTTTATGTTATCTCAATGTAAATTTTGACCAAATGGTCCACTTTTTTCTCTCCCGCATTCTGTTTTTGCACTCTTTGCCTACCGCAAGCGTTTTCCACCACAAGTTAGCTGATCTTTTTGCCTGTTAAATCGTATGATTTATCCCAGTGGCGCAAAATAATAATAAAAATTACCCTTTTGGGTAGACTTTTACGTGGGCTATCTCTAGAATGCCGCCGTTTGCCAGAAATCCATAGGTAAGCAAATTTGCATTGATTCATGAGGTGTTAATGAATTAATATGCAAATAAAGTGAGTGAATATTCTCTGGAGGGTGTTTTGATTAAGTCAGCGCTATTGGTTCTGGAAGACGGAACCCAGTTTCACGGTCGGGCCATAGGGGCAACAGGTTCGGCGGTTGGGGAAGTCGTTTTCAATACTTCAATGACCGGTTATCAAGAAATCCTCACTGATCCTTCCTATTCCCGCCAAATCGTCACTCTTACTTATCCTCATATCGGTAATGTCGGCACCAATGAAGCCGATGCAGAATCTTCACAGGTACATGCGCAAGGCCTGGTCATCCGCGACCTGCCGCTGATTGCCAGCAACTTCCGCGATACCGAAGACCTCTCTTCTTACCTGAAGCGCCATAACATTGTGGCGATTGCTGATATCGATACTCGTAAGCTGACGCGTTTGCTGCGTGAAAAGGGCGCACAGAACGGCTGCATCATCGCGGGCGATAACCCGGATGCGGCGCTGGCACTGGAAAAGGCAAAAGCTTTCCCTGGCCTGAACGGTATGGATCTGGCGAAAGAAGTGACCACCGCGGAGCCTTATAGCTGGACGCAGGGTAGCTGGACGCTGGCGGGTGACCTGCCGGAAGCAAAATCTGCCGATGAACTGCCGTTCCACGTTGTGGCTTACGATTTCGGCGCTAAACGTAACATTCTGCGTATGTTAGCGGACCGCGGCTGCCGCCTGACGGTTGTACCAGCGAAAACCTCAGCAGAAGACGTTCTGAAGATGAATCCGGACGGTATCTTCCTGTCCAACGGCCCTGGCGACCCGGCGCCGTGCGACTACGCGATTACCGCGATTCAGAAATTCCTCGAAACCGATATTCCGGTATTTGGCATCTGCCTCGGCCATCAGCTGTTGGCGCTGGCGAGCGGTGCGAAGACCATTAAGATGAAGTTTGGCCACCACGGCGGCAACCATCCGGTAAAAGATATTGATAACAACACCGTGATGATCACCGCGCAGAACCACGGTTTTGCTGTAGATGAAGCCTCCATGTCTGCCAACCTGCGCGTGACCCACAAGTCACTGTTCGACGGCACCTTGCAGGGGATTCATCGTACCGACAAACCGGCATTCAGCTTCCAGGGGCACCCTGAAGCGAGTCCGGGTCCGCACGACGCTGCACCGCTGTTCGACCACTTTATCGAGTTAATTGAGCAATACCGTCAGTCCGCGAAATAATCAGGAGTAAAAGAGCCATGCCAAAACGTACAGACATAAAAAGTATCCTGATTCTGGGCGCGGGTCCGATTGTTATCGGTCAGGCGTGTGAGTTTGACTATTCCGGCGCACAGGCGTGTAAAGCCCTGCGTGAAGAGGGTTACCGCGTTATTCTGGTGAACTCCAACCCGGCAACCATCATGACCGACCCGGAAATGGCCGATGCCACCTACATCGAGCCGATTCACTGGGAAGTAGTACGCAAAATTATTGAGAAAGAGCGTCCGGACGCGGTGCTGCCAACCATGGGCGGTCAGACGGCGCTGAACTGTGCGCTGGAGCTGGAACGCCAGGGCGTACTGGCTGAATTCGGCGTGACCATGATTGGCGCAACGGCGGATGCCATTGATAAAGCGGAAGACCGTCGTCGCTTCGATATCGCGATGAAGAAGATTGGTCTCGACACCGCGCGTTCAGGCATCGCTCACACCATGGAAGAAGCGCTGGCGGTTGCCGCTGACGTTGGCTTCCCGTGCATTATCCGCCCTAGCTTCACCATGGGCGGCACCGGTGGCGGTATCGCCTACAACCGCGAAGAGTTCGAAGAAATATGCGAACGCGGTCTGGACCTTTCCCCAACCAATGAGCTGCTGATTGATGAATCGCTGATTGGCTGGAAAGAGTACGAGATGGAAGTTGTGCGTGATAAAAACGACAACTGCATCATCGTCTGCTCCATCGAAAACTTCGACGCGATGGGCATCCATACCGGTGACTCCATCACCGTAGCACCTGCCCAGACGCTGACCGACAAAGAATATCAAATCATGCGTAACGCCTCGATGGCGGTACTGCGTGAAATCGGCGTGGAAACCGGCGGTTCTAACGTCCAGTTTGCGGTAAACCCGAAAAACGGTCGCCTGATTGTCATCGAGATGAACCCGCGCGTATCCCGCTCCTCGGCGCTGGCGTCCAAAGCTACCGGCTTCCCGATTGCGAAAGTCGCCGCCAAGCTGGCCGTAGGTTACACCCTCGACGAACTGATGAACGACATCACCGGCGGCCGTACTCCGGCCTCGTTTGAGCCGTCCATCGACTACGTTGTGACGAAAATTCCACGCTTCAACTTCGAGAAATTCGTAGGTGCTAATGACCGTCTGACCACGCAGATGAAATCTGTTGGTGAAGTGATGGCGATTGGCCGCACCCAGCAGGAATCGCTGCAGAAAGCGCTGCGCGGTCTGGAAGTGGGCGCGACCGGCTTCGACCCGAAAGTCAGCCTGGACGACCCTGAAGCGCTGACCAAAATCCGTCGCGAACTGAAAGACGCTGGCGCTGAGCGTATCTGGTACATCGCCGATGCCTTCCGTGCTGGCCTGTCCGTCGATGGTGTGTTCAACCTGACCAACATCGACCGCTGGTTCCTGGTGCAGATTGAAGAGCTGGTGCGCCTGGAAGAAAAAGTCATTGACCTTGGCATCAACGGCCTCGACGCTGACTTCCTGCGCGTACTGAAGCGCAAAGGCTTCGCTGATGCGCGCCTGGCAAAACTGGCCGGCGTTCGCGAAGCGGAAATCCGCAAACTGCGTGACCAATATAACCTTCACCCGGTCTACAAGCGCGTGGATACCTGTGCGGCAGAATTCGCGACCGACACCGCTTATATGTACTCCACTTATGAAGATGAGTGTGAAGCGAATCCGTCCGTCGACCGCGATAAAATCATGGTGCTGGGTGGTGGTCCAAACCGTATCGGTCAGGGCATTGAGTTCGACTACTGCTGCGTACACGCTTCGCTGGCGCTGCGTGAAGACGGCTACGAGACCATCATGGTCAACTGTAACCCGGAAACCGTCTCTACTGATTACGACACTTCCGACCGCCTGTACTTCGAGCCAGTCACGCTGGAAGACGTACTGGAAATCGTGCGTATTGAGAAGCCGAAAGGCGTCATCGTACAGTACGGCGGCCAGACCCCGCTGAAGCTGGCGCGTGCGCTGGAAGCGGCAGGTGTACCGGTAATCGGCACCAGCCCGGATGCCATCGACCGCGCGGAAGACCGTGAGCGTTTCCAGCAGGCGGTTGACCGTCTGAAGCTGAAGCAACCGGCGAACGCTACCGTAACGGCTATCGAACAGGCTGTTGAGAAGGCGAAAGAGATTGGCTACCCGCTGGTGGTGCGTCCGTCGTATGTTCTCGGCGGCCGCGCGATGGAAATTGTCTACGACGAAGCCGACCTGCGTCGCTACTTCCAGACTGCGGTCAGCGTTTCTAACGATGCGCCGGTACTGCTGGACCGTTTCCTTGACGATGCGGTTGAAGTGGACGTGGACGCTATCTGCGACGGCGAAATGGTGCTGATTGGCGGCATCATGGAGCACATCGAACAAGCGGGCGTACACTCCGGTGACTCCGCATGTTCTCTGCCAGCGTACACCCTGAGCCAGGAAATTCAGGATGTGATGCGTCAGCAGGTGCAGAAACTGGCCTTCGAACTGCAGGTTCGCGGTCTGATGAACGTTCAGTTTGCGGTGAAGAATAACGAAGTTTACCTGATTGAAGTGAACCCGCGTGCGGCGCGTACCGTTCCGTTCGTCTCCAAGGCAACTGGCGTACCGCTGGCGAAAGTTGCGGCGCGCGTGATGGCCGGGAAAACACTGGCACAGCAGGGCGTAACCAAAGAAGTTATCCCGCCGTACTACTCAGTAAAAGAAGTGGTGCTGCCGTTCAACAAATTCCCGGGCGTTGACCCGCTGTTAGGGCCAGAAATGCGCTCTACCGGGGAAGTGATGGGCGTGGGTCGTACCTTCGCGGAAGCGTTCGCCAAGGCACAGCTGGGCAGCAGCTCCACCATGAAAAAACAGGGGCGTGCGCTGCTCTCCGTTCGCGAAGGCGATAAAGAGCGTGTGGTTGACCTGGCGGCGAAACTGCTGAAGTTTGGTTTTGAGCTGGATGCAACGCACGGCACGGCGATTGTGCTGGGCGAAGCGGGTATCAATCCACGTCTGGTGAACAAGGTGCATGAAGGGCGTCCGCACATTCAGGACCGTATCAAGAATGGCGAGTACACTTACATCATCAACACCACCGAAGGTCGTCAGGCGATTGAGGATTCCAAGCTGATTCGCCGTAGCGCCCTGCAGTACAAAGTGCATTATGACACTACCCTGAACGGTGGCTTCGCGACGGCTATGGCGCTGAATGCCGATGCCACTGAGAAGGTGACCTCGGTGCAGGAAATGCACGCGCAGATCAAAAAGTCATAAACAAAGAGTCCGGTGATAATTGCGTTAACCGGACCTGCAATATAATCTTGAAAGGGTTTCTGTAAAGAAACCCTTTTTTTATCTCTCGTAAGGTCATTCCTGGCCAAATGCAGTTTCATAACCACATTTTCAATGTAATAAGCACGATATTGCTCACACTAATCAACATTCAAGTCGCATACTATCTTTTATATCCACAATTTTAATATGGCTTAGTTTTTATTAATTTGGACAGGCCGTAGCCAGATTTTTAATTTGTGAAATGGTGTGCTTATGTGTGAAAAATATGTTGAAAGACCGCTTTATTTGTTAATTGCTGACTGGATGATGGCTGAAGATCGTTGGATCACCGCAAAGGAAATTTCCCGCCATTTTGATATTGAACACTGCAAAGCAATTAATACGCTCTCTTATATTCTGTCGGAAGTGGGAGAAATTGTTTGTGAAGTTAAGATGATCCCTAATCAGATTGCAGGCCGGGGCTGCCAGTGCCAACGTCTGGTAAAAGTCATCAGTATTGATTCTCACCTCTACAACCGATTGAGCCACAATTTGCAGGAAAAAAAGGTGAGTGTGGCGAAAACGCCGCGGCTGTCTGCCGTTCCCCCAACAGAGCTCAACCGTGAGCAGAAATGGCAGATGATGCTCTCCAAGAGTATGCGTCGCTAATTGTCAGTTGCCTGATGGCGGCATAAACGGTGGTTGACGCGTAGGCCGGATAAGCGTGAGCGCATCCGGCATCAATTACTGTGCTGATTTGGGTTTTACGTCCGTCGTGCCTTTCAGGCGCGGCCGGTTTTTTTCGACCCGCGTTAATGGCTGCGTCTCGTGTAGGCTTGTTTGGCAGCGGGTTGCAAGGTCCTGATACTCTTTGGTGTTCAGCCGTTTCCAGTGCAGCTCCTGATCTGTGACTTCACGCAATACGCGAGCGGGTGAGCCCACCAGCATCTGCCTTGCCTCCCCCTGAAATCCGGCTTTGACAAAGCTCATGGCGGCGACAATGCTCTCTTCACCAATCACTGCGCCGTCCATAATGACGCTGTTCATGCCGATCAGCGCATCTCTGCCCACCACGCAACCGTGCAGGATTGCGCCATGGCCGATATGCCCATTCTCATGCACGATGGTGTCAGTGTCGCAATAACCGTGCATGATGCAGCCATCCTGCAAGTTAGAACCTGCCTCCAGAATCAGGCGACCATAGTCACCGCGCAGTGAGGCATGCGGGCCGACGTAGACGCCAGCCCCCACGATCACATCACCAATCAACACGGCGCTGGGATGAACATACGCCTCTGGATGCACTACCGGAATCAGGCCTTCAAAGGCGTAATAGCTCATCGGTTATCAGCGTCCTTTCCACACCGGATCGCGTTTTTCTGCAAACGCCTGCGGTCCTTCAAGCGCATCTTCGGAGTGCAGCACTGACGGATAGTGCTTCAGCACGCCGCTGCGGATGTAGCGGTAGCCTTCTTCTACCGGCATTTCGCTGGTCGCACGATAAATCTCTTTCAGCGCGGCGATCGCCAGTGGGGCGCTATTCACCAGCTGCTGCGCCAGTTCGCGCGCACTATCCATCAGTTCGCTCTGGCTGACAACGCGGTTGATGATACCCCAACGCAGCGCTTCTTCGGCACTCATTCGTCTGCCGGTCATCACCATTTCGTTGACGATAGCCGGTGGCAGCAGTTTAGGCAGACGGAGAACGCCGCCGCTGTCAGGCACGATCCCGAGCTTGGCTTCCGGTAGCGCGAAGCTGGCATTTTCCGCGCAGACGATAAAATCCGCCGCCAGCGCCAATTCAAAACCACCGCCAAACGCATAGCCGTTTACCGCAGCGATGACCGGTTTATTGAGGTCGAAAATTTCGGTTAAACCGGCAAAGCCGCCTGGGCCAAAATCGGCATCCGGCGCTTCACCTTCAGCTGCCGCTTTTAAGTCCCAGCCCGCAGAAAAGAATTTCTCACCGCCGCCGGTGATTATCGCTACGCGTAATTCCGGGTCATCACGAAAATTAAGAAACGCTTCACCCATGGCAAAGCTGGTTTTGGCATCAATGGCATTGGCTTTAGGCCGGTCGAGGGTAATTTCCAGAATCGGGCCGTTACGGGTCAGATGTAATGATTCACTCATAGTTCATCTCCAGATAAATAGATTTCCCGGCAGGAGGAATTCCTACCGAGAGGGTTATTTCAGATTTTTTTTGATTATTTTTCCTGAACAATTGCGCGGCAGGTCGGTTCTTATCTCCATAAACGAGGGAACCTTGAATTTCGCCATATTGTTTTCGCAGAAGCTGAAGAACTCGGCTTCGCTTAATGTTTCACCTTCATTAAGGACGATAAACGCTTTAATGGCTTCATCACGGATTGAATCTTTAATACCGACAACCACAATGTCCTGAATTTTCGGATGCGCAGAAATAATATTTTCCAGCTCGACGCAGGAGACATTTTCTCCGCCGCGTTTAATCATGTTGCAGCGTCTGTCGACGAAATAAAAATAGCCATCCGCATCCTGATAGCCCGAATCTCCGGTATGTAACCAGCCTTCAGGTTCCAGCGCTTTGGCGGTAGCCTCCGGCTGGGCATAGTACTCTTTGAAGATTGTTTTGCCCGGCACGCCTTTAATACAGATTTCGCCAATTTCTCCGGCGGGCAGGGGACGGTTGTGATCGTCACGGATTTCGGCTTCATAGCTAAATCCCACGCGGCCAATGGAGGGCCAGCGTCGTTTGTCACCGGGACGGTCGCCGATAATACCGACGATGGTTTCAGTCATACCGTAGGAGGTCAGCAGCCTGACGCCAAAGCGTTCGGTAAAGGCGTCTTTTTCCTGTGCGGATAAATTGAGATAGAACATTACCTCGCGCAGGTGATGCTGTCTGTCGGTTGGCGCGGCAGGTTGTACCATCAGCGTTCTGATCATCATCGGAATGCATTCGGTAACCGTCGCCTTATATCTATGCACCTGATTCCAGAACGCCCTGGCACTGTACTTCTCTAGCAGCACAAAGGTGCTGCCAGCGGAGAATGCGGGCATTGCGGCGGTACACTGACAGTCGATATGAAAAGCGGGCATCACCGTCATGTAGACGTCATCATCGCGCAGAGCGATTTGCCAGGAAGTGTAGTAGCCTGCAAAACGCAGGTTGTAGTGGGTAATCACCACCCCTTTAGGCCGTGAAGTGGTGCCTGAGGTAAACAGAATTTCCGCCGTATCGTCAGTGGATAACGCGGGCGTATAACACAGCGTAGTCGACTGGCGGGATTGCAGTTGGGTAAAGTGGCTCACGCCGTCGTCAACCGGAAGCTGTTCGCCAATCAGACAGATATGATTAAGCGGTGTGGTATTTTCCAGCCGTATCTGGCGGTACATAGGATAAAACTGGGCGCTGGTGACCAGCAGGCTTACCTGGCTGTTTTGTAGGATCCAGGCACTTTCTTCGCCCAGTAAGCGGGCATTAATCGGTACCATAATGGCGCCAATTTTTGCCAGCCCAAACCAGCAAAAAATGAATTCCGGACAGTTATCCAGATGCAATGCGACCTTATCGCCCTTGCGGATCCCTAAGGAATGGAACAGGTTTGCCGTGCGGTTAATCTCTTCATTGAGCGAGGCATAGCTAAACTGCCGAACGACTCCTTCGCAGGATTCGAAAATTAACGCCGTTTTATCTCCGTACACCCCGGCCAGGTCGTCCCACATCTGACGTAAGTTTTGTCCGCCAACGATATCCATATTGCTTTATCCACTGAAATCAGGCGTGAGCGCTAACCCACTCGCGGGTCAGCGCGTCGCGTTTATTCCTCAACTCTGGCCAGGCCTTTGCCGACCAGCTCATTTATGTCTGTTTCGCTATAACCAATGTTTTTCAGAATGGCGGCAGTATCCATGCCATGTGACGGCATGCCACGCCAGATTTTCCCCGGGTTGTTTTTAAATTTCGGCATGATGTTTGGCCCTTTGCAGGTGCGGCCATCCATTGTTTGCCACTGAGTAATGGATTCACGAGCAACGTACTGAGGGTTGCCTTCCAGTTCCGGAATGGTCAGCACCTTCGCGCAGGCGATATTCAGCTCAGCAAAACGCGCCTGGACTTCGGCGATGGTGTGTGTTGCCAGCCACGCGTCCAGTTTCTCTTCCACGAGCGGGCCGTAAGGGCATTCCACGCGATGGATAAGCTGGGTGCCTTCCGGTACTTCCGGTGTGCCAAGAATGTGGGCGAGGCCAATATCTTTGAAGCACTCGTTGATTTGCGTGATGCCGACCAGCTCCATGACGATATAGCCATCGGCGCATTTATACAGGCCGCAGCCAGCGTAATACGGGTCTTTGCCTTTGGTCATGCGTGGGCAAATTTCGCCGCCGTTGAAGTAATCCATCATGAAATACTGACCCATGCGCAGCATCACCTCGTACATGGCGATATCGATGCTTTCACCTTTACCCGTTTCGCGGACTTTGTGCAGAGCCGCCAGCGCCGCTGTCGTCGCGGTCATCCCGGAGAAGTAATCGGCGGTGTACGGAAAGGCTGGCATTGGCTGATCCACGTCACCGTTTTGGATCAGATAGCCACTGAACGCCTGTGCGATGGTGTTATACGCCGGAAGATTGGTGTACTCCTCGGTACCAAACTGGCCGAAGCCGGAAAGGTGGGCGATAACCAGTTTCGGGTTATGTTCCCACAGCACTTCATCGGTAATACCGCGGCGGGCAAAGGCCGGGCCTTTACTGGCTTCAATGAAAATATCGGTGGTTTCCATCAGCTTCAGAAACGCTTCCCGGCCTTCATCTTTGAAAATATTCAGCGACAGGGCATGCAGATTACGGCGTGATAGCTGCGGATAGTTAGGTTGCACGCGGATGGTATCGGCCCATGCGACGTTTTCAATCCAGATAACCTCAGCACCCCATTCGGCGAACATCTGTCCGGCGAACGGACCGGCAATTTCGATCCCTGAAAAGACAACGCGTACCCCGGATAGCGGGCCGAAGGATGGCATTGGTAAATGATTCATCATTTTTCTCCTGGCTTTTTTTGTAGGCCCGGTAAGCGCAGCGCCACCGGGCATATTGCCGGATGGTGGCGTAAACGCCTTATCCGGCCTACGAAACGAACGAATCAACGGTATTGCTTCAATACCGCACGACCCAACGTCAGGATCTGCATTTCGTCAGAACCACCAGAAACACGGTCAACGCGCAGGTCACGCCAGAAGCGCGTGATGCGATGGTTACCCGCGATACCCACGCCACCCAGCACCTGCATGGCGGTGTCTACCACTTCAAATGCCGCGTTGGCGCAGAAGTATTTGCACATGGCCGCGTCGCCCGAGGTAATAGTGCCGTTATCCGCTTTCCATGCGGCTTCCAGCAGCATGTTTTTCATGGAGTTCAGTTTGATCGCCATGTGCGCGAACTTCTCCTGAATCAGCTGGAAACGGCCGATCGTTTCGCCAAACTGTACGCGTTGGTTGGCATAACGCGCTGCGTCTTCAAAAGCGCACATTGCCGTACCGTAGTTGGTCAGTGCGACGAGGAAGCGTTCATGGTCAAACTCTTCTTTCACACGATTGAAGCCATTACCTTCCCGACCGAACATGTCTTTCTCGTCCAGTTCAACGTCATCAAAGGTGATTTCACAGCAGCTATCCATGCGCAGACCGAGTTTCTCCAGTTTGTTGACCTTGATACCCGCCTTGCTCATGTCAACAAACCACTCGGTATAAACAGGTTTATCCGGCGATGCACCATCTCTCGCCATCACTACGATGTACGGGGTATAGGCGCTACTGGTGATAAAGCACTTACTGCCATTAAGATAAACCTTACCATTTTTGCGTGTATAAGTGGTTTTCAGACTGCCAACATCCGATCCCGCTCCCGGTTCTGTGATCGCCGAGTTCCACATCTGCTTACCGGTCCCCTGGAACGCCATGATTTTATCAATTTGCTCTTGGGTACCTTCACGCAGAAAAGTGTTAAAACCGCCAGGTAATTGGTACAACACGTAAGTCGGTGCGCCAAGACGTCCGAGTTCCATCCAGACGGCGGCAACGGTGACAAAACCGGCTTCCAGCCCGCCGTGTTCTTCCGGGATCAACAGGCTATCGATGCCCATATCCGCCAGTGCTTTTACAAAACGCTCAGGGTAGACGCTGTCGCGATCGCACTCGGCAAAATAAGCTTCCCAGTTCTCACTGGCCATCAGTTCACGAATACCGGCGACAAACAGTTCCTGCTCGTCATTTAAGTTGAAATCCATCTTTCAGCCTCTTGATCAATTGGGTTAATAAGAATTACTTGTCTTTCCAGTGCACTTTGGCGTCTTTAATAAAGGACAGCGTCACCATGATGTTGACGAAGAACAGCGGGCATCCTCCGGCGATAATCGCGGTCTGTATCGGCTTCAGCCCGCCCAGCGCCAGTAGAACGATGCCGATGACGCCGACCAGAACGGACCAACCGATACGCACCAACAGCGGCGGTTCTTCACCATCACGAACTTCGCGACAGGTGGACATCGCCAGGGTGTAGGAGCAGGCGTTAATTAGCGTGACGGTGGCAATAAAGCAGAGGATAAAGAAGCCCCACATGGTGGCGGTGCTGAATGGCAAGGCGGCCCAGGTTTCGATAATGGCGCGCGCCACGCCGTGTTGTTCAATCAGCTGCGGGATGTTGAGAATGTTTTTATCCATCAGCAGCAGCGTGTTGCTGCCAAGGACTGTCCACAGGATCCAGGTGGAAGCGGTCAGGCCCAGCACCATCCCAAAGCACAGTTCACGTACGGTACGGCCACGAGAAATACGCGCCAGGAAGATACTCATCTGGATGGCGTAAATGACCCACCACGCCCAGTAGAAAACAGTCCAGCCCTGCGGGAATCCGCCTTTGCCGATGGCATCGGTATAGAACAGCATGCGCGGCAGATACATCAGCAGCATGCCGACCGAGTCGGTGAAGTAGTTCATGATGAAGCTGGCGCCGCTGACGATAAACACCCAGCCCAGCATCAGGAAGCTCAGGTAGCTACGCACGTCGCTGGCGATTCTGACTCCTTTTTGCAGGCCACAGGCTACGCAAATGGCGTTCAGAATGATCCAGCAGGTAATGATGATGGCATCTAATTGCAGCGTATGCGGAATACCGAACAGCCATTGCATACACTCGGTTACCAGCGGCGTCGCCAGACCGAGGCTGGTACCCATCGCGAAGATCAGCGCCACCAGGTAGAAGTTATCAACGATGGTGCCGAACAGCCCTTTCGCATGCTTTTCGCCCACTAACGGTACCAGCGTGGAGCTGGGACGGATGACGTCCATCTTGCGCACAAAGAAGAAATAGGCGAAGGCCACGGAAAGGAAGCTGTAGGTTGCCCACGGCAACGGCCCCCAGTGGAACAGGCTGTACGCCAGACCGATCTCTTTCGCACCCGTGGAATTGGGCTCCAAAGCGAACGGCGGGGTAGAGATATAGTAGTAGATCTCGATGGAACCCCAGAACAGCACCGCGGCGGATGTACAGGAGGCGAACATCATAAAAATCCAGCTGGCGGTACTAAACTCGGGTTTTTCGTCGCCTAATTTCTTTTTGGCATACGGGCCAAAGACTAACCAGAACCAGCCGAAGAGCATGACGACCATATACCATTCGAATGCCCAACCCCAGACGTTGGTGACATAACTGAATACCGCATTAATAACGACGTTAGCGGCATCAAGATCTCTTACTGTTAGCCAACAAAGTATCCCAACAATTATTAATGGCGGAAAAAAAACCTTCGGTTCAATTCCCGACTTTCTCTTTTCATTTTTCATAAGTGAATTCCAGTGTGAAAACGAAATTTATTTAGCGTGCCCGTATGTGATCGTTTGTTTATTTGTTATTAATGATTTGTTGATGACTTTTTAACCTCTGGGGCGCCTCAGTGAGTAACTCATAATGGGTATTCATTTCCGGCTATTCTGTTATGTGTGTCACACTTTTTTATGCTGGTTATTTTGTCTGGAAATCTAAAGAATTTCCTTATTAATCATAATTTTGATATTGATTTTTTAACTTTTTTAAGTGACTGGCGTTCAATATTGTTGAACCAGCAGACAATATTGAAAATTTTCATATTTGACGTGATTCTTTCAATATTGGTGAGGCATGTAACACTATTGAAAGTTACGAATTTCAATGTGTGACATTTTCAATATTGGTGATTAAGGTTTTATTTCCGAATTAAAGAGCGTGATATCTGTATTTAACACCGCCGATATAAATACGTTTCCTTCATGATTTCTGGAGATGCAATGAAGATAATTACTTGCTACAAATGCGTACCTGATGAGCAGGATATTGCGATTAATAATGCTGATGGAACACTCGATTTCAGCAAAGCAGATGGCAAAATCAGCCAATATGATCTGAATGCGATCGAAGCGGCTTGCCAGTTAAAACAGCAGTTGGGAGAGGCTCAGGTTGTGGCCATGAGCGTCGGAGGCAAAGCGCTGACCAATGCAAAAGGGCGCAAAGATGTGCTTTCCCGTGGCCCTGATGAACTGATTGTTGTCATTGACGATCAATTTGAACAGGCGCTGCCGCAACAAACTGCCACTGCGCTGGCTGCCGCCGTGCAAAAATCCGGTTTTGATCTGCTTATTTGCGGCGACGGTTCTTCCGATCTTTATGCTCAGCAGGTTGGTCTGCTGGTGGGCGAAATGCTGGACGTGCCGGCGATAAACGGCGTGAGCAAAATCCTCTCTCTTACCGACAGCACTCTGACGGTAGAGCGTGAACTGGAAGATGAAGTTGAAACCCTGAGTATCCCGCTTCCGGCGGTTATCGCGGTCTCTACTGACATCAACACCCCTCAAATCCCTTCCATGAAAGCCATTCTTGGTGCGGCGAAAAAACCGGTTCAGGTTTGGTCACCTGCAGACATTGGGCTGAACAGCGTGCAGGCGTATTCCGCACAGCAGGTTGCTGCGCCGAAACAGCGCGAGCGTCAGCGCGTTGTAATTGAAGGTGACGGTGAAGAACAGATTGCCGCGTTTGTCGAGAATCTTCGCAAAATCATTTAATTATCAGGGGATGTTATGAACAAATTTTCCAGTATCTGGGTATTCAGCGATACCCCTTCTCGTCTGCCGGAACTGATGAAAGGTGCGCAGGCTTTAGGCGAAAAAGTTAACACGTTTGTGCTCAGCGATGCGGACAGTGCAACGGCATGTCATTTAGGCGCGGATCATGTCTGGCTGCTCAGCGGCAAACCAGAAGACCGTATGGTTGAAGACTACGCCGATGCGATGGCCGAAATCATTCGTCAGCACAGCGAGGGCGGCGCGGTGCTGCTGCCGAATACACGTCGGGGCAAGCTGTTAGCGGCAAAGCTGGGCTTTCGCTTGTCGGCTGCAGTCTCAAATGACGCCAGCGCAGTCGCGGTGCAGGATGGAAAAGCGGCGGTCAAA
The DNA here is from genome assembly GCF_030333815.1 of Citrobacter sp. Cf136. NCBI lineage: Bacteria > Pseudomonadati > Pseudomonadota > Gammaproteobacteria > Enterobacterales > Enterobacteriaceae > Citrobacter > Citrobacter sp. Cf136. The sequence continues at coordinate 199,921 of NZ_JAOWFE010000040.1, read as the reverse complement.
CATATGGTCTACGGCGGCCTGGCGATGGGAGCAGAAACAATCGCTTCACCGTTTGCCGTGATCACTCTCAGTAGCGGAACGTTTGACGCGCAGCAACCGGATACCGCTCGCAGCGGTGAGGTGCACACCGTCCAGTGGCAGGCTCCGGCCATTGTCGTGACCCGTACGGCAACTCAGGCGCGTCAGAGCAACAGCGTCGATCTCGACAAAGCCCGTCTGGTGGTCAGCGTGGGACGCGGTATTGGTAGCAAAGAAAATATCTCGCTGGCAGAAGCGCTGTGCCAGACGATTGGCGCTGAGTTGGCCTGTTCCCGTCCGGTGGCGGAAAACGAGAAGTGGATGGAGCATGAACGCTACGTCGGCATCTCCAACCTGATGCTTAAGCCTGAACTGTATCTGGCCGTGGGGATCTCAGGGCAGATCCAACATATGGTCGGCGCCAACGGCGCACAGACGATTTTCGCCATCAACAAAGACAAAAATGCGCCGATTTTCCAGTATGCAGATTATGGCATTGTTGGCGATGCGCTGAAGATCCTGCCTGCGCTGACGGCTGCCTTAGCGCGTTAAACCATTCGGGCAGGATGCGAAGGTATCCTGCCGCTGACAGGAGTACGTATGTCCGAAGATATCTTTGATGCCATCATCGTGGGTGCAGGTCTGGCTGGTTCGGTTGCGGCGCTGGTGCTGGCTCGGGAAGGTGCACAGGTGCTGGTTATCGAGCGCGGCAATTCTGCTGGCGCGAAGAATGTCACCGGTGGGCGCATGTATGCGCATAGCCTGGAGCGCATCATTCCCGGTTTTGCTGAGCAGGCCCCCATTGAACGCATAATCACCCACGAAAAGCTCGCCTTTATGACCGACAAAGGGGCGATGACCATCGACTATTGCAATGGTGAAGAGGCCGCATCGTCGCAGGTTTCTTATTCCGTCTTACGTAGCAAATTTGACGCCTGGCTGATGGAGCAGGCCGAGGAGGCGGGCGCCCAGCTTATCACCGGTATTCGTGTGGATAACGTTGTGCAGCGCGAGGGTAAAGTCGTGGGCGTGGAAGCCGACGGCGATATTCTGGAAGCTAAAGTGGTGATCCTCGCCGACGGGGTGAATTCTCTGCTGGCTGAAAAGCTGGGTATGGCAAAGCGCGTCGAGGCATCGCATGTTGCCGTCGGCGTAAAAGAGCTGATCGAACTGCCAAAATCGGTAATTGAAGATCGTTTCCAGTTACAGGGGAACGAAGGTGCAGCCTGCCTGTTTGCCGGATCGCCAACCGATGGGTTGATGGGCGGTGGCTTTCTCTATACGAATGAAACAACCCTTTCTCTGGGGCTGGTCTGCGGCCTTCATCACCTGAAAGACGCGAAAAAATCGGTCCCGCAAATGCTGGAAGATTTCAAACAGCATCCGGCGGTTGCCCCACTGATCGCCGGTGGCAAGCTGGTGGAATATGCCGCGCACGTCGTACCTGAAGCCGGTATGAATATGCAGCCTGAACTGGTGGGGGACGGTGTGCTGATTGCCGGTGACGCTGCCGGAATGTGTATGAACCTCGGCTTTACCATTCGCGGTATGGATCTCGCCATTTCCGCAGGCGAAGCGGCGGCGAAAACGGTGCTTTCAGCGATGAAGCGCGACGACTTTAGCAAGCAGTCGCTGGGTGAATACCGTCAGCATCTGGACGATGGCCCGATGCGCGATATGCGTATGTACCAGAAGCTTCCTGCTTTTCTTGATAACCCGCGCATGTTTACCGCCTATCCCGAAATGGCGGTCAGTATCGCACGCGACCTGTTCACCGTAGATGGTTCCGCCCCAGTGCCAATGCGTAAAAAAATCCTGCGCCATGCGAAGAAAGTGGGCTTCATCAACCTGATGAAAGATGGCCTGAAAGGAGTGACCGTATTATGACATCTCCCGTCAATGTGGACGTCAAACTGGGCGTCAATAAGTTCAATGTCGATGAAGACAGCCCGCATATCATTCTCAAAACCGATCCTGATAAACAGGCGCTGGAAGTGCTGATTAAGGCCTGTCCAGCAGGACTGTATAAAAAGCAGGACGACGGCAGCGTACGGTTTGATTACGCCGGATGCCTGGAGTGCGGAACGTGCCGCATTCTCGGGCTCGATATAGCGCTGGAAAAGTGGGAATACCCGCGTGGGACATTTGGCGTGGAGTTTCGCTACGGTTAATAAGTACGAGGTTGTGCATCCGTAGGCCGGATAAGACGCGCTAGCGTCGCCATCCGGCAATCATGTGACGCCAGTGCCGGATGGGGGCGTAAACGCCTTATCCGGCCTATAGATGACGCTTTGCCCGTGTTGAAACAGGAAGTCGCTATGCAGCAGCCCAGGAACTTTGATGACATCAAATTTACCTCTATTCACCGCCGGATAATGCTGTGGGGAAGCGGTGGGCCATTTCTGGATGGTTATGTGCTGGTGATGATTGGCGTGGCGCTGGAACAGCTCACGCCAGCATTGAAACTGGACGCACAGTGGATTGGTCTGCTGGGCGCCGGCACGCTCGCCGGTCTGTTTGTGGGGACGTCGCTGTTTGGCTACATTTCCGATAAGGTCGGGCGGCGCAAAATGTTCATCATCGATATTATCGCCATTGGCGTGATATCGGCAGCAACCATGTTTGTTTCCTCGCCCGTTGAGCTGTTGGTGATGCGCGTGCTGATCGGCATTGTGATTGGTGCCGATTATCCGATTGCTACCTCGATGATTACCGAGTTCTCCAATACCCGCCAGCGCGCTTTCTCCATCGGTTTTATCGCCGCGATGTGGTATGTCGGCGCCACCTGTGCCGATCTGGTCGGTTACTGGCTTTATGATGTTGAGGGAGGATGGCGCTGGATGCTGGGCAGCGCGGTGATCCCCTGTATTTTGATCCTGATTGGGCGCTTCGATCTTCCTGAATCGCCGCGCTGGCTGCTGCGTAAAGGTCGGGTGAAAGAGTGTGAAGCGATGATGATCAAACTGTTCGGCGAACCGGTGGTGTTCGACGAAGAGGCGCCGCAGGAGACGCGTTTCCTTCAGTTGTTTAATCGCCGACACTTCCCGTTTGTCCTGTTTGTTGCCGCTATCTGGACCTGTCAGGTGATCCCGATGTTCGCCATTTATACCTTTGGTCCGCAGATTGTTGGACTATTGGGGCTTGGTGCCGGGAAAAGCGCAGCGTTGGGCAATGTGGTGATAAGCCTGTGCTTTATGCTGGGGTGTATTCCTCCCATGTTCTGGCTCAATAGCGCGGGCCGCCGACCGCTGTTGATTGGCAGTTTTATTATGATGACGCTGGCGCTGGCTGTACTGGGGTTAATTCCTGATATGGGGGCGTGGCTGGTAGTGCTGGCGTTTGCCGTGTACGCGTTTTTCTCGGGGGGACCGGGAAACCTGCAGTGGCTATACCCAAACGAGCTGTTCCCTACCGACATTCGCGCGTCTGCCGTCGGAGTGATTATGTCCTTAAGCCGCATCGGTACTATTGTTTCAACCTGGGCGCTGCCGGTATTCATCACCAAATACGGTATCAGCAATGTCATGCTGATGGGCGCAGGAATTTCGCTGATTGGCCTGCTTGTGTCCATCGCTTTCGCCCCGGAAACGCGAGGTCTGACGCTGGCGCAAACCAGTCAAATGACGATTCGCAGTAAGCCCGTGACCAGGGCAGGCTATTAGGAGTGTTCTGTATTTTCCCTGCAACTCAGTCAGTTAGCCTACAGTTAACTGGGTATATCACTGAAAACAACTGAAAAGCAGGGAGAACACCATGCAAAAACATATCCTGATCACCTCAATTTTTACCGCAGCAGCACTGTTTACCGTGGCCGGTTGTTCCTCAAACCAGGCGGTTAAAACCACCGATGGCAAAACAATCGTCACTGACGGCAAACCGCAGGTTGATGATGATACTGGCCTGGTGTCGTACAAAAACGCGCAAACAGGCAAGACGGAACAAATTAACCGCGATCAGGTTAAGGATATGAGCGAACTGGACAACTAGTTCAGTTTTCTCCATTCAGCCACTCAATAATATTGACTGTTAGCCTGTGGATTAAGTGACTAAACTCACTGTTATTACAATAATGCAGTGACACAGGCTAATCATGATTCTCATCATTTATGCGCATCCTTATCCGCAGCATTCGCATGCGAATAAGCGGATGCTTGAACAGGCAAGGACGCTGGAGGGCGTGGAGATACGCTCGCTCTACCAGCTCTACCCCGACTTCAATATCGATATTGCCGCTGAACAGGATGCGCTGGCGCGCGCTGATTTGATCATATGGCAGCATCCGATGCAGTGGTACAGCACACCTCCATTACTCAAGCTGTGGATGGATAAAGTCCTTTCGCACGGCTGGGCGTATGGCCATGGCGGTACTGCGCTGCACGGTAAACAACTGCTGTGGGCGGTGACGACCGGCGGCGGTGAAAACCACTTCGATATTGGCTCCCATCCCGGATTTGATGTGCTTTCTCAGCCTTTACAGGCAACAGCGCTCTATTGCGGCCTCAAATGGCTGCCGCCGTTTGCGATGCACTGTACGTTTATCTGTGATGATGAAACGCTGCAAGCGCAGGCGCGTCACTACAAACAGCGTCTGATGGAATGGCAGGAGGCACACCATGGATAGCCATACGCTGATACAGGCGCTGATTTATCTCGGATCGGCGGCGCTGATTGTACCCATCGCCGTACGGCTGGGATTAGGGTCGGTACTGGGGTATCTCATCGCCGGATGCATTATCGGACCCTGGGGGCTGAGGCTGGTGACGGACGCCGAATCCATCCTGCATTTTGCGGAGATCGGTGTGGTACTGATGCTGTTTGTCATCGGTCTGGAGCTGGATCCGCAACGTTTGTGGAAATTGCGGGCATCGGTGTTCGGCGGCGGTGCGCTACAGATGGTGGTTTGCGGCGGCTTAATTGGTTTGTTCTGTATGTTCCTTGGCCTGCGCTGGCAGGTAGCGGAACTGATCGGCATGACGCTGGCGCTTTCCTCAACGGCGATCGCTATGCAGGCAATGAATGAACGCAACCTGATGGTTTCGCAAATGGGCCGCAGCGCGTTTGCCGTGCTGCTGTTCCAGGATATAGCCGCTATTCCATTGGTGGCGATGATCCCGTTACTGGCGGCGAGCGGCGCATCGACTACGCTTGGGGCGTTTGCATTGTCAGCCCTGAAGGTAGCGGGCGCACTGGTATTAGTGGTGGTATTGGGGCGTTATGTCACACGTCCGGCCTTGCGTTTTGTTGCGCGTTCGGGCCTGCGGGAAGTATTCAGTGCCGTTGCGCTGTTCCTCGTGTTTGGCTTCGGTCTGCTCCTGGAAGAGGTTGGCCTGTCGATGGCGATGGGGGCCTTTCTGGCCGGAGTGCTGCTGGCAAGCTCTGAGTATCGCCACGCGCTGGAAAGCGACATTGAGCCATTTAAAGGATTGCTGCTGGGACTGTTTTTCATTGGCGTGGGGATGTCTATCGACTTTGGTACGCTGATTGATAATCCCTTGCGCATTATCATTTTGCTGGTCGGTTTCCTGGTTATCAAAACCGTCATGCTGTGGTTGATAGCGAAACCGTTGCAGGTACCGAACAAGCAGCGTCGCTGGTTTGCCGTATTGTTAGGGCAGGGCAGTGAGTTTGCCTTTGTGGTGTTTGGCGCGGCGCAAATGGCAAATGTGCTCGATCCTGACTGGGCGAAATCGCTGACGCTGGCGGTGGCGTTGTCGATGGCGGCTACGCCGATTTTGCTGGTGATTTTGACGCGTCTGGAAAAATCGGCGACTTCGGAAGAGCGGGAAGCCGATGAAATTGATGAGGAGCAACCGCGGGTGATCATCGCTGGATTTGGGCGATTTGGCCAGATAACCGGTCGTCTGTTGTTGTCGAGTGGGGTCAAAATGGTGGTTCTTGATCATGACCCGGACCATATCGAAACGCTGCGTAAATTCGGGATGAAGGTTTTCTATGGCGATGCGACCCGGATGGATCTGCTGGAATCTGCCGGGGCGGCGAAAGCTGAAGTCATTATTAATGCCATTGACGATCCGCAAACCAGCCTGCAGTTAACCGAAATGGTGAAAGAGCATTTCCCGCATCTGCAAATTATTGCTCGTGCGCGCGATGTGGATCATTACATCCGCCTGCGCCAGGCGGGCGTGGATATGCCGGAACGCGAAACCTTTGAAGGTGCACTGAAGACCGGACGTCTGGCGTTGGAGGGTCTCGGGCTTGGGCGCTATGAGGCACGTGAGCGGGCGGACGTATTCCGCCGATTCAATACCATGATGGTAGAGGAGATGGTGAAAGGGGAAAATGACGCGACTTCCCGCGCGGCCGTTTATAAACGCACCAGCGCAATGCTGAGTGAAATTATTGCGGAAGATCGTCAGCACTTATCGTTAATTCAACGCCATGGCTGGCAAGGCACGGATGAAGGTAAGCATACGGGCGACGTCGCCGATGAGCCGGAAGTGAAACCGTCAGCATAGGGTAAAAAATGTGATGTTCTGCAAACTTTACTGCTAATTGGCTGTTTTTGAACTACTGTAATGCTGGCGTACCACCTTAAATAGGTCGGTTCGCCAGCAGAACGGAAAATTTTCCTGTTCATCCTCTTTCCGCCAGTCGACGAAAGATTGCGCTTTCCGTATAGTGGCGACAATTTTTTTGTATCCGGGAAATATTCAATGATCAGTCTGATTGCGGCGTTAGCGGTAGATCGCGTCATCGGTATGGAGAACGCCATGCCGTGGAACCTCCCTGCCGATCTCGCCTGGTTTAAACGTAATACCTTAAACAAGCCGGTTGTCATGGGACGCCACACCTGGGAATCCATCGGGCGACCGTTACCTGGGCGTAAAAATATCGTCATCAGCAGCAAGCCTGGCACTGACGATCGTGTGCAGTGGGTGAAGTCTGTTGATGAAGCCATTGCGGCCTGCGGTGATGAACCAGAGATTATGGTGATTGGCGGTGGGCGCGTGTATGAGCAGTTCCTGCCAAAAGCGCAGAAGCTGTATCTGACGCACATTGATGCTGAAGTCGAAGGGGATACGCATTTCCCGGACTACGAACCGGATGACTGGGAGTCGGTGTTCAGTGAATTCCACGATGCCGACGCGCAAAACTCTCACAGCTACTGCTTCGAGATTCTGGAGCGTCGTTAATCCTGTAAGTGCCGGATGGCGGCGAAACGCCTTATCCGGCCTACTCTTGTGCCAGATGTAGGCCTGATAAGCGTAGCGCCATCAGGCATAAATCTCTCAGGCGTTGACCGCTTCGCCAGGATCCAGATTCAGATGGCGATTTGATGGCTGCACAAAGTACTGTTTGTCTTCCCAGCGCAGACAGGTGAGATCGCCTCCCCAGCAACACCCCGTATCCAGCGCGTAAATACCTTCTGGTGTGCCTTTGCCTTCCAGCGATGCCCAGTGCCCGAATGCAATGCTGTACGCTTCACTGACAGGTCCAGGAATGGCAAACCATGGCTTCAGCGGGGCAGGCGCGTCTTCTGGTGACTCTTTGCTGTACATATCCAGTTGACCGTTGGGGAAGCAGTAACGCATGCGGGTAAAGGCGTTGGTAATAAAACGCAGGCGTGCCAGCCCGGTCAGTTCCGGGGTCCAGTTATTGGGCATGTCGCCGTACATTGCATCAAGGAAGAAGGGATATGAGTCGCTCGACAACACGGCTTCAACATCGCGAGCACAGTCTTTTGCCGTCTGCAGGTCCCACTGTGGGGTGATACCGGCATGCGCCATCACCAGCTTCTTCTCTTCGTCTACCTGCAACAGCGGTTGACGGCGGAGCCAGTTAAGTAATTCGTCGGCATCCGGTGCTTCGAGCAGCGATGTGACCCTGTCTTTAGGTTTATTACGACTGATACCAGCAAATACGGCCAGCAGGTGTAAATCGTGATTACCCAATACCAACCGCACGCTGTCGCCCAGTGATTTCACGTAGCGCAAAACGTCCAGCGAGCCCGGCCCACGAGCGACCAGATCGCCAGTGAGCCATAGGGTGTCTTTTTGGGAATTAAAGTCTACCTGATGCAGCAAGGCTACCAGTTCATCGTAACAACCGTGAACGTCGCCAATAAGGTATGTCGCCATAGTTATTGTTTTAATGAATGAGTGTTGGAACGGCGAGTCGGAATACGGGAATGTCGATGGTAAAGGCGATGCCTTGTTCATCGATCATTTCGTAGTGACCCTGCATGGTGCCCAGCGGTGTTTCAATCACCGCACCGCTGGTGTACTGGTACTCTTCGCCGGGTTCGATATGGGGCTGGACGCCAACCACGCCTTCACCCTGGACTTCTGTTTCGCGGCCATGACCATTAGTGATTAACCAATAACGCCCCAACAGCTGCACAGGCGCTCGCCCCAAATTGCGGATAGTTACGGTGTAAGCAAAAACGTAACGTTCATCATCAGGTGAGGATTGCGCCTCAATGTAGACGCTTTGTACCTGAATGCACACTCGGGGCGAATTGATCATGTTTAACTCTCCTTCGATGGCGCGTTTTCTGACAGATAGTTAGCCATCCGGCAGTATTGCGCGACAGAGATATTTTCCGCTCGCATCGCCGGATCAACGCCCAGCTCTGTCAGTACTTCAACGCTAAATAGGTTGCCGAGACTGTTACGTACCGTTTTACGGCGCTGATTAAACGCTTCGGTGGTAATACGGCTCAGCACACGAACATCTTTAACCGGGTACGGCATCGTCGCGTGAGGGACCAGACGCACAACAGCTGAATCAACTTTAGGCGCTGGCGTAAATGCGGAAGGCGGTACTTCAAGTACCGGGATCACATTGCAGTAATACTGCGCCATGACGCTTAATCGACCATATGCTTTACTGTTTGGCCCTGCAACCAGACGATTGACCACCTCTTTTTGCAACATGAAATGCATGTCGGCAATGGCATCAGTATAGGAAAAAAGATGGAACATGAGTGGCGTGGAGATGTTGTACGGCAGGTTGCCGAATACACGCAGCGGCTGTCCCATCGTTTGTGCCAGTTCGCCGAAGTTCATGGTCATGGCATCTTGCTGATAAATCGTCAGCTTAGGCCCTAAAAACGGGTGTGTCTGTAAGCGTGCTGCCAGATCGCGGTCCAGTTCAATGACCGTGAGCTTGTCCAGACGTTCGCCTACTGGTTCGGTCAATGCCGCCAGGCCTGGGCCGATTTCGACCATAGCCTGACCTTTCTGCGGGTTGATAGCAGAGACAATACTTTCGATCACAAACTGATCGTTGAGGAAGTTCTGCCCGAAACGTTTACGGGCTAAATGGCCCTGATGGACTCGATTATTCATTAGTATTAACAATCATTTTGATGGCGAGATTAAGCGCCGTAATAAAACTGCCGACATCTGCTTGTCCATGGCCCGCGAGTTCAAGTGCGGTGCCGTGATCGACGGATGTGCGAATAAAGGGCAGGCCCAGCGTGATATTCACACCGCGACCAAATCCCTGGTATTTTAGCACGGGGAGACCCTGATCGTGGTACATTGCCAGCACGGCATCCGCGTGGTCGAGATATTTGGGCTGAAAAAGCGTATCTGCGGGCAGCGGGCCGTTTAATTTCATCCCCTGCGCACGCAGTTCATCGAGTACCGGAATGAGGGTGTCTATCTCTTCCGTTCCCATATGACCGCCTTCACCAGCATGCGGGTTAAGACCGCACACCAGAATATGTGGATCGGCAATGCCGAACTTGGTGCGTAAATCATGATGCAAAATGCCGATCACTTCCTGGAGCAGGGCGGGCGTGATGGCGTCGGCAACGGCTCTGAGCGGCAAATGCGTGGTTGCCAGGGCAACGCGCAGCTCTTCGGTCGCCAGCATCATAACAACTTTCTTTGCCTGTGAGCGCTCTTCAAAAAACTCGGTATGCCCGGTAAACGGAACGCCTGCGTCATTGATTACGCCCTTGTGAACCGGACCGGTGATCAGCGCCGCAAACTCACCTTGCAGACAACCATCGCAGGCGCGAGCCAGCGTATCCACTACATATTGCCCGTTTTCTACCGCCAACTGACCCGCGACAGCAGGTGCCCGCAGCGCAACCGGTAACAGCGTCAATGTGCCTGCTGATTGCGGTCTGGCTGGGGTATCTGGAGAGTAGGGGAGGAGTGAAAGCGGTAAACCGAGCATTGCTGCCCGGTCACGGAGAAGTCCTGCATCTGCACAGACAACGAGTTCCACAGGCCAATCGCGCTGGGCGAGCTGAACCACCAGGTCCGGGCCAATCCCGGCGGGTTCGCCGGGAGTGATAACAACGCGTTGAGTACGAGCCATTAGTTGCTCAGAACTTTAACGTAAGCGCTGGCGCGCTGTTCCTGCATCCAGGTTGCTGCTTCTTCCGAGAATTTACGGTTCATCAGCATGCGGTAAGCTCTGTCTTTCTGCGCCGCGTCAGTTTTATCAACGTTCCGCGTGTCCAGCAATTCGATCAGATGCCAACCGAAAGAGGAGTGCACCGGGGCGCTCATCTGGCCTTTATGAAGTTTGGTCAGCGCATCGCGGAAAGCTGGGTCGAAAATATCCGCTGCAGCCCAACCCAGATCGCCGCCCTGGTTGGCAGAGCCTGGATCCTGAGAAAACTCTTTAGCGGCTGCCGCGAAGGTCGTTTTACCGCTCTTAATATCTGCCGCGATTTGTTCCAGCTTCAGACGCGCCTGCTGATCGGTCATGATCGGCGACGGCTTAAGCAGAATATGGCGGGCGTGAACTTCAGTCACGGAGATGCTCTGGCTTTGGCCACGCATATCATTGACTTTCAGGATGTGGAAGCCGACACCTGAACGAATTGGGCCGATGATATCGCCTTTTTTCGCAGTGCTTAACGCCTGGGCGAAGATACCCGGCAGCTCCTGAATACGTCCCCAACCCATCTGGCCGCCTTTCAGCGCCTGCTGGTCAGCGGAATAAGTAATAGCCAGTTTGCCAAAATCACTACCGTTACGCGCTTCATCAACAACAGAGCGCGCCTGGCTTTCAGCCGCGTTAACCTGGTCGGAAGTTGGGTTTTCCGGTAATGGGATCAGAATGTGGCTCAGGTTCAGTTCGGTGCTGGCATCGTTTTGGTTGCCTACCTGTTGCGCCAGGGCATCCACTTCCTGAGGCAGGATGGTGACGCGACGGCGAACTTCGTTGTTACGCACTTCAGAGATGGTCATCTCTTTGCGGATCTGGCTACGATAGGTCGAATAGCTTAAACCATCCTGTGCCAGACGACTGCGCATCTGATCCAGCGTCATGTTGTTCTGCTTGGCGATGTTGGCAATAGCCTGATCCAACTGCTCGTCAGAGATTTTAACACCCATCTTCTGACCCATTTGCAGGAGGATTTGATCCATGATCAAACGTTCCAGGATCTGATGACGCAGCGTGGCGTCGTCCGGTAACTGCTGACCAGCCTGACCCGCATTAAGTTTTACTGACTGCATTAAGCCATCGACGTCGCTTTCGAGAACGACGCCGTTATTGACGACGGCTGCGACTTTATCGACTACCTGTGGGGCAGCGAAACTGGTATTCGCGATCATGGCGATACCGAGAAGCAGCGTTTTCCAGTTCTTCATACTTTTTCCATTTCAATTAACCGCGATGCGGATTACGTTGTAAATCAATCAGATCATAAAGAGCTTTGATACGGCAAAATGTTTGAACGCAACATTTGGTTGGTGCCGAGACCGTAGTTGGAGCTCAGGCCGCGCAGTTCGATATTAAAGCCGATCGTGTTGTCATAAATCGCGTGTTTCTGGGTGTTATCCCAGCCGTTCAGCTTACGTTCGTAACCGAAGCGAATAGCGTAACAGCAGGAGTTGTACTGCAGCCCCAGCATTGAATCTGCTTCTTTGTTCACGTTGGTATCGAAGTAGTAAGCGCCAACAATCGACCAACGGTCGGCGATTGGGAAGCTTGCCACTGCGCCCACCTGTGAGATCCCGTTTTTATACTGCTCTGCCGTAGAGTAGTAAGACGGCAGAGTAGCCTGGATATACTCCGAGCTGGCATAACGGTAGTTCAACTGCAGCATACGGTTTTCGTCGCGACGGTATTCGATACTGCTGCTACTGGTTGCAACGCTGTCCAGACGGGTATCGTACTGGATCCCACTGCGTAAACCCCAGCGATCGGAGATGCGCCAGTAGGTATCGCCCGCCCATACCAGTGAGCCCGTTTTGTCGTCATTCTCCCATTTAATGTTGTCATCGCCGGTGCGAGACTCGGTGAAATAGTAGATTTGACCCACGGATATATTAAAACGTTCAACGGCTGCGTCATCATAAACGCGAGATGTGACCCCAGTCGTGACCTGGTTGGCGGAGGCAATGCGGTCCAGACCGCCATAGGTACGGTCACGGAACAGGCCGCTATAGTCAGATTGCAGCAGGGACGAGTCATAGTTATAGATATGACTTTGGTCGCGATACGGTACGTACAGGTACTGCGCGCGCGGCTCCAGCGTTTGGGTATAGCCTGGCGCCAGCATTTCCATGTCACGCTCGAACACCATCTTGCCGTCAACTTTAAACTGCGGCATGACGCGGTTAGCTGAATCATCGAGCTTGGTGTTCTGCGGGTTGCTGTTGTACCAATCCAGATTAGTCTGCTGATAGTGCGTTGCCAGCAGTTTTGCTTCGGTATTGATACTTCCCCAGTTGTTCGACAATGGCAGATTGATGGTCGGTTCAAGGTGAACGCGCGTCGCTTCCGGCATGTTGTCGTTGGTGTTAACGAAGTGCACCGCCTGACCATAAATACGGGTATCAAACGGACCAACGTCATTCTGGTAGTAGTTGACATCTAACTGCGGCTGCGCAGAGTAGCTGTTACTGTTTTGCGCGTCGAAGACCTGGAACTGCTTGGTCGAAACTGTGGCATCAAAGTTCTGTACTGCGTAGCCGACGCTGAATTTTTGCGTGGCGTAGCCGTCGGTACTGGAACCGTATTTGTTATCGAAATCATTAAAGTAGCTGGTGTCGCTGACCTTGGTATAGTCAACGTTGAAACGCCACACCTGGTCCATCACCCCAGAGTGTTGCCAGTAAAACAGCCAGCGACGTGAATTGTCATCCTTCGGATGTTCGTCCTCATACACTTTATCGGAGTTCAGATAGTCGAACTCCATCAGGCCCGCACCTGCTTGCGTCAGGTAGCGGAATTCGTTTTCCCACATGATCCCGCCACGACGGTGCATATAATGTGGCGTGATGGTGGCGTCCATGTTGGGCGCAATGTTCCAGTAATATGGCAGGTAGAACTCAAAATAGTTATTAGTGGAATATTTTGCGTTCGGGATCAGGAAACCGGAACGGCGCTTATCGCCGACGGGTAACTGTAAATAAGGACTATAAAAGACCGGAACCGGACCCAGTTTAAAACGGGCGTTCCAGATCTCTGCGACCTGTTCTTCACGGTCGTGGATCACTTCGCTACCGACGACGCTCCAGGTATCGGAACCTGGCAGACAGGAGGTAAAGCTACCGTTTTCCAGAATGGTATAACGGTTTTCGCCACGCTGTTTCATCAGATCGGCTTTCCCGCGTCCCTGACGGCCCACCATCTGGTAATCACCTTCCCAGATGTTGGTATCTTTGGTATTCAGATTCGACCAACCCTTCGGCCCCTTCAGAATAACCTGATTGTCATCATAATGGACATTGCCCAGCGCATCGACGGTACGTATTGGCTCCGGCTGGCCTTCAGCCTGCTTCTGATGAAGCTGTACTTCGTCGGCCTGCAGGCGGCTGTTACCCTGTGCGATGTCCACGTTGCCGGTAAACACCGCGTCATCGGGATAATTCCCTTTAGCGTTGTCGGCATTGATGGTGACGGGTAATTCATTAGTCTCGCCCTGTACCAGAGGACGGTCATAGCTCGGCACGCCCAGCATACACTGTGAGGCGAGATCGGCTGCCAGGCCCTGATGGCTATAGAGGGCACTGGCAATCATGGTGGCCAGAAGAGTGGGAATACGTTTTTTCATACGTTGTATTTATTGTTCCATCATCAGTAGCGTCGCGCGTGACAAACGGTCACAGCCTAACTTATCTCATCTTCACTGCGCTAGTGTTAATCCTGCCCATTTAGGCATCCGTGGTGTTAGGCACGGCATTGAATGACAGGTATGATAATGCAAATTATAGGCGATGTCCCACAATTGACCGCAGCCGTAAATCGGTAAAAGCACCTTATATTGTGGGACATAGCCTGGCTGAGAGCATAAAGATTTGGGGAGTCTATGCAGTATTGGGGAAAGATAATTGGTGTAGCCGTGGCCTTAATGATGGGTGGCGGCTTCTGGGGTGTCGTTCTGGGGCTGTTAGTTGGCCACATGTTCGACAAAGCCCGCATGCGCAAAATGGCGTGGTTTGCCAACCAACGTGAACGCCAGGCGCTGTTTTTTGCCACCACTTTTGAGGTGATGGGACATCTGACCAAATCCAAAGGTCGCGTCACGGAAGCCGATATTCATATCGCCAGCCAGTTGATGGATCGGATGAATTTGCACGGTGATTCGCGAACGGCTGCACAACACGCCTTCCGGGTAGGAAAATCGGATAATTATCCATTACGTGAAAAGATGCGTCAGTTTCGCAGCGTCTGTTTCGGTCGATTCGATCTGATCCGCATGTTTCTGGAAATTCAAATCCAGGCGGCATTTGCCGATGGGTCGTTACATCCTAACGAACGTGAAGTGCTGTATGTGATTGCTGAAGAGTTGGGGATCTCACGTACCCAATTTGATCAGTTCCTGCGCATGATGCAGGGCGGCGCACAGTTTGGCGGCGGATATCAGCAGCAGTCTGGCGGCGGTAGCTGGCAGCAGGCGCAACGCGGCCCGACGCTGGAAGACGCCTGTAATGTGCTGGGTGTGAAAACGACCGATGATGCGACTACCATAAAGCGCGCTTACCGTAAGCTGATGAGCGAGCACCATCCGGACAAACTGGTCGCGAAAGGTCTGCCGCCAGAGATGATGGAAATGGCGAAGCAAAAAGCGCAGGAAATCCAGAAGGCTTACGAGTTAATCAAAGAACAAAAAGGCTTTAAATAATAATTATGCCGGATGCGGCTAGCGCTTTATCCGGCCTACGGTAATGAATGTAGGCCGGGCAAGCGAAGCGCCCCCGGCATAAATTGGCTCAGAATTTAAAAATCCGCCGGGACTTTAAACGTCATACTGTTGCCGTATTCGGGATGCGTGATGGTTAGCATCTCGGCGTGCAGCAGCAGGCGGGGTGCCAACGCCAGCGCTTCAGGCGGAGCATAGAAGCGATCGCCGAGGATTGGATGCCCTAACGCCAGCATATGCACACGCAGCTGGTGGGAGCGTCCGGTAATCGGTTTAAGCACGACCCGGGCGGTGTTATCCGCCGCGAACTCCACCACCTCATACTCTGTCTGCGCTGATTTCCCGGTCTCATAACACACTTTTTGTTTTGGCCTGTTCGGCCAGTCGCAAATCAGCGGTAAATCAACCAGACCCTCGGCCGGAGCGGGATGCCCCCAGACGCGTGCAACATACTGTTTTTTCGGTTCGCGCTCGCGAAACTGGCGTTTTAGCTCGCGCTCTGCCGCTTTGGTTAGCGCGACTACAATCACGCCGCTGGTGGCCATATCCAGACGATGTACGGATTCAGCCTGCGGATAATCGCGCTGGATACGCGTCATCACGCTGTCTTTGTGCTCATCCAGACGACCCGGCACAGACAATAAACCGCTCGGCTTGTTGACCACCATAATGTGCTCATCCTGATACAGGATGACCAACCAGGGTTCCTGCGGCGGATTGTAGTTTTCCATCCCCATGTATGGCTCCGTTACTGATGCGTCACGACGATCAGGCGCAGGGCATCCAGACGCCAGCCCGCCTGATCCAGGCTTTCCATCACCTGCTGACGGTTGCTTTCAATTGCGCTGAGTTCGTCATCACGGATGTTCGGGTTAACGGCACGCAGCGCTTCCAGACGGGAGAGTTCCGCAGTCAGTTTTTCGTCCGCTTCTTTACGCGCCGCGTCGATCAGCGCGCGGGCTGATTTTTCCACCTGTGCTTCACCGAGTTGCAGAATAGCATGAACGTCCTGCTGCACGGCGTTGACCAGTTTACTGCCGGTGTGGCGGTTAACGGCGCTGAGCTGACGGTTAAAGGTTTCGAACTCAACCTGTGCAGCGAGGTTATTGCCGTTTTTATCCAGCAGCATGCGTACCGGCGTTGGCGGCAGGAAGCGGTTCAGCTGCAGCTGTTTCGGCGCTTGCGCTTCAACCACATACACCAGCTCAACCAACAGAGTTCCGACCGGCAATGCTTTGTTTTTCAACAACGAAATGGTGCTGCTGCCGGTGTCGCCAGAGAGGATAAGATCCAGACCATTACGGATTAACGGATGCTCCCAGGTAATAAACTGAGCGTCTTCACGCGACAGAGCGACATCACGCTCAAACGTAATGGTGCAGCCATCTTCCGGCAATCCAGGGAAATCTGGCACCAGCATATGATCGGACGGTGTCAGCACGATCAAATTGTCACCACGGTCATCCTGATTAATACCAACGATATCAAACAGGTTCATGGCGAAGGCGATCAGGCTGGTATCATCGTCCTGTTCTTCAATACTCTCAGCCAGTGCCAGCGCTTTTTCACCGCCGTTAGAGTGGATCTCGAGCAGACGATCACGACCTTGCTCCAGCTGAGCTTTCAGCGCGTCATGTTGTTCGCGACAGGTTTTGATCAGATCGTCAAAGCCATCGGTATTTTCTGGTTCAGCCAGGTAGCCGATCAGATTGTTATAGACCGTGTCGTAGATGGTACGGCCGGTCGGGCAGGTGTGTTCGAACGCATCCAGACCTTCGTGGTACCAGCGCACCAGCACGGATTGTGCGGTTTTTTCCAGGTACGGGACGTGGATCTGAATATCATGCGCCTGACCAATACGGTCCAGACGGCCAATACGCTGTTCCAGCAGGTCCGGGTTGAACGGCAGGTCAAACATCACCAGATTGCTGGCGAACTGGAAGTTACGCCCTTCGGAGCCGATTTCAGAACACAGCATTACCTGAGCGCCGCTATCTTCTTCACTAAACCAGGCTGCGGCGCGGTCACGCTCAATGATCGACATCCCTTCATGGAACACGGCAGCGCGGATACCTTCGCGCTCGCGCAGAACCTGCTCCAGTTGAAGCGCGGTGGTGGCTTTTGCACAGATAACTAATACTTTTTGCGAGCGGTGGCTGGTCAGATAGCCCATT
Source organism: Citrobacter sp. Cf136 (assembly GCF_030333815.1). Taxonomy (NCBI): domain Bacteria; kingdom Pseudomonadati; phylum Pseudomonadota; class Gammaproteobacteria; order Enterobacterales; family Enterobacteriaceae; genus Citrobacter; species Citrobacter sp. Cf136. The sequence goes on along the minus strand of NZ_JAOWFE010000040.1, from coordinate 182,647 downwards.
AGCCATTCCACGCGCGGGTCAAAGTTCCACCAGGTGCCGGTATCGCCTTCGAATTCCTGATAAATCTGTTCCGGGTAGAGCATATCGCGCGCCCGGTCTTCCGCGCTTTTACGCGCACCCATAATGCCGGAGACTTTAATCGCCGTCTGGTATTGGGTCGGCAGTGGCAGCTTGATGGTGTGCAGCTCGCGTTTTGGGAAGCCTTTCACACCATTACGGGTGTTACGGAACAGCACGCGGCTGGTGCCATGGCGGTCCATCAGCATCGAAACCAGCTCCTGACGCGCGCTCTGGGCATCTTCGCTGTCGCTGTTTGCCGCCAGCAATAGCGGTTCAATGTCCTGCTCGCCAATCATGTCGCCTAACATGTTCAGCTCACTATTACTCAGCTTGTTGCCTGCCAGTAACATAGCGACGGCGTCGGCGACCGGACGATAATTTTTTTGCTCTTCAACAAACTGGGCGAAATCGTGGAAACGGCTGGGGTCCAGCAGGCGCAGACGAGCAAAGTGACTTTCCATGCCCAGTTGCTCCGGTGTAGCGGTTAGCAGCAGGATGCCCGGCACACGTTCTGCCAGTTGTTCAATGGCCATATATTCGCGGCTGGGTGCGTCTTCGCTCCACACCAGGTGATGCGCTTCATCGACGATCAGCAGATCCCATTCGGCGTCACACAGATGCTCCAGGCGCTGTTTACTGCGACGGGCAAAGTCCAGCGAGCAGATGACCAGTTGTTCGGTTTCAAACGGGTTGTAGGCGTCGTGCTGCGCTTCTGCATAACGCTCATCATCAAACAGTGCAAAACGCAGGTTGAAGCGACGCAGCATTTCGACCAGCCACTGGTGCTGTAATGTCTCCGGCACGATGATCAGCACGCGCTCTGCGGCGCCTGACAGCAACTGTTGATGCAGGATCATCCCGGCTTCAATGGTTTTACCTAAACCCACTTCGTCTGCCAGTAAAACGCGAGGGGCATGACGACGGCCAACATCATGGGCAATGTTCAGCTGGTGAGGAATCAGGCTGGTACGTTGACCACGCAAACCACTCCACGGCATACGGTATTGTTCGCTCTGAAATTTACGCGCGCGATAGCGCAGAGCAAAGCGATCCATGCGGTCAATCTGGCCGGCAAACAGGCGATCTTGTGGTTTGCTGAATACCAGTTTGCTGTCGAGTAGTACTTCACGCAGCATGACACCGGTTTCTTCGGTATCCAGGCGGGTTCCGATATAGGCAAGCAGGCCGTTTTCTTCTTTTACTTCATCGACATGCAGTTGCCAGCCTTCATGGCTTGTTATCGTATCGCCAGGATTGAACATCACGCGGGTCACGGGGGAATCACTGCGCGCATACAGACGGTTTTCGCCCGTCGATGAGAAAAGTAATGTGACGGTTCGCGCATCCATGGCGACAACGGTACCAAGTCCCAATTCGCTTTCTGTATCGCTGATCCAGCGTTGACCAAGTGTAAAAGGCATATATGTTCGGCTCTATATCTTTAGTTGCAGGCAATACTCACCCTCTGCCAGAGTAAAGTGGCAGCAAGTGTATTGGGGTCCAGGAATGGAAAGGGCGCTATGGTACTGGATGGCGACGGTTTCGTCACGCGTCAAAATAACCCCAGTTGCCCTGTGAGTAGTGTAGCAAAATTATCGTCAATAAAGGGAAGAATTCCCTCGGCAACGGGTTGGATCTGGCGTGTCAGATAATGCTCGTAATCGAGCACAGATAGCTGATAATCAACAGGTTCTGGGCCATTGACCGTCCAGACATATTTTATGGTTCCGCGATTTTGATACTGCGGTGGACGCCCCAGCTTTACATTCTGCTCATCGGCGAGTCGCGCGGCACGCACGTGTGGTGGAACATTGCGCTGGTATTCGCTTAACGGGCGGCGCAGGCGCTTGCGGTACACCAGTTGTTCATCCATTTCACCGGCCATCAGACGGTCAATAGTCTCGCGAACAAACTCCTGATAAGGTTCGTTACGAAAAATTCGCAGGTATAGCTCCTGCTGAAACTGTTGGGCCAGCGGCGTCCAGTCGGTTCGTACCGTTTCCAGTCCCTTAAACACCATACGTTGCTCAGCACCGTCCTGAATCATCCCTGCATAGCGTTTTTTACTGCCGGTATCTGCACCGCGAATGGTCGGCATCAGAAAGCGACAAAAATGGGTTTCAAATTCCAGCTCCAGCGCACTGGTCAGGTTTTGTTGCTTCAGCGACTGCGCCCACCAGTCGTTGACATAGCTCACCAGCTCACGGCCAATCCGGGCGGCATCGTCTTCTGAGTGCGCCTTTTTCAGCCAGACAAAGGTCGAGTCGGTATCGCCATAGATAACGTCGTAACCCTGAGCTTCAATCAGCGCTTTGGTCTGGCGCATGATCGCATGGCCGCGCATGGTAATGGACGAGGCCAGTCTCGGGTCGAAAAAGCGACAGGCGGTGGTTCCCAGCACGCCGTAAAATGCGTTCATGATGATTTTCAGCGCCTGCGAGAGCGGCTTATTGCCGCGGCGTTTTGCTTCATCGCGACCATGCCAGATCCGGGTCACGATTTCCGGCAGGCAGTGCTTTTCACGTGAGAACCAGGCGTCAAGGAACCCTTCGGTGCTGTGCTCCGGATCCGGCTGCGCCATTCCTTCGATAAGCCCCACCGGATCGATTAAAAAAGTACGTATTATTGAGGGGTACAGGCTTTTGTAATCCAGCACCAGTACCGAGTCGTATAAGCCGGGGCGCGAGTCCATCACGTAGCCACCGGGGCTGGCGTGAGCGGGGACTTCACCCAGGTTCGGTGCCACATACCCCGCCCGGTGCATTCGTGGCAGGTAGAGATGTCCGAAGGCGGCAACTGAACCACCGTGCCGGTCGACCGGCAGACCGTTGACCGTCGATCGCTCAAGCAGAAATGGCATGATCTCGGTTTTATGAAAAATACGCGTGACCAACTCACAGTCTTTGAGATTGTAGGTGGCGAGCGCGGGCTTATCCTGGGCAAACCGGCGATCGATTTCGTCCATCCTGTCCCAGGGATTATCAATTGACTTCCCTTCGCCCAGTAGCTCCTGCGACACCGTCTCCAGCGAAAATGACGAGAAATTCCAGAATGCGGATTTGAGCGCCTCAATGCCGTCGATAATCAGGCGACCTTTAGCCTGCGCGAAGAACACGCCATTTTTGAAGCCATGCTCGCGCCACTCCAGCTCGCTATTGTCACGACCAAAACGCAGGGGAATGCGGTAACGTTCGGCGTGCTTTTGCAGGACGCGTAAATCGAATTGCACGACGTTCCAGCCGATTATCACATCAGGATCGTGACGGGCAATCCAGTCATTGAGCTTTTCCAACAACTGCGGGCGGCTTGCAACGTACTCAAGTTCAAAATCCAGCGCAGAGGCATCACCGTTTTCCGGGCCGAGCATATAGACAATACGCTGCCCACAGCCCTCAAGACCGATGCAGTAGAGTTCGCCGTGGCGCGTGGTTTCGATATCCAGCGATACCCATTTTAGCGGTGGTCGATAGTCAGGGTTCGGCTTCAGGCGGGCATTAACCAGCATGTCGTCATGTCTGTCGCCTTCGACCCAAACAGGGGAGGTGATAAAGCGCTCCATCAGATACCGCTCCGGCGGCCGTACGTCGGCTTCGTAGACGGTGACTGCGTTTTCGCGCAGCAGTTTTTCCAGCCGCATAAGCTGGCGATGTGAGCGGCAATACAGGCCGGAAACGGGCTGGCGGTGGAAGTCTTGCAACTGAAGAGGCGTCAGGCGATAGCCGTTTTCAGTGCGTAATAATGACGTGACGCGAGGAACCTGACTGGTGGGAATAAACGCGACTGACTCCTGAGGCGCAAGCGTGACCTGCAGCGGCCCATCGTCTGTAGCCAGCCAGAATGAGACCTCAGTTCCCTGCGGAGTGTCCCGCCAGTGTCGGGTTAGAATAAAGCCTGCCTGCGCCACGCTGTGTATCCGTCAAAAAGCCAGACACTATTATAGCCTGGTTTACATGATTGTACTGTTATTTTGTACAGTTATTCGGCGTAAGACGCGGTACCCGCTGGAGTAAAAAGCGTCTCTGAGTAAAAAATGTGTTGTGTCAGCCTGGGTTATCTTCGTATTTAATATATGAATATCGTGCCTAAGACGAGTTGCAGTGAACTATTTTATTGGTGTGGCTGTTGTTTTAAATGGCGATTGTCCATCTGGGTTATGTATTGAATTGATATTATAAAGTCCATTATCGGATGTTTGCTGTTTTTCGGATTTGTGCTTATTTATTTTTGCTACATCTTTCTCGGATTCAGGAAAATTTACTTTTTTTATTTGTGTTTATTAATGGTTGATGTAAAGATTTTATTCGAAGCATCCGGATATGAGTTTGAAATATAATATATATTTAATTGTGTTTATTGCCGAATAGAAACGGATTTTCAGTTCGAATTCGTCGGGAATCTCTCTGTAGAATTTGGTTTTTATCTCGGGATATAATTTATTTTCAGCTTACTGTTCGGGTGCTTCTTAATACATATCCGGGAAAGTGATGAGATGGAGTTTTTATGAATGTTTATACTCAGGCAATTTTGCCTGGATACCAGCACTATCTATTTGTTAATACTCAGCTATCAAACCCAGTAATTAAAGCTGTGAGCAAATATATTGAGTACAAAACATGGACCGGACAAATTTGGCGGACTGAAATAATTGAAAGTGGAAACGCTTTTTTTCACTGGCAGGGGCATGACAGAAGAAATGGTCATCGTGATACGGTAATTAATTATTTGTTGTGTGGGCAGAAATGGCAGTCAACGATAACAGATTATATTTTCTTCCATTCACTGGAAGGAGAGGAAACTCATGGGAATTATGACAATGTGATTGAGTATGTTTCTTCTAATAACTGTGTTTATCAAAGTGCTTTTGCTGAATATATAGCCGAGTAAAAATAAAGCGCGCGACGATCAAAACGCGCTTATATAAAGGTTACTGCCCGTAGTAGGCTTTAGCACCGTGTTTACGCAGGTAATGCTTATCTAACAGGGTTTGTTGCATATCTGGCAATTGCGGCGCGAGCTGGCGACAGAAGATCCCCATGTAGGCGACTTCTTCCAGCACGATGGCGTTATGCACTGCATCTTCGGCATTTTTTCCCCAGGCAAACGGACCGTGAGAGTGCACTAGCACGCCAGGCATCTGCGAGGCGTCAATACCTTGTTTCTCAAAGGTTTCAACGATCACATTGCCGGTTTCCCATTCATATTCGCCGTTGATTTCTTCGTCGGTCATTTTCCGTGTGCAGGGAATCGAACCGTAGAAATAGTCCGCATGGGTGGTACCCGTGGCCGGAATCGACTGACCCGCCTGCGCCCAGATTGTCGCGTGACGCGAGTGGGTATGAACAATACCGCCAATGGTCGGGAATGCCTGATACAGCAGTCGGTGCGTTGGGGTATCGGAAGAGGGCTTCTTCTGGCCTTCGACTACTTCACCCGTGGCGATACTGACTACCACCATATCGTCTGCGGTCATTACGCTGTAATCGACCCCGGAAGGTTTAATCACAAACACGTCGCGCTCGCGATCGACGGCGCTGACGTTCCCCCAGGTCAGGGTGACCAGATTGTGCTTAGGCAACGCCAGATTGGCTTCCAGTACCTGACGTTTAAGATCTTCTAGCATGTTAACTCCTGAATGCCGGATGGCGCTTCGCTTATCCGGCCTACGGTGATTTGTAGGCCCGGTAAATGAAATGCCACCGGGCAATCCGTTTCGACAATTAACGTTTGAACCCGTAATACACTTCGTTCCAGCGCAGCGCGTCCTTAAAGGCCGGCAGGCGGGTATCGTTATCGATCACAGCGATCTCGATATCGTGCATTTCAGCGAACTGGCGCATATCGTTCAGATCCAGCGCGTGGCTGAACACGGTGTGGTGCGCGCCACCGGCCAGGATCCATGCTTCAGATGCGGTTGGCAGATCCGGTTGAGCTTTCCACAGCGCGTTAGCTACAGGCAGTTTCGGCAGGGAGTGCGGTGTTTGTACCGTGTCGATGCAGTTAACCAGCAGGCGAAAACGATCGCCGAGATCGATCAGGCTGGCAACCACGGCCGGGCCGGCTTTGGTGTTGAAGATCAGACGGGCGGGATCGTCTTTACCACCAATGCCGAGGTGCTGTACGTCGAGGATCGGTTTCTCTTCCACCGCGATGGACGGGCAAACTTCCAGCATGTGCGAACCGAGTACCAGATCGTTGCCTTTCTCGAAGTGGTAGGTGTAATCCTCCATAAATGAGGTGCCGCCCTGCAGACCGGTTGACATCACCTTCATGATGCGAAGCAGAGCGGCGGTTTTCCAGTCGCCTTCACCCGCAAAGCCATAGCCTTGCTGCATCAGACGCTGTACGGCCAGACCCGGAAGCTGTTTCAGGCCGTGTAAATCTTCAAATGTGGTGGTGAAGGCGTGGAATCCACCCTGTTCCAGGAAGCGCTTCATCCCCAGTTCAATACGGGCAGCTTCCAGGACGTTCTGACGTTTTTCACCGTGGACTTGCGTCGCCGCCGTCATGGTGTAAGTGCTTTCATACTCATCGATTAGCGCGTTGATTTCGCCATCGCTAATTGCGTTCACGACCTGCACCAGATCGCCCACGGCCCAGGTGTTTACCGAGAAACCGAACTTGATCTGCGCAGCGACTTTATCGCCATCTGTGACCGCAACTTCGCGCATGTTGTCGCCAAAACGGCAGACTTTCAGATGGCGAGTGTCCTGTTTGGACACGGCCTGGCGCATCCAGGAGCCGATGCGTTCGTGTGCCTGTTTGTCCTGCCAGTGACCGGTGACCACGGCGTGCTGCTGACGCATACGTGCGCCGATAAAGCCGAACTCACGACCGCCGTGCGCGGTTTGGTTCAGGTTCATAAAGTCCATATCAATGCTGTCCCACGGCAGGGCGGCGTTGAACTGGGTGTGGAACTGAAGTAGCGGTTTATTAAGGATAGTCAGGCCGTTGATCCACATTTTGGCCGGGGAGAAGGTATGCAGCCAGACCACCATCCCTGCACAGCGATCGTCGTAGTTAGCGTCACGACAGATAGCGGTAATCTCGTCAGGGGAAGTTCCCAGCGGCTTTAATACCAGCTTACAGGGCAGTTTGGCTTCAGTATTCAGTGCGTTAACGACGTGCTCCGCATGTTGGGTTACCTGACGCAGGGTTTCAGGGCCATACAGATGCTGGCTACCAATCACAAACCACACTTCATAGTTATCAAAAATCGTCATTGTCGTGTCCTTAATGTGTCAGGGTTGCCAGGTCTACCGGGGCTTGTTGCGCCGGAGCGGCAGTCGGAAGGTATTGTTGTTCAGCGCTTACCGCCCACTGCTGATAGCGGCGGTAGAGTTGTTCAAAACGTTGAGCCTGCTCTGGGCGAGGTTGCAGCGTGTTTTCCACGGCGCTTGCCATTTGCTGCTGAGCGGCTGGGATATCCGCGTGTACTTTCGCGGCAACGGCAGCGAAGATAGCCGCACCGAGTGCGCAGCACTGGTCTGAAGCGACAATCTGTAGCGGGCGGTTCAGCACGTCACAGCAGGCCTGCATGATGACCGGGTTCTTGCGCGCGATACCGCCAAGCGCCATTACGTTGTTAACCGCAATGCCTTGTTCGGTGAAGCATTCCATAATGGCGCGTGCGCCAAAGGCCGTGGCGGCAATCAGCCCACCGAACAGCGCTGGCGCGTCAGTTGCCAGGTTCAGATCGGTAATTACCCCTTTCAAACGCTGGTTGGCATTGGGCGTACGGCGACCGTTGAACCAGTCGAGCACCACCGGGAGATGCTCCAGTGATGGATTTTTCGCCCATGCTTCAGTGAGTGCAGGCAGCAGCTGTTTTTGACTGGCTTTAATCTGGGACTGCAGTTCCGGATGCTGTGCGGCAAGCTGTTCCAGAGGCCAGCTCAGCACGCGGCTAAACCAGGCATAGATATCGCCGAATGCAGACTGGCCAGCTTCGAGGCCAATAAAACTAGGTACCACGCTGCCATCAACCTGGCCGCAAATGCCTTTCACCGCGCGTTCGCCAACGCTGTGTTTGTCGGCAATCAGAATGTCGCAGGTCGACGTGCCGATGACTTTCACCAGCGTGTTAGGCTGTGCGCCTGCGCCAACCGCGCCCATATGGCAGTCAAAAGCACCGCCTGCAATCACCACGCTTTCCGGTAGCCCCAGGCGCTGTGCCCACTCAGCGCACAGGGTGCCAACCGGCAGATCCGCGGTGAAGGTATCGGTAAACATTGGGTATTGCAGATGGCGGTTGAGGATGGGGTCGAGTTCGTCAAAGAAACTGGCTGGCGGCAGACCACCCCAGCTTTCATGCCACAGGGATTTATGTCCGGCGCTGCAGCGACCGCGACGAATATCCTGTGGGCGTACGGTGTTGGAGAGCAGGGCCGGAACCCAATCGCATAGCTCAATCCACGAGACCGCAGCTTCGGCTACCGCATGGTCCTGACGAGTTACATGCAGGATTTTGGCCCAGAACCATTCGCTGGAATAAATGCCGCCGATATAGCGGGAGTAATCGATCTTGCCCGGTGTGTGGCACAGGCGGGTGATTTCTTCAGCTTCTTCTACTGAGGTGTGATCTTTCCACAGGACAAACATTGCATTCGGGTTTTCCGCGAACTCCGGACGCAGTGCCAGTACGTTACCGTCTGCATCGATGGGCGCCGGGGTTGAGCCGGTACTGTCAACGCCGATCCCGACCACTTCCGCGCGCTGTTCAGCGCTCAGTTCGGCCAATACGGTTTTCAGCGCCGCTTCCATGGATTCAATGTAGTCGCGCGGATGATGGCGAAACTGGTTGTTTGGGCCATCGCAATACTGCCCTTCCTGCCAACGTGGATACCACTCAACGCTGGTGGCGATCTCTTCGCCGGTGGCACATTCCACCGCCAAAGCGCGTACTGAATCACTACCAAAATCGAGGCCAATTGCAATCGCCATCGTCTTACTCCATCCAAAAATACGGGTATGGATAAACAGTAGTGAGTAGCGATAAAAACCGTCAGGCAGGATCCGCTAATCTTATGGATTAAAATGCTGTGGCATCACAAAGTGTGACGCTGTGCAAATAATCAATGTGGACATTTCTGCCGTAGTTATAGACACTTTTGTTAGCCGATTTTGACGTTGGCATAGTACATGTTTTTTACAAAGAGCTTTTCACAAGCGGGATTGGTGGTCCATTACCGCAAATACAGCGGCCCGCAGGGGCGACAGCGATGATGTCTGGCGTAATATGGACAAATTGTTTCTTGGCAGGACATAGGGAGTATTGAAATTATGGCTGAAACGCAAAACGATCCCCTGTTGCCAGGTTATTCGTTTAACGCGCATTTGGTGGCCGGATTAACCCCCATTGAGGCGAACGGATACCTGGATTTTTTTATCGACAGGCCGCTGGGTATGAAGGGTTATATCCTCAATCTCACCATCCGTGGTGAAGGGGTTATCAATAATCAGGGCAAGCAGTTTGTCTGTCGGCCTGGCGATATTCTGTTGTTTCCACCCGGAGAAATTCACCACTACGGACGCCACCCTGACGCCAGCGAGTGGTATCACCAGTGGGTTTACTTTCGCCCGCGCGCCTACTGGCAGGAGTGGCTGACCTGGCCAGCCATTTTTGCCCAGACCGGTTTTTTCCGCCCGGATGAAGCGCATCAGCCGCATTTTAACGAGCTGTTTGGGCAGATAATTAACGCCGGGCAGGGAGAAGGTCGTTATTCTGAACTGCTGGCGATTAATTTACTGGAACAGTTGTTGCTCCGACGTATGGAAGCCATCAATGAATCGCTACACCCGCCCATGGACAACCGCGTCCGCGATGCCTGCCAGTACATCAGCGATCACCTGGCGGACAGCAATTTTGATATCGCCAGCGTCGCGCAGCACGTCTGCCTGTCGCCTTCCCGTTTGTCGCATCTGTTCCGTCAGCAGTTAGGTATCAGCGTATTAAGCTGGCGCGAGGACCAGCGCATCAGCCAGGCGAAGCTATTACTGAGTACCACACGTATGCCCATTGCCACCGTAGGTCGCAATGTTGGCTTTGACGACCAGCTCTATTTCTCTCGTGTTTTCAAAAAATGTACCGGCGCCAGTCCGAGCGAGTTTCGCGCTGGATGTGAATAAATTTATTATGTAGCGCTGGGAGTATTCAACTTCTTTCAGCGCCTTAAAATTTGGCATCTAAAATAAGTTGTAATTTTGTGATGAATAGATATCTATAAAAAATAAGAAATTAGCATTTGTTTGATAAAATTATTCTTGCTATAAACCACCTGTCAAGGAGGTTTTAAATGAGTAAGCGATTTGATATTACTGATGGGACTTTTGCAACCACTAAAAAAAATGGTTTAATTTATACAGAAGAGCTGGGATGGATTGATTTAGGTCATGCTCAGGGTGATGATGCCAGATTCTTAAAGAAAAAGCTTGAGCAAGAACAGTGGGCAAAATATTATAATGAGTTCAATGATTGGTACTTCCCGGTAAACTATTATCAAGAAATGGGAAAAGGGAAAAATTTATTTGGGGTAAACTTTACTTTTCATACTGGTGTACATACTCAAGTTATGGTTCGTGCTTGTCTTTCTCCAGTGCTTAAGGCACGAGTGGCTTTGACTATTATGTATGGGACGGCAAAACGATTCGAAGCATGGCAGAACTCTATCCTTTTCAACTGGTACACGGATAGTGGATTTAGTGTGGAGGATTTGGTTTCTGATTTAGTCGGCTTTTATCGTGTTTTTGGTACGGGACCAGACCCATTGTGGCGAGCAAAACCTGTATCCTATGAAACGGCCATACAGATATGAGATGCTCATGATCCAATCGGTACTTTTAAAAATAGAGATTTTTTTCCGTATTTATTTTCGACAAAACCACCATTCAGATATGGTGAGCCTATCAAAAAAAATCTCCCAGAGTGGTTGAGTTATATAAAACCATTAGATAATTCATTTTCAGGTTTATTGTACAATCAGTTTAATAATAATCCTGTTGGCGACTTTTTTAAGGAAAAAAATAGATTGAATCATGAGCTTTATGGTACGTTTTCAATTTCTGATACACTGGGTTATGCTGACTCGCCTTTTGATAGACCATCTTTTTTTCTGCTTCATCCTCATTCTCCACTTAAGTGAGTAGAGAGATGAGAAAATATGCTCTATTTATTTCTTCATTATTTCTGCTATCCCCTTTGGCGTTCTATGGTTGGTTTGTTTTGACATCGGGAGAACATCATTATAAGCGAGATGATATTTTCTCATACTGGCTATATACGCCTGATACGCTAAAAAGCATACCATTAATATCAGAAGATATTGATTATAACTATGATTATGATTTAGATGAACAGCGAACACTAGTCATAATAACATGGCATCATGTTAAGGATGTTGCTGAAAAAAAAACAGTCTTACGTGATTTTCTACAACAACTCGGTTCTTCAATAAAATATGATTGCTTATGGATTTATCACGATCCTAATGATTTCTCCAGTAATTATCACCGTTATTGCGTCTACCAAAAATCAGATATCCTCGAACTGGAGTTCGTTGAGAGGGTGAAGTGACGCAAAGTGTGTTCCTGAGCATCCCAATTACGCTGGATGTGAATAAAAAGTGAATGATGTATCCTGAAAGTTGTCATAACTCGCAATCTATTCAGACAATTGATGGCTTGACGAAGTTGAGAGGGGTTATCAAAATCCCTGCTTCGTAAATTTGACGGACACATTATGCAAGCATTGCTGGAACACTTTATTCTCCAGTCCGCCCTGTACTCTTTGATCGCCGTACTTCTGGTGGCTTTTTTGGAGTCGCTGGCGCTGGTTGGCCTGATTCTACCCGGGACCGTGATGATGGCGGGGCTGGGGGCGCTGATTGGCAGCGGCGAACTGAACTTCTGGCATGCCTGGCTTGCGGGCATTATAGGTTGCTTATTGGGGGACTGGATCTCTTTTTGGCTGGGCTGGCGCTTTAAAAAGCCATTGCACCGTTGGTCGTTCATGAAAAAGAACAAGGCGTTGCTGGATAAAACCGAGCACGCCCTGCATCAGCACAGCATGTTTACTATTCTGGTGGGGCGTTTTGTCGGACCGACGCGTCCGCTGGTGCCGATGGTAGCAGGCATGCTGGATCTGCCTGTCGCTAAATTTATCGTCCCGAATATTATCGGCTGCGTGCTGTGGCCACCGTTCTACTTCCTGCCGGGGATCCTGGCGGGAGCGGCAATTGATATTCCTTCTGATATGCAGAGCGGGGATTTCAAATGGTTGCTGCTGGCGACGGCGGTGTTGCTCTGGGTTGGCGGCTGGTTTTGCTGGCGGCTATGGCGCAGTGGCAAAGCGGCTGTCGATCGCTTAACGGCGTATTTCCCCCGCAGCCGTTTGCTGTATCTGGCGCCGTTGACGCTCGGGATCGGTGTGGTTGCGTTGGTGGCGTTACTGCGCCATCCGCTGATGCCGGTGTATATCGATATTCTGCGCAAAGTGGTGGGTTACTGACGATTCCTTTGCCGGATGGCGGCTTCGCCTTATCCGGCAACGCATTATGCTTTAATGCCCAATAGCGCCGAGGCGCTAGCGTTGCCGCTTAACAGATTGTCCGTATCGCCCTGCCAGGCGATGCGCCCGTCGGCGACCACAATCGAGCGGGGCGCAATTCGCGCCGCATCTTCTACGCTGTGGGAAACCATCAGTAACGTCAGCTGCTTCTCGCGACAGACTTCGGCCACTAGCGTTAGCATCTCCTGGCGCAGCGCGGGATCAAGTGCAGAGAACGGTTCATCAAGCAGTAAAATAGGTTGTTCCCGCACCAGACAACGCGCCAGCGCCACGCGCTGCCGCTGCCCGCCGGAAAGCTCACCGGGGAGGCGTTCCAGTAGAGAGTCGATCCCCATTTGCTGGGCGATGTGAAGTATTTTCTCCCGCTGCGATGCGTTAAGCTTCAATCCAGGATTCAGGCCCAGGCCGATGTTTTGCTGTACGCTCAGATGGCTGAACAGGTTGTTTTCCTGAAACAGCATAGAAACAGGACGGCGCGAGGGTGGTGTCGTGGTGTGATCTTCACCGTCAATCACCATGTTACCGCTGGCAGGCGTGAGAAAGCCGGCAATCAGATTCAGTAGCGTACTTTTCCCGGCGCCGCTGGGCCCGAGTATCGCTATCTGCTCACCGCGCGCGACCGACAGCGTAAAGCGCATGGGCAGATGGTGATAAAGCCATGTGATATCAATCAGTTTTAACATTTCGACCCGGCAATTTCTCAATAACGGTAAACAGCGTAAAGCACAGGATCAGCAGTAATAACGCCGTAACTGCGCCATCCTGACTGCGATAAGAGCCAATCTGCTGATATAAATAAAACGGCAGGGTGCGGAAATCCTCATTACCAAATAACGCCACTACGCCAAAATCGCCAATCGACAGCACGCAGGCAAACGCCATCGCCTGTGCCAGCGGGCGCTTCAGGGCGCGCAGTTCAACCACTTTCAGGCGCGACCATCCCTCAATGCCCAACGACTGGCACAACATACTATAGCGCGCAGTGACGTCACGCATTGGGTTTTCCAGCACCTTCAAAGCATAAGGGATCGCCATCAGCGCATTGGTAAAAATGACAATGCCGTCGGCAGATTCGGGAAGCCCAATAGTGTTATTGAGCAGCAGAAAGAAGCCGGTTGCCAGCACGATACCCGGCATGGCGAGGATCATCATGCCGCTCAGCTCCAGCATCTGACCTGCCAGCATCTGCTGTCGTGCACGAAGTTCACGACTGCTCCATAACAGCATCATGGTGAGTATGACGCATAACGCTCCTGCTGCTAATGCGATGCGCAGCGAGGTTCCCAGCGCCTGCCATAGCACTGGCTGCACCAGTACATCCAGAACATGGCGGTTTAAGCCATCGACAATCACCGCCAGCAGCGGCGGCAGCAACAGCAACAGGGCCAGAATAATCAGGATTGCGTCAGTCAGTCGGCTGTGCAGGCGATCGTCAGGATCGCGCCAGCCTTGTACCAGGGTAGCACCGGGAGCAATCGCGCGGCTCAGACGTTGACTGAGAAGCACCAGCGCCAAACAACAAACCATCTGGATCAACGCCAGCATGGCTGCGCGGGCAGGATCGTAATCAAAATTCAGCGCCTGATAGATAGCCAGCTCGATGGTCGTGGCCTGTGGCCCGCCGCCCAGCGACAGAACGGTGGCGAAGCTGGCGAAGCACAGCATAAAGATGAGTGCTGCGACGGGCAGGATCTGACGACGCAGCCACGGCCATTCAACAAAACGGAAGAAATGCCAGCCACGCATACCCAACTGAGCGGCTAACTGCCGCTGTTCGCCGGGAATACTCTCCAGCGATTGTAACAGCAGGCGGCTGGCCATCGGCAGATTGAAAAAGACGTGCGCCAGCAGAATGCCCTGCAAACCGTAAGGCGAAAAGGTCCATTCCAGCCCGAAGACATGCCAGAGTGAGGCCAGCCAACCCTGGCGACCGTAGACGCTAAGAATACCGAAGACCGCGACCAGCACCGGCAGGATTAACGTCATGGCGCACAGGCGCAGCAGCGCCAGACGTCCTGGAAAACGGCGGCGATAGAGCGCTCTGGCAAGGAAAATCGCCGGGACAACCGACAGCACAGCGGATAGAAAAGCCTGCCAGAAAGAAAAGCGCACCACGTGCCACAGGTAGTCATCTTGCCACAGCGAGGACCACTCTCCCTGCGGGGCGTTAAACCACAGTGCCAGAAACGCGGCCAGGGCAACGGCCACCATCAGCGTGGAGGCGGTAAGCCCTGGAACCAGCCAGCCGGGGATTAACGGCTGACGGCGCGTTGCCATTCGCTAATCCATGCCTGACGTTGAGCCGCAACCTGCTGTGGCGTAAATTCCAGCGCGGTGGTCGGTTTATTCAGGTGCTCGAATCCTGACGGCAGGGCGACTTGCGTCACGGGATACATCCAGTTGCCGGTCGGAATCGCATTCTGGAATGCCGGAGACACCATGAACTTCAGGAATTTCTCGGCCAGTTCCGGCTGCTTGCTGGCCGCGGTGCGGGCGGCGACTTCCACCTGCAAATAGTGGCCTTCGCTAAAATTAGCGGCGGCGTAGTTGTCTTTTTTCTCGGCGATGATGTGATAGGCCGGAGAGGTGGTGTAGCTGAGCACCAGATCGCTTTCACCTTTCAGGAACAGACCGTAGGCTTCGCTCCAGCCCTTGGTGACGGTGACGGTTTTGGCTGCCAGTTTCTGCCACGCCTCTGGCGCTTTATCACCATAGACTTTCTGCATCCATAGCAGCAGACCCAGACCTGGCGTGCTGGTGCGTGGATCCTGATAAATGACGCGCCATTTTTGGTCGCTCTCTACCAGTTCTTTCAGGCTTTTGGGCGGATTCTTCAGCTTGTTCTTATCATAAACGAAGGCGAAATAACCGTAGTCAAACGGCACGAAGGTATCGTTTTTCCAGCCGCCGGGTACGTTAACGGTGTCGTTGGCTACACCACTTTTGGCAAACAGTTTGGTTTGTGTGGCGGCTTCCAGAAGGTTGTTATCCAGACCCAGCACGACGTCGGCTTTGCTGTTTTTTCCTTCCATGCGCAGGCGGTTAAGCAGCGAGACGCCATCTTCCAGCGCGACCAGTTTCAGCTCGCAATTGCAGTCAGCTTCAAAGGCTTTTTTGATTGTTGGGCCTGGGCCCCAGTCAGCTGCGAACGAGTCGTAGGTATAGACGGTCAGTACAGGTTTGGCGAAGACAGGCGCTGCGCACAGCAGTAAAAGCGGAAGACATTTTTTAAACACTTTGCACCTCAATAGTTGGGTGGCAAAGGACTTGAGATAAGCCTCAAATCCCTTCGCCGGCATTATCCGGATCAGGTTCGACGGGTATCTCTCAGCCCATACGCAGATCGAATGATTTTGTGTATGTTTTTATTTAGCACCCCGTTGAGAACGGCGTTAGTGTAATGATTTTGTTGCTTAGCAGCAATTAAGGATCCGGCGGAGCAAACCACGCCGATTTAAAATCAAACCAGCCGAGGGTATTCATGCGCAGCCCGCGCATACTGCGCTGTCCCTGAATGATCAGCCAGTGGTGGATTAATGGCACAATGGCCTTTGTGGCGAGCAGCTGTTGGCACCATGCTGCCAGGCTCATTTCGCCCGTTCGCCAGCGAGCCGCATCGTTTTCCCAGTCCCGCGAGATACAGTTTTGCAGCAACGGGACTTCGCACAAATGGGCGAACAGTGAGAAGTCGAGCGGTAGGGTAAAGTTGGCGCTGTTGAGCCAGATATCGCTGACGATTTCACCTGCATGCCATTGATCGTAGTCGATCTCCTGAATATTCAACTGCACCTGATGCTGCGCGAGCAATGTCTTCATGATCTGCGCGATAATCCGGTGTTCGATGTGATCGCGATAGTAAGTGATAGTCAGCGTTTCCAGCCCGGCGGGTTTTTCACCATGGCCGGGTTTTGCGTGATGCCAGCGGGGGAGTAAACCATACGCGGGAAACCACAGTCGCTGGTACTGTTCGTCGGCGTGGCAGATTAAATTCGTTGGCGAGAGAATGCGGCTTACCCATTCGCGGACCTCCTGGTTAGCTCCACGGTGGCTACGCGCATCAAACAGCAGGTAGTAGCAACCTTCTTCGAGGCGGCTTTCGATCGCCTTTTCATCCTCTGTGGGACCTTTTAGCGTCAACCCGCCGCCAGGCTCTTCTCCGATGTCAGGTAATACCCAAACGTTAACTTCGTCGATCAGGGCCCTGTAGCCAAAGTAATCATCAAATGCATGAATTTTCAGTTGGTTATTGGTGTTTCGTATTACCGCATACGGACCGGTACCAATCGGGTGACTGGAGAAGTTGTTTAGCGTTTCCCATTCTCGCGGCAGGATCATGGCGGGGACCTGCCCCAATAGCCAGGGAAGCCAGCGGTCTGGCTGGGCCAGATGGATATCCAGCGTCCAGGCCGTGGGAGAGACGATCTGCGTGATGTGTGAGTACAGCGGCAGGCTGTTAATGCGCATCAGTGAGGCGATAACATCTGCCATTTCCAGCTCGCGGCCATGATGAAAATGGATCCCCGGACGCAGGAAGAATCGCCAGTGTAAAGGTGAAATTTGCTGCCAGTGATGGGCAATGTCCGCTTCCAGTTCCCCATTTTCCTCATTTACCCGAATTAAGGCGCTGAAGATTTGCCGGGCGATATGGGTTTCGGAGCGGCGTAATGCCGTGCCGGGGAGCAGGTTGTGCATGGGGCGGTAATAGAGAACGCGCATGATATGCCGACCCTGGCGAAAGCTGCGACCCAGATGGGAGACCAGCATTTGCCGTACGGCCGTTTTGTCACCGACCAGTTGCACCAGTTGATCGATGCGATCCTGTTCCAGTAGGTCTTCCGCGCGCTGCTGCTGGAGCGCCAGCCCGGTATAGAGGAATGTCAGGCGCGAGCGTTTACCTCGTCCAACTTCAGCTTCCCACGTTAACCAGCCGCGATCCTGCATGGTATTAAGCAGCGTACGCATATGGCGGCGCGAGCAGCTCAGCAGATCCGCCAGCTCGTTGAGCGTCGTGTCTTGCGTTTTGCCGTCACAGCATTGCCACAGACGGATGAACTGTTGTTGCAAACGACCAGAAGACATAAAAGGGGAACTCCTGCGGAAAACTCAGCAATTTTATAATCCCTATATTAAGCCAATAATAGATTCCGATGAAGCGATGAGACAACGAAGGGGTCATCTATGCGTCAGTTCTGGTTGAAGTACTTTACCACGACGGAAAAATCGTCCTGGTTGGCTTGCCTGAGCGCACCGCAGCGCTTAAAGATGCTCGAAGAACTGATGCAGTGGGAGATGACATCTGACTCCTGAATTGGAAATTGCAGACATCATGTGTGACTGAGTATTGGTGCAGGCTGTATCCTGCCATTATATCTGAGCATCGCTGGTGGCTATTTTTTCACATGGCAAGGCGCGAACAGTGAAATTTGGTGAACCAAATAAGGTGTGAGCAACACAGCTATGTGAAAAAATGGCCCCAGCCCTCCGGGACGCGTGTAAAAAATGCATACTCTGCGTTGTCAGGCTTGGGAATAGATTTCTATACCCAGCGCCCTCCGCCTGGATTATGCGTTTTTTACCCTGCGTCGATGCCAGATATAATGGCAGGATACAGCCTCGTTCACCCGCCAGCAGGTATTATCTGCTGGCTTTTTTCGTTTCAGCTGCGCTTAAAAGGAAAGATATGCTCTGGATTATGACCATGGGACGGCGCCTCAACGGCGTTTACGCGGCATTTATGCTGGTCGCTTTTATGATGGGCGTGGCGGGGGCATTGCAGGCACCCACCCTGAGTCTGTTCCTGAGCCGTGAAGTCGGGGCGCAGCCATTTTGGGTCGGGCTGTTTTACACCGTCAATGCGATTGTCGGGATCGTCGTCAGCCTTGGCCTGGCGAAACGATCCGACAGCCAGGGCGATCGGCGCAAGCTGATCATGTTTTGCTGCCTGATGGCGATTGGCAATGCGCTGCTGTTTGCCTTTAATCGCCACTATCTCACGCTGATCACCTGCGGTGTGCTGCTGGCCTCGCTGGCGAACACCGCCATGCCGCAGCTGTTTGCGCTGGCGCGAGAATATGCTGATAACTCCGCGCGTGAAGTGGTGATGTTTAGCTCGGTGATGCGTGCGCAGCTTTCGTTGGCCTGGGTGATAGGACCGCCACTGGCATTCATGCTGGCGCTGAATTACGGCTTTACGGCGATGTTTTCCATTGCCGCAGGGATTTTTGCCATTAGCCTGGTGCTGATTGCGCTGATACTGCCGTCTGTCGCGCGGGTGGAGCAGCCTGTAGACGTGCCGCTGGAACAGACCGGCGGTTGGCAGGACAAAAATGTGCGTATGTTGTTTATTGCCTCCACGCTGATGTGGACCTGCAACACCATGTACATCATTGATATGCCACTGTGGATAAGTCTTGAACTGGGCTTGCCGGACAAGCTGGCCGGGATCCTGATGGGGACGGCGGCTGGGCTGGAAATTCCGGCGATGATTCTGGCAGGCTATTACGTGAAGCGCTTTGGTAAACGGCGAATGATGATCGCGGCCGTAGCGGCAGGCGTGCTGTTTTATATTGGTTTGATCTTCTTTCACAGCCGTACGGCGCTGCTGGTGCTGCAACTGTTTAACGCGGTATTTATCGGTATTATCGCCGGGATAGGCATGCTGTGGTTTCAGGATCTGATGCCCGGACGTGCGGGGTCAGCGACCACATTATTTACCAACAGTATTTCAACGGGAGTCATTCTGGCAGGGGTGATTCAGGGGGCAGTTGCGCAAAGCTACGGTCACTATGCCGTCTATTGGGTGATTGCGGTGATTGCGGTGGTTACGCTGTGGATGACCGGGCGGGTGAAGGACGTTTAGTCCGGCGCAGTCCTGACGTCGCAGTGCCCGGACTGGCGATATTTTGCATTAGTTTTTGTCGTTTTTGTAGGCCGGATAAGGCGTTTACGCCGCCATCAGGCAACCTGTCCCTACGGCCTGAACGCGTTACGCTTATCAGGCCTATCCCTCTTTTTTTATCTTGCACGTAAATGTAACGTTGATCACATAACGATCATTTTCCTCTTCCTGGATCTTCTTTTTTCTACTGTTACGCGTATACAGTTACGCGTAACAGTTATCAAAAAAGGAGTTTATTATGAAAAACCTATTCGACCTGACAGGTAAACGCGCGCTGATTACCGGTTCCGCTCAGGGCATTGGTAACCTGCTGGCCAGCGGTCTGGCGGCGCACGGTGCTGAGATTGTTATTAACGACATTACCCAACTGCGTGCTCAGGTGGCGGCGGACAAACTGGTGGCCGAAGGCTATCGCGCTGTTGGCTATGGATTTGATGTTACCAACGGGGAAGAGGTGGCGTGCGCCATCGCGCAAATTGAAAAGGAAGTTGGGGCCATTGATATTTTAATTAACAACGCCGGAATCCAGCGTCGTTATCCCTTCACCGAATTCCCGGAGGCTGAATGGGACAAAGTGATTGATGTAAACCAGAAATCGGTCTTTCTGGTATCACAGCAGGTTTCCCGCTACATGGTGCAACGCCGCCGCGGGAAGATTATTAATATCTGCTCAATGCAAAGCGAATTAGGTCGTAAAACCATTACCCCCTACGCGGCGTCAAAAGGCGCGGTCAAAATGTTAACCCGTGGCATGTGCGTGGAACTGGCGGAATACAATATTCAGGTCAACGGTATTGCTCCCGGCTATTTCGCTACCGACATGACCACCGCGCTGGTCAACGATGAAGCATTCTCCGCCTGGCTGTTCCAGCGCACGCCCGCTGCTCGCTGGGGTAACCCGGAAGAGTTGATCGGCGCGGCGGTTTATCTCGCTGCGCCCGCCTCTGACTTTGTGAATGGGCATCTTCTGTTTGTCGATGGCGGCATGCTGGCCGCGGTTTGATCGCTAACGAGGCCGCGGGAAGCAACCTCATCCTTTAATGATAATCCAAGGAGTGAGTATGAATATGCTCGCAAAACTGCCAGCGCGTCGCTGGTGGTATTTAATGCCGATTATTTTTATTACCTACAGCTTAGCTTATCTCGACCGCGCCAATTACGGCTTTGCCGCTGCCGCTGGTATCGAACACGATTTAGGGATCACCCAGGGCACGGCCTCGCTGATTGGCGCGCTCTTTTTCCTGGGATATTTCTTTTTCCAGGTGCCTGGCGCGATGTATGCCGTTAAACATAGCGTCCGTAAAATGATTTTTTACAGCCTGATCCTCTGGGGGCTTTGTGCCGCGGCGACCGGCTTTGTCAGCAATATCCCAACGCTGATGGCGATCCGCTTTATTCTCGGCATCGTCGAAGCGGCGGTGATGCCCGCGATGCTGATTTATATCAGCAACTGGTTTACCAAAACTGAACGCTCGCGCGCCAACACCTTTTTAATTCTCGGTAACCCGGTCACAGTGCTGTGGATGTCGATTGTCTCTGGCTACCTGATTGAAGCCTGGGGCTGGCGCGAAATGTTTATCATTGAGGGTATTCCTGCGGTGATCTGGGCTTTCTGCTGGGTGATTCTGGTGCGCGACAAACCGGCGGATGCGGGTTGGTTGAGCGAGCAGGAGAAGCAGGCGTTACAGCAGGCGATGGACCGCGAGCAGCGGGACATCAAACCGATGCGCAACTACGGTGAAGCGATGCGTTCACGCAGCGTCATTATGCTTTGCGCGGTGCATGCGCTGTGGAGCATCGGGGTGTATGGCTTCATGATGTGGATGCCGTCGATTCTGAAAAACGCGGCGCAGATGGATATTGTGGCGGTGGGCTGGCTGGCGGCAGTGCCGTATCTGGCGGCGATCTGCCTGATGCTGACGGTTTCCTGGCTGTCCGATAAATACCAGAACCGTAAGCTGTTTATCTGGCCGCTGCTGCTGATTGCTGCCATTGCGTTCTTTGCCTCGTGGATGCTGGGCAACCAGTCCTTCTGGCTCTCTTACGCGCTGCTGGTCGTGGCCGCCGCCTGTATGTATGCGCCTTACGGACCGTTCTTTGCGCTGATCCCCGAACTGCTGCCGCGCAACGTCTCCGGCGTGTCGATGGGAATGATCAACAGTTTTGGCGCGTTAGGGGCATTCCTCGGCGCGTGGCTGGTGGGTTACCTCAACGGCGTGACCGGCGGGCCGGGCGTCTCCTACACCTTCATGGCGATTGCTCTGCTGTCATCGGTGGTGCTGATGTACTGCGTTCGTGCGCAAAATGAAACCATGTCGCCGTCGGCTGAGATGGTAACGCGTTAAGGTTGAGCGAGGAGTGCAGTCGCTAACCGGCTGTGATAAGGTTCTCTGCGAGCATAATGGGATGTTGGTCGTAGAGAACCTTATGAAAAACAATCGGATGACATTACAGGATATCGCTAATCTGGCCGGTCTGAATAAGATGACGGTCAGCCGTTATCTGCGTGACCCGAATCAGGTGTCGCAACGCAGCCGTGAATTGATTTCGAAAATCATGGAAGAGAACAACTACATTCCTAACCGCGCTCCGGAAATTCTGCTCAACGCACGTAGCAAAACTATTGGTGTGCTGATCCCCTCGTTTCGTAATCAGATCTTTGCCGACGTGCTGGCGGGAATTGAATCCGTCACCTCGGCTTGCCAGTACCAGACGCTGATCGCCAACTACGAATATGACGCCGAGCGTGAAGAACGCGAGGTTCTGAATCTGCTCTCTTACAATATCGACGGCCTGATCCTCACGGGAAAGCTGCATACCGAGCGGATGATCCAGTACGTGCGCGCCAGCGGCGTACCGGTGGCGGAACTGATGGATATTAGCGGCCAGTATCTGGATATACAGGTCGGTTTCGATAACGAAAAAGCGGCCTTCGAGATGACCCAGGCGTTTATCGACAGTGGAAAACGTCACATTGCGTTCTTTGGATCAATGGACGACCCTCGCGATTTGAGTCGTTACCGAGGTACCGAGAATGCGCTGGCTGCGCAGGGGCTGGAGGCGTATCACCTGGCGCCAAAAACGATTTCGTCGGTAGCGCTGGGGCGCAAAATGTTCCAGCAGGCGATGGCGGAAAAGCCGGATATTGACGCTATTTTCTGTACCAACGATGACCTGGCGGTTGGCGTGCTGCTGGAGTGTCAGGCACAGCAGTACGATGTGCCGGGAAAAATGGCGATTGCCGGTTTCCACGGGCTGGAAATTGGCCGTGCGCGGCTGCAAAAAATCGCCAGCGTGATTACACCACGCTTTGAGATTGGCAAAACGGCGGCGGATATTTTGATTAAACGTCTTGGCGGGAAGGATGCGCCGGGCAGCGTTAATCTTGGCTACCAAATCTATTACGGCGATACGCTGTAGGCGAAGAGTAGAGGCTGGCCACCGTGCGGTGACCAGCGGGAGAGATTACTGCATAAACGCTGGCTGCTTGTCTTCGTACTCGGTGATGGCCGCTTCATGCTGCAGCGTCAGCCCGATGCTGTCCAGACCGTTCAGCATGCAGTGGCGGCGGAAGTCGTCGATTTTAAAGCTGTAGGACTTATCGCCCGCTTTCACCACCTGCGCTTCCAGATCCACTTCAAATTTAATGCCCGGATTGGCTTTCACCAGGGTAAACATTTCATCTACCTGCGCGTCGCTCAGAGTCACCGGCAGCAGTTGGTTATTGAAACTGTTGCCGTAGAAGATGTCGGCGAAGCTTGGGGCAATCACCACTTTAAAACCGTAATCGGTCAACGCCCACGGCGCATGTTCGCGTGACGAACCGCAGCCGAAGTTTTCGCGCGCCAGCAGAATTGATGCCCCTTTATATTCCGGGAAGTTCAAAACGAACTCAGGATTTGGCTGTTGCCCTTTTTCGTCCAGAAAACGCCAGTCGTTAAACAGATGAGCGCCAAAACCGGTACGCGTAACCTTCTGCAAAAACTGTTTGGGAATGATTGCGTCGGTATCAACGTTGGCGGCATCCAGTGGGACAACCAGGCCGGTATGCTGGGTAAATTTCTCTGCCATGGTAGTTTCCTTATTTGATGCTGCGAATGTCGGCAAAATGACCGGTAACGGCGGCAGCGGCGGCCATGGCCGGGCTGACTAAATGTGTGCGACCACCGCGGCCCTGACGGCCTTCAAAATTACGGTTGCTGGTGGAGGCGCAGCGCTCGCCCGGATTCAGGCGGTCATTGTTCATGGCCAGACACATGGAACAGCCTGGTAAACGCCATTCGAATCCTGCTTCGATAAAGATCTTGTCCAGACCTTCTGCTTCCGCCTGCGCTTTCACCGGACCAGAGCCCGGCACCACCAGTGCCTGTACGCCTGGCGCAACTTTACGTCCTTTGGCGATTTCCGCCGCGGCGCGTAAATCTTCAATACGCGAGTTGGTGCAGGAACCGATGAACACTTTATCGATAGCCACTTCCGTTAACGGAATACCTGGCTTCAGCCCCATATACGCCAGCGCTTTTTCAGCCGATGCGCGCTCAACGGGATCGGCAAAGGATGCCGGGTCGGGAATATTATCGTTCACCGAAATGACCTGACCCGGGTTTGTTCCCCAGGTGACCTGCGGCGCAATCTCTTCCGCTTGCAGGGTGATGACGCTGTCGAAAGTGGCGCCTTCATCCGTTTGCAGGGTTTTCCAGTAGGCGACCGCGTCGTCAAAGTCTTTGCCTTTCGGTGCATGCAGACGGCCTTCGACATAGTTGAAGGTGGTCTGGTCTGGCGCGACCAAGCCCGCTTTCGCGCCCAATTCGATCGCCATGTTGCACAGGGTCATGCGGCCTTCCATGCTCAGCGCGCGGATGGCTTCGCCACAAAACTCAACTACGTGTCCGGTACCGCCTGCACTACCGGTTTTACCGATAATCGCCAGCACAATATCTTTGGCGGTAATGCCAGGGGCTGCTTTACCGTTGACTTCAATCTTCATGGTTTTGGCGCGCCCCTGTTTCAGGGTCTGCGTCGCCAGAACGTGTTCAACTTCAGAGGTGCCAATACCAAACGCCAGCGCGCCGAACGCGCCGTGTGTAGCGGTGTGGGAATCGCCGCAGACGATGGTCATACCCGGCAACGTCACGCCTTGTTCTGGCCCCATCACGTGAACGATACCTTGATACGGATGGTTCAGGTCATACAGCTCGACGCCAAATTCGTTACAGTTCTTAATCAGCTCTTGCATCTGGATGCGTGCCATCTCACCCGACGCGTTGATGTCTTTGGTCTGGGTAGAGACGTTGTGATCCATGGTGGCAAAGGTTTTACCCGGCTGGCGTACCTGACGGCCATGCGCGCGCAGGCCATCAAACGCTTGCGGAGAGGTCACTTCATGCACCAGATGTCTGTCGATGTACAACAGCGGGGTTTCGTTTTGCGCTTCAAAGACGACGTGCGCATCAAACAATTTTTCGTATAACGTTTTGGCCATGATTACACCCCTTCTGCGACGTAACGGGCAATGATGTCGCCCATTTCATCGGTACTGACTGCGGCAGCGCCACGGGCTAAGTCACCGGTGCGGATGCCTTCTTCTAATGCGCGGTTGATGGCGCTCTCAATTGCGGTTGCCGCATCATTGGCATCCAGGCTGTAGCGCAGCAGCAGCGCCAGCGACAGGATTTGGGCGATAGGGTTGGCAATGTTTTTCCCGGCGATGTCAGGAGCGGAGCCGCCAGCAGGCTCGTACAAACCGAAGCCCTGATCATTCAGGCTGGCGGACGGTAACATGCCCATTGAACCGGTGATCATGGCGCACTCGTCAGACAGAATGTCGCCAAACAGGTTAGAGCACAGCAACACGTCGAACTGGGAAGGATCTTTGATCAATTGCATCGTCGCGTTGTCGATGTACATATGCGCCAGTTCAACGTCTGGGTATTCATTAGCAATTTCATTGACGATTTCGCGCCACAGAATAGACGTTTGCAGTACGTTAGCTTTATCAATCGACGTGACTTTACGGCGACGTTTACGGGCGGATTCAAACGCGATACGCGCAATACGTTCGATCTCGAAACGGTGATAAACCTCGGTATCAAAGGCTTTTTCATGTTGTCCGCTGCCTTCGCGGCCTTTTGGTTGACCGAAGTAAATTCCGCCAGTCAGTTCGCGTACGCACAGGATGTCGAAACCGTTCGCGGCAATATCTGCGCGCAGAGGGCAAAACGCTTCCAGACCCTGATAGAGCTTAGCTGGGCGCAGATTGCTGAATAATTTGAAGTGCTTACGCAATGGCAGCAGCGCGCCACGCTCTGGCTGCTGGTTTGGCGGCAGATTTTCCCATTTCGGGCCGCCAACGGAGCCAAACAGAATGGCGTCAGCTTGTTCACAGCCTTCAACCGTTGCAGGCGGCAGCGGCTGACCGTGGTTATCGATAGCGGCACCACCCACGTCGTAGTGGCTGGTGGTAATGCGCATGTTAAAGCGGTTGCGGATTGCGTCCAGTACCTTCAGGGCTTGCGCCATCACTTCCGGGCCAATACCGTCACCCGGCAAAACAGCAATATGATAATTCTTCGACATCACACGGTTTCCTTGTTGTTCTGAGCTTTGCGTTGCAATTCTTTTTCGACTTCTTCGGCGCGCCAGATGTTGTTCAGCACATGAACCATTGCTTTAGCGGAAGATTCGACGATATCTGTCGCCAGACCGACGCCGTGGAAACGACGACCATTATAGTTGGCAACGATATCCACCTGACCCAGCGCATCTTTACCGTGCCCTTTGGCGGTCAGGCTGTATTTCACCAGTTCGACGTTGTACTCAGTTACACGGTTGATTGCCTGATAAATGGCATCGACCGGACCGTTACCGTTCGCCGCTTCGGCTTTGACTTCTTCACCGCAGGCCAGCTTGACGGAGGCGGTGGCGATATCGTTTGAGCCGGACTGCACGCTGAAGTAATCCAGACGGAAATGCTCCGGTTCTTCCTGCTGTTTATTGATGAAGGCCAGCGCTTCCAGGTCGTAATCAAATACCTGACCTTTTTTGTCCGCCAGTTTCAGGAATGCGTCGTACAGGTTGTCCAGGCTGTATTCATTTTCTTTATATCCCATCTCGTCCATACGGTGTTTCACCGCGGCACGTCCGGAACGGGACGTCAGGTTCAGCTGTACCTGGTTCAGGCCGATGGATTCAGGCGTCATGATTTCGTAGTTTTCACGATTTTTCAGTACGCCGTCCTGATGGATGCCGGAAGAGTGGGCAAAGGCACCACTACCGACAATGGCTTTGTTAGCAGGAATAGGCATGTTGCAGATTTGGCTGACTAATTGACTGGTGCGCCAGATCTCCTGGTGATTGATGCGGGTCTGTACATTCAGGATATCTTTACGCACTTTGATCGCCATGATCACTTCTTCCAGTGAGCAGTTACCGGCGCGTTCGCCGATACCGTTCATCGCGCCTTCCACCTGACGCGCTCCGGCGTGAACGGCTGCCAGTGCGTTGCCTACGCCCAAACCTAAATCATCATGGGTGTGTACGGAGATGATGGCTTTATCGATATTTGGTACGCGTTCATACAGGCCAGAAATGATTGCCCCAAATTCGAAAGGCATGGTGTAACCGACGGTATCGGGGATGTTAATGGTTTTGGCTCCCGCGTTAATGGCAGCTTCAACCACGCGAGCCAAATCGGCGATAGGGGTACGGCCTGCATCTTCGCAGGAGAACTCCACGTCATCGGTATAATTACGCGCACGCTTAACCATGTAGACCGCGCGCTCAATGACCTCATCCAGCGTACTGCGTAATTTCGTCGCGATGTGCATCGGCGAGGTGGCGATAAACGTATGAATACGGAAAGCCTCAGCGACTTTCAGAGATTCTGCGGCAACGTCGATATCTTTTTCTACGCAGCGAGCTAAGGCACAAACGCGGCTGTTTTTAACCTGACGAGCGATAGTCTGAACTGACTCAAAGTCGCCCGGTGAAGAAACGGGGAAACCCACTTCCATCACGTCAACGCCCATACGCTCAAGGGCCAGCGCAATCTGCAGTTTTTCTTTCACACTCAGGCTTGCCTGTAACGCCTGTTCACCATCGCGTAAGGTGGTATCGAAAATAATGACTTGCTGGCTCATGGTTTAGGTCCTTGGTTTCTTAGAGCGCCTTGCTTCGAGCATAAAAAAACCCGCGCAACGGCGCGGGTTTTTTGTCTTAACTGGAGCTGACTTAATGCTGAATGTCGTCCACCAGTCTACCGCGCAACGAAGATGCGTTTAGTAGTAGTAGACCGTTGAAACGAGCAATGTAAGTCATCAATTAAGCTCCAGGCGAATGCGATATGCTTTTAGTGGTACTGGATATGAAGACTGATGTCAACCCTCACTCCAGCAAATGCCTCGTTAGAGGGGGGAAGTTTCTGCAAAACTTAAGCGAATTGTGCTGAATTTTTCGGGCTACATAAAATTAATCAGTTGATGGTTGTACATAATTTTCATGTTTTGACATATTTGAGCATAGTTATTTGCATTTATTGTAACGGCGAACTGAAGGAAAAGTCGCTCTTGGAATTTCATATCTTAATGATTTATCTGTTTTTATAGTAATTATGAATGGCTATGGGTGGTGTAACACCACAAAATTGATAAATTAATGTTAACTTTTAATGTATTAATAATATAAACATTTAATTAAAACTTAAATACACATTCACTATACGTATGATTGTATATTCGCCATGCTTATGGTTATATTGTTTTTGAAATTTAAACATATGAATCACCGTGCAGTGACACTGCCACACTGCGATCGCATTGGTCTTTTGTTCATTTAGGTTTGTGCCTTTATGTTTTCCTAATTTTAATGTTTTTTCTTTTTCTCATCTTATATGTATGGTAAATCATATTAACGGAGATTATTTCTTCACTCCGTCTGGGAAAAGGGAGTTTAGAGTGACAGTGGAGTTAAATATGCCAGAAGTAAAAATAACAGATAAAACAAATATTATAGATATTGGGAAACCACAGCTTCGCATGGTTGATCTTAATTTATTAACCGTCTTTGATGCGGTGATGCAAGAACAAAACATCACCCGTGCCGCGCATACTTTGGGGATGTCGCAACCTGCTGTCAGTAATGCGGTCGCGCGCCTGAAAATTATGTTTAATGATGAGCTTTTTGTTCGTTATGGACGCGGTATCCAGCCGACAGCAAGAGCCTTCCAGCTATTTGGTTCTGTTCGTCAGGCATTGCAATTAGTGCAGAATGAACTGCCTGGATCGGGTTTTGAGCCAGCCAGCAGCGAGCGCGTATTCAATCTTTGCGTATGCAGCCCATTGGATAATATTCTGACCTCGTTGATTTATAATAGGGTTGAGCAAGTTGCACCAAACATTCATGTCGTATTTAAATCTTCACTCAATCAAAATACAGAGCATCAATTACGTTACCAGGAAACTGAATTCGTTATTAGCTATGAAGAGTTCCGACGTCCTGAATTTACCAGTATTCCGTTATTCAATGACGAAATGGTGTTAGTGGCAAGTAAAAAGCATCCGCGCATTAGTGGTCCTTTACTGGAAAGCAATGTCTATAATGAACAGCATGCGGTGGTGTCACTTGATCGCTTCGCATCATTCAGCCAACCGTGGTATGACACACCGGATAAACAATCCTCCGTGGCTTATCAGGGCATGGCATTAATTAGCGTTCTTAATATTGTGTCGCAAACGCATTTGGTCTCTATTGCGCCACGTTGGTTAGCAGAAGAATTTGCCGATTCTTTAGAACTACAGATCTTGCCTTTACCGTTAAAATTGAACAGCCGCACATGCTATCTTTCATGGCATGAAGCCGCAGGCCGGGATAAAGGACATCAATGGATGGAAGAGTTGTTAGTCGCCGTTTGTAAGCAGTAGCATTTAGCAGAGTAAACCGGACGGCGCATCCTGTTTATTCTGCTTTTAACTTTATAACTGAAATTTTATGCTGAACTCTATTTTTTACGTCTGTCCAAAAGTGTCAAAAAATAGAGTAATTGCTGTAAGTTCCCATTTTTAAGCGATTATTTATCATACTGATTGCTTATGCTGGTTTAATTCTCCGTTTATTCGCGTCTTTCCTCCTTTTTATTCTTATTTACTCCAGTGCCACCCCTTCGGAGTCAATTGCCATGCGTCATCGTCAGCGGTTAATGTGTTGTTAAACCGCAATTCATTATAAGAGTGAGGCAAGCCATGGAGATGTTGTCTGGAGCCGAGATGGTCGTCCGATCGCTCATCGATCAGGGTGTGAAGCAGGTATTCGGTTATCCCGGGGGGGCCGTCCTCGATATTTATGATGCCCTGCATACGGTCGGCGGTATTGATCATGTGCTGGTCCGCCATGAACAAGCGGCGGTACATATGGCTGATGGCCTTGCGCGTGCCACGGGAGAAGTGGGGGTCGTATTGGTCACCTCCGGGCCGGGGGCGACCAACGCGATTACCGGGATCGCAACAGCTTACATGGATTCCATTCCGCTGGTGATCCTCTCCGGGCAGGTCGCAACGTCGCTGATTGGCTACGATGCCTTCCAGGAGTGCGACATGGTAGGTATATCCCGCCCGGTGGTGAAACATAGCTTCCTGGTCAAACAAACGGAAGATATCCCGCAGGTGCTGAAAAAAGCCTTCTGGCTGGCAGCAAGCGGTCGTCCGGGGCCAGTGGTGGTGGATTTGCCGAAGGATATTCTGAATCCGGCGAAGAAACTGCCTTATAGCTGGTCGGACTCGGTGAGTATGCGCTCGTATAATCCGACGACGACGGGACATAAAGGACAGATAAAACGGGCGTTGCAGACGCTGGTCGCGGCGAAGAAACCGGTTGTCTATGTGGGCGGTGGCGCGGTCAATGCCGCTTGCCATGAGCAGTTAGCTCAGATTGCTGAAGCGCTGAATCTGCCGGTTGTCTCCTCGCTCATGGGGTTGGGCGCGTTTCCGGCCACGCATCGTCAGGCGCTGGGCATGTTGGGCATGCACGGTACTTACGAAGCCAATATGACCATGCATCATTCCGATGTGATCTTTGCTGTCGGCGTTCGCTTTGACGATCGAACGACGAATAACCTGGCAAAATATTGTCCGAATGCGACCGTGCTGCATATCGATATCGATCCGACCTCTATTTCCAAAACCGTTACTGCGGATATTCCGATTGTGGGGGATGCCCGCCTGGTGCTGGATCAGATGCTCGAACTACTGGAGCAGGAGAAATCTCAGCAGCCGCTGGATGATAATCGTGACTGGTGGCAACAGATTGAGCACTGGCGCGCCCGTCAGTGTCTGAAATACGACACGCAAAGCGAAAGTATTAAGCCGCAGGCGGTGATTGAAACCATCTGGCGTCTGACGAAAGGGGAGGCGTATGTGACTTCTGACGTTGGCCAGCACCAGATGTTTGCCGCACTTTACTATCCGTTTGATAAACCGCGTCGCTGGATTAACTCAGGCGGCCTCGGCACTATGGGATTCGGTTTACCTGCGGCGTTAGGGGTGAAAATGGCTTTGCCGGATGAAACGGTAGTGTGCGTCACCGGGGATGGCAGCATTCAGATGAATATCCAGGAACTGTCGACGGCGCTGCAATATGAGCTGCCGGTGCTGGTACTCAACCTTAACAACCGTTATCTCGGCATGGTCAAACAGTGGCAGGACATGATCTACTCCGGGCGTCACTCACAGTCTTACATGCAGTCGCTGCCCGATTTCGTGCGCCTTGCTGAGGCTTATGGGCATATCGGTATCCAGATTAATCGGCCTGAAGAACTTGAGAGCAAGCTGGGCGAAGCGCTTGAACATGTGCGTAACCATCGTCTGGTGTTTGTCGATGTCACCGTCGATGGCAGTGAACATGTCTACCCGATGCAGATTCGTGGGGGTGGGATGGATGAAATGTGGTTAAGCAAAACGGAGAGGACCTGATTATGCGCCGGATATTATCAGTATTGCTTGAAAACGAGTCAGGTGCATTATCGCGTGTGATTGGCCTCTTCGCCCAGCGTGGTTACAACATTGAAAGCCTGACCGTCGCGCCGACCGACGATCCGACCTTATCGCGGATGACGATTCAGACGGTAGGGGATGAGAAAGTCCTTGAGCAGATCGAAAAGCAGCTCCACAAACTGGTGGATGTTCTGCGCGTTAGCGAGCTGGGGCAGGGCGCTCACGTTGAACGAGAAATCATGCTGGTGAAAATCCAGGCCAGCGGTTATGGCCGGGAAGAAGTGAAACGCAACACGGAGATTTTCCGCGGGCAAATCATCGATGTCACGCCGTCTATCTACACCGTACAACTGGCGGGCACCAGCGATAAGCTGGATGCGTTTCTGGCAACGCTGCGTGAAGTCGCTAAAATTGTGGAAGTTGCTCGCTCCGGCGTGGTGGGGCTTTCCCGTGGCGATAAAATCATGCGTTAATCATGATCGGGTTCTTAATTCGCAAGCCCAACGACTCAGGTTGGGCTTTTTTTTGCGAAATCAGCGGTAACCAGAGACAAAAGCGGTTGCCGGAGTCATTATTCTGCGCTTAGATGTTAATAAATTTAACCCATGCCATCACAAAGGTTATGGTTTGTACATTTTACGCAAGGGGCAATTGTGAAACTGGATGAAATCGCTCGGTTGGCCGGCGTTTCGCGAACGACTGCAAGCTACGTTATTAATGGCAAAGCAAAGCAATATCGCGTAAGCGACAAAACGGTTGAAAAAGTCATGGCGGTGGTGCGCGAGCATAATTACCACCCGAATGCCGTGGCGGCCGGGCTGCGTGCTGGACGCACACGTTCTATCGGGCTGGTGATCCCGGATCTTGAGAACACGAGCTATACCCGGATCGCAAACTATCTGGAGCGCCAGGCGCGTCAACGTGGGTATCAGCTGTTGATTGCCTGCTCTGAAGATCAGCCAGATAACGAAATGCGCTGTATTGAGCATCTTTTACAGCGCCAGGTCGATGCCATTATTGTGTCGACTTCCTTGCCGCCTGAACATCCGTTCTACCAACGCTGGGCAAACAGTTCATTCCCGATTGTGGCGCTGGATCGTGCACTGGATCGCGAACATTTTACCAGCGTTGTGGGTGCAGATCAGGATGATGCGGAAATGCTGGCGGAAGAGTTACGCAAATTCCCTGCTGAAACCGTCCTCTATCTGGGCGCGCTTCCTGAATTATCCGTCAGTTTCCTGCGCGAACAGGGTTTTCGTACCGCGTGGAAGGACGATCCGCGTGAAGTCCATTTCCTGTACGCCAACAGCTATGAGCGGGAAGCTGCAGCGCAGCTGTTTGATAAATGGCTGGAAACGCACCCAATGCCTCAGGCGTTGTTTACCACGTCGTTTGCCCTGTTGCAGGGGGTGATGGATGTGACCCTGCGTCGTGATGGGCAGTTGCCGTCTGATTTAGCGATTGCGACTTTTGGTGATCATGAACTGCTCGACTTCCTGCAGTGCCCTGTACTGGCGGTGGCACAGCGCCATCGTGATGTCGCGGAACGCGTGCTGGAGATTGTACTGGCAAGTCTGGACGAACCGCGTAAACCAAAACCAGGTTTAACGCGTATACGGCGTAATCTGTACCGTCGCGGTATTCTCAGCCGTAACTAAGTTTCCTCAATTGATGACGTCGGCGGGATAAGCCTCTGACGTCTTCAGTTTTTCTATTCTCAGAAATAACCGCATTATATTTAAGAATATTCTTTAGAATTATCTGAAATGTATTCTTGAAATACCCCGAATTAAAAATGCAACTATCCATTTTTGGGTTATTGATACGTAACGGCGCGTTACGGTTGTATTATTTTGTTACATGCATGTGTGGATTTGCCGAATTAACAAACACTTTGCTCTCGTATTGCGGCCATCTGGTGCTTACCTTGGTCCTGCGCGGCGTACAGACCGATTAACTGGTACTGTTAACTCGCTGCATATTGTCCTAAAATGCCGCTCGCGTCGCAAACTGACACTTTATATTTTCTTCTGATGATATTCAGTTGTTTTAAACAATGATGAGTTGTTGGATTTTTTTCTTACAAATATTCATGACGTTAATTTGCTTCGTTTGCTGTACGGATTTTGTTCAACGCTGATATTAGCCGTAAACAATGGGTTTTTTGCTCCGCTAAGCGCCGCGACTTGCTTGACAAGGTTTTCCTCCGCTCCGTAAACTCCTTTAAGTGGGAATTTGTGGGATAAAGTGGTAATCGGGGGTGAGACTGGCATGTTCCGGGGAGCAACGTTAGTTAATCTCGACAGTAAAGGGCGCTTATCCGTGCCTACCCGTTATCGGGATCAACTGCTTGAGAGCGCTACCGGTCAAATGGTTTGCACCATTGACATCCATCACCCGTGCCTGCTGCTGTACCCCCTGCCTGAATGGGAAATAATCGAGCAGAAGCTATCGCGTCTGTCGAGCATGAATCCAGTTGAGCGTCGCGTACAGCGCTTATTGTTGGGTCATGCCAGCGAATGTCAGATGGATAACGCTGGTCGATTACTGATAGCGCCTATTCTGCGGCAACACGCAGGGCTAACGAAAGAAGTGATGCTGGTTGGGCAGTTCAATAAGTTTGAGCTGTGGGATGAAACGACCTGGTATCAACAGGTCAAGGAAGATATCGACGCTGAGCAGTCTGTTACTGGCGCGTTGTCGGAACGATTGCAGGATTTGTCTCTATAAAATGACGGAAAATTATAAACATACAACGGTGTTGCTGGATGAAGCCGTAAACGGCCTGAATATTCGTCCAGACGGCATCTACATTGACGGGACATTTGGTCGCGGTGGTCACTCACGTCTGATCCTCTCCCAGCTTGGCGAAGAGGGGCGTTTACTGGCAATCGATCGCGATCCGCAGGCTATTGCCGTTGCTAAAACGATTACCGATCCTCGCTTCTCCATCGTACATGGACCTTTCTCTGCGCTGGCTGACTATGTCGCCGAGCGTGGACTGACCGGTAAGATCGACGGGATTCTTCTCGATCTGGGCGTTTCTTCACCGCAGCTCGATGACGCAGAGCGCGGTTTCTCGTTTATGCGTGACGGTCCGTTAGATATGCGTATGGACCCAACACGCGGTCAGTCAGCGGCCGAATGGCTGCAAACCGCCGATGAAGCAGACATTGCCTGGGTGATTAAAACCTTTGGCGAAGAGCGCTTCGGCAAACGCATTGCCCGAGCCATCGTGGAGCGTAACCGCATCGAACCGATGACCCGCACCAAAGAACTGGCGGAAGTTATTGTGGCGGCAATGCCGGTGAAGGATAAATTCAAACATCCCGCGACCCGTACCTTCCAGGCGGTGCGCATTTGGGTGAACAGTGAACTGGAGGAGATAGAGCAGGCGCTAAAAAGCTCGCTCAGCGTGCTGGCTCCAGGTGGTCGCCTTTCGATCATCAGTTTCCATTCGCTTGAAGACCGCATCGTGAAACGCTTTATGCGTGAACAAAGCCGTGGTCCTCAGGTACCGGCTGGAATACCGATGACCGAAGCGCAGATCAAAAAACTGGGCGGCCGTGAGTTAAGAGCACTAGGCAAGATGATGCCGGGTGAAGAAGAGGTCGCTGAGAATCCTCGTGCCCGTAGTTCAGTTCTGCGTATTGCAGAGAGGACGAACGCATGATCAGCAGAGTGACAGAAGCCCTCAGCAAAGTTAAAGGATCGATAGGAAGCAACGAGCGCCATGCCTTGCCTGGCGTGATCGGTGACGATCTTTTGCGGTTTGGGAAGCTGCCACTCTGCCTGTTCATTTGCATTATTTTGACGGCGGTTACCGTCGTGACAACAGCGCACCATACGCGGTTACTGACTGCGCAGCGTGAGCAGTTGGTCCTGGAGCGAGATGCGCTGGATATCGAATGGCGTAACTTGATCCTTGAGGAGAACGCGCTCGGCGACCATAGCCGTGTTGAACGGATCGCAACGGAAAAGCTGCAAATGCAGCATGTCGATCCCTCACAAGAAAATATCGTAGTACAAAAATAAGGATAAACGCGACGCATGAAAGCAGCGGCAAAAACGCACAAACCAAAACGCCAGGAAGAACAAGCCAACTTTATCAGTTGGCGTTTTGCGTTACTGTGCGGCTGTATTTTGCTGGCACTGGGTTTTCTGCTGGGTCGCGTTGCCTGGCTGCAAATCATCGCGCCGGACATGCTGGTGCGTCAGGGTGATATGCGCTCTCTACGCGTCCAGGAAGTGTCTACATCGCGCGGAATGATTACCGACCGCTCTGGTCGTCCGCTGGCGGTGAGTGTTCCGGTTAAAGCTATATGGGCCGACCCGAAAGAAGTACATGATGCCGGCGGAGTGAGCGTTGGCGAACGCTGGAGAGCGCTGTCAACCGCGCTGAATCTCCCGCTCGATCAACTGGCTTCCCGCATTAACGCCAACCCGAAAGGGCGCTTTATCTATCTGGCGCGTCAGGTAAACCCTGACATGGCTGACTACATCAAAAAACTGAAGCTGCCAGGTATCCATCTGCGCGAAGAATCCCGCCGTTACTACCCTTCCGGGGAAGTGACTGCTCACCTCATCGGTTTTACGAACGTCGACAGCCAGGGCATTGAAGGCGTTGAGAAGAGCTTCGACAAGTGGCTCACCGGACAACCGGGCGAGCGTATTGTACGTAAAGACCGGTATGGCCGCGTCATTGAAGATATCTCCTCTACCGACAGCCAGGCGGCGCATAACCTCGCGTTGAGCATTGATGAGCGTTTACAGGCACTGGTCTACCGTGAACTGAATAACGCCGTGGCGTTCAACAAGGCGGAGTCAGGCAGTGCGGTACTGGTGGATGTGAACACCGGTGAAGTGCTGGCAATGGCCAACAGTCCGTCCTACAACCCGAACAATCTGACCGGTACGCCAAAAGACGCGATGCGTAACCGCACTATTACCGACGTGTTTGAACCGGGTTCTACCGTTAAACCGATGGTGGTGATGACCGCGCTGCAGCGCGGTGTGGTACGCGAAAATACGGTCCTCAACACTATCCCTTACCGAATTAATGGTCACGAAATCAAAGACGTGGCACGTTATAGCGAATTAACCCTCACCGGGGTTTTGCAGAAGTCGAGTAACGTCGGTGTTTCCAAGCTGGCGTTAGCGATGCCGTCCTCAGCGTTAGTAGATACTTACTCACGTTTTGGGCTGGGAAAAGCGACCAATTTGGGGTTGGTCGGAGAACGCAGTGGCTTATATCCTCAAAAACAACGGTGGTCTGACATAGAGAGGGCCACCTTCTCTTTCGGCTACGGGCTAATGGTAACGCCGTTACAGTTAGCGCGAGTCTATGCAACGATCGGCAGTTACGGCGTTTATCGTCCACTGTCGATTACTAAAGTTGACCCTCCAGTTCCGGGCGAGCGTATCTTCCCGGAAGCGACCGTGCGTACCGTGGTGCACATGATGGAAAGCGTGGCGCTGCCCGGCGGCGGCGGCGTGAAAGCGGCGATTAAAGGTTATCGTATCGCCATTAAAACCGGTACAGCGAAAAAAGTAGGGCCGGATGGCCGCTACATCAACAAATACATTGCTTATACCGCAGGTGTTGCGCCTGCGAGTCAGCCGCGCTTCGCGCTGGTTGTTGTTATCAACGATCCGCAGGCGGGTAAATACTACGGTGGCGCCGTTTCCGCGCCGGTCTTTGGTGCCATCATGGGCGGCGTACTGCGTACCATGAACATCGAGCCGGATGCGCTGACAACGGGCGATAAAAATGAATTTGTGAATAATCAAGGCGAGGCAACAGGTGGCAGATCGTAATTTGCGCGACCTTCTTGCTCCATGGGTGCCGGGTGCACCGGAGCGAGCACTGCGGGAGATGACGCTTGACAGCCGTGTGGCTGCATCGGGCGATCTCTTTGTCGCAGTATTAGGTCATCAGGCGGACGGGCGTCGGTATATCCCGCAGGCGATAGCGCAAGGTGTGGCTGCCATTATTGCAGAAGCGAAAGATGAAGCTACTGATGGTGAAATCCGTGAAATGCACGGCGTTCCGGTCATCTATCTTAGTCAGCTTAACGAACGTTTATCTGCACTGGCAGGCCGTTTTTACCACGAGCCTTCTGAGAAAATGCGTCTGGTCGGTGTGACCGGGACCAACGGTAAAACCACCACCACCCAACTGCTGGCACAGTGGAGCCAACTGCTTGGCGAAACCAGCGCGGTGATGGGAACAGTAGGCAATGGCCTGCTGGGCAAAGTGATCCCGACGGAAAATACCACCGGTTCAGCCGTTGATGTCCAGCATGTGCTGGCGGGGCTGGTTGCGCAGGGCGCAACGGTTGGCGCAATGGAAGTCTCTTCACACGGTCTGGTTCAGCATCGCGTGGCGGCGCTGAAGTTTGCCGCATCAGTATTTACTAACTTAAGCCGTGACCATCTCGACTACCACGGCGACATGGAACATTACGAAGCCGCGAAATGGCTGCTGTATTCCACGCACCATTGCGGTCAGGCCATCGTCAATGCGGATGATGAAGTCGGTCGTCGCTGGCTGGCGAAACTCCCGGATGCGGTTGCCGTTTCGATGGAAGACCACATCAACCCGAACTGTCACGGTCGTTGGTTAAAAGCGGTTGACGTGAAGTATCACGACAGCGGGGCAACGATTCGTTTTACCTCCTCATGGGGCGACGGTGAAATTGAAAGCCGCCTGATGGGGGCGTTTAACGTCAGCAATCTGCTGCTGGCGCTGGCAACGCTGCTGGCACTGGGCTATCCGTTAGCTGATTTACTGAAAACGGCGACACAATTGCAGCCGGTTTGCGGGCGTATGGAAGTGTTCAGTGCGCCGGGTAAAACCACCGTGGTTGTTGATTACGCCCATACGCCAGATGCGCTGGAAAAAGCGCTACAGGCGGCACGTTTGCACTGTACTGGCAAACTGTGGTGCATCTTTGGCTGCGGCGGCGATCGCGATAAAGGCAAACGTCCGTTGATGGGCGCAATTGCCGAGCAGTTTGCAGATGTTGTCGTGGTGACTGATGACAACCCGCGTACCGAAGAGCCGCGCGCCATTATTAACGACATTCTGGCGGGGATGCTGGATGCCGGACAGGCGAAGGTGATGGAAGGTCGCGCAGAAGCGGTGACAAACGCCATTATGCAGGCGAAAGAAAATGATGTGGTGCTGGTGGCCGGTAAAGGTCATGAAGACTACCAGATCGTTGGTTCACAGCGCCTCGATTATTCTGACCGCGTCACGGCAGCGCGTCTGCTGGGGGTTATCGCATGATTAGCGTAACGCTCAGCCAACTGGCGGAGATCCTCCGTGGCGAATTGAAAGGGGCCGATCTGACCCTTGATGCCGTAACAACCGATACGCGTAAAGTGACGCCGGGCTGCCTGTTTGTGGCACTGAAAGGCGAACGCTTTGATGCCCATGATTTTGCAGACAAAGCGCAAGAGAGCGGGGCCGGTGCGCTGTTGGTCAGCCGTCCGTTGGACACCAACCTGCCGCAGCTGATTGTTAACGATACGCGTCTGGCGTTTGGTGAACTGGCTGCGTGGGTTCGCGCCCAGGTTCCGGCGCGCGTTGTCGCGCTGACCGGCTCATCCGGTAAAACGTCCGTCAAAGAGATGACGGCTGCCATTCTGAGCCAGTGTGGTAACACCCTATATACCGCGGGCAACCTGAATAACGACATCGGTGTACCGATGACGCTGCTGCGCTTAAACAACGATTACGACTATGCCGTGATTGAGCTAGGTGCCAACCATCAGGGCGAAATCGCCTGGACCGTCGGCCTGACGCGTCCGGAAGCGGCGCTGGTGAACAACCTGGCCGCCGCGCACCTGGAGGGCTTCGGCTCTCTGGCGGGCGTTGCGAAGGCAAAAGGTGAGATTTTTACCGGTCTGTCAGCGAACGGTATCGCCATTATGAATGCCGACAACAACGACTGGCTGAACTGGCAAAGCATCATCGGCGATCGCAAAGTCTGGCGTTTCTCCCCGAATGCAGCCAATAGCGACTTTTCGGCGACCAACGTTCATGTGACCTTGCATGGCACGGAATTTTCTCTGCAAACGCCGACCGGAAGCATTGATGTCCTGCTGCCGTTACCGGGTCGCCATAATATCGCTAACGCCCTTGCGGCGGCGGCGCTCTCTATGGCGGTAGGCGCGACGCACGAGGCGATCAAAGCGGGGTTGAAGGATCTGCAAGCGGTACCGGGGCGTCTGTTCCCGATTCAACTCGCGGAAAATCAGCTGCTGCTGGACGACTCCTATAACGCGAACGTCGGTTCGATGACCGCAGCGGTGCAGGTGCTGTCTGAAATGCCGGGCTATCGCGTACTGGTCGTTGGCGATATGGCAGAGCTTGGTGCAGAAAGCGAAGCATGCCATGTACAGGTGGGTGTTGCTGCGAAAGCCGCAGGCATCGACCGTGTACTGAGTACGGGAAAACTGAGTCAGGCAATTAGCGACGCCAGTGGCGTTGGCGAACATTTTGCGGATAAAAGTGCGCTGGCCGCGCATCTTAAAGCATTGATTGCAGAACATCAGGTCATGACGATTTTAGTGAAGGGTTCACGTAGTGCCGCCATGGAAGAGGTAGTACGCGCATTACAGGAGAATGGGACATGTTAGTTTGGCTGGCCGAACATTTGGTCAAATATTATTCCGGCTTTAACGTCTTTTCCTATCTGACGTTTCGCGCCATCGTCAGCCTGCTGACCGCGCTGTTCATCTCTTTGTGGATGGGCCCGCGCATGATTGCCCGCTTACAAAAAATGTCCTTTGGACAGGTCGTACGTAACGATGGTCCGGAATCGCACTTCAGTAAACGCGGTACGCCAACCATGGGTGGGATCATGATCCTCACCGCGATAGTTATCTCCGTACTGCTGTGGGCATATCCGTCGAACCCGTACGTATGGTGCGTGCTGGTGGTATTGATTGGCTACGGCATTATCGGTTTTGTCGATGACTACCGCAAAGTGGTGCGCAAAGATACCAAGGGCCTGATTGCCCGCTGGAAGTACTTCTGGATGTCGGTGATTGCGCTGGGTGTAGCCTTTGCGCTGTACCTCGCCGGTAAAGACACCCCGGCTACCGAGCTGGTGGTGCCGTTCTTTAAAGACGTGATGCCGCAACTGGGTCTGTTCTATGTTCTGCTGGCGTACTTCGTGATTGTGGGGACCGGCAACGCGGTCAATCTTACCGATGGCCTGGATGGTCTGGCGATTATGCCGACCGTGTTCGTAGCAGCGGGTTTTGCGCTGGTGGCATGGGCTACCGGTAACATGAACTTTGCCAACTATCTGCACATTCCCTATTTACGCCATGCAGGCGAACTGGTGATCGTCTGTACGGCGATTGTCGGTGCGGGATTAGGTTTCCTGTGGTTTAACACCTATCCGGCGCAGGTCTTTATGGGTGACGTCGGTTCGCTGGCGCTGGGTGGCGCGCTGGGCATTATTGCCGTGCTGCTGCGTCAAGAGTTCCTGCTGGTAATCATGGGCGGCGTATTTGTTGTAGAAACACTGTCGGTCATTCTGCAGGTTGGCTCCTTTAAGCTGCGCGGACAGCGCATCTTCCGTATGGCGCCGATTCACCATCACTATGAACTGAAAGGCTGGCCGGAACCGCGCGTCATTGTGCGCTTCTGGATTATTTCGCTGATGCTGGTGCTGATTGGCCTGGCAACGCTGAAGGTACGTTAATCATGGCTGATTACCAGGGTAAAAAAGTCGTCATTATCGGTCTGGGGTTGACCGGACTGTCCTGCGTGGATTTCTTCCTGGCGCGTGGCGTGACGCCGCGCGTAATGGATACCCGTGCGACGCCGCCTGGTCTGGATAAATTACCGGAAGCAGTTGAGCGTCATGTTGATAGCCTGAATGATGACTGGCTGCTGGCCGCCGATCTCATCGTCGCCAGCCCTGGTATTGCCCTGGCGCACCCTTCGTTGAGCGCTGCTGCTGATGCCGGGATTGAAATTGTTGGCGACATTGAGCTGTTTTGTCGCGAAGCACAGGCGCCGATCGTCGCGATCACCGGGTCCAACGGGAAAAGTACCGTCACTACGCTGGTCGGCGAGATGGCGAAAGCTGCCGGCGTGAACGTGGGGGTTGGCGGAAATATCGGCTTGCCCGCGTTGATGCTGCTGGATGACGAACGCGAGCTGTATGTTCTCGAGCTGTCGAGCTTCCAACTGGAAACAACCTCCAGTTTACAGGCCGTGGCGGCCACCATTTTGAACGTCACCGAAGATCATATGGACAGGTATCCGTTTGGCTTGCAGCAGTACCGTGCGGCCAAACTGCGTGTCTATGAGAATGCGAAAGTGTGTGTGGTCAATGCTGATGATGCGCTGACCATGCCGATTCGCGGGGCGGATGAGCGCTGCGTGAGCTTTGGCATCAATATGGGTGACTATCATCTCAATCGTCAGCAGGGTGAAACCTGGCTGCGGGTGAAGGGTGAAAAAGTCCTGAACGTGAAAGAGATGACGCTTACCGGCCAGCATAACTATACCAACGCCCTGGCGGCGCTGGCGCTGGCGGATGCTGCGGGTCTGCCGCGGGCGTCCAGCCTGAAAGCGCTGACTACCTTTACCGGTCTGGCGCATCGTTTCCAGTTGGTACTGAATCATAACGGTGTGCGTTGGATCAACGATTCAAAAGCCACCAACGTCGGCAGCACCGAAGCGGCACTGAATGGTCTGCACGTTGAGGGTACGCTGCACCTGCTGCTCGGCGGTGACGGGAAGTCCGCCGACTTTATGCCGCTGCAACGTTACCTGACTGGCGACAACATTCGTCTGTACTGCTTTGGTCGCGATGGCGCACAGCTTGCCGCTCTGCGTCCTGAGGTTGCGGAACACACTGAAACCATGGAGCAGGCAATGCGTCTGCTCGCACCGCGTGTGAAGTCGGGTGATATGGTGCTGCTGTCGCCAGCCTGTGCCAGCCTTGACCAGTTCAAGAACTTTGAGCAACGTGGTGACGTCTTTACCCGTTTGGCGAAGGAGTTGGGTTGATGCGCTTCTCTCTCCCTCGTCTGAAAATGCCGCGCGTACCGGGACTGGGTGTCCTGGCGTGGATCTTCGCGGCACTTAAAGGCTGGGTGATGGCTTCGCGTGATAAAGACGCGGACAGCCTGATCATGTATGACCGCATGCTGCTGTGGCTGACTTTTGGTCTGGCAGCGATCGGTTTTGTGATGGTGACATCGGCATCGATGCCCGTAGGGCAACGCCTGGCAGGCGATCCCTTCCTGTTCGCTAAACGTGACGCGCTGTATATTTTCCTCGCGTTCTGTCTGGCGATGGTGACGTTACGTCTGCCGATGGAGTTCTGGCAAAAGTACAGCACGACGATGCTGATCGCCTCGATCATCATGTTGTTGATCGTTCTGGTGGTGGGGAGCTCCGTTAACGGGGCATCGCGCTGGATCGCGCTGGGTCCACTGCGTATTCAG
Organism: Citrobacter sp. Cf136; assembly: GCF_030333815.1. Classification (NCBI taxonomy): domain Bacteria; kingdom Pseudomonadati; phylum Pseudomonadota; class Gammaproteobacteria; order Enterobacterales; family Enterobacteriaceae; genus Citrobacter; species Citrobacter sp. Cf136. Next base: position 139,665 of record NZ_JAOWFE010000040.1, on the reverse strand, counting down.
CCTGCGGAATTCACCAAGCTGTCGCTGTTCTGTTATCTCGCCAACTACCTGGTGCGTAAAGTCGATGAAGTGCGTAACAACCTGCGCGGCTTCTTAAAACCGATGGGTGTGATTCTGGTGCTGGCAATCTTGCTGCTGGCGCAGCCTGACCTTGGTACGGTAGTGGTGCTGTTTGTCACGACGCTGGCGATGCTGTTTCTCGCTGGGGCGAAACTGTGGCAGTTCATTGCCATTATCGGTATGGGGATTTCGGCGGTAGTGCTGCTGATCCTTGCCGAACCGTATCGTATTCGCCGCGTAACCTCCTTCTGGAACCCATGGGAAGATCCGTTTGGCAGCGGCTACCAGTTAACGCAATCGCTGATGGCTTTTGGTCGCGGTGAGATTTGGGGGCAGGGGTTAGGTAATTCGGTGCAAAAACTGGAGTATTTACCGGAAGCGCACACCGACTTCATCTTCGCCATCATTGGGGAAGAGCTGGGTTATATCGGTGTGGTATTGGCACTTTTAATGGTATTCTTCGTCGCTTTTCGCGCGATGTCGATTGGCCGCAAAGCGCTGGAAATTGACCACCGTTTTTCAGGCTTTTTAGCCTGCTCCATCGGGATTTGGTTTAGCTTCCAGGCGCTGGTAAACGTCGGTGCGGCAGCTGGTATGCTGCCAACCAAAGGTCTGACGTTACCGCTGATCAGTTATGGTGGTTCCAGTTTGTTGATTATGTCGACGGCCATCATGTTTTTGTTACGTATTGATTATGAAACGCGTCTGGAAAAAGCCCAGGCGTTTACACGAGGTGCACGATGAGTGGTCAACCGAAGCGGTTAATGGTGATGGCAGGCGGTACCGGCGGGCATGTGTTCCCGGGGCTGGCGGTCGCGCATCATTTAATGGCTCAGGGCTGGCAAGTTCGTTGGCTGGGCACCGCCGATCGTATGGAAGCGGACTTAGTGCCGAAGCATGGCATTGAAATTGACTTTATTCGCATCTCCGGTTTGCGTGGCAAAGGTGTCAACGCTCTGCTTGCCGCCCCCGTGCGTATTTTTAATGCCTGGCGTCAGGCGCGCGCCATCATGAAGCAGTTTAAGCCTGATGTGGTGCTGGGTATGGGCGGCTACGTGTCAGGCCCTGGCGGTCTGGCAGCCTGGTCATTAGGCATTCCGGTTGTACTGCATGAGCAGAATGGCATTGCGGGATTAACCAACAAGTGGCTGGCGAAAATTGCCACTACGGTGATGCAGGCTTTTCCTGGCGCTTTCCCGAATGCGGAAGTGGTGGGTAACCCGGTACGCACCGACGTTCTGGCGCTGCCGTCGCCCGAAGTACGTCTGGCAGGGCGTGGAGGCCCGGTTCGCGTGCTGGTCGTCGGGGGGTCTCAGGGTGCACGCGTATTGAACCAGACGATGCCGCAGGTTGCCGCAGAGCTTGGTGACGCGGTGACTATTTGGCATCAGAGCGGCAAAGGTGCGCAGCAAACCGTTGAACAGGCATATGCTGACGCGGGACAACCACAGCACAAGGTCACTGAGTTTATTGATGATATGGCAGCCGCCTACGCGTGGGCGGATGTCGTAGTTTGTCGCTCAGGTGCGCTGACGGTAAGTGAAATTGCTGCCGCAGGTTTGCCTGCGCTGTTTGTGCCTTTCCAGCACAAAGACCGACAGCAGTACTGGAATGCGCTGCCGCTGGAGAAAGCGGGCGCCGCCAAAATTCTTGAGCAGCCGCAGTTTACTGTGGATGCCGTCGCTAACACCCTTTCCGGGTGGTCGCGAGAAACCTTATTAACCATGGCAGAACGTGCGCGCGCCGCATCCATACCGGATGCCACAGAGCGTGTTGCTAATGAAGTGAGCCGGGCTGCCCGGGCGTAATTGTGGTGATGCCTTTTGCATCGCATGAACTAAGAAGTTAATGGCTAAAGAATGAATACACAACAACTGGCAAAACTGCGTTCCATAGTGCCCGAAATGCGTCGCGTTCGGCACATTCACTTTGTCGGCATCGGTGGTGCTGGTATGGGCGGTATTGCCGAAGTTTTGGCCAACGAAGGTTATCAGATCAGCGGTTCTGACCTGGCGCCGAATCCGGTGACTCAGCAGTTGACGAATCTGGGCGCCACGATTTTCTTCAACCATCGCCCGGAAAACGTGCGTGATGCGAGCGTGGTGGTGGTATCCAGCGCCATTTCTGCGGATAATCCGGAAATTGTTGCGGCGCATGAAGCACGTATTCCGGTGATCCGTCGTGCTGAAATGTTGGCTGAATTAATGCGTTTTCGTCACGGTATCGCCATTGCCGGGACGCACGGTAAAACCACGACCACAGCGATGGTCTCCAGTATCTACGCGGAAGCGGGGCTGGATCCGACGTTTGTCAACGGCGGTCTGGTGAAGGCTGCAGGCGTCCATGCGCGTCTGGGTCATAGCCGTTATTTAATTGCGGAGGCAGATGAGAGCGATGCGTCGTTCCTACATTTGCAGCCGATGGTGGCGATTGTTACCAATATCGAAGCCGATCATATGGATACCTACCATGGCGACTTCGAAAATTTAAAGCAGACGTTTATTAATTTCCTGCATAACTTACCGTTTTATGGTCGTGCGGTGATGTGCGTTGACGATCCAGTGATCCGCGAGTTGTTGCCGCGCGTCGGTCGTCAAACCACAACCTATGGTTTCAGCGATGATGCTGATGTGCGCGTTGAAGATTACCAGCAGATTGGTCCACAAGGGCACTTCACGCTGCTGCGTCAGGGGATGGCCGATTTACGTGTGACATTGAACGCACCGGGCCGTCACAATGCGCTGAACGCGGCGGCGGCGGTGGCAGTTGCAACAGAAGAAGGCATTGAAGACGACGCAATTCTGCGCGCGCTGGAAAGTTTCCAGGGCACCGGACGCCGTTTTGACTTCCTCGGCGAATTTCCGCTTGAGCCGGTAAACGGTAAAGCCGGGACGGCGATGCTGGTTGATGATTATGGCCATCACCCAACGGAAGTGGATGCCACGATTAAAGCTGCGCGCGCGGGCTGGCCGGACAAAAATCTGGTAATGCTGTTCCAGCCGCACCGCTTTACGCGTACACGCGATCTATATGACGACTTTGCCAACGTGCTGACTCAGGTCGATGCGCTGTTGATGCTGGATGTATACGCCGCGGGTGAAGCCGCGATTCCGGGGGCTGACAGCCGCTCGCTGTGCCGTACGATCCGTGGTCGCGGTAAGATCGACCCGATTCTGGTATCCGATCCGGCTCAGGTGGCAGAAATGCTGGCGCCGGTATTAACCGGCAACGATCTGATTTTGGTGCAGGGCGCTGGAAATATCGGCAAAATCGCGCGTTCCTTAGCTGAAATCAAACTGAAGCCGCAAAACCCGGAGGAAGAACAACATGGCTGATAAAATCGCGGTCCTGTTAGGAGGAACCTCCGCAGAGCGTGAAGTTTCGCTGAATTCCGGCGCGGCCGTACTGGCAGGGTTACGTGAAGGTGGTGTCGATGCCCATCCGGTTGACCCTAAAGATATTGATGTCACTCTTCTGAAATCTATGGGTTTTCAGAAGGTGTTTATTGCGCTGCACGGTCGTGGCGGGGAAGATGGCACGTTGCAGGGCATGCTGGAGCAAATTGGCCTGCCATATACCGGCAGCGGCGTCATGGCGTCCGCAATTTCGATGGACAAACTGCGCAGCAAGCTGCTGTGGCAGGGCGCAGGTTTACCCGTCGCGCCCTGGGTTGCATTGACCCGCTCTGAGTTCGAAAAAGGTCTTAGCAATGAATCGGTTACAAAAATTTCTGCGTTAGGTTTGCCGCTGATTGTGAAGCCAAGCCGTGAAGGCTCCAGCGTAGGGATGTCAAAAGTTGAAGAAGAAAATGCTTTGCAGGGTGCATTAGCATTGGCTTTTCAGCATGATGAAGAAGTACTGATCGAAAAATGGCTCAGTGGCCCGGAATTTACAGTTGCGATACTTGGTGAAGAAATTTTACCGTCAATACGTATCCAACCCGCGGGAACCTTCTATGATTATGAGGCGAAGTATCTCTCTGATGAGACACAATATTTCTGCCCTGCAGGTCTGGAGGCCGAACAAGAGGCCCGTTTGCAGGAATTAGTCCTGAAAGCATGGACCGCATTGGGCTGTAAAGGTTGGGGTCGCATTGACGTCATGCTGGACAGCGATGGCCAGTTTTATCTGCTGGAAGCGAATACCTCTCCGGGTATGACCAGCCACAGCCTGGTGCCGATGGCGGCACGTCAGGCTGGCCTGAGCTTCTCGCAGTTGGTGGTAAGAATTCTGGAGTTGGCGGACTGATATGTCGCAGGCTGCGCTGAACACGCGAAACGGTGATGAAGAAGAAGTAAACTCCTCACGCCGCAATAATGGAACGCGTCTTGCAGGAATACTGTTCCTGCTGACAGTGCTGTGCACCGTGTTTGTCAGCGGCTGGGTAGTGTTGGGGTGGATGGAAGATGCGCAGCGGTTGCCATTGTCAAAGCTGGTGTTAACCGGCGAACGGCATTACACGCGCAATGACGATATTCGTCAGTCCATTCTGGCTCTGGGCGCTCCGGGAACCTTTATGACTCAGGATGTGAACATCATTCAGAGTCAAATTGAACGTCTCCCCTGGATTAAACAGGCGAGCGTCAGAAAGCAATGGCCCGATGAATTGAAGATTCATCTGGTTGAATATGTGCCCATTGCGCGTTGGAATGACCAGCATATGGTGGATGCCGAAGGCAATACGTTCAGCGTCCCAACCGGTCGGGCCAATAAGCAGGTATTACCTATGTTGTATGGACCGGAAGGCAGCGCAAGTGAAGTGTTGCAAGGGTTCCGTGATATGGGGCAGGTGCTGGCTAAGGATAGATTCACCCTGAAGGAGGCGGCGATGACCGCTCGTCGTTCCTGGCAGTTGACGCTGAATAACGATATTAAGCTCAATCTGGGCAGGGGCGATACGATAAAACGTTTGGCTCGCTTTGTGGAACTCTACCCGGTTTTACAGCAGCAGGCGCAAACCGATGGCAAACGGATTAGCTATGTTGATTTGCGTTATGACTCAGGAGCGGCAGTAGGCTGGGTTCCCTTGCCTCCTGAGGAATCTAATCAGCAACAGAATCAGGCACAGGCAGAACAACAATGATCAAGGCGACGGACAGAAAACTGGTAGTTGGACTGGAGATTGGCACCGCGAAGGTAGCCGCTTTAGTAGGGGAAGTTCTGCCCGACGGTATGGTCAATATCATTGGCGTGGGCAGTTGCCCATCGCGAGGTATGGATAAAGGCGGGGTGAATGACCTTGAGTCAGTGGTGAAGTGCGTACAGCGCGCCATTGACCAGGCTGAACTGATGGCAGATTGCCAGATTTCCTCGGTGTATCTGGCACTTTCCGGTAAACATATTAGCTGTCAAAATGAAATTGGTATGGTGCCCATTTCCGAAGAGGAAGTGACGCAGGAAGATGTGGAAAACGTGGTACATACGGCAAAATCCGTACGCGTTCGCGATGAACATCGTGTTCTGCACGTTATTCCGCAGGAATACGCCATTGACTACCAGGAAGGCATTAAAAATCCGGTAGGTCTTTCCGGCGTACGTATGCAGGCAAAAGTCCACCTTATTACCTGCCACAACGACATGGCGAAGAACATTGTCAAAGCTGTTGAACGTTGTGGTCTGAAAGTTGACCAACTGATTTTTGCCGGGTTGGCAGCCAGTTATTCCGTGTTGACGGAAGATGAACGTGAGCTGGGTGTCTGCGTGGTGGATATTGGTGGTGGTACAATGGACATCGCCGTTTATACTGGCGGGGCGTTGCGCCACACTAAAGTTATCCCTTATGCAGGGAATGTAGTGACCAGTGATATCGCGTATGCCTTTGGTACGCCGCCGAGCGATGCTGAAGCCATTAAAGTGCGCCATGGCTGTGCGCTGGGGTCCATCGTGGGTAAAGACGAAAGCGTTGAAGTGCCAAGCGTAGGTGGTCGTCCACCGCGTAGCCTGCAACGTCAGACCCTGGCAGAAGTCATTGAGCCGCGTTATACCGAGCTGCTCAACCTGGTCAACGAAGAAATTTTGCAATTACAAGAACAGCTTCGCCAGCAGGGTGTGAAACATCATCTGGCGGCGGGGATTGTGTTAACCGGTGGTGCTGCGCAAATTGAAGGTCTTGCGGCCTGCGCACAGCGCGTGTTCCATACGCAAGTACGTATTGGCGCGCCGCTGAATATCACTGGTCTGACGGATTATGCTCAGGAGCCGTATTATTCAACGGCAGTGGGGCTGCTTCACTACGGAAAAGAATCCCATTTGAGTGGTGAGGCTGAAGTAGAAAAACGCGTAACGGCATCAGTTGGCTCGTGGATCAAACGACTCAATAGCTGGCTGCGAAAAGAGTTTTAATTTTTAAAGAGACCAACGCACATTAACGGTCTCAGGCGACAGGCACAACGGAGAGAGAAACTATGTTTGAACCTATGGAACTTACCAATGACGCGGTGATTAAAGTCATCGGCGTCGGCGGCGGTGGCGGTAATGCCGTTGAACACATGGTGCGCGAGCGCATCGAAGGTGTTGAATTCTTCGCGGTGAATACCGACGCTCAGGCGTTGCGTAAAACGGCGGTTGGACAGACCATTCAGATTGGTAGCGGCATCACCAAAGGTCTGGGCGCGGGTGCGAACCCGGAAGTCGGCCGTAATGCGGCAGACGAAGATCGTGAAGCTCTGCGTGCAGCGCTTGACGGGGCAGACATGGTGTTTATCGCAGCAGGCATGGGCGGCGGTACCGGTACCGGTGCAGCGCCAGTGGTTGCTGAAGTAGCAAAAGATTTAGGTATTCTGACCGTTGCTGTCGTGACTAAGCCTTTCAACTTTGAAGGCAAGAAGCGTATGGCATTCGCGGAGCAGGGTATCACCGAGCTGTCCAAACATGTGGACTCTCTAATTACTATTCCGAATGACAAACTGCTGAAAGTACTGGGTCGCGGTATCTCCCTGCTGGATGCGTTTGGCGCAGCGAACGACGTGCTGAAAGGCGCGGTTCAGGGTATCGCTGAACTGATTACTCGTCCGGGCCTGATGAACGTCGACTTTGCAGACGTGCGCACCGTGATGTCCGAAATGGGCTACGCGATGATGGGTTCTGGCGTGGCGAGCGGTGAAGACCGTGCAGAAGAAGCGGCTGAAATGGCTATCTCTTCTCCGCTGCTGGAAGACATCGATCTGTCCGGCGCACGCGGTGTGCTGGTCAACATTACTGCGGGCTTCGACCTGCGTCTGGATGAGTTCGAAACCGTGGGTAACACCATCCGTGCCTTTGCATCGGATAACGCGACCGTGGTAATCGGTACCTCTCTGGACCCGGATATGAACGACGAACTGCGTGTGACCGTTGTTGCGACTGGAATTGGTATGGACAAGCGTCCTGAAATCACTCTGGTAACCAACAAGCAGGTACAGCAGCCGGTAATGGATCGTTACCAGCAACACGGCATGGCGCCGTTGACGCAAGAACAGAAGCCGGTAGCGAAAGTGGTTAACGACAATACGCCGCAAACCACTAAAGAGCCGGATTATCTGGATATCCCTGCATTCCTGCGTAAGCAAGCTGATTAAGAATTAGCTGGAATTTGGGAATCTGCGCTCTTTGTGCTAAACTGGCCCGCCGAATGTATAGTACACTTCGGTTGGATAGTTAATTTGGCGAGATTATACGATGATCAAACAAAGGACACTTAAACGTATCGTTCAGGCGACTGGCGTCGGTTTACATACCGGCAAAAAAGTCACGCTGACGCTACGCCCTGCGCCGGCCAACACCGGGGTCATCTATCGTCGCACCGACTTGAATCCTCCGGTAGATTTCCCGGCCGATGCCAAATCTGTGCGTGATACCATGCTCTGTACGTGTCTGGTCAATGAGCATGATGTGCGGATTTCAACCGTAGAGCACCTGAATGCTGCTCTGGCGGGCTTAGGTATCGATAACATTGTTATTGAAGTTAACGCCCCGGAAATCCCGATCATGGATGGTAGTGCTGCTCCATTCGTATACCTGCTGCTCGATGCGGGTATTGAAGAACTGAACAGCGCTAAGAAATTTGTTCGCATCAAAGAGACCGTTCGTGTCGAAGATGGCGATAAGTGGGCTGAATTCAAACCGTTTAATGGTTTCTCGTTGGATTTTACCATCGACTTTAACCATCCAGCGATTGATGCCAGCACGCAGCGCTACGCGATGAACTTCTCTGCAGATGCGTTCATGCGCCAGATCAGCCGTGCGCGTACTTTCGGCTTCATGCGTGATATCGAATATCTGCAGTCCCGTGGCCTGGCCTTGGGCGGCAGCTTCGATTGTGCCATCGTTGTTGACGATTATCGCGTATTGAACGAAGACGGTCTGCGTTTTGAAGACGAATTCGTTCGTCACAAAATGCTCGACGCGATTGGTGACTTGTTCATGTGTGGTCACAACATTATTGGTGCATTCACCGCGTATAAATCCGGTCATGCATTGAATAACAAACTGTTGCAGGCGGTCCTGGCAAAACAGGAAGCCTGGGAATATGTGACCTTCCAGGACGATGCAGAACTGCCTCTGGCGTTCAAAGCACCTTCGACCGTACTGGCATAACGACATACGCTGTCGTATAAATTCGACTGGTAAATCTGGCACTCTCTCCGGCCAGGTGAGCCAGTCGTTTTTTTATGTACTCATTAGCGCAGCCTTTTCCAACGCAAATATTTCCCTGCCACTAAGTTAAAATAGTGTGCGATCGCTGCTTTCTTGAGCATATTTACCCATGGCCGGTTGTCATTACTGCTGTGGAGCGTACGCTTTAATGATAAGATTCGTGCGCAAAAAAAATGTTTTGCATTCGTAACCCCAAACGCAGGGTATATCAGGTGGCAAAAACGTGAGTGGAATACTGACGCGTTGGCGACAGTTAGGCAGACGGTACTTCTGGCCGCATCTCCTGTTGGGGATGGTCGCGGCGAGTTTTGGCCTGCCCGCGCTCGGTAATGCTGCTGAACCCAATACCCCCGCGAAGGCGACCGCCAGCAATCACGATCAATCCGCTAAAGTTAACTTTAGCCAGCTTGCTTTGCTGGAAGCGACTAATCGCCGCCCAAATTTTACCGTCGATTACTGGCATCAACATGCCATTCGTACGGTTATCCGCCATCTTTCTTTTGCCATGGCGCCTCAGGCGTTGCCTGTTGCCGAAGAGCCGTTGCCAATCCAGGCGCACCATCTTGCGTTACTGAATACGCTCAGCGCGATGCTGACGCAAGAAGGCACTCCGCCCGCGACAGTAAGTCGCGTGACATACGCCCACTTTACTTCTCAGGCCGCGTTTAGCGTTCCGGTCTGGATCAGCCAGCTGCAGGGTATCCGCGCTGGTCCTCAACGCCTCAGCTAAAAAAGAACCTTCCAACTTATAATTTTTGACTCCGCATCGCGGGGCGTTTGAGATTTTATTATGCTAATCAAATTATTAACCAAAGTATTCGGTAGCCGTAACGAGCGTACGCTGCGTCGTATGCGTAAAGTGGTCAATGTCATCAACGCAATGGAACCGGAGATGGAAAAACTCTCCGATGATGAACTGAAAGCAAAGACCGCTGAATTCCGCGCCCGTCTGGAAAAAGGTGCCAGCGTTGAGAGCCTGATCCCGGAAGCGTTCGCAGTGGTGCGTGAAGCGAGTAAACGCGTGTTCGGTATGCGCCACTTCGACGTTCAGCTGCTGGGCGGTATGGTGCTTAACGATCGCTGCATCGCGGAAATGCGTACTGGTGAAGGTAAAACCCTGACCGCGACACTGCCAGCCTACCTGAACGCATTAAGCGGGAAGGGCGTACACGTGGTTACCGTGAACGACTACCTGGCTCAGCGTGATGCCGAAAATAACCGCCCGCTGTTTGAATTCCTCGGCATGACCGTTGGTATCAACATGTCTGGCCTGCCAGCGCCAGCCAAGCGTGAAGCCTACAACGCCGATATTACTTACGGTACCAACAACGAATACGGCTTTGACTACCTGCGCGACAACATGGCGTTTAGTCCGGAAGAGCGTGTTCAACGTAAACTGCACTATGCGCTGGTCGATGAAGTTGACTCCATCCTGATCGATGAAGCGCGTACGCCGCTGATCATTTCCGGCCCGGCTGAAGACAGCTCGGAAATGTATAAAAAAGTGAACAAAATCATCCCACACCTGATCCGTCAGGAGAAGGAAGATTCCGACACGTTCCAGGGGGAAGGCCACTTCTCTGTTGATGAGAAAGCGCGCCAGGTTAACCTGACCGAACGTGGTCTGGTACTGATTGAAGAGTTGTTGGTTAACGAAGGCATTATGGATGAGGGCGAGTCTCTGTACTCTCCAGGCAACATTATGCTGATGCACCACGTGACTGCCGCACTGCGTGCGCACGTGCTGTTTACCCGCGATGTTGACTACATCGTGAAAGACGGCGAAGTTATCATCGTTGATGAACACACCGGCCGTACCATGCAGGGGCGTCGCTGGTCTGATGGTCTGCACCAGGCTGTTGAAGCTAAAGAAGGCGTAGAGATCCAGAACGAGAACCAGACGCTGGCATCTATTACCTTCCAGAACTACTTCCGTTTGTACGAAAAACTGGCCGGTATGACCGGTACAGCAGATACCGAAGCCTTTGAATTTAGCTCCATCTACAAGCTGGATACCGTAGTTGTACCAACTAACCGTCCGATGATCCGTAAGGATTTACCGGATCTGGTGTACATGACCGAAGCGGAAAAAATTCAGGCGATCATTGAAGATATTAAAGAGCGTACCGCAAATGGCCAGCCGGTGCTGGTGGGTACTATCTCCATTGAAAAATCTGAAGTGGTCTCTAACGAGTTGACCAAGGCAGGCATCAAACATAACGTTCTGAACGCCAAGTTCCATGCCAGCGAAGCGGATATCGTCGCACAGGCGGGTTACCCGTCTGCCGTGACAATCGCTACTAACATGGCGGGTCGTGGTACCGATATCGTGCTGGGCGGTAGCTGGCAGGCGGAAGTTGCCGAGCTGGAAAACCCAACTCCGGAACAAATCGCGCAGATCAAAGCCGAGTGGCAGGTTCGCCATGACGCGGTATTAGCTGCTGGTGGTTTGCATATTATCGGTACTGAGCGTCACGAATCTCGTCGTATCGATAACCAGCTGCGTGGTCGTTCTGGTCGTCAGGGGGATGCGGGTTCTTCTCGTTTCTATTTGTCGATGGAAGATGCGCTGATGCGTATTTTTGCCTCTGACCGCGTGTCCGGCATGATGCGTAAACTGGGTATGAAGCCTGGTGAAGCCATTGAACACCCATGGGTGACCAAAGCAATTGCTAACGCGCAGCGTAAAGTGGAAAGCCGCAACTTCGATATTCGTAAGCAGTTGCTGGAATATGATGATGTTGCCAACGACCAGCGTCGTGCTATCTACACCCAGCGTAACGAACTGCTGGACGTAACTGACGTTAGCGAAACCATTAACAGCATTCGCGAAGACGTATTCAAAGCGACGATTGATGCCTATATTCCGCCGCAGTCTCTGGAAGAAATGTGGGATATTCCGGGTCTGCAGGAACGTCTGAAAAACGACTTCGATCTGGATATGCCGATTTCAGAGTGGCTGGATAAAGAACCTGAGCTGCACGAAGAAACGCTGCGCGAACGTATTCTGGCAAACGCAGTAGAAGTTTATCAGCGCAAAGAAGAAGTTGTGGGCGCGGAGATGATGCGTCACTTCGAAAAAGGCGTGATGCTGCAAACGCTCGACTCTTTGTGGAAAGAGCACCTGGCTGCGATGGATTACCTGCGTCAGGGTATCCACCTGCGTGGTTACGCGCAAAAAGATCCGAAGCAGGAATACAAGCGTGAATCCTTCTCTATGTTTGCATCAATGCTGGAATCACTGAAGTACGAAGTGATCAGCACTCTGAGCAAAGTTCAGGTGCGTATGCCTGAAGAAGTAGAAGCGATGGAGCAGCAGCGTCGCGAAGAAGCTGAGCGTTTAGCGCAGATGCAGCAGTTGAGCCATAAAGGTGATGATTCTGCTGCGGCAGAAGAGCTGGCGGCACAAACCGGCGATCGTAAAGTGGGTCGTAACGATCCGTGTCCTTGCGGTTCCGGCAAGAAATACAAACAGTGTCATGGCCGTCTGAGCTAAGAAAATAACTTATTGAAAAGGCGCAGACTTCTGCGCCTTTTTTATGGACGATGAAAATGAAAATATTGCAGATCGCCGTCGGGATTATTCGTAATCAGCACAATGAAATTTTTATCACCCAGCGTGCGGCTGATGCCCACATGGCCAATAAGCTGGAGTTCCCCGGCGGGAAAATTGAAGCGGGCGAAACGCCGGAGCAGGCGCTGATTCGCGAGCTACAGGAAGAAGTAGGGATCACGCCGACTCAAAGTTCATTGTTCGAAAAGTTGGAGTATCAGTTTCCGGACAGGCATATCACTCTGTGGTTCTGGCTGGTTGAAAGCTGGGAAGGCGAGCCGTGGGGAAAAGAGGGGCAACCGGCGCAGTGGATAGCGCAATATGCTCTGAATGCGGAAGATTTCCCGCCGGCGAATGCACCGGTCATTGAAAAGCTGATTACTGGATAATGGTGTTCGTAGGCCGGATAAGGCAACACCGCCATCCGGCAAATTATGGCGGGGGTGCTACGCTTGCCCGCCCTACGTATTAGCAGAATTACTTCTGCTCCTCACTCCAGTCGTCGCTTTCCGACAGATCGCCTGAGCTTGGGATGCGTTTCTCTTCTGCAGCCCACTCTCCCAGATCGATTAACTGGCAGCGCTTGCTGCAGAATGGGCGAAACGGACTGACTTCAGCCCATACTACAGGCTTGCCGCAGGTTGGGCAGTTGACGATGGTTTGTTCAGACATGTTGACTCCTTAACAGCACGCCAGTTCAAAATCGAGGCGCTCAGGCACCTGACCATTTTCGCTATCCAGCGGCATAAAGCGGATGGCAAAACGGCTCTTATGACCAGAAATTTGCGGATAAAGCTGCGAATCAAGCGGCAGCTGCAAGCGCAGCAGATCTGCATCTTCGCCGTTGTCCTGATAAAAACCATTCAGGCTGGTTTGCTTACGAAACGGCGCTGAGTTGCGAATTAAATCCAGCACCAGCGACAGCGCTTGATTGAGCGGATTCAGGCTGGCAAGCCAGGTTTCAACCTGCGCGTCACGATACGATTGCGCCAGGTGTAGCCAGATATGCAGAGTCGGCAGATCGAAACTGCAGCACCCGCCAGGAATACTTAAACGCTGACGTACGAGACCAATCAGACGATCTTCGCGCAGCGTCTGTCCAATACGCGGGGCAGAAATCAGAATGCTGCCTGCACTTTTTAACTGCTGGCGCAAAGAGTCGATTCTGCTTTGATCGACGCCGGGAACTTCGACCCAGGCCTGGAGTTTACGCTGCTGTCGCTCCAGTTCTTTGAGGAGTTCGGTACGGACTTCGCCGCGTTCAAATACATCCAGTAAATCTCCGATATTGCGGAAAAAATGCAGAGCGCCGGCATGGTCAGCAATGGGTAAATTAACGGAGAGCTGTTGGATTAAAAATTCAATGCGCAGCCATGTACGCATCTTCTCATTGAGAGGGTGTTCAAAAAGGACCTGGGTGTGCATTACGGTTTTTCCTGTGAGACAAACTGCGACGCGCATTGCAAATAGAGCGCGTGCAGGCGGGCGACATCCGAGGCGATGGCTTCCGGTGCGCCATTATTATCAATAACATCGTCTGCCACGGCCAGCCGCGCTTCACGCGTTGCCTGGGCAGCAAGAATTTGTTCAACATGCTCACGTGTGACGTCATCACGCTGCATGGTGCGTCTGAGCTGGGTTTCGGGCGTGACATCCACCACAAGTACGCGGTCGGCTTTTTTATACAGCGAATTTTCCACCAGCAAAGGGACAACCCATAACAGGTAAGGTGAGGTCGCTTGCTGAAACTGGCGCTGCGTTTCCTGCTGAATAAGCGGATGGAGCAGGGCATTCAGCCAGCTTTTCTCCTCTGGGGCGGAAAAAATGCGTTCGCGTAAAATGCGCCGCTGCAACGATCCGTCTGCGGCGATAACCTCGGAACCAAAATGTTCTTCGATTGCCTTAAGAGCAGGTGTGCCGGGTTCAACCACCTGGCGCGCAATAATATCTGCATCAATGATGTTTATTCCGAGGTCAGCGAACGCATTTGCAACGGTGCTTTTACCACTGCCAATGCCGCCGGTTAAGGCTACCGTATACCTCATAGATGCCGATCCTGGAGTTTAAGTTTGATTATCAAACAGTTAAAAGTTAAGCGTGCGAAGGCGAGGCTGTTGCAGGATTAACCTACTATTCGCCAGGTAAATTTATGGGATTGTAGCGTAAAAAAAGAGAATTTCGCAGTCTTGCGCGGCATTGATTAGTGCGTATGATAGCGTCACTGGAGTTGTGAGTTTCGATTTTTCGCCATTAACCCCAGGAATCCGCACATGCGTATCGAAGAAGATCTGAAGTTAGGTTTCAAAGACGTTCTTATCCGCCCTAAGCGTTCTACTCTCAAAAGCCGTTCCGATGTTGAGCTGGAACGTCAATTTACCTTTAAGCATTCAGGTCAGACCTGGTCCGGCGTACCTATTATTGCCGCGAACATGGACACTGTCGGGACGTTTGCCATGGCAACGGCGCTGGCATCCTTCGACATCCTGACCGCTGTGCACAAATACTATTCTGTTGAAGACTGGGCCGCCTTCATCGCAGAGACTTCTGCCGATGTACTCAAACACGTAATGGTTTCAACCGGCACGTCTGACGCAGACTTCGAAAAAACCAAACAGATTTTGGCGCTCAACCCAGCGCTGAATTTTATCTGCATTGATGTGGCAAATGGCTACTCAGAGCATTTTGTTCAGTTTGTGTCGAAAGCGCGTGAAGCATGGCCGACAAAAACGATTTGTGCGGGCAATGTAGTCACCGGTGAAATGTGTGAAGAGCTGGTGCTCTCCGGTGCTGATATTGTCAAAGTAGGCATAGGCCCGGGTTCTGTATGCA
This sequence comes from Citrobacter sp. Cf136, assembly GCF_030333815.1. Taxonomy (NCBI): domain Bacteria; kingdom Pseudomonadati; phylum Pseudomonadota; class Gammaproteobacteria; order Enterobacterales; family Enterobacteriaceae; genus Citrobacter; species Citrobacter sp. Cf136. The sequence continues at coordinate 124,589 of NZ_JAOWFE010000040.1, read as the reverse complement.
CCACACGTGTAAAAACCGGCGTTGGCTATCCACAGCTTTCTGCGGTTATTGAATGTGCGGATGCAGCCCACGGTCTGGGCGGCATGATTGTCAGCGACGGCGGTTGCACAATGCCGGGTGACGTTGCAAAAGCGTTTGGCGGCGGCGCAGACTTCGTTATGCTCGGCGGTATGTTGGCCGGTCACGAAGAAAGCGGCGGCAAAATTGTTGAAGAAAACGGTGAGAAATTCATGCTGTTCTACGGTATGAGCTCAGAATCTGCTATGACCCGCCATGTTGGTGGTGTTGCTCAGTATCGTGCCGCTGAAGGTAAAACCGTTAAGCTGCCTCTGCGCGGCCCGGTTGATAATACCGCTCGCGATATTCTCGGCGGTTTGCGTTCTGCTTGCACCTATGTAGGCGCATCCCGTCTGAAAGAGCTGACCAAACGTACAACGTTTATTCGTGTACAGGAACAAGAGAACCGCGTATTCAATAGCCTGTAAAACAGGTCGTTCTGTGAAATGCCGGATGGCGTTACGTCGCCATCCGGCATTTGAATTTATCCCACTCCGCTCATCGCATCTCCCAAATGGAAAATCGGTAAATACATCGCGACAACCAGCGTACCGATGATAAGCCCCGTAATGACCAGCAACGCAGGCTCAAGTAATGCAGCCAAATTCTCAGCTTGAGCCAGGGTTTTCTCGCCATGGTGATGCGCGAGATTGCGCAGCATTGCATCCAGCGAGCCGGAAGCTTCACCTGTTCGGACCAGCTGTATGCACAATGGGCTGAATTCACCGCTATTTTTAAGCGCTAACCAGACCGGCTTTCCGGCGCTAATGTCGTGCTGAACCAGCGCTAAACGTTGCGACCAGAAAGGATTAGCCAGCGTTTCGGTAACGCTCTCAAGACCCTGCAAAAAGGGAATGCCCGCATTTTGCGTTAACGCCAGAACGGTGAAGATCTGCGTGAGCTTTTGCCCTCTCACCATCGGCCCTATAACCGGGAGGCTGAGCAGCAATTTCTGGCGCAGAACGAGCCAGTACGGTTTCTGATTTATCAAATGATGTGCCGCAACCGCTACCAGGCCAAGTGCTACCGCCAGCCATCCCCATTGGCTGCTATAGTGTGCGATGGTAATAATCCACTGAGTGAGGGCCGGTAGCGGGGTGTTGAATGTCTGGTAGATGGCGGCAAACTCAGGGAGTACAAACTGCAACATCGCAAATACGACCAACACCGCCATTGTGATGATGATAATCGGATAGCGCAGGGCTTTTTTAACTTTATCAGCAAGTTGCTGTTGTTTCTTTTGCTGGTAGGCGAGTTCAAAACAGCAGTCGTCCAGCTTACCCGTAAGCTCTCCGGTGCGGATCATTGCCTGGTAAAGGGGCGGAAAAACGTGTTGCCATTGTGATAGCGAGGTGGAGAGGGTAATGCCCTGTTCCATATCGTAAGCCAGCGTACGCAGTAGCGCCTGCCATTGACTGCTGGGATGCTGTTCAGCAAGCAGAGCTAGCCCTGTTGAGAGCGTTAACCCTGCTTTTAGCAATGTCGCCAACTGGTGTATGGTTTCGGCACTTCTTGTACGGCTCCAGTGCGAGGTTTTGACACGCATACGTTTAATGCGTAGCGGCGTAATCTGTTGTTTCTCAAGAGCCAGCATTAATGACGGTTGGGTATCGGCCCATAGTGTACCTTCCAGCGATTTACCTTTGTTGTTAATGCCTTGCCAGCGCCAAAGCTGTTTAGCGGACATGAGGCATGCCCAGTACACGAATCAGCTCTTCAAATGTCGTTAATCCTTGCTCGACGGCCTGACAGCCATTCTCGAAAAGCGTTCTCCCTGATAGCTGAGCATCAGGTTCCACTCCGTCTACGGGGGCGTCACTGGCAATACTCTGACGTAATGCCGGAGTAACAGGGAGTACTTCAAACAATGCCGTACGGCCATAAAATCCGTGATAACAATGTTTGCAGCCAGGGGCCTGCCAATTCGGTAGTGGTGTAGGCCAGACAGCTTTCGGGAGTGTGATAGGCGTACTCTGACGTTGTCGGCAATGGGGGCACAACTTTCTGACCAATCGCTGTGCAATGACGAGCGTCAGCGCGGAGGCGATCATCCAGCGTGCGACCCCCATTTGTTGCAGACGCACCAGCGTTTCACTGGTGGAATTGGTATGCAGCGTAGAAAGAACCAGATGACCGGTTTGTGCGGCTTTAAGGGCTATTTCTGCTGTTTCTCCATCGCGGATTTCACCCACCATGATAATGTCGGGATCCTGACGCAACAGAGCACGTAAGACTCCCTGAAAAGTCAAACCGGCGCGTGGGTGAATTTGCGTCTGGTTGATGCCTGCGATCGGGATCTCTACCGGATCTTCCACGCTACAGAGATTAACATCTGGCGTGTTTCGGGTTTGCAGCGCACTGTACAGTGTGACCGTTTTACCGCTTCCGGTAGGCCCGGTAACCAGAATCAGCCCCTGAGGCTGCTGCAAGGCTTGCGAAAATGCGGCCAGCTGCGCGTCTTGCATTCCCAGTGCGGCGATCTCCAGTGACTGCTCGACCTGATGAAGTAGCCGCAACACGACTTTTTCGCCGTAGCGACAGGGCAGGGTGGCGATGCGAAACGAGATAGGTTCTCCTGAAATCTCAACGGTAAATTGTCCGTCTTGTGGAAGCCGATGCTCGGCAATATCCAGACTGCCCAATACTTTTAACCTCGCGGTGATGGCAATGCCCATCTCGGTCGTGACTTCCGGTAAAGCGTGGAGTACTCCATCCACACGTAATCTGATCCGATAGTGATTTTCCGCTGGCTCAAAATGAATATCAGAAGCCCGTTTCTCCAGAGCGGAATGAAACGTCTGATTCAGCAAGTCTGCTGCGCTGGCGCTGCTTTTTGTGACTACTGCAGGGAGCATTTTCTGCGGTGTATGCATGTGGCCTTCCATTTGCTGACGTGTCCAGCAGACAATGTCGATGCGCCGGGTGGTGGCAAAATGCAGTGCATCCAGCAGTTCGTGTGATGGGGCGTCTACGACGGCGATATGCACCACTTCATTGTCTGCATCCAGTAATATTCCCTGATAACGTTGGCATAGCGCTGTAAGCTGGGTGGTATTCATCTCTGTTCCTTAGTGGGTATCGAAGCGGAAAACATCTTCACAGGCCTGCTGCAATGCGCTGTCGTTCTGGATGATGCAGTTACGGTTCCAACCGGTAATGCCGTTGGCATTGTCCCAAGCCGGCGTCATGGTGATGCTTAACCCGTTCAGGCTTTCCTGCCCACTAAGGCTGACAACGCCTTTATCAATGCTCATGGCTGAGACGTAACGGGTAGTTGTTGGAGTGGGAATACCATTCGTTCCGGCATCGCAGGTATCTGTTCCTCCATGCTCCAGTGCACAGAGCTCAACCGCTGTGCGATAGGGGACAAAGGTTTGCAGCATGTCTGTCAGCGCGGCCTTGCGCAGATAGTTTTGATATGCCGGAATACCGATGGCGCTAAGAATGGCAATAATGCCAATCACCACCATGAGTTCGATAAGCGTAAAGCCTCGTTGCTTGTTCATTGTTCACTCCTTGAGTTTGCTGGCGCTACTTTGGCAAACCGACGGGAGGACGGCGAGAGACAAAAAACAGAATGGGAAGGCGGATTCCGAGAACTTTTACGAAATTACAGAATCAGACAATGTATTTGCTAAGAGGCTCGAAGAAACTGCCGGATGGCGGCGTAAATGCCGTATCCGGCTTACAGAATAAACCTGTGTAGGAGGCCCGATAAGCGAAGCATCATCGGGCAATACAATCAGCAATTAGCGAAAACGCATGGAGAGATCGAGAGCGCGAACATGTTTGGTCAGCGCGCCAACAGAGATGAAATCCACGCCGGTTTCGGCAAATTCGCGCAGCGTTTCATGGGTGACATTGCCCGAGACTTCCAGACGCGCCTGGCCGTTGGTGCGTTTTACCGCTTCGCGCATTTGGTCGGTTTCGAAGTTATCGAGCATGATGATATCGGCCCCGGCTTTCAGCGCGTCGTCCAGCTCATCCAGGCTTTCTACTTCGACTTCAACCGGCACATCCGGGTGCAACCAGAATGCTTTTTCTACGGCCTGACGTACCGAGCCGGAAGCAATAATGTGGTTTTCTTTAATCAGGAAAGCGTCGGACAGCCCCAAACGATGATTCGCGCCGCCGCCGCACAATACGGCGTATTTTAGCGCGGTACGCAGTCCTGGCAGGGTTTTACGCGTATCCAGCAGTTGGGTCTTGGTCCCAGCTAACAGGTCGACGTATTTACGCACCTCGCTTGCTACACCTGAAAGCGTCTGCACAAAATTAAGCGCGGTACGTTCACCGGTCAGTAACACGCGGGAAGGGCCGTCCAGTTCAAACAGTGGCTGATTAGCCTTAATGCTGTCGCCATCTTCGACATGCCAGGTGATGTTTACATCATCGCCAGCCAGTTGAATAAAGACCTCTTCCACCCAACGTTTCCCACAAAAAACGCCATCTTCGCGGGTAATTACGGTAGCGTGGGAGCGCATGTCTTCGGGTAAAAGCTGTGCGGTGATATCGTTATTGGCATCAACTTCTCCGCCTAAATCTTCACGCAGCGCCTGAGCGACAGCGGCAGGGATATCGAGATTTATGCGTTCCAACAGCGCGTCACGTCGGTAGTCAGGGTTATAGCGGCGAGGCGGCATGATAAAACTCCAAATTGCTAACGAATCATAAGGTGGAAACATGCTACCCTGAACCTGATATGAGCACCACCAATAAGGAGATTCTGCATGTTGTTAGACGAGGGCTGGCTGGCAGAGGCGCGACGCGTTCCCTCTCCGCATTACGATTGCCGCCCGGATGACGAAAACCCTTCTCTGCTGGTGGTGCATAATATCAGCCTGCCGCCCGGCGAGTTTGGCGGCCCGTGGATAGACGCGCTGTTTACTGGCACGATTGATCCCAACGCCCATCCTTATTTTGCCGGAATCGCCCATTTGCGCGTTTCGGCCCATTGTTTAATTCGCCGTGATGGTGAAATCGTGCAGTATGTCCCCTTTGATAAACGCGCCTGGCATGCCGGCGTCTCGAGCTATCAGGGCCGTGAACGCTGTAATGATTTCTCAATTGGTATTGAGCTGGAAGGGACGGATACGCTGGCCTATACCGACGCGCAGTACCAGCAACTGGCAGCCGTGACCAATGCCCTGATTACGCGTTATCCGGCTATTGCTAACAATATGACAGGACATTGCAATATTGCGCCCGAGCGTAAGACCGATCCCGGGCCCTCATTTGACTGGGCAAGGTTTCGCGCCCTGGTCACCCCCTCGTCGCACAAGGAGATGACATGACGCTGTTTACAACATTACTGGTGTTGATTGTTGAACGCCTGTTTAAGCTGGGTGAGCACTGGCAGCTTGATCACCGGGTTGAAGCTTTTTTCCGCCGGATTAAGCATTTCTCGATGATGCGTACGGTAGGCATTACTCTTATTGCGATGGGAGTGACGTTTCTGCTACTGCGCGCACTTCATGGGCTGCTGTTTAACGTTCCGTTGCTGGTGGCGTGGATCTTAATTGGCTTGCTGTGCATCGGCGCAGGCAAGGCGCGCCTTCACTATCACGCTTACCTGAACGCGGCCGCTCGCGATGACGCTCACGCTCGTGAGGCGATGGCCAGCGAGCTGACGCTTATCCATGGTGTTCCGCCGGACTGTGACGAGCGTGAGTTCCTGCGTGAACTGCAGAACGCGCTGTTATGGAACAACTTTCGCTTTTACCTGGCGCCGTTATTCTGGCTGATTGTCGGTGGCCCGTGGGGACCTGTGACGCTGGTTGGTTATGCCTTTTTACGTGCCTGGCAGTCCTGGCTGGCGCGCTATCAGACACCGCACCAGCGTCTGCAATCGGGTATTGATGCGATCCTGCATGTGCTGGACTGGATCCCGGTGCGTCTGGCGGGCGTGGTCTATGCGCTGTTAGGACACGGCGAGAAGGCGTTGCCAGCCTGGTTTGCGTCGCTTGCTGATCTGCACACGTCGCAATATCAGGTGCTTACGCGTCTGGCGCAGTTCTCGCTGGCGCGCGAACCTCATACCGATAAAGTCGAAACGCCAAAAGCGGCTGTTTCGATGGCGAAGAAGACCTCGTTTGTGGTGGTGGTGATTATTGCGTTGCTGACCATTTATGGGGCATTAGTATAGCGTTGTGCCGGATGGCGCTAACGCTTATCCGGCCTACAATGGAAAAACGTGTAGGCCCGGTAAGCGTTAGCGCCACCGGGCAGTGCAACGGTTTAGTTCGTATCAGCAGGCGGGATGCCAAAATCTGGCATGCCGTTTTCGTCCCAACGCACGAGCTTCAGACGAGTGTGGCGGTTTGGGTCGTACAGCGGATCGCCCTCGATTTCAGTGTAATTTCTCGCGTGATACACCAGCACATCTTCACCTTCTGGCGTTTGCGTAAAGCTGTTGTGTCCTGGCCCAAACTGGCGGTTTTCATAGCTGGTGGTAAAGACCGGGCGCGGTGATTTGTGCCAGTTCTGCGAGTTGAGCGGATCTGCGTCTAAGTCAATCCACAATAATCCCATACAGTAGTTCTCATCAGTAGCGCTGGCGGAATAGCTGATAAACAACTTGTCGCCGTGAACCATGACGGCAGGACCTTCGTTGACCCAAAAACCCCGGCATTCCCAGTCATATTCAGGATGGCTTAGCATGACCGGCTCGCCTTTAATCGTCCATGGATTTTCCAGTTCTGCGAGATAGATATTGGAGTTTCCGGCGATATCGGGCGATTTCTGCGCCCATAGATACCACTGTTTTCCCTGATGGTTAAAGGTGGTGGCATCGAGCGCAAAGGTATCAAACTGCGTTTTAATCTGACCTTTCTCCGTCCACTTTCCGGTCAGCGGATCGGCGTCGGCACATTCGAGCGCAAACATGCGATGCTGGAACATCCCCAGCTTGTCGAGCGACTGTGTGTGGGTGGCGGCAAAATAGATGTACCACTTGCCTGCCAGATGATGGATTTCGGGCGCCCAGATGAGTTGGCTCATGGGGCCGCTTTCTGGCTTGCGCCAGATGATAACCGGGGCGGCGGTGCGCAACCCTTCCAGCGAGTCGGCCCGGCGTATCTCCAGCCGGTCATATTCAGGTACTGAAGCAATGAAATAGTAGTGGCTACCGTCACGTAAGATAAACGGATCGGCACGCTGTTCAATAAAGGGATTTGGCCACTGATTCATTAGGCTTTCCTTACGGTTTCAGTCGTTTTTATATCGTGGTATTCATTCAGTTCACGGTAGTTGGCGCGGCGCTTTTCTAAATCTGTCTGGATTTGCTGCATAAACTCGCGGTCAACTTTCAGCAGACGAACCACGCCTGCAGTAATCAGGTAGCCTGCGCCAGGTATGATGGTAAACAGCAGCATAATACCGTTAATGGCGGAGTCGCTTTGCGCTTTCGCCCCAGCGTCGTAGCCGTACCAGGAGAGCAGGAAGCCGACCATCGCTCCGGCAATCGCCAGACCCAGTTTCAGGAAGAACAGGTTACCGGAGAAGCTGATTCCGGTGATACGTTTACCGGTTTTCCACTCGCCATAGTCATCGACATCCGCCATCAGCGACCAGTGCAGCGGGGATGGGATCTGATGCAGGATGTTGAGCAGGAAGTAGAGCACCATAATCATCATGGTGGCTTTCGGATCGAAGAAGTAAAACGCGGCGGAGAAAATCGCCAGGATGATATTGGTCCAGAAGAACACTTTCAGTTTGCACCAGCGATCGGTTAACACCTTCGCCAACATGCTGCCGATCATCATGCCTACAACGCCAAGACTGATAAACAACGTCGCAAATTGTGTACTCTGCTGCATAACCCAGGTCACGTAGTACATGGTGGCAGCCATGCGAATAAAACCCGGACAGACGTTGCACAGGGTTAACAGCAGAATTTTTACCCACTGATCGTTCTTCCACACATCTTTTAGATCGGCTTTTAAATCGTCATTGGTCGGGACGGCAGGACGGACACGCTCACGGACGGTTGCAAAGCAGAACAGGAACATACACATGCCGATGAAGGCCAGTACCGCCATCGCCATTTGATACCCTTTGGCTTTGTCTTCCCCGCCGAACCAGTCGGCCATGGGGAGCAGGGTGAGTGACAGCAGCAGAGTTGCAATTCCTACCAATACAAAGCGATATGACTGGCAGGCGACGCGTTCTTGCGGATCGTTGGTGATGACGCTGCCGAGAGAGCAATAGGGGATATTGATCGCCGTATAGGTAATTGAGAGCAGGAAATAGGTAACAAAGGCATAGATAACTTTGCTGTTATAGGTCCATTCCGGGGTGGTAAACATCAATACGCTGAATAATGCGTATGGGAAAGCCATCCACAAAAGCCATGGACGAAATCGACCATATTTGCTGCGCGTACGGTCGGCCATTGCGCCCATAATGGGATCAGTAACGGCATCAATAACGCGTACTGAGAGCAGTAATACGCCGACCAGAGCAGGCGCCAGACCAAAAATGTCTGTGTAAAAATAGTTAACAAACAACATGATGGCGCCAAAGATGATGTTGCATCCGGCGTCGCCCATTCCATAGCCAATCTTTTCTTTCACCGTGAGCTTACTGGTTTCCATCAACTGCACTCCATGAATGAGATATGGAGAGAATTATTGTCTGGTACCGGTGTTTTTGCGTTGCAGGATAACGCCGCTGATATGGACTAAACAGTCGTGAGTGGGAAAGTGTGAGGCAGGTAACAACCCCCACCTGGCGCAGGTGGGGGAGGAAAAATTAATGTGCTTTAACCGTGCCGGCCGTTTTCTGTTTGAACAGGTAACCAATGCCAAGAATAGCAATCCATACCGGGATTAAGTACACCGAGATCGCCATGCCCGGCGTCATCAGCATAATCACCAGTACTGCAGCCATGAAAATCAGGCACACCCAGTTACCCAGCGGATAGAGCAGCGCCGGGAAGCGGGTGGTAACACCCTGCTGCTGTTTGGCTTTGCGGAACTTCATGTGCGCAAGGCTAATCATTGCCCAGTTGATCACCAGTGCGGAAACTACCAGCGCCATCAACAGGCCAAAGGCAGATTCTGGCGCCAGGTAGTTGATCAGCACGCACAGAGCCGTCACCAGTGCGGAAACCAGAATGGTGTTCACCGGCACGCCGCGCTTGTCGACGTTCATCAGCGCTTTCGGCGCATTGCCCTGCTGTGCCAGACCGAACAGCATACGGCTGTTGCAGTACACACAGCTGTTATAGACAGAAAGGGCAGCAGTCAGCACCACGATGTTCAGGGCATTAGCAACAAACGTGTCGCCCAGTTCGTGGAAAATAAGGACAAACGGGCTGGTATCAGCCGTAACGCGCGTCCACGGCATCAGGGAAAGCAGAACCGCCAGCGAACCCACATAGAAAATCAGGATACGGTAGATAACCTGGTTGGTTGCTTTGGGAATGCTTTGCTCCGGGTTATCCGCTTCTGCTGCGGTGATCCCAACCAGCTCCAGCCCACCGAAAGAGAACATGATAATCGCCATCATCATCACCAGACCGGTGAAGCCATGCGGCAGGAAGCCCCCCTGGTTCCACAAGTTGCTGACGCTGGCCTGCGGCCCGCCGTTGCCGCTGAACAGCAGCCAGCCGCCGAAGATGATCATCGCGACGACAGCAATGACTTTAATAATGGCGAACCAGAACTCCATCTCACCAAACACTTTCACGTTGGTCAGGTTAATGGCGTTGATAATCAGGAAGAAGGCTGCAGCAGAGGCCCAGGTTGGGATCTCCGGGTACCAGAACTGGATATATTTACCGACTGCAGTCAGCTCAGCCATGGCAACCAGCACGTACAGTACCCAGTAGTTCCAGCCAGAGGCGAAACCCGCGAAACTGCCCCAGTATTTATAAGCAAAGTGGCTAAAGGAGCCTGCTACCGGCTCTTCAACCACCATTTCACCTAACTGACGCATAATCAAAAAGGCGATAAAGCCGGCAATAGCGTAACCCAGAATAATACCCGGTCCTGCAGACTGGATAACGGATGCGCTACCGAGGAATAACCCGGTACCAATCGCGCCACCCAGCGCGATTAGCTGTATATGGCGGTTCTTAAGACCGCGCTTGAGCTGATCGCCATGCTGTTGACTTTCCATCATGAAACCTCGTGTGTGGTTTTACTCTTCATATTTCGAGTACTTATTTTTTGAACTACGCAGTAATGCGTGTGTAAGTTTGCAATTCCGTTTGTTGTATTAATTTGTTTACAGATGCTTTTTATAAAATGTTGCCTTAACGCTTTTGTCTTGATCAGAATAATGATATGCGAGCGCGAATGCACCTGCTTTATGCGGGGAAGATGACGAGTTGAATAAAAAGAAACCATTTGTAAATGCGAGTTTATCTACCACAAAATTTCCATTTTGAATTTCTATTCATTAATAGTGGTTTAAGTATCGATAAATAAGCAGGTGAATCGGTTCAGATGAGATAATTTTTCGTTTCAATTCCGTTAAAACTACCTCGAGGTGGGTAAATTTAACATTTGTGCATAGTTACATGTTTGAAACGTTATTTCTGTAATGTTGTTAAAATATGCCTCCTTTACTGATTTCAATCAAAACCTGTATGGACAGAAGGTGAATACTTTGTTACTTTAGCGTCAAGAACATGAAATTGGTAAGACCAATTGACTCCGGGCAAATGGCTTAAGACAGGAAATCATGGCCTACAGCAAAATCCGCCAACCAAAACTCTCCGATGTGATTGAACAGCAGCTGGAGTTTTTAATTCTTGAGGGGACACTTCGCCCCGGAGAAAAACTCCCACCGGAACGCGAGCTGGCAAAACAGTTCGACGTCTCCCGCCCCTCCTTACGCGAGGCGATCCAACGCCTTGAAGCGAAGGGGTTACTGCTTCGTCGTCAGGGCGGTGGCACTTTTGTTCAGAGCAGCCTGTGGCAGAGCTTTAGCGACCCACTAGTAGAGCTGCTCTCCGACCATCCTGAATCCCAGTTTGACCTGCTTGAGACGCGCCATGCGCTGGAAGGGATTGCAGCTTATTACGCTGCACTGCGCAGCACGGATGAAGACAAAACGCGTATCCGTGAACTCCACCATGCGATCGAGCTTGCTCAACAGTCCGGCGATCTTGACGGTGAATCTGATGCAGTACTCCAGTATCAAATTGCTGTCACCGAAGCGGCACATAATGTGGTGCTGCTCCATTTGCTAAGGTGTATGGAGCCGATGCTGGCCCAGAACGTTCGGCAAAACTTCGAATTGCTGTATGCGCGTCGTGAAATGCTGCCACTGGTTAGCGGTCACCGTACCCGTATTTTTGAAGCAATTATTGCCGGGAAGCCGGAAGAGGCGCGTGAAGCGTCCCACCGTCACCTGGCGTTTATCGAAGAGATTCTGCTGGACAGAAGCCGTGAGGAAAGCCGTCGTGAACGCGCCTTACGCCGTCTGGAGCAACGAAAGAATTAGTGATTTTTCTGGCAGAACGTTAACCAGAAGATGTTGTAAATCAAGCGCCATATAAAGTGCGCGGCAACTAAACGCAGAACCTGTCTTATTACGCTCTCTGGCGAGAACGTAATGGGACAGGTTCCAGATAACTCAACGTATTAGATAGATAAGGAATACCCCCATGTCAGAACGTTTCCCAAATGACGTGGATCCGATCGAAACTCGCGACTGGCTACAGGCGATCGAATCGGTCATCCGTGAAGAAGGTGTTGAGCGTGCTCAGTATCTGATCGACCAACTGCTTTCAGAAGCCCGCAAAGGCGGCGTGAAAGTAGCGGCAGGTGCAGGGGCCAGCAATTATGTAAACACTATTGCCGTTGAAGATGAACCGGAATACCCGGGCAATCTGGAGCTGGAACGTCGTATTCGTTCTGCTATCCGTTGGAACGCCATCATGACCGTACTGCGCGCGTCTAAAAAGGACCTCGAGCTGGGTGGCCACATGGCATCCTTCCAGTCCTCCGCAACGGTATATGATGTTTGCTTCAACCACTTCTTCCGTGCACGCAACGAGCAAGATGGCGGCGATCTGGTGTACTTCCAGGGCCACATCTCTCCGGGCATCTACGCACGCGCATTCCTGGAAGGTCGTCTGACTGAAGAGCAGATGAACAACTTCCGTCAGGAAGTACATGGCAAAGGCCTGTCTTCCTACCCGCACCCGAAACTGATGCCAGAATTCTGGCAGTTCCCGACCGTATCTATGGGTCTGGGCCCAATCGGTGCTATCTACCAGGCTAAATTCCTGAAATATCTGGAACACCGTGGTCTGAAAGATACCTCTAAACAAACCGTTTACGCCTTCCTGGGCGACGGCGAGATGGATGAGCCAGAATCAAAAGGTGCGATCACCATCGCGACCCGTGAAAAACTGGACAACCTGGTCTTTGTTATCAACTGTAACCTGCAGCGTCTTGACGGCCCGGTAACCGGTAACGGCAAGATTGTTAACGAACTGGAAGGCATCTTCGCGGGCGCTGGCTGGAACGTTATCAAAGTCATGTGGGGCGGTCGTTGGGATGAGCTGCTGCGTAAAGACACCAGTGGTAAACTGATCCAGCTGATGAACGAAACCGTTGACGGCGACTACCAGACCTTCAAATCCAAAGATGGCGCATATGTACGTGAGCACTTCTTCGGTAAATACCCGGAAACCGCAGCACTGGTTGCTGACTGGACTGATGAGCAGATTTGGTCTCTGAACCGCGGTGGTCACGATCCGAAGAAAGTTTACGCTGCACTGAAAAAAGCGCAGGAAACCAAAGGCAAAGCAACTGTAATCCTCGCCCATACCATCAAAGGTTACGGCATGGGTGACACCGCTGAAGGTAAAAACATCGCTCACCAGGTTAAGAAAATGAACATGGACGGCGTGCGTTATATCCGCGACCGTTTCAACGTTCCTGTGACCGATGAGCAGGTTGAAAACCTGTCTTACATCACCTTCCCGGAAGGTTCTGAAGAGCACACTTATCTGCACGCTCAGCGTCAGAAACTGCATGGCTACCTGCCAGCTCGTCAGCCGAACTTCACTGAGAAGCTGGAACTGCCGGCTCTGGAAGACTTCGGTGCGCTGCTGGAAGAGCAGAACAAAGAAATCTCCACCACTATCGCTTTCGTTCGTGCCCTGAACGTGATGCTGAAGAACAAGTCGATCAAAGATCGTCTGGTTCCGATCATCGCTGATGAAGCACGTACTTTCGGTATGGAAGGTCTGTTCCGTCAGATCGGTATCTACAGCCCGAACGGTCAGCAGTACACCCCGCAGGACCGTGAGCAGGTTGCTTACTATAAAGAAGACGAGAAAGGTCAGATCCTGCAGGAAGGTATCAACGAACTGGGTGCTGGCGCATCCTGGCTGGCTGCTGCGACCTCTTACAGCACCAACGATCTGCCGATGATTCCGTTCTACATCTACTACTCCATGTTCGGGTTCCAGCGTATCGGTGACCTGTGTTGGCAGGCAGGCGACCAACAGGCTCGTGGCTTCCTGATTGGTGGTACTTCCGGTCGTACGACGCTGAACGGTGAAGGTCTGCAGCACGAAGATGGTCACAGCCATATTCAGTCTCTGACTATCCCGAACTGTATCTCTTACGATCCGTCTTACGCGTACGAAGTTGCGGTCATCATGCACGATGGTCTGGAGCGTATGTACGGTGAGAAACAAGAGAACGTTTACTACTACATCACCACGCTGAACGAAAACTACCACATGCCGGCAATGCCAGCAGGTGCCGAGGAAGGTATCCGTAAAGGTATCTACAAACTCGAAACCCTCGAAGGTAAGAAAGGTAAAGTTCAGCTGCTGGGCTCCGGTTCTATCCTGCGTCACGTCCGTGAAGCAGCACAGATCCTGGCGAACGACTACGGTGTAGGTTCTGACGTTTACAGCGTAACCTCCTTCACTGAACTGGCGCGTGATGGCCAGGATTGTGAGCGCTGGAACATGCTGCACCCGATGGAAACTCCGCGCGTTCCGTACATCGCTCAGGTGATGAACGACGCTCCGGCAGTAGCATCTACTGACTATATGAAACTGTTTGCCGAACAGGTTCGTACTTATGTACCGGCTGATGATTATCGCGTACTGGGTACCGACGGTTTCGGTCGCTCTGACAGCCGTGAAAACCTGCGTCACCACTTCGAAGTTGATGCTTCCTACGTGGTTGTAGCGGCCCTGGGCGAACTGGCTAAACGTGGCGAAATCGATAAGAAAGTGGTTGCAGACGCAATCACCAAATTCAACATCGATGCAGATAAAGTTAACCCGCGTCTGGCGTAAGAGGTAAAAGAATAATGGCTATCGAAATCAATGTACCGGACATCGGGGCTGATGAAGTTGAAATCACCGAGATCCTGGTCAAAGTGGGCGACAAAGTTGAAGCTGAACAGTCGCTGATCACCGTAGAAGGCGACAAAGCCTCTATGGAAGTTCCGTCTCCTCAGGCTGGTATCGTTAAAGAGATCAAAGTCTCTGTTGGCGATAAAACTGAGACCGGCAAACTGATCATGATTTTCGATTCCGCCGACGGTGCAGCAGCAGCTGCACCTGCTCCGGCAGAAGAGAAGAAAGAAGCGGCTCCGGCAGCAGCACCTGCTGCTGCGGCGGCGAAAGACGTACACGTACCGGACATCGGCGGCGACGAAGTTGAAGTTACCGAGATCATGGTTAAAGTGGGTGACACCGTTGCGGCTGAACAGTCTCTGATCACCGTTGAAGGTGACAAAGCGTCAATGGAAGTTCCGGCACCGTTCGCAGGTACCGTTAAAGAGATCAAAATCAACACCGGCGACAAAGTGTCTACCGGTTCCCTGATTATGGTCTTCGAAGTAGCGGGCGCAGCGCCTGCTGCAGCACCGGCTCAGGCGGCTGCTCCAGCAGCAGCGGCGGCTCCGGCTGCTTCCGGCTCGAAAGAAGTTAACGTACCGGATATCGGCGGTGACGAAGTCGAAGTCACTGAAGTGATGGTTAAAGTGGGCGATAAAATTGCCGCTGAGCAGTCACTGATCACCGTTGAAGGCGATAAAGCGTCAATGGAAGTTCCGGCACCGTTCGCGGGCACCGTGAAAGAAATCAAAATCAGCACTGGTGACAAAGTTAAAACCGGTTCTCTGATTATGGTCTTCGAAGTCGAAGGCGCAGCACCTGCAGCCGCTCCAGCACAAGCAGCTGCTCCGGCTCCGGCCGCAGCACCAGCGCCTGCGCAAGCCGCAGCTCCGGCCTCGAAAGCGGAAGGCAAATCTGAGTTTGCTGAAAACGACGCTTACGTTCATGCAACACCGCTGATTCGTCGCCTGGCGCGCGAATTCGGTGTGAACCTGGCGAAAGTGAAAGGTTCTGGCCGTAAAGGTCGTATCCTGCGTGAAGACGTTCAGGCTTACGTGAAAGACGCTATCAAGCGTGCTGAAGCGGCTCCGGCTGCAGCAGCAGGCGGCGGTATCCCGGGCATGCTGCCTTGGCCGAAAGTGGACTTCAGCAAGTTTGGTGAAATCGAAGAAGTGGAACTGGGCCGTATCCAGAAAATCTCTGGTGCTAACCTGAGCCGTAACTGGGTGATGATCCCGCACGTTACTCACTTCGATAAGACCGATATCACCGATCTGGAAGCGTTCCGTAAACAGCAGAACGCCGAAGCTGAAAAACGTAAACTGGACGTGAAATTCACCCCAGTAGTCTTCATCATGAAAGCCGTTGCCGCAGCTCTGGAACAGATGCCGCGCTTCAACAGCTCCCTGTCTGAAGACGGTCAGCGCCTGACCCTGAAGAAATACATCAACATCGGTGTAGCGGTTGATACTCCGAATGGTCTGGTTGTTCCGGTCTTCAAAGACGTGAACAAGAAGAGCATTACCGAGCTGTCTCGTGAACTGACCGTGATCTCCAAGAAAGCGCGTGATGGCAAGCTGACTGCTGGCGAAATGCAGGGCGGTTGCTTCACCATCTCCAGCATCGGTGGCCTGGGTACTACCCACTTCGCGCCGATTGTGAACGCGCCGGAAGTGGCTATCCTCGGTGTCTCCAAGTCCTCTATGGAGCCAGTGTGGAACGGTAAAGAGTTTATGCCGCGTCTGATGATGCCGATTTCGCTCTCCTTCGACCACCGTGTAATTGACGGTGCGGATGGTGCGCGCTTTATCACCATCATCAACAACATGCTGTCTGACATTCGCCGCCTGGTGATGTAAGCGAAAAAGCCGGCCCGACGGCCGGCTTTTTTCTGGTAATCTCATGAAGTCAGTGAGGTTATTGTGCGAAAGACAAATCGGTTGCCGTTTGTTGTTTCAAAATTGTTAACAATTTTGTAAAATACGGGCGGATAGAACGACCCGGTGGACGACGGGTATAAATTAAGAGGTCATGATGAGCACTGAAATCAAAACTCAGGTCGTGGTACTTGGGGCAGGCCCTGCAGGTTACTCTGCTGCCTTCCGTTGCGCAGATTTAGGTCTGGAGACCGTCATCGTAGAACGTTACAGCACCCTCGGTGGTGTTTGTCTGAACGTCGGCTGTATCCCTTCTAAAGCGCTGCTGCACGTAGCAAAAGTTATCGAAGAAGCCAAAGCGCTGGCTGAACACGGTATCGTTTTTGGCGAGCCGAAAACCGATATCGACAAGATTCGTACCTGGAAAGAAAAAGTTATCACTCAACTGACTGGCGGTCTGGCTGGTATGGCCAAAGGCCGTAAAGTGAAAGTGGTTAACGGTCTGGGTAAATTTACCGGGGCGAACACCCTGGAAGTTGAAGGCGAAAACGGCAAAACCGTAATCAACTTCGACAACGCGATCATCGCGGCGGGTTCCCGTCCGATCGAACTGCCGTTCATTCCGCACGAAGATCCGCGCGTGTGGGACTCCACTGACGCGCTGGAACTGAAAACTGTTCCTAAGCGCCTGCTGGTTATGGGCGGCGGTATTATCGGTCTGGAAATGGGTACCGTGTACCATGCACTGGGTTCAGAGATCGACGTGGTTGAAATGTTCGACCAGGTTATCCCAGCTGCCGACAAAGACGTGGTTAAAGTCTTCACCAAGCGCATCAGCAAGAAATTCAACCTGATGCTGGAAACCAAAGTGACTGCCGTTGAAGCGAAAGAAGACGGTATCTACGTTTCCATGGAAGGCAAAAAAGCCCCTGCCGAAGCTCAGCGTTACGATGCTGTGCTGGTAGCTATCGGTCGTGTACCGAACGGTAAAAACCTCGACGCGGGCAAAGCTGGCGTTGAAGTTGATGACCGTGGCTTCATCCGCGTTGACAAACAGCTGCGCACCAACGTGCCGCACATCTTTGCTATCGGCGATATCGTCGGTCAGCCGATGCTGGCGCACAAAGGTGTTCACGAAGGTCACGTTGCCGCTGAAGTTATCGCCGGTAAGAAACACTACTTCGATCCGAAAGTTATTCCATCCATCGCGTACACTGAACCAGAAGTTGCATGGGTTGGCCTGACTGAGAAAGAAGCGAAAGAAAAAGGCATCAGCTACGAAACCGCCACCTTCCCGTGGGCTGCTTCTGGCCGTGCTATCGCTTCTGACTGCGCAGACGGTATGACCAAACTGATTTTCGACAAAGAATCTCACCGTGTGATCGGTGGTGCGATTGTCGGTACCAACGGCGGCGAGCTGCTGGGTGAAATCGGTCTGGCGATCGAAATGGGCTGTGACGCTGAAGACATCGCGCTGACCATCCACGCTCACCCGACTCTGCACGAGTCCGTTGGTCTGGCAGCTGAAGTGTTCGAAGGTAGCATCACCGACCTGCCGAACCCGAAAGCGAAGAAAAAGTAATCTTCCCGCTTTTGTGAAAACGCCTCTTCGGAGGCGTTTTTTTTCCCGAAAGCTACCAGTTCTGGTAGTCATCTTATTGATATCTCCACTAAAAAAAATTGCGCAACTGCCGATACTTTTTTCGCCATTGTGTGGCTACTGGCCGCGCGGTTAAGAGGCTCTGGACTCTCTATTACACGAAAAAAGGAAAATACATGTCTTTAAAAAAAATCGCGGTTGTTGGCATGATTGTCGCGACAATGACGCTGACCGGTTGTGGCGCGATGACCACCGCCGTTAAAAAACGTAACCTTGAAGTGAAAACGCAGATGAGTGAAACCATCTGGCTGGAGCCTTCCAGCGAGAAGACCGTCTACATTCAGGTAAAAAATACCTCTGACAAAGACATGAGTAACCTGCAAACCCTGCTGGCAAATGACCTGTCCGCGAAAGGTTATAAAGTGACCAGCTCACCAGACAGCGCTTATTACTGGGTACAGGCGAACGTATTGAAAGCGGACAAAATGGATCTGCGTGAAGCTCAGGGCTTCCTGAAAACGGGTTATGAAGGAGCCGCGATGGGCGCAGCGTTGGGTGCGGGGATTACCGCCTACAATAGCAACTCCTCTGGTGCGGCGCTGGGTGTTGGTATCGCGGCGGGGTTGATCGGCATGGCTGCGGATGCGATGGTGGAAGACGTAAACTACACCATGGTCACTGACCTGCAGATCTCTGAACGCAGCAAAGCGAAAGTGACAACGGATAACGTTGCGGCGTTGCGTCAAGGGACATCCGGTATCAAGTTGCAAACCAGCAGCGCGCAAGGCGATCGTGCAAAATATCAGACTCGCGTCGTGTCTAATGCTAACAAAGTGAATCTGAAGTTCGAAGAAGCGAAGCCGGTTCTGGAAGCTCAGTTGGCGAAATCTGTCGCTAACATCCTGTAATTTGCTGTGGGTTGCCGGGGGGCGGCTACGCCTTACCCGGCCAACTAATCTTTCGAATTGGTATCAGGGCGCTACGGGCTGCCAGGTTTTATCCGGATGGAATGTGGTTAACGCCTGTGCTTTTTGCTGAGAATCAACGCCGAGATCGGCCTGATAGACTTTATCATCACCGTTAATCATAAAACTCATCACGCCGGTGTGATCATAGCTAACAGGCCAGGCCACCATGGCAAAACCGCTGGTTTTGTCGGGAAGGATACGAAAATGATAGCCGTGATAGCCCGTGCCAGGTTCCTGTGGACTAAAGGCCGGGCCGAGCGGGCTTGGCGCTTCGCCGGGTGAAACAGGCCAGTACAGACCATCTTTTTTCCCTTCAGAACTGACAATCTTTTGCGCGTATTTCTGGTTCATCGCAAAATAGCTCTGCTGGGCATCTACATAAGCGTGTAACGCCTCGATAGCCGCGAGTTCGTTTCGTCCAATCTCACGGGTCAGGATCTCTTCGGCCGCTTCCTTGATATCAAATTGCCAGCCTGAAGCGTTTTTGACGACCGGGATTGGCAATTGCCAGTCGCTATCCCCGACCACCAGATGCGCGGTATTGCCGTCGACAACGGTATTATGGCGAACCTTCCAGTCGCGCAGGAAACGATCAACCGCATCAGGATCGACGCCTTCTGGCGGTAGAAAATCACGCCAGTTTTCCCCGAGCAGGTTGCTCATTGCACTTTCATTTTGCTCACTAATCGCGTTTGCCAGCGCATCGGTCGCCTGGTCTGGTGTGCTGAAGGATTGTTGTGCCATCGCGGCAGCCGAAACCATGAACAACACAATTCCACTGAGTAGTTTATTTTTCATGTCGGTTCCCTTAACGATGACGGAATTCACGGTGTTCAGCACGCCCGCCAGAAGGCTGGCGCGATGGCTGATTACGGGCGACCTGCCGGCTCTGTGCCCCCCGCTGTTGCTGCGCCTGCCAGTTGGCGGAGCGACTGTCGTTCCCGCTCAGCGCATTGGCGCGTGGCTGGCTGGTCCGTTGTTGAAGATTGCGCTGCTGCGCCGGTTGCGTGACCCGTTTCTCCTGTCGCTGGGCGACTGCCTGACGATTCTCACGTTGCTGTGTGCTTGTCCGTTTCGCGGTTTGCGGTTTGGTATCGTAACCACGGTAGTTATTACGTTGGGAAATTTGCTTCAGCTGTTGGCTGGATGCCTGACGCTGGGCGTCTTTCGTGCCCGTACGCGCCGTCTGCGGGAATGTTTTTCCCGTTGATTTTTCCATTTGGCTCATCGCAGCCTGGCGTTGGCTATCACGGTTGACCGGTCTTTGCTGGGTTGAACTTAAACCTGTAGCCGTGTTAGTGGCGTGAAAGCGGTTATTGAGCTGGTTATTTGGGTATGGCACACCCTCACGATAGGCCGGGTTGTGCTGCCAGGTACGGTTGGCGTCTGTCAGTCGTTGTCCACTGATTTTATTAAAGTTATCAACGTTAATATTGATGTTGTTATCACCATTACGGTTATAGCCGCCATGGTTATCCCAGTCATCATTATGATGGTGATCGTCGTCGTCATCCCAGTCGATGTTGCTGAAGATGGCATAGGTTGTGGCAACACCGAGGCTGAAGCCTAAACCATTAACGAAGCTGTTACCAAACTGCTCACCGGGCGTTGGCGGCAGATAGGTTGGCGGATAGGCGGTGTTCGGCCAGGTACCGTAAACCGTATTCGGGTTATAGGTAGGAACGTACACCACCTGCGGATCGGCGGATTCAATTTTGATTACCGTTGGGCTTGTTGAGGCGGTCGTGGCTGTTGTGGTCGCTGAACTGGTCGTCGACTCGCTGGTGACGGTTTTAGCCGGCGCCGCTTTGGTCACGGTGGTGACTGTCTGCTGCGGTGTCGATTGCAACGCACCGGTCTGTTGCGCCAGTGCACGCAGGCGTTGAACGGAATCCATAACATCTTTTGGCTGCGCAAGGAAAGCATCGCCCAGATTTTGTACCCACGGCGGATTTTCACCCATCAGCGACATCAACTGAGGAAAGGCGACCAGCGATTTCACGCTGGGATCCCAGGGCTGGCTGGCAACGGCCTGAATGGCGGCATCGCCCTGCATTTTGGGATTGTCTTTTGACCACTGTGCGGCCTGGATGACGTTAGCCGGATAGGTTGAGGCCATCAAAATTTGCGACAGCAGCGAGTCTGGATAGAGTGCGATAGGTGCAACCCACTGATCGATTTGTGCTGCCGAGTAGGTTGGTGCCACGACGGGCGCTGTTTGGTCGGCCGGGGCAGGGGCCGCTATTGGCGCTGGAGCCGGTGCTGACGGTTGCTGTGCAACGGGGGCCGGAGCCGCAGGCTCCGTAGCACGACTTTTAACGAACATCACGCCTGAGGCGGCAAACAGCCCGACACTGCACAAAAGGACAAGCAGATGTGGCTTAAGGGGCAACTTCATAAAATGACTCCAACGAGACAAGCGCTGTGCCGTGAGGCGTTCCTGTTGCCGCGAGTATTATTCACCCGTGTTAGACAGTTTTGACTTTTATTGGGGATTCACCCGGTAGGTCCGGAAAAAGAGTGTGAGGATTTATTACACAATTATATCTGATGGCTGAAAAGTCGCTGGAAAATTCAGCATCTCGCGCTTGAAAATCAACTGTTTCAGGGTGGTTTTAGGTAGCCTGAATTGCGTTCCTCCTTGCCGCTACACCATTCTTAACGATTCAGCCAATTTTTTATGTTGCTTTTTTGTAAACGGATTAACACTTAATGAAAATCCTGTTATTGTGCCTTATGCGGTACCGGGCATTTACCCTACTAACTACTGTCTCACAGGAGCGTGAAGAGAATCGCCCATCTACAAAAGCGCCGCATTATGACAATGAGAGCGAGGAGATATCGTCGTGCTAGAAGAATACCGTAAGCACGTAGCTGAGCGTGCTGCCCAGGGGATTGTGCCAAAACCTTTAGACGCAACCCAAATGGCCGCACTTGTCGAGCTGCTGAAGACCCCGCCTGTGGGCGAAGAAGAATTCCTGTTAGACCTGTTGATCAACCGTGTTCCTCCTGGCGTAGATGAAGCCGCTTATGTTAAAGCCGGTTTTCTCGCTGCCGTCGCGAAAGGCGACACCACCTCCCCGCTGGTTACCCCAGAAAAAGCCATTGAACTGCTGGGCACCATGCAGGGTGGTTACAACATTCATCCGCTGATCGACGCGCTGGATGACGCCAAACTGGCACCGATTGCCGCCAAAGCGCTCTCTTCAACGCTGCTGATGTTCGATAACTTCTACGATGTGGAAGAAAAAGCCAAAGCGGGCAACGAATATGCGAAGCAGGTAATGCAATCCTGGGCCGATGCCGAATGGTTCCTGAACCGTCCGGCTCTGGCTGAAAAAATCACCGTTACCGTCTTTAAAGTGACCGGTGAAACCAACACCGATGACCTCTCTCCGGCACCGGACGCATGGTCCCGCCCGGATATCCCGCTGCACGCGCTGGCGATGCTGAAAAACGCCCGTGAAGGTATCGAACCGGATCAACCGGGTGTAGTTGGCCCGATCAAACAGATCGAAGAATTGCAGAAAAAAGGTTACCCGCTGGCTTATGTGGGTGATGTTGTCGGTACCGGTTCTTCGCGTAAATCCGCGACCAACTCCGTGCTGTGGTTCATGGGTGACGACATTCCTCATGTGCCGAACAAGCGCGGCGGCGGCCTGTGCCTCGGCGGCAAAATTGCACCTATCTTCTTCAACACCATGGAAGATGCGGGCGCACTGCCGATTGAAGTGGACGTGTCGAACATGAACATGGGCGACGTGATTGACGTTTACCCGTTCAAAGGCGAAGTACGCAACCACGAAACAGGCGAACTGCTGGCCAGCTTTGAGCTGAAAACCGAAGTCCTGATCGACGAAGTACGTGCCGGTGGTCGTATTCCGCTGATCATCGGTCGTGGCCTGACCACCAAAGCGCGCGAAGCGCTGGGTCTGCCGCACTCAGACGTCTTCCGTCAGGCGAAAGACGTGGCGGAAAGCAGCCGTGGCTTCTCCCTGGCACAGAAAATGGTTGGCCGCGCCTGCGGCGTGAAAGGTATCCGTCCGGGCGCGTACTGCGAACCGAAGATGACCTCCGTGGGATCTCAGGATACCACCGGCCCAATGACCCGTGACGAACTGAAAGACCTGGCGTGCCTGGGCTTCTCAGCTGACCTGGTGATGCAGTCCTTCTGTCACACCGCTGCCTATCCGAAGCCGGTGGATGTCAATACGCACCATACGCTGCCAGACTTCATCATGAACCGTGGCGGTGTCTCCCTGCGTCCGGGCGACGGCGTTATCCACTCCTGGCTGAACCGTATGCTGCTGCCGGATACCGTAGGTACCGGTGGTGACTCCCATACCCGTTTCCCTATCGGGATCTCCTTCCCGGCAGGTTCTGGTTTGGTGGCGTTTGCTGCAGCGACCGGCGTGATGCCGCTGGATATGCCGGAATCGGTACTGGTGCGCTTCAAAGGTAAAATGCAGCCGGGTATCACTCTGCGTGACCTGGTTCACGCCATTCCGCTGTACGCGATCAAACAGGGTCTACTGACCGTTGAGAAGAAAGGTAAGAAGAACATCTTCTCTGGCCGCATCCTTGAAATCGAAGGTCTGCCGGATCTCAAAGTGGAGCAGGCGTTCGAACTGACCGATGCTTCCGCAGAGCGTTCTGCTGCGGGCTGTACCATCAAGCTGAACAAAGAGCCGATCGTTGAGTATCTGAACTCTAACATCGTTCTGCTGAAGTGGATGATCGCGGAAGGCTACGGCGACCGTCGTACGCTGGAACGTCGTGTGCAGGGCATGGAAAAATGGCTGGCGGATCCGCAGTTGCTGGAAGCCGACGCTGACGCAGAATACGCGGCGGTGATCGACATTGACCTGGCTGACATCAAAGAACCAATCCTGTGTGCACCGAACGATCCGGACGACGCGCGTCTGCTGTCTGACGTACAGGGTGAGAAGATTGACGAAGTGTTCATCGGCTCCTGTATGACTAACATCGGCCACTTCCGTGCCGCAGGTAAGCTGCTGGATGCGCACAAAGGCCAACTGCCGACGCGCCTGTGGGTGGCTCCGCCGACCCGTATGGACGCCGCGCAGCTGACTGAAGAAGGCTACTACAGCGTGTTTGGTAAGAGCGGCGCGCGTATTGAGATCCCGGGCTGTTCACTGTGCATGGGGAACCAGGCGCGGGTGGCCGACGGCGCGACGGTGGTTTCCACCTCTACCCGTAACTTCCCGAACCGTTTAGGTACCGGGGCAAACGTCTACCTAGCTTCTGCGGAGCTGGCGGCGGTTGCGGCGCTGATCGGCAAACTGCCGACGGCGGAAGAGTACCAGACCTATGTGGCGCAGGTGGATAAAACTGCCGTGGATACTTACCGTTATCTGAACTTCGACCAGCTGTCTCAGTATACGGAGAAAGCCGATGGTGTGATTTTCCAGACCGCGGTGTAATGCGCTAACGCGTTTTGTGTAAAAACACATCAATGCCCGGAGAAGTCTGCTTCTCCGGGCATTTTTATTTCTATTCCTTATACCCACTACGCTTTTTTTCTGCCGCGCTGCTGCGATAATTACAGCAAGGCGCGATGCGGTATTGGCGCATTGCCGGGAGTAGAGGAAGACATTATGGATTACGAATTTCTGCGCGATATTACCGGGGTGGTAAAAGTGCGTATGTCCATGGGCCACGAGGTGGTGGGGCACTGGTTTAATGAAGAAGTGAAAGAAAACCTGGCCTTACTTGATGAAGTGGAACAGGCGGCGCGTGCGGTTAAGGGCAGTGAGCGCTCCTGGCAGCGAGCAGGGCATGAATACACGCTCTGGCTGGATGGCGAAGAAGTGATGGTTCGCGCTAATCAGTTGGAGTTCTCTGGAGATGAGATGGAAGAGGGGATGAGCTATTACGACGAAGAAAGTTTTTCGCTTTGTGGTGTAGAGGACTTTCTTCAGGTTGTGGCGGCATACCGCGAATTTGTGCATCAATCCTGAGATATTTCAGATATCAATGAAGCCGGGTGAGACAACCCCGGCTTTTTTTCGCCTGGAATGATTGTTTGATTTTTATTAATCATTTTAAAACTGTGATCTGGCGCGTTTGTGATCTTATTTTGATTAAATATAATCGTTATGATTTTATTTAATCACAACATAACAACAGGCGGGAAGACCATGAACATCAAGAAGGCAATAGAACGCGTACCCGGCGGCATGATGGTTGTGCCGTTGGTTATCGGTGCCATTATCAACACTTTTGCCCCGCAGGCGTTGCAGATCGGTGGATTCACCACTGCTTTATTTAAAAATGGCGCGGCTCCCTTGATTGGCGCGTTCCTGCTCTGTATGGGCGCGGGAATTAGTGTAAAGGCCGCGCCGCAAGCTTTGTTACAAGGCGGCACGATTACGCTGACCAAGTTACTGGTCGCGATTGCGATTGGTCTCGGGGTTGAACACCTGTTTGGCGCGGAAGGCATCTTTGGCTTAAGTGGTGTTGCCATTATTGCGGCAATGAGTAACTCCAATGGTGGGCTTTACGCGGCGTTGGTTGGTGAGTTTGGCAATGAACGCGATGTCGGCGCGATCTCCATTTTGTCTCTGAATGACGGACCTTTCTTTACCATGATAGCGCTGGGCGCGGCGGGTATGGCAAATATTCCTATCATGGCGCTGGTGGCGGTTCTTGTTCCGCTGGTGGTTGGCATGATCCTTGGCAACCTCGACGCCAATATGCGTGACTTCCTGACGAAAGGCGGCCCACTGCTCATTCCTTTCTTTGCGTTTGCCCTTGGAGCCGGTATTAACCTGGAAATGCTGCTGCAAGGCGGTTTGGCGGGCATTCTGCTGGGCGTGCTGACCACCTTTGTGGGCGGCTTCTTTAACATTCGTGCCGATCGTCTGGTTGGCGGGAGTGGTATTGCTGGTGCTGCGGCATCCAGTACGGCGGGGAACGCCGTCGCGACGCCACTGGCCATAGCACAGGCCGATCCCTCGCTGGCAGAGGTTGCCGCTGCGGCAGCGCCGCTGATCGCTGCGTCAGTCATTACAACCGCCATCCTGACGCCAATTCTTACGTCGTGGGTCGCGAAAAAACAGGCGCGTCAGACCGTGCAGGAGAAGAAAGCATGAAAATGATCGTTATCGCCGATGACTTTACGGGCTCTAACGATACCGGCGTACAACTGGCGAAAAAAGGGGCGCGTACCGAAGTAATGCTGACCCCAGCGCAGAAACCGTCACGCCGCGCCGATGTTCTGGTCATCAATACGGAAAGCCGGGCGATGCCGGCAATGCAGGCCGCTACGGCTGTACAACAAGCGTTAGCGCCATGGTGTGGGGACGTAACAACACCACTGGTATACAAAAAAATTGACTCGACATTCCGTGGCAATGTGGGAGCTGAAGTCACTGCAGCCATGCGTATAGCCGGTCGGACGCTGGCCGTGATTGCGGCAGCGATTCCTGCTGCCGGGCGCACCACGCAGGATGGCTTGTGCCTGGTCCATGGTGTACCGCTGCTGGAAACGGAATTCGCCAGCGATCCAAAAACGCCTATTCACTCTTCGCGTATTGCTGAACTGGTCGCGCTGCAAAGCGATATCCCTGTACATGAGGTGTCGCTG
Source organism: Citrobacter sp. Cf136 (assembly GCF_030333815.1). Taxonomy (NCBI): domain Bacteria; kingdom Pseudomonadati; phylum Pseudomonadota; class Gammaproteobacteria; order Enterobacterales; family Enterobacteriaceae; genus Citrobacter; species Citrobacter sp. Cf136. The sequence goes on along the minus strand of NZ_JAOWFE010000040.1, from coordinate 98,152 downwards.
GTGGATGTGCGTCGGGGAAGTTTGAGTGCGCTGCTGAGCGCTTTTGCAAAAGCCGGCGAATGTATGGTGGTGGTGGATGCTGTGGAAGAGCGAGATCTCGCGCTCATTGCACAGGCAGTTTGTGAGCAAAAAAAGATGCTGCTGCTCGTAGGGGCGGCAGGGCTGGCCAATGCATTACCGGCCGGAACGTTTATGCAAGAGAAGCAGGAATTACCGGTGTTGGTTGTGGCTGGCTCAATGAGTGAGGCAACGCGACGTCAGGTGGAAAAAGCAGTGTGTCAGGGCCGGGCAAAAGTTGTTGATATCGATGCCGCGCGGTTGGTTGCATCGTCATTTGCACCGGAAATGGACTCTGTTATTGAACAGGCTTGCGCGCAGTTGAGCCAGCAGCAACACACAATCCTGCGTACCAGTCGGTGTGCAGAAGACCGGGACATGATCGACACGCTGTGCTTCAACGTGGGGATGAGTCGCCAGCAGTTGGGAGAACTGCTGAGTCAACGTCTTGGGGAGACAACGCTGCGCATTATTGAACAAGCACGTATCGGCGGTTTGTTCCTGACCGGAGGCGATATTGCCACGGCGGTCGCCAGTGCGTTGGGTGCTGAAGGGTATCGCATCCACAGTGAGGTTGCCCCCTGTATTCCGTGCGGAACGTTTGTGAATAGCGAGATTGACGACTTGCCGGTAATTACCAAAGCGGGTGGATTCGGTTCTGATACGACCCTTTGCGATGCGCTGTATTTTATTGAGGAGATGTACCGTGGTAACTAAAACAATTGCGATTACGATGGGAGATCCGGCGGGGATTGGTCCGGAAATTATTGTTAAAGCGCTACGCGAAGATGAACTTAATGGTGCACCGCTGGTGGTGGTCGGGTGCCTGAAAACGCTGCAGCGATTGCAGGCTCAGGGGCTGGCTGACGGAGTAACATTTCGCGCAATCGAACAGGTTGCTGATGCCCGATTTACGCCAGATACGATTCATGTGATTGATGAGCCGTTGGCACAACCCGAAGAACTTGTTCCCGGAAAAGTACAGGCCCAGGCGGGCGATCTGGCCTATCGCTGTGTGAAACGGGCGACTGAACTGGCGATGAAGGGGGATGTGCATGCCATCGCGACCGCGCCGTTGAACAAAGAGGCGCTGCATCTCGGCGGACACAATTATCCGGGACATACAGAGCTGCTGGCAACGCTGACCGAAAGCCGTGACTACGCGATGGTGCTGTACACCGATAAGCTGAAAGTTATCCATGTTTCGACGCATATCGCACTGCGCAAATTCCTTGATACGCTCAATGGGCAACGTGTCGAAACGGTGATTGGTATCGCGGATACCTTCCTGAAGCGCGTAGGCTTTGCACATCCGCGTATTGTCGTTGCGGGGGTGAATCCACATGCCGGAGAGAATGGCTTGTTTGGCGATGAGGAAATTCGTATTGTCGGACCCGCGATTGAGAATATGAAAGCGAAAGGGATGGATGTTTACGGTCCGTGCCCGCCGGATACCGTGTTTTTACAGGCTTATGAAGGTCAATATGACATGGTGGTGGCGATGTACCACGATCAGGGGCATATCCCGCTGAAATTGCTTGGTTTCTATGACGGTGTAAATATCACAGCAGGTTTGCCGTTTATTCGTACCTCTGCCGATCACGGTACGGCATTTGATATCGCCTGGACGGGAAAAGCAAAATCTGAGAGCATGGCCGTATCGATCAAACTGGCAATGCAACTGGCGTAATTTACTGTTATGAAAGGGCAACATCGTCTGGATAAGATTGTGGCGTATTTGAAAAATCATACGCTGGTTACCGTGGAACAGTTGGTTGACGCGGTTGACGCCTCTCCAGCAACGATCAGGCGCGATCTCATCAAACTGGATGAGCAGGGCGTGATCAGCCGCAGCCACGGCGGTGTTGCGTTACGGCGCTTTGAAGCGGCGCAGCCGACCACGAACGAAAAGCAACTGCGATCGCCTGCTGAGAAACGGGCGATTGCGCGTTTTGCCGCCTCAATGGTGCGTGCGGGCGATGCCGTGGTGCTTGATGCCGGTACCACAATGCTGGAGCTGGCAAAATGTCTGACGCATTTGCCGCTGCGAGTGATTACCGTTGATCTGCACATTGCCCTGTTTTTGTCAGAATTCCGTCAGATAGAGGTGACGATTGTCGGTGGGCGCATCGATGACAGCAGCCAGTCCTGTATTGGTGAGTTTGGCCGGAAAATGTTGCGTAGTGTCTATCCCGATATCGCTTTTATGAGTTGTAACACCTGGAGTATGGAAAAGGGTGTAACCACGCCAACGGAAGACAAAGCGGGATTAAAGCAGGAAATTATTGCGAATGCCCAACGGAAGGTATTACTGGCGGATAGCAGTAAGTATGGTGCACATTCGTTATTTAACGTCGCGCCGCTTAGTTGCTTTACCGATGTTGTTACCGATGTGAATCTACCGCCAAACGCGCAGACTGAATTAAAAGCGCAATCCGTTGCCCTGACGCTGGTACAGCCAGAGTAACGGCTCTCTCAATACTGATTGCGCCGGAGATTATTTAACGTAGGCCAACAGGCTCAGAGAATCACGCGCCAGTGCTTTGCATTTCTTTGCCGTGGGGATGCCGATACCGCTGAGATCGCGGTAGCTGTCTTCACCCAGCGCTTTCATATTGAAGGTGTCGTAATTACTCAGATCCCACTGGTTTTGCTGGGCAAAAAAGACCAGTGCGCGACGAATCTGCCCATTAGGCAAATTCTGGTATCCACAGTCATTTTTCAGAAAAACAAAAACTGCCGTTAAATCGGCCATATCTTCGGCTTCGGACTCGCTAAGCGCGTAGCTGTTTGCGCATACGGCCATCAGGCTGCCGAACAAAACTGTTCTGAAAAACGTCTTCATTGCTTCTACCACTGCATCACGGAATTTAAACGTTAGCATACTGCGAGCGAAGCGACGACCTTTATTATTAGCCGTTCACTTGACCTTCCCGTAAGGGGAAGGCTTATGCTTAAAAGATAGCCTGCTTAAGCTGCTGAATATAAGGAAGTGAGAATGCAACGTCGTGACTTTTTAAAGTACTCCGTGGCGCTGGGTGTTGTGTCAGCGTTACCTCTGTGGAGCCGGAGCGTATTTGCCGCCGACCGTCCCGCCTTACCCATTCCTGATCTGTTAACCGCCGATGCTTCGAATCGCATCCAACTGATCGTGCAAGCCGGGCAGTCAAACTTTGCCGGTAAGACGGCCACGACCTGGGGATATAACGGCAATCTGCTCGGACCGGCGGTCAAGCTGAACAAAGGGCAATCGGTGAACGTGGATATCCATAACCAGCTTGCCGAAGAGACGACGTTGCACTGGCACGGGCTGGAAATCCCCGGTGAAGTCGACGGTGGGCCGCAAGGCATAATCCCGGCGGGCGGGAAACGTTCAGTGACCTTCACGCCGGATCAGCGCGCGGCAACCTGCTGGTTCCACCCTCATCAGCATGGAAAGACCGGTCATCAGGTAGCGATGGGGCTGGCCGGACTGGTGCTGATTGAAGACGAAGAGATTCGCAAGCTGATGCTGCCTAAGCAGTGGGGAATTGATGATGTGCCGGTAATTATTCAGGACAAACAGTTCTCTGCTGATGGGCAGGTTGATTATCAACTGGACATCATGACCGCCGCAGTCGGCTGGTTTGGCGATACGCTGCTGACCAACGGGGCGATTTATCCTCAGCATGCCGCACCGCGCGGCTGGCTGCGCCTGCGTCTGTTGAATGGTTGTAACGCGCGCTCGCTGAACATTGCGGCCAGCGACAATCGTCCTTTGTACGTCATTGCCAGCGACGGTGGACTGTTGGCGGAACCGGTAAAAGTGACCGAGCTTCCTATGCTGATGGGCGAGCGCTTTGAAGTGCTGGTGGATGTCAGTGACGGCAAAGCTTTTGATCTGGTCACTCTGCCGGTCAGCCAGATGGGGATGGCAATTGCGCCATTTGATAAGCCGCACCCGGTGATGCGCGTTCAGCCGCTGCTGATTACCGCTTCCGGCACGTTGCCGGATACGCTGACATCCATGCCATCGCTGCCGTCACTGGAAGGTCTGACGGTGCGCAAGCTGCAGCTGTCGATGGATCCGATGCTCGATATGATGGGCATGCAAATGCTGATGAAGAAATTCGGCGGTCAGGCCATGGCGGGTATGGATCATGGAAAGATGATGGGCCATATGAATAATGACAATATGGGCCACGGCAATATGAATCATGGCAATATGAACCACGGTGAGATGGGGAATATGCAGCATGGCAACATGGGCAACATGAAGCATGGCGGATCGTTTGATTTCCATAATGCCAACCGGATTAATGGTCAGGCGTTTGATATGAATAAACCGATGTTTGCCGCGGCAAAAGGGCAGCATGAACGCTGGGTGATTTCTGGTCAGGGCGACATGATGCTGCATCCGTTCCACATTCACGGCACGCAGTTCCGCATTCTGTCTGAGAATGGCAAAGCGCCTGCCGCACACCGTGCGGGATGGAAGGACACGGTACGGGTAGAAGGCGGCGTGAGCGAGGTATTGGTTAAGTTTGACCATGACGCGCCAAAAGAGCATGCCTATATGGCGCACTGCCATCTGTTAGAGCATGAAGATACCGGGATGATGCTCGGCTTCACCGTCTAAAAAAATCTCGCTGTTCTTATCCGGCCTACAGAAATCTCTCGTAAGTCGGATGAGACACAGTCTCTTTACAGCGTTTCATCGCACGACTCCCTCCTCCAGCTAATTCTGCTATTGCACATAAAGTAATCGCCTTTAGAGCCGATAATCATTGGGTACCCAATGTGAGTTCAATGGATGAAATACTATGATTAAAAATGTGCGCGTTATTACCGGCATTCTTCTGGTTCTCGCCATTTTCTGTTTGCTACAGGCCGTGACAGGAAGTTTTTTTTATTCTGCAGTAAACAATGATCGCCATAATTTCCAGAACTCAGGCACCCTGAATGCCCAACAGGAAAATCTGAGTGATAGCGTCAATACGCTGATTAAAACCCGGGTAACGGTAACCCGCGTAGCAATTCGTTTCTTAAAGAACCAACGCGATCCGGCCTCACTGGCGGCAATTGATACTTTGCTAAAAACGGCGAGTGAGTCGATGAAGAAGGCTGAGGGATACTTCGCGCATTATCAGTCATTGCCGCAGGTGTCGGGGCAGAATCCGCAAATTGCATCTGAAATGGAAAAACAGTATCGGCAGATGCACGACGTGATGGCGTTATCGATAGAGTATCTGCGCGCGAATAACTATCAGGCCTATGGCGATCTTGATGCTCAGAAGGCGCAAGATGAAATGGAAGCCAGCTATGACCAGTGGCGTAACGAAAATAACGCGTTGCTTCAGCACGCGGCGGCGGAGAATCAGCACAGCTTTACCCGCATGCAATGGACATTAGGGGCAATTGTCGTCGCTGTGCTCATCGTTCTGGGCATGATCTGGAGTGGGTTGCAGCATATACTGCTTAAACCCCTGGCGCAGATTATGGAGCATATTCGCATTATTACCCGTGGTGATTTGACCCATCAACTCGACGTCCAGGGACGTAATGAAATGGGGCGTTTGGCGACGGGGTTAGATGAAATGCGACAGTCGCTGATTTCGACAGTCACGTCGGTGCGTAACAGCTCAGAAACAATTCATAGCGGTGCAGCGGAAATCTCGTCAGGTAACAACGATCTGTCTTCGCGTACCGAACAGCAGGCTGCTTCACTTGAAGAGACTGCCGCCAGCATGGAACAGCTTACTGCAACCGTGAAGCAAAATACGGACAATGCGAAACAGGCGACTCAACTGGCTAAGAATGCGTCTGATACTGCCGCGCGTGGTGGACGGGTTGTTGATACTGTCGTGCACACGATGAGTGAAATTGCCGGTAGTTCACAGCAAATTGCGCAGATCACCAGCGTCATCGACAGTATTGCTTTCCAGACCAATATTCTGGCGCTCAACGCGGCGGTTGAGGCAGCCAGAGCAGGAGAGCAGGGACGAGGATTTGCTGTTGTAGCGGGTGAAGTCCGTACTCTGGCAAGCCGTAGCGCTCAGGCAGCCAAAGAGATCAAAGCGTTGATTGATAACTCAACTCACAGCGTGGGGATGGGATCTCAGCAGGTGTCGGACGCGGGTAAAACGATGAAAGAGATTGTCGCTGCGGTCACCCGCGTGACGGACATCATGGGGGAAATCGCCTCAGCCTCAGAGGAACAGAGTCGGGGGATTGAGCAGGTGAGTCTCGCTGTCTCGCAGATGGACAGTGTCACACAACAAAACGCCGCACTGGTAGAAGAGTCTGCCGCCGCCGCCGCTTCGTTGGAACAACAAGCTGAACAGTTACGCCTGGCCGTGGCAGCATTTCGCATCACTCGCGATACCTCGAACAGTGAGCATCGGAAACCGCCTAAGGATGCTCCGCAAGCAACCTCTGCAGGGAGTACGACACAAGACCCGCATTGGGAAACGTTTTAGCCACATGCTGTCGTGCGAACCAGGTTTTGCTTAATAAGCATACAAAAAACGACGCAAACGGGTTCTCCTGTGAACTATCAGAGGAACCCGCTCTCTTTACTGGTATACTTCATCAACTGAATTGTTTGTATGCTGTCGCAAGTTTTGTGGTTAGAGCGGGTCGCCGTCTGTCAGTCGGTGTATCAACGTAAGCGCTTTCTTTCGATCTGCATGATGTGTCAACTGATAAAAATCAGTGAGTTATAGGGTTTATGAAACATACTGTTGAAGTGATGATCCCGGAAGCGGAGATCAAAGCGCGTATTGCTGAACTGGGGCGCCAGATTAACGAACGTTACAAAGACAGCGGCAGCGATATGGTGCTGGTTGGTCTGTTACGTGGCTCATTTATGTTTATGGCGGATCTGTGCCGTGAAGTGCATGTCTCCCACGAAGTCGATTTCATGACGGCATCCAGCTATGGCAGCGGAATGTCTACTACGCGTGATGTTAAGATCCTGAAAGACCTGGATGAAGACATTCGTGGCAAAGACGTGCTGATTGTCGAAGACATCATCGACTCCGGCAATACGCTGTCCAAAGTGCGTGAAATTCTGAGCCTGCGCGAGCCGAAATCCCTGGCTATCTGCACGCTGCTGGACAAACCTTCTCGTCGTGAAGTGAATGTTCCGGTCGAATTTATCGGATTCTCTATTCCAGATGAGTTTGTGGTCGGTTACGGCATTGACTATGCCCAGCGTTATCGCCATCTGCCGTATGTTGGCAAAGTGGTGCTGCTGGACGAGTAATTAGCGGGAGCGCCTGATGGCGCTTCGCTTATCAGACCTACGGCGTAGGTTTGTAGGCCGGGTAAGGCGTCTCCGCCTCCCGGCAATGTCACATTATTTATGGTTGCTGTGTTTCTGACTCAGGTTAGACAACCCCTGGCGATAGCGCTGCTCCAGCGTTTCGCGGCTGGTGGCGGTGACGTCGAGATCGCGCAATAGACCGTCATGAATACCGTAAGCCCAGCCGTGAATGGTAACTTTCTGACCGCGCTTCCAGGCTGAACGCATAATGGTTGAGTGGCCGAGGTTGTAGACCTGCTCCATGACATTCAGTTCGCATAGGGTGTCCATGCGACGTTCCTGCGGCATTTCGCCCAGCAGTGAGCTGTGTTTGAACCAGATATCGCGGATGTGCAGTAACCAGTTATCAATCAGCCCTTGTTCTTTATTTTCAATCGCCGCCTGGACGCCGCCGCATCCGTAGTGGCCGCATATAATAATATGTTCCACTTCCAGCACATCCACCGCATACTGAACGACTGAGAGACAGTTCAGGTCAGTGTGAATAACCAGATTGGCAACATTGCGGTGAACAAATAATTCGCCCGGTTCAAGACCGGTTAATCGTTCAGCGGGAACGCGGCTATCGGAACATCCAATCCATAGAAAACGCGGATTCTGTGCATGCGTCAGCGTTTCAAAAAATCCGGGATCCTCTTCTACCAGCATCTTTGACCATAGTGCATTGTTGCTGATGAGTGTATCTATGTCTTTCATGGAGTTGTACGACCCGAAGCCAGATAAATTCGATGGGCTAATATAGGGTAACTCCAGCATTAATTAAACTATATATAAAATGTCAGAACGTAAGGTAAGTAAAAAACCATGACCATTGCTCTGGAACTTCAACAACTTAAAAAAACCTATCCCGGTGGCGTTCAAGCGTTACGCGGGATAGATTTGCAAGTCGAAGCGGGTGATTTTTATGCGCTTTTGGGACCGAATGGCGCAGGAAAGTCCACCACCATTGGAATAATCAGCTCGCTAGTGAACAAAACCTCCGGGCGGGTGAGCGTCTTCGGATACGATCTCGAAAAAGATACGGTTAACGCGAAACGCCAGCTTGGTCTGGTACCGCAGGAGTTTAACTTTAACCCGTTTGAAACCGTGCAGCAGATCGTGGTTAACCAGGCGGGTTACTACGGCGTTGAGCATAAAGAGGCGGTCAAACGCAGCGAATTATATTTAAAGCAGCTCGATTTATGGGAAAAACGTAACGAGCGTGCGCGCATGCTTTCCGGCGGGATGAAACGCCGTCTGATGATTGCTCGTGCTCTGATGCACGAACCAAAATTACTCATCCTGGATGAACCAACGGCGGGTGTTGATATTGAACTGCGTCGTTCAATGTGGGGCTTTTTAAAGGATTTAAACGACAAAGGCACCACCATTATTCTGACCACTCACTACCTCGAAGAAGCAGAAATGCTGTGTCGCAATATCGGCATTATTCAGCACGGCGAGTTGGTGGAAAACACCTCGATGAAGGGGCTGCTCTCCAAGCTGAAATCCGAGACCTTTATCCTCGATCTGGCGCCGAAAAGCCCGCTGCCGAAACTGGACGGTTATCAGTACCGGCTGGTCGACACTTCCACGCTGGAAGTGGAGGTGCTGCGTGAACAGGGGGTTAACAGCGTCTTCTCTCAGCTGAGCGCGCAGGGCATTCAGGTATTGAGTATGCGTAACAAAGCGAACCGACTGGAAGAACTGTTTGTTTCTCTGGTTCATGAAAAACAAGGAGATCGCGCATGATGCAGCTTTATTGGGTGGCGCTGAAAAGCATCTGGGCGAAAGAGATCCACCGCTTTATGCGTATCTGGGTTCAGACTCTGGTTCCCCCCGTCATCACCATGACGCTCTATTTTATTATCTTTGGTAACCTAATCGGCTCGCGTATCGGCGAAATGCATGGTTTTAGCTACATGCAGTTTATCGTGCCAGGGCTGATTATGATGGCGGTGATCACCAACTCGTACGCGAACGTGGCATCGTCATTCTTCAGCGCTAAGTTTCAACGCAATATTGAAGAGCTGCTGGTTGCCCCGGTACCAACGCACGTGATCATCGCCGGTTTCGTTGGCGGCGGCGTGGCACGTGGCTTGTGTGTAGGCATTCTGGTAACGGCTATTTCACTGTTCTTCGTGCCTTTCCAGGTGCATTCCTGGGTCTTTGTGGCGCTTACGCTGATGTTAACGGCGGTACTGTTCTCGCTGGCCGGTTTGCTGAACGCTGTCTTTGCTAAAACCTTTGACGATATCAGCCTGATCCCAACCTTCGTACTGACACCACTGACCTATCTGGGTGGCGTGTTCTATTCGCTAACGCTGCTGCCACCGTTCTGGCAGGGGCTGTCGCATCTGAACCCGATTGTCTACATGATTAGCGGTTTCCGCTACGGCTTTCTGGGGATTCATGATGTTCCGCTGGCCACCACGTTTGGTGTGCTGGTGGTGTTTATCGCTGCGTTTTATTTGCTGTGCTGGTACCTGATTCAGCGCGGACGCGGCCTGCGCAGCTAATTCTTTCTTCCTCTCCTTGCCTGGGAGAGGAAGACTTTTGATGCTTGTCACCATTATGGATTTATCACACTGATAAACTACTTGCCTGCTAAGGAGGTAGGCAATGTTAGGTTGGGTAATTACCTGTCATGACGATAAGGCACAGGATATGCTGCATCGTCTGGAGAAAAAGTACGGCCCGTTGGCCCAATGTCAGGCGGTAAGTTTTTGGCGTGGACTCAGCTCGAATATGCTAAGCCGCATGATGTGCCATGCTCTGCATGCTACAGATTCAGGTGAGGGTGTGGTATTTCTGACGGATATGGCTGGGGCTGCGCCTTACCGTGTAGCGTCGTTAATGAGTCATAAACACCCCCAGTGTGAAGTGATTTCAGGTATCAGCTATCCATTGCTTGAGCGAATGATTTCGTCACGGGAATCGCTGAGCAGTTCTGCGTTTCGGGATTGCATCGTCGCACTTGGAGGCCCCGAAGTCTCCAGCCTCTGGCATCAACAACAAAAAAATCCCCCCTTCGTATTGAAGCATGATTTGTATGAGTATTAATCATTGGTATTGATGATGCTTTTGCTACAATAGCCGAGGTTACTCGCCTCGGTTATCTCATATGGTTATGCGCGTTCTGCTTGTTTTATTGCTCCTGTTTTCTGGCAGCGTCGCTGCGGCTTTGCCTGCTCGTTATATGCAAACCACCGAAGCCGCCGCCGTATGGGCGCAGATTGGCAATAAGATGGTGACGGTTGGGAATATTCGCGCCGGGCAGATCCTCGCTGTTGAGCCTATTGCGGCAGACTATTACGAATTTTCCTTTGGTTTTGGCACCGGGTTTATTGATAAGGGACACCTGGAGCCCGTTCAGGGGCGGCAGAAAGTCGATGATGGTCTGGGCGATCTCAATAAACCGCTCAGTAACCAAAGTCTGATAACCTGGAAAGATACATCGGTTTATAACGCTCCGGATGTCGGTAGCGCCCCGTTTGGCGTGCTGGCGGATAATCTGCGTTATCCGATTATCAGCAAGCTTAAAGACCGACTCAACCAGACCTGGTACCAGATTCGCATTGGTGGCCGACTGGCCTATGTTAGCGCGCTGGATGCGCAGGAAGACAACGGCATCCCGGTGTTAACCTACCATCATATTTTGCGCGATGAAGAGAATACCCGCTTTCGCCATACCTCCACCACAACCTCCGTTCGCGCTTTCAGCAACCAGATGGCCTGGCTTCAGGATCGCGGCTACACCACGTTGACGATGTATCAACTGGAAGGCTACGTGCAGAATAAAATGAATCTCCCGGCGCGGGCGGTGGTGCTGACTTTTGATGATGGTCTCAAGTCAGTGAGCCGTTATGCTTACCCCATTTTGAAGCAGCACGGCATGAAGGCCACGGCGTTTATCATCTCCTCACGCATCAAGCGCCACCCGCAGAAGTGGGATCCGAAATCACTGCAGTTTATGAGCCTCTCTGAACTGAACGAGATCCGGGACGTGTTCGACTTCCAGTCGCATACCCATTTTTTGCATCGGGTTGATGCGAATCGCCGGCCGATCCTACTGAGTCGCAGCTATCATAATATTCTGTTCGATTTCGCCCGTTCGCGCCGGGCATTGTCCCAGTTTAATCCTCATGTTCTGTATCTTTCGTATCCGTTTGGGGGTTATAACGCCACGGCGGTAAAAGCAGCAGGCGACGCGGGATTCCACATGGCGGTCACCACGGTGAGAGGGAAGGTTAAGCCGGGAGATAATCAGTTCTTATTGAAAAGGCTTTATATTTTAAGGACGGATTCGCTGGAGACGATGTCGCGGCTGATAGTTAATCAACCGCAGGGGTAATGGCAGGTTGTTCAACGGGAAATGATGGAACAAGTTTATATCTAATACAATCATCGGAAACGACTAAACTGTTTCTGCTGGCCTGTTTAAAGCCACTGGCATTTTTAGTATAACCTACGACTCATTACTGCCGGGGCATTTAATGTCGTAAATTCAGCTGTGAATATATTACCGACTCACGGGAGTAGCAAATGCAATGCTCCGCCACTGTATTTAGATGAGGTATTGCTATAGCCGTTCTTGAAACGGCATTCAAGTGCAGAGCATATCGTTTCAAAATATAACACACAAGTGTTAACCATCAATCCTGTTTATATATGTCCTTCATGTTTTTTGAACATATTCTTTCTTTCCAGGCATTTCTATTCATAGGTGACATTGACAGTGGCCTGACTGGTCACCAGACCCGCAGAAACAACCCCTGTGTTTTGATAGCGGGCACTAAATGAGTATTCACCTGGCCAGGTGCTCTGAGCATCAAGCAATAAATTTGAACTGCCATCGGCATTGAGCACGTTGGTTTTTAAATCTTTGGAAAAAACGACAACCCCAACATTTTCAGCTGCGCCAGCTGTGGCATTGTTTTTAAATACCTGGTACTGGTTGTCGCTGAACCCTGACTTTGGCGTAAATGTAAACTTCAGTTGTTTGACACTATTATTATTTTCAGAACAACTGTTAACCATGATGCTAAATGGTGTACCGGGTTCATTATCAGTAGGGGTTAAACGATCGCTATTATCACTGTTATAAAACCAACTGCGCTTGACGGTCGGCAAATAAATTTCGCCATCATTTTGTAGGCTAATTTCACAGGTCGAGTTGATAATATTGGCTGTCAGGTTTGCATTGATGCCTGAGCTTGCCTGGCTTACGCCAGGCAATAATCCGCCAGCCAGTCCGATGAGCAACACAAGACCGGGCTGGCACAGAGTAAACGGTGATTGTTGCATGATAAATCCTGTCTTACGGATAAGCGATAGTGAATGTGACCGGCGCGCTCGCAGCACCTGTACCGACATCTGCGATCGTGTTGCCTTTACCGATCACGATACGTGAATTCATCGGAAACTCGCCTACACCACCAGCGATGGTCACTTCCTGTGGGGCTGGTGGGGTTTTGCACTTAAGCATTACGCCTGAATCGACCTGACCAGACCACACTTCAAATCCCGTCGCTAAACCAGCGCCGTATGAATCACCGTCAAAACTCGTCCCTGAGCACTTTCCGCCAGTGGTTGACGCGGCGGCGACCGTGGCTTTTTCCACGCCAGAGCAATCGCTGAAGGTGATTTTTAGCGGTTCAACGCGGGTTTTATTGACCAGGTCTGACTTATAGACATCGCCAAACGCAATTTCAGAGGCCGGTGTCCCCGCTCCGTTCACCAGTTTTGCTGTACAGGTGCCGGATACGACTTTACTCTCAAACGTCATTTTAAGGCTGGAGGTTCCCGTAATGGCTGCATTTGCCATTCCTGCAAAGAAGAGCGCAGAAACGGAAAGTGCGATATAAGTCATATTAATTTTCATAGTAGATCTCCGTCTTCTTGCTCAAATTATTCGTAAGTAAATTCAAAAGTGCCAGCAGCCGAGAAATCACCTATGGTCATTTTTCCAGCACTGGTTTCGCTAAGAGTGGCAATTAGCGGCACTTCTTTATTGGTAATTTCAGCAGCAGACCAAACAAGACGTTCGCTGTCAGTGGTTGAGTTAATTTTAAAGGGCGAATTCGGTGCTGACGCCCGAGCAATAGTCACAGCGGCCCAGTTGGCGCCACCATTAGCTACAGTTATTTGGTTTACCAGCCCTGTTAGCAGTGAAGCCGCTGGTGTATCTTTAACGGTGGTTTTCAGCGATCTCAGTGAGGAAGGGCACTCAACGATTTCAATTTTAAAATTCGCCGTTGCGGTGCCAGCCTTAACCGCATCCAGACGTACCTGGCCGTTGCTGTCACCGATTTTCAGCGTTTGTTCAGTATCGGAACCCGTACCACCGACCAGCTTCATGTTACAGGTGGTTTCCAACAAATTAGCCGTAAAGGTCACATTAAGGTCAGTGGCGTTTGCCGTCCCTAACGATGTCAGTGTTGTCAAAGCAATGACAGACATGCTGAAGAGGTTTTTTTTCATATAAACTCTCATTTATTTTCCCTAAAAATTACATTTGGCACACTTGGTTGCTCAGGACTGTTGTGAGCCCTGCCTTTGTGGTATTTCCTGAAATGTTATAGTGAACGGTACATTCACTATTGTTTTCATTTCCCCATACCACGCGAAGAACACCTTGATCTTCAATTCCGCGTACATAAGCCTGTCCGGCTTGTCCTACAGTACCGACGGATTCATTTTTCTCATTCATGACATCTGCGCCTAAAGGAATAAAACCTTTATCGCTACGCTGAAGTTCTAATACTAAAGAGCGTGACTCATCGGTCTCGAAATTAATGAGTACAACGGATCCGCTGCGAGGTACGGTAGTCTCTGTGGTATTTTTCACTTCTACGTCTTTTTCCAGTGAACTAATATCCAGAGAGACTCTATTTTCACGATAGGCAGACATATACGGTAAAATTCCGTAGCCTGAGTCGCCAATTTTACCGTTACCATATCCCACGCCTGCACCCGTAGCCCCGCTGGCTTTAACGAGTGCGATGGAGTCATTATCACCAATACTGCCTGGTGCAAACGCAATACCACCGGAATGCAATACCATGCCGCCACTATAGGTTGCGGAATATTGCTTACTATTATCGTCAGAAAATGAAGCTGATACGCCTAATGGGCCGTAGCCGCTATTCCAGGATGTAAATCCACTGAGTTGGTTTGTATCACCATAATTACCGCTATTAGACGCAGTGCTGATGGAATAACTGACCTCATTGTCTTTTGTATTGCCACTGGCAGAACTGTTAAAGCTGGTACCGCCTTTAAGATCGGAACGTAATCCCATATTAATATTAGAGAAGCCACCGCTATGAGTACTGTCTTTGGCGAAAACGCTTAACGGAATGCTCAGATTTACATAAATGCTGTCATCTTTTTTCTCGTCCTGATCGTAAGAGCGTTGAACAGAAATACTGTAGCTACCGTAAGTAAAACTATTGTTGTATCCGATGTTGTAGTCGGAATTTGACCCTACCCCGTTCCAGTAATCCTGCCATGTCCCATTGATAAACAGGGAACCGAGATCGTTTTCACCTGCTTTGAGCGGTTGGTTGATACTGAGCTGAATCTGGTTTTTGGTGCGCTGATAGTCGTCATACAGTGCATTATTTGATTCATAGCTACGGTTGGCGTATTTCTGCTGCTTAACACTGTCTTGCAGTTGTGCAGCGTCATTCAAACTTAGGTAATCCTCTGTAGAGAAACGATAAGCCGCTACGTTAAAGGAGGTGTTCGTTTGTTCAATCTGTTTACTGTACGTTAATCGATAACTTTTACCGGTGAGCGTATCCAGGCCCTCGATATCGGCATGCGATTGTGTGATATCAAACGCAAATGCACCCAGGGTGGTATTCATCGCCAGGCCCGCGATGCCTGCGTAGAAGTCCATATCGCTGTACTGCACGCCAGCATAGCCTGTGAAGGTATTGTTTATACCGTAGTAGAGCGTGCCGTAACCTATTTTGGGCCTTTCAGCGAGTGAGTCGTCATTTAATTCACCCACGCCAAAGTCCCAGCGTGCTGAGCCAGGGCGCAGCATCTGAGTGACGGAAGAGAATGGAACGGTAAACGTACGTTTACTTCCGTCAGATTCTTCGACCGTGACGATAAGATCGTTACCATAACCTGTTGTGCTCAGGTCATTAATTTCAAAAGGTCCCGGTGGTACAGATGTTTCGTAGATTTTATTGCCGCTCTGCACAACAGAGACTTTGGCGTTACTGTTCGCCGTACCACGGATAACCGGTGCATAACCGGTCGAGCCTGTTGGCAGCATACGGTCGTCATTGTATATACGTGCTCCGCGAAGGCTCAACGAATCGAAAGCTTCGCCACGCGTATAGGAGTCACCGATGACAAACTGTCCTGTAAGGGCGGTGATATCGCGTTGCAGATAAATATCCTGGCTGGAGTATTTACTGCCGTTATCCTTGTCCCATGCCAGGTTGCCCCGTGAACGCAGACGCCATGCTCCCATATTGAGCCCGTAACGCAGGCCCATATAAGCACTTTCAGATGTCGTACCGTTACCTTCGCTATGCCAGCCGTTGATGTCATAAGACACCAGCGCGGCTGGGATACCATCTTCCCACAGCGAAGGATCGACGTAACCTTCAGGGCGCTTGAGGATATAGATTTGCGGAAAAATGAGATCTAAGATCTGTTTGCCACTGTCGTAATTCGTCGTTGCACCTGAAAAAGATGTTTTAATATCAATGCATGTTTCATTATCTTCGTTGTCCACAGAGTCATCGAGTTCACTGAGATCAATACCGCTTTGTGTTAACAACAGCTTCGTTATGCAAGGTGTCGCGCGTGGCGTTCCGTTATCTTTAAATGTTATATCCGTTGTTGATTTTAACTTATTGTTAAGACTGATCTTGGTACGATATGTCCCTGGAGCAACAGGGTTGCCACGTGCAAAACGGCTAACGTCAATATTTGTACCGCCATTCAGTAAAAACTGATCGTTAAACTCGACCGCTTCTTCACTTTCAGTCGTGTTTTCAACGGGGACTTTATTTTCTGCATATGCATGCAACGATAATGTCGCATTAATAGCAATGCAGAGTAGAGAGCGTCGAAACAACATGGCAGTTCCATTTAATCATAGCGGACAGAAGCTATCCGCGGAGTGAAGGCTATAATGTTTTATTAATTAATAAGAACTATTTCACTATGGCTTCATGTTTATCAACACCGCCGCTATCGTTAATCGTTTCAAACAGCACGTTCCCAGAGGCCGTTGACGATAATCCTTTGATGGTCATGGCTATATCGCTAAACGGCAGAATTGATTTATGTTCAACCTCAAAGGATTTTTGCGTGGTTTTCAGTTTTACAGCGGAGATAGCGACATTATACGGTGACGCATTATGTGCAATAAGTTGCACATTATTTCCCTCTGTCTTCTGAGTCCAGGTGACATTATCTGCGGCATCGAGAGGAGAACCTTTTAATCCTTCTGGACGGAAGAAGAATTTAATACGTGTACGGAATGCCAACTGAAGTAGGTTGAGGCTTTCACCGTCTTTTGCTTTTGATTTTGGCGGGATTTCTAATACGTTAAACCAAAAGAGTGATTCGCGATCCTGTGGCAGCGGTTTACCCATGTAGGTAATACGCACAGACTGCCCTTTTTTCGGATCGATGCGTGATACTGGTGGGGTGATCACAAAGGGTAATTTAAGTTCCTGAGGGTCAACGTCTTCACGACCGTCATCTAACCATGTTTGAACCAAAAGAGGTTTATTACCTCGGTTGTCGAGATCGACGATGACATCTTTAGAAGACTGAGGATAAACAATTCGTGTACCAGAAATAACAATATCAGCGCTTGCCTGAAAGGTGACCAGACATGGTATTAAAAATAATGCCGTTTTTAATCCTTTAAATACAGATTTATTATACATTTTCCACTTCCTGTTGGAATGATATTGATAATCCCCCAGTCAGGCTGGGGGATTCATTACTTTAATGAAATACGAAAGTATTATTCGTAAATCATAGTGAAGGCAACTTGTGCCTGCACGGTACCAGCAGATACTGGGCTATTTGTTGCATCCCATTTTTGACCCTGGGTATAAGCCACTTTGTAGTACAGGTTGCCTGTACCGGCGCCATCGATGGTTACTTTCTGAGTGTTGTTGGTTTGGTCAATTTTGATCTGATCGGTAGCAGAGTTACCATCGTTGCTCAGCACCAGGTTAACGTTCTGAGCAGCGCCTTCAGCATTTGATGGTGGAATCAGCAGACCGGAGTCAGAAGAAGTAGTACCTGCCCATGACTTGAACTGTGCAGATGCCTTTTTAATTGTATCTGGGTCACAGCCGGTCAGAGACAGGTTGAATTTCTTCTCACCCAGGGTGCTGGATGCGCCCAGCGCATTTGCAAAGTCTTTTACGAAAACGGTATCCAGAGTAACGTCGAAGTCGTTACCGCTCTGGTCGATTTTCTGATCCAGAGAAACCTGGCAGGTGTTATTGGAAACCATACCGTGGAAAGTAATAGTACCTGTATCAGGGGTTGCAGCAATTGCAGAACCTGCACTCAGAGCCATTGCTACCGCAGCAGCCATACTTATTTTTTTTAAAGACATTTTAATATCCATATTTTGAATACAATAATGTGCAAATATATCGTTAAATATATCTGCTTAGGTTGAAATGTTATTTCGAGTGTGAGTTTATTATCGTTGTTTTGAAAACTAAATAGCTCGGGGGTGATTAAATCTACAGATGGTATTAAGAGTTTCTTAAATCAATTACATATGAAATATGGGGGGTGATTATATAGGTAATTGATATTTGAGTTGGTAATATAATTTGTGAGGAGGAGCTCATTCACTATAATGATAGTTAAGTGAATGAGCTATATATATTCAGGCAACCTGTACCGGAATAGCTTTCGCGGTGCGCTTCATCTCGTTGTCGCCTTCAAAATAGGCCACTTTCGGACGCCAGGTGCGGGCTTCTTCGTCAGACATGGTGACGAAGCTGGCGATAATTACAATATCGCCAACATCAGCGCAATGCGCCGCTGCTCCGTTCACCGAGATGATTCTGGAGCCGCGTTCAGCCGCAATTGCATAGGTTGAGAAACGTTTACCGTTGGTTACGTTCCAGATATCAATAGCTTCGTTTTCCAGAATACCTGAGGCATCGAGGAAATCCTGGTCGATGGCGCAGGAGCCTTCGTAATGCAGGTCCGCCTGCGTGACTTTTACGCGGTGGAGCTTGCCTTGCAGCATGGTGCGAATCATAACTTCTATACCCTGTCGTTTACCTTGGCTAAGCAGACGAAACTGGCCTGCTTTGAGAAATTCTCAGGCAGTATTGCCCGATTTTTAACCCCTGTCTACTGGGCTAATGTAACGCTTTGATTATCGATCAGACGCGCCTGACCCAGCCAGGCGGCAGCCAGAATCACCGCGCGTTTGCTGGTTTCCGTCAGCTCCAGCAGCGTGTCGGCATCACGAATCTGAATATCGTCGGCGCGGAAGCCTTTTTCATTCAGCTCCTGCTCGGCAATAGCAATAATCTCCTGCAACTCACGATTACCCGCAATCAGTTTTTCTGCGATGCTATTCATCACTTTGTGCAGACCCGGCGCAATTTTACGCTGTTCTGCGGTCAGATAACCGTTACGTGAGCTAAGCGCCAGGCCGTCTTTGGCGCGAATAATCGGCACGCCAACGATCTCAATGTCATAACCCATATCCGCCACCATTTTGCGGATCAGCGCCAACTGTTGGAAATCTTTCTCGCCGAAGCAGGCGAGGTCAGGCTGGATAAGGTTGAACAGCTTGCTGACGATAGTGGAAACGCCACGGAAATGGCCCGGACGGCTGGCACCTTCCAGCATGGTGGAGAGACCGGGAACCTCAACAAAAGTCTGGCCTTCCAGACCCTGTGGATAGATTTCCTCAACGGCTGGTGCAAAAACATAATCGACTTTGCGCTTGTTCAGCTTTTCACAATCTTCCTGCAGTGTGCGCGGATAACGCACCAGATCGTCCGGTCGGTCAAACTGCATCGGGTTGACGAAAATGCTGGCGATTACCACATCAGCCCGGGCTTTTGCCTCATCGACCAGCTTCATATGGCCGTCGTGCAGATTTCCCATGGTGGGAACCAGTGCGATGCGTTTACCTTCCTGACGCAGACGACGAATATGCTGGCGCAGCAGCGGCAGGGTTTCAATAATTAACACAACAAGACTCCTTAAATACGATGCCTGATGGCGCTTCGCTTATCAGGCCTACGCGTGAAGATGTAGGCCGGATAAGGCGCGTAGCGTCACCATCCGGCGTAATGGCGTGCTGGCGGATAAATTAATGGAAGCTGTGTTCTTCGCCCGGGTAAACGCCGGACTCCACTTCAGTCATATACTGCCGCACTGCGGCGCGCATGTCGCCTGCTTCATTGAGGAAATTCTTCGCAAATTTCGGGATATGACCACCGGTAATGCCAAACGCATCGTGCATGACGAGAATTTGCCCGTCTGTGACGTTACCTGCGCCAATACCGATAACCGGAATAGACAGTGCTTCAGTGACGCGCTTCGCCAACTCAACCGGCACGCACTCCAGCACCAACAGCTGAGCGCCAGCGGCTTCTAAGGCCAGCGCGTCATCCAGCAGCACTTGTCCGGCATCGCCGCGGCCCTGAATTTTATAGCCGCCAAACACGTTCACCGACTGCGGGGTTAACCCCAGATGGCCGCAAACCGGTACGGCGCGTTCGGTGAGCATTTTCACCGTATCAACCAGCCACGCGCCGCCTTCAATTTTGACCATGTTGGCGCCCGCACGCATAACCACCGCGGCGTTTTCAAACGCCTGTTCCGGCGTGGCGTACGTCATAAATGGGAGATCGGAAAGCAGTAGACAGTTAGGAGCGCCACGGCGGACGGCACGGGTATGATAAGCGATATCTTCAACGGTCACAGGAAGCGTGGAATCATGTCCCTGAACGGTCATGCCCAGCGAGTCGCCGACCAGCATCACATTGATGCCTTCGTCGGCGAACAGTTTGGCAAAGCTGTAGTCGTAGGCGGTAATGGTGGCGAAGCGTTTCTTTTCCTGCTTGTATTTCTGCAGCAAGGCGATGGTGGTTGGTTTCATCATAACCCCTGTTGGTCATAGATTGTATGAATGCAATAGGCGCATTGTAGGGGAAGGGGGGCGGGAACGTTAGCCCTTTGTGGGGAAATCCCACAAAGGGGGGTATGAACAATTATCAAGGGTAGTCGATGGTAAAGATACCGTTGGCCTTAAAGTTACCAGAGCCGATTTTCTGATTGCTGTCGCGCTTAAGCGTGGCGAGGAAATTCAGCGTATGGGTTTGTACCTTGCCGTTTTCGCTGGCCCCATAGATGTTGTCATCCCCGGAGGTGTTGCGCTGATCGTTATATACCGAGGTGGATTCATTCGGAATCATCAACGTTTGCGGGCTGTAGTTATTGGCTGCGCCGCGAATTTCCAGCCCCACGCCAGTGGCATGGTTGAGGGTGAGCATGTTGCCGAGCAGGGTGGTATCGGTTGCGACGGTGGTGGACGCGAGCGTGACGTTAATATTGCGCAGCCCCTTACAGCCTGCCAGCTTGATGGCAAACGGCACGGCGGTTGCACCATTGATGATATCGTTCGGGCTGTAGCTGCCTAAATTAACGGTGGTGCCGCTGACGCTGCTGCCGCTGGCGACCGGCTGGGTGGTACAGGTGGGTTCGGCGACGGTGACGGCGCTGATATCGAAGGTCACATTCTGGTAATAACCGGTAATTCCTGCGCCAGGGTTTTCATTCCAGATACGCACATGATAATTGCCCGTTTTGAGCAGACTGATTGTTGAACTGCTGGGGGTATAGGTTTGATCGGTATAAAATGTAATTGCCGCATAAAACCCTAATCCACCCCACGTGTAGTAATTTGTTGAGTTTGGGTTCTTATCCGGTCCATTAGGCCCACCACAGCCATCAGCGTCTGATAGCGTCAACGCGTTATGCATTACCCCACTTCGGATGGATAATGGGTTAGAGATAGCGTCAACTTTATGTGTATATGCACTGAAACTGCGTAGCGCCAGAGAGAAGTAGAGCCCGGTAATATTCGTCTTGAAAATTTCTACTCCGCCATAGCTTCCCGCAGAAACGAGACCCGATTCCAGAGATAACGGGTTGCCGGTGCCCTGTGCGGAAACGTTACAAAAAAGGCTATCGTCCTCAGTGCTGGAGCCGTGGTTGGCGTTCCAGTTTATCGTCACGTTAGCGGGGGCCAGTTCTGTGGTACGGCTAAAATAGACGGTGCGCCCGGTGGGGTAAATGAATTTCTTCGTACCATCCCTTGTTGGCCCTCCGTACATCCAGTTCTCTTGATGCTCGCCTAATACATAAGTTTGCGTCTGGGCGAAACACTCGGCAGAAATTAACATCAGAGCTGACAGTAGGGCGGGGGAAATAATGGAAAGCGTTGTCTGCCATCCTTTATGCTTACGATATTGCCCTGGTGTATTCCTTCTCATAATCATTATCCTTTTATTATTCGTAATACACCGACACCAGTACGCTGGACTTTACCGGGCCGCTAACGATGGACTGGCCGGACTGTATTTGCTGCATCCGGGCGTAAAACGAATAGCGGCTGTCAGCGTAGTTGGCGGCGGTAACGTCGAAGCTGCTACGTGGCGTACCGTCGGTGTTCATCACGTTGTATACGTTGTTGGCGTCGTTAACTGAGAAAATCACCACCCCGACGTTTTTCGCACCAGTGGTGTCATCATTGGCGAAAATTTGCGTCGAGCCTGTGGCGAAGCTGCCGGACAGCGGCGAAAAAAAGACGGTTAGCTTTGAGGGAGCTTTGCCGCTGACCGGCATACACTCTTTTACGTGCACGTAGAAGGTGCTGCCGCCCTGGTAAGGGTCTTCTGCCGTCACGCCGTTGGCAAAATAGTCGATGCCCCTGGTGCCGAGGCTGACCAGCCCGTTGTTGTCGACCGAGATCTGACAACTGGTGTTGACGACGTTGGCTTTGATTTCGACGTCGGTATCGGCCTGGCTCAGGGGCACCATAAGCCATAAGCCATAAGCCGCAACGCTGCGCAATAATTTACTCATCACAATTTACTCATAAGAAATAGTGAACATGCCCTGAGTCGAGAATGAGCCAGTGTGTAAATCGGTGATCGTACTGCCCGAGGCCAGCACGATACGGGCACTGAGGGGCCAGACGATGGTGGTGGTATCGCTGGCTTCGACCAGATCGATAAGCTGTTGCGCCGGGCTGGCGCAACGCAGCTGTTTGCTGCCACTGGCTTCAGGGGGGGCGCCCGCCCAGATTTCCGCCGCAACACCTGCGGCGTCATCGCTGCCGTTGAGCGCGTTGCGAAACCCGTTACCACCGCCGGAGGCACCGTCGCAGCCGGTTTTGGCAGTCAGGGTGACGGTAGCCTGTTTTTTGGCAAGCCCGACGCAGTCACTGAACACCAGTGAAAAGGCGCGCGATTTACTCTTATTAACGATCTGCGGAATATAGACGTCACCCATATCCACAACCGCATTTGCCGTGCCGCTTTCGTCGTGCAGGGTGGCCAGGCAGGTTGAGGGCGTAATGGTGGTGGAAACCGTTAATTCCAGCGAGTTTACGCCCGCCAGGGCCGGGGAAATGTTGAGGAGCACCGCCAGTGCGGTACACAGCGGTAACAGATATCGCATCAGTCCAGCCTCTCTGCTATTCATAGGTAAACGTAAAGGTTGCTTTGGCCTGAAAGTCGCCGGGCGTTGGGGTCAGCGAGGTGCTGGCGCGGCGGAAGAAAGCGCTCAGATCCATTCCGTCAGCGATTTGACTTTGGCTCCAGGTAATATTTTGTGCGCCGTTGAGCTTAAAGCGGCTGTTTTCGTCGCCGCCCTTCGGTTTAAAGCCCAGACCAACATTTTCCGCATTATTGCTGTTCAGCGCGTTTTGCAACATATACTCGCTGCCAGTCAGCGTGGTGCCTTGTACTGTCATCGTCAGAGAGGTGATTTCGTTGTTACACTCTTTCGGCTGCAGTTTGAAGCTGCCCTCAGTACTGGCGGTAACGTTAAGCAGCTCCGCGATACCGATATTCGGAATGGTGAGTTGATACTGTGTACCGCTGCCGCTGAGTGTTGCGTTGCTGAGGCTGGAGATGTTCATTACGCAGGTTGTCTCTTCAATTACTGCGGTGAAATCCAGACTTAAACCTTGAGTGGAAGCAAAGCCTGGCGGTGCCAGCAGAGCAATAACGAGCGTTGACGGGGTGACTACGCGGTGTGTTTTCATTCTTTATCCTCGTAATCTATTGCATTTTGCAGGGCACAGCGCTCAGGACGATGGTTTTCCCGAGCAGTTTTTCGTTGCCTGAGTCGACCTGATAGTGCAAACGACAGCGCTGCGTTTGGTTCTGCTGGATCCAGCGTACTTCGAGATCGCCACTTTCAACGATTCCGCGTACAAAAGCCTGGCTACCCTGACCTACTGTACCTAACAGGTTATTGTTCAGGTCGTAGACTTCTGCCGTGAACGGCACGGGCTGGCGATCGCTTCGT
Organism: Citrobacter sp. Cf136; assembly: GCF_030333815.1. Taxonomy (NCBI): domain Bacteria; kingdom Pseudomonadati; phylum Pseudomonadota; class Gammaproteobacteria; order Enterobacterales; family Enterobacteriaceae; genus Citrobacter; species Citrobacter sp. Cf136. Next base: position 74,229 of record NZ_JAOWFE010000040.1, on the reverse strand, counting down.
AACAGATTGATAATCGCAGATTTTCCCTGGTCAGTTTCGAACTTGCTGACGACTACCGCGCCGCGCCGCGGGATCACGGTGGCGCTAGTATTCTTCAATTCGACGTCGTTATTCAGATCATCAATGTCGAGCGAGACAATATTTTCCCGGTACGGTGTGAGTGAACTGCCGATGCCGTAGCCAAAGCGGTCAATGGTGCTGTTACCATAGTCAATGCGAGCCCCCTGCGCACCGGGCGCGTCGATCACGACCAGCGCATCGCTGTCGCCAAAGCTTTGATTACTGAAGGTTAAGCCGCCGCTATGCAGCACAAAGCCGCCGTCAGTGTTTAAGGAGTACTGGCGTGAGCTATCGTTGCTGGCTGACGCCGAGGCGGCGATATTGCCGTAGCTGGAGTCGTAGCTGATGAAGGAGCTGATGGTAGAGAGGTCTTTATCCTCTTTTTCCATGTTATATGCAGTACTGACGCTATAGCTCCAGCGGTTGTCTGCGCTGTAGCCGCTGGCACTGGTGTTGAACTGGTTGCCGCCGTTGAAATCGCTGTTGATGCTGCTATTCAGAGTGCGGAAGCCGCCGCTATCGCGATCGGTGCCCAGTAGTTTATCCAACGGAATCGTTACGCTCAGGTAGACTGAATCGTCGCGTTTATTGTCTTCGTCGTAGGTGCGCTGCAGGTTTACGCTATAAGTAGCCCAGCCGATACTGTTGCTGTAGCCTGCGGAAAAACTGCTGCGTGAATCATTGGTTACCCAGTAGTCAGCCCAACTGCCAGTCAGATAGAGTGAGCCGTAGTTGATATTATCGCTTTTCAGGCTCTGGTTCAGGCTGATGGTGAACTGATTTTTCATGCGCGAAAAGTTATTCATGCTGCGAGCGTTATTGCTGGTTTTGTACTCGGCATCGTCAATAATGCTCAGCGCATCGCTTAGCCCCAGATAATCCTGGGTGGAATAGCGATAGGCCGCGATGTTCAATGAAGTATCCGTGGGCACGAAAAATTTGTTCCACGATACGCGGTAGCTCTGCCCACGGTAGGTTTTGTCGTCGGGGATCTCGGCCTGTGATTGGGTTACGTCAAAAGATACGGCGCCGAGGAGGGTGTTCATGCCCACGCCCAGCAGTCCGGCTAAATAACCATTGTCAGTGGCCTGAATGCCGCTAAAACCGGTAAAGGTGCTGTTAAAGCCGTAGTAAAACGTCCCCTGTGCGAGGCCGGGTTCATCATGCAGGCTATCGTCATTTACCTGGCCCACGCTAATATCCCAGCTGCCGACGCCAGGATGCATCATTTGCACCAGCGACGAGAAGGCCTGGCTAAAGGTATGTTTCGAGCCGTCAGCCTCGGTGATGGTGACCTCTAAGTCGGCGCCATAACCAGACGGTGACAGATCGTCAATGGCAAACGGCCCCGGTGGAACTGTGGTCTCGTAAATTTTGTAGCCGTTTTGCGTAATGGTGACTTTGGCGTTGCTTTTGGCAACACCACGGATAGTTGGCGCGTAGCTGGCAAGCTGCGGCGGTAGCATCTGTGATTCGCTGTACAGACGAACGCCGCGCAAGTTGACGGTATCGAAACTCTCACCGCTGGTGCCGGACTCGCCAATCACCAGTTGAGAGCGCAGGGCGGCGATATCCCGCTGAACATAACGATTTTGAAATTCAGTTTCGCTGCTGCCGTCTTTCTGCCATGAGTAGTTGCCCTGCGCGCGAAAATGCCATGCACCAAGGTTGATGCCGCCGTTAAAGCCCGCATACACGCTATCTTCGGTACCGTAGTCATTTTCGTTTTTCCAGGCACTGAGATTGTATGACAACATGGCTGCTGGAATACCATTGTCCCACAATGATGGGTCAACGAAATTGGCAAAACCTTTCTGTACCCACATTTGTGGGACGCCGATATCCAGACGCTGATCCCCTCCGTCATAATGCACTGTCGACAGCGGAATTGTCTTCGTCAGGTCGAGGCAGTTGTCGATGCTCTCTTCTCTTTTTTTCCACACGGCTTCTGCTGGGATCTCATCCGGTAGGCGGATGTGCAGTTGACTGAGCATTTTGGGGGTAATACAGATCCTGGTAGCGCGTTTATCTCCAGTTTCAATAAACTCAACTTTCAGTGAGTTCACCAATTCGTTATTGACGTAGGCACTGGCATCATAGATACCCTGTGAAATGATGTTACCGTCAGAATAACGGCTAAGATCGACGCTGCTCGATCCCGGTCCCATCAAAAAGGAACTGTCAAATTCCAGTTTTTCGTTTTCAGCCCATGCATCGATGCTGCCAGAAAATGCAACAAACATAACAAACCGTGCAAGGAACGTTACTTTTAATTTATTTGACGGCTGTTTCATTGACGTATCCAGAAATAAAATTACAGATATTAAATCTCCACCTTCCCATTAATAGGACCACCAAAGTCGCTGATTGCAATATAATCGATAGTGGCTTTTCCGGGACTGCCGTTTAATCCGGCTACACTAAGTTCAGATTCGCTTTTAGGGGCGATCATTGAATTTTTAATATTGTATTTCTTTCCGCCTACGATGGCGCTTATGCTGTTAAATGAGACGAAATATCCTGTGGGGTTAATGACATGCACGACGGCCTGACCATTTTTATTGCGTAATTGCCATTGCAGCTTTTTCGGTGCGTCAGAAGCTATATCAGTAAGACCTGAAGGACGATAAAACATTTTTATTCGGGTACGGAATGCCAGTTGTAAGATATTTTTATCTTTAGAGCCCGCCTCGTTGATTTTGGGTGGAACTTCCAGAACGTTAAACCAATAAATACTTTCGCGATCTTTTGGCAAAGAGATGCTATTGGTATATGTTAATTTCACCGTTTGCCCGCGACCAGGTTCGATACGTGCAACGGGAGGTGTGGCATTAAACGGAACATTGATCGTGCTGGGATCGGCATTTTGCTCACCGTCATCCAGCCAGGTTTGTACTAGCGCCGGGCTGGAGCCTTTATTTTCCAGACGAATAGTCACATCTTTTTGGGACTCTTTATAGACAATGCGCGTACCGGAAAGAACAATATCTGCCTGTGCCGGGAAAATAACCGCGAAACTCAATACGGCAGAGAATAATGAAAAGAGAGAGCGAGACGTCCTGGTCATCGTAGTTCCTTTATGGTCGTGAGTAAGAGGGAGTAATCTTTAGCCGAGAAGTTACTCCCTTAAATATTTAATTTATTACTCGTAAGTGATTGTATAAGCGGCGTTTGATTTCACGTAACCAGAAGTCACTGGCACTGCATTTGACTCTTTGACATAGGAAACGACGAAGTTAAATTTCGCGATGCCGGTTGTCATTGTTGCGGTCTGAATATCGCTAGGATCGTTGATTTTGACCTGGTCGTACGTCAGGTTTGCACCAGAGTTATCAACCTGGTGGATAGCCAGGTTAACACCTGTTGCCGGACTGGTGATGGAGTCATCGTTGTTCAGCGTGCCGTTGTTATTGCTGAAAAAGGTAGATGCCATGCTCAGCTTTGCACTCTTGTTTGCTGAAGTAGCACCACAGTCGACGGTGATATAGAAAGGTTCCGGCTGCACACCAGGCGCTGTCGCTGAAACACCAGCTGTAATATCGGCAGAAACTGCGGTATTAAGTTGTATCTGACCATCCTGACTGCCACCGTTTACGTGTGGCGTACAAGTGTTATCACTAACCAGACCGGCAAAATTCAGCTGACCACCATCTAGTGCGGCAAATGCTGAAGACGATGCTGCAGACAGCACCAGGGATAAAGCAATTAACTTTAATTTCATGTTGAAATATCCTTGTTAAAAAATGTCATTACAGACAAATATATTTTATCCGTGTATTTAATTATGTAAATGTTCTACGGGTGAATGTTTTTTGTGAGACATATCTGTTTTGTGAATTTTATTTCGCGTCAAGTTATCAATGTCAAATTTATTGTTTATGTGGCGCTTTTAACTATATGTATTCATTGGATAATTGTGTATTAAGATATTCTTAAATATTATTTAGTTATTGTTTTTTTGTTTTGATGCAATTTAAATATACTTTTATTTTATTGGTTGCGTGTTGTCTATTATTTATGGTTTCGTTAGAATTTGTATATTGACAATTAAGGAAAACTAAATCGTTATTATTGTTGCCATTTTTTCTTTGTTTTTTTGAGAGGAATACATTTGGGAGATTGAATTATGTTTTTTGAATGTTGGGGGGGCTGTGTTGATTGTCAGCTATAAGTTAAAGTATAGGCGTAGTTGATTGTACATATCCTGCCTTAACTGCTGACTGTTTGACACAGGAGGATATGAAGTTAAATTTTGTGATGCCGGTTGTCATTGCCGCTTTCTGTACATCGCTGGCGTCATTGATTTTTACCAGAGCGTAGGTCGGGCTTACATCTGGCTAATCGACCTGATGGTGTGCCTTTTTATGAACAGCGTATTTCAGCAGCGTGAATAGTGTTACCAGCGGGTAGGGCGAGCCGGAAGGCGTGTCAGGTACTCAGTCAACGACTTGCCATCATCAGGAAAATGCAGCTCTGGCGCAATTTCAAATAATGGCCACAACATAAAGCCACGATTTTTCATATCGTAGTGCGGCACGGTTAAACGTTCCGTGTTAATCACCTCATCGCCGAACAACATAATATCCAGATCCAGCGTGCGCGGTCCCCAGCGTTCAGCTTTGCGCACCCGGCCCTGTTGCAGTTCAATTCGCTGGGTATGATCCAGCAACGCTTCGGGGGCGAGAGCGGTATCCAGAGCCACGGCGGCGTTCAGATAGTCGGGCTGATCCTGTGGACCCAACGGGGGGGTACGATAAAACGAAGAAACCGCAACGATACAGCTGTCAGGGATTTCGCCGATCGCTTGCACGGCAGCATTCACCTGCTCCAGGGGAGAAGCTAAATTACTGCCGATGGCGATATAAACGACGGTCACGCGCTACCTTCGCGACGCGGCGCACGCTTACGCGGGCGGCGATGGCGACGGCGTACGTCAGGCTCTTCATCCAGTTCGTTCAGCATGCCTTTTTGTTCCGGCGGCGCGGAAACCTGGAATTCACCCCACCATTTCGCCAGTCGTTGCAGTTCAGCGTTGTGTTCTACTTCGGCACGCAGTGCTAACAGGTCATAAGCTGCGCGGAACTTTGGATGTTCCATCAGCTTCCAGGCGCGTTTACCCTGACGACGGGACATACGTAATTGCAACTGCCAGATATCGCGGGTTAGCGAGGTCAGACGTTTCGGGATCGCCAGCGAGCGGCAGGCTTCGTCCAGCACGTCGTTCATTGCCAGCGCGAAAGCGTCGTAGTAGGCCAAACCGCTTTCTTGCGCAATTTTCTGCGCGGCTTCCAGTAACGGATACCAGAACATCGCGGCAAACAAGAACGCCGGGTTAACGCGCATATCATTGTTAATGCGGTTATCGGTATTCTTCAGCACCTGAGCGATAATGCGTTCCATCGGGCTGTCACCGTCTTCGGTGAAGTAGCGTGTAATGGTTGGGAACAGCGGCTGGAACAGGCTGTACTCACGCAGTTTTTTATAGGTTTCATACCCATAGCCCGCCTGTAACAGCTTAAGTGCTTCTTCAAACAGGCGTGCAGGAGGAATGTCGTTCAGCAGCGTTGCCAGACGCGGGATCGGCTCTGCGGTTTCCGGGCTGATACGCATGTCGAGCTTGGCGGCAAAGCGCACGGCGCGCAGCATACGCACGGGATCTTCGCGATAGCGCGTTTCCGGATTACCGATCAGGCGAATGATGCCCTCTTCGAGGTCCTGCATACCGCCGACGTAATCACGCACGGTGAAATCGGCCACGCTGTAATACAGGCTGTTTATCGTGAAATCGCGACGTTGAGCATCTTCTTCAATGGAGCCGAAGATGTTGTCGCGCAGCAACATACCGTTTTGCCCGCGTTGCGACGTGGTACGATCGGCTTCGCTGCCTTCATGATGGCCGCGGAACGTCGCCACTTCGATAATTTCTGGACCGAACATGACATGAGCCAGACGGAAACGGCGACCGACCAGGCGACAGTTACGAAACAGTTTACGCACCTGATCCGGCGTTGCGTTAGTAGTGACATCAAAATCTTTCGGCTTTTTGCCCAGCAAAAGATCGCGTACACCACCGCCAACCAGCCATGCCTCGTATCCGGCCTTATTGAGCCTGTACATTACCTTCAGGGCATTTTCACTGATATCTTTGCGGGAGATAGAGTGCTGCTCACGCGGAATTACCGTCATATGTGGACGGGCGACGGCGAGCTCAGCCTCGCGCTCCTCGCGGCTTAGCACCTTGCGGCAAAAATTAGCGACTCGGGTAAAAATAGTGCACCTCGGTAGTGTCAAACTTCAATCAGAACAAGTGTTGCTGTGTAAAAATAGCGGCTAATCATAGCTCAGCGTGGCGCATTTGAGAATGCCGGATTTAAGATCGCTGATTCTGGCACTGTTGTCAGACGCCAGTTCTCAACGGCAAACTCCAGGATCTGGTCCACACGCATCTCCTGCCACGGGATATCGGCACGCTGGCCGAGAAAGCGTAGCGCGGCAATAATCACCGGGCGCGGATCGCCTTGTGGTAGCGCAGGTGCATGATTTTGTTTTGAAAGTTTAGCGCCTTGTTCGTTGAGCGCCAGCGGAAGATGAATATAGTCAGGCGCTTGCCAGCCAAACTGCTGATACAAAGAGATTTGCCGCACCGTGGGTTCGATGAGATCGGCGCCGCGAACAATCTCAGTTACGCCCTGAAAGTGGTCATCAACTACCACGGCGAGGTTATAGGCAAACAGCCCGTCGCGGCGGTGGATGATAAAATCTTCACCAGCAAGTTGCGGGTCAGCCTGAATCACACCGCGTAGCCGGTCAGTAAACTGCATCACGGGATGGCGTTGTTTAATACGGACGGCCGCCTGTTCTGGCCCGAGGCGTAACTCACGGCAGTGACCGTCGTAAATACCGCCGACGCTTTGAATACGCGCTCGCGTACAGGTGCAGTAATAGCTCAGATCCTGCTGATGCAGCCAGGTAAGCGCCTCGCGGTAGGCTTCGTGGCGTTGGGATTGCCATAAAATATCGCCATCCCAGTGCAGGCCGTAATGTTCCAGCTGACGCAGGATCGTATCTGCGGCACCGGGAACTTCACGAGGGGGATCAATATCTTCAATGCGTACTCGCCAGATTCCGCGCCGGGCACGAGCCTGCAGGTAACTGCCGAGGGCGGCAATCAGTGAACCGAAGTGCAGTTCGCCGGAGGGGGAAGGGGCGAAGCGGCCAATATAGTGTGAATCGCTCATTTTACGGACTGACAAATAATAAGGCGGGAGAAACTCCCGCCTTTAGTAAACGTGGTAAAAATGACCGGAATTAACCTGCCATCTGTTTTTCGCGGATTTCTGCCAGCGTTTTGCAGTCGATACACAGATCGGCTGTCGGACGCGCTTCCAGACGGCGAATACCAATTTCTACGCCGCACGATTCGCAGTAGCCGAAATCTTCGTCTTCTACCTTCTTCAGCGTCTTCTCGATCTTTTTGATCAGTTTGCGCTCACGGTCACGGTTACGCAGCTCAAGGCTGAATTCTTCTTCCTGCGCGGCGCGGTCCACCGGATCAGGGAAGTTAGCCGCTTCGTCTTGCATATGAGATACGGTGCGATCAACTTCATCCCTAAGTTGATTACGCCATGCCTCAAGAATACGCCTGAAGTGCGACAGCTGGGCTTCGTTCATATACTCTTCGCCCGGTTTCTCCTGGTACGGCTCCACCCCAGCGATGGCGAGAATACTCAGGGACGATGTTTTACGGTTTTGCCCTTCTTGCATGTTGCTTCTCCTTAACACGCACTATCGATCCCCATGTTCGGGGGAAAAATCAGGTCGCTATAAATAGCAGATGCTTTTCCGGATAGCAATTATCTAAACGTAACACTTGACAACCCTGTGAGGAAAAGCGTATTTGCCCACGCGTCCAGAATACTAATTAACCAAATGTTTACACCATTACAAGGTAATGGGCAACGGCTCTTTAAGAGTCATGCCATGGGCAGAAAGTTCCGCTTTATAAACCAGAATTTCTACCCCCTTAAGCTGTGCTTCAACTAATAATTGCGCATATTTTGCATCGATATGGTGCGCGGGTGAAAACCGTGTAATAGCTGAATGCAGCACGGCGAAAAATATCACTGCCCGCTTGCCTTCAGCCGCTACGCTCATCAATTCCCGAAGATGCTTCTGACCTCGTTCAGTGATGGCATCGGGAAAATAACCCTGCTCTTTTTCCGCCAACGTGACTGATTTCACTTCAATATAGCAGTCAGGTCGGGAATCTGCCTGTAACAAAAAGTCGATACGGCTCCCTTCGGTGCCGTATTTTACTTCACTTTTCAAGACGCTGTAGCCTGAAACTTCTGAAATTAACGACTGCTGAATCGCCTCTTTCGTTAATCTATTGGCCCACAGCGTGTTGACACAAATAAATGCCCCGGATTGGGTTTGCGTTAATTCCCAGGTATGTGGATATTTCCGTTTAGTATTTTCTGATGTCGAATACCAGACGGTATCACCCGGGGTGGCGCATCCGGTCATCGCGCCAGTATTTGGGCAGTGTAACGTTAACGTTGAGCCATCCGGTGTGATCACATCCGCTAAAAAACGCTTGTAGCGCTGGATGAGCGTTGCAGGTTGTAAAGGTGGAGAAAATTGCATAAACAGTCCCTTTAATTATTCAGTCAGCGTCCAGCGTTGCAGCTGCGTATAACGCGTGCGTCCTCGTGCGAATGAAGAGGAGTAAAGTGCGAACTCCGTGACCGGAAATGACCAGCCAAAGCCCGGTGGGGGGATGGGAACCGCGTGTCCGGCATCGCGCAGCAGCGTGATGTGTGGGTGAAACGGCTGCGGGCTTTGATAACACCCGCTGCGTGCGGCCTGCGCCCGCAGCATATTCGCCAGTTGTAACAGTCCGCGCGGTGGCTGACGCATCCCCAGCCACACGACCCGCGAACGCAGCCATTGCCCGGCATCATCCAGTTTGAGCGTAAAACCTGGCTGGCGAATGCGTCCGGCTAGTTGCGACAAAACCTGTTGCTTCTCTGCGCTGACATCACCTAAAAAGGCCAGCGTCAGATGCAGATTCTCGGCGGCGACGGGACGGCCTGCTTCAGGAGGGAACTGCGCGGCTCGCCAGTGGATTAACTGCTCCCGAACCCCGCCAGGCAATTCAATCGCAAAGAATAGCCTTTTTGGCTCAGACATGATGGATACTCGGTTATGAATTAACGCGATGCTACAATGCAGCGCGAAGAATGTTAACCCTCTGGAGCTATTTGTGACGTCGTTGCCCGTTGCCGCCGTAGTGCCTGAACTGCTTACCGCCCTTGATGCCTCGACTCAGGTGCTGCTGACCGCGCCGACCGGTGCCGGGAAATCGACCTGGCTGCCGTTGCGACTGCTTGAACATGGTGGCATCAAGGGGCGGATTATTTTGCTGGAGCCGCGTCGTCTGGCGGCACGCAACGTGGCGCAGCGGTTGGCGGAGTTGCTGAACGAAAAGCCCGGTGAGACCGTGGGTTATCGCATGCGCGCGCAAAGCTGCGTGGGGTCGCAGACCCGGCTGGAAGTGGTGACGGAAGGCGTCCTGACGCGCATGATCCAACGCGATCCCGAACTCACTGGCGTCGGGTTAGTGATCCTCGATGAATTTCACGAACGGAGCTTGCAGGCCGACCTGGCACTGGCGCTGTTGCTGGATGTACAGCAAGGTCTTCGTGACGATCTGAAACTATTGATCATGTCCGCAACGCTCGATAACGGGCGCTTGCAGCAGTTATTGCCCGATGCGCCCATGATTATCTCTGAAGGCCGTACATTCCCGGTCGAGCGACGGTATCAGCCGCTGGCGGCACATCTGCGTTTTGACGAAGCGGTGGCGATAGCCACGGCGGAGCTACTGCGCCATGAAAGCGGGTCGTTGCTGCTGTTTTTACCGGGCGTTGGGGAAATCCTGCGTGTGCAGGAACAACTGGCAACGCGTGTGGGCGGCGATGTTGTGCAATGTCCGTTGTACGGCGCGTTGACGCTGGCTGAGCAGCGTCAGGCGATTTTTCCCGCGCCGCAAGGTAAGCGCAAAGTGGTGCTGGCGACCAATATTGCCGAAACCAGCTTAACGATTGAAGGCATCCGGCTGGTGGTGGACTGCGCCCAGGAGCGCGTGGCGCGCTATGACGCGCGTACCGGTTTAACGCGGTTGATTACCCAGCGCATTAGCCAGGCATCGATGACACAGCGAGCCGGGCGAGCCGGGCGTCTGGAGCCAGGTATCTGCCTACATTTGCTTGCCAAAGAGCAGGCGGAAAGAGCGGCGGCGCAGGGAGAGCCTGAGATATTACAGAGCGATCTGTCCGGACTACTGATGGAGCTGCTGCAATGGGGATGTACCGATCCTGAGCAACTGAACTGGCTGGATACGCCGCCCGCTATCAACCTGCAGGCGGCAAAACGGCTGTTGCAGATGCTGGGGGCGCTTGAGGGCGACAGGCTCAGTGCCCGTGGGCAGAAAATGGCGGCATTGGGTAATGATCCCCGTTTAGCGGCTATGCTGGTTAGCACCAAAAATGACGATGAAGCGGCATCGGCCGCAAAACTGGCAGCAATTCTGGAAGAGCCGCCGCGCGGGGGCAGCACCGATTTAGCTGTGGCGTTTTCACGAAATCAGCCCGCCTGGCAGCAGCGCAGTCAACAATTATTGAAACGGCTTAACGTACGCAGCGGGCAGCCCGACATCGCGTTGCTCCCTTTGTTGCTGGCGCAAGCGTTCGCCGATCGGATCGCCCGTCGACGTGGACAAGAAGGGCGCTATCAACTGGCCAACGGTATGGGCGCGATGCTGGATGCTGATGACGCCCTGGGGCGCCATGAGTGGCTGATAGCGCCGCTGTTACTGCAGGGTAGCGCATCGCCAGATGCGCGTATTTTGTTAGCGTTGCCGCTGGATATTGAAGCGTTGATGCAGACGTGTCCTGAACTGCTGCAACAGTCCGACACCATCGAATGGGATGAAGCCCAGGGAACGTTAAAAGCACTGCGTCGGTCGCGTATCGGCCAGTTGACGGTAAAAGTACAGCCGCTGGCCAAGCCCTCGGAAGAAGAGTTGCATCAGGCGATGCTGAATGGTATTCGCGATAAAGGGCTAAGTGTGCTCAACTGGACGCCGGAGGCCGAGCAGTTTCGGCTGCGTTTGCAATGTGCGGCAAACTGGTTACCGGAGTACGACTGGCCTGCGGTAGATGAGGATTCTCTGCTGAAGACGCTGGAGCTCTGGCTGTTGCCGCACATGAGCGGTGTGCACTCTTTACGCGCGTTAAAAGCACTCAATGTGGGTCAGGCATTGCGCGGTTTGCTGGACTGGTCAATGCTGCAACGTCTGGATAGTGAACTGCCAGCGCATTACACTGTGCCAACGGGAAGCCGGATTGCCATTCGCTATCATGAGGATAATCCTCCTGTATTGGCCGTTCGGATGCAGGAAATGTTTGGTGAAGCAAACACCCCGACTATCGCCCAGGGACGCGTGCCGCTGGTACTGGAGCTGTTGTCTCCGGCCCAAAGACCGCTACAGGTGACGAGCGATCTAAGCGCGTTCTGGCAGGGATCGTACCGCGAGGTGCAAAAAGAGATGAAAGGGCGTTATCCCAAACATGTCTGGCCGGACGATCCGGCGAATACCGCGCCAACGCGGCGCACCAAAAAGTATTCATAGCTGTATGCGTGGTTGCCTGATGGCGCTGCGCTTATCAGGGCGAACGTAGGCCGGATAAGGCGTTTTACGCCGCCATCTGGCATGAATACAGCTGAAAATTGAGAGATTTCTTCTTCTGTCGCAGGACGGAAGAACAGAGAATCGGGCCTTTGCGCCTGAATGTTGCGGAGAAAAAGCATGGCGGGGAATGACCGCGAGCCAATTGGACGTAAAGGGAAACCCTCACGTCCGGTGAAACAAAAGGTGAGCCGTCGTCAACTCAGAGATGAAGAGTATGACGACAATTATGATGATGATGACTATGAGGATGAAGAACCGATACCGCGTAAGGGTAAAGGCAAAGGGCGTAAGCCTCGTGGTAAACGCGGCTGGTTCTGGCTGCTGGTAAAACTGTCGATTGTTTTTTTGGTGCTGATCGCCATTTACGGCGTCTATCTGGACCAAAAAATCCGTAGCCGTATCGACGGTAAAGTCTGGCAGCTTCCGGCGGCAGTATATGGCCGCATGGTTAACCTTGAGCCAGAAATGCCCATCGGCAAGAACGAGATGGTGAAGCTGCTAGAGGCCACGCAGTATCGTCAGGTCTCGAAGATGACGCGTCCGGGCGAATTCACCGTACAGGCGAAGAGCATTGAGATGATTCGTCGTCCGTTTGACTTCCCTGACAGTAAAGAAGGGCAGGTGCGCGCACGTCTGACCTTTGATGGCGATCATCTGGACACTATCGAGAATATGGATAACAACCGCCAGTTCGGTTTCTTCCGTCTCGATCCACGCCTGATTACCATGCTCTCTTCACCTAACGGCGAGCAGCGCCTGTTTGTCCCGCGCAGTGGATTTCCGGATCTGCTGGTAGATACGCTGCTGGCAACCGAAGACCGTCACTTCTATGAGCATGATGGCGTCAGCCTCTACTCGATTGGTCGTGCGGTGCTGGCCAACCTGACGGCCGGTCGCACGGTGCAGGGGGCGAGTACGCTGACTCAGCAACTGGTGAAGAACCTGTTCCTGTCCAGCGAACGTTCTTACTGGCGTAAGGCCAACGAAGCCTACATGGCGCTGCTGATGGATGCGCGTTACAGCAAAGATCGCATTCTTGAGCTGTACATGAACGAAGTCTATCTCGGTCAAAGCGGCGATAATGAAATTCGCGGCTTCCCGCTGGCGAGCCTCTATTATTTCGGTCGTCCGGTGGAAGAACTGAGTCTCGACCAGCAGGCGTTGCTGGTGGGGATGGTTAAAGGGGCGTCAATCTATAACCCATGGCGTAATCCGAAGCTGGCGCTGGAGCGTCGTAACCTCGTGCTGCGTTTGCTGCAACAGCAGCAGATCATCGATCAGGATCTGTATGACATGCTGAGCGCGCGTCCGTTAGGCGTACAGCCGCGTGGTGGAGTAATCTCGCCACAGCCAGCCTTTATGCAGATGGTGCGTCAGGAGCTTCAGGCGAAGCTGGGCGATAAAGTTAAAGATCTCTCCGGCGTGAAAATTTTCACCACCTTTGATTCCGTGGCGCAGGACGCTGCGGAAAAAGCGGCGGTGGAAGGCATTCCGGTGCTGAAGAAACAGCGTAAGCTGAGCGATCTGGAAACCGCGATTGTGGTGGTTGACCGATTCAGTGGCGAAGTTCGCGCCATGGTTGGCGGGGCAGAGCCGCAGTTCGCGGGCTATAACCGTGCGATGCAGGCGCGTCGTTCGATTGGTTCTCTGGCGAAGCCGGCGACCTATCTGACTGCGCTCAGCCAGCCGAAGCTTTACCGCCTGAATACCTGGATTGCCGATGCGCCGATTGCGCTACGTCAGCCGAACGGTCAGGTCTGGTCGCCACAGAACGATGATCGTCGCTATAGCGAAAGCGGAAAAGTGATGCTGGTGGATGCGTTAACCCGCTCCATGAACGTACCGACGGTAAATCTGGGGATGGCGCTGGGCTTGCCTGCCGTGACTGATACCTGGTTGAAGCTGGGCGCGCCGAAAGATCAGCTTAACCCGGTTCCGGCCATGCTGCTCGGGGCGTTGAACCTGACGCCAATCGAAGTAGCACAGGCGTTCCAGACTATCGCCAGCGGCGGGAACCGTGCGCCGTTGTCGGCGCTGCGTTCGGTGATTGCCGAAGATGGTACCGTGCTGTACCAGAGCTTCCCGCAGGCTGAGCGTGCCGTTCCGGCGCAGGCGGCGTATATGACGCTGTGGACCATGCAGCAGGTGGTTCAGCGTGGTACGGGTCGTCAGCTTGGCGCGAAATATCCTGGCTTGCATCTGGCAGGGAAAACCGGGACCACCAACAACAACGTGGATACCTGGTTTGCCGGGATCGACGGCAGCCAGGTGACCATCACCTGGGTGGGCCGCGATAACAACCAGCCAACCAAGCTGTACGGTGCCAGCGGCGCGATGTCGATTTATCAGCGTTATCTGGCTAACCAGACGCCAACACCACTGGTGCTGACGCCACCGGAGGATGTGGTGGATATGGGCGTAGACTACGACGGTAACTTCGTTTGTAGCGGCGGGATGCGCACGCTTCCGGTATGGACCACCGATCCTGATTCGCTGTGTCAGCAGGGTGAAATGCTGCAGCAGTCGGGGAATCCGTTCGATCAATCTTCTCAACAGCCGCAGCAGCAGCCTCAACAGCAGCAACCGCCGCAGCAAGAGAAGAAAGACAGCGATGGCGTGGCTGGTTGGATAAAAGATATGTTTGGCGGTAACTGATTTTTTAGCTGTCCTCCCCCGCATCGGTGCCTGCTGATGTGGGGGAATTCTCCCTCTTGCTGTATTCGCATTTCGGTCTGTATAGCAAGCTCAGGATAGGGTTAACAGTGATGGTGTTTCCTGCCTATATTTTCCGTTTAATCATAAATTCAATATATTATTTTTTTGTATATATCGTCGGTTGGTTGATTTTATTCTATTTTTTCTGCGTTTTTTTATTATCTGCCCGTATGCATATGTGGGTAATATTGTTTTTATGAATATATTCATGCTGGCTAAAATCACCATTAAGAAAATATTATTTCCATAAATTGTTCTGCTAAAACAAGATGTTGTGTGTTGTTTCTTTAGTTTTGGTGAATGTGTTGATTAGCTTTTATTCATCATGGTACGTAGAATAGATGACACAAGGGAATGTTTTAAACTGAATGAGTTGATAAAGATATATTATATCTATGATGTTGTTGGATTTATATTCCAGCACTTCTCCAGCCATTGTCTATTTCCCCTCTGTGTTAACTTTTCTCTTCATTGATTTTTGTGAACATATGTAAGGAATACGTTATGTGCAAAAAAATTATCATCTCGTTGCTTGTCAGTAGTGCAATGGCAACTGTAGCAACATCTGCTTTTGCCGTTGATACCGGGACGGTAACGTTTAATGGGAAAATTCTTCCCGATAGTTGCGTGGTTGATGTAAATGGTACAGCGACAAACGGTACTGTGACGTTTAACAACCTTTCTCAAACTGCGTTTGGCGAAGATAAAAAAGTCGGCGACACGCAATCTTTTGCGATTACGCTGACAGAATGTGATGCTGCGGTTGCCAACCTCAATATCAAATTTGATGGGACGCGTATTGCCGGATACGACGATGAAGTCTTGCAGGCGACAGGGACTGCGCAGAACCTCGGGGTACGTATGCTTCCTGAAGGGAGCAGCAACTACGTGAAATTTGATGGCTCGGATCCTGAAGCGGCACTGAATAAGACTAACGGCGAGAGCGTGGTTTTTAATTATAAAGCTGAGGTTATCCAGGTTGGTAGCACTTTACCAACTACCGGTGATTATACCGCACAAGCGACCTATACTCTGCTTTATCGTTAATCATCATAAACCTGGCCCAGGCAGGGCCAGTATTTCAATGGAATGGAAAGATGAAACGACTTATCACAGCATTAATACTTATATTAACCTCGGGATTAAATTCGGTTCAAGCTGGCGTAGTAGTGGGTGGCACACGAATTATATATCCGGCTAACCAATCTGAAGTACAGATTGCTTTAAAAAATAAAGATAATGATAAACGTTATCTGGTGCAGAGTTGGGTCAGTAATATTGATGACAGCAAAGCGCCATTTATTATGACACCGCCAATTTACAAATTGGACGAAAACCGCCAGACGCTGCTACACGTGGTTTATACCGGAAATAAATCGGCGCTGCCTCAGGATCGTGAGTCATTATTTATGGCGAACATCAAATCTGTTGCAGCGATCCCAGAAGAATTGCATGACAAGAACACGTTACAATTTGCCATTAAAACTAAATTAAAACTGTTTTATCGCCCGGCCTCATTGACAGAAGACGAGGCAAAAATGGCCTGGCAATCGTTGCAATTTAGCCGCCATCAAAATCAACTGGTGGTGAAAAACCCCACACCCTTCTATGTCACCTTCGGACAGATCTCTGTGGCGGGAAAAGCGATTAAACCGGCTACAAACCAGTCCTCTCCGACGGCATTAACGATGATGGTCGCTCCATTTGGTGAGCAGCGTTTTCCGCTGCCATCGGCAGTAAAAGGCAACGTTGTCTGGACCGCAATTAATGATTTTGGCTCAGAAACCGAACAGCGTAAACAGTCGCTGTAAATCAGCTATCGATGAGTTATGGGGTGACATTTATGCCTTCACATCGTACTGCCCGGCTTTTTGCTCTCAATACGCTGACATTCGCTATATTGACTGCGAGTGGTTCCGTTTGTGCTGATGATTATTTCAATCTCAGTGTACTTGAAACGGGAACCCCACTTGAGAATACCGGGGCGCTTGAAGCTTTTTTACAGCATAATGGTTTATCCCCCGGGCGTTATTTAACGTCGATTGTTTGGGATCAGGATCGCATTGATAAACGAAATTTAAATTACCTCCTTTCAAAAGATAACAGCAAACTGATTCCGCAATTTACTAAAGCGGAGCTGCGCGAACTGGGCGTTAAAGTTGATACGGTTCCGGCATTAAATAATGTTAACGAAGATACGTTGCTGGGTGATATTAGCGAATATATCGCGGATGGACGCTATGACTTCAATCCGGAAACACAGGTGCTGCAATTACGTATTCCGCAGATCTACCGCGACCGCAAAATTTCGGGCGAAAGCAATCCCACTTTCTGGGATGACGGCATTCCGGCTCTGTGGACCAGTTACTATATTTCGGGATCGCACCAACAATCCGGAGGTCAAAATAATGCTTCGAACTGGGCAAGTTTGAATTCAGGGATGAATATCGGCCCCTGGCGTTTGCGTAACACCAGCAATTGGGGGAATGATAATGGTTGGCAATCTA
This sequence comes from Citrobacter sp. Cf136, assembly GCF_030333815.1. Lineage (NCBI taxonomy): Bacteria > Pseudomonadati > Pseudomonadota > Gammaproteobacteria > Enterobacterales > Enterobacteriaceae > Citrobacter > Citrobacter sp. Cf136. The sequence continues at coordinate 57,192 of NZ_JAOWFE010000040.1, read as the reverse complement.
TTAATACGACGCTTGGACGCGATGTCAAAGCATTGCGTAGCCAGCTTCAGATAGGGCAAACCTACACTAACGGCGAACTGTTCGATAGCGTGCAGATGACGGGCGTTAAGCTGGAGACCGATACCAGTATGCAGCCCAGTGGATTACAGGGCTTTGCCCCGGTCGTTCGTGGGATTGCTAATAGCGATGCCAAAGTCACCATTAAGCAAAACGGTTACACCATCTACCAGACCAACGTCTCGCCTGGCCCGTTTGAAATTCGTGATTTAACGCAGGTGACGGCAGGAGCGGATCTGGAAGTCACCGTGACGGAGGCCGACGGTACAGAGCGCAGCTTTATTCAGGCCAGCTCCTCGGTGCCGATTATGCAACGTGAAGGCGCGCTGAAGTACAGCCTGGCAGCCGGGAAATATCGCGATGTTGATAACGGTGAGGAGCCGGAATTCAGCCAGGCTACGGCAATTTATGGCTTACCTTTCGGAATTACCGCTTACGGCGGTCTGCAGGGCGCGTCGATGTATCGCGCCGGACTGGTCGGCATCGGAGCTGATTTACGCGATTTTGGTTCGCTGTCGATGGATCTGACGGCGGCGAGAACCGCGTTTGACGACGAACGCGCGGATGCGAATGGCCAGTCGTGGCGCGCGCAGTACGCAAAAGATTTTCCGTTAACCAATACCACGGTCACGCTGGCCAGCTATCGTTATTCCACCTCCGGGTTTTATACCTTTCAGGAGGCTCTCGATCAGCGTAATAACAACTACGACGATGACAGCATCTATAGCTATCGCGATAGCTATAACCGTCGCAGCCGCCTGCAACTTAATCTTTCTCAGTCGTTACAGAGCTGGGGTTCGGTATACGCCAACGCTTATCAGCAAGATTACTGGGGAATGGAAGGCCATGAACGAAGCGTGAGTCTCGGTTACAGCAGCAGTTGGCAGGGCGTTAACTGGTCGCTGAATTACAGCCTGACAAAAACGCCATCAACCACTAACGATCAGCAGTTTTCTATCTCAATGAATGTCCCTCTTTCGCGTTGGCTGGCTAATGCCTGGGGAACATATACTCTGACAAGTTCAAAAAATGGTAATAGTGCACATCAGGTTGGCGTCAGTGGAACGTTACTGGAAGATAACAATTTAAATTATAACCTTCAGCAAACCTACACCGATAACGATGTCGGTTATGGTGCCTATCTCTCTTCCCGGTATCGGACATCGGTTGGCGAGTTCAGCGCCAATTACAGTTATCAAAAAGACAGTAAACAGTGGGGCTATGGCGCCCAGGGTTCCGTTGTTGCGCATTCGCAGGGAATAACGCTTGGACAATCCATTCAGGATGCTTTTGCCATTGTGCACATTACCGATGGCGATAATGTAAAAATACAAAATTCCCGGGGGGTTTACACCGATTATTGGGGCAATGCCATTGTGCCAACTTTAACCAATTATCGCCGTAATACTATTACTGTGAATACTCAGGGACGTGATGATATTGATATTCAGGATGCTTCTCTGGATGTGGTTCCGACAAAAGGGGCCGTCCTGAAAGCTGACTTCACGGCGCGTTCAGGTAAGCGTGCATTACTTACCTTAAAACATGGTCAGAGCGTGGTTCCTTTTGGTGCTCTGTTAAGTATGGACGGTACGACATCGATCGTGGGTGACGACGGTGAAGTGTATGTCACTGGGCTAAAAGGAACACAGCGCATTGAGGTGCAATGGGGAAATACCGCACAGACGAAATGTACGGGCAGCGTAAGCGTGCCTGAGAACATGGGTACGGGAATTCTCTCAGCTACGGTTAATTGCCAATAATGGAAGATGGCTTATGAATACGGAAATTGTCAGATATGAGTAAAAGGAACAAAAACATTTTCAGGGCTATGTTGATCATATTGATTTTAGCTGGATCGGCAGCACCTGTTTATGCCGCCACATGTACCGGAAATTACCCGGAAAATGGCGCAATGACCTTTCAGCTACCGGCAAGCATCACTGTGGAGCCTGACGTATCAGTTGGTACGGTTATTTATGAGGGAAGCATTGAGAGCGGCCAAATCGATATGGATTGCCAGGATACTGGCAACAAATACAAAGGTTACGCAGTGTTAACGGATGCCGATGCCCGCAATGGAGTGCTGGAAGGCGTTTATCAGACTAGCGTTCCAGGTATAGGTATCCGCATGGCTGAAGCGGAAGAACGAACACCTACCTTTACCTCTGAGGATATCGTCACACCCATGCATTTTTATAGCTATGGAGCAAGCGGATGGAACAGTATTCATACAAAGTACCATGCGTCAATGCAGTTGGTTGTGACGGGCGACGTCGAGGATGGTTATCTTGATACCTCCCGGCTGACAGCGCAAGAGAAGTGGGGTAATGATGTGATAGCTCAGATATTGGTATCTCCCACCAGCATTCATATCCAGACTAATACCTGTAACCTGGAGGATAAAAATATCTACGTGCCGCTGAAGACGATTAATGTCGATAACTTTGACAGTCAATTTTCAGAAGTACTCACCGATAACAGTTTCAAAATCGAGATTTCTGATTGTCGGGCAGGTACCCAAATCGATTATAAGTTCAACAGTGCTGGTTCGACAGGCGTTACGGATGGCAATATTTTGGCTATCGCCAGTGGAGACAGCTCTGCCAGCGGTGTCGGTATCCAGATTCTGGACACGAACAATAATGTGCTGAGTTTTGATCAAACCTATACCGCTGTGAGCAGCACTAGCGCTAACGAAGTGGCAGAAATTCCGCTGAAGGCACGCTATGCCAAAACCGGCAATGTCAAAGCCGGGAAAGTGGACGCCGTCGCGACTTTTGAGGTCTTTTACCGCTAACGCCTTGCGACCCGCTGCGGCGGGTTGGCAGCGCTCTAACATTCCAGCCTAATTTATTAACCCTTTCTTTTCATCTGGTTATTTCTTAACCCCTCAGTTTTAGTAGGGGCGCGTATTGCTTGCTATCTCGCCAGAGTTTCGAATATTATGCTGCCGTTATAATAATAATTCTCGTTTACGTTATCATTCACTTTCATCAGAGAAATACCAATGGCGCGTCTTAAAACTGCTCAGCCAAGTTCATCACTGCGTAAAATCGCAGTAGTGGTAGCCACAGCGGTTAGCGGCATGTCTGTCTATGCACAGGCGGCGGTTGACCCGAAAGAAGAAACCATCACCGTAACTGCAGCTCCTGCTCCGCAGGAAAGCGCATGGGGGCCTGCGGCAACCATCGCCGCACGACAGTCTGCTACGGCGACCAAAACCGACACTCCAATTCAAAAAGTTCCTCAGTCTATTTCTGTGGTCACCGCCGAAGAGATGGCGTTGCATCAGCCAAAATCGGTCAAAGAGGCGCTTAGCTACACCCCGGGCGTTGCCGTGGGTACGCGTGGTGCGTCCAATACCTATGACTACTTGATTATTCGCGGATTTGCCGCCGACGGCCAAAGTCAGAATAACTATCTGAATGGCCTGAAGATGCAGGGCAACTTCTACAACGATGCGGTCATAGACCCTTATATGCTGGAGCGTGCCGAAGTGATGCGCGGTCCGGTTTCCGTTCTGTACGGAAAGAGCAACCCGGGTGGGTTGTTGAATATGGTCAGCAAACGCCCGACCACAGAGCCGTTAAAAGAAATTCAGTTCAAGATGGGCACTGACAGCCTGTTCCAGACAGGTTTTGATTTCAGCGATGCGCTGGATGATGACGGTGTATACTCTTACCGCTTAACTGGCCTGGCGCGTTCCGCGAATGCGCAGCAGCAGGGCGCAGAAGAACAACGCTATGCCATCGCGCCATCTTTCTCATGGCGTCCGGACGATAAGACAAACTTCACCTTCCTCTCCTACTTCCAGAACGAGCCGGAAACCGGTTATTACGGCTGGTTGCCGAAAGAAGGGACGGTGACTGAGTTGCCGAATGGCAAGCGTCTGCCTACCGATTTCAACGAAGGGGCGAACAACAATACCTATTCTCGTAACGAGAAGATGGTGGGCTACAGCTTCGATCACGAATTTAACGACACCTTTACCGTGCGTCAGAACCTGCGTTACGCGCAAAATAAAGTCTCGCAGAACAGCGTGTATGGCTACGGTATGTGCTCCGATCCGCTCTATACCAAGGATCCGGCTAACAGCCCTTGTGCCAGCGTTCCTCAGGCCGACTGGGATCATACGCTGACGCGTCAGTATGTTATCGATAATGAGAAATTGCAGAACTTCTCCGTCGATACTCAGCTGCAAAGCAAGTTCGCGACAGCCGACGTAGATCACACGCTGCTGACTGGCGTTGACTTTATGCGTATGCGTAATGATATCAACTCCTGGTTTGGCTATGCGGGTTCTGTTGCGCCGTCCGATATCTATAACCTCGACCGCAGCGACTTCGATTTTGGCTCACACCCAGGCCCTTCAGGTCCTTACAAAGTGCTGAACAAACAGAAGCAGACTGGCTTGTATGTTCAGGATCAGGCGCAATGGGATAAGGTGCTGGTTACTCTGGGCGGTCGTTACGACTGGGCTAAACAGGACTCTCTGAACCGTGTTTCTGGCGTAACGGATTCCCGCGATGATAAGCAATTCACCTGGCGCGGTGGGGTTAACTATCTGTTCGACAACGGCGTAACCCCATATTTCAGCTACAGCGAGTCGTTTGAACCGGCTTCCCAGACGGGGGCAAGCGGTAATATCTTTGCGCCATCTAAAGGTAAGCAGTACGAAGCTGGCGTGAAGTACGTGCCGAACGATCGTCCAATCGTGATCACCGGTGCTGTCTATCAGTTGACCAAAACCAACAATCTGATGGCCGATCCGAACGGATCGTTCTGGTCAGTTGAAGGCGGTGAAATTCGTTCTCGCGGAGTGGAAATTGAAGCGAAAGCGGCGCTGTCTGCCAGCGTCAACGTAGTGGGTTCTTATACCTACACCGACGCGGAATACACCACCGACACCAACTACAAGGGCAATACGCCTGCGCAGGTGCCAAAACACATGGCATCATTGTGGGGCGATTACACCCTTTATGACGGCGCGCTTTCTGGGCTGACGTTGGGTACTGGCGTTCGTTATACGGGTTCCAGTTATGGCGATCCGGCAAACTCCTTTAAAGTGGGGAGCTATACGCTGGTGGATGCGTTAGTACGTTACGATCTGGCGCGCGTCGGCATGGCGGGCTCCAACGTGGCGCTGCATGTGAACAACCTGTTTGACCGTGAATACGTCGCCAGCTGCTTCAATACCTATGGCTGCTTCTGGGGCGCAGAACGTCAGGTCGTTGCAACCGCAACCTTCCGTTTCTAATTTCTATTGGGCACGCTTTGCGTGCCCGTTTTACAAGTTGGCTGCTATGCAGGAAAACAGATCCCATCCCGACACTACTTTTGCGTTGCGTAATGTCTCCTTTCGTGTGCCTGGCCGCACGCTTTTGCATCCTCTCTCATTAACTTTTCCTGTGGGTAAAGTGACCGGCCTTATCGGCCACAACGGTTCCGGAAAATCGACGTTATTGAAAATGCTGGGACGTCATCAGCCGCCGTCAGAAGGTGAAATCCTGCTCGACGAACAGCCGCTGGAGAACTGGAGCAGTAAAGCGTTTGCCCGCAAGGTCGCCTATCTGCCGCAGCAGTTGCCGCAGGCCGAAGGGATGACTGTGCGCGAACTGGTGGCGATTGGCCGCTATCCGTGGCACGGAGCGCTGGGACGTTTTGGCGTTGCCGACAGAGAGAAAGTAGAAGAGGCGATTTCGCTGGTTGGCTTAAAACCGCTGGCGCACCGTTTGGTTGATAGTCTGTCCGGCGGAGAACGCCAGCGCGCGTGGATTGCCATGCTGGTAGCGCAGGACAGCCGCTGTCTGCTGCTTGATGAACCGACTTCCGCGCTGGATATCGCTCATCAGGTTGACGTACTGGCACTGGTGCATCGCTTAAGTCAGCAGCGCGGGCTGACGGTGATTGCGGTGCTGCATGATATCAACATGGCGGCCCGCTACTGTGATTACTTAGTTGCGCTGCGCGGTGGTGAAATGATTGCACAAGGGACGCCTGCTGAACTGATGCGCAGTGAAACTCTGGAACAGATTTACGGTATCCCGATGGGCATTTTGCCGCATCCGGCCGGTGCCGCACCCGTGAGTTTTGTCTATTAATGATTGAATTACATCATATTACCCGTCGGCGGCTGCTTGCGGCGATGGCGCTGTCGCCGCTGCTGTGGCGGATGAATACGGCGCACGCTGCGGCGGTTGATACGCAGCGCATTGTGGCGCTGGAATGGCTACCGGTAGAGCTATTGCTGGCGCTGGGTATTACGCCGTATGGCATTGCCGATATCCCTAACTACAAGCTGTGGGTCAGTGAGCCCCCGTTGCCGGATTCTGTGATTGATGTCGGGCTACGTACGGAGCCCAATCTCGAACTGTTGACCGAAATGAAACCCTCGTTTTTGCTGTGGTCGGCAGGCTATGGTCCTTCCCCTGAAAAGCTGGCGCGGATTGCACCTGGCCGGGGATTTAACTTCAGTGACGGTAAAAAGCCGCTGGCCGTTGCGCGACAATCGCTGCAGGAAATGGCGCAATTGTTCAATCTGCAAGCCTCTGCTGAACGCCATCTGACCGAGTACGATCGTTTTATCGCCAGCCTGAAACCGCGCTTCATTCAACGCGGCGCACGCCCTGTACTTCTCACTTCCTTGCTTGATTCGCGACATATGCTGGTGTTTGGCCCAAACAGCCTGTTTCAGGACGTGCTGGATGATTATGGGATCCCCAACGCCTGGCAGGGCGAGACAAACTTTTGGGGCAGCACTGCCGTGAGTATTGACCGTCTGGCTGCTTATAAGGATGTCGATGTGCTGTGTTTTGATCACGGCAACGATAAAGAGATGGCTGCGCTAATGTCTACGCCGTTGTGGCAGGCGATGCCGTTTGTCCGCAGCGGACGTTTTCAGCGTGTGCCTGCCGTCTGGTTCTATGGCGCCACGCTCTCGGCGATGCATTTTGCCCGCATTCTGGATAATGCGCTGGGAGGCAAAGCGTGAGTAAACGAATTGCGCTATTCCCGACCCTTCTTCTGGTGGTTCTGTTTGTCGCTGCCTGTTGGCTGACCTGGGTAAACTTCTCTGTTGCGCTACCGCGCAGTCAGTGGCAACAGGCTATCTGGTCACCGGATATCAATGCTATTGAGCAGATGGTTTTCCACTACAGTCTGCTGCCGAGGCTGGCGATTTCGCTGTTGGTCGGTGCCGGGCTGGGGCTGGTCGGTGTCTTGTTTCAGCAGGTGCTGCGTAACCCACTGGCAGAACCCACTACGTTAGGTGTCGCAACCGGGGCGCAGTTGGGCATTACGGTTACCACGCTGTGGGCTATTCCCGGTGCGCTGACCACGCAATTTGCGGCGCTGGCGGGAGCATGTGTTGTTGGGGCACTGGTGTTTGGCGTTGCCTGGGGCAAACGTCTTTCTCCGGTGACGTTAATCCTTGCCGGGCTGGTGGTCAGCCTGTACTGCGGGGCAATTAACCAGTTGATGGTTATCTTCCATCACGATCAACTGCAAAGCATGTTTTTATGGAGCAGCGGTACGCTAACGCAGACCGACTGGAGCGGCGTACAGCGTCTGTGGCCGCAACTGCTGGGCGGTGTGATGCTGACGCTGTTGTTATTACGCCCAATGACGCTGATGGGACTGGATGACGGTGTGGCGCGTAACCTCGGTCTGGCGCTGTCGCTGGCACGTCTGGCGGCGTTATCGCTGGCCATTGTTATCAGCGCCTTACTGGTTAACGCGGTTGGGATTATCGGCTTTATTGGCCTGTTTGCACCGCTGTTGGCGAAAATGCTCGGCGCGCGTCGTCTGCTGGCGCGTCTGATGTTGGCCCCGCTGATTGGTGCGTTGATCCTCTGGCTCTCCGACCAAATCATTCTGTTGCTGACCCGCGTATGGATGGAAGTTTCCACTGGTTCGGTGACGGCGCTGATTGGCGCGCCATTGCTGCTGTGGCTGTTGCCGCGCCTTAGAAGTATGAGCGCGCCGGATATGAATGCCAGTAACCGCATCGCTGCTGAGCGCCAGAATGTACTGATGTTTGCCTTGGCGGGCGGGGCGATATTGCTGCTTACCGTTATTGTGGCGCTCGCGTTTGGCCGCGATGCGCACGGCTGGACATGGGCCAGCGGCGCGATGCTGGATGAGCTCATGCCCTGGCGCTGGCCGCGTGTTCTGGCAGCGCTGATTGCCGGGGTAATGTTAGCGGTAGCTGGCTGTATTATTCAGCGTCTGACCGGAAATCCAATGGCCAGTCCGGAAGTATTAGGAATTAGCTCCGGGGCGGCATTTGGCGTGGTGCTAATGTTATTTCTGGTCCCCGGCAATGCCTTTGGCTGGCTGCTGCCGGCCGGGAGCCTCGGTGCGGCAGCCACCTTGCTTATCATTATGATTGCCGCCGGGCGCGGGGGCTTTTCACCGCACCGCATGTTGCTGGCAGGGATGGCGCTCAGCACGGCGTTTACAATGCTGCTGATGATGCTGCAGGCCAGCGGCGATCCGCGTATGGCGGGGGTGCTAACCTGGATCTCCGGCTCAACTTATAACGCGAGTGGCGAACAGGTGCTGCGCACCGGGATTGTAATGGTCATCCTGCTGGCGATGACGCCGCTGTGCCGCCGTTGGCTGACAATTTTACCGCTTGGCGGCGATACGGCGCGGGCTGTCGGTATGGCTATTACGCCATCACGCGTGGGGTTACTGCTGCTGGCGGCAGGGCTGACGGCGACAGCCACCATGACCATTGGACCGTTGAGCTTTGTCGGGCTGATGGCGCCGCACATTGCCCGGATGATGGGGTTTCGTCGGGCGATGCCGCATATGCTGATTTCAGCGCTGGCGGGTGGCGTGTTGCTGGTCTTTGCTGACTGGTGCGGCAGGATGGTGTTGTTTCCGTATCAGATCCCGGCGGGATTACTGTCGACGTTTATTGGCGTGCCGTACTTTATCTATCTGCTACGTAAGCAGAGCCGGTAAGTTATGCCGCCATCCGGCCTACGGCGTAGAATGTAGGCCGGGTAAGCGTAAGCGCCACCCGGCAATTCATCCTTTACAGTTTCGCAAACACCCGGCGCGCGGCGTCGATGGTGTTATTGATATCTTCTTCACTGTGCGCCACGGACATAAAGCCTGCTTCGAACGCGGACGGCGCCAGATAAATTCCTTCATCCAGCATCATGTGGAAGAAACGCTTGAAGCGTTCAACGTCGCATGCCATCACATCCTGATAGCAGGTTACGGTTTCTGCATCGGTGAAGAAAATCCCGAACATCCCGCCTACATGATTAACTACCAGCTGAATATTCGCTTCTTCAGCAGCTTCCAGCAGGCCTTCCGCCAGACGCGTCGTCAGTTCGTTCAGCGTTTCATGAATACCCGGCTGGGCGACTTCGGTCAGACAGGCATAACCTGCCGCCATCGCGATTGGGTTACCGGAAAGCGTCCCCGCCTGGTAAACTGGTCCAGTCGGCGCCAGTGCGTCCATCACATCGCGACGTCCACCGAATGCGCCAACGGGCATTCCGCCACCGATGATTTTGCCAAGACAAGTCAGATCCGGCACGACGCCGTAATAATCCTGTGCACCGGCCAGCGCCACGCGGAAACCGGTCATCACTTCATCGATGATCAACAGTGCGCCAAACTCATCGCACAGTGCACGCAGGCCCGGCAGGAATTCCGGCAGCGGCGGGATGCAGTTCATGTTGCCTGCGACCGGTTCAACGATGATGCAGGCGATCTCCTGCGGATATTGTTCAAATGCCGCACGTACTGAAGCGAGATCGTTATAGGTGCAGGTTAGGGTGTGTTTCGCGAAATCAGCCGGAACGCCCGGGGAGTTCGGCTGACCCAGCGTTAACGCGCCGGAACCCGCTTTGACCAGCAGACAGTCGGCATGACCGTGGTAGCAGCCTTCAAATTTGATGATCTTATCGCGACCGGTGAAACCGCGCGCCAGACGGATTGCGCTCATAGTCGCTTCCGTGCCGGAGTTCACCATGCGCACCATGTCCATGGTCGGCACGAGTTCAGTGACCAGCTCCGCCATTTTCACTTCCATTTCGGTCGGTGCGCCAAAGCTTAAACCGCGCTCCGCAGCTTCAATCACCGCATTACGGATTGCCGGGTGATTATGGCCCAGCACCATCGGTCCCCAGGAACCGACGTAGTCAACATAGGCTTTACCATCGACATCGTACAGATACGCGCCGTCGGCTTTTTCGATAAACAGCGGAGTACCACCCACGCCAGTAAAGGCGCGAACGGGGGAGTTAACGCCGCCAGGGATAAGTTCGCGTGCTGCGCTGTAGAGATTTTCAGACTTACTCATGGATGGGGTCCTGGTTCGTAGAAAAAGTAAATGCCCGCTATTCTAGTTATTCAGAGAAGGTTATGAAAGTTTTACGCATTTGAAACAATACGATTTGCAGGGGATTTTCGTGAAATGTGCGAGTAGAATGCCGATTCCGTATTTGTATTACCAATTAATGATCATCTGATGAAGACAGACACTCCCTCTTTTGAAGCACAACAAATTGTGCGTTTACGCCGCAGGGATCAAATCCGTCGACTCCTGGAACGAGACAAAACGCCGTTGGCGATCCTGTTGATGGCTGCCGTAGTGGGTACAGTGACAGGGCTTGTTGGCGTGGCATTTGAGAAAGCGGTGGCCTGGGTGCAGAATCAGCGCATTGGCGCGCTGGCTCAGGTTGCGGACCATGCCATTCTGCTGTGGCCGCTGGCATTTATTCTCTCTGCGTTGCTGGCGATGGTTGGCTACTTTCTGGTGCGTAAATTTGCGCCGGAAGCCGGTGGTTCGGGGATCCCAGAGATTGAAGGCGCGCTGGAAGAGCTGCGGCCTGTGCGCTGGTGGCGCGTACTGCCGGTGAAATTTTTCGGCGGTATGGGCACGCTGGGTGCCGGTATGGTGCTCGGGCGAGAAGGACCGACCGTGCAGATCGGTGGTAACCTCGGGCGCATGGTGCTGGATATTTTCCGCATGCGTAGCGCAGAAGCGCGACATACCTTATTGGCTACCGGTGCGGCAGCGGGCCTTTCGGCGGCGTTTAACGCCCCTCTGGCGGGGATCCTGTTCATTATTGAAGAGATGCGCCCGCAGTTTCGCTATAACCTTGTCTCGATCAAAGCCGTGTTTACCGGCGTCATCATGTCGAGCATTGTGTTTCGTGTTTTCAACGGCGAGGCACCGCTTATTGAAGTTGGGAAGCTCTCCAATGCGCCGGTGAACACGCTGTGGTTGTATCTGGTCCTGGGGATTATTTTTGGCTGTGTCGGACCGTTGTTCAACACCATGGTGTTGCGGACTCAGGATATGTTCCAGCGTTTCCACGGAGGCGATCTCAAAAAATGGGTGCTGATGGGCGGTGCGATCGGCGGTCTGTGCGGGATCCTTGGCTTAATTACACCTGAAGCGGCTGGAGGCGGGTTTAACCTGATACCTATCGCTGCGGCAGGGAATTTCAGCGTTGGTTTACTGCTGTTTATCTTTATTGCCCGCGTCATTACCACGCTGCTGTGCTTCTCGTCCGGCGCGCCCGGCGGGATATTTGCCCCGATGCTGGCATTAGGCACGTTGCTTGGCACCGCGTTCGGTATGGCGGCAGCGGCCTCTTTTCCGCATTATCATCTGGAGGCCGGGACCTTCGCCATCGCCGGAATGGGAGCATTGTTGGCGGCCTCGGTGCGCGCGCCGTTAACGGGCATTATACTGGTACTGGAAATGACCGATAACTATCAGCTCATTTTGCCAATGATTATTACCTGTCTTGGCGCAACACTATTAGCCCAATTTATGGGCGGAAAGCCGCTATACTCGACTATCCTTGCCCGTACGCTGGCAAAACAGGAAGCGGAGCAGGCGGCTAAAAGCCAGGGTACAGCAGCTGGCGAGAATACTTGAACGAAATACCAGGGTATTAGATAATGGCCTTAACCATTGGGTTATAATTTGCCCAATTGCCAATGTCGTTTGGAGCAAAATATGAGTGATGACGTAGCGCTGCCACTGCAATTTACTGAAGCAGCAGCCAATAAAGTAAAAAGCCTGATCGCTGACGAAGATAACCCGAATCTGAAATTACGTGTGTATATCACCGGCGGTGGTTGCAGCGGTTTCCAGTACGGTTTCACCTTTGACGATCAGGTGAACGATGGTGATATGACCATTGAGAAACAAGGTGTTGGTCTGGTAGTTGACCCGATGAGTCTGCAATATCTGGTGGGCGGCGCGGTTGACTATACCGAAGGTCTGGAAGGTTCCCGCTTCGTTGTGACTAACCCGAATGCGAAAAGCACCTGCGGGTGTGGTTCTTCTTTCAGCATCTGATTGCTGTCTGTAATACCAGTGGTCTGATGGTGTAGGCCCGGTAAGCGTAGCGCCACCGGGCAATGTGCCGGATGGCGGCGTAAACGCCTTATCCGGCCTACATATTCTGCATCATCATGTCAACGTCCGTTATCATCCAGCGCAAACGTCGGTAATTTCAAATGCCAGCGAATGGCGGCAAGCCGAATCAGCAGGGTGACAATCATCCCCATCATACTGGCGTTTTCCAGTGAAACATCAAAGGTATAAAACGCCGTCGCATGCACGATCCCGCCGATAATACAGGCTGTGGCGTAGATCTCGGTGCGCAAAATCATCGGGACTTCACGTGCTAATACATCGCGAATGATCCCACCGCCGACGCCGGTAATCACCCCCATACAAATCGCCACCAAGGGGCCTGTTCCTGCGAGAAAGGCCTTGTTGACGCCAATACCCACGAACACCGCCAGGCCAACGGCATCCAGCACCGGAAGGATCCATTTCGGCAGGCGTCTTGGCTGCCGTACCAATAGGATCGTCAGCATGCTGGTGATCATCGCCACGACCAGATCGGTTGGATCTTTAACCCAAAAAACCGGTCCATTATCCAGCGCCATATCGCGGATCGTACCACCACCGACGGCGGTAACCACGCCGAGGACCAGGACGCCAAACGGATCCATACGTAATTTCCCGGCTAGTAATACGCCAGAGATTGCAAATACCGCGGTGCCGACAATATCAAGCCAATAGACGAGCATTTTTAAATCCTCACAACAGACCTGGTGGGGGCAGGCGCTAATTTATCTGTGAAAGCGCATTACAGAGTTGTTTTGCGGCGAGGATAATACGCGGGCTCGCGCGTTCGAACCAGTCACTATTAAGTGTAATAACGGGTATTTTTAGCTGGTTTCCCCAGTATTGCTCAATTTTCAGAGTTTCGCCCGGACCGCCGGTTGCAACAATAGCCTGGGGAGCTCGTGCCAGGACCTGCTCACGGCTAACCTGCGGCCAGGGAACCCGACTACCGGCAAAGATGTTTTCTCCGCCGCATACCTCAAGAACTTCGTGCTGAATAGAACCTTTTCCACTGGTAAACAGAGGATTGGCACCAAACTGGAGAAACACGCGTTTTTTCGGTTTGTTGGCATACTGAGATTTAAGTAAAGCATAGTCATCAAGCATGGTTTGCGCCGCCTGTTTAGCTTGTTCAGGCTTGGGGCTCCACGCAGCCAACTGGCGTAGCGCATCGGCAACCTGCTCAATGGTAACGGCGTCCACCCAGATGACCTTAATTCCCAGGGAGGTCAGTTGATTCACCTGCCGCTCAGCATTTCCCCCGCGCCAGGCGACGACTAAATCAGGTTTCAGCGCCACAATACGCTCAAGATTCATACCTTGCCATGTTGAGACCTCTTCAATATTTTTGGCTTCTGGCGGGTAGTTTGAGTAGCTGCTGACGCCAACTGGGGTAATGCCTGCGGCAAAAGCGAGTTCGGTATTGGCAGGAGAAAGCGTTACAACACGCGGTGCGGCGTAAAGGAACGCCGGGAGAGTGAAAAGCAGGGCGACCAGCGCCCTGGAGAATAATTTAGCCATGCGCCAGTTTCTGCACCAGCGTTTCAACCATCAGGCTTGACTGCTTCGCGGCAACCACCAGGAATTCGTCAAAGCTGAGATGGGACTGCTGATCGGCAACGTCAGAGATAGCGCGAACCACGACAAATGGCACCTTAAAGTTGTGGCAAACGTGCGCAATTGCGGTCGCTTCCATCTCAACGGCAATCGCCTGCGGGAAGTTATGCTTAATTTTAGCCAGCCCCACGGAACCATTAATGAATGCATCGCCGCTGACGATAAGTCCGCGAACAGCGTTCAGATTGAGTTCGGCGATGCAAGATTCTGCGGCTGCAATCAACGCAGGATCGGCTTTAAAACCAGCCGGGCAACCCGGTAGCTGACCAAATTCATAACCAAAGGCAGTGACGTCGGCGTCGTGATAGCGCGCTTCATCAGAAACTACGATATCGCCGACTTTCAGCGTAGAGGCCAGGCCGCCCGCGGAACCCGTATTAATGATGGCGTCCGGCTTGCAGCGTTCAAGCAGCAGCGTAGCGCCGAGCGCCGCAGCTACTTTACCGATACCTGATTTCAGAAGCGCAACCTCAGTACCGTTCAGTTGGCCGGTGTAAATTTCACAACCGCCGAGCGTGATGGTCTGACGGTTTTCGATTTTGTCACGCAGCAGCGTAACTTCTTCTTCCATTGCACCAATGATGCCGATTTTCATAGATTTACTCGCGATAAGCCAGATTTGAGGGCATAGTCTATCATGCGCTTAAGGGGTAGCGCATTTCTCAGGCGGGAGAGGATATGGTACAGATCGATTTCCGAAAAAAAATAAACTGGCATCGCCGTTACCGTTCGCCGCAGGGCGTGAAGACGGAGCATGAGATCCTGCGAATTTTTGAAAGCGATCGTGGACGTATTATCAATTCTCCGGCTATTCGCCGGCTGCAACAAAAAACCCAGGTCTTTCCGCTGGAGCGTAATGCAGCGGTGCGTACGCGTCTGACGCACTCGATGGAAGTGCAGCAGGTTGGGCGCTATATCGCGAAAGAGATCCTCAGTCGGCTGAAAGAGCTAAAGCTGCTGGAGCAGTATGGTCTGGAGGAACTGACGGGACCGTTTGAGAGTATCGTCGAAATGTCGTGCCTGATGCATGACATTGGTAATCCTCCGTTTGGCCATTTTGGGGAAGCGGCGATTAATGACTGGTTTCGCCAGCGGTTGTATCCCGCCGACGCGGAAAGTCAGCCCCTGAGTGATGACCGCTGCCAGGTGACGGCATTACGTTTGCGTGAAGGTGAAGAGTCGCTGAATGATATTCGCCGCAAGGTGCGCCAGGACTTGTGTCATTTTGAAGGCAATGCGCAGGGTATTCGTCTGGTGCATACTTTGATGCGTATGAACCTTACCTGGGCGCAGGTCGGCGGTATTCTAAAATATACCCGTCCGGCATGGTGGCGCGGCAGTGCACCCGAGACGCACAACTATTTAATGAAGAAGCCTGGTTATTACCTTTCCGAGGAACCGTATATTGAGCGGTTACGTAAAGAATTATCATTAGCACCTTACAGTCGTTTTCCATTAACCTGGATTATGGAAGCTGCCGATGATATCTCATATTGCGTGGCCGATCTGGAAGATGCCGTTGAGAAAAGAATCTTTAGCGTCGAGCAACTTTATCACCATCTGTATGAAGCGTGGGGGCATCACGAAAAAGGCTCTCTGTTTAGTCAGGTTGTTGAAAACGCCTGGGAAAAATCACGTTCAAATACATTAAGCCGCAGCACCGAAGATCAGTTCTTTATGTATTTACGCGTCAATACGCTGAATAAACTGGTTCCGTATGCGGCCCAGCGATTTATTGATAATTTGCCGCAGATTTATGAAGGCAGCTTTAATCATGCGCTGTTAGAAGATGCCAGTAGCTTCAGCCAGTTACTGGGCGTTTATAAGAATGTGGCGGTAAAACATGTGTTTAGCCATCCGGATGTTGAGCAACTGGAATTACAGGGCTATCGGGTGATCACCGGGTTGCTGGAGATCTATCAACCGTTATTGAAAATGTCTCAGTCAGATTTTACTGAACTGGTCGACAATGAAAGAGTAAAACGTTTTCCTATCGAGTCCCGTTTATTTCAGAAGTTGTCTACCCGCCATCGTCTTGCGTATGTTGAGGCGGTTAGTAAAATATCGACTGAGTGCGCTGAGTATTCGGTTCTGGAATATTATTATCGCTGCCGGTTGATCCAGGATTATATCAGCGGGATGACAGATTTGTATGCCTGGGATGAATATCGTCGCTTGATGGCCGTAGAACAATAAATACTCATTTGTAAAGACGGCCAATAAAATTTTACTTTTTCCTTAAACTCAATTCTGGAACTTAGCGTTATAAAACGAATCTGACGTATACAGCAATTTTGCGTTACCTGTTAATCGAGAACGAAACACATGAAAAAAACCACATTAGCAATGAGTGCACTGGCTCTGAGTTTAGGTTTGGCGTTGTCCCCCCTGTCTGCAACTGCGGCTGAGACGTCGTCTTCAGCAATGACCGCCCAACAGATGCCAAGCCTGGCCCCGATGCTCGAAAAAGTGATGCCATCGGTGGTAAGTATTAACGTCGAGGGGAGCACGACGGTGAATACGCCGCGTATGCCGCGTAATTTCCAGCAGTTCTTTGGTGATAATTCACCGTTCTGCCAGGACGGATCTCCGTTCCAGAGTTCACCGTTCTGCCAGGGCGGCGCACCGGGCGCTGGTAACGGCGGCGGCCAGCAGCAGAAATTTATGGCGCTGGGTTCCGGCGTAATTATTGATGCTGCGAAAGGGTATGTCGTGACCAACAACCACGTGGTGGATAACGCTACGGTAATTAAGGTTCAGTTGAGCGATGGCCGTAAATTTGACGCGAAGATCGTGGGCAAAGATCCACGCTCCGATATCGCGCTGATCCAAATTCAGGATCCGAAAAACCTGACGGCGATTAAGCTGGCAGACTCCGACGCGCTGCGCGTGGGTGATTACACCGTAGCAATCGGTAACCCGTTTGGCCTCGGTGAGACCGTGACCTCCGGCATCGTTTCTGCTCTGGGCCGTAGCGGCCTGAATGCGGAGAACTATGAAAACTTTATTCAGACGGATGCTGCGATCAACCGGGGTAACTCCGGTGGCGCGCTGGTCAATCTGAACGGTGAGCTGATCGGCATTAACACCGCGATCCTCGCGCCGGACGGCGGTAACATCGGTATCGGTTTTGCAATCCCAAGCAACATGGTGAAAAACCTGACTTCGCAGATGGTTGAGTTTGGTCAGGTTAAACGTGGTGAGCTGGGTATTATGGGGACCGAACTGAGCTCTGAGTTGGCGAAAGCGATGAAAGTTGACGCTCAGCGTGGCGCATTCGTCAGCCAGGTAATGCCGAACTCTTCCGCAGCGAAAGCCGGTATTAAAGCCGGGGATGTGATTACCTCCCTGAACGGCAAACCTATCAGCAGCTTCGCCGCTCTGCGTGCGCAGGTGGGGACGATGCCGGTCGGCAGCAAAATCACCCTGGGTCTGCTGCGTGACGGTAAGCCGGTCACCGTGAACCTGGAATTGCAGCAGAGCAGCCAGACTCAGGTTGATTCCAGCTCTATCTTCAAAGGCATTGAAGGTGCCGATATGAGCAACAAAGGCCAGGATAAAGGTGTCGTGGTAAGCGACGTGAAACCGAATTCTCCGGCTGCGCAGATCGGCCTGAAGAAAGGGGATGTGATTATCGGTGCGAATCAGCAGCCGGTGAAAAACATCGCCGAATTGCGCAAAATCCTCGACAGCAAACCCGCTGTACTGGCGCTGAACATTCAGCGTGGCGACAGCTCCATCTATCTGTTGATGCAGTAATCTCCCTCAACCCCTTCCTGTACAGGAAGGGGTTCTTTTTGTGATACCTCCCACAACTCCATATTTCTCCCTTCCGCTTTGTGCATTTGCACAATGTCGCCGCTTATTATCTTCCCTATGCTTGAGCTCTGCTCACAGGAGGGGTTTATGGCTGGCTGGCATCTTGATACCAAAATGGCGCAGGATATCGTGGCGCGAACCATGCGCATCATTGATACCAATATCAACGTAATGGATGCCCGTGGGCGGATCATTGGCAGTGGCGATCGCGAACGCATTGGTGAATTGCACGAAGGTGCGCTGTTGGTACTTTCGCAGGGCCGGGTGGTGGACATTGACGATGCAGTGGCGAGGCATTTGCACGGTGTGCGTCAGGGGATAAACCTGCCGTTGCGTCTGGAAGGCGAAATCGTTGGCGTTATCGGGCTTACCGGTGAACCGGAACATCTGCGTAAATACGGCGAGCTGGTGTGCATGACAGCCGAAATGATGCTGGAGCAGTCGCGCCTGATGCATCTGTTAGCGCAGGATAGCCGCCTGCGTGAAGAGCTGGTGATGAATCTGATTCAGGCGGAAGAGAATACCCCGGCGCTGATGGAGTGGGCGCAACGTTTAGGCATTGATTTGAACCAGCCGCGCGTGGTGGCAGTGGTAGAGGTTGATAGTGGCCAGCTTGGCGTTGACAGCGCGATGGCGGAGCTACAGCAATTGCAGAACGCGTTGACTACGCCTGAACGTAATAATCTGATTGCGATTGTTTCCCTGACCGAGATGGTGGTGCTGAAACCGGCGCTCAATCAGTTTGGTCGCTGGGACGCGGAAGATCACCGCAAGCGTGTTGAGCAGCTCATTGCTCGCATGAAAGAGAACGGACAGCTGCGTTTTCGCGTGTCGCTGGGCAACTATTTTACCGGGCCAGGCAGTATTGCCCGTTCGTATCGTACGGCGCGCACGACCATGATGGTCGGCAAGCAACGGATGCCGGAAAGCCGTAGCTATTTCTACCAGGATTTGATGCTGCCAGTTCTGCTGGACAGCCTGCGCGGCGGCTGGCAGGCCAACGAGCTGGCGCGTCCGCTGGTACGGCTGAAAGCAATGGATAACAACGGCTTACTGCGTCGAACATTAGCGGCGTGGTTTCGGCATAACGTTCAGCCGCTGGCGACCTCAAAAGCGTTATTTATCCACCGTAATACGCTGGAATATCGCCTGAACCGAATTTCAGAGCTGACCGGGCTGGATTTAGGGAATTTTGACGACCGACTGCTGCTGTATGTCGCGCTACAACTGGATGAGCAGCATTAATTTCTTGCCTGTTGGCGCTACGCTTATCAGGCAAAATGCCGGGGGCGGCTTCGCCTTACCCGGCATACGAACACATTCACTCGCGGTTATTTACGCGTTAGTTTTTCCAGATCGGCTTCAATTTCGCTGATCTTGTTGGTCACGACGCTTTCCAGATGACGTAAATCATCAAGGATCTTGCGTTTAAGATCGACTTCGCTGCGATCGCGCTGGCAGATCTGATCCAGTTCGTCGATCACATAGCGCAGGTTGGGACTGATCTCCTGCACTTCTTTGTAACCCTGGCCGACGCCATCGGCGACAACCGTTTTACGCTGACGGGGATATTTGAACTTCACGCTCTTGGCAAAAAACTCGCCTTTATCCTTCTGGAAATAGATTTTCAGGATATCGTTGTTGGCTTCTTGCCGCAGGCTGTAACGATCGATTTCTTCAGGATTAGTAATGCCCAGACTTTTCAGATTGTCATACATAGCGGTACCCTTAAGCTCACCATAACCATTGAATAATTAACGAAAAGCCTTGTTTATGCCACTCGCAGATGTAAAAAAAGCGGGCTAAGCCCGCTTTTTCAAATCACTGTTAGTCGATGGTGCGTAACAGTTCGTTGATTCCTACTTTGCCACGCGTTTTGGCATCGACTTTCTTCACAATCACCGCGCAGTACAGGCTGTATTTGCCATCTTTCGACGGCAGGTTGCCGGAGACAACCACAGAGCCCGCCGGAACGCGGCCATAATGCACTTCGCCGGTTTCACGATCGTAAATACGGGTGCTCTGACCAATGTACACGCCCATAGAGATAACAGAGCCTTCTTCGACGATCACGCCTTCAACCACTTCAGAACGTGCGCCGATGAAGCAGTTGTCTTCGATGATGGTCGGGTTAGCCTGTAACGGCTCCAGTACGCCACCGATGCCAACGCCGCCGGACAGGTGAACGTTTTTACCAATTTGCGCGCAGGAACCCACGGTCGCCCAGGTATCAACCATCGTACCTTCATCCACATAAGCGCCGATGTTCACGTAAGACGGCATCAGCACGGTGTTACGGGCGATAAACGCACCCTGGCGTACGGCCGCTGGCGGAACCACGCGGAAACCTTCTTTCTGGAAGCGTGCTTCGTCGTAGTTGGCGAATTTCATCGGCACTTTATCGAAGTAACGGCTTTCTGCACCCTCGATAACCTGATTATCGTTAATACGGAAAGAGAGCAGGACCGCCTTTTTCAGCCACTGATGCGTGACCCACTGACCCTCAATCTTTTCTGCGACGCGCAGTGCACCGGAATCCAGTAAAGCAATAACCTGATTCACCGCTTCGCGGGTTACGGTATCTACATTTGCCGGAGTAATGTCGGCACGGCGCTCGAAAGCGGATTCAATAACGTTCTGTAACTGCTGCATTGTTAAACTCTTTCCATAATAAATAAAAACATCACCCTTTATCGTTTGGATTGAGGGCCTCTGTCAACCGTTGATGCACTTCCTGCTGCAGCTCATTATTAAGGGCGCGCCGGTCGGCGGTGGCGATTATGAATAAATCTTCTACTCGCTCGCCAATGGTTGTAATTCGGGCGCCATGCAGCGAAATTCCCAGATCGGCAAAAATCTGCCCGACCCGCGCCAGCAGTCCAGGCTGGTCGAGAGCGATAAGCTCAAGGAATGATTTTCGGTCGGTGTGGGTCGGCAGGAAAGTAACCTCGGTATCGACGGTAAAGTGGCGTAATTTTGCCGGCTGACGACGTGGTTGCGGTGGCTGCCAGCTGCGCTGCGTGATCGCCTGTTCCAGTCCAAAACGGATCGCTTCGTGTCGGTCTGAAGACAGCGGGCTGCCGTCCGGTTCCAGCACGATGAACGTATCCATCGCCATCCCATCGCGGGTAGTGAAAATCTGCGCATCGTGGACGCTTAGATTGCGCCTGTCCAGTTCGGCGCAGACGGCGGCAAACAGGTAAGGGCGATCGGGGCTCCAGATAAAAATTTCCGTTCCGCCGCGCGTGGCCTGCGGGCTGAGCAGGATTAGCGGCTTACTGAGATCGTGCTGCAGCAGATGACGCGCATGCCAGGCCAGTTGATTTGGGCTGTGGCGCACGAAATAGTTGGCGCGACAGCGCGACCAGATGTGGTGCAGCGCTTCTTCATCAATGTTGTCCATACGCAGTAGCGCCAGTGCCTGAAGCTGATGATGGCGAACGCGTTCGCGCATATCTGGCGTGTTTTGCATCCCACGACGTAGTTGTTTTTCCGTCGCAAAGTACAGCTCGCGCAGCAGACTTTGCTTCCAGCTATTCCACAGCGTTTCGTTAGTAGCGCAAATATCCGCGACGGTCAGGCACACTAAAAAGCGCAGACGATGTTCCGTTTGTACTTCTTCAGCGAATTGCTTGATCACTTCCGGATCCTGAATATCACGGCGCTGAGCGGTCACCGACATCAGCAAATGCTGACGCACCAGCCAGACGATCAGCTGCGTTTCACGTGAGTTCAGACCGTGCAGTTCGGCGAATTTGAGCACGTCCTGGGCACCGAGAACCGAGTGATCGCCGCCGCGACCTTTGGCGATATCGTGGAACAGCGCGGCAATCAGAATTAGCTCCGGCTGTCGCAAGCGCGGCCACAGATCCACGCACAGCGGATGGCGCGGGCGGGTCTCTTCGTTAGCAAAACTCTCCAGCTTGAGCATCACACGGATAGTGTGCTCATCCACCGTATAGGCATGAAACAGGTCAAACTGCATTTGGCCGACAATGTGCGACCATTGCGGCATATAGGCCCACAAAACGCTGTGCCGATGCATCGGCAGCAGGCCGCGACTCACCGCGCCCGGATGGCGCAACATACTGAGAAACAGCGAACGCGCTTCCGGAATGTAGCATAGCGGCTGGGTTAAATGACGGCGGGCATGACGCAAATGGCGCAGCGTGGTGGAGTAAATCCCGCTGATCGCGCTGTTACGCACCATGATGTAAAACATCCGCAGTATCGCTTCGGGCTTACGGATAAACAGGTCGTCGTTGCGCAGATCGATCAATGTGCCGCGCAGTTGAAAGTCGTCATCAATCGGGCGCGGTTTTTCATCGGCTGGCAGGGCGAGGATCGCCTCGTCGAACAGTTGCAACAGCATATGGTTCAGTTCGCTGACCCGTCGCGTGACCCGGAAATAGTCTTTCATCATCCGCTCGATAGGCTCGTTGCCTTCGCCGCCGTAGTTTAGCCGTTGCGCCACGCTGAGCTGGCGGTCAAACAGCAGGCGGTTGTCGTAACGACTAACGACCAGATGCAGGGCGAAGCGAATCCGCCACAGGATATGCAAACATTCATTCAGTTCGGCGCGTTCTGCCAGCGTCAAAAAACCGAAGCCGACCATTTCGTCCAGCGAGGTGGCGCCAAAATGGCGACGGGCCACCCATTGCAGAGTATGGATATCGCGCAGGCCGCCGGGACTGCTTTTGATATCCGGCTCCAGGTTGTAGCTGGTGCCGTGATAACGCTGGTGGCGCTGATTTTGCTCTTCCACTTTGGCGGCGTAAAATTTATCGGACGGCCAGAAACCTTCGCTAAAAATATGCTTTTGCAGCTCAAGAAACAGCGCGACATCGCCGATAAGCAGGCGTGTTTCAATCAGGTTAGTGGCGACGGTTAAATCTGACAATCCTTCCAGCAGACACTCTTCCAGCGTACGCACGCTGTGCCCAACCTCCAGCCTCACGTCCCATAGCAGCGTTAACAGCTCACCGACTTTTTCTGCCTGCGAATCAGGTAGCTTTTTACGACTGAGGATCAGCAGGTCAATATCGGAGAGCGGATGCAGTTCGCCGCGCCCGTAGCCGCCAACGGCAACCAGCGCCAGGTCGGCAATTTGACCGAAACCGGCTTCAATCCACAGGCGCTGAAGCAACTGATCAATAAATTCGGTGCGGGCCTCAATGAGCTGTTCTGCGGAAATTCCACTGTCAAACGCTTCGCCTAACCAGCTCTGGAAGGTGTCGATATGCGCTTTAATACCGGTGCAGTTGAGGTCGTGTTGTGGCCATGTCCCTGGGTTTTGTGGCTGGCCAGGCAGGGTGGGGAGGGCAGTATTTGCGTGCTGTTCAGGAAGAGTATTCATTATGCGCCACCCATTAAAAAGCCGGATGATGGCGTGAACGCCTTACCCGGCCTACTAAGTAGTACAATTTGTAGGCCTGATAAGATGCGAATGCATCGCCATCAGGCAAAACATTATTCGCCGTGTGTGATGATCGCCGGGATGGTGTCATCCTTGCGTAACGTCAGAATCTCACAGCCGTTTTCCGTCACTACAATAGTATGCTCGTACTGTGCAGACAAGCTCCGGTCTTTGGTTTTCACCGTCCAGCCGTCTTTCATGGTGCGGATGCGGTAATCACCGGCATTCAGCATCGGTTCTACGGTGAACGTCATGCCCGGCTGCAGTACCACACCGCCGTCGTCTGCATCGTAGTGCAGAACCTGCGGCTCTTCATGGAAGCCGCGACCGATACCGTGACCGCAGTATTCACGAACGACAGAGAAACCTTCACCTTCCGCGTATTTCTGAATTGCAGCGCCCAGCGTGCGCAGGCGAATGCCCGGTTTCACCATCCGCAGCGCCAGATACAGGCTTTCCTGCGTGACGCGGCACAGACGCTCGCCCAGAATAGTAGGTTTGCCGACGATAAACATTTTCGAGGTGTCGCCGTGGTACTCGTCTTTAATCACAGTCACATCGATGTTGACGATATCGCCGTCTTTCAGAAGTTTGGCGTCGTCCGGGATCCCGTGGCACACTACTTCATTAATAGAGATACACACGGACTTCGGATAGCCGTGGTAACCCAGGCAGGCGGAAATGGCCTGCTGCTCATTCACGATATAGTCATTACAGATACGATCCAGTTCGCCGGTGCTGACGCCCGGTTTAACAAACGGTTCGATCATTTCCAGTACATCAGCGGCCAGGCGGCCAGCGACGCGCATTTTTTTGATTTCTTCAGGGGTCTTGATTGAGATAGCCATGAATTCTGTCCATCAGTGCCGATGATATCGGCAATAATTGTTTAAGTGCTGCCAATGGTATCAGTCCCGCATACGTGCTGCCAAATTGAGAATCATTAACAGCACACAGTGCCAACAATTATTGGTGTCTATGGCGTATTTGTGGTATAAAGCGCGCCGGACTTCCGATCCATTCGAAGACTACACACGATGGACGGGAGCGACAAATCTCACTTTGTGTAACAACACACACGTATCGGCACATATTCCGGGGTGCCCTTTGGGGTCGGTAATATGGGATGCGTGGAGGCTTAACCCCAACTTTTATATATAGAGGTTTTAATCATGGCAACTGTTTCCATGCGCGACATGCTCAAGGCTGGTGTTCACTTCGGTCACCAGACCCGTTACTGGAACCCGAAAATGAAGCCGTTCATCTTCGGTGCGCGTAACAAAGTTCACATCATCAACCTTGAGAAAACTGTACCGATGTTCAACGAAGCTCTGGCTGAACTGAACAAGATCTCTGCTCGTAAAGGTAAAATCCTTTTCGTTGGTACTAAACGCGCTGCAAGCGAAGCGGTGAAAGAAGCTGCTAACAGCTGCGACCAGTTCTTCGTGAACCATCGCTGGCTGGGCGGTATGCTGACTAACTGGAAAACCGTTCGTCAGTCCATCAAACGTCTGAAAGATCTGGAAACTCAGTCTCAGGACGGTACTTTCGAAAAGCTGACCAAGAAAGAAGCGCTGATGCGTACTCGTGAGCTTGAGAAACTGGAAAACAGCCTGGGCGGTATCAAAGACATGGGCGGTCTGCCGGACGCTCTGTTCGTAATCGATGCTGACCACGAGCACATTGCTATCAAAGAAGCAAACAACCTGGGTATCCCAGTATTTGCTATCGTTGATACCAACTCTGATCCGGACGGTGTTGACTTCGTTATCCCGGGTAACGACGACGCAATCCGTGCTGTGACCCTGTACCTGGGCGCTGTAGCTACTACCGTTCGTGAAGGCCGTTCTCAGGATCTGGCTTCCCAGGCGGAAGAAAGCTTCGTAGAAGCTGAATAATAAGGCACGCTCGTTAGAGCCCTTATAGACCAGGTAGTATCACGTTTGGTTAGGGGGCCTGTATATGGCCCCCTTTTTCACTTTTAAATCTGTGCGGTTTCATGCCGGGCAGATCAAATCTTCCGAGGATTTTAGAATGGCTGAAATTACCGCATCCCTGGTAAAAGAGCTGCGTGAGCGTACTGGCGCAGGCATGATGGATTGCAAAAAAGCACTGACTGAAGCTAATGGCGACATCGAGCTGGCAATCGAAAACATGCGTAAGTCCGGTGCAATCAAAGCGGCGAAAAAAGCAGGCAACGTTGCTGCTGACGGCGTAATCAAAACCAAAATCGACGGCAACATCGCTTTCATTCTGGAAGTTAACTGCCAGACTGACTTCGTTGCTAAAGATGCTGGTTTCCAGGCATTTGCTGACAAAGTACTGGACGCTGCCGTTGCTGGCAAAATCACTGACGTTGAAGTTCTGAAAGCACAGTTCGAAGAAGAACGTGTTGCTCTGGTTGCTAAAATCGGTGAGAACATCAACATCCGTCGCGTTGCTTCCCTGGAAGGCGAAGTTCTGGGTAACTACCAGCATGGTGCTCGTATCGGTGTTCTGGTTGCTGCAACTGGCGCTGACGAAGAACTGGTTAAACAGCTGGCAATGCACGTTGCTGCAAGCAAACCAGAATTCGTTAAGCCGGAAGACGTTTCCGCTGAAGTGGTAGAAAAAGAATACCAGGTTCAGCTGGACATCGCTATGCAGTCTGGCAAGCCGAAAGAAATCGCAGAGAAAATGGTTGAAGGCCGCATGAAGAAATTCACCGGCGAAGTTTCTCTGACCGGTCAGCCTTTCGTCATGGAACCGAGCAAATCTGTTGGTCAGCTGCTGAAAGAGCATAACGCTGACGTAACAGGCTTCATCCGCTTTGAAGTGGGTGAAGGCATCGAGAAAGTTGAGACTGACTTTGCAGCAGAAGTTGCTGCGATGTCCAAGCAGTCTTAATTTTGAAAGGAGCCGCCTGAGGGCGGCTTCTTTTTGTGTCTGGCTTGTAAATTCAGCGAACCGCTATAGTGGTCCTGCTGAAAAGCGACATACAATGTCGCTGGAATTAACTCATCTCATTCGTTGACAGTCTCAGGAAAGAAACATGGCTACCAATGCAAAACCCGTCTACAAACGTATTCTGCTTAAGTTAAGTGGCGAAGCTCTGCAAGGTTCAGAAGGCTTCGGTATTGATGCAAGCATCCTTGACCGCATGGCTCAGGAAATCAAAGAGCTGGTTGAGCTGGGTATTCAGGTTGGCGTAGTGATTGGTGGTGGTAACCTGTTCCGTGGCGCTGGTCTGGCGAAAGCAGGGATGAACCGCGTTGTGGGCGACCACATGGGCATGTTAGCCACCGTAATGAACGGTCTGGCGATGCGCGATGCGCTTCACCGCGCCTATGTGAACGCTCGCTTGATGTCCGCAATTCCTCTGAACGGCGTGTGTGATAACTACAGTTGGGCTGAAGCTATTAGCCTGCTGCGTAACAACCGCGTTGTTATTTTGTCTGCGGGTACCGGTAATCCGTTCTTCACCACCGATTCAGCAGCCTGCCTGCGTGGTATTGAAATTGAAGCGGATGTGGTACTGAAAGCCACCAAAGTCGATGGCGTATTTACTGCCGACCCGGCTAAAGATCCAACGGCGACCATGTACGAACAGTTGACCTACACTGAAGTACTGGATAAAGAGCTGAAAGTCATGGATCTGGCTGCGTTCACGCTGGCTCGTGACCACAAATTACCGATTCGTGTCTTTAATATGAACAAACCAGGTGCACTGCGCCGTGTTGTTATGGGTGAAAAAGAAGGCACGTTAATCACGGAATAATTCCCGTTGCGGCTAAATGCAGGTAATATTCCGCTTTAATGTCGCGGGATACGTCCCTCAAAATTAATCAAGACTATACTTGTCACATCTTGCGCGGCGGGTATGGTCTGACTGAAACAAGCTTTCAAGGATTCGTAACGTGATCAACGATATCAGAAAAGATGCTGAAGTACGCATGGACAAATGCGTCGAAGCGTTCAAAAACCAAATCAGCAAAATTCGCACGGGTCGTGCTTCTCCTAGCCTGCTGGATGGTATTGTCGTGGAATATTACGGCACACCGACTCCGCTGCGCCAGCTGGCAAGCGTAACGGTTGAAGATTCCCGTACCCTGAAAATCAACGTGTTCGACCGTTCTATGGGGCCAGCCGTTGAGAAAGCCATCATGGCTTCCGACCTCGGTCTGAATCCAAGCTCTGCGGGTTCCGACATCCGCGTTCCGCTGCCGCCGCTGACCGAAGAACGTCGTAAAGATCTGACCAAGATCGTGCGTGGCGAAGCTGAAGGCGCGCGTGTTGCGGTACGTAATGTACGCCGCGATGCAAACGACAAAGTGAAAGCGTTGTTGAAAGAAAAAGAGATCAGCGAAGATGACGATCGCCGTTCTCAGGACGACGTACAGAAACTGACTGACGCTGCAATCAAGAAAGTTGATGCGGCGCTGGCAGAGAAAGAAGCGGAACTGATGCAGTTCTGATTCGCCTGTACGCTAAAAACGCCGCTTAGAAGGCCTGAGAAGGCTGGATGGCGGCGTTTTGCTTTTTTCTGTCTATATACCTTAAAGGGTAAAATTCTTCTGGATGTCTCATGAAGCAATTAACCATCCTGGGATCAACCGGTTCCATTGGTTGCAGTACGCTGGATGTAGTACGCCATAACCCGGAAAAATTTCGTGTTGCTGCGTTGGTGGCGGGTAAAAATGTCGCCCGCATGGTAGAGCAATGCCTGGAGTTTTCTCCTCGCTATGCGGTAATGGACGATGAAAAAAGCGCTGCGTTGGTAAAAGCAGCTCTGCTGGAGCAGGGCAGTCGCACTGAGGTCATGAGCGGTCAGCAGGCTGCCTGTGATATGGCTGCGCTGGATGATGTTGATCAGGTCATGGCGGCAATTGTCGGCGCAGCGGGCTTATTGCCAACGCTGGCGGCAATTCGTGCGAGCAAAAGTATTTTACTGGCGAACAAAGAGTCTCTGGTGACCTGCGGTCGTCTGTTTATGGACGACGTGAAACGCCACAAAGCGCAGCTTTTGCCGGTAGATAGCGAGCATAACGCGATTTTTCAGAGTTTACCGCAACCTATCCAACACAATCTGGGATACGCTGACCTTGAGCAAAACGGCGTTATGTCAGTTCTGCTTACCGGGTCTGGTGGCCCATTCCGTGAAACGCCATTGCGCGATCTGGTCTCTATGACCCCCGATCAGGCATGTCGTCATCCGAATTGGTCGATGGGACGAAAAATCTCTGTCGATTCCGCCACCATGATGAACAAAGGTCTGGAATACATTGAAGCGCGTTGGTTATTTAATGCCAGTGCAAGCCAGATGGAAGTGCTGATTCACCCGCAGTCGGTTATTCATTCGATGGTCCGTTATCAGGATGGTAGTGTTCTGGCGCAGTTGGGTGAACCGGACATGCGTACACCTATTGCCCATACCATGGCATGGCCAGAACGAGTGACGTCCGGTGTTAAGCCTGTCGATTTTTGCAAACTCAGTGCGCTGACGTTTTCAGCACCTGATTACCAGCGTTATCCGTGCCTGAAGCTGGCGATGGACGCGTTTGAGCAAGGGCAGGCGGCGACGACTGCACTTAATGCCGCGAATGAAATTACGGTTGCCGCGTTTCTGGCGCAGCAGATCCGATTTACCGATATTGCTGACCTGAATTTATCCGTGCTGGATAAGATGGATTTGCAGGAGCCGCAGAGCGTTGATGACGTGCTGAAGGTTGATGCCATCGCGCGGGACGTCGCCAGAAAAGAAGTGATGCGACTCTCAAGCTGATGATAATCCCTCTACGGAGAATCGTGCTATTTGTTAGCGTTGGGCTTCAGTGATATAGTCTGCGCCACCCGATCGCGGGTATTTGCTTTTTTTCGGTCGGGTAAGCCGTGGTTTGACACGGCTTTTTTGTGGATGGGCTTCAGTATTCCTGAGTACCGTAAATCCTTTCAGGGACTAATAACGCGTTATGTTGTCTGCAACTAAACCATTAAGCGAAAATTTGCCAGCACATGGTTGTCGCCATGTCGCAATTATCATGGATGGCAATGGCCGCTGGGCGAAAAAGCAAGGGAAGATTCGCGCCTTTGGGCATAAGGCCGGAGCAAAATCCGTCCGCCGGGCTGTCTCTTTTGCTGCCAATAACGGTATTGATGCGTTAACGCTGTATGCCTTTAGCAGTGAGAACTGGAACCGACCTGCGCAGGAAGTGAGCGCGTTAATGGAACTGTTTGTGTGGGCACTTGATAGTGAAGTGAAAAACCTGCACCGCCATAACGTACGTCTGCGTATTATCGGGGATATCAGTCGATTTAACTCTCGTTTGCAAGAACGGATTCGCAAATCAGAAGCGATTACTGCCCAGAATACCGGGTTGACGCTGAATATTGCAGCGAATTACGGTGGACGGTGGGATATAGTCCAGGGTGTCAGGCAACTGGCACAACAGGTGCAGGATGGTCTGCTGCGTCCAGAGCAAATCGATGAAGAGATGCTTGGGCAGCAAATTTGTATGCATGAACTGGCTCCTGTGGATTTAGTGATAAGGACTGGGGGAGAGCATCGAATTAGTAATTTTCTGTTGTGGCAAATTGCCTATGCCGAACTTTACTTTACGGATGTTCTCTGGCCCGATTTCGATGAACAAGACTTTGAAGGTGCGCTGCATGCCTTTGCTAATCGTGAGCGTCGTTTCGGCGGCACCGAGCCCGGTGATGAAAAAGCCTGATGGGGGTCGCTTTTGCTGAAGTATCGCCTGATTTCTGCTTTTGTTTTAATACCCGTTGTCATCGCGGCGCTGTTTTTGCTGCCGCCGGTGGGGTTCGCCATTGTCACGCTGGTCGTTTGTATGCTGGCCGCCTGGGAATGGGGACAGTTAAGCGGTTTTACCACGCGTACACAGCGAGTCTGGCTGGCGGTTTTGTGCGGGCTATTGCTGGCGCTAATGCTGTTCTTACTGCCGGAATACCATCGCAATATTCATCAGCCGCTGGTTGAAGTATCGCTGTGGGCGTCGCTGGGCTGGTGGGCCGTGGCGCTGTTGCTGGTATTGTTTTATCCCGGCTCTGCGTCGGTCTGGCGTAATTCCAAAACATTACGCATAATTTTCGGCGTGTTAACCATTGTTCCGTTCTTTTGGGGAATGCTGGCGCTACGTGCATGGCATTATGATGAGAATCATTATAGTGGCGCGCTATGGCTGCTGTATGTCATGATCCTCGTTTGGGGAGCGGACTCGGGTGCGTATATGTTTGGTAAGCTGTTTGGCAAACATAAGCTGGCACCGAAGGTTTCTCCTGGTAAAACCTGGCAGGGTTTTATTGGCGGACTCGCCACTGCGGCCGTAATCTCATGGGGTTATGGCATGTGGGCGAATCTTGAAGTTGCGCCTGTCACCTTGCTCATTTGCTCCATCGTTGCAGCCCTGGCCTCCGTGCTGGGTGACCTGACCGAGAGTATGTTTAAGCGTGAAGCAGGTATTAAGGACAGTGGTCACTTAATTCCAGGACACGGCGGTATTCTGGACCGTATTGATAGCCTGACGGCTGCGGTACCGGTCTTTGCCTGCCTGTTGTTACTGGTATTCAGGACGCTCTAACGGATGGTCTTATGCTGAGTATTCTCTGGAATCTGGCTGCATTCATTGTCGCACTTGGTGTGCTTATCACCGTGCATGAATTTGGTCATTTCTGGGTTGCGCGGCGCTGCGGAGTCCGCGTCGAACGCTTTTCCATTGGTTTTGGAAAAGCGCTTTGGCGGCGTACCGATAAATTAGGTACGGAATACGTTATCGCCCTGATTCCCCTCGGCGGTTACGTCAAAATGCTGGATGAGCGCGCTGAACCAGTCGCACCGGAGTTGCGCCATTACGCCTTCAACAATAAAACGGTTGGACAACGCGCAGCCATCATCGCCGCAGGTCCGATTGCAAACTTCCTTTTTGCTATTTTCGCTTACTGGCTGGTGTTTATCATCGGTGTCCCTGGCGTTCGTCCGGTTGTTGGTGAAATAACACCCAACTCGATTGCCGCGCAGGCGCAAATTCAGCCGGGTACGGAACTAAAAGCGGTTGATGGTATCGAAACCCCTGATTGGGATGCCGTGAGATTGCAACTGGTAGCCAAAATTGGCGATGAGCATACGACTCTCAGCGTAGCGCAGTTTGGCAGTAACCAGCGTCAGGACAAAACGCTGGATTTACGTCAGTGGGCATTTGAGCCAGACAAAGAGGATCCCGTCTCCAGTTTAGGGATTCGTCCGCGCGGTCCGCAGATTGAACCGGTGCTGTCAGAAGTGCAGGTTAACTCCGCTGCAAGTAAGGCAGGTTTGCAAGCAGGCGACAGGATCGTTAAAGTCAATGGTCAGCCGCTGACGCAATGGATGACGTTTGTGACGCTGGTGCGCGATAATCCGGATAAGCCGTTAGCGCTAGATATTGAAAGACAAGGAAGTTCCTTGTCTTTAACGTTAACCCCAGATTCAAAACAGGTTAACGGGAAGGCAGAAGGTTTTGCGGGCGTGGTGCCTAAAGTTATTCCTCTGCCTGATGAGTATAAGACTGTACGCCAGTATGGGCCATTCAGCGCCGTCCTCGAAGCCTCGGATAAAACGTGGCAGTTGATGAAGCTGACGGTCAGTATGCTGGGAAAATTGATTACCGGTGATGTAAAACTGAACAACCTCAGTGGGCCGATTTCTATCGCCCAGGGGGCTGGGATGTCAGCGGAATTCGGGATTATTTATTACCTGATGTTCCTTGCGCTTATCAGCGTGAACTTAGGGATAATCAATCTGTTTCCGTTGCCCGTTCTTGACGGGGGGCATCTGCTGTTCCTGGCGATTGAAAAGCTGAAGGGCGGTCCGGTATCCGAGCGGGTTCAAGACTTTAGTTATCGCATTGGCTCTATCTTGCTGGTGTTGTTAATGGGGCTTGCACTTTTCAATGATTTCTCTCGGTTGTAAGAGAGTGTTAGGAAGAACGCATAATAACGATGGCGATGAAAAAGTTGCTCATAGCGTCGCTGCTGTTTAGCAGCGCCACCGTATACGGTGCTGAAGGGTTCGTAGTGAAGGACATTCATTTCGAAGGCCTACAGCGAGTCGCCGTTGGTGCGGCTCTCCTCAGTATGCCGGTGCGCACAGGCGACACGGTTAATGATGAAGACATCAGTAATACCATTCGTGCTCTGTTCGCCACCGGTAACTTTGAGGATGTCCGCGTCCTGCGCGATGGTGATACCCTTCTGGTTCAGGTAAAAGAGCGTCCGACGATTGCCAGCATCACTTTCTCCGGTAATAAATCGGTGAAAGATGACATGCTCAAGCAAAACCTCGAGGCGTCTGGTGTGCGTGTTGGCGAGTCTCTGGATCGCACCACGCTTGCCGATATCGAAAAAGGCCTGGAAGATTTCTACTATAGCGTCGGTAAGTACAGCGCCAGTGTGAAAGCGGTGGTGACGCCGTTGCCGCGTAACCGCGTTGACCTCAAACTGGTCTTCCAGGAAGGTGTTTCGGCGAAGATCCAACAGATCAATATCGTCGGCAACCATGCCTTCACGACTGACGAACTTATCTCTCACTTCCAGTTGCGTGACGAAGTGCCGTGGTGGAACGTGGTGGGCGATCGCAAATACCAGAAACAGAAACTGGCGGGCGACCTTGAAACCCTGCGCAGTTACTATCTGGATCGCGGTTATGCCCGCTTCAATATCGATTCCACTCAGGTCAGCCTGACGCCGGATAAAAAAGGTATCTACATCACCGTTAACATCACAGAAGGCGAGCAGTACAAGCTTTCTGGTGTTCAGGTGAGCGGTAACCTGGCCGGGCACTCCGCCGAAATTGAGACCCTGACGAAGATCGAGCCAGGTGAACTCTATAACGGCACCAAAGTGACCAAAATGGAAGATGATATCAAGAAGCTCCTGGGTCGCTATGGCTATGCCTATCCGCGCGTACAGTCGCAGCCTGAAATCAACGACGCTGACAAAACCGTTAAATTACGCGTAAACGTGGATGCGGGTAACCGTTTCTATGTGCGTAAGATTCGTTTTGAAGGTAACGACACCTCTAAAGATTCCGTTCTGCGTCGCGAAATGCGTCAGATGGAAGGTGCATGGTTGGGCAGCGATCTGGTCGACCAGGGTAAAGAGCGTCTGAACCGTCTGGGTTACTTTGAAACAGTTGATACCGATACTCAGCGTGTTCCGGGCAGACCGGATCAGGTTGATGTAGTCTACAAGGTCAAAGAGCGTAACACCGGTAGCTTTAACTTCGGCGTCGGTTACGGTACCGAGAGCGGTGTGAGCTTCCAGGCTGGCGTTCAGCAAGATAACTGGTTAGGTACCGGTTATTCTGTTGGCATCAACGGCACCAAAAACGACTACCAGACCTATACTGAGTTGTCTGTGACTAACCCGTACTTCACCGTTGATGGTGTGAGCCTGGGTGGCCGTGTCTTCTATAACGACTTTGAAGCGAATGATGCGGATCTGTCCGACTATACCAACAAAAGTTATGGTACAGACGTAACGCTTGGCTTCCCGGTAAACGAATACAACACGTTGCGTGCCGGCCTGGGTTATGTACATAACAAACTGTCCAACATGCAGCCGCAGGTTGCGATGGATCGTTATCTTGAGTCAATGGGCGAGACCAATACCAACAGCTTTGCCGCTGATGACTTCACCTTTAACTACGGTTGGACGTACAACAAACTGGACCGTGGGTATTTCCCAACGGACGGTACACGCGTCAACCTGAACGGTAAAGTGACCATTCCGGGTTCTGATAACGAATACTACAAAGTGTCGATGGATACCGCGACCTATGTGCCGATCGATGACGATCACAAGTGGGTGGTTTTAGGACGTACGAAGGTAGGCTATGGCGACGGCATTGGCAGCAAAGAAATGCCGTTCTATGAGAACTTCTATGCAGGTGGTTCCAGCACCGTGCGTGGCTTCCAGTCGAATACTATCGGTCCAAAAGCAGTCTACAAAAACGGTGCTTACGCCAGTGGTTCTGATAATAGTGACTACGAAGAGTGTTCCAACGCAGACGGTAAGGACTGTAAATCGGATGACGCAGTGGGCGGTAACGCCATGGCTGTCGCCAGCCTGGAGTTTATTACCCCAACGCCGTTCATTAGCGACAAGTATGCCAACTCGGTTCGTACCTCGTTCTTCTGGGATATGGGTACCGTTTGGGATACTAACTGGCAGGATAGCGCTCAAACACGTGCTATAGGTGTGCCGGACTACAGTGATCCAAGTAATATCCGTATGTCAGCGGGTATCGCTTTACAATGGATGTCCCCATTGGGGCCGTTGGTTTTCTCCTACGCCCAGCCGTTCAAGA
Source organism: Citrobacter sp. Cf136 (assembly GCF_030333815.1). Classification (NCBI taxonomy): domain Bacteria; kingdom Pseudomonadati; phylum Pseudomonadota; class Gammaproteobacteria; order Enterobacterales; family Enterobacteriaceae; genus Citrobacter; species Citrobacter sp. Cf136. Next base: position 22,542 of record NZ_JAOWFE010000040.1, on the reverse strand, counting down.
AGTACGATGGAGACAAAGCGGAACAGTTCCAGTTTAACATTGGTAAAACCTGGTAATTGTTCTTCGCAAAGGAATGTAGTGGTAGTGTAGCGATGACTTTAGGCGATCTTGCATGGGATCGCCTGGCCACGCAAAGAACTGCACCTTCGGGTGCAAATGGGATGGTAAGGAGTTAATTGTGAAAAAGTGGTTATTAGCTGCAGGTCTCGGTTTAGCGATGGCAACGTCCGCACAAGCGGCTGACAAAATTGCAATCGTCAACATGGGTAGCCTGTTCCAACAGGTTGCACAGAAGACAGGCGTTTCTGCTACGCTGGAAAACGAGTTCAAAGGCCGTGCCAGCGAACTGCAGCGTATGGAATCCGATCTGCAATCTAAGATGCAGCGTCTGCAATCAATGAAAGCAGGTAGCGATCGTACCAAGCTGGAAAAAGACGTTATGGCTCAGCGCCAGACTTTCTCTCAGAAAGCTCAGGCTTTTGAGCAGGATCGTGCGCGTCGCTCCAACGAAGAACGTGGCAAACTGGTTACTCGTATCCAGACTGCTGTGAAATCTGTTGCCAGCAGCCAGAGCATCGATCTGGTCGTTGACGCAAACACCGTTGCATACAACAGCAGCGATGTAAAAGACATCACCGCTGACGTACTGAAACAGGTTAAATAAGTAATGCCTTCAATTCGACTGGCTGATTTAGCAGAGCAGTTGGATGCAGAATTACACGGTGATGGCGATATCGTCATCACCGGCGTAGCGTCCATGCAATCTGCGCAAACTGGCAATATCACGTTCATGGTGAATCCTAAGTACCGTGAACACTTAGGCGTATGCCAGGCTTCTGCCGTAGTAATGACGCAGGACGATCTTCCTTTTGCTAAAAGTGCCGCGTTGGTAGTGAAGAATCCCTACCTGACCTATGCACGTATGGCGCAAATTTTAGATACCACGCCTCAGCCTGCACAGAACATTGCACCGAGTGCAGTGATCGATGCAACGGCGAAGCTGGGTAATAATGTCTCTGTGGGCGCAAATGCGGTCATTGAGTCTGGCGTAGAACTGGGTGATAACGTCGTTATCGGCGCAGGCTGCTTCGTCGGAAAAAATACTAAAATCGGTGCAGGTTCACGCTTGTGGGCGAATGTGACGATTTACCACGACATTCAGATCGGTGAGAATTGCCTGATCCAGTCAAGCACTGTCGTTGGATCTGATGGATTTGGTTACGCGAACGATCGCGGTAACTGGGTAAAGATCCCGCAGCTTGGTCGCGTGATTATCGGCGATCGCGTCGAGATCGGCGCTTGTACCACCATTGACCGTGGTGCTCTGGACGATACTGTGATCGGTAATGGTGTTATCATTGATAACCAGTGCCAGATTGCGCATAACGTTGTGATTGGCGACAATACGGCAGTAGCCGGTGGCGTCATTATGGCGGGAAGCCTGAAGATTGGCCGTTACTGCATGATTGGCGGCGCCAGCGTGATCAATGGGCATATGGAAATATGCGACAAAGTCACGGTGACTGGCATGGGTATGGTGATGCGTCCTATCACCGAACCTGGCGTCTATTCCTCAGGCATTCCGCTACAACCCAATAAGGTATGGCGTAAAACAGCTGCACTGGTGATGAATATTGATGATATGAGCAAGCGCCTCAAAGCGATTGAGCGCAAGGTTAATCAACAAGACTAAAGCACCGTTTTTGCATGTCTGACTTTTCGGCCTGTCCCATTCATACGATTGCGACAGGCCGTGTTATTATTGCCTTTTAGTATATTTTGACAGGAAGAGTATTTTGACTACTAACACTCATACTCTGCATATTGAAGAGATTTTAGAACTTCTGCCGCACCGTTTTCCGTTTCTGCTGGTTGATCGCGTGCTGGATTTTGAAGAAGGTCGTTTTCTGCGCGCAGTGAAAAATGTATCCGTTAACGAGCCTTTCTTTCAGGGCCACTTCCCGGGTAAACCTATTTTCCCTGGCGTATTGATTCTGGAAGCGATGGCACAGGCTACCGGTATCCTTGCGTTTAAAAGCGTAGGAAAACTGGAACCAGGCGAACTGTATTATTTCGCGGGTATTGACGAAGCACGCTTTAAGCGTCCTGTCGTGCCTGGCGATCAGATGATCATGGAAGTGACTTTCGAGAAAACGCGCCGTGGCCTGACCCGTTTTAAAGGGGTTGCGCTGGTCGACGGTAAAGTTGTGTGCGAAGCAACGATGATGTGTGCCCGTAGCCGGGAGGCCTGATACGTGATTGATAAATCCGCCTTTATTCACCCGACCGCCATTGTAGAAGAGGGCGCCAGCATTGGTGCCAATGCTCACATTGGCCCATTTTGTATTGTTGGACCCCATGTTGAAATTGGTGAGGGTACCGTACTGAAGTCTCACGTTGTCGTGAATGGCCATACAAAAATTGGTCGCGATAACGAGATCTATCAGTTTGCCTCCATCGGTGAAGTTAACCAGGATCTTAAATATGCTGGCGAACCGACCCGTGTGGAAATTGGCGATCGCAACCGCATCCGCGAAAGCGTCACCATTCATCGTGGCACAGTGCAGGGCGGTGGAGTGACGAAGGTGGGCAGCGATAACTTACTGATGATTAATGCGCACGTCGCGCATGATTGTACGGTAGGAAACCGCTGTATTCTGGCGAATAACGCCACGCTTGCCGGACATGTTTCGCTGGATGATTTTGTTATCATCGGCGGCATGACTGCGGTGCATCAGTTCTGCATCATCGGTGCTCATGTGATGGTTGGTGGCTGTTCTGGTGTAGCCCAGGACGTGCCTCCGTACGTTATCGCCCAGGGCAACCACGCGACGCCGTTTGGCGTCAATATCGAAGGTCTGAAGCGTCGTGGATTCACCCGCGAAGCGATTACCGCGATTCGTAACGCCTACAAAGCGTTGTACCGTAGTGGTAAAACGCTGGAAGAAGTGAAACCAGAAATCGCGGAACTGGCGAAACAGTACCCCGAAGTTCAGGCTTTCAGCGACTTCTTTGAGCGCTCAACGCGTGGCCTGATTCGTTAATGACTGAACAGCGTCCTTTAACGATTGCCCTCGTCGCCGGAGAAACCTCCGGCGATATTCTTGGTGCAGGGTTAATCCGTGCACTCAAGGCTCGCGTTCCCAATGCGCGTTTTGTTGGTGTGGCGGGTCCGCTGATGCAGGCCGAAGGCTGTGAAGCCTGGTACGAAATGGAAGAGCTGGCGGTCATGGGCATTGTTGAAGTGCTCGGACGTCTGCGCCGTTTACTGCATATTCGTGCCGACCTCACTCGCCGATTCACCGACTTAAAGCCGGATGTTTTCGTTGGCATTGATGCACCTGATTTCAACATTACCCTCGAAGGGAACTTGAAAAAACAGGGCATTAAAACCATTCATTATGTCAGTCCGTCCGTCTGGGCGTGGCGACAGAAACGCGTTTTCAAAATAGGCAGATCCACCAACATGGTGCTGGCCTTTCTGCCTTTCGAAAAAGCGTTTTATGACAAATTTAACGTCCCGTGCCGCTTTATAGGTCATACCATGGCGGATGCCATGCCGTTGGACCCGGATAAAAACGCGGCACGTGATATTCTGGGCATTCCTCATGACGCTCACTGCCTGGCGCTACTGCCAGGAAGCCGTGGTGCAGAAGTGGAGATGCTCAGCGCCGATTTTCTGAAAACGGCGCAGCTATTACGCCAGCATTATCCGGATCTCGAAGTGGTGGTGCCGTTGGTGAATGCCAAACGTCGTGAGCAGTTTGAACGCATTAAAGCGGAAGTTGCACCGGAGCTTTCCGTACATCTGCTCAATGGTATGGGACGTGAAGCAATGGTGGCCAGCGACGCCGCACTGCTGGCTTCAGGTACCGCCGCGCTGGAATGTATGCTGGCAAAATGCCCGATGGTGGTTGGCTACCGTATGAAACCCTTCACCTTCTGGCTGGCGAAGCGTCTGGTGAAGACTGATTACGTTTCGCTACCTAACCTGTTGGCGGGAAGAGAACTGGTTAAAGAGCTGTTGCAGGAAGAGTGTGAACCGCAGGCGCTGTCGCAAGCGCTGTTGCCGTTGCTGGCAAAGGGTAAAACCAGCCATGCGATGCACGACACATTCCGTGAACTGCACCAGCAGATCCGTTGCAATGCTGATGAGCAGGCAGCGGATGCGGTCCTGGAGTTAGCGCAATGATTGAATTTGTGTATCCGCATACGCATTTAGTAGCGGGTGTGGATGAAGTCGGACGCGGCCCTTTGGTCGGCGCGGTCGTCACTGCTGCCGTCATTCTGGATCCGGCTCGCCCTATTATCGGTCTTAACGACTCAAAAAAACTGTCAGAAAAACGTCGCCTGGCGCTGTTTGATGAAATTAAAGAAAAAGCGTTAAGCTGGAGCCTGGGTCGGGCGGAACCGCATGAAATCGACGAACTGAACATTTTGCATGCTACCATGCTGGCCATGCAGCGTGCAGTTGCGGGTCTGCATATTGCGCCTGAATACGTGCTGATTGACGGCAATCGTTGCCCGGCATTACCGGTACCGTCGATGGCGGTGGTCAAAGGTGATAGCCGCGTGGCGGAGATTAGCGCCGCATCGATTCTGGCAAAAGTGACCCGTGACGCTGAAATGGCGGCGCTGGATACGGTTTTTCCACAGTATGGTTTTGCACAGCACAAAGGTTATCCAACCGCATTTCATCTGGAAAAATTGGCACTGCATGGTGCGACTGAGCACCATCGCCGCAGCTTTGGCCCCGTCAAACGCGCACTGGGACTCTCGTCCTGATTCTTGTGTCGAAGGAATCTGAAGATGTCTGAACCACGTTTCGTCCACCTACGGGTGCACAGCGACTACTCCATGATCGATGGGCTGGCGAAAACCGGACCGCTGGTAAAAAAGGCGGCCGCGTTAGGCATGCCTGCGCTGGCGATCACCGATTTTACCAACCTGTGTGGTCTGGTGAAGTTTTACGGAGCGGGCCATGGCGCGGGTATCAAGCCGATAGTTGGCGCAGATTTTCATGTCCGCAGTGAGCTGTTGGGCGATGAACTCACGCAGCTTACCGTGCTGGCCGCAAATAATACCGGCTATCAGAACCTGACGTTGTTGATTTCGAAAGCCTATCAGCGCGGCTATGGCGCAGAAGGACCGGTTATCGACCGGGACTGGCTGATCGAACTAAAAGAAGGTTTGATTTTGCTCTCCGGCGGTCGCATGGGCGATGTCGGACGAAGTCTGCTGCGCGGCAATAACGCACTGGTTGACGAGTGCGTGGCGTTTTACGAAGAACATTTTCCCAATTGCTATTTCCTCGAACTGATTCGCACCGGCAGGCAAGATGAAGAAAATTATCTGCACGCAGCCGTAGCACTGGCCGAAACGCGTGGCCTACCGGTGGTGGCGACTAACGATGTCCGCTTCCTTGAAACCGGAGATTTCGATGCGCATGAAATCCGCGTAGCGATCCACGACGGCTTTACCCTTGATGACCCGAAACGCCCGCGTAACTATTCGCCGCAGCAGTACATGCGCAGCGAAGATGAGATGTGCGAGCTGTTCTCCGATATTCCGGAAGCACTGCAAAACACCGTCGAGATAGCTAAACGCTGCAACGTGACGGTGCGTCTGGGCGAATATTTCCTGCCGCAGTTCCCGACCGGCGATATGACCACCGAAGATTTCCTTGTGGCGAAATCACGCGAAGGGCTGGAAGAACGTCTCGAATTTTTGTTCCCTGACCCTGAAGTTCGTGCGCAGAAGCGCCCACCTTACGATGAACGTCTGGAAGTTGAACTTAAAGTTATCAACCAGATGGGATTCCCGGGCTACTTCCTGATCGTTATGGAATTTATCCAGTGGTCGAAAGATAACGGCGTACCGGTAGGCCCGGGACGTGGTTCCGGTGCTGGCTCACTTGTTGCCTATGCGCTGAAAATTACCGATCTCGACCCGCTGGAATTTGACCTGCTGTTCGAACGTTTCCTTAACCCGGAACGTGTCTCAATGCCCGACTTCGACGTTGACTTCTGTATGGAGAAACGCGACCAGGTCATCGAGCACGTGGCGGAAATGTACGGTCGTGATGCGGTTTCGCAGATTATTACCTTCGGTACGATGGCAGCAAAAGCGGTTATCCGCGACGTGGGCCGCGTACTGGGGCATCCGTACGGCTTCGTTGACCGTATTTCGAAGCTGGTGCCGCCCGATCCGGGCATGACGCTGGCAAAAGCCTTTGAAGCCGAACCCCAACTGCCGGAAATTTATGAGGCAGATGAAGAGGTTAAAGCGCTGATCGATATGGCGCGTAAGCTGGAAGGCGTCACGCGTAACGCCGGTAAGCACGCCGGTGGTGTGGTTATCGCACCGACCAAAATTACTGATTTTGCTCCGCTGTACTGCGATGAACAGGGGCTGCACCCGGTTACTCAGTTTGATAAGAACGATGTGGAATATGCCGGTCTTGTGAAGTTCGACTTCCTCGGTCTGCGTACGCTCACCATCATCAACTGGGCGCTGGAAATGATCAACGCGCGCCGTGAAAAGAACGGTGAGCCACCGCTGGATATTGCGGCTATCCCGCTGGATGACAAGAAAAGCTTCGATATGCTGCAACGCTCGGAGACCACGGCGGTATTCCAGCTTGAATCCCGCGGCATGAAAGACCTGATCAAACGTCTGCAGCCTGACTGCTTCGAAGATATGATCGCACTGGTGGCTTTGTTCCGCCCTGGCCCGCTACAGTCGGGAATGGTAGATAACTTTATCGACCGTAAGCATGGTCGCGAAGAGATTTCCTATCCGGATGTACAATGGCAGCATGAGTGTCTGAAACCGGTACTGGAGCCGACCTACGGCATTATCCTGTATCAGGAACAGGTTATGCAGATTGCCCAGGAGTTGTCCGGGTACACCCTTGGCGGCGCGGATATGCTGCGTCGTGCGATGGGTAAGAAAAAGCCGGAAGAAATGGCCAAGCAGCGCGGCACCTTTGAAGAAGGGGCGAAAAAGCGCGGCGTAGACGGCGAACTGGCGATGAAAATCTTTGACCTGGTGGAGAAATTCGCCGGTTACGGATTTAACAAATCGCACTCCGCTGCCTATGCGCTGGTTTCTTACCAGACTCTGTGGCTGAAGGCGCATTATCCTGCCGAGTTTATGGCGGCGGTAATGACCGCCGATATGGATAACACCGAGAAAGTCGTCGGACTGGTGGATGAATGCTGGCGCATGGGGCTCAAAATCCTGCCGCCGGATATCAACTCCGGGCTTTACCATTTTCACGTGAATGACGATGGCGAGATTGTTTATGGCATCGGCGCGATAAAAGGCGTGGGTGAAGGGCCAATTGAAGCTATTATTGAGGCGCGTAACGAAGGCGGCTACTTCCGTGAGCTGTTTGATCTCTGCGCGCGCACGGATATCAAAAAACTTAACCGCCGGGTGCTGGAAAAGCTAATCATGTCCGGGGCGTTTGATCGCCTTGGCCCGCATCGTGCGGCGTTGATGAATTCGCTCAACGACGCACTAAAAGCCGCCGATCAGCATGCAAAAGCCGAAGCTATTGGTCAGGCCGATATGTTTGGCGTGCTGGCGGAAGAACCGGAGCAAATTGAACAATCCTATGCCAGCTGCCAACCGTGGCCGGAGCAGGTGGTATTAGACGGTGAGCGTGAAACGTTGGGGCTTTACCTGACGGGACACCCCATCAACCAGTATTTAAAAGAAATTGAGCGCTATGTCGGAGGCTACAGGCTGAAAGACATGCATCCGACAGAACGTGGTAAAGTCACCACGGCTGCGGGGCTCGTCATTGCTGCGCGGGTAATGGTCACCAAGCGCGGCAATCGTATCGGCATCTGTACACTGGATGACCGTTCCGGACGTCTGGAGGTTATGTTGTTTACCGATGCTCTGGATAAATACCAGCAATTGCTGGAAAAAGACCGCATACTTATCGTCAGCGGACAGGTCAGCTTTGATGACTTCAGTGGCGGGCTTAAAATGATGGCCCGTGAAGTCATGGATATTGACGAAGCCCGGGAAAAATATGCTCGCGGGCTTGCTATCTCGCTGACGGACAGGCAAATTGATGACCAGCTTTTAAACCGACTCCGTCAGTCTCTGGAACCCCACCGCTCGGGGACAATTCCAGTACATCTCTACTATCAGAGGGCGGATGCACGTGCGCGGTTGCGTTTTGGCGCGACGTGGCGTGTCTCTCCGAGCGATCGTTTGCTAAACGATCTCCGTGGCCTTATTGGTTCGGAGCAGGTGGAACTGGAGTTTGACTAATACAGGAATACTATGAGTCTGAATTTCCTTGATTTTGAACAGCCGATTGCAGAGCTGGAAGCAAAAATCGATTCTTTGACTGCGGTTAGCCGTCAGGATGAGAAACTGGATATTAACATCGATGAAGAAGTGCATCGTCTGCGTGAAAAAAGCGTAGAACTGACGCGTAAAATCTTCGCCGATCTTGGCGCATGGCAGGTAGCCCAACTGGCGCGCCATCCACAGCGTCCGTACACCCTGGATTATGTCCGCCTGGCGTTTGATGAATTTGATGAGCTGGCGGGCGATCGAGCCTACGCGGATGATAAAGCTATTGTCGGCGGTATCGCGCGTCTGGATGGCCGTCCGGTGATGATCATTGGTCATCAGAAAGGCCGTGAGACCAAAGAAAAGATTCGCCGTAATTTCGGCATGCCAGCGCCGGAAGGCTATCGCAAAGCGCTGCGCCTGATGGAAATGGCCGAGCGCTTCAACATGCCGATCATTACCTTCATCGACACCCCAGGGGCTTACCCGGGCGTGGGCGCGGAAGAACGTGGTCAGTCAGAAGCGATTGCGCGCAACCTGCGTGAAATGTCGCGTCTGAGCGTACCGGTAATCTGCACCGTTATCGGTGAAGGTGGTTCCGGCGGCGCGCTGGCGATCGGCGTAGGCGATAAAGTGAATATGCTGCAATACAGCACCTATTCCGTTATCTCCCCGGAAGGTTGTGCTTCCATTCTGTGGAAAAGCGCCGACAAAGCGCCACTGGCCGCAGAAGCAATGGGAATTATCGCGCCGCGTCTGAAAGAGCTGAAGCTGATTGACTCTATCATCCCGGAACCGCTGGGCGGCGCGCACCGCAACCCTGAAGTAATGGCTGCGTCCCTGAAGGCACAGCTGCTGGCCGATCTCGCCGATCTCGACGTGTTAAGCAAAGATGATCTGAAAAACCGTCGTTACCAGCGTCTGATGAGCTACGGTTACGCGTAAACTGCATTAATTCTGAAAAGGGCCACAATGCTGTGGCCCTTTTTTTTACCTGTGGTTTGGCCAGGCTATGATTAACTAAGGTTTTTCCAGGAGGAACGCATGAATATCATTGCCATCATGGGACCGCATGGCGTCTTTTATAAAGATGAGCCCATCAAGGAACTTGAACGTGCGCTGCAGCAGCAGGGGTTTCAGATTATCTGGCCGCAGAATAGCGTCGACCTGCTGAAGTTTATCGAACATAACCCGCGAATTTGCGGCGTCATTTTTGACTGGGATGAATACAGTCTGGAACTGTGCAGCGACATCAACCAGCTCAACGAGTATCTCCCGCTCTACGCCTTTATTAATACCCATTCGACGATGGATGTCAGTGCGCACGACCTGCGCATGGCGCTGTGGTTTTTTGAGTATGCGCTGGGTCAGTCTGAAGACATTGCCACCCGTATCCGCCAGTACACCAGCGAATACCTCGATAACATCACGCCTCCTTTTACCAAAGCGCTGTTTACCTATGTGAAGGAAGGGAAGTATACCTTCTGCACGCCTGGGCACATGGCGGGAACGGCGTACCAGAAAAGTCCGGTCGGCTGCCTGTTCTATGATTTCTTTGGCGGCAATACGCTGAAAGCCGACGTGTCCATTTCCGTAACCGAACTGGGCTCATTGCTTGATCATACCGGTCCGCACCTGGAAGCGGAGGAGTATATCGCGCGTACTTTTGGTGCCGAGCAGAGCTATATGGTGACCAACGGCACCTCGACATCGAACAAGATTGTCGGTATGTATGCTGCACCTGCAGGCAGTACGCTCCTGATTGACCGCAACTGCCATAAGTCACTGGCGCATTTGCTGATGATGAGTGATGTGGTGCCAATCTGGCTGAAGCCTACGCGTAACGCGCTGGGGATCCTCGGCGGTATACCCCGTCGGGAATTTACCCACGCAAGCATTGAACGCAAAGTTGAGGAAACCAATCAGGCGCAATGGCCGGTCCACGCGGTGATCACCAACTCCACCTATGATGGCCTGTTGTATAACACCAACTGGATCAAACAAACCCTGGATGTGCCCTCCATCCATTTTGATTCAGCCTGGGTGCCGTATACCCATTTTCATCCGATCTATCAGGGGAAAAGCGGGATGAGCGGCGAACGGGTACCGGGAAAGGTGATTTTTGAAACCCAGTCTACCCACAAGATGCTGGCGGCGTTGTCACAGGCTTCGCTGATCCACATTAAGGGCGACTATGATGAAGACACGTTCAACGAAGCCTTTATGATGCACACCTCTACGTCTCCGAGCTATCCGATAGTGGCGTCGATAGAAACGGCGGCGGCAATGCTGCGTGGCAATTCAGGCAAGCGGTTAATCAATCGTTCGGTGGAACGGGCGCTGCATTTCCGTAAAGAAGTGCAGCGTCTGCGTGAAGAGTCGGATGGTTGGTTCTTTGATATCTGGCAGCCGGAAAAGGTAGATGAAGCAGAGTGCTGGCCGGTAGCGCCAGGTGAAGACTGGCACGGATTTGTTGATGCTGATGCCGACCACATGTTCCTTGACCCGGTGAAGGTCACGATTTTGACGCCGGGAATGGATGAACAGGGAAATATGAGCGAAGAGGGGATCCCCGCGGCGCTGGTGGCGAAATTCCTTGATGAACGCGGCGTCGTAGTCGAGAAGACGGGACCGTATAACCTGTTGTTCCTGTTCAGCATTGGTATTGATAAAACCCGGGCGATGGGGCTGCTACGTGGCCTGACGGAATTTAAGCGCTCGTACGATCTGAATTTACGTGTGAAAAATATGCTGCCGGATCTATATGCTGAAGATCCCGATTTCTATCGCAATATGCGTATTCAGGATCTGGCGCAAGGGATCCATCAGTTGATCCGCCAGCATGATCTCTCCGGGTTGATGCTGCGGGCATTTGATACCTTGCCGGAAATGAAAATGACGCCGCACCAGGCCTGGCAGCGGCAGATCAAAGGTGAGGTCGAAACGGTAGCACTTGATCAACTGGTGGGGCGCGTTTCTGCCAATATGATCCTGCCTTATCCTCCCGGTGTGCCGCTTTTGATGCCCGGGGAAATGATCACTGCCAAAAGCCGGGCTGTCCTCGATTTTCTTCTGATGCTGTGCTCGGTAGGGCAGCGCTACCCTGGATTTGAAACCGATATCCATGGCGCTAAACTGGGCGAGGATGGCCTGTATCGCGTGAGAGTCTTAAAAATGGCATAACGACTTGCCTGACCCCAAGACGTTCGAGTAACGTTCTGACAGAAAAATGAAAGAGGCGATGACGCTATGCTGGGATTAAAACAGGTTCACCATATTGCCATTATTGCGACAGACTACGCGGCGAGTAAGGCATTTTACTGCGATGTGCTTGGCTTTACACTGATGAGCGAAGCCTATCGGGAAGAGAGAGACTCGTGGAAAGGCGATCTGGCATTGAACGGCCAGTATGTGATTGAGCTTTTTTCTTTCCCGTTTCCACCTTACCGTCCGAGCCGACCGGAAGCCTGTGGTTTGCGTCATCTGGCGTTCAGCGTAGATGACGTGGAAAAGGCGATAATTATTCTGGAAAGCCATGATGTGAAATGCGAGCCGGTACGAATCGATCCGTTTACCGGCAAACGTTTTACGTTTTTTAACGATCCGGACGGATTACCCCTCGAACTGTACGAGCTGTAAGGCTTGTCATTGTGGCGTTAGCCCGGTAACGTGCCGGGCAATGCCATTGTAAGTAACCATCATGACGACACTCACGCTGAACACTTCGCTGCTGAATTCTCAATCGATTCTGGTCGCCTTTAGCGGCGGGCTGGATTCCACCGTATTGCTGCATCAGTTGGTGCAGTGGCGAGCGCTGCATCCTGATGTTGCTTTACGCGCAATCCACATTCATCACGGATTAAGCCCACACGCAGACAGTTGGGTACAGCACTGTGAGTCGGTATGCGCGCAGTGGCAGGTGTCGCTGGTGGTTGAGCGGGTACACCTTGAGGATGATGGTCTGGGCATCGAAGCCCAGGCGCGACGCGCGCGCTATCAGGCGTTTGCGCAGACCTTACTACCGGGCGAGGTGCTGATGACCGCACAGCATCTCGATGACCAGTGTGAAACCTTTCTGCTGGCGCTTAAACGCGGCAGTGGTCCTGCCGGACTTTCCGCCATGGGGGAAAGCTCTCCGTTTGCCGGAACCCAGCTGATTCGACCGCTGCTGGCGCAAACGCGAGAGGCGCTTGAAGCATGGGCACGGCAGCATGAATTATGCTGGATTGAAGATGAAAGCAATCAGGATGATACCTACGATCGCAATTTCCTCAGATTGCGCGTTACCCCATTGCTCCAACAGCGCTGGCCGCACTTCGCGCAAGCCGTTGCTCGCAGCGCTGCGCTGTGCGCTGAGCAGGAGAGTTTATTGGATGAACTGCTGGCCAGCGATTTAGCCGATTGCATCACATCCCGCGGAACACTGTTACTGACGCCATTAATGATGATGAGCGGCGTGCGTCGTGCCGCGCTGCTTCGTCGCTGGCTGGCGGGGTTAAATGCGCCGATGCCTTCCCGTGATGGGCTGGAACGTATCTGGCAGGAAGTGGCGCTGGCGCGGGAAGACGCGTCACCAAGTTTTCGCCTCGGGGAGTTCGAGGTCCGTCGTTATCAGTCACAGCTGTGGTGGGTGAAGTCAGTCGATGGGCAAAGCGAAACTATTATCCCGTGGTTAGAGTGGAAAACACCGTTGACGCTGCCTGCCGGATTGGGTTCGGTTCAGTTAATCTCTGCGGGTGATTTGCGCTTGCCGCAAGCGGATGAAGTCGTCAGTATCCGTTTTAAAGCGCCAGGGTTATTGCATATTGTCGGGCGTAACGGCGGACGGAAATTAAAAAAAATCTGGCAGGAGCAGGGGATCCCGCCCTGGCGACGAGATACCACACCGCTGCTGTTTTACGGCGAAACGTTGATTGCGGCTGCGGGTGTTTTCGTGACGCGTGAGGGGACGGCGGAAGGTGAAGAAGGCGTGAGGCTGGTATGGCATGCCTGATGGTGCTGCGCTTATCAGGCCTACGTTTCACATGGAAAGTAGGCCGGATAAGGCGAAAAAAAGTTAAGATTCGCTGACCACCACGGTACCGATCTGCGGGTGGCTGAAGCTGGCAATTTTGTCGAGACGAAGCTCCCGGGTTTCACCTGCGACATCTGCGACCAGATACTCCACGTTTTTGCGTGAAACCAGGTCGTTCGCTTTCGCCTGCAAAACTTCGCCATCTTTTAGCGCCAGCGTCAGTAACAAATGGTGCTGGCAGGCGAGTTCAAGATTGTCGTAATCATCGCAGTTGATGGGTTGATACGTTTCATTCATTGACATAATCGCTCACCAGTAAGTTCGCGGCAGCATACGCCGCTTTTTCCCTGACCGACTCTGGAAGGGCGCTGTCTGCCGCCACTTCATTAAGCACCTTCAATACGCAACCCAGCGCATCCGGGATATACCCTAAGTCTCCGCTGGCGATTTCCGCGTACCGCTTGCGTATTAACTCACAATATTTTTCCACATGCCCTCCTGTCAGCACTCTGACTTAACCGTGGATGCAAGTCTAAGCCTACGAAGATAAACTCTGTTTAGCAAGGTGACTATACCATACTCATTCAAGCAATATCAGCGCCTTGATAGAGGAGCAGTTAGCAGCCTTTTGCCGCAGTTTTCGCTACAATGTGCGCCTGAATCGAAAGGAGTTCTCTCATGGCGCTTAAAGCGACAATTTATAAAGCCGTCGTCAACGTAGCGGATCTTGACCGCAACCAGTTCCTTGACGCGGCCTTGACGCTGGCGCGTCACCCCTCTGAAACCCAGGAGCGCATGATGTTGCGCCTGCTGGCCTGGATCAAATATGCCGATGAACGGCTGCAGTTCACGCGTGGTCTGAGTGCGGAAGACGAGCCTGAAGCATGGCTGCGTAACGACCATCTGGGTATCGATCTCTGGATTGAGCTGGGTCTGCCGGATGAGCGCCGTATTAAAAAAGCCTGTACCCAGTCTGGAGAGGTTGCCCTGTTTGCTTACAACAGCCGTGCGGCTCAGATCTGGTGGCAGCAAAATCAGAACAAGTGCGCGCAGTTTAAAAATCTGACCGTGTGGTATCTGGATGATGAGCAACTGGCGCAACTGAGTGATTTCGCAGGTCGTACAATGGCGCTGCAGGCAACTATCCAGGATGGTGCTATCTGGCTGTCTGACTCTCAGAACAATCTGGAAATTCATCTGACCGCGTGGCAGCCGCGTTCATGATTGTTATCTCCCGAAACGTCTCTATCCCTGATAATGAGCTGGAAATCACGGCGATTCGGGCGCAGGGCGCGGGCGGTCAGCACGTTAACAAGACCTCGACGGCTATCCATTTGCGCTTTGACATTCGGGCCTCTGGCCTGCCAGAGTATTACAAGGAACGCTTGCTTGCCGCCAGCCATCATCTGATTAGCGGTGATGGCGTGATTATCATTAAGGCGCAGGAATACCGTAGCCAGGAACTTAATCGGGAAGCGGCAATCTCCCGGCTGGTAGCGGTGATAAAAGAATTAACCGCAGTGCAAAAAAGCCGACAGGCAACTCGCCCTACACGCGCCTCGAAAGAGCGCAGGTTGTCATCGAAGGCGCAAAAATCCACAGTGAAAGCACTGCGTGGGAGAGTTCGTCGAACGCAAGACTGACGAGCGGGAATAAAAATTTATAAGGAATTGATAGTGAAAACAGCAATATTGTCCGTAGTCGCTGCATGCACGCTTTTTTCCTTGATCGGCTGTAATAACCGTACTGAAGTTGAAGTACTACAGCCGACGCGAGCGGCAGAATTAAAACCGATGCAGCAAAGCTGGCGTGGCATCTTACCTTGCGCGGACTGTGAAGGGATTGAAACCTCTCTGTTTCTGGAAAAAGACGGTACATGGGTGATGAACGAACGTTATCAGGGCGTGCGGGATGAACCGTCTTCGTTTGCCTCTTATGGCACATGGGCGCGCACTGCCGACAAGCTGGTGCTGACCGACAGCAAAGGTGAAAAGTCGTACTACCGGGCTAAAGGCGAGGCGCTGGAAATGCTCGATCGTGAAGGTAACCCGATTGAGTCACAGTTTAACTACACACTCCAGCCAGTTTCCGCCAGCTTACCGGTGACGCCAATGCCGATGCGAGGCATGTATTTCTATATGGCTGACGCGGCAATCTTTACCGACTGCGCAACGGGTAAACGGATGCCGGTGGCGAATAATGCTCAGCTTGAACGTGACTATTTAGCTGCGCGTGCAGAAAACGGACAGTCCGTATTGCTGACGCTTGAGGCGCATTTCACGCTGGAGTCAAACCCGGATACGGGTGAGAAAGTGAAAACGTTGATGGCGGATAAAGACGCGAAATTTATCCCCGGTAAAGCGTGTAATTAATCGATAGAAAAAAGGCCCTGATAATCAGGGCCTTTTTGTTGGTATTAGCCTTTAATGGCTTTGACCAGGAAGTCGACGATGTCGCCGGTTTTAATCAGCTCTTTCTCGCCGTTACGACGGTATTTGTATTCGATATCGTCGTTGTCGAGGTTACGGTCGCCCAGCACGATAGTGTGCGGAATACCGATCAGTTCCATATCGGCAAACATCACGCCCGGACGCTCTTTACGGTCGTCCATCAGCACTTCAATGCCCTGAGCGCGCAGCTCAGCGTACAGTTTTTCAGCCAGTTCCTGCACGCGGTAGGACTTGTGCATGTTCATCGGCAAAATCGCGACCTGGAACGGGGCAATGGCGTCTGGCCATACGATGCCGCGATCGTCATAGTTCTGTTCGATAGCAGCAGCAACCACGCGAGTGACCCCGATACCGTAGCAACCCATGGTCAGGATCTGGTTACGACCATCTTCGCCCTGTACGGCGGCTTTCATCGCTTCAGAGTACTTGGTACCCAACTGGAAGATGTGGCCGACTTCGATACCGCGTTTGATCATCAGCGTACCTTTGCCGTCCGGGCTCGGGTCGCCGGCGACCACGTTACGGATATCTGCAACTTCCGGGGTAACTACGTCGCGATCCCAGTTGATACCGAAATAGTGTTTACCGTCGATGTTGGCACCGGCAGCGAAATCGCTCATTACTGCGACGGTACGGTCGATAACCACCGGAATCGGCATATTCACCGGACCGAGCGAGCCTGGACCTGCTTTTACCAACGCACGAATTTCTTCTTCGGTGGCAAAGGTCAGCGGGCTGGCAACCTGCGGCAGTTTTTCCGCTTTGACTTCGTTCAGCTCGTGATCGCCACGAACCAGCAGGGCGACCAGCGGGTAGCTGCTGCCTTCAACCGCTTTCACCAGCAGGGTTTTCACGGTTTTTTCGATAGGCAGGTTGAACTGCTCAACCAGTTCTGCGATGGTTTTGGCGTTCGGAGTATCAACCAGCGTCATTTCCTGAGTTGCTGCTGCGCGCGGCTCTTTCGGCGCAACGGCTTCGGCGAATTCGATGTTCGCCGCATAATCGGAGGAGTCGGAGAAGATCACATCGTCTTCGCCGCTCTGTGCCAGCACCTGGAATTCGTGAGAGGCGCTGCCGCCAATAGAACCGGTATCCGCTTGTACTGCACGGAAATCCAGCCCCATACGGCTGAAAATTTTGCTGTACGCAGCGTACATCGCATCGTAGGTTTCCTGCAGGGATTCCTGAGAGGTGTGGAAAGAGTAGGCATCTTTCATCAGGAATTCGCGGGAACGCATCACGCCGAAGCGCGGACGGACTTCGTCACGGAATTTGGTCTGGATCTGATAGAAGTTCAGCGGCAGCTGTTTGTAAGAGCTCAGCTCGTTACGGATCAGGTCGGTGATCACTTCTTCATGCGTTGGGCCGAGGACGAACGAACGATCGCCACGGTCAGCAATACGCAGCAGTTCCGGGCCGTATTGTTCCCAACGGCCACTCTCTTCCCACAGTTCAGAAGGCTGAACGACCGGCATCAACACCTCGATCGCACCGGCGTTGTTCATCTCTTCACGCACGATATTTTCGACTTTTTTCAGGACGCGCACGCCGGTCGGCAGCCAGGTATATAACCCGGAGGCCAGCTTGCGGATCATCCCGGCGCGCAGCATCAGCTGGTGGCTGATGACTTCGGCGTCGGCAGGTGTCTCCTTCAGAGTGGAGAGCAGATATTGGCTAGTACGCATGTTGTTACGGTTCCAGTTGAACGATCGAACAGGCTCAAAACGAGCCTGGCACAAAACAAAAGTGGTTTAGTTTACCAGCGAGAAAGGGATGTCAAAAGAGTACGCGACGCAAATTAGCGGGCCTCCAGAGCAAAGACCTCAAATCCTGACGGTGTGACGCGCCAGCGGACGTTAAAGTCCAGCAGCCAGACGGCGTAGGTTTTGCCTTCTTCCTCATTTTTACGGTAGGCAGGACGCGGATCCTGCGCCAGCACTTCGGTAATAAACTGACGAAGACGCGGGTAACGTTGTTCGAGCTTCAGTAGCTGCTCCGCGAGATCTTCACTGAACGTCACCTCGACGCTGGCCTGAGGGGCGTCCTGGGCATAGCTGGCACGAGCATCAGGCAGCGATTCGGCAAACGGCAGATACGGCTTAATATCCACTACTGGCGTTCCGTCAACAAGGTCCAGTCCACCGAGTTCGAGGATTACGTGCTCTTTATGGCAGCGGGTGCCCCGCAACTCAACCAACGACATGCCAACAGGGTTAGGACGAAACGTTGAACGTGTGGCAAAGACACCCATTCTGGCGTTGCCACCAAGACGGGGAGGGCGCACGGTCGGACGCCATCCACCTTCCATTGTCTGGTGAAAAACAAAAATCACCCACAAATGACTGAAGGCTTCCAGGCCACGAATAGCATCGGCCTGGTTGTAAGGTGCGAGCAAATGCAGTTCACCGCAGGCGCTTTTCACCAGACCTGGCTGGCGTGGAACGGCGAACTTTTCTTTATATGGTGAGCGGATAACGCCTATTTGCTCGAACTGAAAATGGCTCATTTCGCCGAAATGTTCAGTGCAGAACCGATGCAAACCGCCTGACGATAGCAACCCGGCGTTCCGCTGGTCACTTCGCAACTGTGCAGCAATACCGCATTAGCTTTCATTTTTGATGCGTTAATCTGCATGCGTTTGCGCGCGGTTGGAATGCTCGGAGGGGAATCCTGGTTGGATGCCTGGCAGGATTCACCGCTAACTTCGCCAAGATCGCGGAACGGCTTGCCTACTAAATCTTCAGCGTTAGTAATGATTCTTACCGGCGTCGCGCGCGGTGCTTTCGGTTTTTCCGGCTCCGCTTTCGGCGGGGTTGCGGTGCTTTGAACGGGTTCAACAGGGGATCTGCTTAACATAGAACAGCCGCTCAGCAAGAGTGCTACTAAACAGATCGGTAAAGCACGCATAATATTTCCTCAATGAATGATCTAAACGTCAGATATTGAATCAGGTGCTTGCATAAATGACAAGACGGGCAAGCGCCCGTCCTGATGATATTACATATTCTGTAAACAGCCTAAAATTACCAGCCCTTAACAGCACCGCCGTTGAAGACTTTGTTTGCTGCTTCGTACACTTCATCAGACTGGTATGCCTGAACGAATTTCTTCACGTTCTCAGCATCTTTGTTGTCTTCACGAGTCACGATCAGGTTTACGTACGGAGAATCTTTATCTTCAACAAAGATACCGTCTTTTGCCGGGGTCAGGCCGATCTGGCTGGCGTAGGTGGTGTTGATGACCGCCAGTGCGATTTGAGCATCGTCCAGAGAACGCGGCAGCTGCGGCGCTTCCAGTTCAACCAGCTTCAGGTTTTTCGGGTTTTCAATCACGTCCAGCGCGGTCGGCAGCAGGCCAACACCGTCTTTCAGCTTGATTAAGCCCACTTTTTGCAGCAGCAGCAAGGAACGGCCAAGGTTAGTCGGGTCGTTTGGAATCGCGACCTGTGAACCGTCCTGCAGCTCATCCAGTGATTTGATTTTTTTGGAATAGCCCGCAATCGGGTAAACAAAAGTATTGCCTACAGCAACCAGCTTGTAACCGCGATCTTTGATCTGCTGATCCAGGTACGGTTTGTGCTGGAAGGCGTTAGCATCGATATCGCCTTTGCTCAGCGCTTCGTTAGGCAGAACGTAATCGTTAAACGTGACCAGCTCAACGTCCAGACCGTATTTTTCTTTAGCTACTTTCTGCGCGACTTCTGCAACCTGCTGCTCTGCGCCAACAATAACGCCCACTTTGATGTGATTAGGATCTTTTTCATCCTGACCGCAACCCACAAGTGCCAGAGAACCGATCAGGGCTCCAACTGCCGCAAAGGTTTTGAATTTGAACGCCATGCTTATTTCCTTTTCTTAATGAGTTTTTAGTGTTGTGTGCAACGTTATTTGTGCGTGACAGCCCGGACGATGCGATCGCCGGATAACTGAATTAAATAAACCAGAACGACGAGCAATACCAGCACTGTATTCATTACGGTAGCGTTGTAGCCAATGTAACCGTACTGATAGCCAATCTGCCCAAGACCACCGGCACCAACGGCGCCACCCATCGCGGAGTAACCAACCAGCGTGATAAGGGTGATGGTGGCCGCATTGACCAGTCCTGGCAGCGCTTCTGGCAGTAATACCTTACGTACAATTTGCAGCGGCGTGGCGCCCATCGCACGAGAGGCTTCTATTAGCCCGGTCGGGATTTCGAGCAGCGCGTTTTCCACCATACGGGCGATAAACGGCGCGGCGCCGACGGTCAGCGGGACGATAGCGGCCTGCAGTCCGATAGAGGTGCCTACGATCATGCGGGTAAACGGAATCATCCAAACCAATAAGATGATGAACGGGATGGAACGGAAAATGTTCACCAGCGCAGAGAGCGTACGGTAGAGCTTCGCGTTCTCAATGATTTGCCCCGGACGCGTTACGTACAGCAACACGCCAACCGGCAGACCGATTACAAAACCAAAAAAACCGGACACAAAGGTCATTGCCAGCGTTTCCCATACGCCGCGAACCAGCAGCCACATCATCGGCTCAGACATAACCCAGTACCTCTACTTTTACATGGTGTTCCTGCAACCAGTTGATGGCTGCTTGTGTATCTTCCTGTGTGCCGTGCATTTCAGTCAGCATGATACCGAATTTCACACCGCCGGCGTAATCCATCTGCGCGCTAATAATGTTGTTATTCACGTTAAAGCGACGGGCCGTCTCAGAGAGCAATGGCGCATCAACGGAATGACCGGTGAATTCCATGCGCAGCATTGGCACACTGTCTGCTTCTGGCTCGGCTTTTAACCGTTCCAGATAATCTTCCGGGATATCCAGGTGCAGCGTGGACTGAATAAATTTCTGTGCCAGCGGCGTTTTCGGGTGTGAGAACACTTCGCTGACGGTGTCTTGCTCAATCAGTTCACCATTACTGATGACTGCCACGCAGTCACAAATACGTTTTACAACGTCCATCTCATGGGTAATCAGCAGAATGGTAAGTCCCAGACGACGGTTAATGTCTTTCAATAATTCCAGAATCGAGCGGGTCGTTGCCGGATCGAGTGCGCTGGTGGCTTCATCACACAGCAGCACTTTGGGATTGCTTGCCAGCGCACGGGCGATCGCCACGCGCTGTTTTTGTCCACCGGAAAGATTGGCCGGGTAGCTATCGTGCTTGTCACCAAGACCAACCAAATCCAACAGTTCTGTTACACGGCGTTTGATCTCTTCTTTTGGCGTGTTATCCAGTTCCAGCGGCAGCGCGACGTTGCCAAACACGGTGCGGGAAGAGAGCAGGTTAAAGTGTTGGAAAATCATGCCGATTTGACGGCGAGCTTTGGTCAGCTCTGACTCAGAAAGCGTCGTGAGTTCCTGACCGCCGACCTGAACGCTGCCTTCGGTTGGGCGTTCAAGTAAGTTAACGCAGCGGATGAGCGTACTTTTACCGGCACCGGAGGCGCCAATAACGCCATAAATCTGCCCGGCAGGAACATGCAGGCTGACGTTATTTAACGCCTGAATGGTGCGAGTCCCCTGCTGGAACACTTTGGTGATATTCGAAAGTTTAATCATTGGTTATTTATTATCGTAATTAAGTTAGCCGTGGCATTTTCGTCTGTCAGGTACGGTCGAAGCCGTCAACAAGATGGATGTTAAGGCATCCAGACGTCTAAATCAATCAGGCTTTGCGCGATGAGCACTTTCTTGCCCGCTGAAACATGCGATACTAGAGCCACATGCCTTATTCAGGAGCTATAAAAGGTGGCAAAGTCTGTACCCGCAATTTTTCTCGACCGTGACGGTACCATTAATGTGGACCACGGTTATGTACATGAGATCGACGAGTTTGAGTTTATCGACGGCGTTATTGATGCCATGCGTGAACTTAAAAAGATGGGTTACGCGCTCATTATTGTGACGAACCAGTCTGGTATCGCGCGTGGTAAATTTACTGAGGCGCAGTTTGAAACGTTGACCGAATGGATGGACTGGTCGCTGGCCGATCGCGATGTTGAGCTGGATGGCATCTACTACTGCCCGCATCACCCACAGGGCACCGTGGAAGAGTATCGTCAGGTCTGCGACTGTCGTAAACCGCATCCTGGCATGTTTATCTCCGCCCGAGACTTCTTGCACATCGATATGGCCGCTTCTTATATGGTAGGCGACAAAATTGAAGATATGCAGGCGGCGGCAGCTGCAAATGTTGGCACGAAGGTATTGGTGCGCACAGGCAAACCCGTCACGCCGGAAGCAGAAAATGCGGCAGATTTAGTCATAAATAGTCTGGCAGACCTGCCAATGGCGATAAAAAAGCAGCAAAAGTAAGCGTTGTGGGTAAAAGGTGAGCGGTTGAAACAAAAATGCATTTTTCCGCTTGTCTTCCTGAGTCGACTCCCTATAATGCGCCTCCATCGACACGGCGGATGTGAATCACTTCACACAAACAGCCGGTTAGGTTGAAGAGAAAAACCTGAAAATGAGGGTTGACTCTGAAAGAGGAAAGCGTAATATACGCCACCTCGCGACAGAGCGCTAAAGCGCGTCGCAACTGCTCTTTAACAATTTATCAGACAATCTGTGTGGGCACTCGAAGATACGGATTCTTAACGTCGCAAGACGAAAAATGAATACCAAGTCTCTGAGTGAACATACGTAATTCATTACGAAGTTTAATTCACGAGCATCAAACTTAAATTGAAGAGTTTGATCATGGCTCAGATTGAACGCTGGCGGCAGGCCTAACACATGCAAGTCGAACGGTAGCACA
>NZ_JAOWFE010000039.1:85654-202671 GCF_030333815.1 Citrobacter sp. Cf136 | reverse complement strand
CAGAAGTGAAACGCCGTAGCGCCGATGGTAGTGTGGGGTCTCCCCATGCGAGAGTAGGGAACTGCCAGGCATCAAATAAAAGCGAAAGGCCCGGTCGAAAGACCGGGCCTTTTGTTTTATCTGTGGTCTGTCGGTGAGCGCTCTCCTGAGGAGGACAAATCCGCCGGGAGCGGATTTGAACGTTGCGCAGCAACGGCCCGGAGGGTGGCGGGCAGGACGCCCGCCATAAACTGCCAGGCATCAAATAAAGTGAAGAAGCCCATCCTGACGGATGGGCTTTTTTGCGTGTGTGCGGGGTAAAAACCGCCGGGCTGAACGTATTGTGCAGGCCTGATAAGCGCAGCGCATCACGTACATCGCGACACCGCAGTTATCTTCTGGCCCATTGCGTAACAAAATCAGCTACTTGCTGCATGTTGTTGATATCTAACAATGGAACATCCACCGCCAGCGGAACGTCACTGGCAACCGCTATAACATAGTCATCCATCACCAATTCCTCAGGACTATGCCCGCAGCCTTCGCGGAAAAGTAGGATCTTAGCGACAGGTTCATGCTTAAATCCCTCGACCAACACCATATCCAACGTTGAAGCGTCCATCCGGCTTACCAGATACGCTAAATCCAGTTCGGGCTCTTCCGGTGTTTCTACCATTAATGCCCAACGTTGCTGGCTGGCGACCAGCGTTTGTGCTGCACCGGCTTTGCGTAACTCATAGCTATCTTTACCGGGCTTGTCGACATCCATCTTGTGATGAGTATGCTTAATCAATCCGGGACGTATACCTCTGGCACGTAGTTCCGGGATCAACTTTTTGAGCAGCGTGGTTTTTCCCGTGCCGCTCCATGCCGCAATGGCGAGTAATGGGATCATGATTTTTCCTGCCATTTTGCGAGCTCTTCGGGGGTGTTCACGTTTACGAACGCATCTTTATGATCGCTGAAATCGACAGCATGACCGCCTGCCAAACGCATAAAGACCATAACGCGTCGTTCACCGGACTGAAGATAATCCTGCAGTAAAGGCTGCATAGAGCGGTGCATCAGCGCAATGGTTGGGTGATCTCTTTCGCCATCATGCACCCAGACAACCGGTGCAGCTTTGCGCTGCTCTTTTAAACGAGCGACCAGATCGTGAGGAATATAAGGCATATCGCACGGGCAGAACAAAAACCATTCCCCCGTTTGCAGCAGGAATACCGATAGCATCCCGGCCAGTGGGCCAGGGAAATCGGCCAATGAATCAGGAATAACTTTCAGGCCGCTTTGCTGGTATATATCCCTGTGGCGATTGGCATTAACCACCACGGTTTCGACCTGCAAAGCGAGAATGTCGGCCACATGTCGCCAAAGAGGTTTACCGTCCAATTCAAGCAGACCTTTATCGGTTCCGCCCATCCGTCTGGCCTTACCGCCAGCCAGCACAACCCCTGTTATTGCACTATCCAGAATCACTGATATCGCCTCTTTTAATGTGGGATTGACCCTGCTAACGTATCTGTATTGAGCCTAAGGAGCACAACCATGAAATGTAAACGTCTGAATGAAGTTATTGAACTCCTCCAGCCTGCCTGGCAGAAGGAACCCGATCTTAACCTGATGCAATTTTTACAGAAACTGGCGCAAGAGTCAGGTTTTGACGGCGAACTGGCGGATTTAACTGATGACATTCTGATCTATCACCTGAAAATGCGTGACTCGGCGAAAGATGCGGTCATTCCAGGTATTCAGAAAGATTATGAAGAAGATTTTAAAACTGCACTACTCCGCGCACGTGGCGTAATTAAAGAGTAAAAGCTTGTAATCGCCGCCACCGAAAGCGCTGCGAAATGATATCCTGAATCATTCGTAGTATTTTCCGGATGATGGGATGAACGACAACGCTTTTAATTTCCAGACGCTACACCCGGATACCATCATGGATGCACTGTTTGAGCAGGGGATCCGGGTGGACTCCGGGCTTACCCCGCTTAACAGCTATGAAAACCGTGTCTATCAATTCCAGGACGAAGACCGTCGACGCTTTGTCGTTAAGTTTTATCGCCCTGAACGTTGGTCTGTCGATCAGATCCAGGAAGAGCACCAGTTTGCTCTGGAACTGGTAAACGATGAAGTCCCGGTAGCTGCTCCGCTGGAATTCAGCGGTCAAACGCTATTAAGCCATCAGGGTTTCCATTATGCGATCTTTCCCAGCGTCGGTGGACGTCAGTTTGAAGCCGACAACATCGATCAGATGGAGGCGGTGGGGCGCTATCTCGGGCGTATGCACCAGACCGGATGCAAGCGTACTTTTGCCTTCCGCCCAACGATCGGCCTTGAAGAATACCTGACTGAGCCGCGTAAAGTTTTTGAACACGCACAGCTAATCCCATCAGGGCAAAAAGCGGCCTTCCTGAAGGCAACGGATGCGCTTATCGCGATCGTTAATGAACGCTGGCATACGCGTTTAACCACGTTACGCCTGCACGGTGATTGTCATGCCGGTAATATTCTGTGGCGCGATGGCCCGATGTTTGTCGATTTAGATGATGCCCGCAACGGTCCGGCTATTCAGGATTTATGGATGCTCCTCAATGGCGATAAAGCTGAACAACGTATGCAGCTTGAAACCATTATCGAGGCTTATGAAGAGTTTAGTGAGTTCGACATCTCTGAAATCGGACTGATAGAACCTTTACGCGCTATGCGTTTAGTTTATTATCTTGCCTGGCTAATTCGACGTTGGGCTGACCCTGCATTTCCAAAAAACTTCCCGTGGTTAACCGGGGAAGATTACTGGCATCGTCAGACCGCGACCTTTATTGAGCAGGCAAAAATTCTGCAAGAGCCCCCCTTACAATTAACGCCAATGTATTAATCGGAGAAACTTGAACATGAAAAAAATATGGCTGGCGCTGGCTGGTATGGTCTTAGCTTTTAGCGCATCTGCAGCGCAGTTCCAGGATGGCAAACAATACATCACTCTGGAAAAGCCAGTTGCGGGTGAACCGCAAGTGTTGGAGTTCTTCTCCTTCTACTGCCCGCACTGCTACCAGTTTGAAGAAGTGCTTCACGTATCTGATAATGTGAAGAAAAAGCTGCCGGAAGGCACCAAGATGACCAAATACCACGTCGAGTTTCTCGGGCCTTTGGGTAAAGATCTGACGCAGGCATGGGCGGTTGCAATGGCGCTGGGTGTTGAAGATCAGGTCACCGTTCCGCTGTTTGAAGGCGTTCAGAAAACCCAGACCGTTCAGTCTGTTGCTGATATCCGTAAAGTGTTTGTCGACGCAGGTATTAAAGGCGAAGATTATGATGCGGCATGGAACAGCTTCGTGGTGAAATCACTTGTGGCACAGCAGGAAAAAGCGGCGGCTGATTTACAGCTGCAGGGCGTTCCGGCGATGTTCGTGAATGGCAAATATCAGGTCAACCCGCAGGGCATGGATACCAGCAGCATGGATATCTTCGTGCAACAGTATGCGGATACCGTGAAGTACCTAGTTGGTCAGAAATAAAAGCAAAAGCCGGTCACTGACCGGCTTTTTTATTTGAGGCTTTAATCGCGTCGAGCTGCGCGTCTTTCTCACTCCATAGCGTATTTAGCCAGAGCTGAAACCGACGCTTGAATCCCTTATCGTTCACGTAGTCACCGTGCAACTCTTCATGAATTGGCTCCAGATTCACCCGCACGACAATCCGCGTTAACTTACCGCTCAGCATGTCGTAGAACGGTCGACTGCTGTTTTCCGGATAGCACAACGTGACGTTCAACATTTTATCGAACTGTGAACCCAGTACATTCAATGCCATTGCAATACCGGCCGCCTTAGGAGGGAGCAGGTTTTGATAGGGCGAGCGGGTTTGCTCACGTTTATCTTTGGTAAAGCGCGAACCTTCGACAAAATTCACAATGGTTGTCGGGTGTACGCGAAATTTCTCGCAGGAACGACGCGTTGTTTCGACATCTTTACCACGGCGTTCCGGATGGCGAAGCAGATAGCCACGTGAATAGCGTTTCATAAACGGCATATCCAGCGCCCAGCAGGCCAGGCCAATAAAGGGTACCCAGGCCAACTGCTGCTTGAGGAAATATTTATTCATCGGGATGTGCTTACGGAACAGAACGCAAAGCACAACGATATCGGCCCAGCTGTAATGATTACAAATGAGCAGATACCAGTTTTTCTTGCTAAGACCTTCCAGTCCTTCAACATCCCACTTTAGCCGTGGATTAAGGTGCAGCAGTAGCGCCAGACCTTCACACCAGCAGTACATCATGAAATTACAGAAGACAGAAACCTTGCGCCAGACGACAGGAATAGGCAAAAGGAGTTTCACAACTCCCGCAAGGATGATCGGCACAGAACAAAAAATCGTGACCAATATGGTCAATACGATACTCAGCAACAGCGTTATCGCAGCGAGTATTCTCGTCATAATTAAATTATTCAAAAGGTTAGCCATAGACAGTGCGCGAAAGAGGCGCAAGGGGCTGATTTTATCAGAAAACGAACCAAATGATGGATCTTCCCTCAATAGAAAAAAGAGGAATATCTATCCACATCAGGATATAAGCTGTAAAAATGGAATAAAATGCTGTGTATTTATTTAATTCATTGAAATACATATAAAAATATTATGAGGCAATAATTGCCTTGTTATATTTAAAGAGCTGTAAATTATTTATTCACAAAGTTATCCACAGCTGTCTTTGCGAGCAAAGCAGAAGATCTACAAAAGTTTTTCGACAAATGCGGCGAAAAACTCATGTTTTCATCCTGTCTGTGGCATCCTTTACCCATAATCTGATAAACAGGCACGGACATTATGGTTCAGATCCCAGAAAACCC
The DNA here is from genome assembly GCF_030333815.1 of Citrobacter sp. Cf136. Classification (NCBI taxonomy): domain Bacteria; kingdom Pseudomonadati; phylum Pseudomonadota; class Gammaproteobacteria; order Enterobacterales; family Enterobacteriaceae; genus Citrobacter; species Citrobacter sp. Cf136. The sequence goes on along the minus strand of NZ_JAOWFE010000039.1, from coordinate 197,839 downwards.
ACTTATCCTTGTAGATGGCTCATCTTACCTGTATCGCGCATACCACGCGTTCCCACCGCTGACTAACAGTGCAGGAGAACCTACGGGTGCGATGTACGGTGTCCTCAACATGCTGCGTAGCTTGATTTTGCAATATCAGCCGACCCACGCGGCGGTGGTATTCGACGCCAAGGGTAAAACCTTCCGTGATGAGTTATTCGAACACTATAAGTCGCACCGCCCACCCATGCCGGACGATCTGCGTGCGCAGATTGAACCTCTGCATGCGATGGTAAAAGCGATGGGGCTGCCACTGTTGGCGGTTTCTGGCGTGGAGGCGGATGATGTCATCGGTACGCTGGCGCGGGAAGCAGAGAAGGTGGGGCGTCCGGTGCTGATTAGCACTGGTGATAAAGATATGGCTCAGTTGGTGACGCCGAATATCACCCTTATCAACACCATGACCAATACGATCCTCGGCCCGGATGAGGTGGTAAATAAATACGGTGTCCCGCCGGAACTGATCATCGATTTCCTGGCGCTGATGGGGGATTCCTCAGATAACATTCCTGGCGTTCCAGGCGTAGGTGAAAAAACTGCGCAGGCTCTGCTGCAGGGGCTGGGTGGGCTGGATACTCTCTATGCTGAATCAGACAAAATTGCGGGGCTGACATTCCGTGGTGCGAAAACCATGGCGGGCAAACTTGAGCAGAATAAAGAGGTGGCGTACCTCTCTTATCAATTGGCTACTATCAAAACGGATGTTGAGCTGGAGTTGACCTGCGAGCAGCTGGAAGTCCGTCAACCGGCAGCAGAAGAACTGCTTGGCCTGTTTAAACAGTATGAATTCAAACGTTGGGTTACTGACGTTGAAGCGGGTAAATGGCTACAGGCGAAAGGGACGAAGCCGGCGGCAAAACCGCAAGAAACTATTGTCGTCGATGAAACGCCTGAGGAGCCGGCTACGGTTCTTTCGTATGATAACTATGTGACGATTCTGGACGAAGCGACGCTGGAAGAGTGGATCGCGAAGCTGAAAAAAGCACCTGTCTTTGCCTTCGATACGGAAACTGACAGCCTGGACAATATTTCCGCGAATCTGGTTGGCCTGTCTTTTGCCATTGAACCGGGTGTGGCGGCATATGTTCCTGTTGCCCACGATTACCTGGATGCCCCCGATCAAATAGCTCGCGATCGCGCGCTGGAGCTGCTGAAGCCGCTGCTTGAAGATGAGAATGCGCATAAAGTCGGGCAGAACCTGAAGTACGATCGCGGTATCCTGGCGAACTATGGCATCGAGCTGCGCGGCATCACCTTTGACACCATGCTTGAATCCTACATTCTTAACAGCGTCGCTGGCCGACACGATATGGACAGCCTGTCGGACCGCTGGCTTAAACATAAAACTATCACCTTTGAAGAGATCGCTGGAAAAGGCAAAAACCAGCTGACCTTTAACCAGATAGCATTGGAAGAAGCCGGGCGTTACGCTGCGGAAGACGCCGACGTTACGCTACAGCTGCATCTGAAAATGTGGCCAGAATTACAGCAACATAAAGGGCCACTGAACGTCTTTGAAAATATCGATATGCCGCTGGTGCCAGTTTTGTCTCGTGTTGAGCGCAACGGTGTGAAAATCGATCCGGCTGTTCTGCACAAGCATTCAGAAGAACTGACGCTGCGTTTGAACGAGCTGGAGCAAAAAGCGCACGAGATCGCCGGAGAAGCGTTTAACCTCTCTTCCACCAAGCAACTGCAAACCATCCTGTTTGAAAAGCAGGGTATTAAGCCGCTGAAGAAAACCCCTGGCGGCGCACCATCAACGTCAGAAGAAGTGCTGGAAGAGCTCGCGCTGGATTATCCGTTGCCGAAAGTTATCCTGGAATATCGTGGTTTAGCAAAACTGAAGTCGACCTATACGGATAAGCTTCCGTTGATGATTAACAAGAAGACCGGGCGCGTGCACACTTCCTATCATCAGGCAGTTACCGCAACGGGTCGCTTGTCTTCAACGGATCCGAACCTGCAAAACATCCCGGTACGTAATGACGAAGGTCGTCGTATTCGTCAGGCGTTCATTGCGCCAGAAGACTACGTGATTGTCTCTGCGGACTACTCACAGATTGAACTGCGTATCATGGCGCACCTTTCACGTGATAAAGGTCTGCTTACCGCGTTTGCCGAAGGGAAAGATATCCACCGCGCAACGGCGGCAGAAGTCTTTGGTTTACCGCTTGATTCTGTGACCAGCGAGCAGCGCCGCAGCGCGAAAGCCATCAACTTCGGTTTGATCTACGGGATGAGCGCTTTTGGTCTGGCGCGCCAGTTGAATATTCCGCGTAAAGAAGCACAGAAGTACATGGATCTCTACTTCGAACGCTACCCTGGCGTGTTGGAATATATGGAACGCACCCGCGCGCAGGCGAAAGAGCAGGGTTATGTAGAAACGCTGGAAGGTCGCCGTCTCTATTTACCGGATATTAAATCCAGTAATGGTGCTCGTCGTGCAGGTGCAGAACGCGCGGCAATTAACGCCCCGATGCAGGGTACTGCCGCAGACATTATCAAACGAGCGATGATTGCGGTGGACAGATGGCTGCAAACCGAGCAACCGCGTGTGCGTATGATCATGCAGGTACACGATGAACTGGTGTTTGAAGTGCATAAAGATGACCTCGAAAGCGTCTCTAAAAAGATCCACCAACTGATGGAAAACGAGACCCAGATTGACGTGCCGTTGCTGGTGGAAGTCGGTAGTGGCGAAAACTGGGATCAGGCGCACTAAGGGTTTACTGAATAACGGCTCTTTTTCGTAACTAAGCAACATAAGAGAGAGCTTTTTGTGATGTCCATTAGAATTCCCTATGTAAGGAATGAAAAAAAATTACAAAAAGTGCTTTCTGAGCTGCTCAAAAAAGAGTAAAGTTATTCTCGTAGGGTACAGAGGTAAGATGTTCTATCTTTCAGACCTTTTACTTCACGTAATCGGATTTGGCTGAATATTTTAGCCGCCCCAGTCAGTAATGACTGGGGCGTTTTTTATTGTGCGAAAGAAAAGTTTTGTACATGCTGTAGGCCGGATAAGACGCGCAGCGGCGCCATCCGGCAATACGGTGGGTTATTCCCCGTCCTGCATCTCTTCAACCGGTGCCAGTTCACTAAACCAGCTATCCAGTTTTTGCCGCAGTTTGTCCACACCCAGCTTTTTCAGCGATGAAAATGCTTCTACCTGCACATCACCGTTAAATGCCAGTACGGCTTCGCGTACCATATTCAACTGCGCTTTGCGTGCACCGCTGGCCAGCTTATCTGCTTTAGTCAGCAGTACCAGAACCTGAACGTTGCTCTCAACCGCCCACAGGATCATCTGTTGATCGAGATCTTTTAACGGGTGACGAATATCCATCAGTACCACCAGACCTTGCAGGCTCTGACGTTTTTCCAGATATTCAGCCAGCGCGCGCTGCCATTTGCGCTTCATCTCTTCTGGAACTTCGGCATAACCGTATCCTGGCAAATCGACCAGGCGTTTGCCGTCAACGACTTCAAACAGGTTGATGAGCTGAGTACGACCTGGCGTTTTAGATGTACGCGCCAGACCCTTTTGATTCGTCAGGGTATTTAGCGCACTGGATTTGCCTGCGTTGGAACGGCCAGCAAAAGCCACTTCTATACCCGTGTCGGAAGGTAAGTGGCGAATATCAGGCGCACTCATCACAAAGTGCGTCTGTTGATAATTCAAATTAGTCAAAGCAGTCCTCTCCATCAATCAGGGCTTTGCAGCGATTATACCTGAACCCCAGCAAAAGGCTGGTTTTTCGACGAGTGGGCAGTGTGAGTAAAAACCACGCGCTTTGTGAGACATTGCCGACAGTTTCTATACGAGATGACAGAGTAAAAAATGACAGAACTAAAATAAATCATGGAGTTACATTTGGGCGCTATTCTTAAAATCGGAAATTGTTACCCAGGTTACTTGTACGTTTAAACCAAAACGGTAAAGTAGCATCCATAGCGAGGAAGCTGACAGGATAGACGACTCAGGATGAGGGTCAGGAGCGCCAGGAGGCGAAGACACAGGATTGTCAGGAAGACAAACGTCCGGAGACGTTAGTAAAAGGAAATGGAAACAACACGGAATGTTAGAGGCTAAGGGAAAAACAGGGTGTGTTGATAGCCAACAGGGATTGTAGAGCCCGTAAGGGTTGAGAGTCAGGAAAAAAGGCGACAGATTACTCTGTCGCCTTTTTTCTTTATTTCTGCTAGATTCCGGCGCAATTATATACTGAATAAAACAGCCAAAGACGAATCATGATGAAACCAACTTCTACACCACGCGGTAAAGGTCCTGCAAAAGCGCGTCGTAAAACACGCGAAGAAATTAACCAGGAAGCTCGCGACCGTAAGCGCCAGAAAAAACACCGTGGTCATGCGGCAGGTAGCCGTGCGTCCGGTAGCGAAGGCGCATCTGGTGGCGGAAACCAAAATAAGCAAAAAGATCCTCGTATTGGCAGCAAAACCCCCATTCCATTGGGCGTGACCGAAAAAGTCACCAAACAGCACAAACCGAAGAGTGAGAAACCTATGCTTTCACCACAGGCTGAGTTGGATTTACTGGAAACGGATGAGCGCCTGGATGCGCTGCTGGAGCGTCTTGAAGCAGGAGAGACCCTGAGCGCGGAAGATCAGTCCTGGGTTGATGCCAAGCTGGACCGCATTGATGAGCTGATGCAAAAGCTGGGTCTTTCTTACGATGACGAGGAAGAAGAGGAAGAAGAAGAAAAGCAGGAAGACATGATGCGCCTCCTGAAAGGCGGCAACTAACGGTTTTACACCGTGGGTCTTCCCGTCCTGCTTATAACCCTTCCGGTTATATGTTATCTGGTGTGGTTATTCGTTAAACTACAGCGGTTGTCGCGGCGACAGAAGTGGCTGCGCAACCGACTTATCACCCGTACTGGGGTTAAGTCGGTACGCCGTACCCGCCAGAGACGCCATCGGAAGGAGTGAGCATGTCAGAGCAGTTAATAGACTGGGACCTGGCCCTGATCCAGAAATATAACTATTCCGGGCCACGATATACCTCGTACCCGACCGCGCTGGAGTTTTCTGAAGACTACGGCACTGAAGCATTTCTAAAGGCCGTGGCGCGTTATCCTGAGCGTCCTCTCTCGCTGTACGTTCACATCCCGTTCTGCCACAAGCTGTGTTATTTCTGTGGCTGTAACAAGGTCGTGACTCGCCAGCAGCATAAAGCCGATCAATACCTCGATGTCTTAGAACAAGAAATTATTCATCGCGCACCGCTGTTTGCCGGACGTCATGTCAGTCAGCTGCACTGGGGCGGCGGCACGCCAACGTATCTGAATAAAGCGCAAATCAGCCGTTTGATGTCGCTGCTGCGTGGCAACTTTAACTTTAACGACGACGCCGAAATCTCGATCGAAGTGGATCCGCGTGAAATTGAGCTGGATGTGCTCGATCATTTACGCGCTGAAGGTTTTAACCGCCTGAGCATGGGGGTGCAGGACTTCAATAAAGAAGTTCAGCGCCTGGTGAACCGTGAGCAGGATGAGGAGTTTATCTTTGCGCTGCTGAATCATGCGCGTGAGATTGGCTTTACCTCAACGAATATCGATCTGATTTATGGTTTGCCAAAACAGACGCCGGAAAGTTTCGCCTTTACCCTGAAACGCGTTGCTGAGCTGAATCCAGACCGACTGAGCGTCTTCAACTACGCGCACCTGCCGACGCTGTTTGCCGCTCAGCGCAAGATTAAAGACGCCGACCTGCCCAGCGCGCAGCAGAAGCTGGATATCCTGCAGGAAACCATTTCTTCACTGACCGAAACCGGTTATCAGTTCATTGGTATGGATCACTTTGCTCGGCCGGATGATGAGCTGGCGATTGCTCAACGCAAGGGTGTGCTGCATCGTAATTTCCAGGGTTATACCACCCAGGGTGATACCGATCTGCTGGGAATGGGCGTGTCAGCCATTAGTATGATTGGTGACAACTATGCGCAGAACCAGAAAGAGCTGAAGCGCTATTATCTGCAGGTAGACGAGCAGGGGGACGCACTGTGGCGCGGAATTGCCCTGACCCACGATGACTGCATTCGTCGTGATGTTATTAAGCTCCTGATCTGTAACTTCCGCCTCGACTATGCCGCTGTGGAACAGCAATGGGATCTGAACTTCGCTGACTATTTTGCCGAAGACCTGAAACTGCTGGCACCACTGGCGAAAGATGGGCTGGTGGATGTGGATGAGAAGGGGATTCAGGTTACGCCGAAGGGACGCCTGCTGATCCGTAATATTTGTATGTGCTTTGATGCCTATCTGCGGCAGAAAGCACGCATGCAGCAGTTCTCACGGGTGATTTAACGTTTTGCCCGGTAGCGTCAGCGCCACCGGGCAAACTGCTTAGCTGAACAGCCCAACCAGCGCTGCACACAGCACTGCGGCAACCGCAGTTTGTGGCGTATGGCTTTCGACCGCACCGCTCGACAGTAGATTAATCATTGATTCCAGCATGATGACTTCCCCCGTTTGCCGGGCACGATCATACTTAACTCATCGGAACAGTAAAGCGCAAAATAGCAGCAATTTGCGCTCAATTATCAATCTTTACACAGTGACGAATCGTCACTCCATTCCGAGTTCTTTTAACTTACGCGTCAAGGTATTACGGCCCCAGCCAAGCAGGCGTGCGGCTTCCTGTTTGTGCCCCTGGGTATGACGTAGCGCGGTGGTCAACAGCGTGCGCTCCATTTCAGGTTGAGCCTCAGAAAGCAGGTTTTGATGACCGGAACGCAAGGCCCGGTCTGCCCACTGTGCCAACAGGGTTGCCCAGCTGTCTGGCTGCATATGGGACGGTGCGTCAGGCACGGTGGTTTCAAACAGCTCGGCTGGTAAGTCCTGAATCAGTACTTCCTGCCCGGCCGCCATGACGGTTAACCAGCGGCAGGTGTTCTCAAGCTGACGCACGTTACCCGGCCAGGCCAAACGGGTCAGCGCCGCCTCGGTCTCCGGGTGTAATTGTTTGGCTTCAACCCCCAGTTCGTGCGCGGCCTCCTGCAGGAAATGGCGCGCCAGACGTGGGATATCTTCCCGACGTTCACGCAGTGGCGGCAAATGCACGCGGATGACGTTCAGACGATGGAATAAGTCCTCGCGGAATTTGCCTTCCTGTACGCGTAGTTCCAGATTCTGGTGCGTGGCGGCGATAATACGTACGTCCACCTTCACGGGCGCATAGCCGCCAACGCGGTAAAACTGTCCATCGGCTAATACGCGCAATAAACGCGTTTGCACGTCCAGCGGCATATCGCCAATTTCATCGAGGAACAGCGTACCGCCGTCAGCCTGTTCAAAGCGCCCCTGACGAATGGTATTCGCCCCGGTAAACGCGCCTTTCTCGTGACCAAACAGCTCAGATTCGATCAAATCTTTTGGGATTGCCGCCATGTTCAGGGCGATAAACGGCGCTTTGACGCGCGGGCTATGACGGTGCAGCGCATGGGCGACCAGCTCTTTACCGGTCCCGGACTCCCCGTTAATCAATACGCTGATTGACGATCGGGACAGGCGGCCAATAATGCGAAAGACGTCCTGCATTGCCGGCGCTTCGCCGATGATGTCGGTTGTTGGGCCGTTGATCTGAACATTGCGCGGCTGCTGCTGTTCCTGATAATGGCTGATGGCACGTTCGACCAGCGCTACGGCTTCATCAATATCAAAAGGTTTGGGCAGATAATCAAACGCCCCTTGCTGATAGGCGCTGACGGCAGCATCCAGATCGGAGTGCGCGGTCATTATGATGACCGGAAGCATCGGATGCCGCTGTTTAATCTGTTTTAACAGCGTCAGACCGTCCATGCCCGGCATGCGAATATCCGACAACAGTACGTCAGGCGTTTTGCTGGCCAGCGCGTCCAGCACCTCTTTACCACTTTCAAATGTGGTACAGCTTAGCCCTGCCCCTGCGAGCGCACGTTCAAGCACCCAACGGATGGAACTATCGTCATCAACGACCCAGACTATTCCTCGTTGCATAAACGTCACCTTATTTCCTGATAGGCAGGTAAACCGAGAACTCGGTATGACCCGGCCAACTGGTAAATTCAATTTTGCCGGAATGTTGATCAATTAAATTGCGGGCGATGGATAATCCAAGCCCAGTACCGCCTTCGCGACCGCTGACCATTGGGTAGAACAGCGTGTCCTGCAAATGCGAGGGAATACCCGGACCGTTGTCCTCAACATCAATCCGTGCCGCCAGGCGATAACGTACGCCGTGCAGCGTGAGCTGAAACGCGGTGCGGGTACGTAGAATGATCTCACCGCCTTCCGCTCCCAGCGCCTGCAAAGCATTGCGCACGATGTTTAACAGAACCTGCTCGATCTGGTCCGGATCGTGCAGTAGTTCGGGCAGACTCGGGTCGTAATCACGAATCAGCGTGACGTTTTCCGGGAGCTCCATTGAGACCAGCGCCACCACGCGCTCCGCCACCTTGTGAATACTTTCCGTGACATGCATGCCAGGCTGTTGTGGTCCCAGCAGACGGTCGACCAGATTACGCAGGCGGTCGGCCTGCTCAATAATGACTTTGGTATATTCGGTCAGCGCCGGGTCCGGAAGCGCTTTGCTGAGTAGCTGCGCTGCGCCGCGTAATCCACCTAAAGGGTTCTTGATTTCGTGCGCCAGACCGCGCACCAGATCGCGGGCGGCAATCTGCTGGGCGTGCTGAAGCTGCTCCTGACTCAGACGGCGCTGGTTATCCATTGGCGCCATCTCCAGCAGGATAAGGCCATCAGGCAGCCTCTGAGCTGTCACTGAGAGGATATGTGAGTGGCTGTCTATCACCAGCGTCACTTCGTTATCCGTAAAGCCCTGGCCTGCTTCCAGGCTCTCTCGCATCAGTCCGATGTTTAAGGAGAAATAACTCAACAGATCGGGAAGCGGTGTACCAAACAGTTTGCGGGAGCTTTGGGCGAGCAGCTGTTGTGCCGCCGGGTTGGCGTAATGTACCGCCAGCTCATCGTCGACGAGTAAGATGCTGTTGATTAAAGAATTGAGGATCTGCCCAGCATCGGGCAGCGTGCCGGTTGCCATTCAGCAGTCTCCTGAAAAGTGTTGCACCAATTTAGTGCATTATAGCTTTTTACATCAAAAAAGCGCGAGAAAGCAGGTTGTTAGTGGAGAAAAAAGCCCATCCTGGGATGGGCTACAGATGACTGGCAAACGCAGATGCCGGATGGCGGCTTTGCTTTATCCGGCCTACAAGGTGATGTTACCGGTAGGCCTGATAAGCTTGCGCCATCAGGCGTCTTATCATTCGCCATCGATCTCAAGCCTGCCTGAGCAGGCTAAAATTTCCACGGCAACTCAAACGATTAAACGCTGTAGTACAGCTCAAACTCTACCGGGTGCGGAGTCATACGCACACGGTCATCTTCTTCGCGACGCAGCGTAATGTACGCATCGATCGCTTCATTGGTGAACACGCCGCCTGCAGTCAGGAACTCACGGTCCAGATCCAGTTCTTTCAGTGCTTCTTCCAGAGAACCAGCAACCTGTGGGATCTCTTTCGCTTCTTCCGGCGGCAGGTCGTACAGGTTTTTGTCCATGGCTTCGCCCGGGTGGATCTTGTTCTTGATGCCGTCAAGACCGGCCATCAGCAGTGCTGCGAAGCACAGGTACGGGTTAGCAGCCGGGTCCGGGAAACGCACTTCAATACGACGCGCTTTCGGAGAAGCAACAACCGGAATACGGATAGAAGCAGAACGGTTACGGGCAGAGTAAGCCAGCATTACCGGCGCTTCGTAGCCTGGGACCAGACGCTTATAGGAGTTGGTGGTCGGGTTAGCCAGGGCGTTGATCGCTTTAGCGTGCTTGATTACACCGCCGATGTAGAACAGCGCCTGCTCAGACAGACCCGCATATTTGTCGCCAGAGAACAGGTTTACGCCGTTCTTGGACAGGGACATGTGGCAGTGCATACCGGAACCGTTATCACCGAACATCGGTTTTGGCATAAAGGTCGCGGTTTTACCGAAACGGTGCGCAACGTTGTGCACGACGTATTTGTAGATCTGAATTTCGTCCGCTTTTTTGGTCATGGTGTTAAAGCGGGTCGCGATTTCGTTCTGGCCAGCGGTCGCCACTTCGTGGTGATGCGCTTCAACAACCAGGCCCATCTCTTCCATGATCAGACACATGGTAGAACGGATGTCCTGAGAAGAATCTACCGGAGGAACCGGGAAGTAACCGCCTTTCACACCAGGACGGTGACCTTTGTTACCACCTTCGTATTTGGTGGAGGAGTTCCATGCGCCTTCGATGTCATCGATTGCCACGTGGGAACCGGAAATAGACGCGCCGAAACGGATGTCGTCAAACAGGAAGAATTCTGGCTCTGGCCCGAACAGAACGGTGTCTGCGATGCCGGTAGAACGCAGATACTCTTCAGCGCGTTTTGCGATGGAGCGCGGGTCGCGGTCATAGCCCTGCAGTGTACCAGGTTCCAGGATATCGCAACGGATGATCAGGGTGGACTCTTCATAGAACGGGTCGATGAGTGCAGTAGACGCATCTGGCATCAGAACCATGTCTGATTCGTTAATGCCTTTCCAGCCACCGATTGAGGAGCCGTCAAACATTTTGCCTTCTTCAAAGAATTCGGCATTTACCTGATGAGCAGGAATAGTGACGTGCTGTTCTTTACCTTTGGTATCAGTGAAGCGCAAATCAACAAACTTCACTTCGTGTTCGTTCAGCATCGTCAAAACGTGTTCAGCGGACATACTTACTCTCCCGGATTGGTCATGGTCGTCGTGGTAACGAAGTCTTCAATTCTGCAAAAAATTGGCCGTGTCGCCGTAAAAAATATAAAGCGAAATCTGTGCCAACTTTTAAATTGCCCCTAAAAGGCGTTATCATGCGCACTATCGTGCAAAGGGGCTGCACCATGAAGGTTGTATTGCACCATTATAGTGCTTTAATGTGAACATTAAGCACCATATTGGTGCAAAGCATGTCAGATTACCCCTTTTAACGCTCCGTGAATGTGATCACAAAGAAACTCTGCAATACTTGTTTGCGGAGGATGTTTGTGATCCTGTTTTGTACTGCGATTAATCCGTGTACAATAACGCGCTATTTCTAAAATGCCTGAGGCAAAGTTGTGATCGAAAATTTGCGTAACATCGCCATCATCGCGCACGTAGACCATGGTAAAACGACCCTGGTAGACAAGCTGCTCCAACAATCCGGTACGTTCGATGCACGTGCTGAAACCCAAGAGCGCGTGATGGACTCCAACGATTTGGAGAAAGAGCGTGGGATTACCATCCTCGCTAAAAACACCGCTATCAAATGGAATGACTACCGCATCAACATCGTTGATACCCCGGGGCACGCCGACTTCGGTGGTGAAGTTGAACGTGTAATGTCCATGGTCGACTCCGTGCTGCTGGTGGTGGATGCAATGGATGGTCCGATGCCGCAGACGCGCTTCGTGACCAAAAAAGCCTTTGCCCATGGCCTGAAGCCAATTGTTGTTATCAACAAAGTTGACCGTCCTGGCGCGCGTCCTGACTGGGTTGTTGATCAGGTATTCGACCTGTTCGTTAACCTCGACGCTACCGACGAACAGCTGGACTTCCCGATCGTTTACGCTTCCGCGCTGAACGGTATCGCAGGTCTGGATCACGAAGATATGGCTGAAGACATGACTCCGCTGTATCAGACCATCGTTGATCGTGTACCGGCTCCGAACGTAGATCTTGATGGCCCGCTGCAGATGCAAATCTCTCAGCTGGACTACAACAACTACGTTGGCGTAATCGGCATCGGCCGCATTAAACGCGGTAAAGTTAAACCGAACCAGCAGATCACTATCATTGATAGCGAAGGCAAAACTCGTAACGGTAAAGTCGGTAAAGTTCTGACTCATCTGGGTCTGGAACGTATCGAGAGCGATATTGCCGAAGCCGGCGATATCATCGCGATCACCGGTCTGGGCGAACTGAACATCTCCGACACCATCTGCGATCCGCAGAACGTCGAAGCGCTGCCGGCTCTGTCCGTTGATGAACCGACCGTAACCATGTTCTTCTGCGTAAACACCTCTCCGTTCTGTGGTAAAGAAGGTAAATATGTTACCTCTCGTCAGATCCTTGACCGCCTGAACAAAGAGCTGGTGCACAACGTTGCGCTGCGCGTTGAAGAAACCGAAGATGCGGATGCGTTCCGCGTATCCGGTCGTGGTGAGCTGCACCTGTCTGTTCTGATTGAAAACATGCGTCGTGAAGGTTTCGAAATGGCGGTTTCCCGTCCGAAAGTTATCTTCCGCGAAATCGATGGCCGTAAACAAGAGCCGTTCGAAAACGTAACGCTGGACGTCGAAGAGCAGCATCAGGGTTCTGTCATGCAGGCTCTGGGTGAGCGTAAAGGCGACCTGAAAAACATGAATCCAGATGGCAAAGGCCGCGTACGTCTTGACTACGTGATCCCAAGCCGTGGTCTGATCGGCTTCCGTTCAGAATTCATGACCATGACTTCCGGTACCGGTCTGCTGTACTCCACCTTCAGCCACTACGACGACGTTCGTGCGGGTGATGTGGGTCAGCGTCAGAACGGCGTACTGATCTCCAACGGCCAGGGTAAAGCAGTTGCGTTCGCACTGTTCAGCCTGCAGGACCGCGGTAAGCTGTTCCTGGGTCACGGTGCTGAAGTTTACGAAGGCCAGATCATCGGTATTCACAGCCGCTCTAACGACCTGACTGTAAACTGCCTGACCGGTAAGAAATTGACCAACATGCGTGCGTCCGGTACTGACGAAGCAACGGTTCTGGTTCCGCCGGTTAAGATGACTCTGGAGCAGGCTCTGGAATTCATCGATGACGACGAACTGGTAGAAGTTACTCCAACCTCTATCCGTATTCGTAAGCGTCACCTGACTGAAAACGATCGTCGCCGTGCAATGCGTGGCGCGAAAGAAGAGTAATTAACGCTCTTTCTCAGGTAAGCATAAAAAAGCCGCTGATTATCAGCGGCTTTTTTTATCATCAGCAGTATCAGAAGAAATACTTTGCCCCAACACGAATCTGGTTTTGTTCGCGATGATAAGGTTCAACATTGCGATCTAACCAGCGTAATTCCAGGTAGGGCAACCAGTGTTCATTGATCCGATATTTAAAGGTATTGGTAATTTCCCAGTGATGATCTTTTCCGTTGCTGCTATTGAAGTCATTGACTCGCATAAAATAGTGCGGTTCAAAGGTATAGGAAAATTTATCGGTAATGGCAAAGTTCCAGTAGTTACCTATTTCATAGGTATCATTATTATCCAGGTCACCGTTCAGGTCGGTTGAACTGTAGTTATTATGATTATATCGATTACGCACGGTAAGATTAAACCATGGTGTAAATTTATAGTTAACATCCAGATAAACAGCGCCGCCAGAACCAATACTCTTATCGTTTATTAGCCCGCCAGGTTGGATTGTTAATTTATCTGTCGGTTTAAATAACGGATACCAGCCCTCTATTTCGTTATAGCCGTGTTTTAGCTCATCCTTGCGTTGCATCGTGTAGGTGTTGGTGAGCATGATACCTGCGCCCATATCAGAGTTATAGCCGACGCGCATCATGACCTCTATTTGATCGGACGCCAGATTATATGCTTCCCGGTTTTCTACATAGGCTCCAGCGAAAGCAGAGGTTGATACCACAGAGGATAAGAAAATTATTGTCGTTAATTTTTTCATGATAAATCCATTTTTTAAGCGTAGGGAGGCCGCCATCCATTGGGATGGAACAGGCGGCTATTATTTTTATACGTTTACAGCAGAGGTATTCTTTTTATTGGTAATAGGGTCCGGTTGGATATTGTTTTTCTTCCGTTGGCTGATTTCCTCAATAATAAAAGCAAAACGTGTTTCGTTGAGTTTATAAAAGAAGCCCATTGTGAGTGCTGCAATAATTGCAAGTCCGCAAGGCCAGAGAAAGATGAGTTGACGCAAACCGAGCAGGGTAGCATCGCTCTGGGCTATGTTGGGGATATAACCGATTTGTGTCAGCATAATCCCAGGCAGGAAGCCTGCGAGCGCCGCGGAAATTTTGCGCGAAAAGGTATAACCCGTATATACCGAGCCTTCCGCACGGATCTCCGTCTTCCATTCTCCATAATCGACCGTATCCGGAACCAGCGCCCAGTTCAGGCTGTTAACAAAAGCGGTTCCGAAGAAGGCCATGCAAGAAAACATCACGAATAAAAATGACGTGCTGCCCCAGAAAAAGTTCAGCACATCGCCGATTGCCCATAGCGCCAGACCGCCGAGGTAAACCTGTTTTTTACCGAAGCGTTTTACAGCTGTGGGAACCAGCAGTACCCCAACCAGAATGCATCCCATGCTGAAGAAACCCATCCACGACAGCAGATGTATATCGTTCAGCACGTACTGGGTGTAATACACCTGAATCGCCAGCTTAATGTTGAATGCCGCCAGCGTGCACAAGTTGGCAACACATAGCACCAATAGTGGAGGGTTACGGAAAATGGCGCAGAACGATTTGAGAATACTGGGTTTATGGTGATCCGGTACGATTTCGATATAGCGTTCCTTCACACCGCTAAAGCACCACCACATACTGAACAGTCCGCAGACAGAGAAGAGCAGTGCGGCAATCAGATAACCCAGCGAAGGCGAACTGACAAATAGAGCCTGAATTGGCATAAAGCCAACGGTACACAGTAACAGGCCTACGGTAGCGCCGCCCTGACGCCAGGCGGCGAGCTGAGCGCGTTCATGTGGATTTTTAGTAATTGCAGGCACCATCGCGCCGTAGGAACAGTTCATCAGGCTATAGAACAGGCCGAACAGCATGAACAACACCGTTGCCAGCCCCGTTTTCACCGTTAGCGTAAAGCCTGTCGCTAAAAATTGCGCGCTGGCGACGACGGCGACAGGAAATGACGCATACAAAATAAAGGGTCTGAATTTCCCCTTTGCGCCAATATTACGCCTTGAGTCCAGCAACACGCCGGTCAGAATATCGGTGAAGGCGGTGAAGAACTTCGCTACTAAAAAGATAATCCCACCGTACCAGGCCGGCATCCCTAGTTCATCGGTATAAAATTTAAGCAGATACAGCGTGCCGATACACAGCATCAAATTTGAGCCGAAGTCACCCACTCCGTAGGCGAATTTTTCACGCAGGCTCAGTTTTAGCGTTAGCGGATCATGAAAAGACATAATCGCTCCTCAATAGCGCCCCGTAGAGCGCTATTCATTATTATTATCAAACGGTTTGTTTACGCGCTTCTATCTCTTCAACGATGCGGACATACATCTTCTCGTTAAGGTTGTAGAAACAGCCCATAGCTACAATGGTGATCACCGCCAACGCGCAGGGATAAATAAAGATCAGCTGGCGCAATCCTTCGACCGTACTGGCAGATTGCACCACGTTGGGGACATAGCCGATTTGCGTTAGCATCCAGCCGGGGAAGAATCCTGCCAGCGCTTGTGACACTTTACGAAAGAAAGTGAAGCCGGTGTATACCGTTCCTTCCGAACGTACGCCGGTACGCCATTCGCCATATTCCACCGTGTCGGAGACCAGCGCCCAGTTCAGGCTGTTGACGAATGCTGAGCCGAAGAACGCCAGGCACGAGAAAGCGACAAAGCTGACGGAACCGCCGCCAAAGAAGTAGTTAAGCAGATCGCCCGCGACCCAAATCAACAAACCGCCGATGTAGACCTTTTTCTTGCCGAAACGTCTGACCATTCCCGGCATCAAGAAGACACCGATGAAGATACAGCCCATGCTGAAAAAGCCCATCCAGGAAAGGAGAATCGGGTCGTTCAGTACGTACTGGGTGTAATAGACCTGAATCGCCAGTTTGACGTTAAACGCGCCAAGTGTGCAAAGGTTGGCAACGCACAGAATAAACAGCGGGCGGTTACCTGCGATGGCGCGGAAGGATTGCAGCAATCCCGGTTTTTGCGCGGCATCAACGGGTTTCACTTCCACGTAGCGTTCTTTAACCCCGGCATAGCACAGCCACATAAACAGCAAGCCGAACAGAGAGAATAAGGTGGCGGCGAAGATATAACCCAACTGTGAGTTGCCTTCGATCAGGTTCATTACTGGCACAAAACCGACGGTGCACAGCAGCAGGCCAAGAGTGGCTCCGCCCTGTCGCCAGGCTGCCAGCGAGGCGCGTTCGTCCGGGTTTTTGGTGATCGCGGGGACCATCGCACCGTAAGAGCAGTTCATCATACTGAAGAACAGTCCGTACAGCATAAACAGTACCGTTGCCATCACCGTTTTACCGGTGACTTCAAATGGTGTACCGACAAAGTTCGCAATCGCCAGCAGCGTCACTGGAAATGCGGCATACAGAACGAACGGGCGGAATTTGCCTTTCGGGCCGATTTTGCGGCGCGAGTCGAGCATAATCCCAGTCCCCATATCGGTAAACGCGGTAAAAAACTTGGCGATAAGGAAAATGATACCGCCATAAGTTCCAGGTAAACCAAGAACATCGGTATAAAACTTGAGTAAATAGAGCGTACCTATGTCCAGCAGGATATTGGAACCTAAATCACCCATCCCATAGGCGAGTTTTTCTTTGAACGGCAAGCGTAGGGTTGCCGGATTAGAAGAGGTCTGACTCATTATTATTCTCCATGTGCCCGTGAGTCTCCTCACGGGCGAGCCGTATTAGATTTTGCGTAAAGTGGCAAACAGTGGCGCCCATTCACTCTTCGCGCGATAAAACACCGGAGGCTTGCCAATAGGCGCATCCACGGTAATTTCACCGCCCTGATAGGTTTCCCCGGTCCAGACATTTATCCAGCTATCTTCCGGCAGATACAGGGTCCAGTCGGATTTGCCTTGCTCGTGAACTGGCGCGACCAAAAGATCTTGTCCCAGCAGATACTGATATTTCAGGGTATAGGTACGCGCATCGTCTTCGTAATGCAGGAACAGCGGACGCATCACCGGCAGACCGGTAGCGCTGTTTTGCGCGACGGCCTGTTTGAGATACGGTTTCAGGGTGGTAAACACGGTGGTCATTCGTGCAAAGTGGGCGATGGTTTCAGCATCACCATCAAACTGCCAGTTATCGCCTGGGCGGTTACCCTCGTGGGTACGCATCATCGGCGTGAAGGCGCTGAAGTCACACCAGCGCAGCAGCAGTTCTTTGCTGCGTTTCATGTCAAACAGGGTGGTGTAGCCGCCGATATCGCTGTGGTGCAGACCGTGACCGGTCATCGCCAGCGACAGCGCTGCAGGAACGACGGAAGCCAGACCGTCGTCAAGGCTCCAGTCCACGTTCTGATCGCCCGCCCACATCATGGTGGAGTATTTCTGGCTGCCGGTGTAACCCGCACGCATAAAGAACAGGATCTTGCCGAGTTTGCCGGTCTCCTGTAGCGCTTCGTAGTTACATTTCGCCCACAGTGCGGGCCAGGCGTTGTGCATGATCTCGGCGCTGACGCCGTTGTGCAGATACGTATCTGTCGGCAGGTATTCGCCAAAATCTGCCATCCAGCCGCCGCAGCCCAGTTCGATCATGTTTTTCTTGATGACCTCTTTGAACCAGTCGTAGGCTTCCGGGTTGGTCAGATCGACCACGCCGCCGTAAAACTCGCCAAACTCTACGAGGTAATCGCCGCCGGATGCATCTTTCGCCAGATAACCGTGTTTGGCCGCTTCGGCACAGAGATCTTTATCGCTGGCAACATACGGGTTGATGTAGGAGAGGAACTGCACGCCTTCTTCTTTCCATTGCTTAATACGGCTATCCAACTGCGGATAATTGTCGCTGTTCCACTTCCAGTTCCACATCACGCGTTTGCCAAAGGAGGTCATGCGGATCCCGGACCAGTCCTGCGCCCAGATGCCGTTTACTTTCACGCCTGCGTTACGCATGGTGTCCAGTTTGCTCTGGCAAACCTCAGTACCGCCCTGAATACCGAGCGTGACGCCATCGTAGATCCAGTCCGGCAGCTCCGGCTGGCGTCCTAACAGCGCAGTCAGTTTTTCCAGCAGAGAGATGTAGGTATCAGCACACTCAAAGCGCAGGGTGGTTTTGTCCTCCCACAGCGCCAGTTCGTGATACTCCGGCGCGCTGAAGTCGAAATTCATATAGCAACTGTTATCAACGTGGCAGTAGTACTTCTGCGTGCTGACGAAGGTCGGCTGTGGGAAGAAGGTCCAATAGTAGTCGCCACCGGCGTTCTCTTTACAGTCGGCTTGCCAGGTGACATAGCTGTTTTTGTTTCGGCCCACGCCCTGTTCACTGGTCCACAGCGGGAACGGCTTACCGCGTAAGTCGAAATAAGAGAACTGTTCGCCGCAGCCGTAAATATGATCGTCCGCCCTGGCGGCCAGACGCAGCCAGATGCGGTTATGGTTGAGATCGCCGTTGTGCAGATCCAGCTTCAGGCGACCCTGTTCATCGGTGGAAATATGCAGCGTGGCGTTGATGGTATCACCGCGGCTGAAATGCACCCGCCAGCCGTCTGGCGACTCGCTTACCGTGGCGCCAGTCAGAGCAATCTTCTCATTGAGCCTGTCTTTAATGCTGAAGTTGCCGCGAAACATGTCAATGTCGGCAACGCCAGCGCCGATCCACAGGCAGGGCGTTTCTGTGCTGTGGCGTAAAATCAGGCGCTGGTGGTACGTTAAAGCAAATCCATCAGGTAATGATGTGAGTTCTATGGCGGTTGACCGTTGTTGTAGCGAATTCATTGTCGTCTCCGTAAAAATAGGGTAATTCGGTAATTTGTCGGAAATCTGTTATTCACTGCCGATTAAAAAATGCATCTGATGTTGTTCTCCGGGCGCGAGATGAATCAGGCTAATTCCGGAGTTAAAGGCGTCTGGCGGGCAGGTCATCGGTTCAACCGCCAGGCCACGCCGTGCTAATTTTTCGCCGGTATACACTTGCAACCAGGGCTGGTGGCTGCGTAAAAAAGTGGACATGTTTTGCGATGGGCTGGTCATCCTGACTTCCCACTCAGCGTCAGGTGGCATAGTCCTGAACGTATGATCGATAGCGGTCTGCGCAATGCGTTGCGGCGTGGTGAAATATCGTTCATCACATGTTTCTTCAATCACCGGGAGTGTTAATTCACAGTCATCAATGGGTTGCAGATTGCAGGTCAAATAGGGATGTGCTCCCGCGCCATACGGCGCGATTTCGTCACCCACATTCTGTGTGCGGATAAAAACGTGCAGTCCACGGGTTGCCTCCAGTCGGTAAATCACCTCTGAAACCAGCGCGAAGGGATAACCATAAGAAGGCGGCAGAAAAATCGTCAGCGACACTTCCGATGCCGACTGCTGGTTAATCTGCCAGTCCCGCCAGGCCAGTAACCCATGAATGGCGGTATGTGAAACCGAGTCGTTAACGGCAAGCTGGTAATCCTTGCCGTTATAGTGATAGCTGCCGTCTACAACGCGGTTTGGCCAGGGGATTAACACTTTCCCCAAGTGTGCCAGCGGCATTTCTTCCGGTTTGTGGGGAATAACGATATGACGCCCACGGTGCGTCAATTCTGCTAGCCCAGCGCCAACCGTGACGATTTTCGCCTGGTAGTGTCCGGCCTGAAGATGAATGGTTTTTCCACCGCTATGCATGGCAGCCCACCTTGTTACTTATTTAGCGTTGATATCCAGCAGACCGGCGGCAACAGCCGGAGCAAGGCCCGGAGCCAGCGGCAGACGTGGGATCACCAGGCAGTGCAGCAGGTGATAAATATCCTGCTTGCCGTCCCAGACTTTGGTGGTCACCTTGTTATCGGTGTCCAGCTCCTGCCACCATGAACCGGTCTCGTAATCCATCAGGTAGGTGATGCAGTAATCCCACCATTTCTGGTACCAGGCTTCGTACTGGCTGTCGCCTGTGAGGGTGTACAGGGCGTAGGCGGTACCCATCGCTTCGACTATCGGCCAGCGCACTCTTTCGCGAACGATCGGTTTGCCGTCCCAATCCACCGAATAGACAAAACCGTCTGCGCCGTCCGGTGCCCAGGCGTCGCGGATAGTGGCGTGGAAAAGTCCTTTTGCATCTTCCAGCAGCCAGGCAGGAGGCGTTTCAAAGCGAGCTTCCAGCGCAGCATGCAGATGCAGCATCAGGCGGCCCCACTCGATCCAGTGACCCGGCGTGCCACCGTAGGCGCGGAAACGGTGAGCTGGGTTGTCCTTGTTGTAATCGCGGATTGGGTTCCACTGTGAATCGAAGTGTTCATTGACGCGGTACTCCCCGCTACGGGCCACGTCGTGAATAATCACCGAAGCGATACGCAGTGCGCGATCGAGCCATTTACGGTCATGAGTAACGTCATACACGATCAGGAAAGCCTCGACCGCGTGCATGTTAGCGTTGCCGCCGCGATAATCTTCTGTCTGGCTGAAGGCTTCGTCCCAGGACTCCAGGCACATTTGTTCGTCTTCGCTCCAGAAGTACTTCTCAATCACCTCGATGGCGTCATCCAGCAATTTTCTGGCCTGTGGATGACCGGTAGTGACCGCGCTTGCCGCGCCAAGTAAAACGAAGAAATGCTGATAACCCTGCTTGGAGGCATCCATCACGCCTTCGTCATTGACGCAGGCGTACCAACCGCCGTAGCGTGTGTCGCGTAGCGCGCCGTTCAGCGCCTTAATGCCGTGGTCTACGAGTTGATATGCACCTGGGCGACCCATGGAGGCGGCAACGGAATAGACGTGCAGCATGCGGGCGGTGATCCACAGATGTGTTCCCATATCCGCTCTGACCTGACCACTGTTTCCTAACCAACCAAACCCGGTGGGCACCGCCGCGTTCTTACCAAAGTTAAAGATGCGATCGGTTTCTTGTTCCAGCCAGCGGTTGTGGCTTAAGGTGTTAAACCATTTCATGCTTTGATCCTCTATTAGCGGCGGGCCATCATTTCGTCGACGATATCGCCCAGACGCTGCAACTTCGGTGCGGAAACATCACGCAGCATCAGTTCGGTATCCGGCAGACCCACGACGGATGACCAGACCGCACGCCCGGCCAGGAAGCCGGATGCGCCTGCGGTCATTGCTACGCTGACCGCGCGTGGGAACAGTTTTTCATCCACACCAGAGGAGAGAATGACCCACGGCATGTTGATGTTTTCATTCAGGCGCTGAGAGGCGCTAAGCAATTCCTGTTGGGTTCCTTTGCCGTACAGCGGCATTTCGACCTTGTAGAGATCGGCACCGCTGTCGCCCAACTCTTTCGCGGCATCGATGATGGCCTGTTCACGGCAGAACTTATCGCCACGACGCGGTGGGCGAACAACCGGCTCGATGATGCTCAGCAGCCCATTGGAATGGCATAGCTCATTAAATTCTTTCACCATGTCCAGGCGCTGTTGGGTATCTTCATCGCTACGCCACAGCACCAGCAATTTGAGAGCCTTGGTGCCATCTTGCTTCACAGCCTGCGGGTTGATTTTTTTATCAATCACTACGCTATCGACCGGAATTCCGTTACCCGGAATAAACTCATCAGCGGCCACAATCATGGCGCAGTTTTTGGCTACCGCGTTTTGCTCTACAACCTGGCGGTAGCAGAATTGCTGATCGACCAGAATGGCGGAGGCATAGGGGGACAGGATCTTTGCCGCATTTACTTTGAAATCGGTCAGCACGCTGTCATTGACCGGGGATTTTGCACCCGCAGCGGCAAACATTAAGCGCATGGCTTCGCGCTGATCGACCGCCAGCATGGCAAAACCGCCGGAAGCTCGGGTGATATCTTTCAGGGTGTACTTCGTCATTGTTCAGTCCTTACTTATCTGTGTGTTTATTTAGCCCGGCGGATGCGCGAACCTGTTCAAGAATGGCCGTCCAGTCTTCCCGGCCACGGCCAGCGGCGCGTGCCTGGTTATAGACTTCGCGGGAGGCGGCACCGAGCGGCATCGGCACATGTAGTTGGTTGGCAACGTCCAGCGCGATGCCAAGATCCTTGTGAGCTAAATCGATCATAAAAGCCGGGGAAAGATCGCCTTTCAGCACTTTGTTCGGCCAGGAGGTAGTGAAGTGGCCTTTCCCGGCGGGAGTGCCGCTCATGACTTGCAAGGCCACATCGAAGGAGAGGCCGAGCGCTTCGCACAACACGGCGGCTTCAGCAGACAAGGTGTTTAACGCGATGCTCATGTAGTTGTTGATGAGCTTGACGCGAATGCCCATGCCGGGACCGCCTGCGTTGATCAATTCATTACCCATCGCCATCAGAACCGGTGTGGCGCGTTCTACCTGCTGTGACGTTCCACCTGCCAGCAGCAACAGCGTTCCTGCGATAGCGTGATCGGAGGTACGTCCAACCGGGCAATCCATCATGTCGAAGCCTTTGTCACGCATATCGGCGATCAGTTTGTCGGTTTGCAGTGGGTGAATAGTCGACATATCAATCACTAATGCCTGCGGGGAGAGGTTTTCGCAGATACCCTGCTCACCGAACAGTACGCTGCGCACTAGATCGCCGTTTGGCAGCATTGTGATGACAAATTCTGCCCCTTTTACTGCCTGAGCCGGGCTGCTGGCAGGTTGGGCTCCTTTTTCCACCAGGCGCTGAACGGCATCCGGGTTAACGTCAAAGACGCTGAGTTGATGACCCTGCTTCAGCAAGTTGCTCGCCATGGGTGAACCCATCTGACCTAATCCGATAAATGCTATAACTGCCATAACGTTCTCCTGAGACGTGGATGTCATTTTTTGTCATTTAAAGTCGTTTGTTTTTGTCTGTTTTTGATCGTATTTGTAATTTATGGTCAAAAAATTGACAGTCGTCACTTTTTAAACATTTTGTGAAATTAAAATGATCCCATCTTGAAACGCCTAAGGAATGACCATGATTCGTATTGCTTGTGTAGGTATTGCCGTGATGGATCGCATCTATTACGTGGAAGGTTTACCGACCGAAGGAGGTAAGTATGTGGCGAAGCGTTACACGGAAGTGGGCGGCGGGCCTGCTGCAACGGCCGCAGTGGCTGCAGCGAAGCTGGGCGCGCAGGTGGACTTTATTGGCCGTGTGGGCGATGACGACACCGGAAATAGCCTGCTGGCGGAGCTGGAATCCCTGGGGGTAAACACCCGCTACACCCGGCGCTATGCGGGGGCAAAGTCTTCGCAATCGGCAATTATGGTTGATGCGCAAGGAGAACGGATTATCGTTAACTATCCCAGCCCGGATTTACTGCCGGATGCTGCCTGGCTGAATAAGATCGATTTTTCCCAGTGGGATGTGGTGTTGGCGGATGTTCGCTGGCACGAAGGCGCCAGGCAGGCGTTCACGCTGGCGCGTCGGGCGGGAGTGATGACGGTACTGGATGGTGACGTCACGCCACAAGATATCAGTGAGCTGGTGGCGTTGAGCGATCATGCGGCGTTCTCTGAACCGGGTCTGGCGCGTTTAACCGGGATAAATGATTCTGAAGCTGGACTTAAAAAAGCAAAAACGCTCACAAATGGTCATGTCTATGTGACACGAGGGAGCGAAGGCTGTGACTGGATAAAAAATAATACGTTGCAGCATCAATCTGGATTTAAAGTCGATGTTGTGGATACTACGGGAGCTGGGGATGTTTTTCACGGTGCGCTCGCATTCAGCCTGGCGGGTGGCGATGCTCCAGAAGAGGCCGTCAGGTTTGCCAGTGGGGTTGCTGCGTTAAAATGCACTCGCCCGGGAGGAAGGGCCGGAATCCCTGACTGTGATCAAACCCGATCTTTTCTGTCACTTTTTGTATAAAATGCCAGGGCAATGGTTTTTCGAGGAAATTTCATGAGTCTTACCGAACTGACCGGTAATCCGCGACACGATCAACTGCTTATGCTGATTAGCGAGCGCGGTTATATGAATATCGACGAGCTGGCGAGCCTGCTGGACGTGTCCACGCAAACTGTGCGTCGTGATATTCGTAAACTCAGCGAGCAGGGATTAATTACGCGTCATCATGGTGGCGCGGGCAGAGCCTCCAGCGTGGTGAATACGGCGTTTGAGCAGCGTGAAGTTTCCTGGACGGAAGAGAAGAAGGCCATCGCGGAAGCGGTGGCTGACTACATTCCCGATGGATCAACGGTGTTTATTACCATTGGCACCACCGTTGAGCAGGTGGCCCGCGCGCTGTTAAACCATAATCATTTGCGCATTATTACCAACAGCCTACGCGTGGCGCACATTCTGTATAACAACCCACGTTTTGAAGTTATGGTACCAGGTGGAACGTTACGCCCGCACAACAGCGGCATCATTGGCCCTTCTGCTTCAGCATTTGTGGCTGATTTTCGGGCTGACTATCTGGTTACCAGCGTTGGCGCGATCGAAAGTGATGGCGCGCTGCTGGAGTTTGATGTCAATGAAGCCAGCGTAGTGAAAACGATGATGTCCCATTCAAGACACATTCTGCTGGCAGCGGATCATACGAAATATACGGCTTCTGCCGCGGTAGAAATTGGTAACGTGTCTCAGGTGACTGCGTTGTTTACTGATGAATACCCAGGTCCGGCATTACACAATTTACTCCAGTCACAGCAGGTTGAAATTGTGCAGGTGAGTCCTTCACAGGATGATGCTCTGGCCGTGTAATTCCTTCTAATGATGGCTTGATAAGTTCGTAGCCATCACTCTCGCATAGTCAAACTTCTCCTTTCCCGCTACAGTTATTCATCCACGGCGAATAAGGAGAAGGGCATGCTCTATATCTTTGATTTGGGTAATGTGATTGTCGATATCGACTTCAACCGCGTGTTGGGCACATGGAGCGATCTAAGTCGTGTACCGTTGGCTTCGCTAAAGCAAAGTTTCACCATGGGGGAGGCTTTTCACCAGCACGAGCGAGGTGAAATAACGGATGAAGCCTTTGCCGAGGCGCTATGTCATGAGATGGCGCTGCCGCTAAGTTACGAGCAGTTCTCTCACGGCTGGCAGGCCGTTTTTGTCGCCTTGCGCCCTGAGGTCATCGACATCATGCAAAAGCTGCGTGAGCAGGGGCATCGGGTGGTCGTCTTGTCGAATACTAACCGCCTGCACACCACGTTTTGGCCGGATGAATATCCCGAGATCCGTCAGGCTGCTGATCATATTTACCTTTCCCAGGACCTGGGCATGCGTAAACCGGAAGCGCGGATTTACCAGCACGTCCTGCAGTCTGAAGGTTTTTCTGCGCACGATGCGGTCTTTTTTGACGATAACGCCGATAATATTGAAGGGGCTAACCGGTTAGGGATCACCAGTATCCAGGTCGTCGATAAAAAGACCATTCCTGACTATTTCGCGACGTTGTTATGCTAAAAAATGTTCAGCAGCAAGCCAGGCATCATACGCGTCCTGTACGAGACTGGCTGAAGCTATTATGGCAGCGGATTGATGAGGACAACATGACGACGCTGGCAGGGAATCTTGCCTATGTTTCATTGCTCTCATTAGTGCCGCTTATTGCCGTCGTATTTGCGCTTTTCGCCGCATTTCCGATGTTTTCCGACGTCAGTGTCCAGTTACGTCATTTTATTTTCGCAAACTTTATCCCGGCGACGGGAGACGTCATTCAACGTTATATCGAACAGTTTGTCGCCAACTCGAACAAAATGACGGCAGTCGGGGCATGCGGGCTGATTGTCACAGCGTTATTGTTGATGTACGCCATTGATAATGCGTTGAATACTATCTGGCGCAGTAAGCGTACTCGCCCTAAAGTTTACTCTTTCGCCGTCTACTGGATGATTTTAACGCTGGGTCCGCTGTTGGCGGGGGCCAGTCTGGCGATCAGCTCTTATCTGTTGTCATTGCGCTGGGCCAGCGATCTCAACACGGTGATTGATAACGTCCTGCGTATTTTCCCGCTGGTGCTTTCCTGGCTCTCGTTCTGGCTGCTTTACAGCATCGTACCGACTACGCGTGTACCCAACCGTGATGCGGTTATTGGTGCCTTTGTGGCTGCTGTGTTGTTCGAAGCCGGAAAGAAAGGATTTGCGCTCTATATCACGATGTTCCCGTCTTATCAGCTCATTTACGGTGTTCTGGCGGTGATCCCCATTTTATTTGTCTGGGTATACTGGACCTGGTGTATCGTCTTGCTAGGCGCGGAAATAACTGTCACTCTCGGGGAATACCGCAAACTTAAACAAGCCGCAAAAGAAGAAGAAGCAGAGCAACCATGATTGCATTAATTCAGCGCGTAACCCGTGCCAGCGTCACCGTGGAGGGCGAGGTGACGGGTGAAATTGGCCCAGGACTTTTGGTCCTGTTAGGTGTCGAAAGGGATGATGACGAACAGAAAGCGAATCGCCTGTGCGAGCGTGTACTCGGTTATCGAATCTTTAGCGATGCCGAAGGTAAAATGAACCTCAACGTGCAGCAGTCAGGCGGCAGCGTGCTGGTGGTTTCACAGTTTACGCTGGCGGCAGATACCGAGCGTGGCATGCGCCCGGGGTTTTCGAAAGGCGCAGCGCCCGAGCGTGCAGAAGCGCTGTATGAATACTTTGTTGAGCGTTGCCGCCAACAGGAAATGAATACGCAAACCGGTCGATTCGCTGCGGATATGCAGGTTTCACTGGTTAATGATGGCCCGGTGACGTTCTGGTTACAAGTATGAACCAGCTACCGGTATGGCCGCGGACAACAAGAGAGAATACGACTATGTATCACCTTCGAGTACCGCAAACAGAAGAAGAATTGGAGCGTTACTACCAGTTTCGCTGGGAGATGCTGCGTAAACCATTGCACCAGCCAAAAGGCTCCGAACGGGATGCCTGGGACGCGATGGCGCATCACCAGATGGTGGTGGACGAAGAGGGGAATCTGGTTGCGGTAGGGCGTCTGTATATCAATGCGGATAATGAAGCTTCCATACGCTTTATGGCCGTAGACCCTTCCGTGCAAGAGAAAGGGTTGGGCACGCTGATGGCGATGACTCTGGAGTCTGTGGCGCGTCAGGAAGGGGTCAAACGCGTAACCTGTAGTGCCCGTGAAGATGCGGTCGAATTTTTCGCCAAGCTCGGTTTTGTGAGCCAGGGGGAAATCACCACGCCGCAAACCACGCCGGTGCGCCACTTTTTGATGATTAAGCCCATTGCGACGCTGGACGATATTCTCCATCGCGGTGACTGGTGCGGACAGCTACAACAAGCCTGGTACGAACATATTCCATTGAGTGAGAAAATGGGCGTACGCATTCAGCAGTACACTGGGCAGAAATTTATCACCACGATGCCCGAGACAGGCAATCAGAATCCGCACCATACCCTGTTTGCCGGTAGCCTGTTTTCACTGGCTACGCTAACGGGCTGGGGACTTATCTGGCTGATGCTGCGCGAGCGTCATCTGGGTGGGACAATAATCCTGGCCGACGCGCATATCCGATACAGCAGGCCGATCACCGGGAAACCAACTGCTATTGCCGATCTGGGGTCGTTGAGCGGTGACCTCGACCGCCTGGCAAGAGGTCGCAAGGCGCGCGTTCAGATGCAGGTCGGGGTGTTTGGCGATGACACACCGGGCGTCGTGTTTGAAGGTACTTACATTGTGCTACCTGCGAAACCGTTTGGCGCATATGAAGAAGGCGGTAACGAGGAAGAGTAGGTCCTCTGGCTAAAATGTAATGTTGGGTTCATTTGCTGATGTAAAATGCGGATTATGAAAATGCCATAATCCGTATTTTGATAAAAATCGCATGCTGTCGATGATTGTATTGACGGGTACCTTCCTTAATTTCAGAACTCATGAACATCCTTATTGGCCAAGCCGCCAGGCCACATCTCGCATCACATTTCGTGCCGCCGGGCTCACCCCTGCCAACTGGAAAAAACCGTGGATAACGCCGAGATAGCGTTGGCAAGAGCACTCCACGCCTTGCTCCAGGAACCGTTGATACAGGGCTTCACCCTCATCTCGCAGTGGGTCGAATTCGGCAGTAATGATGTGCGTGGGCGGTAAACCGTTGAAGTCTTTGCGCCAGAGTGGGCTGACTTCGGGATGTAATGGATCGGTTTTCGGCATATACATTTCGTAGCCCGAAAGCAGTGTATCGCGGGTGATAATGTAATCCCGTCCATTATGGTCATAGCTCGCAAAGCTGGCAGTTGCGTCCAGCATCGGGTAGATCAGCATAAGCTGTGCAGGTTGCCATTGCCTGGCAGCTTTCAGGCGTAGTGCGGTGACCAGCGCCAGGTGTCCACCTGCGCTGTCGCCAGCAAGCGTAATGTTGTCCCGGTCTACTCCCAGTTTCTGGGCATACTTCCAGATGATATTGGCCCCGGTTTCAGCATCGTTATGTGCTGCCGGGAAGGTATGCTCTGGTGCGAGGCGATACTGCACCGCAATGACCCGACAGCCGCTGTACCAGGCGAGTTGCCTTAGCTGGTTATCATGTGTGGCAAATCCACCGCTGACAAAGCAACCGCCGTGATAATAGATAACGCAGGGGAGATTTCCCGTGCTGCCCCGCGGCGAAATAACGCGAAATGCCATGGCGTCGAGTTCAATATCTTCAACCTGTACGCGGGTTTCAGTTTCTCCGGCCAGCGCCGTACTGGCAATATAGGCCGCTCTCCGGTCATCAATATTCTGCTCACGGGAAGAAGGGCGTCCCGCCGCGATAAATGCCTCAACTAACTGCGCAATCCCGCTTTCCAGTGCCATTTTTAAATACTCTGATCTGTATGGATATACAGGTTTATAACCTGGATTACTAAGAATGAAAATGGGAAAAATAGGGATGGGTATGATTTTGGAAAGCGGCTCGCAAAAGTAAAAATCGTTCGCGTGGAGGCTATTTTCTTGCTTTTTTCAGGTGTATGTTGTGTGGAAATTAATCGCTGATGATATACTGGAGGTATATATGAGTATGATGGCTGGGATGGATATGGGCAGAATTTTACTCGATTTATCAGATGAAGTGATTAAACGTCTTGATGATCTCAAGGTGCAGCGCAACCTGCCGCGAGCAGAACTTTTACGGGAGGCCGTTGAACAGTATCTTGAGAGGCAGGATCAGGCTGAAACCACAATTTCACGTGCTCTTGGGCTGTGGCAAGGCTGTGAGGAAGATGGTGTTGAATACCAGCGTAAACTCCGTGAGGAATGGTAATGGTCAAAGGATCCGCGCTTTTTGATACCAACATCCTCATCGATCTGTTTAGTGGGAGAAATGAAGCAAAACTAGCGATAGAAACATGGCCGCCGCAGAATGCAATCAGCCTCATTACATGGATGGAGGTGATGGTGGGTGCAAAAAAATACCATCAGGAAGCCCGTACTCGTGTTGCGCTAGGTGCTTTTAACGTGATCGGCGTTTCACAGGATATTGCTGAACGAAGCGTGAGTATCAGACAGGAATATGGGATGAAATTGCCGGATGCCATTATTTTGGCAACAGCACAGATTCATCGTCTTACGCTGGTTACGCGAAATACTAAGGATTTTGCAGGCCTATCCGGTGTGGTCACACCGTATACATTATAACCCGGGCGACTTACGCCGCCCGGTAGTGCGAAGAACTTACTCCCCTTCACCCGGGAACAGGAACGGGTTGATGGAGCTGCGGGCAAAGCCCTCTTGCTCCATATGCGCGTCCAGCATCAGTGAGGCGAGATCGTCGGCCACGGCTTCGACTTTCGGGTCTTTTTCCTGATAGAGAATCTTCAGGTAAGTCCCGCAGTCGCCGCAGCTTTCAGCTTTGATTGCCGCCTGTTCGTTATCCAGTGACCAGTAGTTCAAATCACGGCTCTGTTCGCAGTTGCTGCACTTCACGCGCACCACGTGCCACTCGGTTTCGCACAGGTTGCAGTGCAGATAACGCAGACCCTGGGTGGTACCGATTTGCACCATGCTGGAGACCGGCATTGAACCACACACCGGGCAGTACTGACGCTGTTCACCGTATTCCGCACGGGCTTTGCCGGGGATCAGGCTTGCCATCTGCGCCCAGTAGAGCGACAGGGCAGCCCAAATGAACGGTGCTTTGTCGCTGCTGACGGAGGCAAAATCAGAGGCAAACAGCGCGCTGGCCATTAGCTCCAGTTCTTGCTCTGAGGCTTTTTCCAGATTCTCGATCACCGCTAACGCGGGACCGCTCATCTCTGGCTTCAGCTCAGCAATCAACGACTGCAGCAGCTTTTGCCAGTGCTTGTCGCGTGGCAGGACGTGGATATCCAGCGGCGGTTTGCCCTGATCGTTCGCTTCTTTGATGCGCGCGGTCAGATCCATCTGCAGCGGATGGTCGTACAGCACCACTTCCTGCGCGTGGGCGATCAGCGCGGCAAAGCGCAGGTAGTCGCCCAGCGGGTTGTTCTCGGCCAGCTCGCGCAGGCGCTCAGCGCGGCGGTTATACAAATTTTTGAGTCTGGGGAATAATAACGGCGGAATCATATCCGCCGTGCGTTTCTCGCTCTTCTCCAGCTCATCTTGCGGGATTATGCGAATACTCATTCAGATGACTTTTCCTGTTTCTGGCGGACTTCACGGTACCAGCGCGGGTGATGTTTCTTCGCCCATGAGCTGGTAACCCATCCTTCCACCATCGCGGTAATGGTGCCTTTCACCCAAAGGGCGGCGTAAATGTGCACCATGATAACCACAATTAGCGCTACTGCGGCAAATGAATGCAGCATTAACGCGAATCGGATCACCGGGATTGAGAAAGCAGGTGCAAAATACGGACGCCAGATGACCACTCCGCTCACCAGCAACAGGACCAGGAAGATAATCGCCGCCCAGAATACGCATTTCTGGCCGAAGTTATAACGTCCCGTGTCACCTACTTCCTCGTTGACGACAATCTTACGAATATTCTTCGCCCAAAAGATATCATCCCGATTGATTAGATTGTGGTGCCAGTAACGGAAAAACATGATGATAAACGAGGCAAACATGATCACGCCGACAAACGGGTGCACAATTCGCGCCAGTTGCGGAGTGCCCATGATGTGCATCAGCCAGTTAAAAGACGGGAAGAGAAAGCCCATCCCGCTCACTGCCGCCAGAATGAAGCAGAAGGCGGTGATCCAGTGGTTGATGCGTTCCGGCGCCGTGTAGCGCACGATGGTGTCACGTCGTTTCATTTGCGCACCTCGTCTTTTTCTTCATGCAGGTTGTCTTCTTCCTCTTCCGCGCGGTTCGGGCCTACACCGACGTAGTGGAAGATACTGGCCGCAAATGTCGCTGCGAAGCCGACGGCTGCGAGAGGTTTCCAGATGCCTTTCCAGAATTTCACGGTGGCGCTGATTTCCGGGTTCTCCGGCAGGCCGTGATACAGACTCGGCTTGTCAGCATGGTGCAATACGTACATGACGTGCGTACCACCAACGCCTGCCGGATCGTACAGACCCGCGTTTTCGTAACCACGCGTTTTCAGCTCCGCCACACGCTCGCCTGCCAGCGTTTTCATCGACTCTTTAGTACCGAAATGAATCGCGCCGGTTGGGCAGGTTTTCACGCAGGCCGGTTCTTGCCCGACCACGACACGGTCAACGCACAGCGTACATTTGTAGACGCGGTTGTCTTCCGGGTTGAGGCGCGGCACGTCGAACGGACAGCCTGCGATACAGTAGCCACAGCCGATACACTGCTCGGACTGGAAGTCGACGATACCGTTGGCGTACTGAATGATTGCGCCTTCAGCCGGACACGCCTTCAGGCAGCCCGGATCGGCACAGTGCATACAGCCATCCTTGCGGATAAGCCACTCCAGTTTGTCGTTCTGTTCCACTTCCGAGAAGCGCATTACCGTCCAGGATTTAGCAGTCAAATCAGCTGGGTTGTCGTACACCCCAACGTTGTTGCCCACTTCATCACGGATGTCGTTCCATTCAGAACACGCCACCTGACACGCTTTACAGCCGATACAGGTGGTGACGTCGATAAGCTTCGCCACCTCTTCCTGATGGTCCCGCGCCTGAGGCGCGGGGGTGAAACCGTTAGTGGCGGAACGACGAATGATGTCTTGCGATTGATAAGCCATAGGTCGTCTCCGTTACACCTTTTCCACGTTCACGAGGAAGGACTTAAATTCCGGCGTCTGCGTGTTCGCATCACCGACGAATGGCGTTAACGTGTTAGCGATAAAGCCTTTTTTCGCCACACCTTCGTAGCCCCAGTGAATCGGAATACCGATGGTGTCGATATCCTGACCGTTGGCCTTCAGCGTGCGAATACGTTTAGTCACCACTGCTTTGGCTTTAATGTAGCCGCGGTTAGAGGAGACTTTGACGGTATCGCCATGAGAGATACCGAGCTTATTCGCCAGCTTCTCGCCAATTTCCACAAACTGTTCCGGCTGTGCGATGGCATTGAGCAGCGCATGCTTGGTCCAGTAGTGGAAGTGCTCGGTCAGACGATAGGTCGTACCGACGTACGGGAATTTATCTGCTTTACCCAGTGCTTCCGCGTCACCTTTAAAGATGCGCGCGGCAGGGTTAGAGATAACGTTCGGGTGCAGCGGGTTAGTCCCCAGCGGCGTTTCAAACGGCTCGTAGTGTTCCGGGAACGGACCTTCCGCCATCTTATCGATAGCAAACAGGCGTCCCATTCCTTCCGGCTGCATGATGAACGGACCAACGTTGCTGCCAGGTGCGGCGGCGCTGTAGTCCGGAATATCCATCCCGCTCCATTTCGCCCCATCCCATTTCAGGATCTGACGTTTTGGATCCCACGGATTCCCCTGCGGATCAGCGGAAGCGCGGTTATACAGAATGCGTCGGTTGAGCGGCCACGCCCATGCCCAGCCCAGCGTGTTGCCAAGGCCTGATGGGTCGGCGTTATCGCGACGTGCCATCTGGTTGCCTTCCGGCGTCCAGCTACCGGCAAAAATCCAGCAGCCGCTGGAAGTGGTGCCGTCGTCACGCAGTTGGGCGAACGAGCTAAGCTGTTGGCCTTTCTTAACGATAACTGCACCTGTTGCCGGGTCGATAATGTCGGCCAACGCTTTACCGTTGCTCTCCATCGCCACTTCTTCCGAAGCCGGTTCGTGTGGTGTGGAGTAGTTCCAGGTCATGCTCAGCACCTGTTCCGGGTTCGCGCCACCCTGCTCGGCATACATCTTGCGCATGCGCAGGAAGATACCGGCGAGGATTTCACCATCGGTAACGGCAATCCCCGGGGCATCCGCGCCTTTCCAGTGCCACTGCAACCAGCGACCGGAGTTAACGATAGAACCGTTCTCTTCGGCGAAGCAGGTGGACGGCAGACGGAATACTTCGGTCTGGATTTTCGACGGATCCACATCGTTCGACTCACCGTGGTTCTGCCAGAAGGTAGACGTTTCGGTGTTGAGCGGGTCGATGGTGACCAGGAATTTCAGTTTGGACAGTGAAGCCACGACCTTGTTTTTATTTGGGAATGACGCGACCGGGTTAAAGCCCTGGCAGATATAGCCATTCACTTTGCCCTGGTTCATCATCTCGAAGTACTGCAGCACGTCGTACCCTTTATCCCACTTCGGCAGCAAGTCGAAGCCCCAGCTGTTTTCCGCTGTCGCCTTATCGCCAAAGAAGGCTTTCATCATCGAAACGAAGAATTTCGGGTAGTTACCCCAGTAGTTCACCTGACCTTCCAGCAACGGTTTTGGCGTGTTGGCGGCAAGGTAGGTTTGCAGGTCAGTCTGTTTTTCGCTCGGCAGCGTCATATAGCCAGGCAGGCTTTGTGACAGCAGGCCTAAGTCGGTCAGACCCTGAATGTTGGAGTGACCGCGCAGGGCGTTAACACCGCCGCCGGCCATCCCCATGTTGCCAAGCAGCAACTGGATCATCGCCATGGTACGGATGTTCTGCGCACCTACGGAGTGTTGTGTCCAGCCAAGGGCGTACAGGAACGACGCGGTTTTATCTTTGGCACTGGTTTCTGCGATGTACTCACAGACCTTCAGGAAGTCAGCCTTTGGCGTACCGCAGATATTTTCTACAACGTCCGGCGTGTAGCGGGAGACGTGCTGTTTCAGCAGGTTCCACACGCAGCGCGGGTGTTGCAGGGTGACATCGCGTTTGGCGAAGCCTTTTTCATCCAGCTCGTAGTTCCAGCTGGTTTTGTCATACTTGCGTTTGTCCGCGTCGTAGCCAGTGAACAGGCCATCTTCGAAACCGTAATCCTCACGCACGATAAGGCTGGCGTTGGTATAGGCTTCAGTGTATTCGCGGTTGAATTTTTCGTTGTTCAGCAGGTACAGCAAGACGCCTGACAGGAAAGCAATGTCAGTACCGGAACGAATCGGCGCATAGAAATCAGCCACCGCTGCGGTTCGCGTAAAGCGCGGATCGATCACAATCAGCTTCGCGCCGTTGTGAATTTTAGCTTCCATCGCCCAGCGGAATCCGACCGGGTGGGCTTCAGCGGCGTTACCGCCCATCACCACAACGAGGTTGGCGTTTTTAATGTCGACCCAGTGGTTGGTCATCGCACCGCGACCAAATGTTGGAGCAAGACTTGCTACCGTTGGTCCGTGTCAGACGCGTGCCTGGTTGTCGACCGCGAGCATACCGAGCGCGCGGGAGAATTTTTGCGTTAAATAGCCGGTTTCGTTACTGGAAGCGGAAGCACACAGCATCCCAGTGGAAAGCCAGCGGTTAACGGTTACGCCTTCGGCGTTTTGTGCAACGTAGTTTGCGTCGCGGTCTTCTTTCATCAGCTTAGCGATGCGGTCAAATGCCTCATCCCAGCTAATCTGTTGCCACTTATCAGAGCCTGGTGCGCGGTATTCCGGGAATTTCAGGCGACTTTCGGAGTGGATGAAGTCCACAAGTCCTGCCCCTTTCGGGCACAACGCGCCACGGTTCACCGGGTGATCCGGGTCCCCTTCGATATGGAAGATGGATGCTTTGGCGTTTTTTGCTCCGTCACCGAGACTGTACATTAACAGTCCACAGCCAACGGAACAGTAAGTGCAGGTGTTACGGGTTTCGCGGGTACGCAGCAGTTTATATTGCCGTGTTTCCGCGAGCGCTACGCCGGGTGCAAAACCCAGTGCCGCTGCCGTGGTGCCTGCCATACCGCCAGCGCAGATCTTAAAGAACTGCCTTCTGCTGACCTGCATGGTTTGCTCCTTTTTCGACATTGTCACGTTCCCTTCACTTTTCCGTTACTCGAGCGTGAGGGAAGTGGTTGTTATTTTTCTTTGCGGACGGGACCGCAAAGGTCCAGAATTGGGTGAATTTCCCTCCGTCCAGGAGGGATTTGTAAAGAATACCACAATGTTGGTATGCGTGTTCCAATATGGTTAAAAGAAAGTGAATAAGATTATTCGAGAAAACATCAAAAATGTGACGACTTTGACAGGATCGCGCCAGTTGACCCTCTGGAAACGCGAGGATTTGCAACATCCTCAGCCGGATGTCGTCGCTGAAGAAGTACCGGTTGCGCTGGTTTACAACGGGATTTCGCACGTGGTGATGATGGCGTCACCGAAAGATCTTGAGCACTTTGCGATGGGCTTTTCACTTTCTGAAGGCATTATTGAGCGCCCACAGGATATCTACGCAATGGAAGTGGTTCCTTCCTGTAACGGATTAGAAGTGCAGGTTGAGCTGTCCAGTCGCCGATTTATGGGGCTGAAGGAACGTCGTCGCGCGCTGGCCGGTCGCACCGGTTGCGGCGTTTGTGGCGTGGAGCAGCTCAATGACATTGGCAAGCCAGTCCAGCCGCTGCCGTTTACCCAGACATTCGATCTGGCGAGTCTCGATCACGCTTTACGACATCTCAATGATTTTCAACCCGTGGGGCAACTGACAGGCTGCACGCACGCGGCTGCCTGGGTACAGCCGTCAGGTCATCTGGCGGGCGGGCATGAAGATGTTGGGCGTCATGTTGCGCTGGATAAACTGCTGGGGCGACGCGCAATCGAAGGCGAAACCTGGCAACAGGGTGCGGTATTAGTCTCCAGCCGCGCCAGCTACGAGATGGTGCAGAAGTCGGCGATGTGCGGCGTGGAGATCCTGTTTGCTGTTTCTGCGGCGACAACGCTGGCGGTAGAAGTTGCCGAGCGCTGCAACCTGACGCTGGTGGGCTTTTGCAAACCGGGCAGGGCGACGATTTATACACACCCCGAGCGTCTGATAGCTGAATAACAAGCATTCAATTATTTTGAATAAGACTGGCAAATCCTTCCGCTTTTAGTTGTGCGATGTGAGGGCTATTATTTATCACATCAAGGCACGGTGCCTTACTCAAACAACTAAGTTAAAGGGTTTATATCATGAAAAGCATCAAAACTTTTGTCGCAGTTATCGCTCTGGCTACTTCTTTCGGTTCTTTCGCTGCTCAGACAGTTACCGCAACCGGTTCTACGCTGGAAAGTGCTGAAGCAAAAATTGCCGTCCAGGCTGAACGTGCAGGCGCCAGCGATTATAAAATCACTCAGGCTTACACCGGCAACCGCGTGCACATGACTGCTGAACTGCTGAAATAAGATACCTCAGTACTGTCGAAAGAGCGCCCTTGAGGCGCTTTTTTAGTTTATGCCCGCTATACGCAGCAATGCGGTCACCACCGCGGCGGCAACGATCACCACGATTAGCGGCAGCTTGCGCCAGGCGAGAAATACCGCGAAGCCAACCCCAAGAACCCGCGCCATACCGGCAAAGTGTTCGCCTTCGTAAAAGGTGGTCGCCAGCGCAACGGAGAACAGTAATACCGTTGCGGCGTCGGAAAGCAACGCCTGCGAGCGTTCCGAGAACGCTAAACGACTCCCAAGCTTCGCTCCGCCTAAACGCATTAAATAGGTTCCCAGAGATAAGATGGCGATACCGACGATAAACAGCGTCATGTTGCCCATTATTTTTTCCTCGTCAGTAAGCCAAACAGTGAGAGCAAAACCGGTAAACCGACCGGCGCAAAGGGGATGGCGGCAAGCGACAACCCGGCACCGCTACAGGCGCGAATCAGCGTGGTGCGGTTTTTAAAGGCCGGAACCACTAAGGCCAATAAAATTGCAGGGAAGACGGCATCCAGACCGATGGTTTCCGGGGCGGGGAGCAGTTTGCCGACGCCCGCGCCGATCAGTGTGCCAACAGGCCAGAAAATAGCGACGCCCAGACCGCACAGCCAATAGGCTGCTTTACGTTGTTCGGGTGTTTTTTGCGACAGGCCGAATACTACGCTTTCGTCGTTCATGATATGACAGCCGAGGAAACTCGCAGCCCGGGAGCCCACAAGATCGCGCACCGTGACGCCAAACGGGATGTGTCGGGCGTTGACCAGTAAACCGGCAGCCGCAGCCGCCAGTGGGTTACCGCCGCTGGCGACGATGCCGATAAACATAAACTCGGATGCACCCGCCAGCACGGTAATAGAGAGCACAAACGGTACCCACAGCGGGAAGCCGTAGGCCATTGCCAGCGAGCCGTATGACATGCCGACTACGCCGACGGCCAGACAGACTAAAAATATTGCTTTTATTGTGTCGCCTTTGAGACTGGAAAAATAATGTTTCATACCATTTTAGCCATATCGAACGAATTTCCATTATAATGAACGCGACCAGTTAATATTACAAGTCGAACGATTCGTTCGATATAAAGAACATGGAGTCGTGAATGACCCAGCCCATCAGTATGATCGCGAAAAGCCTGGTGCGTGAACGTCAGCGCACCGGTTTGTCATTGGCAGAGATTGCCCGTCGCGCAGGGATTGCAAAATCGACACTCTCGCAATTGGAAGCGGGCAATGGCAATCCTAGCCTGGAAACGCTCTGGTCGCTGTGTGTGGCGTTGGATATTCCCTTTGCGCGCCTGCTGGAGCCGCAGGAACAAAAAACGCAGGTGATTCGCCGCGGCGAAGGAACAAAAGTTGTGGCTGAGCAGGCCCACTATCAGGCCATTTTACTGGCCGCCTGCCCACCGGGGGCACGGCGGGATATCTATCTGCTGCTGACGCAGCCGGGTGCGGATCGGATTTCACAGCCGCATCCGCCGGGATCGGTTGAACACATCATCGTGACGCAGGGTAAGGCGATGGTGGGATTGACGGAAGCACCGGAGGAGTTAGGCGAGGGCGACTATATTTGTTACCCCGCTGACCAGGCGCATATCTTTAAAGCGCTGGAGCCTGACACCCAGGCGATTCTGGTTTCTGAGCAGAACTAGCTGTTATGTTGCGTTGTGCCGGATGCGGCGCGTTAGCGCCATATCCGGCCTACAAGACTACTGCAAATAAAACACTTCTTTTAGCTCTGCGCTGACCGGACTGTTGTCTGGGTTGGTCGGCATTACGTCGCGCATATGCTTCCACCAACGTTGGCAAACGTCGGTGCTGGCAACGGCATTCCAGCGTTCTTCGGACTCAATCTCAACGGTGGCGAACAGCAGATTGCGTGTCTGATCGAGATAAATCGCGTAGTGATGGGCGCCGTGTGCTTTCAGCACTGTTTCCAGTTCTGGCCAGATGGGGTTATGACGACGCTGGTACTCAACGTGCGCGTCGGCATTCACCTGCATTATAAAGGCCTTGCGAATCATAACGCCTCCAGATACAGCTCGCGGACCTCGTCGCGGCTGGCGGTGCGCGGGTTGCACGGCGCACACGGATC
Organism: Citrobacter sp. Cf136; assembly: GCF_030333815.1. Taxonomy (NCBI): domain Bacteria; kingdom Pseudomonadati; phylum Pseudomonadota; class Gammaproteobacteria; order Enterobacterales; family Enterobacteriaceae; genus Citrobacter; species Citrobacter sp. Cf136. The sequence goes on along the minus strand of NZ_JAOWFE010000039.1, from coordinate 159,317 downwards.
GGCCAACGCTTTATCCAGCCAGCCCTCAATATCCTCTTTCGTCACGCCAAGTGAACTAAAGCCCGCAGGAATACCGACACGCTTGCTGAGTGCACGAATCGCGTTGATGGCCTCCATACTTGCCGCTTCATCGCTCATGTCACGGGTATCGACGCCCATCGCCTGCGCTACGCGGGCAAAGCGCGCCACGGCGTTTGGACGGTTAAAGTTTTCGATTACCGGCAGCAGGATGGCGTTGCAGACGCCGTGTGGCAGATTATGGGTTGCGCCCGGCTGGTGCGCCAGCGCATGCACCAGACCGAGACCAGCGCTGTTAAAGGCCATCCCCGCCAGATACTGACCAAACGCCATTTGCTCACGAGCGTCGAGATTATGACCGTCGTCGACCGCTTTTGGTAGCCACAGGTTGATCAGGCGAATCGCTTCCAGCGCGTTAGCGTCGGTGAGCGGATGCGCACCAACGGAAACATAGGCTTCCACCGCGTGGGTTAAGGCGTCCATACCGGTTGCGGCGGTGACGGATGCCGGGATGTCCAGCATGACGCTGGCGTCATCCACGGCGATATCCGGGATGATATTCGGGTCGATGATCACCTCTTTGACCTTACGGGCAGAGTCGATAATGACAGCGTTGCTGGTCATCTCTGCTGCCGTACCGGCGGTGGTATTGATGGCGACCAGCGGTACACCCGCATTTTTCACTTTGCCTACGCCGGAGTAAGCAGTAGAAGGGCCGGGGTTGGCGGTCAGGATCTTCACCGCTTTAGCCGTATCGATCGGGCTACCGCCACCGAAGGCAATAATGTAGTCACATTTGGCGTCCTGATACGCCGCGAAACCTTTCTGCACCAGCTCTTCCGTCGGGTTTGGAAACACCTCATCAAACAGCTGGTAAGACATCTGATGTTCATCCAGCGCGGCAAACAGGCTATCCAGCAGGCCCAGCTTTACCAGTTGACCATCGGTGACGATCAGCGCTTTGCCCCATTGTTTATTCGCCACGAGGTTCGCCATATCGGCAATCGCGCCGGCGCCATGCAGGCTAATTTTTGGCAGTGCCAACATAAAGCTCATCACTATTCTCCTTAAAAAAATTCCCTGGTGCCCGATGGCGCTACGCTTATCGGGCCTACGGTGAAATGCGCACCGTCATGTAGGCCGAATAAGGCGAAGCTGCATCCGGCGTTGAGTGGGGAGGTATCAGTACAGCTCTATGGCGCTGGCCAGCGGCGTCACGCCGAAGCGTTTGCCAAGTGCGATCAGCTCTTCACGCGTAATGGTCTGCTTCATACCGCCCATCGAATAGATTTTGACTAAAACTTCAGCGGATTTCTCTGCGGTATCGATCAAACCGAACGCTTCATCGAGGGTGGGTCCACTGCCGAACACGCCGTGGAATGGCCACAGTACCAGCGAGTGTTTCTGCATTTCCTCGGCGGTCGCCTGACCAATTTCATCTGTACCTGGCACCATCCACGGCAGAATGCCAACGCCATCCGGGAACACCACCAGGCACTCGGTGCTGCCTTCCCACAGCTTGCGGGTAATCAGCGCGGTGTTGTTTTCCAGCACGTAGGTCAGAGCGATCAGGTTGGTGGCATGGCAGTGCATGATCACGCGGTCTTTACCGTTCGTCGCTTTAATGCGTTCGCAGTGAGAGAGGAAGTGAGCCGGCAGTTCAGAGGTCGGTACGGCCTCGTGAGTCAGGCCCCAGAGGATGTGGTAGCCCGCACCGTCGCTGTCGATTTTTACCACGCCCAAATTGGCTGCTGGATCGAGCTGGACGTTGCGGAAAAATTTCCCCGAACCGGTGACGATAAACGGCGTATTCGCCAGCAGCGGCATCGGCTGACTCAGCGCGATATAGCGTGGTTTTTCGTGGAAATCGGCGCTAAATGGCGCGATATCTGCTTCATCAAGACGCAGCGTCAGGTTACCGCCGTTACGCTCGTCCCAGCCTTTCAGCCACGCATCAGAAGTGGCTTTGATCATCCCCTGGACGAACCAGGAAGTAGTAATGTTTTGCATGTTCGGTGTTCCTGTTTATTGCCCGAACGTTATCGGGTCTTACGTAGGCCGGATAAGCGAAGCACCATCCGGCAATCGTGTTTCATTCATTGCCGGATGGCGACGCGGGGCGTCTTATCCGGCCTACAAGCCTGGCGTCACGGTTAGCTACGTTTGCTCAAAATCTCTTTTTCATAAGTGCGCACGCTGTCCAGCCACTGGCTGCCCGCAGGCGTGTCGTGACGCTGGCAATACATCTCCCAGACGGCCTGCCACGGCAGCGATTTTTGCTCTTCCAGCAGGGCCAGGCGTGCGGTGTAGTCGCCGCTGGCTTCGAGCTGGCGCAGTTGCTCGGTCGGTTCTAACAGCGCGCGCAGCAGGGCTTTTTTCATATTGCGGGTACCGATCACCCACGCGGCGATGCGGTTAATGGAGGCGTCGAAGAAGTCGAGGCCGATGTGTACGCGGTCAAACAGGTTGTGGCGCACGATCTCGCTGGCAATCGCCTGCGTTTCATCATCTAGCAGCACCACGTGATCGCTGTCCCAACGCACTGGGCGGCTGACATGCAGCAGCAGGCGCGGCACGTACAGCATGGCGGCGGAGATTTTGTCGGAAATCACTTCGGTCGGATGGAAGTGACCCGCATCCAGACACAGCGCCGTCTGGCGACTGGTGGCGTAACCCATGTAGAACTCGTTAGAGCCCACGGTGTAGCTTTCCGCACCGATGCCAAACAGCTTGCTTTCGACGGCATCGATATGGTGCGCCGGGTCTAGTTTCTCGCTGATCACTTCGTCCAGCGCATCCAGCAGACGCTGGCGCGGCGCTAAACGATCAACGGTGATATCTTTCATGCCATCCGGGATCCAGATGTTCATCACTGATGGCGTACCCAACTGCTCGCCAAAATACGCCGAGACGCGACGGCTGGCTTTGCAGTGATCGATCCAGAACTGGCGAATGGTGTCATCGGCGTGGGCCAGCGTGAAACCGTCAGCGCTCAGCGGGTGTGAGAAGCAGGATGGGTTGAAATCCAGTCCTAACTGATTCGCTTTCGCCCACTCCACCCAGTTTTTAAAGTGCTCAGGTTTGATTTGATCGCGGGCAACCGGCGTATCAGATTCCAGATAGATCGCGTGCAAATTCAGACGTTTTGGACCCGGAATCAGGCTCAGCGCCTGCTCCAGATCGGCCCGCAGTTCGGTGGCGTTACGCGCTTTACCCGGATAGTTACCGGTAGCCTGAATACCGCCAGTGAGCGAACCTTCCGGATTTTCGAAACCGGCGACATCATCGCCCTGCCAGCAGTGCATGGAGACCGGCAGACGATCGAGCTGGCGTAAGGCCGCCTCGACATCAATGCCTACCGCGGCGAAACGCAGTTTTGCCAGTTCCCAGGCTTGTTCAAGTTGAGTGGTCATGCGCAAAGCTCCTTTGTCTGTCGTAGTGATTGAAACTGCGCCTGGTAGCGGGCAATTTCACTTTCAGGATTGGGAATGAAGGTGGTCAGTTCGTAGTTGGCGCGCACCACCTGACGGAAATCATCAACGTTGTTCAGCTCGTCCAGCGTCATCAGCTGGATGCCAATATTGCCGAGCGTGGAGGCCTCAATTGGCCCGGACATCACGCGAATACCACAGGCATCCGCGCACAACTGGTTCAGCAAGGCGTTCTGGCAACCGCCACCGACAATGTGCAGTTGGCTAAATTCTGCACCACGCAGTTGTGCCAGCTCTTGCAGGATGTCGGCGTACAGCAACGCCAGGCTGTCGAAGATACAGCGCGCCAGTTCGGCGTTTTGCAGGGGGACGGGTTGGCCTGATTCACGGCATGCTGCCTGAATTTCTGCACTCATATCGTCGGGGTTGATAAAGCGATCGTCGTTCGGGTTTATCAGGAATTGACAGGCCGGCAGCGCTTGCGTTTGGCTGATAAGCGTTGGCAGATCGGAAATCTGGCGCTCTTTTAATACGCGCTGGAGCAGCCACAGCCCCATAATATTTTTCAGGACACGGTAGCGCCCTTCCGCGCCGCCTTCGTTGGTGATATTCGCCGCCAGTGCCGCATCGTTGGTATAAGGCGTTCTGCTCTCAAAGCCCATCAGCGACCAGGTCCCGGAAGAGAGATAGGCGCTGTTTTTGTCGGCCAGCGGAGAAGCAATGACCGCGCTGGCCGTGTCGTGACTGGCGACGGCTACGACCGGAATTTGATTTTTCTGCGGGCAAATCCAGTGACCAATTACGTTCCCCGGATGCGTCGGACGACCAAACCAGGCTTTGTCTGCTCCGGTCCACGCCAGCAGAGTGTCATCCCAGTCGTCGGTATTGATATTGACTAACTGGGTGGTGGTGGCATTGGTGTATTCCCAGTTCATTTTGCCGGTCAGGCGAAAGCTGAAGTAGTCGGGGATCAGCAGGGCATGGGCCACCTGCGGGAGCAGTTCTGGCTGTTGTTCAACCAGCGCACGCAACTGATACAGGGTGTTAAAGGGCAGAAACTGAATGCCGCTACGGCGGTAAATTTCACCTTTACCCGGCTGCGCCATCGCTTGCGCCATAATGCCGGTCGTGCGGCTGTCACGGTAAGAGACCGGCAGACCGACACGTCGACCGACGTTATCGATCAGAACGTAATCCACGCCCCAGGTATCAATTCCGATGCTGTCTATCCGAATGCCTTCATCGCAGACTTTTTTCAGGCCAAGACGAATATCGTTTTCCAGGCTGTCGATGTCCCAGGTGTCAAAACCGTCTGTTTTTTGCAGGCAGTTCACGAAGCGGTGGATTTCACGCAGCGTCAGGGTGCGGTGTTCACTGTCGTAACGCGCCAGCATTACGCGCCCACTGGATGCGCCGAGATCGACTGCGACACAATGGCGAAAAGTCATAGCGAGGTCCTTCTGAGTTTTATTGCACTCAGTCTAAGAACCCCAGATAACGCGTACCTTCTTGACAGTGACAGCCACAATTAGCGGCTGGCAACATGGCAAAGGTGAACGTGATGCTGTTCACAATTTCTATTAATAGGGTCGGTTTTAGCGGATGTGACGTCTTCCGCAATTCCCGATCTTTCCCGCCATTTCTTGAAGAATTGACCGTGTTTACGCACTTTGGCGTCAAAAATTTAAGGTGAGGGTGATAACCCTTAATTACTATTCAGCCATGTTCATTTGATCGGGAAGGATGTCATCATGACGATATTGCATTGCGTGGATTTTTTTCCGACAGGTAAAGCGCCAGTGGCTATTGAACCGCGGCTTCCTCAACCTGCGTTTCCAGAACATCATCATGATTTTCATGAAATTGTGGTGGTCGAACATGGAACGGGGATCCATGTGTTCAACGGACAGCCTTACACCATCAGCGGCGGTACGGTGTGTTTCGTTCGCGATCATGACCGGCATTTATATGAACATACTGACAATCTGTGCCTGACCAATGTGTTGTATCGCTCCCCGGATGCGTTTCAATTTCTGGCTGGGCTGAATCAGCTTTTACCTCAGGAACAGAATGGGCAGTATCCTTCGCACTGGCGGGTGAATCAGGGTGTGTTGCAGCAGGTTCGACAACTGGTGGGGCAGATGGAAGCGCTCGGTGAGGGGATGGATACACCAACGGCGGCAAATCGCGAGATCCTGTTTATGCAGTTGCTGGTGCTGCTGCGTAAAAGCAGCCTGATGGAAGCAGCGACCGATAACGACGCGCGGCTTAACCTCCTGATGGCGTGGCTGGAAGATAACTTTGCCGACGAGGTATGTTGGGAGGCGCTGGCCGAGAAGTTTTCCCTCTCTTTGCGTACTCTGCATCGCCAGCTCAAACAGCAAACCGGATTGACGCCGCAGCGCTACCTTAACCGCTTGCGGCTGATCAAGGCTCGGCATCTGCTTCGTCACAGTGATGATAGCGTGACAGACATCGCTTATCTCTGCGGATTCGGCGACAGTAACCACTTTTCGACGCTTTTTCGCCGTGAGTTCAAGTGGTCGCCACGCGATATTCGTCAGGGGCGCGATCTCGTTGTGGCAAGCAGCCTCCAGTAACGCGAAAGCTATCAACGTTTTTTATCGCCGAATCTCAGATAATCATGTTCCTTAACGCCGGATGGCGGCTACGCCTTATCCGGCCTACAGATTACGTGACACGTAGCCGCCACCCGGCAGGGAATATTGTGATGGCGAACCATCTGGTCCTTCTGAAATCAGACTTTTTTGCGCATGAACAGCAGGCTGTCGCCGTAGCCGATCGTTATCCGCAGGATGTCTTTGCTGAGCATACCCATGAGTTTTGCGAGCTGGTTCTGGTCTGGCGCGGTAATGGCCTGCATGTCCTTAACGATCGCCCGTACCGGATAACCCGTGGCGATCTGTTTTACATTCGCGCCGAAGATAAACACTCCTACACTTCCGTTAACGACCTTGTGCTACAAAATATCATCTACTGCCCGGAGCGGTTGACGCTGAATGTTGACTGGCAAGGGGCGATCCCCGGATTTGATGGTGCGCCGAGGCACCCGCACTGGCGACTCGGTAGCGTTGGCATGAGCCAGGTCAGACAGGTGATAAGCCAGCTTGAGCATGAAAGTAATCAACGGGATGCGCAGGCTTTTACCATGGCTGAGCTGCTGTTCGGGCAACTGGTGACCCACCTTAAACGGCATCGTTATGCAACGGATACGCTCCCGGCGACGTCGAGCGAAACGCTGCTGGATAAACTGATCACCGCGTTAGCCGGTAGCCATGAGCATGCGTTCGAACTGAATAAGTTTTGTGAGCGCGAACGGTGCAGCGAGCGCGTTTTGCGCCAGCAGTTTCGCAGCCAGACCGGCATGACCATCAACCAGTATCTCCGCCAGGTGCGGGTTTGCCATGCGCAGTATCTGCTCAAACATAGTCGGTTGATGATTAGTGAGATTTCCATGCGCTGCGGCTTTGAGGACAGTAACTACTTTTCGGTGGTGTTCACGCGCGAAACCGGGATGACGCCCAGCCAGTGGCGTCATCTCAGCAACCAACATGATTAACTGGCCATTCCCAGACCAACAATGTTTGCCGCGACAATGATCACCACGCAGCCAAGGCTTAGCACACTGACCGGACGGCGACCTGCGTTTTTCCACTCTTTCAGCACCAGCCCGACAATCCCGCCGCACAGAACATAGAAGCTCATGTGCAGCATCCAGCTTACATAATCATATTGAGCCGGAATACGCGCGTGGCCCCAGGCGTAGAAGAAGAATTGCAAATACCACATCAGGCCACCAAGCGCAGACAGCAGCACGTTGGTGATAATCAGTGGCTTGGCTAACGAGAAGTCGGCTTTTATCGACAAGTTTTTCACTTTTGCCAGACGAATGAAGCAAAAGCCCAGGTTGACTAACGCGCCGCCGCCCATGATAACCACGTAGCTGGGCAGGGCGACATACAATGGATCGACACCCAGCGCGGCGGCGGCATCGTGCATTGGTTTAGCGGCGTTCATCGCAAATGACATCCCGGCGGAGAAAATGCCGCACATGACCGCCAGAACCAGCCCTTTTTTCAGGTTGAACTCTTCCGCTTTGATGCCCATTTTGCGTTCTTTTAACTGACCGGCCCGAGTCACAATACCGACGCCAATCAGCGCGACCAGTACGCCAAGCAGTGTCATGCGTCCGCCGGAAGTATTGATCAGCACATCAAAGTTGCCGTTGATAATTGGGGTCATCAGCGTGCCGACAATCAACGTAATCCCAATTGCAATGCCGATCCCCATCGACATACCGAGATAGCGCATGGTCAGACCATAGTTGATATTGCCAATCCCCCACATCGCGCCGAACAGAAACACCGGCGCCAGCGTAGAGAGGCTGAAAGAGCTGAAGTAGGCCCAGAAATTGGGAAGCAACATGGCGCTAATGGTCCATGGCAGGATAAGCCAAGAGACGATCCCGCCAACCGACCACATCGTTTCCCATGACCAATGTTTGACTTGTTTGAACGGGGCATAGAAACAGGCGGCACTGGCTGCGCCTATCAAATGCCAAAAGATACCCATCGTAATCGCGTTACTCATGACTTAATCCTCGTTATTTTTTATCGTCGGTAATGACCCCTCCGACCAAACGAGTTTAAAAATTACGCAGGGTGTTAACCTTTTAACGATTGCCGCCATTTTGCGCATGTTGGCAATCATCACGTTAACTGGGTGATTCGGTTCACATCTTTAGCAATCAACATGCGCTATTAAAACCTTGTAAAAAGTACGGCATTGATAATCATTTTCAATATCATTTAATTAACTATAATGACCCAACTGCTTACGCGGCGTTAACACAGGCCGCCCGACAATACTGGAGATGATTATGAGTTATACACTGCCATCCCTGCCGTACGCTTATGATGCCCTTGAACCGCACTTCGATAAGCAGACGATGGAAATCCACCATACCAAACACCACCAGGCTTACGTAAACAACGCGAACGCTGCGCTGGAAAGCCTGCCAGAATTCGCCAGCCTGTCCGCTGAAGAGCTGATCACCAAACTGGATCAACTGCCAGCAGACAAGAAAACCGTACTGCGTAACAACGCGGGCGGTCACGCTAACCACAGCCTGTTCTGGAAAGGCCTGAAAACCGGTACTACGCTGCAGGGTGACCTGAAAGCGGCTATCGAACGTGACTTTGGCTCCGTTGACAACTTCAAAGCTGAATTTGAAAAAGCAGCGGCAACCCGCTTTGGCTCCGGCTGGGCGTGGCTGGTGCTGAAAGGTGACAAACTGGCTGTTGTTTCCACCGCCAACCAGGATTCCCCGCTGATGGGTGAAGCTATCTCTGGCGCTTCCGGTTTCCCAATCGTGGGCCTGGATGTTTGGGAACACGCTTACTACCTGAAATTCCAGAACCGTCGCCCGGACTACATCAAAGAGTTCTGGAACGTCGTGAACTGGGACGAAGCTGCCGCGCGTTTCGCAGCAAAAAAATAAATTCTATGCTTTAACGAAGCCCTGCAAGCGATGCTTGTGGGGTTTTTTTGTGATCAAACTCAATATAAAAACAATGATCCACTTAAATTGAAACAAGGTTTTATTATGCGAGTGGGATCACTTTTATAGTCTCTATGAATGTCTATCTTCTTTTCATCAAGACGGGCGCATCTCAAAGCAAGATGCAATCGCCCATAAAAATTGCCCCATTTTTATGTCTACAGGTGATGGAAATGCAGATCAAACGTACGATAGAGAAAATCCCAGGCGGTATGATGCTGGTGCCGCTTTTCCTGGGCGCGTTGTGTCACACCTTTTCCCCCGGCGCCGGGAAATACTTCGGCTCCTTTACCAACGGTATGATCACCGGTACGGTACCTATCCTGGCGGTCTGGTTCTTTTGCATGGGGGCGTCGATCAAGCTAAGCGCCACCGGCACCGTGCTGCGTAAATCAGGTACGTTAGTCATAACCAAGATTCTGGTGGCGTGGGTGGTTGCAGCGATTGCCTCACGCATTCTGCCGGAACATGGCGTAGAGGTCGGATTCTTCGCTGGGTTGTCTACGCTGGCGCTGGTGGCCGCGATGGATATGACCAACGGCGGGTTGTATGCCTCGATTATGCAGCAGTACGGCACCAAAGAAGAGGCTGGGGCGTTTGTCCTGATGTCGCTGGAGTCTGGCCCGCTGATGACCATGGTGATTCTGGGAACTGCCGGGATCGCGTCGTTTGAACCGCACGTATTTGTTGGCGCAGTATTGCCGTTCCTGATTGGTTTTGCGCTGGGTAATCTGGATCCTGAGCTGCGGGAATTCTTCAGTAAGGCCGTGCAGACGCTGATCCCGTTCTTTGCCTTCGCATTAGGTAACACCATTGATTTGAGCGTGATTGCTCAGACCGGCGTGCTGGGTATTCTGCTGGGCGTGGCAGTGATTATCATCACTGGTATTCCATTGATTATCGCCGATAAACTGATTGGTGGTGGCGATGGTACGGCGGGGATTGCGGCTTCCAGTTCTGCGGGGGCGGCGGTTGCTACGCCAGTGCTGATTGCTGAAATGGTTCCGGCATTTAAACCGATGGCACCGGCAGCAACTTCCCTGGTCGCCACGTCGGTGATTGTGACCTCCATTCTGGTGCCGATTATCACGTCTATCTGGTCGAAAAGGGCCAAAGCAAAGGCGGCAGAAATTGATCTTCGTGGCACCGTGAAGTAAGTCTCTTAAGCCGGATGGTCTGCACCATCCGGCCTAATTATTTACCCTTTGACGACAAACACCTCATCGATTGTTCTACACTCACTCTCGTTCAACTCTCCACCGGCATTACGTGACACGCCGGAGCAATAGCCAAACTTACGCGATACCACGGTTTTGATGGTGGTGACAAAATCTTCGCCGATGGCATAGATGGACATGTAGGTGCCAATCTGGTCCTGAATATCGCGAAGCGCTGCCAGGTCGCCCTGCTTAAACGCTTCCCGCGCGCTGACAAACAGTTCCGGCATGACGTTGTTCAACCCTGAAATAATCCCTGCGCCACCTGCCAACAGGTTGGGAATATAGTATTCGTCGTAGCCGGACAGCACGGCAAAATCCTCCCGCACGGCGCGGGTAGTCTGAATCATACTGCGAGTATGAGACTGGCAGTCGACGGTGTCTTTGATACCAGCGAAATTCGGGAACTCAGCGGCGAGGGAGGCAACCAGCTCGGGGGTTAAATCGCAGCCGGTGCGTGCCGGGAAGTTATAGGCAAACCATTTGCCGCTGAGTTTCTGCCCCAACTGGCGGAAGTAACTCAGCAGCTGTTTCGCCGTTTGTCCGTAGTAGTAGGGCGGCAGGATCATCACGGCATCGTAACCTGAGCGATACGCTTCCTGCGCCATCAACAATACATCATTCTGGCAGGTGGATGAGACGTTGGCGACCATCTTCAGCGAGCTCATGGCGCGGGCCTCGCGGATCAGCAGCAGCCTTTCTTCGAGCGTAAAGGAAGCAAATTCCCCGATGCTACCCATCAGCAAAATCACATCGATTTTGGCCTCGGTAAGGCGTTTGAGATGCTGGCTTAGACCGTTGAGATCGATCTTACCGTCATTGTCCATTGGCGTAATGGAAGGACACCAGACGCCAGCAAATTGCGATTGACCAGTCACGTTGTCGACTCCTTATTTGAAATGATGTTTCAAAACCAGCTTACATTGATAGCATGTGTCCCTAAGTTTCATGTGAACCGTGCTCTCATTTTGAGCGACTGGGGTAAAATAAATGTGGTGTAATGGGGGAAATTTATCGGGAGAGGGAACAGATGCGATATCCGGTCGATGTTTTTACGGGCAAAGTTCGGGACTACACGGGAAGCCGTCCCAGCGCGATTGCTAAAGTCCAGATTGACGGTGAGCTGATGCTGACCGAACTGGGGCTGACGGGAGATGAACAGGCGGAAGCGAAAATTCATGGCGGGCCGGATCGCGCGCTGTGTCACTATCCGCGTGAACACTATCAGCACTGGAGACAAGCGTTTCCGGAGCAGGCGGAGCTATTTGTCGCGCCCGCGTTTGGTGAGAACCTCTCTACTGAGGGGCTGACTGAAGAGAATGTGTATATTGGTGACATTTTCCAGTGGGGAGAGGCGTTGATTCAGGTCACGCAGCCGCGCTCGCCGTGCTTTAAGTTGAATTTCCATTTTGGCATCAGCGATATGGCCTGCCAGATGCAGGATGCAGGTAAGACGGGCTGGCTGTGCAGCGTCGTCGCGGCAGGGCTGGTATCTGCAGACGCGCCGTTGATCCTGGCGTCACGCGTGAGCGACGTCAGCGTGCGGGAGGCAATTGCTATCGCCTGGCATATGCCGTTTGATGATTCGCAATATCACCGTTTACTGTCGGCTGCCGGGTTATCAAAAAGTTGGACCAGAACGATGCAAAATCGTCGTTTAAGCGGCAAGATCGAAGACAATTCCCGCCGTTTGTGGGGGAAATAATTCCCCCTGTCCGTGGAGGCCGGATGAGGCATTACGCCGCCATCCGGCAACACAGAGAGACTCAGGAACGCTTATACAACGGTAACCAAATTACCAGCCGTAAACCACCCAGCGGGCTGTCTTCGGCTTTCACCCAGCCACGATGCTGCTGGATTGCGGTTTCAACAATCGCCAGACCCAGACCTGTTCCGCCAGACTCGCGATCGCGCGCCTCATCGGTACGATAGAACGGACGGAAAATCTGTTCTCTGTCTTCAGGGCTTACACCTGGACCATCGTCGTCCACGGTGATAGTAATCCCGTCGATATCCACCGCGAAGCCAACTTCAATCTTCGTATGTGAATAGCGCAGGGCATTGCGCACAATGTTTTCCAGCGCACTTTCCAACGCATTTGGGTTACCGTACAGCGGCCACGGACCCGGCGGGAAATTCACCGTGAGCGATTTACCCATCTGCTCAGCTTCAAAGGCGGCGTTATCCAGCACTTCGCCCCACAGCTGATTAGCTTTCACCGTTTCACTGACCAGCGCGTTTTTCTGCTGATTACGTGACATCACCAGCAGGTCGTTGATCATGCTGTCTAGTCGGTGTGCTTCTGTTTCAATGCGCTCCAGCTCTTTGCTCTCACCGCTACGACGGCGCAGCAGAGCGGTGCCCAGTTGCAGACGCGTTAGCGGTGTTCTCAGCTCGTGAGAGATGTCCGACAGCAGACGTTGCTGCGTGGTCATCATCCGTTCCAGCGCCGTCACCATCTGGTTAAAGCTGGCACCTGCCGCCAGAAACTCCTGCGGACCGGCTTCCAGCTCCGGATGTTGACGCAGGTTGCCCTGGGCCACTTCATCCGCAGCGTTTTTCAACTTACGCGCTGGTTTCGCCAGACTCCAGGCAAGCCAGAGCAATAGCGGAGAGCTGACTAACATGGTGACGATCAGCAACAACAGCGGTCGGTCAAACAGCAGGTTGATAAAGTCAGATTGTGAGCTGCTGGCTGGTCGAATGAGATACAGCTGGTAGTTATCTTCACCGTCTCTGACGGAGAAAGGCCCGACCATCTCAACGCGACCGTATTTTTTCTTTTGCGGATGGTCGGCGTTATCGGCCTGACCAATAAAGTTACGAATGATCTGCATTTCATTGCGTTCTGCGCCGATCACGCGTCCTTCCGTCGTAACAAGTAATAACCGCTGTCCTGGTGGCGCCCACTTGTCTATCGCCCGAAACAAGCGACGCCACCACATCAAATCGTTGGGTGGATCGTTCGCCAGTTCAGCTTCAACGTGTTGCTCAATCATTAACCCCTGGCGCTGCTCGCTGTCCAGTAGCTCGGTCATCTGGCGTGAGTCGAGCTTGGGTAACATCAGTACCAACATCAACACCAGTGCCAGCGTCAACCAGAAGATGGCAAAGATGCGCGCGGTTAAACTCCCTATCATGAAGCGGAAACCATCAGGTAGCCGCGACCACGCAGGGTTTTAAACCACGGGTGTCCGTCTTTACGCTCTGGCAGCTTACGACGCAGGTTCGAGATATGCATATCGATAGCGCGATCGAAAGGCGTCAGGCGTTTACCCAGCACTTCCTGGCTCAGGTGCTCACGCGAAACCACCTGACCGAGATGCTGTGCCAGCAAATAAAGCAGGGTGAATTCGGTGCCGGTTAACTCCAGGATTTGCCCGTCAAAGCTGGCTTCCTGGCGGCCCGGATTAAGGCTTAACGCATCTACTTCCAGAGTCGGCGAGCCGTTATCGCTGTTCTGCTGCTGTTCGCTCCAGTGTGAGCGACGCAGAATAGCGCGGATGCGCGCGACCAGTTCACGGTCGTTAAACGGTTTGGGTAAATAGTCGTCCGCGCCCAGCTCAAGGCCAAGTACGCGATCCAATTCGCTGCCGCGAGCGGTCAGCATGATTACGGGTGTCTGGTGTGTCTGACGAAGTGCTTTCAGCGTATCAATGCCGTTTTTCTTCGGCATCATGACGTCGAGCAAAAGTAAATCGATGCTGTCATCCAGAAGCTCAAGCGCCTGTTCCCCATCATAGGCAACCAGCACATCGAAACCTTCCATTTCGAGCAACTCCTTTAACAGGGAAGTCAGCTCTCGGTCATCATCAACTAACAGGATTTTATTCATTGTTTACGTACCTCCGAGGCAGAAATTACGTCATCAGGCGTCGCTAATCTATGACTTTACGTTGTTTTACACCCCCTGACGCATGTTTGCAGCCCGAATCGTAAACTGTCTCTCGTTGAATCGCGACAGAAAAGATTTTGGGAGCAAGTGATGGGCAAAGTTAGCGCTGCCGTCATGGCCTCAACGCTGGCACTCAGTACATTTAGCCATGCAGCTGAAGTCGTCACAGGCGATCACTGGCACCTGGGTGAAGGCTCATCGCAACGTAGCGTTCAGAGCCACATGTTTGACGGTATCAGTTTAACCGAACATCAACGTCAACAGATGCGAGATTTAATGCAGCAGGCAAGACACGAACAGCCTCCTGTTAATGTTAGCGAAATGGAGACAATGCATCGCCTTGTCACCGCAGAGAAATTTGATGAAAGCGCAGTGCGCGCTCAGGCAGAAAGAATGGCGCAAGAACAGGTTGCCCGCCAGGTTGAAATAGCCAGGATCCGCAACCAGATGTATCGCCTGTTAACGCCCGAGCAGCAAGCGGTTTTAAATGAGAAACATGAACAACGAATGGAGCAACTGCGCGACGTAGCGCACTGGAAAAAAAGCTCATCGTTGAATTTATTGAGTAGTAGCAACTCACGTTCCCAGTAGTAACCCTGTTTTCCTTGCCATAGACACCATCCCTGTCTTCCCCCACATGATGTGGGGGTTTTTTTTGCCCAAAATTTGTCACTCGGTTATTGCCTGACTGTTTTACTTCATCCGTTATACTAGCGGCATATTCTGGCTGGAGTGTTTATGAATCATACCTATGGGCGGCTGGTGAGCCGGGCGGCAATCGCGGCGACCGTGATGGCATCGCTGTTACTTTTGATCAAAATTTTCGCGTGGTGGTACACCGGATCGGTCAGTATTCTGGCTGCACTGGTGGATTCTCTGGTGGACATTGCGGCGTCGTTAACCAACCTGTTGGTGGTGCGCTATTCGCTGCAACCGGCCGATGATGAACATACGTTCGGACACGGAAAAGCGGAATCACTGGCGGCGCTGGCGCAAAGCATGTTTATTTCCGGTTCGGCGCTGTTTTTATTCCTGACCGGGATTCAGCATCTCATCCAACCGACGCCGATGAAAGATCCCGGCGTTGGGGTGGTTGTCACCATCATTGCGTTAGTGTGTACAATCATTCTGGTCTCGTTTCAGCGCTGGGTAGTGAAGCGTACGCAAAGTCAGGCCGTTCGGGCAGATATGCTTCATTATCAGTCTGATGTTATGATGAACGGTGCGATTCTCATTGCGCTCGGGCTGGCATGGTACGGTTGGCATCGTGCGGATGCCTTGTTTGCGCTCGGGATTGGCATCTATATTTTATATAGCGCATTACGCATGGGGTATGAGGCAGTGCAATCTTTGCTGGATCGCGCTTTACCCGATGAGGAACGTCAGGAAATTATTGATATCGTGACGTCATGGCCTGGGGTCAGCGGCGCTCACGATCTTCGCACGCGGCAGTCAGGGCCGACCCGCTTTATTCAGATTCATTTGGAAATGGAAGATAATCTGCCGCTCGTTCAGGCGCATTTAGTGGCTGAACAGGTTGAGCAGGCAATTTTACGGCGTTTCCCGGGATCGGATGTCATCATTCATCAGGATCCCTGTTCAGTCGTACCCAAGGAAGGCAAGGTGTTTGAGCTTTCATAATTCGTTGTAAAAAGTGAACCGGGCCAGCATTTTGTGTATAAATTACCACCATTTGGCCTGACCTGAATCAATTCAGCAGGAAGTGATTGTTATACTATCTGCATATTCGTTGGATCGTTTCGATATGCGGAATCGACTTCCGGCAGCAGATTTCATTTTGCATTCCAAAGTTCAGAGGTAGTCATGATTAAGAAAATCGGTGTGTTGACAAGCGGCGGTGATGCGCCGGGCATGAACGCAGCAATCCGTGGTGTTGTACGTGCAGCGTTGACGGAAGGGCTGGAAGTCATGGGGATCCATGATGGCTACCTGGGTTTGTATGAAGACCGTATGGTCCAGCTTGACCGCTACAGCGTGTCCGACATGATCAACCGTGGCGGTACTTTCCTCGGTTCAGCTCGCTTCCCGGAATTCCGCGACGAAAACGTGCGTGCGGTGGCTATCGAAAACCTGAAAAAGCGTGGCATTGATGCGCTGGTTGTTATCGGCGGTGACGGTTCTTACATGGGTGCAAAACGCCTGACTGAAATGGGCTTCCCATGCATCGGTCTGCCGGGCACTATCGACAACGATATCAAGGGCACCGACTACACCATCGGTTACTTCACCGCTCTGGGTACTGTAGTAGAAGCGATTGACCGTCTGCGTGATACCTCTTCTTCTCACCAGCGTATTTCCATCGTTGAAGTGATGGGCCGCTACTGTGGCGATCTGACCCTGGCGGCTGCAATTGCCGGTGGTTGTGAGTTCGTAGTGGTTCCGGAAGTGGAATTCAGTCGCGACGATTTGGTTGCTGAAATCAAAGCGGGCATCGCGAAAGGTAAAAAACACGCAATCGTAGCGATCACTGAACACATGTGTGACGTTGACGAACTGGCGCATTACATCGAGAAGGAAACGGGCCGCGAAACGCGTTCGACCGTGTTGGGTCACATTCAGCGTGGTGGTTCCCCGGTTCCTTACGATCGTATCCTGGCATCCCGTATGGGCGCATATGCTATTGAACTGCTGCTGGCAGGTCATGGCGGTCGCTGTGTCGGTATTCAGAACGAGCAACTGGTTCACCACGATATCATCGATGCTATCGAGAACATGAAGCGTCCATTCAAAGGTGACTGGCTGGACTGCGCGAAAAAACTGTACTGATTGTTTTTTGTTGCCCGGTGGCGCTTCGCTTACCGGGCCTACAGAGTGTACTCTTGTAGGCCGGATAAGGCGTAAGTCGTCATCCGGCACAACCTTCCTCATTTATTCCCCGAAGTTATAGCAAATCTTTTTTTATTCTTTAATGTTTGGATGCCTTTCTGGCACGCTTTGCTCATCACAACATCACATAAGAGAGCTGGGCGATGAACAAATGGGGCGTAGGGTTAACATTATTGCTGGCATCGACCAGCGTTCTGGCAAAGGATATTCAGTTACTTAACGTATCGTACGATCCAACACGTGAACTGTACGAGCAGTACAATAAAGCCTTCAGCGCGCACTGGAAGCAGGAAACGGGCGATAACGTCGTGATCCGCCAGTCACACGGCGGCTCTGGTAAACAGGCGACCTCTGTCATCAACGGTATTGAAGCCGATGTCGTGACGTTGGCACTGGCATATGACGTGGATGCCATTGCTGAACGTGGTCGAATTGATAAAAACTGGATTAAGCGCTTGCCGGATAACTCTGCGCCTTACACCTCCACCATCGTGTTCCTGGTCCGCAAAGGCAACCCCAAACAAATTCATGACTGGAACGATTTGATCAAACCCGGCGTGTCAGTGATTACACCAAACCCGAAAAGCTCAGGCGGCGCACGCTGGAACTATCTGGCGGCATGGGGCTATGCCCTGCACCACAACAACAACGATCAGGCCAAGGCACAAGACTTTGTGAAGGCCCTGTATAAAAACGTTGAGGTGCTCGATTCTGGTGCACGTGGCTCAACCAATACTTTCGTTGAACGTGGTATCGGTGATGTGCTGATCGCCTGGGAAAACGAAGCGCTGCTGGCAACGAACGAGCTGGGTAAAGACAAATTTGAGATAGTGACGCCGAGTGAATCTATTCTCGCGGAGCCGACCGTTTCCGTGGTCGATAAAGTGGTGGAAAAGAAAGACACCAAAGCGGTGGCGGAAGCTTATCTGAAGTATCTCTACTCTCCGGAAGGCCAGGAAATTGCAGCGAAAAACTACTATCGTCCACGTGATACAGACGTTGCGAAGAAATACGAAAATGCATTTCCGAAGCTGAAGCTGTTCACCATCGATGAAGAGTTTGGCGGCTGGACAAAAGCGCAGAAAGAGCACTTCTCTAATGGCGGTACGTTCGACCAGATCAGCAAACGCTAAATAAGTCTGTGATTTACCGACCCGGTGGCCTAACGCGACCGGGTTTTTTATTTGTCATGGTTTTGCGTTACTCTTGCCCTTCAATGGGATACAGGAAACGCGTAATGAAAAAAGCAGGCTATCTTTTACTGGCGGTGATTGTGGTCGCCGCCGCTGCAGGCATCGGGTACTGGAAATTCACCGGCAACCCGGACGCATTACGCCAGATCGTCCTTCAACAATGCTTGCCGCACCAGTTGCAGCAGCAGGATCCTGCACCATGCGCAGAAGTGAAGCCGGATGCCGGATATGTGGTGTTCAAAGACCGTAACGGCCCTTTGCAATATTTGTTGATGCCCACTTATCGCATTAACGGTACGGAAAGCCCACTGCTGTTGAAATCAGGCACGCCGAACTTTTTCTGGCTGGCCTGGCAGGCGCGTAGCTTTATGAGCCAAAAATACGGCCAGGAAATCCCTGACAAAGCAGTCTCTCTGACCATTAACTCATGTAGCGGGCGTACTCAAAATCACCTGCATATTCATATCTCCTGCCTGCGAACCGATGTCAGAAAACAGCTGGATGACAACCTGGCGAAAACCAGCACCCGCTGGCTACCTCTACCAGGTGGGCTGCGCGGTCATGAATATCTGGCGCGTCGCGTCACGGAAAATGAACTGGCACAACGCAGCCCATTTATGATGCTGGCAGAAGAGGTGCCGGATGCACGTGAGCATATGGGCAGCTATGCGTTGGCGATGGTGCGTCAGAGCGATGAATCCTTTGTTCTGCTGGCTACTCAGCGCAATCTGCTGGCGCTGAATCTCGCCTCCACTGAGGAAATTCAGGATCATCAATGTGATATTCTGCGTTAACCCCACCTAATCTGGCGTTTACTCCGCATGCCTGTCCCCGTATTCTTGTTGAAAAAAACAACAGGAGACAGGCATGTCGCTCTGGCTTACACACCCTCTGTTTATCCCCTCTCTGGTGGTTGGCATCACCATTCTGCTCTGGGCTACGTCGCTGCTGCCGGAGTTTATAACGGCGCTGCTGTTCTTTGCCGTGGCGATGGTCGCCAAAATCGCGCCACCGGATGTGATCTTTGGCGGCTTTGCGTCCTCCGCATTCTGGTTGGTGTTTAGCGGCTTTGTGCTGGGTATCGCGATTCGTAAAACGGGGCTGGCGGACAGGGCGGCGAGGGCGCTGTCATCACGGTTGACCGACTCCTGGCCGTTAATGGTGGCGAGTGTGGTGCTGTTGAGTTACGCGCTGGCGTTTGTAATGCCATCCAACATGGGCCGCATTGCGCTGCTGATGCCGATTGTCGCAGCGATGGCGAAACGAGCTGGAATTAACGATGGTACGCGCGCCTGGTATGGTCTGGCACTGGCCGTTGGGTTTGGGACATTCCAGCTTTCTGCGACGATTTTACCCGCAAACGTACCGAATCTGGTGATGAGCGGCGCGGCGGAAGGCTCTTACGGCATCCACCTCAATTATCTTCCCTATTTGCTGCTGCATACGCCGGTTCTGGGTTGGCTTAAAGGCGCGGTTCTCATCGTGCTTATCTGCTGGCTGTTCCCTGGCAAGCCCCATGCGCCGCGCGATCTCACGCCGTCGGAACCGATGAGTGGAGATGAAAAACGTCTGGCCTGGATGTTAGCGGTGGTGTTGCTTCTTTGGGTAAGCGAAAGCTGGCACGGCATTGGCCCCGCGTGGACCGGGCTGGCGGCGGCAGTTATCACATTGCTCCCACGGGTTGGCTTTATCAATGGCGACGAGTTTTCCACTGGGGTCAACATTCGTACCTGTATTTATGTGGCGGGTATTCTGGGGCTGGCGATCACCGTCACGCAGACAGGTATTGGTAGCGCCGTTGGCGAAGCGCTGTTACAGGTGATGCCGCTGGATGCGGAAAAGCCGTTTACCAGTTTCCTCGCGCTGACCGGTATTACCACGGCGCTTAATTTTATTATGACGGCGAACGGTGTTCCGGCACTGTATACCACGTTGGCGCAAAGCTTTGCCGATGCGACGGGATTCCCGCTGCTGTCGGTGATTATGATCCAGGTACTGGGTTATTCCACACCACTGTTGCCGTATCAGGCTTCACCGATCGTGGTGGCGATGGCGCTCGGGAAAGTACCTGCAAGGGCAGGGATGCTGCTGTGTATCGCACTGGCGGCGGCAACGTATTTGATTCTTCTGCCGCTGGATTACGCCTGGTTTACGGTGTTGGGAAAACTGTAGCTGTATCAAAATGTTAATTTTATGTTTTGTGAGTGAGTGAATTGTATTATGCGCGGCAATATCGGTTAATGCCTGAGCGCAGATTTGCGCACTGGAAACTCAAGGATTGATTCATGGACAGTTTGACCCCCATCCGCCGCTGGCCTGCCATCATCTCGCTTGTGATTACGCTGACCATCTGGTTTGTTATCCCGTGTCCTCCTGACGTAACCCCACAAGCGTGGCATCTGCTGGCACTGTTTATTGGTACGATCGCCGCGATTATCGGTAAAGCTATGCCCATTGGCGCAATTGCGATTGTGGCGATTATGCTGGTGGCGATGACAGGCGTTACTAACCCAGGCAAACCTTCGGCGGCATTGAACGATGCATTGAGTGGTTTTTCTAACCAGCTAATCTGGCTGATTGGTTTATCCATTATGCTGTCGCAAAGTCTGTTAAAGACCGGCCTGGGCGCGCGTATTGGCTACGGGTTTATTGCGCTATTTGGTAAAAGAACGCTGGGTATTGCGTGGGCATTAACCCTTGCGGAAACGCTAATTGCACCCGTAACGCCAAGCAATACCGCGCGTGGTGGTGGCATTATCCACCCGGTAATGCGGGCGATTGCGGAGAGCCTCGGCTCGCAGCCAGGCCATGCCGAGAATGGCTCAACGGGCCGTTATCTCGCGCTGGTGAACTACAACATTAACCCGATCAGCTCGGCAATGTTCATCACCGCGACCGCACCTAATCCGTTAATCGTCAGTTTTTTGACAAAGGGGACGGATGGCGTGCTGAACATGACCTGGGGAATGTGGGCTATTGCGGCGCTTCTTCCCGCACTGGTATCACTGGTTGTTATGCCGATTGTAATCTGGTGGCTCTATCCGCCAGCTATCACGCGCACGCCAAATGCGCCGCAGTTTGCGCGGCAAAAACTGGATGCGCTGGGTCCACTTTCTTTGGCAGAGAAAATCACCCTGGGGGTGTTCATTTTGCTGCTCTGTCTATGGGCGGGTGTTCCAGCAATGCTGATGGGCAGTGCCTGGAGCGTAAACCCCACTAGCGCCGCGTTAATTGGATTGTCGATTCTATTGATGGCGGGTGTATTGAGCTGGGATGACATTCTTAAATGCCGCGGGGCATGGGATACGATAGTCTGGTTTGCCGCGCTGGTGATGATGGCGGATTTTCTCAGCAAACTGGGATTGGTGGGATGGCTGGCAACCAGCGTGGGTAGCGCAATCGACCATCTTGGCGTGCACTGGAGTGTTGCGACGCTGCTGTTGATCCTGCTTTACGTCTACTCGCACTACTTTTTCGCCAGCACAACTGCGCATATTACGGCTATGTTCGCTGCGTTCTTCGCCGCAGGCTTAGGCCTCGGCGCGCCGCCAGCGCTGCTTGGTTTAATGCTCGGTTTCTCCTCCTCCTTGATGATGTCGCTCACGCACTATGGCACGGGTACTGCGCCTATTATCTTTGGTTCGGGCTATGTCACGTTGGCGGAGTGGTGGAAAACGGGGCTGGTGATGAGTGTGGTCAACCTGACCATTTGGGGTGTGACCGGCGCCTTCTGGTGGCACTGGTTGGGATACTGGTAGTTAATACAGCGGGAGGAGGGCTCCTCCCGCCTTAACAACTTAAGCCTGTTTAGCGGCTTCTGCTGCTTTAACGATGACTGCGAAGGTGTCTGCTTTCAGAGAAGCACCACCAACCAGCGCACCGTCGATGTCCGGCTGAGCGAACAGTTCTGCCGCGTTAGCTGCGTTTACAGAACCGCCGTACTGGATGATAACTTGCTCAGCGATTTTCGCGTCAGCTTTAGCAATGTGGTCACGAATAAATTTGTGAACAGCCTGAGCCTGAGCAGGAGTTGCAGATTTGCCGGTACCGATAGCCCATACTGGTTCGTAAGCGATAACGACGCCTTCGAATGCTGCCGCGCCCTGAGTTTTCAGAACCGCGTCGATCTGACGTGCACAAACTTCTTCAGTTTTGCCCGCTTCGTTTTCTGCTTCGGTTTCACCGATGCACAGAACTGGAGTCAGACCCTGCTCTTTCAGCACGGCGAATTTTTTAGCGATCAGCTCGTCAGATTCTTTGTGGTAAGTACGACGCTCAGAGTGACCGATAATGATGTACTGCGCGCCGATGTCTTTCAGCATTTCAGCACTTGTTTCACCAGTGAATGCGCCAGACAGGTTCAGGTCAACGTTCTGCGCGCCCAGAATGATGTGGCTACCGGCAGCGGCGTGTTTCGCCAGGTCGATATACATTTCCGGCGGAGCAATCGCTACTGCACAGCCAGCAACGCCAGCCAGTTCTTTACGCAGGTTAGCAACCAGTTCGTTTACCATGTGGCGGCTGCCGTTCAGTTTCCAGTTACCCATCACTAAAGGATGTCGCATTTCATTTCTCCACGCTTGTCAGCGAATTAAGGAATATGGCCGCCCGTGAGGGCAGCATGGTCTGTGAAACAGTATAGAGATTCATCCCCTGAAAGGCTTTGCTTTTTGTCATCAATTCGCCTTCTCAAGACTTTCTGATAGTACCAGCTTAATCGGTTCAACAGCGAAGGTCAGTCCTTTTTCACCGTTGTCAGCAACAACATAGCGAATTGCGCCTTCTGTTTCAGCGTAATAGCGCTTACCTTTGCCTGCGGCGAGCAGTTTTTGCAGCTTTTTCTGGCTCTGTTCCTTCGTCAGTAGCGGTGCGACGGTGCGGATGACGGCGGTCATGTATTCCAGCGCTTTCACTTTGGCTGCCTTTTGTTCTGGCCCCTGAATGGGTAACCAGGTTATCTGCATGCTTTTGATTTTAAGGGTGCCGCGTTCAAGAGCGGAAGACGCATACAGGTTTTCATTGATTTTACTGGCTGCGCGGGTGAGATTTGCTCGATCGCGACTGCTGTCGATGGCGCGGAACTCATTCAGAATAAGCTTCGGATTCTGCGTATTAAAGTTTTCACGAAACTGGCTAATCGACAGGTCAAAGGTCGGCGCGCCCGCCAGTAAATAGGGGGCCGTGGTTGCCGTCGATGGCTCTTCCGCCAGTACCGCAGTGCTCGCGGTTAAGGCTGAAAACAATAATAAAAACAGTGTAAATCCTTGCTTCATCAATCGTACCTTTCATTCTCATTGCTCACGATTAAAACGGTAACCGTCGAGCTTGTCAAAAGGGTAAACTGTTCTGGAAGGTAATAATAAAGGAACTTACATGACCATACAGCAGTGGTTATTCTCATTTAAAGGGCGCATCGGGCGCCGTGATTTCTGGATTTGGATTGGCCTATGGATCGTCAGCATGCTGGTTCTGTTTTCGCTGGCGAGCAAACAATTACTCGATATTCAGACCGCGGCTTTTTGCCTGGTGTGTCTGCTATGGCCAACGGCGGCAGTGACGGTAAAACGTCTGCATGACCGGGGGCGCTTCGGAGCGTGGGCGCTGTTGATGATCCTGGCGTGGATGCTGCTGGCCGGAAATTGGGCGATATTACCCGGTGTCTGGCAATGGGCGGTAGGCCGCTTTGTTCCAACGTTGATTCTGGTTGGTATGCTTATCGATCTGGGGGCGTTCATTGGCACCCAGGACGCAAATAAATATGGTAAGGATACGCAGGACGTAAAGTACAGAGCTGACTCGTAGGCCGGATAAGCGCCATCCGGCAAAATGCCCGGGTGTTTACCGGGCATTAAAACGTTCTTACCAGTAGTGCTCTGCGGTCATATGGCCCGGTCGACGGCGCAGGTGTTTGGTCATTTGCCGGGTCTCTTTCAGCAACTGCTGCGTGTCGCGTACCATTTGCGGGTTTCCGCACAGCATCACATGGCTGGTTTCTTTATCCATTGGCAACCCGACTGCTTTTTCTAGCTCACCGCTTTCAATCAACGCCGGTACACGTCCGGTCAGCGAATCTGCGGCTGTTTCACGGCTGACAACCGTCTGGATGCGTAATTTACCTTCGTAGCGTTTTTCCAACGCCTGCATCAACGGTAGATAGCTCAAATCGGCGGCATAGCGCGCGGCGTGGACCAGCACCAGATTTTTAAAGCGATCCAGGTCCTTGCCTAACTGCAGAATCGACAAATATGGGCCGATAGCCGTGCCGGTCGCCAGCATCCATAGCGTTTCGCAATCGGGGACTTCATCCAGCACGAAGAAACCAGCAGCTTCACTCACCACCTGCACTTCATCGCCTGGCTTCAGTGCTGCCAGACGAGGGCTGAGTTTGCCGTCGGGAACCGTCACCAGATAAAACTCTAAATCGGGGTTATCAGGGGCATTTACGTAAGAATAGGCGCGCTGGACGCGTTCGCCGTCGATCTCAAGGCCAAGTTTAGTGAACTGACCTGCAGTGAAAGGAAGAACTGGAGCTCGCACGGTCAAACTAAACAGGGCATCGGTCCAGTTTTGCACCTTTGTGACTTTGCCTGTTACCCAATCTGCCATGGTTTTCTCCTGTCTGTTTTGATTGCCTTATCTTCGTTCGTTGGACGAAAGATTTCCAGCCCATATGGGCTGGAAGGCTCTATTGATCAAATCAATTACAGGATGTGCGCCTGCACATCGGGATCTTTACGATCGAGGTAGTGAATCGACTGAATGCGACGGATCGTACGTGATTTGCCGCGGATCAGCAGCGTTTCGGTGGTGGCGATATTACCTTTGCGGCTAATCCCTTCCAGCAAATCGCCTTTGGTGATGCCGGTGGCGGAGAAAATGACGTTGTCGCTACGCGCCATTTCATCGAGGCGCAGCGCTTTGCCCGCTTCAATGCCCATGGCGGCGCAACGAGCCAGTTCTTGTTCGCCAATGCGACGGTTTTCTTCGCTGTCGCCTTTGACGTCATGACGCGCCAGCAAACGGCCCTGCATGTCGCCGTCCAGCGCGCGGATCACAGCTGCGGAAACCACACCTTCAGGTGCGCCGCCAATGCCGTACAGCACGTCAACTTCACTGTCTGGCATGCAGGTCAGAATGGAGGCCGCAACGTCGCCGTCTGGAATAGCGAAGACGCGCACGCCCAGTTTTTGCATTTCGGCGATCGTTTCATCATGGCGTGGTTTGGCCAGAATGGTTACGGTCAGTTCACTCAGCGGTTTATTGAGTGCAGCGGCAACGTTATGCAGGTTGGCTTCCAGCGACAGGTTCAGGTCGATAGACCCTTTTGCGCCTGGGCCGACAATCAGCTTTTCCATGTACATATCTGGCGCATTCAGGAAGCAGCCTTTATCGCCCACAGCCAGTACGGCCAGCGCGTTTGCCTGACCCATTGCCGTCATGCGTGTGCCTTCAATAGGATCGACGGCGATGTCGACCGCATCACCAAGACCGGTCCCGACTTTTTCACCGATAAACAGCATCGGCGCTTCATCAATCTCACCCTCGCCAATCACGATGGTGCCGTCGATGTTGACCTGGTTGAGCATAATACGCATGGCGTTCACCGCCGCGCCGTCAGCGGTATTTTTATCGCCGCGGCCCAGCCATTTATAGCCAGCCAGCGCGGCCGCTTCGGTCACGCGTGAAAATTCAATGGCAAGTTCTCGTCTCATTGCAAACTCGTAGCTGAAAGGAATGGCGCGAAGTGTAGCACAGGGGAGGGGGCTAGATTATTGATGTGTGTGCGGGGTTGCCCCCGCACGAAGATTTTGCCGGATAAGCCAAAGTAGCCATCCGGCAATGACGTATTACTCGTCGTGATCTTCCCATGCCATGGCGCGTTTGACCGCTTTTTTCCAGCCACTGTAACGGAAGTTACGCTCGGTGGTTTCGATGCCTGGACGGAATTCACGCTCGATGACCGCTTTCTCCTGCAACTCATCCAGATTCTGCCAGAAGCCTACTGCCAGGCCAGCCAGGTACGCTGCACCTAATGCGGTGACTTCGCGAACTTCCGGACGCTCTACGCGGGTGCCCAGAATGTCAGACTGGAACTGCATCAGGAAGTTGTTGGCGACCGCACCGCCGTCAACGCGCAGGGCGTGCAGACGAATACCGGAGTCAGCCTGCATCGCTTCCAGAACATCACGCGTCTGATAAGCGATAGACTCAAGCGTTGCGCGGATGATGTGGTTGGAGTTTACGCCACGGGTCAGGCCGAAGATGGCGCCACGTGCATACGGGTCCCAGTACGGTGCACCCAGGCCAGTAAATGCCGGAACGACGTACACGCCGTTGGTGTCTTTCACTTTGGTGGCGAAATACTCAGAGTCGAATGCATCGCTGATGAGTTTCATTTCATCGCGCAGCCACTGAATGGATGCGCCAGCCATAAATACCGCACCTTCCAGCGCGTAGTTCACTTCCCCGGTCGGTCCGCAGGCGATGGTGGTCAGTAGTCCGTTTTCGGACTTAACGGCTTTCTCTCCGGTATTCATCAGCATGAAGCAGCCGGTACCGTAAGTGTTTTTCGCCATCCCTTCCTTTACGCACAGCTGGCCAAACAGAGCTGCCTGCTGGTCACCGGCGATACCGGAGATAGGAATACGAATGCCGCCTTTACCACCAATGTTGGTCTGACCGTATACTTCAGAAGAGCGACGCACTTCTGGCAGCATGGCGCGCGGAATATCCAGCGCATCCAGCATCGTGTCATCCCAGTCCAGGGAGTGGATGTTGAACAGCATGGTACGTGAAGCGTTGGTGTAATCCGTGACGTGTACGCGTCCCTGCGTCATTTTCCAGATAAGCCAGGTGTCCACGGTACCAAACAGCAGTTCGCCGCGACGAGCGCGTTCACGCGAGCCTTCAACGTGGTCGAGGATCCATTTCACCTTGGTGCCAGAGAAGTACGGGTCAATCACCAGGCCGGTGTTGTTACGGATGTATTCTTCCATGCCATCGCGCTTGAGCTTTTCGCAGATATCTGCGGTACGACGACACTGCCACACAATGGCGTTGTAGATTGGTTTACCGGTCTCACGCTCCCAGACGATGGTGGTTTCACGCTGGTTGGTAATACCGATCGCTGCAATTTCATCGGAACTGATATCGGCTTTCGCCAGAACTTCAACCAGCGTAGAGCTTTGGGTTGCCCAAATTTCCATTGGGTCGTGTTCTACCCAACCTGCTTTCGGGTAGATTTGCTCGAATTCGCGCTGTGAAACGGCAACGATATTCGCATCGTGGTCCATTACGACCGCGCGGGAGCTGGTGGTGCCCTGGTCGAGCGCAACGATATATTTTTTTTCAGTCATAATTTTTGTCCCGTAGTCACATTACAGCGAAGCTTTTTGTTGAGTGTTGGCCGCCGCGTCTTTTTCTTCAATCACGCAGACATCGCACGGTAAATGGCGACCAATCAGTTTGCGATATGCCCATGCGCCCAAAATCGCGCCGGTAATCGGGCCAAATACCGGAACCAGGAAGTAAGGGATATCGCGACCACCTGTGAAGGCAATCTCACCCCATCCGGCCATCCAGGCGAAGAGTTTCGGTCCGAAGTCACGTGCCGGGTTCATCGCAAAACCTGTCAGCGGACCCATGGAAGCACCAATAACGGCAATTAATAAGCCAATCAGCAGTGGTGCCAGCGGACCACGAGGTACACCGTTACCATCGTCGGTCAGAGCCAGAATCAGCCCCATTAGAATAGCGGTAATGACCATTTCAACCGCGAAGGCCTGCACAAAATTGATATGCGGATTCGGATAGGTGGAGAAAGTACCCGCCAGACCCAGGCTTTCGGTAGTGCCACGCACGATATGGTTGGTTTGTTCAAAATCGATGAAAAGATTGTAATAAAGCCCGTAAACCAATGCCGCTGCGCAAAAGGCGCCGGCAATTTGCGAAATAATAAAAGGGACAACTTTGCGTTTATCAAAACAGGCGAACAGCCAGAGTGCGATGGTTACCGCGGGATTCAGGTGTGCACCAGAAACGCCTGCGGTCAGATAGATAGCCATTGCTACCCCCAGACCCCAGATGATACTGATTTCCCACTGACCAAAAGTAGCACCAGCTACTTTGAGTGCAGCGACACAGCCCACACCGAAGAAAATCAACAACCCGGTACCGAGGAATTCAGCAATGCACTGGCCTTTTAAGGTTGAGGTTTGACTCATAATCGGATCCTGAAGAGAGTTTAATGTTTATTGTGTGCGAGAAGGTCACTGACATCCCCGGAGCCGGTAGGCACACTGTTAATTTATCGTTAACGCTCAAAAACGAGAAATATCGAAATTAAAATGTGTGTACTGCATCAACAAAATGAGCGTTTTCGCGCCATTGTGCGGCATTTGTTATACAAAAATAGTGTGAGCTGAATCATTTCACTGATCAATCTGTTAACACTTAAGAGTTATGACAGTCATGTCACCAGGAGAAAGACTAAAAGTGTTGCAAACCGCAATCTGCGCGGGATGCCGCTGGACAGCGATGACGCGGCTTCATACAATCGGTGTTAAGTAGAGTGCGCTCGTTTTTATTAAGGCGTCGCCGGTTATCGGGACGAGGATTTTTATCCATCAACGCCTTGCAATTCAGGAGAGGTATGACGATGTCATTAGAAGTGTTTGAGAAACTGGAAGCAAAAGTACAGCAGGCGATTGATACCATCACGTTGTTACAGATGGAAATCGAAGAGCTGAAAGAAAAGAACAACTCACTGTCGCAGGAAGTTCAGACTGCACAGCAGCAGCGTGAAGAGCTGGAGCGTGAGAACAACAACCTGAAAGAACAGCAGAATGGCTGGCAGGATCGTCTGCATGCCCTGCTGGGTCGTATGGAAGAAGTCTAATTACGCTTCATCTTTCGTGCCGTAGCTGCGTTGGCTGCGCTCAGTTACCCCAGTCACGTAGTTTACTACGCTCCTGGGGATACCTTCGTTTGCCGCCTTGCTACAACACGAAACCTCTTGCGTAATCGTTCCTGTGTAGGCCGGATAAGGCGTAAGCCGTCATCCGGCAATACAATCGTTTTACCGCAACACAACGTTAATTTCAGGCATTCAAACCCCCATCTACGTCCAGACCGGTGCCGGAAATCTGCCCAGCCGCTGGGCTTACCAGAAACGTCACCGCCGCTGCAACATCCTCCGGTGTTCCGTAATGCCCTGTCGCAATAAGCTGCCGTTGGGATTCTGCCTGCTCGCCATCTGCCGGGTTCATATCACTGTCAGTTGGGCCGGGATGGACAAGATTAACGGTAATACCCCGTGGGCCGAGATCGCGAGCCAGGCCACGGGTTAGCGAGTTGAGCGCTGATTTAGTCATCGCGTAGACGGCAATCCCCGGCTGGGCGACGCGGTTGGCAAGACAACTGCCAATATTGATGATTCGCCCACCTTCAGGGAGATGCGGTAGCGCGGCCTGTATGGCAACTACCACGCCACGGATGTTCACGTTAATCAATGCGTCGATGTCCTCCAGTGACAGCGACTCCAGCGGGCCGCCGCGTGCGATCCCTGCGTTGTTGACCAGGATATCCAGTCCTCCGAGTGACTGTACCGTGCGGTTTACGGCATTCTGAATCGCCTGAGCGTCTGCACTGTTTGCCTGAATCGCCTCACCATGGCGGCCAAGTGCTGTAATTTCATCGGCAACGGCCTGGGCTTTCTCCGCAGATTTTTCATAGGTTATAACAACATCAGCACCGGCTTTCGCCAGCGACAGTGCAATGGCGCGCCCTAATCCACGACTGGCTCCGGTGACCAGCGCTTTTTTACCTGTCAGATCGATATGCATGATGACCTCGTGATGAGAGTGATGAGATTCATCATTAGGTATAGAGAGAGTTTTTTCTTCGTCAATGCGCAGGATGGGGGAATCGGAAGGGGAAAATGGCAAAAGAGGCACTGGAGATTTTCAGAAGCGAAAAAAAGCCAGTCAGTTGTTTAACCGACTGGCATCACACCGAATTGCGGTGTTTTCTTTACTCGATATCGAGCGGGTCTTCGGAGAGGATTATCCCGGTGTTGTCGGCGTACAGGTGGTCTCCAGAGAAGAACGTTACACCGCCAAAGTTGACGCGCACATCGCTTTCCCCAATACCTTCCCCTGCGGCACCGACCGGAATTGCGGCAATCGCCTGAATGCCGATATCCAGTTCTTCCAGGTCGTCTACCTGACGGACTGAGCCGTAGATGACCAGACCTTCCCATTCATTCTGTACGGCCAGTCGAGCCAGTTCGGCATCGACCAGCGCACGACGGACAGAACCACCGCCATCGACCAGCAGAATGCGACCACGGCCGTTTTGTTCGAGCAGATCGTACAGCAACCCGTTGTCCTCGAAACATTTTACCGTGATGATTTGTCCGCCAAACGACGACCGTCCTCCAAAGTTAGAGAACAGTGGTTCCACGACGTTGACATCTTCCTGATAGATGTCACAAAGCTCGGATGTATCGTATTTCATAGGCTCAACGTTCAGTTGCTGCGAGAATTTTTAGTATATCGCGCTATGTGTACTGTTGGCAAAATCATCAATTGTTAATTGATATTTGTCAGTTAAAGAGACCACTGACTTAAGAAAATTCCAACGACAAACAGCAGGTTAGTTAACAATGCCGCTTTTACGGTGCGTTCCAGCATTGGGCGCATTGCCGCAGGATCCATCTCACGCATCACGTATCGCGCCTGTTTAATCAGCAGCGGAGCGGCGAGGATAAACAGCCATCCCCACAGGCTTTGCAGTGAGAACAGGTTAAACAGGGCCAGGCAGACCAGCGTGCCCATCAGCAGACAGGCGTGGTAGCGGCGGGCATTGACAGCGCCTAAACGCACGACCAGCGTGTTCTTGCCGTTCTCTCTGTCGCTGTTGATATCGCGCAGATTGTTGACGTTGAGCACGGCAGTAGCCAGCAGGCCGCAGGCGGTAGCAGGCAGAATGAGCGCTGGAATCAACGTATGCGCCTGCAGATACCAGCTTCCCATAACGCTCAGCCAGCCGAAGAACACCAGCACGGAAATATCGCCCAGACCGATATATCCGTAAGGGCGATTGCCTACGGTATAGGTGATTGCGGCGATGATCGACAGGCCGCCGAGCACCAGGAAGCCGACAAAATCTGCCAGCGTGTGACAGGCCACAGCAACCAGGGCCAGACCGGACAGGCAGATCAAGACCACGGTGACGATCAGCGCCCGCTTCATCTGCTGTTGGGTGATGACCCCTTTTTGCATACCGCGCAGCGGTCCTATGCGGTCGGGCTTGTCGCTGCCTTTGACGGCATCGCCATAGTCGTTAGCGAGATTGGACAGAATTTGCAGTAATCCCGCCGTAATCAATGCCAGCAGAGCAACCAGCGGATTGAAGTATCCTTGCCACCATGCTAATGCCGTACCGACGATGATCGCCGCGAAGGCGAGCGGTAAGGTCTTGGGTCGTAAACTTTCCAGCCAGGCTTGTGAGCGGCTAATTTGTTGTTGTTCAGTCATATTTAGCGCCAATAAAAATGGGGCTTTATCAGCCCCATCAACAGTGATGAAAATGCATTGAACGCGATTATAGGATAAAACGGCTCAGATCTTCATCTGCGACCAGCGCATCCAGATGTTTGCTCACATATTCGGCATCAATTGTGATGCTTTGGCCGTTCAAATCGCTCGCATCATAGGAAATATCTTCCATCAGACGTTCCAGAACGGTGTGCAGACGACGCGCACCGATGTTTTCGGTGGTTTCGTTAACCTGCCAGGCTGCTTCGGCAATGCGTTTAATGCCCGATTCGGTGAAGTTAATGTCCACACCCTCGGTCGCCATCAGCGCTTTGTACTGGACGGTGATGGAGGCATTCGGTTCGGTAAGGATACGCTCAAAATCGCTGGTGGTCAGCGCCTGAAGTTCCACACGAATCGGCAGACGACCCTGCAGTTCCGGGATCAGGTCGGACGGTTTCGCCACCTGGAATGCGCCAGAGGCGATAAACAGGATGTGATCGGTTTTCACCATGCCGTGCTTGGTGGACACCGTGCAGCCTTCAACCAGCGGCAGCAGGTCGCGCTGTACGCCTTCGCGGGACACGTCCGGGCCGGAGGATTCACCGCGTTTACAGATTTTGTCGATTTCGTCGATAAACACGATCCCGTGCTGCTCAACGGCGTCGATAGCTTCTTGTTTCAGCTCTTCCGGGTTCACCAGTTTGGCCGCTTCTTCTTCAATCAGCAGTTTCATCGCGTCTTTGATTTTCAGCTTACGCGGTTTTTGCTTCTGACCGCCCAGGTTCTGGAACATGGACTGCAGCTGGCTGGTCATCTCTTCCATTCCCGGAGGCGCCATAATTTCAACGCCCATCGGTGCGGCCGCGAGATCGATTTCGATCTCTTTATCATCCAGCTGGCCTTCACGCAGTTTTTTACGGAACGCCTGACGCGCTGCAGAAGGTTCCTGCGGCTGTTCAGACTGTCCCCAGTTATTTTTAGCCGGTGGGATCAGCACGTCGAGAATGCGCTCTTCCGCCATCTCTTCAGCACGGAAGCGGTTTTTCTCGATTGCCTGAACGCGAACCATCTTAATGGCAGCATCGGTCAGATCGCGGATGATCGAGTCAACTTCTTTACCAACATAGCCAACTTCGGTGAATTTGGTTGCTTCAACTTTGATGAACGGCGCGTTGGCCAGTTTTGCCAGGCGACGGGCGATTTCGGTTTTACCGACGCCGGTCGGGCCAATCATCAGAATGTTTTTCGGCGTGACTTCATGGCGCAACTCTTCGTTGAGCTGCATACGACGCCAGCGGTTACGCAGGGCAATCGCCACGGAACGCTTAGCGTTATCCTGGCCGATGATGTGTTTGTTCAGTTCGCTGACAATTTCGCGTGGGGTCATTTCAGACATGGGGGATCCTTACGCTTTGGAGTTCAATTCTTCGATGGTATGGAAGTGGTTGGTATAAATGCAGATATCCCCTGCAATATCCAACGCTTTCTCAGCAATCTCGCGTGCGCCAAGCTCGGTGTTTTCCAGCAGAGCGCGTGCAGCAGCCTGGGCGTAGGGACCGCCGGAGCCGATGGCAATCAGATCGTTTTCTGGCTGGATGACGTCGCCGTTACCGGTGATGATGAGCGATGCCGTTTCATCTGCGACGGCCAGCAGCGCTTCGAGTTTGCGCAGCATACGGTCTGTACGCCAGTCTTTTGCCAGTTCAACGGCAGCCTTCACCAGGTGACCCTGGTGCATTTCCAGCTTGCGTTCAAACAGTTCAAACAGCGTGAATGCATCCGCAGTACCGCCCGCAAAGCCCGCGATGACTTTGTCGTTGTAAAGACGGCGGACTTTCTTCACGTTGCCTTTCATTACGGTGTTACCCAGTGTGGCCTGACCATCACCGGCGATTACCACATGGCCGTTACGGCGTACGCTTACTATTGTTGTCACGAGCAGACCCCTTGGTTACAAATGCAATGTACAGGCCCCGCACAGTGTGCGGGGCGTAATGCAAGTATAGATGGGGGGGATTTTGGGGGTTTCAACCCCCGGTGGCGAGTCGAATGCAGTTTGTGTGACCAGCCACCTTCAGGCGGCTGATGGTGTTGTCGGCATTCTCTTTGCCTTTGACCGGACCAATGACCACGCGATTCCAGCCGTTATTGGTGGTAATACGCGAGTTGAACCCTTCAAAGGCCAGCTGCGCGCGCACGGTTTCTGCCTGCTCAGCGCCTTTAAATGACCCGCACTGAACCATCCAGCGGCGTTCATCTTTTTTCTCCGCCGTCTGTTTTGGCGGCTGCGTTTCATTCGTTATTGGCGCGGCCGGTTGCGTTTTCGGCTGAGCGGCGGTGGTATGCGCAGGCGTTTGCAGCAAATCCTGATACGGCTGTTGCGCCGCCGGTTTTGGCTGTGCTTTCGGCTGCTGTACCGGCGCGGTTTGCGCCGTACGCGTTTGCGGCTGCTGGTACGGCTGTTCCGTTGCCCGTTGGCGTGGCTGTTGAGCCTGCTGCTGCGTAGTGTTCCACTGCTGCTGTTGCACCTGACGTTGACGCTGCAGCGTTTGCTGGCGTTGCTCAGGCGTTTGTTCGTTCCACGGTACTTCGTTGAGCTGCGTTGGCTGTTGACGCATATCAGCCTGCATCTGCGCCAACAACTGGCGCTGCTCATTGGTTAATTGGTCGGCGTTCAGCACCTCGCCGCCGGCAGACGGTTCGGTAGGCGCACGTACGCCAGGCTGACGGCTTTCCAGCTCTTTAATGTATCGCCAGCGCTCTTCCGGTTTTGGCGGGATGCCATTACCGGTGACTTTCTGGTTTTGCAGCGTTTCGGACTCTTCTTTCTTGTGATGCGTAATGAAGTACAGACCACCGATAAAGGTCACGAGTACGGCTGCAGCAATAGCAACCATTGCGGGCGATACCGCAGGCGTATTGCGTTGTTTTTTCCGTGATGTGCTCTTCTTGCGCCGCGAAGGTGCCGGTTGGCCGCGACGTACATAATCTCGTTGTGCCACTATCGTTTCGCTGTATTTATTCGTTCGTCAGCCCGCCATGTTACTTAAGCGGCGGGCCTTTGACCAGACAGGGGAGTCCGAAAGCACTTTACTTTACGTCAGTGCCCGGGTAGTACCCCGAATAATAAGCTCGCAGTCCAGTAAACGTGAGCCACTGCTGACGTTCTGTCCTTGTAATTGATCGAGCAGTAACAGCATAGCTTCACGTCCGATATCGAAACGCGGCTGTGCGACGGTTGTCAGGGGTGGATCACAAAATTCCGCGAGCGAAATGTTATCGAAGCCGATAATCGATAAATCGTCGGGCACCTTCAGACCATGACGTTTGGCGTAAGAGAGGGCGCCAAGCGCCATGACATCGCTGTGACAAAAGACCGCGGTAGGCGGCTGTGGTAGCGCCAGGAGCTGTTTAAGCGCATTGGCCCCCGCTTCATAGGTAAAGTCACCGCGCGCGATGAAATGCGGATCGACCGTAATTCCGCTGCGACGTAGTGCCTGAACGTAACCTTGCAGACGATAATGGCACAGCGGCATATCTTCGGGCCCGGCGATACAGCCAATGCGTTTATGCCCCAGTTCCAGCAGATAGTTCATCGCGTTGAAGGCGGCGGTGAGGTTATCAATGTGCACGGTGGGCAGTTCCAGCTCTGGCGCGAACTCGTTGGACATAAC
The DNA here is from genome assembly GCF_030333815.1 of Citrobacter sp. Cf136. Lineage (NCBI taxonomy): Bacteria > Pseudomonadati > Pseudomonadota > Gammaproteobacteria > Enterobacterales > Enterobacteriaceae > Citrobacter > Citrobacter sp. Cf136. The sequence continues at coordinate 123,920 of NZ_JAOWFE010000039.1, read as the reverse complement.
CATCGGTGGCAAGTTGCGTTGCTCTTCCACGCTGGCATCAAACGGCAGGCGCGAGCTGAGCAGCACCATGCCATCGATCTGCTTGGTAATTATGAGGTTGAGGAAGGTCTTTTCCTGCTGGTTCTGGTGCGCGCAATCGCCGATAAGCACCAGATATCCCTGTTCTGCGGCGGTGACTTCGATGCCACGAATCACTTCGCTAAAAAATGGATCGCAGATATCCGGCACAATCACCAGAATGGTACGCGACTCATTACGCTTAACGTTACGTCCCATTGATTGGGGTAAATATCCCACTTCAAGCGCTGCCTGCTCAACCTTGTTACGGGTTGACTGCGAGACTTTGTCTGGGTTCATTAATGCGCGGGATACGGTTGCCGTTGAGACTTTCGCCTTCAGAGCAACATCTTTCATCGTAGCGGCGGCAACCTGCTTATTCGGTTTCACTCTTTCTCCTCGCCAGAGAGCTGCTGGCACAGACTCGTCCTTGAATAGCCTTCATCTGAAACATTTTTATCAGATAGTGAATGGAAGCGGTTACAGAATTTTCATAAAAAGTGTGATGGATATTTAATTTTACGATCCGCCTCGCATCGTGAGGGATTATCCCTCGATGGGATCGACATCCAGCACCCATTTAACCTTACGTGCATCGGGTAACGTATTAATCAGCGCCAGCGTTCCGCTGACGATATGCTGCAGGCGAATTCGCGACGGGTGCTGCAACAAAATTTGCCAGCGATAGCGACCGCCACGTTTGGGCGCCAGGGCGGGAACTGGACCTAACACCCACAGTTTTTCATCGGCCAGCGGACTGGCCTGAATCAGATTTCGTAACTGCTGTAAGAACATCGGCGCATGCTGGTTGTTGTGATCTTCTGCCCGCACGATCACATGGCTGGTCCATGGGGGAAGCTGGAGCGTTTGTCGCTCTGCCAGCGCCTGCTCGGCAAAGGCGTCATACCCTTTATACAGCAAGGTTTGCAGCAGCGGATGTTCAGGGTGGTGCGTTTGCAGTACCACTTCGCCCTGCTTCCCGGCGCGGCCGGCACGCCCGGAAACCTGCGTGTAGAGCTGGGCGAAGCGTTCTGCCGACCGGAAATCTGCGGAGAACAGCGCGCCGTCAACGTCCAGCAGCGCCACCAGGGTGACGTCCGGGAAATGGTGGCCTTTCGCCAGCATTTGCGTGCCGATCAGGATTCGCGCGCCGCCGCGATGCACTTCTGCCAGATGCTGCTCCAGCGAGCCTTTGCGGCTGGTAGTGTCGCGATCGATGCGTGAGATTGGCACGCCGGGGAAAAAAGGCGCCAGAGCCTGCTCAAGCTGTTCGGTGCCGAGTCCTACCGGAACCATGTGCGTTGAGCCGCAGGAAGGGCATTGACGCGGTATCGGACGCTGACTGTCGCAGTGATGGCAGCGCAGATGGTGCTGCGCCTGATGCAGCGTGTAGTAGTGATCGCAGCGCGGGCATTCAGCAATCCAGCCACAGTCGTGGCACAGCAGGGCAGGCGCAAAACCCCGGCGGTTTAAAAACAGGATCACCTGGTTATCCGCTTGCAGATGCTGACGCATACGGGCGATAAGCGCAGGGGCGAGCCCGGCCTGTACCTGCTGACCCTTGAGATCCAGCACGTGCTGAATGGCTGGGCGTGCATTCCCGGCACGGCGCGTCAGGCGCAACATGCGGTATTTTTTCTGCCGCACGTTGCACAGCGTTTCCAGCGCAGGGGTGGCTGAGCCGAGAATGATGGGAATTTGTTCGCTATGGGCGCGATAAACCGCGAGGTCGCGCGCATGATAACGCCAGCCTTCCTGCTGTTTATAAGAGCTGTCGTGCTCTTCGTCGATGACAATCACGCCCAGATTTTTAAACGGCGTAAACAGCGACGAGCGCGTGCCGATAACAATTGCCGCTTCACCATTTTTCGCCTTCAGCCATGCCGAAAGACGTTCACTGTCATTTAAACCCGAGTGCAGAACTTCGACCGGCGCATTGAAGCGTTCGCGAAAACGGGCAATAGTTTGCGGCGTCAGGCCAATCTCCGGCACCATTACCAGTGCCTGTTTGCCCTGAGCGAGCACATTTTCCAGTACGCTTAAATAGACCTCTGTTTTACCCGATCCCGTCACGCCCGCTAATAGCCAGGCGCTAAAACTGTCAGATGCGCTGTGGATCGCCCCGACGGCGGTGGCCTGTTCGGTATTCAGCCGCAGACGCTCACCGGAAACCGCGTAGTGCGTACGCCAGTCGCTAAAGCCTGGCGTTTCGCTCGCAAGCTCGCACAGCCCTTTTTTCCGCAGTGCCTGTAATGCGGCGTCATTAAATTCCAGTTCAGCCACCTGGTCGCGCCAGATTTTTCCCTGGCGTAGCGCAGCCAGCGCCTGTTGCTGCTTGGGAGAACGCTTCAGGCTGTTGAGGTCAATAACCTGGCCTTCTTCAGTGGCAAACCAGTACCACATGGGCGCGTTTGTCGCCGGACGTCCCTGGCGCAGTAAAATTGGCAGAGCGTGAAACAGTACGTCACCGATAGGATGATGATAATAATCCGCCGCCCACAACAGCAGACGCCAGACAGAGGTTGAGTAGACCGGTTCGCTGTCCAGCACTTCGAGAACGGCTTTCAATTCGCTCCGCGGTAGTTCACTGTGCTCGCTGACGGACAGGACGATACCCACGCGCTCCTGCTGCTTGCCAAAAGGCACGCGTACACGACACCCGGCTTTGGCGCTCAAGCCTTCCGGCAGGAGGTAGTCAAAGGTGCGAGGTAGCGGAACAGGTAAGGCAACGTGCGCAACGGGCATTGAATCATCCTGACTTGAAATCTGGCGGGTTAGTATACACATTAGTGGAGGGTAGAATGCGGATCAGTTTGCATGAGCAGGTTAATTTCTGTATGATTCGCCGCCTTTGATACAAATTTGTATCACTGACCTATACTATTAACATCGCGTGGTGTCTGGCGTTAGGGCTGGAAGAGCGACGCGGCCTTAAACCGAGGTTTTCCCATGAAAAAAGATATTCACCCGAAATACGAAGAAATTACTGCAAACTGCTCTTGCGGTAACGTCATTAAAATCCGCTCTACTGTCGGTCACGATCTGAACCTCGACGTGTGCAGCAAGTGCCACCCGTTCTATACTGGCAAGCAGCGTGATGTTGCTACCGGTGGCCGTGTTGATCGCTTCAACAAGCGTTTCAGCATCCCAGGCAGCAAGTAAGTTTCAGCTGTCAGAAAAAAGCGCCTTATGGCGCTTTTTTTGTATCTGCGCTTGAAGACTAAAATTTATATTGATGTGTTGAATAGTGTTTTTTTGTTTAATAAATGAAACATCGTTTTTGTTTTTTAGGTAAAATGTTTCCACTGGTGATCTGCGTCATTTTTATCTTCTGATTTCTGCCACTCATGCCAATTGTTGGCAAAATACCAAAGGTTTCTGCTTTCTTTCTAAAATACACTTTCCTGGAAATATAAAATTATTCTTAATCCTTCATCGTTTCCCATTAATGGACGGGACGAGATGGGTAATTTACGTTGTTGAGTGTGAAGAGGGATTGTCATGAAATTTAAATCTGCGTTATTACTGATTCCATTATTCTCTGCGGCCGCACAAGCGGGTTATGTTGATTACCGGCATGAATATTATGACGATGGGCGTAATTACGATCGTGTTTATATGTCTCACCGTTTTGCGACTGGTTTTGGTGTCGCAGTCGAAGCCATTTCACGTTCCGAAGATACGCAATCTAATGATGCGTGGAATAATATGGAAAGTAATGGCAACGAGTATACTGCAAGCTACCAGTTTACCTGGCGGGAGCTTATCTGGCAGCCAGGTATTGCGATCGAAACGGGCGATAACATCACGATTTATAAACCTTACATCCGCGTGCAGTACAACATTAACGACAGCTGGTGGACCGCGTTCCGCTATCGTCAGGAGTACATGCGCAGAAACACTGACGGCAAAGATGACCGCATGGTCTATCGTCCGGAAGCCTGGCTTGGTTATAACGTCAATGACTGGATGTTTGAGCTAAATGGTATTTATAAAATTGCCGATAGCGAAGATTTATATAACAACCGGAAAGATGATTATGAATATAACTTCCGCGTGGCGTATAAACTAGGCTCCTGGGTTCCATTTGTTGAGGTTGGTAACGTTTCCTCGGGTTATAACACAACAACGACTGACGATCGTCAGACCCGTTATCGTGTCGGTCTTGGTTATAACTTCTAACCGGTAATAGTTTTCATATCGACTGATTACATCGATAAGCATAGTTTGTGTGAATAATATGTCTAAGGAGTTGACATCATGTCTAATGATGGAACTATTATCGGAAATAATGAAACCACTGCCGTCAGACCTTTCGGAATTCGAGATAAAATTGGTTATTTATGTGGTGACCTCGGAACCTGTTTTATTCTTGGCTTAGTTAATAGTTTTTTAATGATTTATTACACTAACGTCCTCGGTATTTCCGGCGTTATCGTTGGCTCACTCTATTTTGTGACCAAACTCTTTGATGCGTTCGTTGATGTTGGTGTAGGGCGCTTATGCGATACCTCTAAATTGACGGTACATGGACGTTTTAACCCGTGGGTGCGTCGCATGAAGTATCCATTTTGCATCATTGCAGTTGTCCTGTTCCTGCCGTTTGTGAATGATTTTTCTTATACGGCGAAAATTATCTACATCTGTTGCTCCTATTTCATTTACGGTTCGCTGTTATCGACCGTGAGTATTCCGTACGGTGCTATGTCTGCGGCGATTAGCTCGAATCCGGATGATCGTGTCTCGCTGTCAACCTGGCGCAGCGTTGGGTCAGCTATCGGCGGTGGGGCAACTGGCTTTTTCATTCCGATCCTGATGTACACCACCCTAGTGGACGGAAGCCAAGTGATTTCCGGGCAACACTTCTTCTGGATTTCCATTGGTTGCGCAGTGCTGGGCTTTATCTTTTTATCCTTGACCTGTCAGTTAACGACCGAACGCGTGCGTGTGGAGAGAAAAGAGAGCATGCCCGTTTCGGTGTTGCTGAAGGGACTGGCACGCAATAAGGCGCTGATTGTTTTAGTGGTTGTGGATTTGCTGATTGTGATTAATCAGGGATTGTCCGGTACTAATATGACTTACCTGTTTAATGACTATTTCCACAATAAAGAGGCGATGTCAGTCGCGTTGCTGTTTACCTTTGGTTCCCTGGTTTTGCTGGCACCATCGGCATCCTGGCTCACGAAGCGGTTTGGTAAAAAAGAGGCCAGCGTCGGCGCGCTACTCTTTGCAGTAGCGATGTATTTGATTATGTACTTCATCCACATTACCGACGCGAAAGTCTATTTGGTTTTCCTGTTCCTGGCGACGTTGGGGGCCGGACTATTCAACCTGATGATTTGGGCGTTTATGACCGATGTTTGTGATTATCACCAGTATGTCACCGGCGATCGCGAGGATGGTACCGTCTATGGTGTGAACTTCTTTGCCCGCAAGGTTGGTCAGGCGTGTGCAGGGGCCATTGGCGGCTTTATGTTGGCCATCATTGGTTATCAATCATCGTCAACAGGTGGCGCTGTGCAAACCAGCATTGTGCAGGAAAATATTTATACGATGGCGAATCTCTTGCCGGCACTATGCCTGTTTTTGGCGGCGGTCATTCTGATTTATTTCTATCCATTGAACCGTAAAGAGACGCTCAAAATGGAAGAGACATTGAATAAACTCAATGGTATCAGTAAGTAACATAGCGAGAATCGGCGGGAGCAATCCCGCCTTTTCTCATCTGTTCTAACAATCAGTATTCCCACGTTTCCGGGTTGATACCCAGTTCACGCATGATTACCTTTGCTTCTTCCGGGATTTCATCACTGCGCTCTTTACGCAGGTCTTCATCGTTGGGTAATGGTTGCCCGGTAAAAGCATGCAGAAACGCTTCACACAGCAGTTCGCTGTTGGTGGCGTGGCGCAGGTTATTCACCTGACGACGCGTGCGTTCATCGGTAAGGATTTTTAACACCTTCAGAGGAATGGAAACCGTAATTTTTTTGACTTGCTCACTCTTCTTACCGTGCTCAGCGTATGGGCTGATATATTCGCCGCTCCATTCAGCCATGAGATACCTAATCCTCTTTGTCATTAATATTGAGGCCAGAACCTGAGCCCGGACCATAATTGTGCGTAGTTTATCGTAGTGGCGCGGCCCTGACACGAAGTAGCCGACGCAGATGTACGCTAATGCATATAATTTTAACGGCTATTTCCAGTTTGCTCAATCTATACGCAAAGAAGTTTAGATGTCCAGATGTATTGACGGCTATAGTAACAATGATTACTCTGGTGCCTGACTTTTCACCGACTCAGCCAGGATCTTCTCAATATGACGCGTAAACAGGCCACCATCGCAGTGCGTAGCGGGTTAAATGACGACGAACAGTACGGTTGCGTTGTCCCGCCGATTCACCTCTCCAGCACCTATAACTTTACCGGATTTAATGAACCCCGTGCTCATGACTATTCGCGTCGCGGCAACCCAACGCGCGATGTCGTTCAGCGTGCGCTGGCGGAACTGGAAGGTGGTGCAGGTGCTGTACTGACCAATACTGGCATGTCGGCGATTCATTTGGTGACCACTGTCTTCCTTAAGCCTGGCGATCTGCTGGTTGCACCGCACGACTGCTACGGCGGGAGCTACCGACTGTTTGACAGTCTGGCAAAGCGTGGCTGTTACCGCGTCCTGTTTGTTGATCAAGGAGATGAGCAGGCATTGCAGGCCGCATTGGCGGAAAAACCGAAGCTGGTGCTGGTAGAAAGCCCAAGCAACCCGCTGCTGCGCGTGGTGGATATTGCGAAAATCTGCCAGCTGGCGCGCGAGGCTGGCGCGGTCAGCGTGGTGGACAACACTTTTTTAAGCCCGGCACTGCAAAATCCACTGGCATTAGGCGCCGATCTGGTGTTGCATTCATGCACGAAATATTTAAACGGTCACTCAGACGTGGTGGCTGGTGTTGTGATAGCGAAAGATCCGGAAACGGTCACTGAACTGGCATGGTGGGCGAATAATATTGGTGTGACCGGCGGCGCGTTTGATAGTTATCTGCTGTTGCGCGGCCTGCGTACTTTGTCTCCTCGTATGGAGGTGGCGCAACGTAATGCTCAGGCGATAGTCGATTATCTGCAAACTCAGCCGCTGGTGAAAAAATTGTATCACCCGTCATTGCCGGATAATCAGGGCCATAAGATTGCTGCGCGTCAGCAAAATGGCTTTGGCGCGATGTTAAGTTTTGAACTGGATGGCGATGAGCAAACGCTGCGCCGTTTCCTCGGCGGGTTGTCATTGTTTACGCTGGCGGAATCGTTAGGGGGCGTTGAAAGTCTGATCTCCCACGCCGCAACCATGACACACGCGGGCATGGCACCAGAAGCGCGTGCTGCTGCCGGAATTTCCGAAACGCTGCTGCGTATCTCCACCGGTATTGAAGATGGCGAAGATTTAATTGCCGACCTGGAAAATGGCTTCCGGGCTGCAAACAAGGGGTAAACATGAGTGTGATTGCGCAGGCAGGGGCGAAGGGTCGTCAACTGCACAAATTTGGTGGTAGTAGTCTGGCAGATGTGAAATGTTATCTGCGTGTCGCAGGCATTATGGCGGATTACTCGCAGCCTGATGACATGATGGTTGTTTCAGCCGCAGGCAGTACCACTAACCAGTTGATTAGCTGGCTGAAATTAAGCCAGACCGATCGCCTTTCTGCGCATCAGGTTCAACAGGCGTTACGTCGCTATCAAAGTGAGCTTATCAGCGGTTTGTTACCTCCCGAGGTGGCGGATGGACTGATTGGCGCGTTTATTCACGATCTGGAACGCCTGGCTGGGTTACTCGACAGCGGCGTGAACGATGCCGTCTATGCTGAGGTTGTTGGGCATGGCGAGGTATGGTCCGCGCGTTTGATGTCTGCCGTCCTTAATCAACAGGGGCTGGAGTCGGCCTGGCTGGATGCGCGCGATTTTTTACGTGCTGAACGCGGTGCCCAGCCGCAGGTAGATGAAGGTCTTTCTTACCCATTACTGCAGCAACTGTTGGCGCAGCATCCGGGTAAACGCCTGGTGGTTACCGGCTTTATTAGCCGCAGCAATGCCGGTGAAACAGTGCTACTGGGGCGTAACGGTTCTGACTACTCGGCGACGCAGGTTGGTGCGTTGGCGGGCGTTTCCCGAGTAACCATCTGGAGTGATGTCGCCGGGGTTTACAGCGCGGATCCGCGTAAAGTAAAAGACGCCTGTTTGCTGCCGCTGTTGCGTCTGGATGAAGCCAGCGAGCTGGCGCGTCTGGCGGCACCGGTTCTCCATGCCCGTACCTTACAGCCGGTTTCCGGTAGCGATATCGATCTCCAGTTGCGTTGTAGCTATACCCCAGAGCAGGGTTCAACGCGTATTGAGCGAGTACTGGCCTCCGGTACCGGGGCGCGTATTGTGACCAGTCATGATGACGTCTGCCTGATTGAGTTTCTGGTTCCGACTGGCCAGGATTTTAAGCTGGCTTATAAAGAGATTGACCAGGTTTTAAAACGTAGCCAGGTGCGTCCGCTGGCAGTGGGCGTGCATCCTGACCGCCAGCTATTGCAATTTTGCTACACCTCCGAAGTCGCTGACAGCGCGCTGAAAATTCTGGATGAAGCTGGCCTGCCAGGCGAGCTGCGTCTGCGCCAGGGGCTGGCGCTGGTGGCGATGGTCGGGGCGGGCGTCACCCGTAATCCGCTGCACTGCCACCGTTTCTGGCAACAGTTGAAAGGTCAGCCGGTTGAATTCACCTGGCAGTCGGAAGAGGGCATCAGCCTGGTCGCGGTACTGCGTACTGGGCCAACGGAGAGCCTGATTCAGGGTCTGCATCAGTCAATCTTCCGTGCTGAAAAACGCATTGGTCTGGTGTTGTTTGGCAAAGGCAACATTGGGTCGCGCTGGCTGGAGCTGTTCGCTCGCGAGCAGAGCACGCTCTCGGCGCGTACCGGATTAGAGTTTGTGCTGGCGGGTGTGGTTGATAGCCGTCGTAGCCTGCTGAATTACGAAGGGCTGGATGCCAGCCGCGCGTTAGCTTTCTTTGATGACGAGGCGGTAGAGCAGGATGAAGAGTCTCTATTCCTGTGGATGCGTGCTCACCCGTATGATGATTTAGTGGTGCTGGATGTGACCGCGAGCGAGCAACTGGCGGATCAGTATCTGGATTTTGCCAGCCATGGTTTCCACGTCATCAGCGCCAACAAACTGGCCGGGGCGAGCAGCAGTAATAATTACCGCCAGATTCATGACGCTTTCGAAAAAACGGGTCGCCACTGGTTATATAACGCCACCGTGGGTGCAGGTTTGCCGATCAACCATACCGTGCGCGATCTGATTGATAGTGGCGATACCATTTTGTCGATCAGCGGGATCTTCTCCGGCACGTTGTCGTGGTTGTTCCTGCAATTTGATGGCACGGTCCCATTCACCGATCTGGTGGATCAGGCATGGCAACAGGGTCTGACTGAACCCGATCCGCGCGTAGATCTTTCCGGCAAAGATGTGATGCGTAAGCTGGTGATTCTGGCGCGTGAAGCGGGTTACGACATCGAACCGGACCAGGTTCGCGTGGAATCGCTGGTGCCTGCGCATTGTGAAGAAGGCTCTATTGACCATTTCTTTGAGAATGGCGATGAGCTGAACGAGCAGATGGTGCAGCGTCTGGAAGCGGCGCGTGAAATGGGGCTGGTGCTGCGCCATGTGGCGCGTTTTGATGCTAACGGCAAAGCTCGCGTTGGTGTTGAAGCGGTTCGCCCTGAACACCCGCTGGCGGCGCTGTTGCCGTGCGATAACGTATTCGCCATAGAGAGCCGCTGGTATCGCGATAACCCGCTGGTGATCCGTGGACCGGGCGCGGGCCGTGACGTTACCGCTGGGGCGATTCAGTCTGACATCAACCGTTTGGCGCAGTTGCTGTAGTTTGTGTTGCCGGATGGCGCTTACGCTTATCCGGCCTACATATGGCATGAACCGTAGGCCGGGTAAGCGGCAGCGCCACCGGGCAAATTCAAGGCGTTGTATTTATCCGCCAGCGTCCTTATCGTCTGAAACACCGAATGAGCCGAGTAACGGGCGCTATCCCGAAACTCCGCCTGCTGCTGTAACCAGGCGAGAAAATGGTGGCCTGCCGCCAGTGTGATTGACGCCCCTTTTTCAACCTGACCCTCCGTTAACAGACACACCATTTTGCGTGTGTCTCCTTGTTGCCAAATTTGCCACTGGTTTTGCCACCACCCCTGCCAGGTTTTACCCAGCAATCGCCAGGGCAGTGTGCACTTATCGCTAGTGATCTCTTCATCAATAAACCAAAGCGAAGCGTGATGATCGCGATATTGCTGCGCCCATGCGGTAATCGCCGCGCCGCGCAGAAAACATTCGTGGGCAATAATGTGCGTTTTTACCTCAGGACAGAGATGGCTCAGTATGCGGAAATGTCCGTGCGCGGTAATGACCGGGCGTAAAACTGCACCATTGGCATTTCGTTTGAGCATGGCACTGCCGTACTGGATTTCATCAAACTGGCTGCGGCGTAAAAACAGGGTTTCCCTCTGTCTTACTCGTTCAACGATATCGTCATGAATGACCGCGGGTTCAACGTTGTTACGCCAGCGGTATCGTAATGTATCCCCTACGAGATGGGGCGTGAAATTACTGGAAATATGCAAAATATTGCCGCGAATAGCGTCAAAACTGAGTAATACATAAAGTTTCTGGTCGGTGCAGGCTCCCTGAAAAGGGACGATTAAGGGAACCGTCGCTATTTGTTCTGGTGGAACAATGGTGGTGAGCGGCTGCTGCTTTGGTGTCCAGACTTGTTTGCAGCTCCGGCACTGAACGCGTTGGCTGCCCTGAGGATTATGCCCATAGAGGATGGTTTCCCGCTGATAACATCGCGGGCAAAAATGACCGCTTTGGGCGGCAAAATCCGTTAAATATGCTGACAACCATCCACCAAACTGTTCCTCATTAAACAGCGGGGGATAGCTGCCGCATGCCCGGCAATGCAGCGCAGCATAACCCAACCGATACTCGGGCCAGCTGTAATCTGGTGAGCTCGCCAGCCCCAGATTTTTACAGCCGAAGGACTTACAGCAATTGATGGTGAACAGTGACGTCATCGTATTACCAACGATTTTTAATGGTCGTTGATTTTGACCCGTGACTATCACCAGTGGATGTGAGTGTTCTCACATAAAAAAACCTTTCAGAACGTAACGTAGCGATTCTTTATATGACTGAAAGGGATTGATTATGAAGTTAAAAATGCTTGCTGTTGGTGTTCTGGTATCGTTGCCGCTTTGGGCGAGTGCCAAAGATGTCACGATTATCTATACCAATGATCTTCACGCCCACGTTGAACCTTATAAAGTCCCATGGATTGCTAATGGCACGCGTGATATTGGTGGTTGGGCTAATATCACGACGATGGTGAAGCAGGAAAAAACGAAAAATAGCGCCACCTGGTTTTTTGATGCCGGTGATTATTTTACCGGGCCGTATATCAGCAGCCTGACCAAGGGTAAGGCGATTATCGATATCATGAATACCATGAATTTTGATGCTGTAACCATGGGTAATCATGAATTCGATCACGGTTGGGATAACACGCTACTACAACTGAGTCAGGCGAAATTCCCCATCGTGCAGGGTAATATTTTTTATCAGAACAGCAGCAAAATGTTCTGGGATAAGCCTTACACCATTATTGAAAAAGATGGCGTGAAGATTGGTGTGATTGGCCTGCACGGCGTGTTTGCTTTTGATGATACGGTTTCTGCTGCGACACGTGTCGGTATTGAAGCGCGGGATGAAGTGAAGTGGTTGCAACGCTATATCGATGAGCTTAAAGGTAAAGTCGATCTCACTGTGGCGCTGATCCATGAAGGTACGCCAGCGCGTCAGTCTAGCCAGGGAAGTACAGATGTGCGCCGTGCATTGGATAAAGACATCCAGACCGCAGGTCAGGTAAAGGGGCTGGATGTCCTGATTACCGGCCATGCGCATGTGGGCACGCCGGAGCCGATTAAAGTCGGTAACACTCTGATTCTTTCTACCGACAGCGGCGGTATTGATGTGGGTAAACTGGTGCTGGATTATCAGCAGAAACCGCATCAATTTACCGTGAAGAACTTCGAGCTGAAGACCATTTATGCTGATGAGTGGCAGCCAGACCCGCAGACGAAACAGGTCATTGATGGCTGGAATAAAAAGCTTGATAAGGTGGTACAACAGACGGTTGCAAACTCTCCGGTTGAGCTGACGCGTGCTTACGGTGAATCTTCTTCGTTGGGCAATCTGGCGGCGGATGCGTTGCTGGTGGCGGCAGGTAAAGATACTCAATTAGCGCTCACTAATTCGGGCGGTATCCGTAATGAAATCCCAGCAGGTGCTATCACGATGGGGGCAGTCATTAGCACCTTCCCGTTCCCCAACGAGCTGGCAACAATGGATCTCACCGGTAAACAGTTGCGTAGCCTGATGGAGCACGGCGCGGGTTTAAGCAACGGTGTATTGCAGGTGTCCAAAGGACTGGAGATGAAGTATGACAGCAGTAAACCAGTCGGTCAGCGCGTCACCGTACTAACGTTAAACGGTAAACCGATTGAGGATGCCACGGTTTATCACATAGCCACCAATAGCTTCCTGGCAGACGGCGGTGATGGTTTTACGGCATTTACCGAAGGAAAAACGCGAAATACCTCCGGAGGTTACTATGTCTCTAATGCTGTCGTTGACTATTTCAAGGCGGGAAATACGCTGACGGATGAACAGCTTAAAGGCATGCGTGTGGCAGATGTGAAACCATAGTGAGCTCAGGCCAGCAGACAATCCGCTGGCCTGTTGTTTTAGCCTCTGTGAGAGGCAAACACCTCTTTCGCGGCGAACAAACCATTGAGTGCGGCAGGGAAGCCGGCATATACGGCCATCTGCATAATCACTTCAACGATCTCATCCTGCGTTAAACCAACGTGTAATGCCGCGCCAATATGCACTTTCAACTGCGGGGCAGCATTGCCCATTGCCGTTAAAGCGGCGACAGTGGCAATTTCTCGGCTGCGCAGGTCCAGACCTGGACGTGCATAGATGTCGCCAAACGGAAATTCCAGCAGGTAGCGGGCAAAATCCGGCGCGATATCCTTCAGGCTCTCAACGACGGCCTCTCCCCCTTTACCATCTACCTGTTGCAGCATTTTCTGGCCGGTAATAAAACGTTCTGATTCCATGATTTTTCCCTCGTAGGTGTGGCGTATGGCGAGAGAATAGGGGGCGTAGAATGATTTGGATAATACCGTTTCCGTGATACCTTTTAGGTATGACAACATCGCCATTACACTCTCTGGATATTCGTCTACTGCGCTACTTTTCCGTAGTAGCGGAAGAGAACAATATAAGCCGGGCTGCGCAGCGCTTGTTCATGTCGCAACCGCCGTTGAGCCGCCACATTCGCCAGCTTGAAGATCGCCTGGGGGTCACGCTGTTTGTCCGTCATACCCGCGGATTAACGCTGACGGAGGACGGCCAGCGCGTACTTGAAATGGTGCGCCCGCTGCTTGATCTTCAGGACAAAACCTACGCTGCGTTGAGTCAATTAACGCAAGTCGGGGAGCCATCTCTGCGCTTAGGGTTAAGCACGGCGTTTGAACAGGGCGTTTTTGCTGCGCTTGAGTCACAGCTGACTACGCATGCGCAGAAGCGACATATTGTCCGTCATGGTTCGCCTGAACTCGCGCGTCTGGTGCATCGTGGAAAGCTGGATGCCGCGCTGGTGGCGTTACCGCTTGAGACTTCGGGGCTTAGCGTCACGCCGCTCGGCTGGCAAGAATCGATGATCGTCGCCTTACCCGCGCTCTGGCCAGAGGCGGCGCTGCCTTCGCTCTCGTTAATGTCGCTGAGCCACCGACCACTGTTCTGGTTCAAACGTGAACGTAACCCCGCCTTTTTTGATTACACCCGACATATTTTTAGTCATGCCGGTTACTCTCCTGCCTGTATTGAAGAACCGCTGGAACATGACGTGTTGTTGGCGCGGATCGCGCAGGGTGACGGTCTGAGCCTGCTTCCGGCCTCCTTTTCCGCTATCCAACGTCGGGGGGTGATATTCCTGCCGCTTACCGATACCGAATTGTGTATTAGCACGGGGTTGCTGATGCTGCCTGAAAACGTAAAAAAATTAGCATGGCTGCAGACGGTCATGGCGCAATCCCTCATCAATTCAGACTGATGTGAATTTTTTTCACGTTGGCTGAGTATTCCTCACCTTTAGCGATGATTTTTGTGTTGACGCCAGCATGCTTTTCCGTCATTTTTACATCTAGACGTCTAAACGTATAGCAGTTCACAACACAACATATAACGACAAAAGATTGATGAGGTAAGGTATGAGCTTTTTTCACGCCAACCAGCGGGAAGCCCTGAATCAGAGCCTGGCAGAAGTTGCCGGTCAGATTAACGTTTCATTTGAGTTTTTCCCGCCGCGCACCAGTGAAATGGAGCAAACCCTGTGGAACTCCATCGATCGCCTGAGCAGCCTGAAGCCGAAGTTTGTTTCAGTCACTTACGGTGCAAACTCTGGTGAGCGCGACCGTACGCACAGCATTATTAAAGGCATTAAGGATCGCACTGGCCTTGAAGCGGCTCCGCACCTGACCTGTATTGATGCAACCCGCGATGAGCTGCGGACTATTGCTCAGGACTACTGGAACAACGGTATTCGTCATATTGTTGCCCTGCGCGGTGACCTGCCGCCGGGAAGCGGTAAACCGGATATGTATGCTTCTGACCTGGTGACGCTACTGAAAGACGTTGCAGACTTTGATATCTCCGTTGCGGCTTACCCGGAAGTGCACCCGGAAGCGAAGAGCGCTCAGGCCGATCTGCTGAACCTGAAGCGTAAGGTTGATGCCGGTGCGAACCGTGCGATTACCCAGTTCTTCTTCGATGTAGAAAGCTATCTGCGCTTTCGTGATCGCTGTGTGTCTGCGGGAATCGACGTGGAAATTATTCCGGGTATCCTGCCAGTCTCCAACTTTAAGCAGGCGAAAAAATTTGCCGACATGACCAACGTCCGCATTCCGGCGTGGATGTCGACCATGTTTGATGGTCTGGATGATGACGCGGAAACCCGCAAGCTGGTGGGCGCTAATATCGCCATGGACATGGTGAAGATTCTCAGCCGCGAAGGGGTGAAGGATTTTCACTTCTATACCCTTAATCGTGCCGAGATGAGCTACGCTATTTGTCACACACTGGGTGTAAGACCGAACTAAACAGATCCCAGCCCTCTACGGAGGGCTTTTTGTTGATCATTTTGATCTACATCTCTGTAACGTAAAATATAAAAGGAATTAGCTATCGAATCTGTGGGTTTTTTCGACTATATCTTATCTCTGGTGGTGTATATCGTAGTCAGAACACTGTAAAGGGAGCATATAGATGAGCATGTCCGACGATAGCCAGAACACATCAACTGCCGGTAAGTGTCCTTTTCATCAGGGCGGTCACGACCAGAGCGCGGGAGCAGGAACGAACAACCGCGACTGGTGGCCAAATCAACTGCGCGTTGATCTTTTAAACCAACATTCCAACCGTTCTAACCCGCTGGGTGAGGACTTCGACTACCGCAAAGAGTTTAGCAAACTCGACTACTCTGCCCTGAAAGGGGATCTCAGAGCCCTTCTGTCCGAATCTCAACCGTGGTGGCCCGCTGACTGGGGAACCTATGCTGGATTGTTTATCCGCATGGCATGGCACGGTGCAGGGACCTATCGCTCCATCGATGGACGCGGTGGCGCGGGTCGCGGACAGCAGCGTTTTGCACCACTGAACTCCTGGCCGGACAACGTAAGCCTTGATAAAGCGCGTCGTCTGCTGTGGCCAATCAAGCAGAAATATGGCCAGAAAATTTCCTGGGCCGACCTGTTTATCCTCGCGGGTAACGTGGCGCTGGAAAACTCCGGCTTCCGCACCTTCGGCTTTGGTGCTGGTCGTGAAGATGTCTGGGAACCGGATCTCGACGTAAACTGGGGTGATGAAAAAGCCTGGCTGACTCACCGTCACCCGGAAGAACTGGCCAAAGCGCCGTTGGGCGCAACCGAAATGGGCCTTATCTATGTGAACCCGGAAGGACCGGACCATAGCGGCGAACCGCTTTCAGCGGCAGCGGCTATTCGCGCGACCTTCGGTAATATGGGTATGAACGACGAAGAAACCGTGGCGCTGATTGGCGGTGGTCATACGTTGGGCAAAACCCACGGCGCTGCACCGGCTTCGCACGTAGGCGCCGATCCTGAATCCGCACCGATTGAAGCACAGGGCCTGGGCTGGGCGAGCAGCTACGGCAGCGGCGCGGGCGCGGATGCCATTACATCCGGTCTGGAAGTGGTCTGGACGCAGACGCCAACCCAATGGAGCAACTATTTCTTCGAGAACCTGTTCAAATACGAGTGGGTACAAACTCGCAGTCCGGCAGGCGCTATTCAGTTTGAAGCGGTTGACGCGCCAGAAATTATTCCTGATCCGTTTGATCCATCGAAAAAACGTAAGCCGACGATGCTGGTTACCGACCTGACACTGCGTTTCGATCCTGAGTTCGAGAAAATCTCCCGCCGTTTCCTGAACGATCCGCAGGCGTTCAACGAAGCATTTGCTCGTGCGTGGTTCAAACTGACGCACCGTGATATGGGGCCAAAAGCGCGTTACATCGGACCGGAAGTGCCAAAAGAAGATTTGATTTGGCAAGACCCGCTGCCACATGCGTTCTTCAACCCAAGCGAAGAAGATATCCTGAAACTGAAAGCGACCATTGCCGCTTCCGGGCTGTCCGTGGGCGAACTGGTATCAGTAGCATGGGCGTCGGCATCGACTTTCCGCGGTGGGGATAAACGTGGCGGCGCTAACGGTGCGCGTCTGGCGCTGGATCCACAGCGCGGCTGGGATGTGAATGCCACCGCAGCACGCGTTCTGCCTGTGCTGGAAGGGATTTATAAGTCTGCCCATACCGCCTCGTTGGCCGATATTATCGTGCTGGCAGGTGTTGTCGGCATCGAGCAGGCGGCAAGTGCTGCGGGTGTCAGCATTAAGGTACCTTTTGCGCCGGGCCGCGTGGATGCGCGCCAGGATCAAACGGATATTGAGATGTTTGAACTGCTTGAGCCGATCGCCGATGGCTTCCGTAACTACCGCGCCCGTCCTGACGTATCGACCACCGAGTCGCTGCTGATCGATAAAGCACAGCAGCTGACGCTAACCGCACCGGAAATGACCGTGCTGGTGGGCGGTATGCGCGTACTGGGCACCAACTTTGATGGTAGCCAGCACGGTGTCTTTACCGATCGTCCAGGCGTACTCAGCACTGACTTCTTCGTCAATCTGCTGGATATGCGCCATGAGTGGAAGGCGGTTGATGAGTCACAAGAGCTGTTTGAAGGTCGTGACCGTCTGAGTGGCGAAGTAAAATACACCGCAACCCGCGCCGATCTGGTGTTTGGTTCTAACTCTGTGCTGCGCGCAGTGGCTGAAGTCTATGCCTGTAGCGATGCCCACGAGAAGTTCGTGAGAGATTTCGTTGCCGCATGGGTGAAAGTGATGAACCTGGATCGTTTCGATCTGCTGTAACAGACGATGCCGGATGCCGCTTGCGCGGGTCCGGCATGGTAGGAATAAAAAATCCCCGCATTTGCGGGGATTTTCTATTTGCAGGTTATTCCCACTCTTGCAGGTAACGTTGACCGTACTGGTCAGCCACAAGCAGGGCGGCATACACCTGGTCCGGCGTTGCGCCGCCAGGCATGTTGTGGATGGTTTCGCCTTCGGCACAGGCTGCCTCAGCCACAATGCGCATTTTCGCCTGAATATCCTGTTTGATATCCAGTTGCGCCAGGGTAATCGGCAAGCCAACGGAATGGCACAGCGCGGCAACGGTTTCAATTTCATCGACCGGCGCGTTTTCCAGCACCAACTGCGTCAGCGTACCGAAAGCCACTTTCTCGCCGTGGTAATAATGATGTGCATCCGGGATTGCGGTCAGACCGTTATGAATGGCGTGAGCCGCTGCCAGACCACCGCTTTCAAAACCGACGCCACTCAGATAGGTGTTGGCTTCAATAATGCGCTCCAGTGCTGGTGTAACCACGTGCTGCTCTGCAGCCAGCATCGCTTTTTCACCTTCTTCGATCAGCGTATTAAAGCACAGCTCTGCCAGCGCCAGCGCCGCCTGAGTACACTGACCGCCCGCCATTGTGGTTGCGCCGCTGCGTGAACAGGCACGCGCTTCGAACCAGGTCGCCAGCGCATCGCCAATACCCGCAGCTAACAGACGCGCCGGTGCGCCCGCGACAATTTTGGTATCAACAATGACCCTGTCCGGGTTATTGGGCAGCAGCAGATAGCGATCGAATTCACCGGCATCGGTGTAAATGACGGACAGCGCGCTGCACGGCGCATCGGTAGAAGCGATGGTTGGCGCAATGGCGACAGGCACGCCCATAAAGTGCGCCAGCGCTTTGGCGGTATCCAGCGTTTTACCGCCACCAATACCAAGTACTGCCGCACACTGCGCTTTTTCCGCTACGACGCGCAGACGGTCGATTTCGTTTTGTGAACATTCGCCGCCAAACGGTGCAATTTCCAGCGCCAGTCCGGCATCCTGGAAGCTTTTTTCCAGTGCACCCTGGGCAAAGCCTAAGACAAACTTGTCCCCAACGATCAGCCAGCGTTCTGCCAATGGTTTGAGGTAGCTGCCAAGACGGGTAATAACATCGGCACCCTGGATGTACTTACCAGGTGATTGAATAATGCGATCCATACTTTATTTCCCTCACAGGTTGATGTGACCAAATGCGTTGTTCCAGTCCTGCTCAAACTTCTCTATTGCTGACTCTACCGCAGGGGTATTGAGCATTTGTTGCGCTACGTCTAATGGCAGGGTGATTGCTTCACATCCTGCCAGCAAGCAATCCAGCGCCTGACGTGGAGTTTTAAAGCTGGCCGCCAGTACCATGCTGTTCGGTGCATGCAGTTCCAGCAATGTTTGCAGTTCCCGTACTGCGCGAATCCCGTCGCCGCCCTGCGCGTCGATACGGTTAACGTAAGGCGCGATATACTTCGCTCCTGCCAGCGCAGCCAGTAGCCCCTGAGAAGCACTGTAAACGGCGGTTCCCAGCGTGGTGATACCCTCTTTTTTCAGCATCTTGATCGCGGCCAGACCTTCGGATGTCACCGGGATTTTCACTACCAGACCGGGCACCGCATTGCTCAGGCGTTTAGCTTCTTCCACCATGCCCTGCGCATCCCGGCTCATGGTCTGGGCAAACAGAATACCCTCTTTGCCAATGGCGTTCTGCAGGCGTGGCAGCACATCCCAGATGGATTCTTTGCTTGCTGCCACAATGCTTGGGTTGGTGGTGACGCCCGCGATAGGGAAGATGCGGGCCAGACGTTCGACTTCCGCGACGTTGGCGGTATCAAGATAAAGTTCCATACAAAAACACCCTCTACGTTTTCCGTTAGCTGCCCGTTGCCGGGTTGCTTTGCTATGCACAGGATAAGAGTGTTTCGTCACGCGGTGCTATCTGACAAATCTGTCAAAAGCTGGATAAATGTAATATGTCTATAAAAGTGAGAGATACTTCACATGTAAGTGATATGTGCTGGTATATGTTTTTTGATAATACAAAAATCCAGTAAATGTTACCTTTGTCTCCGTTTTCTGTCCCAGTATGCGATTATTACTGGTCAGTTTTTTTCTCCGTCAACTGGCTGTGATACTGCCGACGATACTCTGACGGCGAACGTTCAGTATTCTTGCGAAACAGGCGGCAGAAGTAGTTGCTGTCAATAAACCCACAGGTGTGCGCCACGTCTTTGATCTTCAGTTCGTAACCCTTTAACAGCGTTTTTGCGTGTTCCAGTCGCGTGTGGTTCAGGTATTCGTTAAAACCGATAGCGCCCGTTTTTTGAAACAGGTGGGAGAGGTAATTGGGTGAAATGTAAAACGCCTGTGCGACGGATTCACGGGTGAGCGGTGAAGCGTAGCGTTCGTCAATATAGCCGCGAATGGCGTTGAAAAGCGCCTGACTACGTGATGCGGTTTGGATCTGGCTGCCGAGCAGATCGCGACAGTGGCTCAGCAAGCTCGCAACGATTAGCCTGGCCGTTTGCTGCTCCTGCGGCTGCATTTGCATCTCATGGAGCGTTTGCAGCAGAAAAGAGCCAATACGCGGCCCACGCCGAGCGACGTGCTGGTGGGTAAGGTTTTGATATTGCTTGCCGTCCCATTGGACGACGCTGAAACCCAGTTGCTGTTTGCCGAACAGAATGCTGAGTGTCGTGACCGGTGTGGCCCACTGCGGAATATTCCAGCCGCCAGCCGGAACAAACAAGACATCGCCGGGGGTAAGCACCTTATCGATGCCAGAATCCGCAAATTCACCTTCCAGCACAATTTCCAGCCGGGGAAAATCGACCTGATACGCCAGTTCCGGCGTTGTGCTATTGGTGCTGGCGAAATAAATCTGCCGCAGCGGCGTGGGGCCGTTAATCAGGCGGGAGAGAAGATGGCTGACGTCGTGATACATGTTAATCCCTTGCAGGCAGCAGACAGGGAAACAGTAACGTTGAAAACAATCGCCCTCAAGTGATTATTGCCGGATGGCGGCTAATGCCATATCCGGCCTACAAGTCTTTGCGAGCTGTAGGCCGGATAAGCGTAGCGCATCCGGCAGACGGTTATTGATTACCGATTTGATCGCCGTAAGGCAGGGAATCGTAATCTATCAGGGCATTTTTCTTGTACGGATTGCCAATCCAGCGGGTTGTCTCTTTGAACTGCGGACTGGTAATGGCGCGAGTTGGATCGAAGCCATCGTAGGTGAAGCCCGCTAAGTCAGACCATGTGTGGATAAGCTCTGAGCTGCTGTATTTACGATTCACATCCTGTGAGAAGTCACGCGGGTGCGCGGCCTGCCATTTTTCCGAAGTCCACAACAGGAACGGCACCGTGTACATATGGCGCGTTGGGTTGTCTTCATTACGACCCTGCGTTTTGTGCGGTGGCGTATCGTAAACCTCTTCGCCATGATCGGAGAAGTACAGCAGGAAGCCGTTCGGATCGGTCGCTTTATAGTCTTTGATCAGGCTGGCAATAATATGATCGTTGTAAACATTCGCGCTGTCGTAATCGTTGTAGGCTTCCAACTCATCGTTACTCAGACCTGCGGGAACATGGTCGATATTATTGTCAAACTTACCCTGGCCATCCGGATAGCGGAATTTGTACTTAATATGCGTACCCAGCAGATGCACGATGATGAACTTTTTCGGTGCCGGGTCGGCCAGTACTTCTTTAAATGGCGCCAGCACGTTGCTGTCATATTCGCGCGCACTTTGCGTACGCTGCTGGTTCATATAGAACTGTTTATCCGTCTGCTTAGAGAACACCGTTAGCATGGTGTTGCGGGCGGTCATCGTCTGCTGATTAGTGATCCAGAAGGTTTTATAACCCGCCTGTTTCATCATGTTCATCAGGGACGGCTGAGTCAGATACAGATCCGGGTTCTTCTCGTTAGCGAAGGTCAGTGCCTGCTGCAGGATTTCAATGGTGTACGGACGGGAAGTCACGACATTATTGAATACGGTGAAGTTAGGATCGGATTTATGCAGCGCATCCAGTTCTGGCGTCGTTTCACGCGGGTAGCCATACAGGCTCATGCGGCCACGTTGCGTTGATTCGCCAATCACCAGCACCAATGTACGCGGTGCGTCACCTGAGCTGTCTTTAAAGTTAGCCAGCGGCGGCAGGGCATTGTTCTCATTCAGCAGGCTATTGAGCGAGGTCAACTGCTGACGATATTGATAATACCCGGAGATGAATTGCCACGGCGCGGCGGGCTCCATACGTGAAGCGAGCCCATCCAACGTTTTTTCAAACGGCTTATGTTTGATAAATGTGTTCACTGTCATCGGATGCAGAATCAATCCGTATAACAGTGCAAACGACACCAGATAGCGCCAGGGTGATGGAATATGTACCGGACGCAGACGTGTCCATAGCAGAATTGCCATTGCTGTATATGCCAGCGCAATTAAGACGATCTTCAGGCTGAAGTATTGACTCAGGTACTCGCTGGCTTCGTTCGCATTGGTTTCAAACATTACGTACAGAACGCTTTGCGAGAACTCTTGCCCGTAAATGACGTAATAGCTCAGAGCTGCCAGCGAGGCCGCCCATAGAATTACGCCAATGACGGCAGCAATAATGCGGATACGGTTTGGAAATAAGAATACCGGGATCAACCACAGCGAGCTGAACAGCAGGGAGTCGCGTAGGCCGGTAGATCCGCTATAGCCGCTAAAATAGATAACGGCCTGCAGTAATGAGGAAAAAAACCAAAAATAGAGGAGCGCCCAACCCAGGGCTTTCCAGCTAAAGGCGGGTTTAGACTGGAGTTGTAAGGATTGCATAATGTGAGCCTGTCTTTAATCGTAGCGCCAAGAGTAGCGACTAAACATTAAGAGGAACTGAAGCATCACGATCTCAGGATCGTGTTTTGCTGTTGTAATATTCACGTAGTGAATATGTTCAGGCGGGAATATATTGAAAATGAAGTGGTTGTAACAGCTGTTTTTACTGTCGCCTTCGTACAATAGCACGAAGGCGACAGCGGGAGGGGGCGTTAGCCTGTATTGCGCATACCGGCTGCAACACCAGCGATAGTCACCATCAGCGCTTGTTCAACGCGTGGATCCGGTTCATGGCCTTGCTCTTCGGCCTGGCGTGAGCGGTGTAACAATTCTGCCTGTAAGACGTTCAGCGGGTCAGTATAAACATTCCTTAACTGAATGGACTCGGCAATCCACGGCAGGTCGGCCATCAAATGTGAGTCGTTGGCAATCGCCAGTACGACATCGATATCTGCTGCCAGGCGTTGGCGTAGCTCTTCACCCAGCGGCCACAGCTCTTTTTTGACCAGGCGCTGATCGTAATACTCTGCCAGCCACAGGTCTGCTTTCGCGAAAACCATTTCCAGCATGCCAAGGCGTGTGGAGAAGAATGGCCAGTCGCGGCACATCGCTTCGAGTTCGCTTTGCTTACCATCTTCAACCACTTTTTGCAGCGCGGTACCAGCACCAAGCCAGGCCGGGAGCATCAGACGGTTCTGCGTCCAGGCAAAGATCCACGGTATAGCACGCAGAGACTCAACTCCGCCGGTCGGACGGCGTTTTGCCGGACGTGAACCGAGCGGCAATTTACCCAGTTCCTGCTCCGGTGTAGCTGAGCGGAAATAAGGGACAAAGTCTTTGTTTTCACGCACATATCCACGGTATAGCTCGCAGGAAATATCGGAAAGCTCATCCATGATATGACGCCAGTTATCCTTCGGTTCTGGCGGTGGTAACAGGTTGGCCTCCAGAATTGCTCCGGTATACAGCGACAGGCTGCTGATGGTCACTTCCGGCAGGCCGTACTTAAAGCGGATCATCTCCCCTTGTTCTGTCACGCGCAGACCGCCTTTCAGGCTGCCTGGTGGTTGAGAGAGCAGCGCCGCATGCGCAGGCGCGCCGCCGCGACCAATGGATCCGCCGCGACCGTGGAACAGCGTCAGTTCGATACCGGCTTTTTCGCAGGTTTTGATCAGCGCGTCCTGAGCCTGGTATTGCGCCCAGGACGCTGCCATCACGCCCGCGTCTTTTGCGGAATCAGAGTAGCCAATCATGACCATCTGTTTGCCCTGGATAAAGCCGCGGTACCAGTCGATATTCAGAAGCTGGGACATGACGTCATCGGCATTGTTGAGGTCGTCCAGCGTTTCAAATAGCGGAGCGACCGGCATAGCAAAACCAATTCCGGCTTCTTTCAGCAGCAGATGTACGGCCAGCACATCCGACGGCGTTTTCGCCATCGAGATAACATAGGCGGCAATGGAGCCATACGGGGCTTCGGCAATGACCCGACAGGTGTCGAGCACTTCACGGGTGTCATTGCTCGGCTCCCAGTTACGCGGCAGGAGCGGACGCTTGGAATTCAGTTCACGGATCAGGAAAGCCTGTTTATCTGCTTCCGACCAGTTTTCGTAGTCGCCAATGCCCAGATAACGAGTCAGTTCGCCCAAGGCTTCAGTATGACGGGTGCTTTCCTGACGAATATCAATACGCACCAGCGGTACGCCGAAACACTTCACGCGGCGCAGGGTGTCGAGCAATTCGCCATTGGCGATGATGCCCATACCACAGGCCTGTAGAGACTGGTAGCACGCGTAAAGCGGGTCCCAGAGCTGTTCGTTTTGGGTGAGAAGTCCCGCAGGTTTCGGCAATTTCTCGCCTTTCAGACGGGCTTCAAGCCAGGCCTGGGTCGCCATCAGACGAGAACGCAGGGTTTTCATCAGATAGCGGTATGGTTCCGCTGCGCCTTCTTCACCTACCAGTGCCATCAGCTCCGGTGTAGCATCCACCATCGACAGCTCAGAAATCAGAAACTGGATGTCTTTCAGGAACAGGTCTGTCGCTTTCCAGCGGCTGAGCAATAGCACGTGACGGGTGATATCCGCCGTTACGTTCGGGTTGCCGTCACGGTCGCCGCCCATCCAGGAGGTAAATCGAACCGGGACAAAATCAACTGGCAGCTTATATCCAAGATGCTCTTCCAGTTGTTCATTCAGCTCGCGCAGGTAGTTCGGCACACCTTCCCACAGGCTGTTTTCAACAACCGCGAATCCCCATTTGGCTTCATCAACCGGGCTTGGGCGCAGTTTGCGGATTTCATCCGTATGCCAGGACTGAGCAATGAGCTGACGCAGACGGCGCATCAGTTGGTTGCGTTCATAATCGACGAGGTCTTTGTTATCAAGCTGCTTGAGGCAGGCGTTCACTTCACCCATTTTATGGATCAGCGTACGACGAGTGATCTCGGTCGGGTGGGCGGTGAGTACCAGCTCCAGAGAGAGTGATTCTACGGCTTTCTTGATGGTGGCGTCATTGAGGTTGGGCTGCTCTTTCAGTTTACGCAGAGTGCGAGCAATCACTTCCGGGTTGCTGGCGGCTTCGCCTTTTGGCGAAATGCTGTGGTGCTGCTCGGCGGTGTTGGCCAGGTTCAGGAACTGGCTAAATGCGCGGGCAACCGGCAGCAGCTCGTCGTTAGACAGATTTTGCAGTGTGGTGAGCAATTCCTGGCGATTAATTTCATTGCCAGCGCGAGATGATTTGGACAGCTTTCGAATTGTTTCTACGCGATCAAGAATGTTCTCTCCCAACGCATCCTTGATGGTCTCTCCCAGCACTTTGCCGAGCATACTGACATTACTACGCAACGCGGAATATTGTTCGTTCATATTAACCCAGACACCCCATCTATTTTGAATATGTCCTGTATCTTTCGCGCCTGACTATCACGCAAAATCTTGCGGACTTAACTTTTTAGCCGTCTTTTATAAAGCCACGTAAAACACGTGACGTCAATTGCTGCGAAATCGGTTCAGCAAACGAATAAATGCCGTGAATTTACGTTATTTAATTCACATCCAATCAAATAAGCGTTGCTTATGGAAATGTTAAAAAATCGCCCCGCTTACCACTAAGGGATTAGCGGGGTGACAAGCAGTTAATGCCAGCAGAAATGGTGCACAACCTGGGTGATTAATTCGCGGGTTGGCTTAATAAAGCGCGTTTCCAGATACTCATCCGGCTGATGCGCCTGATTAATGGAGCCTGGACCCAACACCAGCGTTGGGCAAAGCGTCTGGATAAACGGCGCTTCGGTGCAATAGTTCACCACTTCAGTCTGTGCGCCCAGCAGTTTCTCAACCACCTCTACCAGTTGATGGTCAGGTGGGCACTCATAGCCGGGAATCGGCGGATGCAGTTCCGATACGGTCAGGCGACCCGGCCAACGTTCGCTGACAGGGGCCAGCGCTTCGTTAAGTAACCCATTGAGATCGTTTAGCGTCATACCCGGTAGCGGGCGAATATCCATATGCAATTCGCAGCAGGCGCAGATTCGGTTGGCGGCGTCACCGCCGTGGATGTGGCCCAAATTTAACGTTGGATACGGGACGGTAAAGGCATCATGGTGATAGCGCGCTTTCAGGTCATCGCGCAGATGCATGATATGGCCGATGGCATCATGCATCAGTTCAATCGCATTAACGCCACGCGCCGGATCGCTTGAATGACCCGACTGTCCCAGAATGCGTATCGCATTAGAGATATGGCCTTTGTGCGCGCGCACCGGTTGCAGGGATGTGGGTTCGCCAATGATCGCGCAGTCCGGGCGCAGAGCGGTAGTTTCAGAGAAGTAGCGAGCTCCCGCCATGCTGGTCTCTTCGTCAGCAGTGGCCAGAATGTACAGGGGTTTTTTCAGTTTCGTGACGTCGACATCACGCAACGCGTCGAGGATAAAGGCGAAGAAGCCTTTCATATCCGCCGTACCCAAACCATACAGCTTATTGTCATGCTCGGTTAGAGTGAACGGATCGCGTGTCCAGCGTCCGTCGTCAAAGGGTACGGTATCGGTATGGCCCGCCAACAACAGGCCGCCAGCGCCCTGTCCAATGCTCGCCAGCATATTGAATTTATTTCGCGTATCGGGAACCGGTTGGACCTCCACATTGAAGCCTAAATCTTTAAACCAGCCCGCCAGCAGAGTGATTAAACCTGCATTGCTTTGATCGAGCGCTTCTTCGGTGGCACTGATCGATGGCGTGGCAATCAGAGCGCGGTAAATCTCGATAAATGGCGGTAAATTGTTTTTCATTGTTGACACACCTCGGGTCATGATAGTATCAATATTCATGCAGTATTTGTGAATAAAAATACATTAACGTTGAGCGTAATAAAACCCACCAAGTGTAAGGTGAGGTGATAAAGGCTTATACCTGGCAACAGAATCTAAGAAGGTGAGCTGCCCCGATGTTGAATACGCTGATTGTGGGCGCCAGTGGCTATGCCGGCGCAGAGCTTGTGACCTATGTAAATCGCCATCCTGATATGACCATAACCGCTTTGACCGTCTCAGCGCAAAGCAATGATGCAGGAAAATTAATCTCCGATTTGCATCCGCAGTTGAAAGGCATTGTCGATTTACCGTTGCAGCCAATGTCAGATATCAGCGAGTTTAGCGCAGGGGTGGATGTTGTGTTCCTCGCAACGGCTCATGAGGTGAGTCATGACCTGGCTCCGCAGTTTTTGCAGGCCGGTTGCGTGGTGTTTGACCTTTCGGGCGCGTTTCGCGTAAACGACGGCGCGTTCTATGAAAAATATTATGGCTTTACGCATCAGCATTCTGAGCTGCTGGAGCAGGCCGTTTATGGGCTGGCGGAGTGGAACGCGGACAAACTGAAAGATGCGAATCTGATTGCTGTGCCAGGTTGTTACCCGACGGCGGCGCAGCTTTCGCTGAAACCGTTGATTGATGCCGGGCTGCTGGATCTCAGCCAGTGGCCGGTAATTAATGCGACCAGCGGCGTGAGCGGTGCGGGGCGTAAAGCGGCTATCTCCAATAGCTTTTGTGAGGTGAGCCTGCAGCCGTATGGCGTGTTTACCCATCGTCATCAGCCGGAAATCGCCACTCATCTGGGGACAGAAGTGATTTTCACCCCGCATCTGGGTAACTTCCCGCGCGGAATTCTGGAAACTATCACTTGCCGCCTTAAGGCGGGCGTAACCCATGCACAGGTGGCTCAGACGCTGCAACAGGCGTATGGCGATAAACCGCTGGTGCGTCTGTATGACAAAGGGGTTCCGGCGCTGAAGAATGTGGTTGGATTACCGTTCTGCGATATCGGGTTTGCCGTACAGGGTGAACACCTGATCGTCGTGGCGACGGAAGACAACTTATTGAAAGGCGCGGCGGCACAGGCGATGCAGTGCGCAAATATTCGTTTTGGCTTTGCCCAAACGCAGTCTCTTATTTAAGGGTGCAACAATGAATCCATTAATTATCAAGCTGGGCGGCGTTTTACTGGATAGCGAAGAGGCGCTGGAGCGCTTGTTTGCTGCACTGGTGAATTATCGTGAGTCGCACCAGCGTCCGCTGGTCATTGTGCACGGTGGCGGCTGTGTGGTTGACGAGCTGATGAAGCAGCTGAATCTGCCGGTGAAAAAGAAAAATGGTCTGCGCGTCACGCCTGCCGATCAAATTGACATTATTACCGGTGCTCTGGCAGGAACGGCGAATAAAACCTTGCTGGCCTGGGCGAAAAAGCATCACATCGCGTCTGTGGGTCTGTATCTTGGCGATGGCGACAGCGTAAAAGTGACGCCGCTCGATAAAGAACTGGGTCATGTTGGACTGGCGCAGCCGGGTTCGCCTAAGCTGATTAACACGCTGCTGGAAAGCGGCTTTCTGCCGGTAGTGAGCTCTATTGGCGTCACTGATGATGGGCTGCTGATGAACGTGAATGCCGATCAGGCGGCAACGGCGCTGGCGGCAACGCTGGGTGCGGATCTGATCCTGCTCTCTGATGTGAGCGGTATTCTGGATGGCAAAGGCCAGCGTATTGCCGAAATGACTGCAGCGAAAGCGGAACAGCTGATTGAACAGGGCATTATTACCGATGGCATGATCGTGAAGGTGAATGCGGCGCTGGATGCCGCGCGTACGCTGGGTCGTCCGGTGGATATCGCCTCCTGGCGTCATGCAGAGCAACTCCCGGCGCTGTTTAACGGCACGCCAATTGGTACGCGTATTCTGGCTTAACTACTAATGTGCCGGATGGCGGCTTCGCCTTATCCGGCCTACGTGGGTTTTGTAGGCCCGGTAAGCGCAGCGCCACCGGGCAAAAATATCATATTAAGGAAATTCGTTATGGCACTTTGGGGTGGGCGTTTTACACAGGCAGCAGATCAGCGGTTCAAACAGTTCAACGACTCGTTGCGTTTTGACTACCGCCTGGCCGAACAGGATATTGTTGGCTCTGTGGCCTGGTCCAAAGCGTTGGTAACGGTCGGTGTACTGACTGCTGATGAACAGCTGCGGTTGGAAGAAGCGCTGAATAATCTGCTGGAAGAGGTTCGCGCGAATCCTCAGCAGATTCTGCAAAGCGATGCCGAAGATATTCACAGTTGGGTGGAAGGTAAGCTGATTGATAAAGTCGGCCAGCTTGGTAAAAAACTGCATACCGGACGTAGCCGTAACGACCAGGTCGCGACCGATCTCAAGCTGTGGTGCAAAGACACGGTTATCGAATTACTATCGGCCAATCGTCAGTTGCAAACTGCGCTGGTGGTGACGGCGGAGAATAACCAGGACGCCGTCATGCCGGGTTACACCCACCTGCAACGTGCGCAGCCGGTGACGTTTGCTCACTGGTGTCTGGCCTATGTTGAAATGTTGGCGCGTGACGAGAGCCGCCTGCAGGATGCGCTCAAACGCCTGGACGTCAGTCCGTTAGGCTGCGGCGCGCTGGCGGGTACGGCGTATGAAATCGATCGCGAGCAGCTGGCGGGTTGGTTGGGCTTTGCCTCGGCTACGCGCAACAGTCTGGACAGCGTTTCTGACCGTGACCACGTGCTGGAGTTACTCTCAGACGCCTCTATCGGTATGGTACACCTGTCGCGTTTTGCTGAAGACCTGATTTTCTTTAACACCGGCGAAGCGGGCTTTGTCGAGCTGTCTGATCGTGTGACTTCGGGTTCATCTCTGATGCCGCAGAAGAAAAATCCGGATGCGCTGGAGCTGATCCGTGGCAAATGCGGTCGCGTGCAGGGTGCGTTGACCGGCATGATGATGACGTTAAAAGGCCTCCCGCTGGCATACAACAAAGATATGCAGGAAGACAAAGAAGGGCTGTTCGACGCGCTCGACACCTGGCTGGACTGTCTGCATATGGCCGCGCTGGTGCTGGATGGTATCCAGGTGAAACGTCCGCGTTGTCAGGAAGCGGCGCAGCAGGGCTATGCTAACGCCACTGAACTGGCGGATTATCTGGTGGCGAAAGGTGTCCCGTTCCGCGAAGCGCACCATATCGTAGGTGAAACGGTGGTCGAGGCGATTCGACAGGGCAAACCGCTGGAGGCGCTGTCGCTTGCTGACTTACAAAAGTTTAGCCAGGTGATTGGCGATGATGTTTACCCGATCCTCTCGTTGCAATCGTGCCTGGACAAGCGTGCGGCGAAAGGTGGCGTGTCACCCCAGCAGGTTGCGCAGGCGATCGACTACGCGAAGGCGCGTCTGGCATAAATTGATGGGTAATCATTCGAGCCTGGCGTCACGCCGGGCTTTTTTATGCAAAAAAAATGCGGACACAAGGTCCGCAAAAGTTCACGTTGGCTTTAGTTATTTCGAGTATGAGAGAAACTCTCAAAACGGACAGTAGCTTCAAGGGTTAAAGGGGTACCGTTCCGTTTCTGTGGTGCATTATTAAACAGAAAGCTTGATAGGGATAATCGTTCGTTGCTATGCTACCTATCGCTACGAACTATCGTGGCGATGGAGGATGAATAATGAATATTCGTGATCTTGAATACCTGGTAGCGCTAGCCGAACATCGTCACTTCCGACGAGCGGCAGACTCCTGTCACGTTAGCCAACCAACGCTGAGCGGGCAGATCCGCAAGCTGGAAGATGAGCTTGGCGTCATGTTGTTGGAGCGTACGAGTCGCAAGGTGCTGTTCACCCAGGCTGGTTTGCTGCTGGTGGATCAGGCGCGCACCGTGCTGCGCGAGGTCAAAGTGCTCAAGGAGATGGCAAGCCAACAAGGCGAGACAATGTCTGGCCCGCTGCATATTGGTTTGATCCCAACGGTGGGGCCATACCTGCTGCCGCATATTATTCCGATGTTGCACCAGACCTTCCCAAAACTGGAAATGTATCTTCATGAGGCGCAGACACATCAGCTGTTAGCGCAACTGGATAGCGGCAAGCTTGACTGCGTCATTCTGGCGCTGGTGAAAGAGAGTGAGGCGTTCATCGAAGTACCGCTATTTGATGAGCCTATGCTGCTGGCGATCTATGAAGATCATCCGTGGGCAAACCGTGACTGTGTACCGATGTCCGATCTGGCGGGTGAAAAACTGCTGATGCTGGAAGATGGCCACTGCCTGCGCGATCAGGCAATGGGCTTCTGCTTTGAAGCGGGTGCTGATGAAGATACCCATTTTCGGGCAACCAGTCTGGAAACGCTGCGTAACATGGTGGCGGCAGGAAGCGGTATTACCTTACTGCCTGCGCTGGCTGTTCCGCCGGAGCGTAAGCGTGATGGTGTCGTTTATCTGCCATGCATTAAACCCGAACCGCGTCGTACGATTGGTCTGGTGTACCGTCCTGGTTCGCCGCTGCGCAGCCGTTATGAACAGTTGGCAGAGGCCATCCGTGGATCAATGGATGGCCATTTCGACAGTGCGTTAAAACAGGCGGTTTAAGCCATTTAGCGCTGCTACCCGATAGGCTTCTGCCATGGTTGGGTAGTTAAAGGTGGTGTTAACGAAGTACTCGATAGTGTTACCACCACCTTTTTGCTCCATTATCGCTTGCCCGATGTGAATAATTTCGGCCGCGCGCTCCCCAAAGCAGTGGATCCCCAGAATCTCTTTGGTTTCGCGATGGAACAGGATCTTCAGCGTTCCGACACTCATACCCACGATTTGCGCACGTGCCAGATGCTTAAACTGGGCGCGGCCAACCTCGTATGGAACTTTCATTGCCGTGAGTTGCTGTTCGGTTTTACCAACGGAGCTGATTTCTGGAATGGTATAAATCCCGGTCGGGATATCTTCAATCAGATGCGCGGTGGCTTCGCCTTTTACCAACGCCTGGGCGGCAATGCGTCCCTGGTCGTAGGCCGCGGATGCCAGGCTCGGATAACCGATCACATCCCCTACGGCATACACATGCGGCAGCGCCGTCTGGTACATGCTATTCACTTTGAGCTGCCCACGGCTGTCGGTTTTCAGACCAATGTTTTCCAGCGCCAGCGAATCGGTATTACCGGTACGGCCATTGGCGTACAACAGGCAGTCTGCCTTCAGTTTCTTACCGGATTTCAGGTGCATGATGACGCCGTCATCGCAGCCTTCAATCTTCTCATACTCTTCGTTGTGGCGAATGACCACACCGCTGTTCCAGAAGTGGTAAGAGAGCGAGTCGGACATCTCTTGATCGAGGAATGCCAGCAGACGATCGCGGGTGTTGATTAAATCAACTTTGACGTCCATTCCACGGAAGATCGACGCATATTCACAGCCAATGACCCCCGCGCCATAAATCAGTACATGGCGGGGTTCGTGGTGTAGGCTCAGGATAGAGTCGCTGTCGTAAACCCGGGGATGCGAAAAGTCGACATCAACAGGGCGATAAGGACGCGAACCGCAGGCAATAACAAACTTATCCGCAGTCAGCGTTTCCACCGTACCGTCGTGACATTCGAGGGCGATCGTGTGTTCATCAACAAAACGGGCATTTCCCTGCAAAATTTCGCAGTGATTGCGCTCGTAAAATCCTTGCCGCATACGCGTTTGCTGATTAATAACGTTATCAGCGTGGTTGAGAATATCGGCAAAAGAAGAACGAAGGAGTCGGGAGTGGTCGCTGTACAGTGGGTTCTGATTGAATTCAATAATGCGGCTGACGGCGTGGCGGAGGGCTTTCGACGGGATGGTGCCCCAGTGGGTACAGCCTCCGCCGACGTTATGATAGCGCTCAATCACCGCGACGCGCGCTCCTTGCTTAACCAGACCCATTGCAGCGCCTTCGCCGCCGGGACCGGAACCTATTACTATTGCATCGTAATCGTAGGAATGTGACATGGTCAGGCTTACCTGTTCTTATACATAAAAGCAACAGAATAGTAACATCGTTGTCAGGATAACCCAATTATCGTTGTGCTTTTTTGCGAAGTCGAAGCACAAACTGCGCGTAAACAATCATTCACAAAGCCATGCCAACCGCCTAATCTCTGGTATAGTGCCAGCAAGGTATGTGGAAGGATTCAGACATCGTGATGGGCGTTAGAGCGCAACAAAAAGAAAAAACCCGGCGTTCGCTGGTAGAAGCCGCATTTAGTCAACTGAGCGCTGAGCGTAGTTTTGCCAGCCTCAGTTTACGCGAAGTTGCTCGTGAAGCGGGCATTGCGCCAACCTCGTTTTATCGCCATTTCCGCGATGTGGATGAACTCGGCCTGACGATGGTGGACGAAAGCGGTCTGATGCTGCGTCAATTGATGCGCCAGGCGCGCCAGCGTATCGCGAAGGGCGGGAGTGTGATCCGCACCTCGGTCTCAACATTTATGGAGTTCATCGGCAACAATCCCAACGCCTTCCGTTTATTATTGCGCGAGCGTTCGGGGACATCCGCAGCGTTTCGTGCAGCGGTCGCACGTGAAATTCAGCACTTCATTGCGGAACTTGCGGACTATCTGGAACTCGAAAACCATATGCCTCGTGCGTTTACTGAAGCTCAAGCCGAAGCCATGGTAACCATTGTTTTCAGCGCCGGGGCAGAAGCACTGGATGTTGGCGCTGAACAGCGTCGACAGCTAGAAGAGCGGCTGGTATTGCAACTGCGCATGATCGCGAAAGGCGCATTTTATTGGTACCGCCGTGAACAAGAGAAGATGACGCACCACTCCGAGTAACGAGAAGGACAAGCAATGAAACAGTCAGGTCAAGATAAAGGTACGCTGCTGCTGGCGCTGGTTGCTGGCTTATCGATCAATGGTACATTTGCGGCGCTGTTTAGCTCCATTGTGCCATTCTCCGTATTCCCGATTATTTCGCTGGTGCTGACGGTTTATTGTCTGCATCAACGCTATCAGAACCGCACCATGCCTGTGGGATTGCCGGGCCTGGCCGCCGCCTGTTTTATTCTCGGTGTTCTGCTGTACAGCACCGTTGTACGCGCTGAATATCCGGATATTGGCTCTAACTTCTTCCCGGCGGTGCTGTCGGTGATTCTGGTGTTCTGGATCGGCTTTAAAGTGCGTAACCGTAAACAGGAAATTGTGGAGTAATAGTTGTCGCTGTAGGCCGGATAAGGCAAAGCCGCTATCCGGCAATCTGAACCGGTAGTGCTTATCCGGCCTCCGTTCAGTCTTACTTCTTCGTTAACAGTACTCCGCACTCCATATGGTGCGTATACGGGAACTGATCGAATAGCGCCAGACGTGAAACATTGTGCGTCTGGCTTAACGTTTCCAGGTTCTTACACAGCGTCTCCGGATTGCAGGAGATGTACAGAATGCGCGGATACGCCTGCACCATTTTCTCCGTTTCGCTGTCCAGACCGCTGCGCGGTGGGTCAACGAAGATAGTTTCACACTGGTAACTCTTCAGATCGATTCCCTGCAAACGGTTGAACTCGCGAACACCGTTCATCGCCTGTGTAAACTCTTCGGCCGCCATGCGGATAATTTGTACGTTATCAATATGGTTAGCCGCGATGTTGTACTGTGCAGCAGCCACGGACGGTTTGGCGATTTCAGTGGCCAGTACGCGGTTGAAGTTTTGCGCCAGGGCTAACGAGAAATTGCCATTGCCGCAATACAGCTCCAGCAGGTCGCCTTTTGAGCCCCTGGTGACATCAATCGCCCACTCTAACATCTGAATATTCATGGCGGCGTTTGGCTGGGTGAAGCTGTTCTCAACCTGGCGGTAGATAATCTCTTTACCTGCAACCGGCAAGCGTTCGTCAATGTAGTCCTGGTCCAGCTCAATTTTGGTTTTGGTAGCCCGACCAATCAAATGCACGTTCAGGTTTTGCGCCCGCAGCGCATCTCGCAGCGCTTCGGCTTCCTTACGCCATTCATCATCCAGCTTTTTATGGTACAGCATCGAAACCACCGCCTGATCGCTCAGGGTTGTGAGGTAATCAATCTGAAACAGTTTATGGCGCAGGACGTGGTTGTTGCGAACGCCGTCGATCATTGCCGTCATTAGCGTGTTGATGAGCTCGCTGGCAGCCGGGAAGCTGTCGACGCGAATACGGTTTTTGGTCTGGCTGTCGAACATGATGTGGTACAGGTCATCACCGTCATGCCACAGGCGGAATTCGGCGCGCATACGGTAATGGCTGACCGGTGAGCGAAACACTTCCGGAGCCTGTGCATAAAATGGCGTCATTAAGCTCTGCAGACGCACTACTTTCTCAGCTAACTGGGCGTCGTACTGTTCTGTCGGAAGGTGTTCGGGGGTCATGATGCGTCCTGAAAAATAAAAGTACGCGGGGATTGTAGGGATTGCTCAACAGATGTCCAGTCATTGATGATTTCCGATAATGTGATACGCGGTCTGGACACCAGGTTGTAACAAACTGTAGCATCCGTTTTCCGGTCCTGTGAGTTAAAAGGGAATCCAGTGTAAATCTGGAGCTGACGCGCAGCGGTAAGGAAGGTAAGAGATGAGCGCACCTGGTGCAGACACTGCGGATTGCCGCGGGAAGTCATCGTCTCTTTAAGTCGCCTCCAAGCCCGAAGACCTGCCGGCTAACGTCGCATCTGGTTTTCATCATCGCGTACTATCGGTGGGACCTGCGGCATCCTTCTTAAATTGTGGATGCTTTACAATGATCAAAAAATCATTGCTGTGCACGGCGCTGTCCGTCACGGCATTTTCTGGTTGGGCACAGGACACTCGCCCGGATACTCTCGTCGTCACTGCCAACCGTTTTCAGCAGCCTCGTAGCGCAGTACTCGCTCCTATTACTGTTGTTACGCGTCAGGATATCGATCGCTGGCAATCTACCTCCGTGAATGATGTGCTTCGTCGCCTGCCAGGCGTCGATATCGCTCAATACGGTGGTATGGGACAAAACTCGTCTATCTCTATTCGCGGCACCAACGCCAGCCATGTTCTGGTGCTGATTGACGGCGTGCGCCTGAACCTGGCAGGGGTTAGCGGCGCAGCCGATCTCAGCCAGTTCCCGGTCTCGTTAGTGCAGCGTATCGAATACATTCGAGGGCCGCGTTCGGCGGTTTATGGTTCTGATGCGATTGGCGGCGTGGTGAATATCATTACCACGCGCGAAAAGCCGGGGACGGAACTGACAGCCGGTGTGGGAAGCAATGGCTACCAGAATTACGATGTCTCAACCCAACAACAGCTCGGCGAAAATACGCGCGTCACGCTGATGGGCGATTATGCCTATACCAAAGGCTTTGATGTCGTAGCATATGGCAGCACCGGCTCTCAGGCTCAGCCCGACAAAGACGGTTTTTTAAGTAAAACGCTGTATGGCGCGCTGGAACACAACTTTTCCGATACATGGA
Organism: Citrobacter sp. Cf136; assembly: GCF_030333815.1. Classification (NCBI taxonomy): domain Bacteria; kingdom Pseudomonadati; phylum Pseudomonadota; class Gammaproteobacteria; order Enterobacterales; family Enterobacteriaceae; genus Citrobacter; species Citrobacter sp. Cf136. The sequence goes on along the minus strand of NZ_JAOWFE010000039.1, from coordinate 87,678 downwards.
GCGGGTTTGTTCGCGGTTATGGTTATGATAACCGCACGAATTACGACTCATATTACTCTCCTGGCTCGCCGCTAGTGGATACCCGAAAACTCTACAGCCAGAGCTGGGATGCCGGGCTGCGCTTCAATGGTGAGTTGATTCAGTCGCAGCTGGTTTCGAGCTATAGCCATAGCAAAGACTACAACTATGATCCGGATTATGGCCGCTATGATTCCTCGGCCACGCTGGATGAGATGAAGCAATATAATGTGCAGTGGTCAAACAGCATAGTGGTTGGTCATGGTAATGTGGGCGCTGGTGTCGACTGGCAAAAGCAAACTACGGAGCCTGGCACCGGGTATGTCACGGACGGTTACGACCAGCGAAATACCGGCCTCTACTTGACGGGATTACAGCAACTGGGTGATTTCACTTTCGAAGGTGCTGCGCGCAGTGATGACAATTCCCAATTTGGGCGGCATGGCACATGGCAAACCAGCGCCGGATGGGAGTTTGTCGAAGGCTATCGTTTTATTGCATCCTACGGCACCTCTTACAAGGCACCTAATCTGGGACAACTGTATGGCATGTACGGAAATTCACACCTGGATCCTGAAGAGAGCAAACAGTGGGAAGGGGCATTTGAAGGGCTAACGGCGGATGTGAACTGGCGTTTGTCAGGATATCGTAACGATATCGATAACATGATCGATTACAACCCCCACACCAAAAAATACTATAACGCAGGCAAAGTACGTATTAAAGGTGTTGAGGCTACAGCGAACTTCGACACTGGGTCGTTGGCGCACACGCTGAGCTACGATTACGTTGACGCACGCAATGCCATTACCGATAAACCGCTGGCGCGTCGTTCAAAGCAGCAAGTGAAGTATCAGCTTGACTGGCAGGTTTACGATTTTGACTGGGGTTTAACGTATCAGTATTTAGGAACGCGATACGACACGGACTTCGTCAGCAATCAGCCGGTAAAAATGGGTGGAGTAAGCGTGTGGGATCTGACAGTGGCATATCCAATCACCTCACAGCTGACTGTTCGTGGTAAAATCGCCAACCTGTTCGATAAAGATTACGAGACAGTTTATGGCTACGCAACTGCAGGGCGGGAATACACCTTGTCTGGCAGCTACACCTTCTGATCCACGTCCCACCGTGCTGGTGTTTGATTCCGGCGTCGGTGGGTTGTCGGTCTACAATGAGATCCGCAGTCTCCTGCCGGATCTCCACTATATATACGCTTTTGATAACGTCGCCTTTCCTTATGGTGAGAAGAGCGAGGAATTTATTGTCGAGCGTGTTGTTGAGATTGTGACTGCTGTCCAGCAGCGCTATCCCCTCTCTCTTGCGGTCATCGCGTGTAATACTGCAAGCACCGTGTCGCTTCCTGCGTTACGTGAGAAGTTTGCCTTCCCGGTTGTGGGCGTGGTGCCTGCAATTAAACCGGCGGCGCGACTCACGGCGAATGGCGTAGTGGGGCTGCTGGCTACGCGTGCAACGGTGAAGCGCTCATATACCCATGAGCTGATTGCGCGGTTTGCTAACGAATGTCAGATTGCGATGTTGGGTTCCGCCGAGCTGGTGGAACTGGCGGAAGCGAAGCTGCACGGCGAAACGGTTTCTCTGGAAGAGCTGCGGCGTATTCTGCGTCCGTGGCTGCGGATGTCGGAACCACCCGATACGGTAGTGCTCGGTTGCACTCATTTCCCTCTATTACAGGAAGAGCTTTTACAGGTCCTGCCCGAGGGGACACGGCTGGTGGATTCTGGTGCCGCGATTGCGCGCCGTACGGCCTGGTTATTAGAACATGAAGCGCCAGATGCGAAATCAACCGATGAGAACGTTGCATTTTGTATGGCAATGACGACAGAAGCCGAACAACTATTGCCCGTGCTACAGCGCTATGGCTTTAAAACGCTCGAAAAACTGTCAGTTTAAGTGGTTTTGATGAAAAAATACGCACTCGGAAGATTATTTTAAATTTCCCCTTGTCAGCCTGAAATAACTCCCTATAATGCGCCTCCACTGAC
>NZ_JAOWFE010000039.1:0-85604 GCF_030333815.1 Citrobacter sp. Cf136 | reverse complement strand
CGGTAGTTCAGTTGGTTAGAATACCTGCCTGTCACGCAGGGGGTCGCGGGTTCGAGTCCCGTCCGTTCCGCCACTTATTAGAAAATTAAGCCTGCTACTAAGCAGGCTTAATGATAAAAAAATTTAGGGGCGTAGCTCAGTTGGTAGAGCACCGGTCTCCAAAACCGGGTGTCGCGAGTTCGAGTCTCTCCGCCCCTGCCAGAAACAATCCTTAGCATTCTTGCTAAGGATTTTTTTTATCTGCAATTTGCGCTGTGCCTTCCAATTGTTTTATTCCCGGCATCCTTGCCCGTATTTTCTTTAATCTTCCAGAATATTCGTTCTCAGCAAGTCGCAAATCAGCGCATGTTTATCGCTGTTTTGCAGCCAAACTGCATATAACGGGCGCGAAAGGGTTGTACTGTCAGTAACCGTATGGAGATCGCTTTTACCTTTAGCCCAACTGACCGGAAGCCAGCTAAAGCCTCTAAGGACTGAAAGTTGCTGCCTGGCCAATTCTGCCGAACTGGTGGTGAGTACCGGCACTTCATCTCCCGCAATCAATCCCGCTTCGTGTTGCTGAAAGTCAGGTCCCCATTCCAGACGCAGATAATTCAGTTCATCCTTGGTTTGCGAAGGAGAACTGCAATAGAGCGCCAGCGTGAAATATCCCAACAGTTGGCTGCTAAATTCGTCCATTTTGGGCGTTTCGGTAGTAATCAGTAGATCAAGCTGTCGTTCATGGAGCTGTTTTACTAACGACTGTCGCTGAGCGATCCTCGCTTCAAACTGCAGGCTGGATTGCGGCTCCTGGGATTGGTACAAACGCCCCAGCCAGCCATTAAGCATGCATTCCCAGAGGGATGCGCTGGCACCAATAGAAAACTCGTTATGCCGCGAGGTATTCGCAACCTCCTTACGTGCGGCTTGCCACGTATTCATCAGCGTTTCAGCGTAAGGCAGTAATTTTTCACCTGCAGCGGTTAAACGGATATTGTTTCTGTGTCGGGTGAACAGGTTTACACCCAATTGATTTTCCAGTTGTCTGATCCGGAAACTAACCGCTGATTGGGTCAGATAGAGCGCTTCAGCAGCCCTGCCAAAGTGGCGTGTCCGGCTAACTTCCAGGAAAGTTTTTAACAATTCCGTATCCACAACTCGCTCCATAAAATTATTTGTCGTTATGATTTAAATCTTTTGTTTGACGCTCTGTCAAGCGTAACTAATACTCCGCGCCATAAATAGCTCGGCCAAAGAATTAGGAGCGTGCAGGATGGCGGAAAGCTTTACGACGACTAATCGATATTTCGATAATAAATATTATCCCCGCGGATTCTCCCGTCATGGTGATTTCACCATTAAAGAAGCACAACTGCTTGAGCGTCACGGTTATGCTTTCAACGAGCTGGATCTGGGCAAGCGTGAGCCGGTAACGGAAGAAGAAAAACTGTTTGTTGCGGTATGCCGTGGTGAGCGCGAACCGGTTACCGAAGCTGAACGTGTGTGGTCCAAATACATGACGCGCATTAAGCGTCCAAAACGCTTCCACACGCTGTCTGGCGGGAAACCTCAGGTGGAAGGTGCGGAAGACTACACCGAATCTGATGATTAATAAAAAAGGGCGAAAGCCCTTTTTTTATGCCAGTAGTTTTTGCAAATGAATGAGTAATCTGTCTATCGCCCGATACCCAACAGCCTCCTGTAAGTGCTGGCGAGAGATATGGTCAGATTGTTCTATATCCGCGATCGTTCGAGCAACCTTTATCAGGCGTAACCAGGCGCGGATGGATAATCCGAGATGCGCGAGCGTTTCTTCAAGCCACTGTGCATCGTCACTGCGCAGTGGACAGTATTTATGGATATCCTGACTGTCCAGATGCGCGTTTAACTTATTTTGTCGTCGATACTGACGATCTCGCGCTGCCATAACACGTTGCTTCACCGTTGCGCTATCTTCCCCTTTTACCTGGTTCTGGCTGAGTATCCCGGGCGGTGGCAAAGGGATTTCGAGAGAGAGATCGAAGCGGTCAAGAAATGGACCTGATAATCGATTGAGGTAGCGTAGCGTCTGCTCTGGGGTACAGCGGTTATGGTTCCCCTGATAATGGCCTGTTGGGCTGGGATTCATAGCGGCTATGAGTTGAAAGCGAGCGGGATAGGTGATTTTTGCTCTGGTGCGGGATAGATGTATCTGTCCGGACTCAATGGGTTCGCGCAGTGCATCCAGCGTGCGCCGCTCAAACTCGGGTAGTTCATCCAGAAATAGTATGCCGTTATGCGCCAGAGAGATCTCGCCTGGCGCAGGAATAGAGCCTCCACCGACCATGGCGGTTAATGAAGCACTGTGATGCGGAGAGCGAAAAGGGCGTTGTTTCCACTGTTTCTGTAGCGTGTCGGAATTGACCAGACTAAGAATCGCGGCGCTTTCCAGTGCCTCATCGTTACTCAGTGGCGGAAGCAATCCTCTCAGGCGACTGGCCAGCATAGTCTTACCCGTACCCGGAGGGCCGATGAGTATGAGGTTATGACCGCCAGCTGCGGTAAGCTCCAGCCCGCGTTTACCCTGTTCCTGGCCGATAACATCGCTCAGATCATCTGCTAATGCGCAGGGGATAAAATCTGCTGATGATGGTCTGTCTAAATCATGCTTACCTTCGAGGAATGCGCATACTGCCTGTAGATGATCGGCTATGAGGCACCCTTCACCCTGTATTAGTCCAACTTCAGCTGCATTCTCTTTTGCGACAATAATTCTCCTGCCTGCGCGAATGGCTTCGGTTGCACTTGATATCGCACCGGGAACGCCGCGTAACGCACCTGTAAGCGCTAATTCGCCTACCAGCTCATATGTATCGAGATTATGGGTAGTAAGCTGCTCAGAAGCGGCCAGAAGCGCAACTGCGATAGGTAAATCATATCGTCCCCCTTCTTTTGGGAGATCGGCCGGAGCGAGGTTTATGGTTATCTTCTTTGCCGGGAATTCATAACCGCTATTAATTACCGCACTGCGAACCCGATCGCGGGCCTCTTTTACCGTTGTTTCGGGTAATCCCACCATGGTTAAACCAGGCAAACCATTGCTGATATGTACCTCGATGGTAATGGCTGGCGCATTCACGCCCAGCGCAGCGCGTGTGTGAACAATCGATAGTGACATAAGCCCTCCTGATGAAAGCATTATGTCGCAATACATCGCTGCAAGATTTCACATAATTACGGTTTTTAGAGGCTTATTCCCGTGTTTTTATGTAGCTCAACACTGATTACATTAAGTCTGGAATAGCGCTCGCAAACGCTTTTGCATGGCATTTTTAGTAGGGAATGGGTAGCCGAGAATCACCTGAAACGTGAAATATTTTCACCTTTGATTTTTTGTTTAAAAAACAACGATATTTATCTAAACCGTTAACGTCGTCAGAAAAACGAATAAAAAAATATCTTGTGTCATTTGCAAATTCTATGGTAACTCTTTAGGTATTCCTTCGAACAAGATGCAAGAAAATACAAAAATGACAGCCCTTCTACGAGTGATTAGCCTGGTCGTGATTAGCGTGGTGGTGATTATTATCCCACCGTGCGGGGCTGCACTTGGACGAGGAAAGGCTTAGAAAACAAGCCTTAACGAACTAAGACCCCCGCACCGAAAGGTCCGGGGGTTTTTTTTGACCTTAAAAACATACACGAGGAGCAGAAAGTGAACGGTAGCATAAAATTCTGTTTCTCAAGATTTACGGCGGGGATGTAACTATGAATGGGGCACAGTGGGTGGTACATGCGTTGCGTGCACAAGGGGTTCAAACCGTCTTTGGTTATCCTGGTGGCGCAATTATGCCTGTTTACGATGCGTTATATGACGGCGGCGTAGAACACCTGTTGTGCCGACACGAGCAGGGCGCGGCAATGGCAGCAATTGGCTATGCCCGTGCGACCGGTAAAACCGGCGTGTGTATCGCCACTTCCGGGCCTGGTGCTACCAACCTGATCACGGGCCTTGCCGATGCGCTGTTAGATTCAGTTCCTGTGGTGGCGATCACCGGCCAGGTGGCATCATCTTTCATCGGAACGGATGCGTTCCAGGAAGTGGACGTTCTGGGTATGTCTCTGTCCTGCACCAAACACAGTTTCCTGGTGCAGTCACTGGAAGAGCTGCCGCGCATCATGGCTGAAGCTTTTGCTGTGGCGAATTCCGGTCGTCCGGGGCCGGTTCTGGTTGATATCCCGAAAGACATCCAATTGGCCAGCGGTACGCTGGAGCCGTATTTTACGACAGTCAAAAACGTAGAGGTTTTCCCGCACGCTGACGTTGAGCAGGCGCGTAAAATGCTGGCACAAGCGCAGAAACCTATCCTGTACGTAGGTGGCGGCGTTGGTATGGCGCAGGCGGTCCCGGCCCTGCGTGAATTTATCGCGGTAACCCAAATGCCGGTCGCCTGCACGTTGAAGGGGCTGGGCGCAGTAGAGGCTGACTACCCATACTATTTGGGTATGTTGGGAATGCACGGCACTAAAGCGGCAAATTTCGCGGTGCAAGAATGTGATTTACTGATTGCAGTGGGCGCGCGTTTTGATGACCGGGTAACCGGCAAGCTGAATACCTTCGCACCAAACGCCAGCGTGATCCACATGGATATCGACCCTGCGGAAATGAACAAGCTGCGCCAGGCGCACGTAGCATTGCAGGGTGATTTAAATTCTCTGCTGCCGGCATTGCAGCAATCGCTGAAGATTGACGCATGGCGTCAGCATAGTGCTGAACTGCGCACAGAGCATACCTGGCGCTATGATCATCCCGGTGAGGCTATCTACGCGCCACTGTTGTTGAAGCAGTTGTCCGATCGCAAACCCGCGGACAGCGTAGTGACAACGGATGTTGGCCAGCATCAGATGTGGTCGGCGCAGCATATGACCTACACCCGCCCGGAAAATTTTATCACCTCGAGCGGCCTGGGCACGATGGGCTTTGGCTTGCCAGCAGCGGTTGGAGCGCAGGTTGCTCGCCCGAACGATACGGTAATCTGTATCTCCGGTGACGGTTCCTTCATGATGAATGTACAGGAGCTCGGCACCGTAAAACGCAAGCAGTTGCCGCTGAAGATAGTTTTACTCGACAACCAGCGGTTAGGCATGGTGCGACAATGGCAGCAGCTGTTTTTCCAGGAACGTTATAGCGAAACCACCCTTACCGATAACCCCGATTTCCTCATGTTGGCCAGTGCCTTCGGCATCCCAGGTCAACACATCACCCGTAAAGACCAGGTTGAAGCGGCACTCGACACCATGCTGAACAGCGAGGGGCCATACCTGCTTCATGTCTCAATCGACGAACTTGAGAATGTCTGGCCTCTGGTACCGCCAGGTGCCAGTAACTCAGAAATGCTGGAGAAATTATCATGATGCAACATCAGGTCGCCGTTGAGGCTCGGTTCAATCCGGAAACGTTAGAACGTGTTTTACGCGTGGTACGCCATCGCGGTTTTCAGGTGTGCTCCATGAATATGGAAGCAGCCAGCGATGCGCAGAATATAAATATCGAATTGACCGTTGCCAGCCCCCGGTCGGTCGACTTACTGTTTAGTCAGTTAAGTAAACTGGTAGACGTTGCACATGTTGCTATCTGCCAGAGCACAACCACATCACAACAAATCCGCGCCTGAGCGCAAAAGGAAGAAAAATGACGACGAAAAAAGCTGATTACATTTGGTCTAATGGCGAGATGATTCGTTGGGAAGACGCTAAGGTTCACGTGATGTCCCACGCGCTGCACTACGGTACTTCTGTATTTGAAGGCATCCGTTGCTACGATTCTCACAAAGGGCCGGTGGTGTTCCGTCATCGCGAACATATGCAGCGTCTGCGTGATTCAGCCAAGATCTATCGTTTTCCGGTTTCTCAGAGCGTTGATGAGCTGATGGAAGCTTGCCGTGAGGTGATTCGTAAAAACAATCTGACCAGCGCCTATATCCGTCCGCTGGTGTTTGTTGGCGACGTGGGGATGGGCGTTAACCCGCCAGCGGGATACACCACTGACGTGATCATCGCTGCGTTCCCGTGGGGCGCTTACCTTGGTGCTGAAGCGCTGGAACAGGGGATCGACGCGATGGTTTCTTCCTGGAACCGCGTTGCGCCGAACACCATCCCTACAGCGGCTAAAGCGGGCGGTAACTATCTGTCTTCGCTGCTGGTGGGTAGTGAAGCGCGTCGTCATGGCTATCAGGAAGGCATTGCCCTGGATGTGAATGGTTACATCTCTGAAGGCGCGGGTGAAAACCTGTTTGAAGTAAAAGACGGCATTCTGTTTACCCCGCCGTTTACCTCTTCTGCACTGCCGGGTATCACCCGTGACGCGATCATTAAGCTGGCGAAAGATCTCGATATCGAAGTGCGTGAGCAGGTGCTGTCCCGTGAGTCGCTGTACCTGGCCGACGAAGTGTTCATGTCCGGTACCGCGGCCGAAATCACCCCAGTACGCAGCGTCGATGGTATCCAGGTGGGCGAAGGCCGCTGCGGTCCGGTCACCAAACGCATCCAGCAGGCCTTCTTTGGCCTCTTCACTGGTGAAACGGAAGATAAATACGGCTGGTTGGATCAGGTTAATCAATAAACATAAATTTGGGACGGCACGCACCGTCCCAATTATTAGACAGACGGGAGTTAATCAAGCATGCCTAAGTATCGTTCTGCTACCACCACCCACGGCCGCAATATGGCGGGTGCTCGCGCACTGTGGCGCGCCACCGGGATGACCGATGATGATTTCGGTAAACCGATTATCGCTGTGGTGAACTCTTTTACCCAGTTTGTGCCGGGTCACGTCCACCTGCGCGATCTCGGTAAACTGGTTGCCGAACAAATCGAAGCCTCAGGCGGCGTGGCGAAAGAGTTCAACACCATTGCTGTGGATGATGGTATCGCCATGGGGCACGGTGGCATGCTGTATTCACTGCCGTCGCGCGAGCTGATCGCCGATTCAGTGGAGTACATGGTTAACGCCCACTGCGCCGATGCGATGGTCTGTATCTCTAACTGCGACAAAATCACCCCTGGGATGTTAATGGCCTCTTTGCGCCTGAATATTCCGGTGATCTTTGTTTCCGGCGGTCCGATGGAAGCCGGGAAAACCAAGCTCTCTGACCAAATCATCAAGCTCGACCTGGTTGATGCGATGATTCAGGGCGCTGACCCGAAAGTCTCCGACTCACAAAGCGAGCAGGTTGAACGTTCCGCCTGTCCAACCTGCGGCTCCTGCTCCGGAATGTTCACCGCCAACTCGATGAACTGCCTGACCGAAGCGCTGGGCCTGTCGCAGCCGGGTAACGGTTCGCTGTTGGCGACTCACGCCGACCGTAAAACGCTGTTCCTTAACGCGGGTAAACACATCGTCGAGCTGACCAAACGCTATTACGAGCAGGATGATGCCTCCGCCCTGCCGCGCAACATTGCCAGTAAAGCGGCGTTTGAGAACGCCATGACGCTGGATATCGCCATGGGCGGCTCCACCAACACCGTTCTGCACCTGCTGGCGGCCGCACAGGAAGCGGAAATCGACTTCACCATGAGTGATATCGACAAGCTGTCCCGCAAAGTCCCACAGCTGTGTAAAGTGGCGCCGAGCACGCAGAAATACCATATGGAAGACGTGCACCGCGCAGGCGGCGTACTGGGTATTTTAGGCGAACTGGATCGTGCCGGACTGCTGAACCGCGACGTGAAAAACGTGCTGGGTCTGACTCTGCCGCAAACGCTTGATCGGTATGACGTGATGTTGACCAAAGACGACGCGGTGAAAAAAATGTTCCGCGCCGGACCGGCGGGCATCCGTACCACCCAGGCGTTCTCGCAGGACTGCCGTTGGGATACGCTGGATGACGACCGCGCTGAAGGCTGCATCCGCTCGCTGGAACATGCTTACAGCAAAGACGGCGGTCTGGCAGTCCTGTACGGTAACTTTGCGGAAAACGGCTGTATCGTAAAAACTGCAGGCGTGGATGACAGTATCCTGAAATTCACCGGCCCGGCAAAAGTGTATGAAAGCCAGGACGATGCGGTTGAAGCAATCCTCGGCGGTAAAGTGGTGGCTGGCGACGTGGTTGTCATTCGCTACGAAGGGCCGAAAGGCGGGCCAGGCATGCAGGAAATGCTCTACCCAACCACCTTCCTGAAATCGATGGGCCTCGGCAAGGCTTGTGCGCTGATTACCGATGGTCGTTTCTCCGGCGGTACTTCGGGGCTTTCAATCGGTCACGTTTCTCCGGAAGCGGCCAGCGGCGGTAATATCGCGATTATCGAAGATGGTGACATGATTGCCATCGATATCCCGAATCGTGGCATTCAACTGCAACTGAGTGATGCGGAAATCGCTGCGCGCCGTGAAGCGCAGGAAGCTCGCGGTGACAAAGCCTGGACGCCAAAAGATCGTCAACGTCAGGTCTCCTTTGCACTGCGCGCCTACGCCAGCCTGGCAACCAGTGCCGACAAAGGTGCGGTGCGCGATAAGTCGAAGCTCGGGGGATAATGACCATGGCGGATTCACAACCTCTATCCGGTGCTCCTGAAGGCGCTGAGTATCTCAGAGCGGTACTGCGTGCGCCGGTATACGAAGCGGCACAGGTAACGCCGCTACAGAAAATGGAAAAGCTCTCTTCGCGCCTCGATAACGTCATTCTGGTGAAGCGCGAAGACCGTCAACCCGTTCACAGTTTCAAGCTACGCGGTGCCTATGCCATGATGGCGGGCTTGACCGAAGAGCAAAAAGCGCATGGGGTCATCACCGCATCGGCGGGTAATCATGCTCAGGGTGTCGCGTTCTCTTCTGCGCGATTAGGCGTGAAGGCGCTGATTGTCATGCCAACGGCTACCGCCGATATCAAAGTCGATGCCGTTCGCGGCTTCGGCGGAGAAGTGCTGCTGCACGGCGCGAATTTTGATGAAGCCAAAGCCAAAGCGATTGAGCTGTCGCAGCAGCAGGGTTTTACCTGGGTTCCACCGTTTGATCATCCGATGGTGATTGCCGGGCAGGGCACGCTGGCGCTGGAGCTGCTCCAGCAGGACGCTCATCTCGATCGCGTATTCGTGCCTGTTGGTGGTGGCGGATTAGCGGCAGGCGTGGCGGTGCTGATTAAACAACTGATGCCGCAAATCAAAGTAATTGCCGTGGAAGCGGAAGATTCGGCCTGCCTGAAGGCAGCGCTGGATGCCGGTCATCCGGTGGATCTGCCGCGTGTGGGTCTCTTTGCCGAAGGCGTGGCGGTGAAACGTATTGGCGATGAAACCTTCCGTCTGTGCCAGGAATATCTCGACGATATTATCACTGTCGATAGCGATGCTATTTGTGCGGCAATGAAAGACCTGTTCGAGGATGTACGTGCGGTGGCTGAGCCTTCCGGGGCGCTGGCGCTGGCGGGGATGAAAAAATACATCGCCCAGCACAATATTCGCGGTGAACGTCTGGCGCATGTTCTTTCCGGCGCTAACGTTAACTTCCACGGCCTGCGCTACGTTTCCGAACGTTGCGAGCTGGGGGAACAACGTGAAGCCCTGCTGGCGGTGACCATCCCGGAAGAGAAGGGAAGTTTCCTGAAGTTCTGCCAGCTGTTGGGTGGCCGTTCGGTAACGGAGTTTAACTACCGCTTTGCCGATGCGAAAGACGCCTGCATTTTTGTCGGTGTACGCCTGAGCCGTGGGCTGGAAGAGCGTAAGGAAATCCTGCAACTGCTCAACGAGGGCGGCTACAGCGTGGTGGATCTGTCTGATGACGAGATGGCGAAGCTACACGTGCGCTATATGGTCGGTGGACGTCCGTCGAAACCCTTACAGGAACGTCTCTACAGCTTCGAATTTCCTGAATCGCCGGGGGCGTTGCTCAAATTTCTGCATACCCTGGGGACGCACTGGAATATTTCATTGTTCCACTATCGCAGTCACGGTACCGACTATGGTCGCGTACTGGCGGCGTTTGAGTTGGGTGAACACGAGCCTGATTTCGAAACGCGGCTAAATGAACTGGGTTATGACTGTCACGATGAAACACATAACCCGGCGTTCAGGTTCTTCCTGGCGGGTTAACAACAGCCATTAAAAAAGGGTTCATGTAAAAACATGAACCCTTTTTGCTACTGTATCAGCAGATTACAGCGTGATAACGTCGAATTCGACTTCGGTGTTCACGTCAGCGTCGTAGTCCACGCCGTCGAGACCAAAACCGAACAGGTTCAGGAATTCCTGCTTGTAGCCTGCATAATCGGTTTCTTGCGCCAGGTTTTCGGTGGTGATCAGCGGCCACAGGTCGCGACATGCCTGCTGAATGTCATCACGCAGTTCCCAGTCATCCATACGGATACGCTGGTTGTCATCAAGCGCCACTTTGTCACCGTACAGGCTGGTGGTCATCAGACGGTTGATTTGCTCGATACAACCTTCATGAATCCCCTGTGCTTTCATCAGCTTGAAGACCATGGAGATGTACAACGGCATCACTGGAATGGCGGAAGACGCTTGGGTGATTACGGATTTCAGTACGGCAACGTTCGCGGAACCGTTCAGCGGAGCCAGCTGGTTACGCAGTTCGCCCGCGGCGCGATCGAGATCTTCTTTCGCTTTGCCCAGCGCGCCGTGCCAGTAGATTGGCCAGGTCAGGTCGGTACCGATGTAGGAGTAGGCTACGGTTTTCACGCCGTCAGCCAGCACGCCCGCTTCGCTCAGCGCGCCCATCCACAGTTCCCAGTCTTCGCCGCCCATGACGGTGACGGTGTTCTGAACTTCTTCTTCGGTTGCCGGCTCAATGCTGGCGGTGATGATCTGATCTTTGTTGGTATCGATCGCTTTAGAGGTGTAAACCTCACCGATTGGCTTCAGCGCAGAACGGACGATTTCACCGGTTTTCGGCATTTTACGCACTGGGGAAGCCAGTGAGTAAACCACCAGGTCAATCTGACCCAGGTCTTCTTTTATCAGTTTGATCACTTCATCACGGCATTCGTCAGAGAACGCATCGCCGTTGATGCTTTTGGAGTACAGACCTTCACGCTTAGCGGCTTCATCGAAGGCGGCAGAGTTATACCAGCCTGCGGAACCCGGTTTGGTATCCGTGCCCGGTTTTTCGAAAAATACGCCGATAGTGGCGGCTCCGCTGCCAAAGGCGGCAGAAATTCTGGAAGCCAGACCGTAACCGGTGGAAGCACCGATCACCAGCACGCGGGACGGGCCGTTCTCGATTTTCCCGTTCTGCTTAACATACTCGATCTGCTTTTCCACGTTGACTTTGCAGCCAGTCGGATGGGTCGTTGTACAGATGAATCCACGAATTTTTGGTTTGATTATCATAATGATGGCTAATTAAGTTTGTATTTTCGCTGTCAAGTGCGCAATGACACCGTCTGTTCTGGCCTGCTTAACGCGATGGTTAACAAGCCCCCCACTACAATGGATCACGACATTATACAGAAAAGGAGCGCCAATACTGAATCTACCACTGATTTTAGGCCTGACGCTGGCGCTAGTCGGCAGATTTACGTTCCAGAACAATCTTCCAGAACGCGTCGATCAGCGGTTCATGCAGCCGCTTTTTCGGAGCGCAGACGCCGAGTTCGAACGGCGTTTTCTCGTCGCTGCGTTCTAAAATCATCACGCGGTTACGTACCGGCTCCGGGCTGTTTTCCAGCACCACTTCCGGCAGCAGCGCCACGCCGCAGCCCAGCGCCACCATTGAGACCATCGCTTCATGACCGCCTACCGTAGCGTAAATCGATGGGTTGCTGATTTTGTGACGGCGGAACCACAGCTCAATGCGGCGGCGGACCGGCCCCTGGTCGGCCATGATAAACGGCACCGTCGACCAGTCGGGTTTCTCGACGGAAACCTGATTACGCACCGGGCAGGGCAGCGCCGGGGCGATCAGCACCACCGTCAGATTCTCCAGCATCGAGAAAGCTACCGCGCCGGGTAGTGTCTCGGGCTTACCGGCAATCGCCAGATCGGCTTCACCAGTGACCACTTTGTCCATCGCATCGGCGGCGTCGCCGGTGGTGAGCTTAATTTCCACCGATGGATGCTCGGCGCGGAAACGATCGAGAATGGGTGGCAGATGGCTGTATGCCGCAGTTACCGAACAGAAAATATGCAGTTCGCCTGACAGCGACGGCCCTTGTTGATCGAGGGTGTGGCGCAGTTGCTGGTATTGCAGCAGCGTCTGTTGGGCGAATACGCGCAGCTCTTCGCCCGCTTCGGTCAGCGTGACCGTGCGGTTATCGCGCACAAACAGCGGCTGGCCGAGATCTTCTTCCAGGCGCTGAATCTGGCGCGAAAGCGTGGAGGGGCTGACGTGCATTGCCCGTGCGCTGCGGCCAAAGTGGCGACTTTCAGCCAAATGCAGGAACATTTTCAGATCGCGTAAATCCACAGACGAGCCTCCGATTTTCTACGTTGCATAAATTGCAATGTGATGTTGTGAATATATCAATTTCCGCAATAAATTTCCTGTTGTAATGTGGATTCAATCTCGCAAATACAAATCTGCGAACCGAATAATAAGCACCACAACACAACATCACGGAGTACACCATCATGGCTAACTACTTTAATACACTGAACCTGCGCCAGCAGCTGGCACAGCTGGGTAAATGTCGCTTTATGGGCCGCGACGAATTCGCCGATGGTGCGAGCTACCTTCAGGGTAAAAAAGTGGTCATCGTCGGCTGTGGCGCTCAGGGTCTGAACCAGGGTCTGAACATGCGTGACTCCGGTCTGGATATCTCCTACGCACTGCGTAAAGAAGCCATTGCTGAGAAGCGTGCTTCCTGGCGTAAAGCGACCGAAAACGGCTTCAAAGTGGGTACCTACGAAGAGCTGATCCCGCAGGCTGACCTGGTGGTTAACCTGACGCCAGACAAGCAGCACTCCGACGTTGTACGTTCGGTACAACCGCTGATGAAAGATGGCGCGGCGCTGGGCTATTCACACGGCTTCAACATCGTCGAAGTGGGCGAGCAGATCCGTAAAGACATCACCGTTGTGATGGTGGCACCGAAGTGCCCGGGTACTGAAGTTCGTGAAGAGTACAAACGTGGCTTCGGTGTACCGACCCTGATCGCCGTTCACCCGGAAAACGATCCGAAAGGAGAAGGCATGGCGATTGCTAAAGCCTGGGCTGCGGCCACCGGTGGTCACCGTGCGGGCGTGCTGGAGTCCTCCTTCGTTGCGGAAGTGAAATCTGATCTGATGGGTGAGCAGACTATCCTGTGCGGTATGCTGCAGGCAGGTTCTCTGCTGTGCTTCGATAAGCTGGTGGAAGAAGGTACTGACCCGGCATATGCTGAAAAACTGATTCAGTTCGGCTGGGAAACCATCACCGAAGCGCTGAAGCAGGGCGGCATCACCCTGATGATGGACCGTCTGTCTAACCCGGCGAAACTGCGTGCTTACGCGCTGTCCGAACAGCTGAAAGAGATTATGGCGCCGCTGTTCCAGAAACACATGGACGACATCATTTCCGGCGAATTCTCTTCCGGCATGATGGCTGACTGGGCTAACGACGATCAGAAACTGCTGACCTGGCGTGAAGAGACCGGTAAAACCGCGTTCGAAACCGCCCCGCAGTTTGAAGGTAAAATCGGTGAGCAGGAGTACTTCGATAAAGGCGTTCTGATGATTGCGATGGTGAAAGCGGGCGTTGAGCTTGCGTTCGAAACCATGGTGGATTCCGGCATCATCGAAGAATCTGCTTACTACGAATCACTGCATGAATTGCCGCTGATCGCGAATACCATCGCCCGTAAACGTCTGTACGAAATGAACGTGGTTATCTCCGATACCGCAGAATACGGCAACTACCTGTTCTCTTACGCTTGCGTACCGCTGCTGAAAGAGTTCATGACCACCCTGCAGACCGGCGACCTGGGCAAAGCGATTGCCGAAGGTGCGGTAGACAACGCGCAGCTGCGCGACGTGAACGATGCGATTCGCAGCCACGCTATCGAGAAAGTGGGCCAGAAACTGCGTGGCTATATGACCGATATGAAACGCATTGCCGTTGCTGGCTAAATAGGATGTCGGGTGGCGCTTGCGCTTACCCGACCTACGCACAGCAGATGTAGGCCGGATAAGGCGTAGCCGCCATCCGGCAAAAAAAGCCCGGTGTTTAACACCGGGCTTTCTATTAGTTACGGTACAGCACTTTAATGATGTGGTAACCAAACTGAGTGTGCAGCGGGCCGGTTGGCTCCAGCACAGGGCAGGAAAAGACCACTTTGTCGAACGCCGGAACCATCTGGCCCTGACGGAATTCACCTAAATCACCGCCGCGTTTGCCTGATGGACAGATAGAGTGTTTCTTCGCCAATTTGCCGAAGTCGGCGCCGTTTTTAATCTGTTCCAGAAGATCCAGTGCCAGTTTCTCTTCTTTAACAAGGATATGCACTGCTGCTGCTGTTTTTGCCATGATCGTGCCTTGAGTGGGGTGGTTAAGGCTGGCTATACTACCACGCTGTTATTCTCCCCTCCCGACTTTCATGAGTGACCCTTTATGCGTTTGAACCCCGGACAACAACAAGCCGTCGAATTCGTCACCGGACCTTGCCTGGTGCTGGCGGGAGCGGGTTCCGGCAAGACGCGTGTTATCACCAATAAAATCGCCCATCTGATCCGTGAATGTGGTTATCAGGCACGCCATATTGCGGCCGTGACCTTTACCAATAAGGCTGCGCGCGAGATGAAAGAGCGCGTGGCGCAAACGCTGGGTCGTAAAGAGGCGCGTGGGTTGATGATCTCCACCTTCCACACCCTGGGACTGGATATCATTAAGCGTGAATATGCGGCGCTGGGGATGAAGTCGAACTTCTCGTTGTTTGACGATACTGACCAGGTGGCATTGCTCAAGGAACTGACCGAAGGGCTAATCGAAGACGATAAGCTTATCCTCCAGCAGTTGATCTCGACGATCTCCAACTGGAAAAACGATCTGATGACTCCGGCACAGGCGGCAGCCAGCGCCAAGGGCGAGCGCGATCGTATTTTTGCCCACTGCTATGGTCTGTATGACGCGCATATGAAGGCGTGTAACGTCCTCGATTTTGACGATCTGATCCTGCTTCCCACGCTGCTGCTACAGCGCAATGAAGAAGTGCGTGAGCGCTGGCAAAACAGAATCCGCTACCTGCTGGTGGATGAATATCAGGATACCAACACCAGCCAGTACGAGCTGGTGAAGTTGCTGGTAGGTAAACGCGCGCGCTTTACCGTCGTGGGCGATGACGATCAGTCGATCTACTCCTGGCGCGGCGCCCGTCCACAGAACCTGGTACTGTTAAGCAAAGATTTTCCGGCTTTGCAGGTGGTGAAGCTGGAGCAAAACTACCGTTCATCAGGTCGCATCCTGAAGGCGGCGAACATCCTTATTGCGAACAATCCACACGTCTTTGAAAAGCGACTCTTTTCCGAGTTGGGTTACGGTGCTGAACTGAAGGTGATGAGTGCCAATAATGAAGAGCACGAAGCGGAACGCGTGACCGGGGAATTAATAGCCCATCATTTTGTGAACAAGACGCAATATAAAGACTACGCCATCCTGTATC
Organism: Citrobacter sp. Cf136; assembly: GCF_030333815.1. Taxonomy (NCBI): domain Bacteria; kingdom Pseudomonadati; phylum Pseudomonadota; class Gammaproteobacteria; order Enterobacterales; family Enterobacteriaceae; genus Citrobacter; species Citrobacter sp. Cf136. The sequence goes on along the minus strand of NZ_JAOWFE010000039.1, from coordinate 70,062 downwards.
GCGGTAATCATCAGTCGCGCGTGTTCGAAAAGTTTCTAATGCAGAACCGTATCCCGTACAAAATTTCCGGCGGAACGTCGTTTTTCTCGCGTCCGGAGATTAAAGATCTGCTGGCCTACCTGCGCGTGCTGAGCAACCCGGATGACGATAGCGCATTTTTGCGTATCGTAAATACGCCAAAACGTGAAATCGGCCCGGCCACGCTGCAAAAGTTGGGGGAATGGGCGATGACACGTAATAAAAGCCTGTTTACCGCCAGCTTTGATATGGGGCTTAGCCAGACACTGACCGGGCGCGGGTATGATTCTCTGACTCGCTTTACGCACTGGCTGGGGGAAATTCAGCGTCTGGCGGAGCGTGAGCCGGTTGCCGCTGTGCGCGATCTTATCCACGGTATTGATTACGAATCCTGGCTGTATGAAACCTCGCCGAGCCCGAAAGCGGCTGAAATGCGTATGAAAAACGTCAATACGCTGTTCAGTTGGATGACGGAGATGCTGGAAGGCAGTGAGCTGGAAGAGCCAATGACCCTGACCCAGGTTGTTACCCGCTTTACCCTACGCGACATGATGGAACGTGGAGAGAGTGAAGAAGAGCTGGATCAGGTGCAATTGATGACACTGCATGCCTCAAAAGGGCTGGAGTTCCCATACGTGTTTATGGTGGGAATGGAAGAAGGATTTTTGCCGCACCAGAGCAGTATCGATGAAGACAATATCGACGAAGAACGTCGTCTGGCTTATGTAGGGATTACGCGTGCACAAAAAGAGCTCATCTTCACGCTATGTAAAGAGCGTCGTCAGTACGGTGAGCTGGTGCGTCCGGAACCGAGTCGTTTCCTTCTGGAGCTGCCACAGGATGACGTTATCTGGGAGCAAGAGCGAAAAGTGGTGAGCGCAGAGGAGCGGATGCAAAAAGGGCAGGCCAGCATCGCTAATATTCGGGCAATGATGGCGAAAGCTAAAGCGAAGTAGGTATTTTATGGGCCGGATATGTGTAAGCACTATCCGGCAACCAACATCTAACGCACTTCCAGCGGCCAGTGGACATAGCTTTGCCACTGGCTTTCCTGATCGATTAACTCTTTACCCAGCGGATGATGTTCCAGCCAGCCTTCTGGTAGAGTGACCGTCAGGTGCTCGTTTCTTGCATCCAGTTGAATTTCCGGCACAAGATCGTCACGGCGACGACTGGCGAAAATGATCGCCAGGCGTAGCAAACGACAAAGATGCTCCGCGATGCGCGGTGGCACTGCGTTTTGCTGGTGGAGCGAAGAGAGATCGACGGGATTGGTCTGGTTGAGTAACAGCGTCGCTAGCAGTTTCTTTTGCGCAGGTGTAAAACCCGGAAGATCGAGATTGCGCACCAGATAAGCGGCATGCTGTGGTGCCTGTTTAAAATCAACGCTTAGGCCAATTTCATGCAGCTGACAGGCACTAATCAGTAGTTCGCGGCTAATCGGTTCAAGATGCCACTTTTTTTCAACCTGATCGAGAAATTTAGTCGCTAAATTGGCAACACGATGTGCTTGCTCTGTATCGACCATAAAGCGGCGCTGGATATTGCGTAATGTGCGGCTACGAATATCCTGATCCACCGCCAGATGCAGCATACCGTAGACCAGACCTTCACGTAATGCGCCGCCGGCCAGGGTCATGCATTGAATGTTCAGTTCGGTGAAAATAGCAATCAGAATGGCCAGCCCGCTGGGGAAAACCAGCGCACGTTCCAGCGTTAACCCTTCGATTTCCAGCTCTTCCAGACGACCGCAGTGAATGGCACGCTGCTTAAGCTGCTGAAGTTTGGCCAGCGTAATGCGCTCATCCATGCCCTGCGCCATCATGATTTCCTGCAACGCCTGGACGGTGCCAGAGGCACCAACGCAAACTTTCCAGCCATGAAAACGCAGTTTGTCGGCGACCGGGCGCAGAACTTCGCGAGCGGCTTTCTCGGCCTCGTCAAAGTTTTCCTGTGCCAGATTACGATCGGTAAAATAGCGTTCGAGCCAGGTGACGCAGCCCATTGACAGGCTGAACAGGGAAGTGGTTTGCGCGCCAGAACCGGTAACCAACTCTGTGCTGGCCCCGCCAATGTCGACGACCAGACGCTGATCTGCGCCGCCGGTAGTGTGGGCCACACCTTGATAAATCAGGCGCGCTTCTTCTTCACCGCTAATCACCTGGACAGGGCAGCCGAGGATCTCTTGCGCTTTAGCAATAAACACATCGGCATTTACGGCGATGCGTAATGTTGCCGTGGCGACCACGCGGATTTGTGGATGCGGAATATCCTGCAGACGTTCTGCAAACAGGCGCAAACATTGCCAGCCGCGCTCCATCGCTTCAACAGAGAGCTCGTTGTCACCGTTGAGTCCAGCAGCCAGACGCACTTTGCGTTTGATACGAGTGAGCGTCTGGATGCTTCCTGCCACCTCGCGTACAACCAGCATATGAAAACTATTTGAGCCGAGATCGATTGCCGCATACAGCGAAGTAGAATTCATACACTTCATCCTCCAACCTGTATCTGTATTGGCTGCGTTCTCTCACCCGAATCACTTACTAAAGTAGGTTCATCGGGATTCGTTTTCTTGCCGCCTTGATACAGGCTGAATGATTTTGTGTATGGCATAACGTTTCTTAACCTGAACGACGACGATTACGCGGAGCACCACCGGTACGGCGTGGGCCATTGCCTGTGCGCGGACGCGTTAAGCGCAACGGCTTCGGCAGATCGGTCATCAGGGCATCCGGGTTATATTTGCTGACCGGAATCGAGTGGCCGATATAGGTCTCGATTGCGGGTAAATTCAGCGCGTACTCTTCACAAGCCAGGCTGATAGAGTGACCGCTTGCACCAGCACGACCGGTACGACCGATACGGTGAACGTAATCTTCACAGTCATCCGGCAGGTCATAATTAAATACGTGCGTTACGGCTGGGATATGCAGACCACGTGCAGCAACATCCGTCGCAACGAGAATGTCGATATCGCCACGGGTGAATTCATCAAGGATTCGCAGACGTTTTTTCTGCGCCACGTCACCGGTCAGCAGACCGACACGATGACCGTCTGCAGCAAGGCTGCCCCAGATATCTTCACAACGATGCTTGGTGTTAGCAAAAACAATGGCGCGATCTGGCCACTCTTCTTCAATCAGCGTTTGCAGCAAACGCATTTTCTCTTCGTTGGAGGGGTAGAAGAGCTCTTCTTTAATGCGATGGCCAGTTTTCTGTTCCGGTTCGACTTCAACGTACTCAGCGTTATTCATTTGTTCGAACGCCAGTTCGCGAACGCGGTAAGAGAGGGTTGCAGAAAACAGCATATTCAGACGTTGGGTGGTTGGCGGCATACGACGGAATAGCCAACGGATATCTTTAATAAAGCCCAGATCGTACATACGATCGGCTTCATCCAGCACCACGACCTGAATCGCGCCCAGATTAATGTGGTTCTGTTTTGCATAGTCGATGAGACGACCGGTCGTGCCGATAAGAATATCGACGCCGCTTTCCAGCACTTTCAGCTGTTTATCGTAACCGTCGCCGCCATACGCCAGGCCTAATTTCAGACCAGTGGTCTGTGCCAGCGGCTCGGCATCGGCGTGGATCTGCACGGCTAACTCACGCGTTGGCGCCATAATTAACGCACGCGGTTGGTTCACCTTGCGATCGGCAATCGCGGGATGAGAGAGAAGATAATGAAACGTTGACGTCAGGAACGCCATCGTTTTTCCGGTACCGGTTTGCGCCTGCCCGGCAACATCACGACCAGCCAGCGTTAGCGGCAGCGCGAGGGCCTGAATGGGCGTACAGTTATGAAAGCCTTTTTTTTCAAGGGCTTCTATCACCTTTGGGTGCAGGGCGAAGTCGGAAAACTTCTGTTCTGTTAAATGTGTTTTGCTCATAGTGTGGTAGAATATCAGCTTACTATTGCTTTACGAAAGCGTATCCGGTGAAATAAAGTCAACCTTTAGTTGGTTAATGCTACATCAACACGTCGTTGATTAATGCTACACCAATGCACCAGGCTTATTCCTGTGGAGTTATTATGAGCGATAAAATTATTCACCTGACTGACGACAGTTTTGACACGGATGTACTCAAAGCGGACGGAGCAATCCTCGTTGATTTCTGGGCAGAGTGGTGCGGTCCGTGCAAAATGATCGCTCCGATTCTGGATGAAATCGCTGACGAATATCAGGGCAAACTGACGGTTGCTAAATTGAACATTGACCAAAACCCAGGCACCGCGCCGAAGTATGGTATCCGTGGCATCCCGACCCTGTTGCTGTTTAAAAACGGCGAAGTTGCGGCGACAAAAGTCGGCGCGCTGTCCAAAGGTCAGTTGAAAGAATTCCTCGACGCTAATTTAGCGTAAGGAAGTCTCATGATCGGGCGACCATACTTCGAAATGATTCGGATGACTGGACGCCCGACTTGAGTCGTGCTAAGTTAGTGTTGACTTCGTATTAAACATACCTTATTAAGTTTGAATCTAGTTATATCCAATACTTCCCGTTGTTTCTCGCGCGAGAAGTGGACAGATTCCTGGCTTGTCACTCAATCCGTCTTGTCGTTTCAGTTCTGCGTACTTTCCTGTGACCAGACAGCGAACAGACATGAGTCGATGGCCGTAAACAGGCATGGATGACCCTGCCATACCATTCACAACATTAAGTTCGAGATTTACCCCAAGTTTAAGAACTCACACCATTATGAATCTTACCGAATTAAAGAATACGCCGGTTTCTGAGCTGATCACTCTCGGCGAAAATATGGGCCTTGAAAACCTGGCTCGTATGCGCAAGCAGGACATTATTTTTGCCATCCTGAAGCAGCACGCAAAGAGTGGCGAAGATATCTTTGGTGACGGTGTGCTGGAGATATTGCAGGATGGATTTGGTTTCCTCCGCTCTGCAGACAGCTCCTACCTCGCCGGTCCTGATGACATCTACGTTTCTCCCAGCCAAATCCGCCGTTTCAACCTCCGCACTGGTGATACCATTTCTGGTAAGATTCGCCCGCCGAAAGAAGGTGAACGCTACTTTGCGCTGTTGAAAGTTAACGAAGTTAACTACGACAAACCAGAAAACGCCCGTAACAAAATCCTCTTTGAGAACTTAACGCCGCTGCACGCAAACTCTCGTCTGCGTATGGAGCGTGGTAACGGTTCCACTGAAGATTTAACGGCGCGTGTACTGGATTTGGCATCGCCGATCGGTCGTGGCCAACGTGGTCTGATTGTTGCTCCGCCGAAAGCGGGTAAAACCATGCTGCTGCAGAACATCGCGCAGAGCATTGCATACAATCATCCTGACTGCGTGTTGATGGTGCTGCTGATTGACGAACGTCCGGAAGAAGTTACCGAGATGCAGCGTCTGGTGAAAGGTGAAGTGGTTGCGTCTACCTTTGACGAACCTGCCTCCCGCCACGTTCAGGTTGCGGAAATGGTTATCGAGAAGGCGAAACGTCTGGTTGAACACAAGAAAGACGTTATCATTCTGCTTGACTCCATCACTCGTCTGGCACGTGCATATAACACCGTGGTTCCTGCTTCCGGAAAAGTACTGACCGGTGGTGTGGACGCCAACGCCCTGCATCGTCCGAAGCGTTTCTTTGGTGCTGCACGTAACGTGGAAGAGGGCGGTAGCCTGACCATCATCGCGACTGCGCTGATTGATACCGGCTCTAAAATGGATGAAGTTATCTACGAAGAGTTTAAAGGTACCGGCAACATGGAACTGCATCTCTCCCGTAAGATTGCTGAAAAACGCGTCTTCCCGGCTATCGACTACAACCGTTCCGGTACCCGTAAAGAAGAGCTGCTCACTACCCAGGAAGAGCTGCAGAAAATGTGGATCCTGCGCAAAATCATCCATCCTATGGGTGAAATCGACGCAATGGAGTTCCTCATTAACAAGCTGGCGATGACCAAGACCAATGACGACTTCTTCGATATGATGAAGCGTTCCTGATTCGGGCATCATCTGAAAACGCCACGTTTTTACGTGGCGTTTTGCTTTTGTGGATGTAATCTTAACGACACAATAATAATAATCCGGTATGACATACCGCCTGGTGACGAAGGGTTGTAATTCGTATTTTGTGGTTAATAATCATACAGAACCACCTGATATGGAGTCGGGTTTCTCTTCTGAATAATCGCCCGGATGGTTATACTTCATATATTGATATTCTCTGAGAGCATGTATAGTGAATTTACTGACAGCAAGTACTGATCTCATCAGTATTTTTTTATTCACAACGCTGTTTCTTTTCTTTGCCCGCAAGGTTGCGAAAAAGATTGGATTGGTGGATAAACCCAACTTCCGTAAACGTCATCAGGGACTGATTCCGCTGGTTGGGGGGATTTCGGTTTACGCAGGCATTTGCTTTACCTTCCTCATCGCCGATTATTATATCCCGCATGCGACTCTCTACCTGGCTTGTGCCGGTGTACTGGTGTTTATCGGTGCGCTGGACGACCGCTTTGATATCAGTGTAAAAATCCGCGCGACCATCCAGGCCCTTATTGGCATCATTATGATGTCAGTGGGCAAACTCTATCTGCTAAGCCTTGGCTATATTTTCGGCCCCTGGGAGATGGTGCTCGGTCCTTTTGGTTATTTCCTGACCCTGTTTGCCGTTTGGGCGGCGATTAACGCCTTCAATATGGTCGATGGGATCGATGGTCTGCTCGGTGGGCTATCCAGTGTCTCATTCGCCGCGATGGGGCTTATTCTGTGGTTCGATGGCCAGACAAGCCTGGCAATCTGGTGTTTTGCCATGATCGCCGCCATTCTGCCTTACATCCTACTGAACCTGGGGATTCTCGGACGCCGCTATAAAGTCTTTATGGGGGATGCAGGAAGTACGTTGATTGGCTTCACGGTGATTTGGATTCTGCTGGAGACTACCCAGGGGCCAACGCATCCTATTAGCCCGGTCACGGCTCTGTGGATTATTGCCATTCCGTTAATGGATATGGTGGCAATTATGTATCGCCGTTTACGTAAAGGCATGAGCCCTTTCTCCCCGGATCGCCAACATATTCACCATTTAATCATGCGCGCCGGGTTTACTTCCCGACAGGCTTTTGTCCTGATTACGCTGGCTGCTGCGATCCTGGCTTCTATCGGCGTGTTGGCTGAATATTCTCGTATTGTCCCGGAATGGGTGATGTTGGTGCTCTTTTTACTGGCGTTTGTCCTGTACGACATCTGTATAAAACGCGCCTGGAAGGTGGCGAGATTTATCAAACGCTGGAAGCGCAAGTTGCGTAGAAACCGTGACAGTAAACCAAACTTAACCAAATAAATTGAGGGTACGATGACACAACCATTACCGGGGGAACATGCCATGAGCGCTGAAAATGAACTGGACATCCGTGGGTTGTTTCGTACTTTGTGGACAGGGAAGGTGTGGATCGTCGGTATGGCTCTCGCCTTCGCGTTAGTCGCTCTCGCCTATACGTTTTTTGCTCGTCAGGAGTGGAGCGCAACGGCGATTTCAGACAGGCCAACGGTTAATATGTTGGGCGGCTATTACTCTCAGCAGCAGTTCTTACGTAACCTGGACATCAAGGCCAGTCTTGCATCAGCGGATCAGCCGTCAGTGATGGATGAAGCCTATAAAGAATTCATCATGCAACTTGCTTCCTGGGATACGCGTCGTGAATTCTGGCAGCAGACTGATTATTACAAGCAACGTATGGTGGGTAACAGCAAAGCCGATGCGGCGATGCTGGATGAACTGATCAATAACATTCAGTTTATGCCTGGCGATGCGGTTCGTAATACCAATGACAGCGTGAAGTTGATTGCCGAGACGGCACCTGATGCCAACAATCTATTGCGTCAGTACGTGGCGTTTGCCAGTCAGCGTGCTGCGCGTCATCTGAATGATGAGCTGAAGGGCGCCTGGGCTGCACGCACTGTGCAGATGAAGGCGCAGGTTAAACGCCAGGAAGAAGTGGCGAAATCGATCTTCTCCCGCCGTGTTCACAACATTGAGCAGGCACTCAAAATTGCTGAACAGCATAATATTTCGCGTACTTCTACGGATGTTCCTGCTGAAGAATTGCCGGATTCTGAACTGTTTTTGCTTGGACGTCCTATGCTGCAGGCGCGCCTCGAAAACCTGCAATCTGTTGGTCCCGATTTCGATCTGGACTACTTCCAAAACCGAGCCATGCTTAACACACTGAACGTTGGGCCAACTCTGGATCCGCGTTTTCAGACCTATCGTTATTTGCGTACGCCGGAAGAACCGGTAAAACGTGACAGCCCTCGTCGTGCTTTCCTGATGATTATGTGGGGCATCGTTGGGGCTCTGATCGGTGCTGGTGTCGCGTTAACCCGCCGCCGCACGATTTAGCAATATCGTTGCATTGAGGGGCTGGGCCCTCACTGCCAATCCGAAGAGAATCGATGTGAAAGTACTGACTGTATTTGGCACGCGACCAGAGGCCATAAAAATGGCACCTCTGGTTCATGCGTTGGCAAAAGATCCTGATTTTGAGGCAAAAGTTTGCGTCACGGCGCAGCATCGCGAGATGCTCGATCAGGTGTTGAACCTCTTTTCCATTGTACCTGACTACGATCTCAACATTATGCAGCCAGGTCAGGGACTAACAGAAATTACCTGCCGAATACTGGAAGGATTAAAGCCAATTCTGGCTGATTTTAAACCTGATGTGGTGTTGGTTCATGGTGATACCACAACGACCATTGCCACGAGTCTGGCTGCGTTCTATCAGCGCATCCCGGTGGGGCATGTAGAGGCTGGTTTACGTACTGGTGATCTCTATTCTCCCTGGCCGGAAGAGGCGAACCGTACGCTGACCGGGCGTCTGGCTATGTATCATTTTGCGCCAACAGAAAACTCGCGCCAAAATTTGTTACGGGAAGCTATTCCCGAAAATCGTATTTTCGTCACAGGCAATACGGTGATTGATGCGTTGATCTGGGTTCGCGACCGCGTACTGGCGAACGATAAATTGCGTGCTGAATTAGCAGAGCATTATCCTTTCCTGAGCTCTGATAAAAAAATGATACTGGTGACCGGTCATCGTCGGGAAAGCTTCGGTCGCGGTTTTGAACGCATTTGCCATGCGCTGGCGGAAATTGCTGCGGCCAATCAGAACGTGCAGATTGTTTATCCGGTTCACCTGAATCCTAACGTCAGCGAACCGGTGAATCGCATTCTGGGTCACGTTGAAAACGTCATCCTGATTGAACCGCAGGATTACATGCCGTTTGTCTGGCTGATGAATCATGCCTGGCTGATCCTGACCGACTCCGGTGGGATTCAGGAAGAAGCCCCATCTTTGGGGAAACCGGTACTGGTGATGCGCGAAACGACGGAACGTCCGGAAGCGATTACTGCAGGTACAGTACGTCTGGTAGGGACAGACCCGCAGCGTATTGTCGAAGAAGTCACGCGTTTGCTGCATGACGATAATGAATATCAGACCATGAGCCGCGCCCATAATCCGTATGGTGACGGGCAGGCATGTGGCCGCATTTTACACGCGTTAAAAAATAATCGGATATCGCTATGAGTTTTACGACCATTTCTGTCATTGGGCTGGGTTATATCGGACTGCCGACGGCGGCTGCCTTTGCTTCCCGTCAAAAGCATGTGATTGGCGTAGATGTAAATCAACACGCGGTGGATACCATTAATCGCGGTGAAATTCATATCGTTGAGCCAGATTTGGGCGCCGTGGTGAAAACGGCGGTCGAAAATGGATTTCTGCGTGCGACCACAACCCCTGTAGATGCGGATGCCTTTCTGATTGCTGTGCCTACTCCGTTTAAGGGGGAGCACGAACCCGATATGGTCTACGTTGAAGCCGCAGCCAAGTCTCTTGCACCGGTGTTGAAAAAAGGCGCGTTGGTGATCCTTGAATCGACGTCGCCTGTCGGGGCTACCGAACAGATGGCCACATGGCTGGCTGAAATGCGTCCTGATTTGACTTTCCCGCAGCAGGTCGGTGAACAGGCTGACGTCAATATTGCCTATTGCCCTGAACGCGTGCTGCCAGGTCAGGTGATGGTTGAGCTGATTAAAAACGACCGCGTGATTGGGGGCATGACCCCAGTCTGTTCCGCACGCGCCAGTGAGCTGTACAACATCTTCCTTGAAGGGGAATGTGTCGTGACCAACGCCCGCACTGCGGAAATGTGCAAGCTGACTGAAAATAGCTTCCGCGACGTCAATATCGCCTTCGCTAATGAGTTGTCGCTGATTTGCGCCGATCAGGGGATCAACGTCTGGGAGCTGATTCGCCTGGCAAATCGCCATCCGCGCGTGAATATTTTGCAGCCGGGTCCGGGTGTTGGCGGGCACTGTATCGCGGTTGATCCGTGGTTTATCGTGGCGCAGAACCCGCAGCAGGCGAAATTGATTCGCACCGCGCGTGAGGTAAACGACGGTAAGCCTCATTGGGTGGTCGATCGGGTAAAAGCTGCCGTGGCCGACTGTCTGGCGGATACCAATAAACGGGCCAGCGAAGTGAAAATTGCCTGTTTTGGTCTGGCATTTAAACCGAATATTGATGATTTACGTGAAAGCCCGGCGATGGGAATTGCGCAAAGTATCGCGCATTGGCACAAAGGCGAAACATTGGTGGTGGAACCGAATATCCATCAACTGCCGAAAAAACTGGACGGTCTGTGCCAACTGGCAACGCTGGACGATGCCCTGGAAAGCGCCGATGTGCTGGTCTTGCTGGTCGACCACAATGAATTTAAAGCCATTAAAGGCGATGCGGTTCACCAGCAATATGTCGTTGATACCAAAGGGGTCTGGCGGTGAAAATCCGCGCCAGTATTGAGCCGCTTAGCTGGGAAAATACGTTCTTTGGCGTGCATAGCGCCATTGTGCGTTTTGACCAACATGCGTCGGTTCTGACTGCGGATGCGTTGCAGCCCTGGTCGCGGGTACAGGCAAAAATACCTGCCGCCAATACCCAAGCATTAGATGCCCTGCAACAGCTGGGCTTCTCACTGGTTGAAGGTGAAGTGGATTTTGTGCTGCCAGTGACGTGTGCGCATGGTGACCCCGGTGCGCAGGTCGCACAAACTACGGATATCCCTGCATTACGCCATCTGGCAGGACAGGCGTTCGCGCAAAGTCGTTTTCGCGCCCCGTGGTATGCCGTAGATGCCAGCGCGCGTTTTTATGCGCAGTGGATTGAAAACGCGGTGCTGGGGACGTTCGATCATCAATGCCTCGTTTTTCGTACACCAACAGGTGAGATTCGTGGCTATGTCTCGCTGCGTGAACTGAATGCGACCGAGGCGCGAATTGGCCTGCTAGCCGGGCGTGGGGCGGGAGCAGAACTGATGCAGGCCGCGCTTTGCTGGGCGCAGGCTCACGGTAAAACAGCACTGCGTGTGGCGACCCAAATGGGCAATACAGCCGCGCTTAAACGTTATATACACAGTGGTGCGAATGTGGAAAGCACCGCGTATTGGTTATACAGGTGACACGATGATTCCATTTAACGCACCGCCGGTGGTGGGCACTGAACTCGATTACATGCAGGCTGCGATGAACAGCGGCAAACTGTGTGGCGACGGCGGTTTTACCCGTCGCTGCCAGCAGTGGCTGGAACAGCATTTTGGCAGCGAGAAAGTATTGCTGACGCCTTCCTGCACCGCATCGCTTGAGATGGCGGCATTGCTGCTGGATATCCAGCCTGGCGACGAAGTCATTATGCCAAGCTATACGTTTGTCTCCACGGCCAATGCTTTCGTGCTGCGAGGCGCGAAAATTGTCTTTGTTGATATCCGCCCGGATACCATGAACATTGACGAAACGCTGATTGAAGCGGCGATCACCGACAAAACCCGCGCTATTGTGCCGGTGCATTACGCGGGTGTGGCCTGCGAAATGGATACTATTATGGCGCTGGCGACCAAACATAACCTGTTTGTGGTGGAAGATGCGGCCCAGGGCGTTATGTCGACTTACAAAGGTCGGGCGCTGGGGACGATTGGTCACATCGGTTGCTTTAGCTTTCATGAGACCAAAAACTATACCGCAGGTGGTGAAGGCGGTGCGACGCTGATTAATGATAAAAAATTAGTCGAACGTGCAGAGATCATCCGTGAAAAAGGGACAAACCGCAGCCAGTTTTTCCGTGGCCAGGTAGATAAATATACCTGGCGTGATATCGGCTCCAGCTATTTGATGTCCGATCTACAGGCCGCCTATCTGTGGGCGCAACTGGAAGCGGCGGACCGCATTAACCAGCAGCGTCTGGCGCTGTGGCAGAACTACTATGATGCTCTTGAACCGCTGGCGCGTGCCGGACGTATCGAGCTGCCTTCTGTACCGGAAGACTGCGTGCAAAACGCCCATATGTTTTACATCAAGCTGCGCGATATCGACGATCGCACGGCGTTGATTAACTTCCTGAAAGAAGCTGAAATTATGGCGGTGTTCCACTACATCCCGCTGCATGATTGCCCGGCTGGCGACAAATTCGGCGTATTTGCCGGTGTTGATCGTTACACCACCAAAGAGAGCGAGCGTTTGCTGCGTTTACCGCTGTTCTACAACCTGTCGCCGGTCAACCAGCGAACGGTAATTTCGACCTTACTCAACTACTTCGCCTGAAATGTCGCTTGCTAAAGCGTCCTTATGGACGGCAGCCAGTACGCTGGTAAAAATTGGTGCGGGTTTGCTGGTCGTGAAGCTGCTGGCGGTGTCGTTTGGCCCGGCAGGCGTGGGGCAGGCGGGTAACTTCCGCCAGATGGTCACCGTGCTTGGTGTCCTGGCGGGGGCCGGCATTTTCAACGGCGTCACGAAATATGTTGCGCAGCACCATGACGATCCGACCCGGCTCCGCAAGGTCGTCGGTACATCTTCCGCGATGGTGCTGGGATTCTCTACGCTGATGGCGGTGATTTTTCTGCTGGCGGCCGCACCAATCAGTCAGGGATTGTTTGGTCATACTCATTATCAGGGGCTGGTAAGACTGGTTGCGCTGGTGCAGATGGGCATTGCCTGGGCGAATCTGCTGTTGGCGTTGATGAAGGGTTTTCGCGATGCGGCGGGTAACGCGCTGTCGCTGATTGTGGGTAGTCTGGTGGGCGTAGTGGCTTATTATGGCTGTTATCGCCTGGGAGGGTATGAAGGCGCTTTGCTGGGTCTGGCGTTAGTGCCCGCGTTGGTCGTTATCCCCGCCGCTATTATGCTGATTAAGCGTGGGGCGATTCCGCTGCATTACCTGAAACCCTCGTGGGATAACGGTCTGGCTGGACAGCTAAGCAAGTTTACGCTGATGGCGCTGATTACCTCCGTAACGTTGCCTGTGGCATACGTAATGATGCGAAACCTGTTGGCGGCGCAGTACAGTTGGGATGATGTGGGGATTTGGCAGGGGGTAAGCAGTATCTCTGATGCTTATCTGCAATTCATTACCGCTTCATTCAGCGTTTACTTGCTGCCGACGTTGTCGCGACTCACTGAAAAGCGCGACATTACGCGCGAGGTGGTTAAGTCGCTGAAGTTCGTGCTACCAGCAGTTGCCGCCGCGAGCTTTACCGTTTGGCTATTGCGTGACTTTGCAATCTGGCTGCTTTTCTCCGCAAAATTCACCGCCATGCGCGACCTGTTTGCCTGGCAACTGGTCGGCGATGTGCTGAAAGTGGGGGCGTATGTCTTTGGGTATCTGGTGATCGCGAAAGCGTCGCTGCGGTTTTATATTTTGGCTGAAATTAGCCAGTTCATGTTATTGACGATGTTTGCTCACTGGCTGATCCCTGCACATGGTGCGCTGGGAGCGGCACAGGCTTATATGGCAACGTACATCGTCTATTTTTCACTTTGTTGTGGCGTGTTTTTACTCTGGCGTAGGCGGGCATGACTGTACTGATTCACGTTCTGGGATCGGATATCCCTCACCATAACCAAACCGTGTTGCGGTTTTTCAACGACTCGCTTGCCGCGACGAGCGAGCACGCGCGCACGTTTATGGTTGCCGGTCAGGATGCGGGATTCAGTGAGAGCTGCCCGGCGTTATCGCTGAGTTTTTACAGCGGGAAAAAAGCGTTAGCCGAAGCAGTTATCGCGAAAGCAAAAGCGAATCGCCAACAGCGATTCTTCTTCCACGGTCAGTTCAACACCAGCCTGTGGTTGGCGCTGCTGGGCGGGGGAATTAAACCGACGCAGTTTTACTGGCATATCTGGGGTGCTGATTTATACGAAGTCTCCAGTGGGCTGAAATTCCGCCTGTTTTACCCGATTCGCCGCATGGCGCAGAATCGCGTGGGCTGCGTGTTTGCCACACGGGGCGATTTACGTTATTTCGCCGAGCAACATCCGCATGTACGGGGTGAGTTGCTCTATTTCCCAACGCGAATGGATCTTTCACTCAATAACATGAGCAATGATTGTCAGCGCAGCGGCAAGATGACGGTGCTGGTTGGCAACTCTGGCGATCGCAGCAATGAGCATGTTGCCGCGCTGCGTGCTGTCCATCAGCAGTTCGGCGACACGGTGAACGTGATTGTGCCGATGGGTTATCCCGCCAATAATGAGGCCTATATCGACGAGGTTCGCCAGGCCGGTATGGCATTATTTAGCGCTGATAATCTGCAAATTTTAAGTGAAAAGCTGGAATTTGATGCCTATCTAACATTATTGCGGCAATGCGATTTGGGTTACTTTATTTTTGCCCGACAGCAGGGGATCGGTACCCTGTGTTTGCTGATCCAGGCGGGTATCCCGTGCGTGCTCAACCGTGAAAATCCCTTCTGGCAGGATATGGTGGAACAGAATCTTCCGGTGTTATTTACCACGGATGATCTCAATGAAGGCGTCGTACGTGAAGCGCAGCGCCAGTTGGCATCGGTAGATAAAAACACGATTACCTTCTTTAGCCCGAATTATCTGCAGCCGTGGTATAACGCGCTGCGCATTGCTTCAGGAGAAACCGTATGAGCCTGATGCAATTCAGCGGTCTGCTGGTAGTCTGGCTGCTCTCCACCTTGTTTATCGCCACGCTGACCTGGTTTGAGTTCCGCCGCGTACGTTTTAACTTCAATGTTTTCTTCTCATTGTTGTTCTTGCTGACGTTCTTCTTCGGATTCCCGTTAACCAGCATCCTGGTGTTCCGCTTTGATGTGGCAGTGGCTCCGCCGGAGATCCTGCTGCAGGCCTTGCTGTCAGCAGCCTGTTTCTATGCCGTCTACTACGTGACGTATAAAACGCGATTGCGTAAGCGAGTAGAGGGTAAGCCGCGCAGGCCGCTGTTTACTATCAATCGCGTTGAAGCCCATTTGACCTGGGTTATCCTGATGGCGATTGCGCTGGTGAGCGTGGGCGTCTTCTTTATGCACAACGGATTCCTGCTGTTCAGACTGCAATCCTATAGCCAGATTTTTTCCAGCGAAGTCTCTGGGGTCGCTCTGAAGCGTTTCTTCTACTTCTTCATTCCGGCCATGCTGGTGGTTTATTTCCTGCGTCAGGACAGCAAAGCGTGGTTGTTCTTCCTGGTGAGCACCGTCGCGTTTGGTTTGCTGACCTATATGATTGTGGGCGGGACGCGCGCCAATATCATCATTGCGTTTGCCATCTTCTTGTTTATCGGCATTATTCGCGGCTGGATTTCGCTGTGGATGTTGGTCGCCGCAGGCGTGCTGGGTATTGTCGGGATGTTCTGGCTGGCCTTGAAGCGCTACGGAATGAGCGTTAGCGGCGATGAGGCGTTCTATACGTTCCTGTACCTTACGCGCGACACCTTCTCGCCGTGGGAGAACCTGGCGCTGTTGCTGCAGAATTACCACAATATTGAGTTCCAGGGGCTGGCGCCGATCGTCCGTGACTTCTATGTCTTTATCCCTTCCTGGCTGTGGCCTGGGCGGCCGAGTATTGTACTCAACTCAGCGAACTACTTTACCTGGGAAGTGTTGAACAACCACTCAGGGCTGGCGATTTCGCCGACGTTAATTGGTTCACTGGTGGTGATGGGCGGGGCGCTTTTTATACCATTAGGCGCGATTGTCGTTGGACTCATTATCAAGTGGTTCGACTGGCTGTATGAGCTAGGTAACCAAGAAACCAATCGCTATAAGGCGGCGATTTTGCACAGTTTCTGTTTTGGCGCCATTTTCAATATGATCGTGTTGGCACGTGAAGGGCTGGATTCGTTTGTCTCGCGAGTGGTCTTTTTCCTCGTGATTTTTGGCGTTTGCCTACTGATGGCAAAACTGCTGTTTTGGCTATTCGATAGCGCAGGACTCATCCATAAACGAATCAAGTCGCTGCCCCGGACACAAATTGAAGGATCGTAATGACAGATAACATAACTGCGCCGCTGTATTCGCTGCGCGGATTACAACTGATTGGCTGGCGCGATATGCAACATGCGCTGAATTACCTGTTTGCCGAAGGACACCTCAGGTCAGGAACGCTGGTGGCTATCAACGCTGAGAAAATGCTGACAGCAGAAGATAATCCTGAAGTGAGGGAGCTGATCAACGCCGCGGAGTTCAAATATGCGGATGGGATTAGCGTGGTGCGTTCGGTGCGCAAAAAATTCCCACAGGCGCAGGTTTCACGTGTGGCCGGTGCTGACCTTTGGGAAGCGCTGATGGCGCGAGCTGGGCAAAACGGAACGCCTGTTTTCCTGGTTGGTGGCAAGCCTGAAGTTCTGGCGCAAACAGAGGCAAAACTACGTGCACAGTGGCGTGTGAACATTGTGGGTAGCCAGGATGGTTATTTTACCTCAGAGCAGCGTCAGGCGTTATTTGAGCGTATTCACGCCAGCGGCGCGCAAATTGTGACGGTGGCGATGGGTTCGCCGAAACAAGAGATCTTTATGCGTGATTGCCGCAAGACTCACCCTGACGCGCTGTATATGGGCGTGGGTGGCACCTACGACGTCTTTACCGGTCACGTTAAGCGTGCGCCTAAAATCTGGCAAAATCTGGGGCTGGAGTGGCTGTATCGCTTATTGTCGCAACCGAGCCGTATTACTCGACAACTTCGCTTATTACGCTATCTACGCTGGCACTATACCGGCAACCTCTGACGCCCTCTCTCCTCTGATAAGTAGCGTGATCTGCTAATTACGCTACTTATTCACAACATAATCGCTGCTTTCTCGCACAATATATTCATTTTTTGAATGCTTTAATTGCCATTTAAGCGATTTTAGGAAACCATTCGCAACAATCATTTCAGTGCCGTGGAGTTTTGACGCCAACTGCTAAGCGGTCGGTGTCGTATAGCCTGTTATGACATAACAAGATGTACCCATAACGAGAACCGGTAATACCGGACAGCATGCAAACACAACAAGAGGATTTATGGCCGAGAACAAACCTGAGCTACAGCGTGGGCTGGAGGCTCGTCACATCGAATTAATTGCCCTCGGGGGCACTATTGGCGTCGGGCTGTTTATGGGGGCCGCCAGTACCCTGAAATGGGCGGGACCTTCGGTTCTGCTGGCGTATATCGTCGCCGGGCTGTTCGTATTTTTCATTATGCGTTCTATGGGGGAGATGTTATTCCTCGAGCCGGTTGCCGGTTCATTCGCTGTTTACGCTCACCGTTATATGAGCCCCTTCTTTGGCTATCTCACCGCCTGGTCATACTGGTTTATGTGGATGGCGGTGGGGATCTCAGAGATTACCGCCATCGGGGTGTACGTCCAGTTCTGGTTCCCAGAAATGGCGCAATGGATACCCGCACTGATCGCGGTCGGACTGGTTGCATTGGCGAACCTCGCCGCAGTTCGCTTGTATGGTGAAATTGAGTTCTGGTTTGCCATGATCAAAGTGACCACCATCATTGTGATGATCGTCATTGGGTTAGGGGTGATTTTCTTCGGTTTTGGTAATGGCGGTCAGGCGATCGGCTTTGGCAACCTGACCGAACACGGCGGTTTCTTTGCCGGTGGTTGGAAGGGCTTCCTGACGGCATTGTGTATTGTCGTGGCTTCTTACCAGGGCGTGGAGCTGATTGGCATTACTGCAGGTGAAGCGAAGAACCCACAGGTCACGCTGCGTAGCGCGGTAGGTAAAGTGCTGTGGCGTATCCTGATTTTCTACGTTGGTGCGATTTTTGTTATCGTCACTATTTTCCCGTGGAACGAGATTGGCAGCAACGGCAGTCCGTTTGTTCTCACCTTTGCCAAGATTGGTATTACCGCCGCGGCGGGGATTATTAACTTTGTGGTCCTGACGGCGGCGCTGTCTGGCTGTAACAGCGGCATGTACAGCTGTGGGCGTATGCTCTACGCGCTGGCCAAGAATCGCCAGCTCCCCGCTGCTGTTGGGAAAGTTTCTCGCCATGGCGTACCGGTTGCCGGCGTGGCCATTTCTATCGCGATCCTGCTGATTGGTTCGTGCCTGAACTACATCATTCCGAATCCGCAGCGCGTGTTTGTTTATGTCTATAGCGCCAGCGTGTTGCCGGGGATGGTGCCGTGGTTTGTGATCCTGATAAGTCAGCTGCGTTTCCGTCAGGCGCATAAAGCGGCGATTGCCAGTCATCCATTCCGCTCCATTCTGTTCCCGTGGGCGAATTATTTGACGATGGCGTTCCTGATTTGCGTATTAATTGGCATGTACTTTAATGAAGATACCCGAATGTCGCTTTTTGTTGGCATGGGTTTCTTGTTGGCCGTGACGTTCATTTATAAGGTTTTTGGTCTGAATCGTCATGGCACAGCCCATAAATTGCGGGAATAAGCGACAAAACGCACAAACCATGACCAAACGATAATTTATTTTAAAAAAGCACTAGACAGAAGACCGAGACCTCCGTAATATCCAGCCCCGCAACGGCGCTAAGCGCCCGTAGCTCAGCTGGATAGAGCGCTGCCCTCCGGAGGCAGAGGTCTCAGGTTCGAATCCTGTCGGGCGCACCATTTAGTAGGGTGCCAGAGCTGCGGTGGTTTTAATACCGCGTAAAAGATTTGCAGTGGTGGCTATAGCTCAGTTGGTAGAGCCCTGGATTGTGATTCCAGTTGTCGTGGGTTCGAATCCCATTAGCCACCCCATTAATTTAAAGTTGTGAAATGCGAAGGTGGCGGAATTGGTAGACGCGCTAGCTTCAGGTGTTAGTGTCCTTAGGATGTGGGGGTTCGAGTCCCCCCCCTCGCACCACGACTTAAAGAATTGAACTAAAAATTCAAAAAGCAGTAAAACGGCGAGTAGCGCAGCTTGGTAGCGCAACTGGTTTGGGACCAGTGGGTCGGAGGTTCGAATCCTCTCTCGCCGACCAATTTTGAACCCCGCTTCGGCGGGGTTTTTTGTTTTCTGATTTTCCCTTCTCAGCCTTTATTCCCGCGAATTACCTGATGTCTTAAAAAGTCCGAATACCTGGTTTTTGCAGTGCAATCGTGGCATGCCTTGTGCAATAATATGCGGGTAGATGCTCATTCCATCTCTTATGTTCGCCCTCTGGCCTCATAAACTCAGGAATGATGCAGAGCCATTTACGGTGCTTATCGTCCACAGACAGATGTCGCGTAGCCTCATCAAACACCATGGACATAACGTTGAGTGAAGCACCCATTTATGTTGTCATACAGACCTGTTTAACGCCTGCTCCTTACCGAGTGGGCGTTTTTTTATGCATACACAAAATCCTTCGAGCTGTTTCTCGAATGATTTTGTGTATACGAGATGAAAAATATGTAGGCCCGGTAAGCGAAAGCGCCACCGGGCATTCAGGAGTTACTGCGGGGGATTGTTGTTCTGCAACGTCAACATCAGGCCATCACGACGCATGGTGGCGGCTTCTTCCGGTTGATGCAGTCTGTCCAGCGCGTCAGCAAGCCAGGCGTAGTCATAGGCATCCGGGCGCTGTTTGAGAGCGGCACGGAAGGCGAGCGTGGCTTCCTGCCATTCCCCATGCTTCATTAACGACTGACCCAGCGTACTCCACAGCAACGGGCGATCGCCCACGGCTTTAATCTGCTGGCGCAGCACTTTTTCTATCTGTTCCGGATTATTGGTTTTCAGACGCGGGATCGGTAGCACCAGGCGGTCATCGTACTGACGTTTCAAACCATCAATGATGACCTGCTGCGCCGTATCGTGATCGTCACACTCAATCAGATGTTCAGCCATTGCTACCTGCAAAGCAACCTGATGACGGGTTTTACGGTTCTGGTTTTTCCACCATGCACGCAGCCCCTCGCTGCCCTGATCGGCGCGGACCTGATCCATCAAGCCAACCCATGCCTGTTGTTCCAGCATGGCGCGGTGCTCGTCATCACCCACATGCGCTTTTGCCATGGATGGGATGATATCCAGCAAGGAACTCCATGCGCCGGTGCGAATGTAGGCCTGCTCAGCCAGACGCAGCACTTCCGGATGACGTGGCGTTACTTCCAGCAGTTTGTCTATGCTGTGGCGTGCGGCGTGATTTTCATTACGCGCCAGTTGCAGGCGAACGCGAGCGATTTCTACCGGGATCGTATCATTTCCCGCCAGTTCGGCAGCACGCTCAAGGTGTTGGTTGGCGCGAGCTTCGTCACCGCGCTGCTGAGCCGCTTCTGCCGCCAGCAGGTAATTCACTACTGGCTGTTCTGCATGATCGGCATTTTTCGACATCAGCTTCTCAACCTGCTGATAGTCACCTTCTGCCAGTTTGAGCAGCGCCTGTTCGGTCTGCTTACGGGCGCGACGACGTTTACGACCCACAAACCACCCACGGGTATGTGCGCCGGTGCGGAAAATTCGGCGCAACAGCCATTCAATCGCAAACAGGACGACCATGGCGACGATCAGGATGATCACCAGGCCCGTCACGCTGGTTTCGATATTGTAGTTATCCGTCTGGATCAGCACATAGCCCTGATGACCGGCTATCATCGGACCGACGACGATCCCGGCGATCAACAGCACAAAGAGCAACAATACTTTTAGCATCATTATTCTCCTTGCGGCGCGGTTGCCGGAGCGTCTGTCGAAGGCGCTGGCGCTGCTGCTACCGGTGCTGTGGCAGGTTGCGCCAGTAAATTACGTACGCGGGTCTGCATTAACTTGTCGAGAATAGCCTGACTCTGCAGCGTTTCCGGGACATCCATACTGATGCTTTGCTGGCTCAGTTGGTCTACTTCTTCAAGGAACGCTTTGGTCGCTGCATCGTCGGTGTCGTAGTAAGCACGCACCCATGTGGAGACATTTTCCAGCGCCTGGCGGTATGTCTCTTCCTGATGACGCGGCACGGCCTGTGCAGCTACTAACAGGCGGGAACGGATATTTTCACGTAAGTAAACGTCCTGGTTCGGTGCCAGCAGCGGTACGGCAGTTTCATCACGACGGCGCACGGTGATAAAGCTGTCCATAAAGTTCTGCCAGCTTTTTTGCAGATTGACGCGCCATTCGCTAATCGAGCTGGAAAGCTCGCTGCTGTCCGAGTCCATCGGTGAATCGTCGGTGTCGTTGTCGGCCAAACGCAGGTTATCGATCTGATTAGAGAGTTGATTCACTTTCAGGATAATGCCGTCATAGTCGACCTGAGTCACCGCGGAGAGGCTCGCGATATCGTCAGTAATCGCACGTCGCGCGGTAATTAAGCTCGGGTCGTTCATATCTGCCAGACTGGCATCGGCGCTTTTCAGCAGCGCCGCGGCGGTAGTGACGTCCTGATCGCTCCATAATTTGCGACCAGCCAGTTTCACCAGGAAATCAGCCTGCGCCAGCAGCCATGTTCCAGCATCGCTGCCGGAGATGGTGGCGACTTTTTGCTGGACTTCATCAAGCTGTTTGACCAGCGCGGCCTGCTGGCGAGTGGCTTCATCCAGCTGCGTTGCCTGCTGTTTAATAATACCTTCCAGCTCAGCTTTCTGGCTTTCCTGCGCTTTTTGCAGTGCCGTCAGCTGGTTAGCCAGCGCATCGCTGGTTGCCGTTTGTGTTGTTGCCTGTTGTTTCCCCCAGCCGTACAGCCCAACGCCTGCTGCCAGCGCAATAGCAATCGCCACAGCGCTCAGAATCAGCGCCGTGCTGTTCTTACTCTTTTTTTCAGTATTAACTGGCTGTGACGTGGTTTCCACGGCCTCCCTGGTCTCTTCAACCACGGCGGAGGATTTTTCTTGTTCCGTCATTATGGCATCCCATTATGAGAGTTATTGTAATGCGCGTAGAAGCGCATCGTTGTCGGCGTTATCAGCGACCTTAATATCTTGCCAGCCCAGTTCCCGGGCGAGGTGCGCCAGACGCTCACTGACGACCAGCAGCCGACAGCGTAGTAACCAGTGCTCACGATACCACTGTGGAATAAGCGTCCAGAGCTGTTGTAGCATCTCTCCGCTAGTGACGACCACCGTGGTTACGCCACGGGATTGCCAGCGCATCGCTTCTTCTGCACCATCGTAATATTTTGCACTGCGTTGATAACATTCACAAAAATCGACATCGGCTCCGCGTGCCGTCAGGGTTTCACCTATCAGCTCGCGGCCACCGTTGCCGCGTAATATAAGCGCGCGTTTTCCCGCAATATTTTGTAATTCAGGTAATTGTAGCAAGACTTCGCTAATTTCCCGATCCAGAGGGTAGTGAATATTGAAGCCGCTAACAGTATGCAGCGCCAGCGCCGTTGTACGGCCAATGGCAAAATATCGCGGAAGGGATGGCCAGCTTTTCTCTTGCTGCTGAAGCTCGGCATCTGCAAAGGTAACGGCGTGCTGCGAGAGGACGAAGACCAGATCGTTCTCCGTCAGCGCCGACAGTCGGGAAGCAAGCGTTGCCAGTTCCCGACCAGGTGAAAACTCGATGAGCGGAAAACTCCAGGCCACCTGCCCCAGTGTGCGCAGACGGCTCACTAACTCTTCCCCTGCGGGAGACGGGCGGGTGACCAGAATACTCATGCGGGTGCTTCTCCGTTATAAACTTCAGCCAGAATGGCGCGCGCACCATTCTCCAGCAGTTCTTCTGCCAGAGAGATGCCCATCTGTTCGGCATCCTGTGTGGCGCCGCGACGTTCTCCGCATACCATCTGTGAACCGTCTGGCGCGCCGACCAGCGCACGTAGCCAAATCTCACCGTCGATGATTTCGGCATAGCTACCAATAGGTACCTGACATCCCCCTTCCAGGCGGGTGTTCATGGCGCGTTCTGCTTTGACGCGTAGCGCTGTCTCTTCATGGTTGAGCGGCGCTAACAGCGCCTGAGTGCGCATATCATCCAGTCGACATTCTATGCCTACTGCGCCTTGTCCGACAGCGGGCAGGGAGACTTCCGGCGGCAGAGCGGTACGGACTCGCGACTCAAGACCTAAACGTTTTAATCCAGCGACCGCCAGAATAATGGCGTCATAATCGCCGTTATCCAGTTTGCTGAGGCGCGTGCCTACGTTGCCGCGCAGCGAACGGATGACGAGATCCGGGCGACGCTTCGCCAACTGGCACTGGCGACGCAAACTGGATGTCCCAACGATACTGCCTGCGGGGAGTTCATCCAGCGTGTTGTACTTATTTGAGACGAAAGCATCACGCGGATCCTCTCGCTCGCAAATGGTGACCAGTCCAAGACCGTCAGGGAATTCAACCGGCACATCCTTCATGGAATGCACGGCGATATCGGCGCGTTTTTCCAGCAGCGCGACTTCCAGCTCTTTAACAAACAACCCTTTCCCTCCGACTTTCGCCAGCGGGGTATCAAGGATCACATCGCCACGGGTTACCATAGGAACCAGTTCCACGATCAGACCTGGGTGGTTTGCCATTAAGGCGTCTTTGACATAATGTGCCTGCCAGAGCGCAAGGGGGCTTTGGCGTGTGGCAATTCTCAAAACATTGTCTAACATGCTTGTTACCGTCATTATCAATCATTGACCATCCTAACATCCTTATCAAAGGGATGTCAGCGTTACGCTCAAACGTAAGTGAGAGGAAAGGCGCTGCATCATCACTGTCAGTGAATAATGACGAGAAAAACCTCCCGACCGTATGAAGGAATTTACACGTAACGAACGGTGCTACACTGGTATGTAGCGCATCTTTCTTTACGGTCAATGAGCAAGGTGTTAAATTGATCACGTTTTAGACCATTTTTTCATCTGTAACTAATAAAAGTGCAGGGGAAAAAGGTAACGGTTATTTTTGACATACGGTTTATCCGGACTGATGACGAAGGTGGTGAGCGTTTGCGCCGCTGCTATCGACGCCATGACGGATGCAACATCAGGCGATACGTCTTGTACCTCTATATTGAGACTCTGAAACAGAGACTGGATGCCATAAATCAACTGCGTGTGGATCGCGCGCTTGCTGCCATGGGACCTGCTTTCCAGCAGGTATACAGTCTGCTGCCGACATTATTGCACTACCACCATCCGCTGATGCCGGGTTACCTTGATGGTAACGTTCCCAAGGGCATATGCCTTTACACGCCTGATGAAACCCAACGCCACTACCTGAACGAGCTGGAACTGTACCGCGGTATGTCGCCGCAGGACCCGCCGAAGGGCGAACTGCCGATCACCGGCGTTTACTCGATGGGCAGTACCTCTTCGGTAGGGCAAAGTTGTTCGTCTGACCTTGATATCTGGGTCTGCCATCAATCCTGGCTGGATAGCGAAGAGCGCCAACTGCTGCAGCGTAAATGTAGCCTGCTGGAAAACTGGGCGGCCTCGTTGGGCGTGGAAGTCAGTTTCTTCCTGATTGACGAAAACCGTTTCCGTCACAATGAAAGCGGCAGTCTGGGTGGTGAGGACTGTGGCTCGACGCAGCATATCCTGTTGCTGGATGAATTCTATCGCACCGCTGTGCGCCTCGCGGGTAAACGTATTCTGTGGAATATGGTGCCGGGCGACGAAGAAGAGCACTACGACGATTACGTCATGACGCTCTACGCACAGGGGGTGTTAACGCCAAACGAATGGCTGGATCTCGGCGGACTCAGTTCGCTTTCCGCCGAAGAGTACTTTGGCGCCAGCCTCTGGCAGTTGTACAAGAGTATCGACTCCCCGTACAAAGCGGTGCTGAAAACGCTGTTGCTGGAAGCCTATTCCTGGGAATATCCCAACCCACGCCTGTTGGCGAAAGACATTAAACAGCGCTTGCATGACGGCGAGATCGTCTCTTTTGGTCTCGACCCTTACTGCATGATGCTGGAGCGCGTTACCGAGTACCTCACGGCGATCGAAGATCCGACGCGCCTGGATTTAGTACGTCGATGTTTCTACTTAAAAGTGTGCGAGAAACTGAGCCGTGAGCGCGCCTGCGTGGGCTGGCGTCGTGAAGTATTAAGTCAGTTAGTGAAAGAGTGGGGCTGGGATGACACCCGTCTGACCATGCTGGATAACCGCGCTAACTGGAAGATTGACCAGGTACGTGAAGCGCATAACGAACTGCTCGATGCGATGATGCAGAGCTATCGTAACCTGATCCGCTTTGCGCGGCGCAATAACCTCAGCGTCAGCGCCAGTCCGCAGGATATCGGTGTGCTGACCCGTAAGCTGTATGCTGCGTTTGAAGCGTTGCCGGGTAAGGTCACGCTGGTGAACCCGCAGATATCTCCGGATCTCTCGGAACCGAATCTGACCTTTATCCATGTACCGCCGGGTCGTGCCAACCGTTCGGGTTGGTATCTCTACAACCGCGCGCCTAACATGGACTCGATCATCAGCCATCAGCCGCTGGAATATAACCGCTATCTCAACAAGCTGGTGGCGTGGGCCTGGTTCAATGGCCTGCTGACCTCGCGTACGCATTTGTTTATTAAGGGCAACGGCATTGTTGATTTGCCGAAGCTGCAGGAAATGGTCGCCGACGTGTCGCACCACTTCCCTCTGCGACTGCCTGCGCCAACGCCGAAAGCGCTCTATAGCCCATGCGAAATTCGCCATCTGGCGATTATCGTTAACCTCGAATATGACCCGACGGCAGCGTTTCGCAATCAGGTGGTGCATTTTGATTTCCGTAAGCTGGACGTCTTCAGTTTTGGTGAAGAGCAAAAATGCCTGGTGGGTAGTGTAGACCTGCTGTACCGCAACTCGTGGAATGAAGTGCGTACGCTGCACTTCAACGGCGAGCAGGCGATGATTGAAGCGTTAAAAACGATTCTGGGCAAAATGCACCAGGATGCCGCGCCGCCAGATAGCGTCGAGGTCTTCTGCTATAGCCAGCATCTGCGCGGTTTAATTCGCACCCGCGTTCAGCAACTGGTGTCTGAGTGCATCGAATTACGTCTGTCCAGCACCCGTCAGGAAACCGGACGCTTCAAAGCGCTGCGTGTTTCCGGCCAGACGTGGGGGCTGTTCTTCGAACGTCTGAACGTCTCGGTGCAGAAGCTGGAAAACGCGATTGAATTCTATGGCGCGATTTCACATAACAAACTGCACGGGCTTTCCGTCCAGGTTGAGACCAACCATGTGAAACTGCCGTCGGTGGTAGACGGTTTTGCCAGTGAAGGGATTATTCAGTTCTTTTTCGAAGAAACGGGTGATGAGCAGGGCTTTAATATCTACATTCTGGACGAAAGCAATCGGGCTGAGGTGTATCACCACTGCGAAGGTAGTAAAGAGGAACTGGTACGCGACGTCAGCCGTTTCTACTCATCGTCGCACGATCGTTTTACCTACGGCTCCAGCTTCATCAACTTTAACCTGCCGCAGTTCTATCAGATTGTGAAAACCGACGGGCGCGCGCAGGTGATTCCGTTCCGCACCCAGCCGATTAGCGCTGTTCCGCCCGTTAATCAGGACAACGACGCGCCGCAGTTGCAGCAGTATTTCTCTTAAGCATAGTGCCGGATGGCGGTGTAAACACCTTATCCGGCCTCCAAATGCGCGAGATACCCAGGCCGGATAAGCGAAGCGCATCCGGCAATCACACTTAGTGGAAGCTCACCTCTTCACCCGCCTGCTGCGTTGCCGCCTGTTCCAGCAGATCCCAGAACGTTTCGCCGCTTCGGTCGCAGATCCACTCGTCGCCTTTCAGGTCAAAGTGGTAGCCGCCCTGTTTGGTCGCCAGCCATACCTGGTGCAGCGGCTCCTGGCGGTTAATGATAATTTTGCTGCCGTTTTCGAAACTGATGGTCAGAACGCCGCCGTTGATCTCACAATCAATATCGCTGTCGCCATCCCAGTCATCCAGACGTTCTTCAATGGTCATCCACAGGGTGTCAGCAAGGCGATGAAATTCACTGTCGTTCATTTTCTTATCCTATTTTTCGTGATGCCCGCAGTATAACGTGGAATAAATCGCGATGCAGTTTTTAGCCAAACTCTTGCTTTTACGCCTTCTCCTGCGATGATAGAAAACAGAAAGCATGAACTTTACAGGCAATCAATAATGAAAAACGTGTTAAAGCCACTCGCTGTCATTTTTACTCTGTTCAGCCTGACGGGCTGTGGGCTAAAAGGCCCGCTCTATTTCCCGCCAGCTGATAAAACCGCGCCGCCTCCGACCAAGAGCGTTCAGCCGCAATCGCAATCCACCACGCCTGAGAAAAACGATCGTGGGATTAGTGATGGGCCTTCTCAGGTGAATTACTAACGGCAGGAATAGATTTTACATTTCTGTACCCGCGTGAACGGAGTGAATGATGCAATTCTCTAAAATGCATGGCCTTGGCAACGATTTTATGGTCGTCGACGCGGTAACGCAGAATGTCTTTTTCTCACCAGAGCTGATCCGCCGCCTGGCCGACAGACATCTCGGCGTTGGATTTGATCAACTGCTGGTGGTTGAACCTCCGTATGATCCGGAGCTGGATTTCCACTACCGTATTTTTAATGCCGACGGCAGTGAAGTGTCACAGTGCGGCAATGGCGCCCGCTGTTTTGCCCGTTTTGTTCGCCTGAAAGGGCTGACCAATAAGCGCGATATTCGCGTCAGTACCGCGAATGGTCGTATGGTATTAACCGTAACCGACGACGAGCTGGTGCGGGTGAATATGGGCGAACCCAATTTTGAACCCTCGCAGGTTCCTTTTCGCGCTAATAAAGCAGAGAAGACCTATATTATGCGCGTGGCCGAACAGACAGTATTGTGCGGCGTGGTTTCAATGGGGAACCCGCACTGCGTGATTCAGGTTGATGATGTTGATACGGCCACGGTAGAAACACTGGGACCGGTTCTGGAAAGCCATGAACGCTTCCCTGAACGCGCCA
The DNA here is from genome assembly GCF_030333815.1 of Citrobacter sp. Cf136. NCBI lineage: Bacteria > Pseudomonadati > Pseudomonadota > Gammaproteobacteria > Enterobacterales > Enterobacteriaceae > Citrobacter > Citrobacter sp. Cf136. The sequence goes on along the minus strand of NZ_JAOWFE010000039.1, from coordinate 41,967 downwards.
ACATCGGATTTATGCAGGTGGTAAAACGCGAGCATATCCGACTGCGCGTCTATGAGCGCGGCGCGGGTGAAACGCAGGCCTGCGGCAGTGGTGCATGCGCCGCCGTTGCAGTCGGTATCCAGCAGGGGCTGCTGGCAGAAGAAGTGAGGGTGGAATTACCGGGCGGTCGACTTGATATCGCTTGGAAAGGTCCGGGTCATCCGCTGTATATGACTGGCCCGGCGGCACATGTCTACGACGGATTTATTCACTTATGAAGCAACCAGGGGAAGAACTACAGGAAACGCTCATGGAGCTCGACGATCGGGCGGTCGTCGATTATCTGCAACGTAATCCTGAGTTTTTTATCCGTAATGCCCAGGCTGTTGAAGCGATGCGAGTTCCGCACCCAGTGCGGGGCACGGTCTCTTTAGTGGAATGGCATATGGCGCGGGCGCGTAATCATATTAACGTGCTGGAAGAGAACATGGCGCTGTTGATGGAACAGGCCAACGCCAATGAAAGCCTGTTCTATCGTCTGTTAAATCTGCAAGGACGTCTGGTGGCGGCCAGCAGCCTTGACGACATGCTGATGCGCTTGCATCGCTGGGCGCGTGAGTTAGGGCTGGCAGGAGCGACGGTTCGTCTGTTCCCGGATCGCTGGCGACTAGGCGCGCCCTCAAAATTCACCCATCTGGCATTAAGCCGTCAGGCTTTTGAACCGTTGCGTATCCAGCGTTTGGGCCAGTCGCAGCACTATCTTGGGCCGCTCAATGGTCCTGAATTGCTGGTCATGATGCCGGAGGCGAAAGCCATAGGCTCAGTCGCGATGTCGATGCTCGGGCAGGATGGATCCCTTGGCGTGATGCTGTTTAGCAGTCGTGATGTTAATCATTACCAGCAGGGGCAAGGCACGCAATTGCTGCAGGAAATCTCGCTGATGTTGCCGGAGCTGCTGGAGCGCTGGATTGAACGCGTATGACCGATTCACCCCTTTCTCAGGATGTGGCGCGCTTTTTGCGCTATCTGGGCGTTGAGCGTCAGCTTAGCCCGATCACCTTGCTTAATTATCAGCGTCAGCTTGATGCCATCATTGCGTTAGCTGGAGAGACCGGTCTGCAAAGCTGGCAACAATGTGATGCGCTCATGGTCCGCAGTTTTGCTGTTCGCAGCCGTCGTAAAGGATTGGGGCCGGCGAGTCTGGCGCTGCGTCTCTCCGCGTTACGCAGTTTCTTCGACTGGCTGGTTAATCAGGGCGAACTGAAAGCCAATCCGGCAAAAAGCGTTTCCGCGCCGAAAGCACCGCGTCATCTGCCTAAAAATATCGATGTCGACGACGTTAATCGTTTGCTGGATATCGATCTCAACGACCCCCTTGCCGTGCGCGATAGAGCGATGCTGGAAGTGATGTACGGCGCGGGTCTGCGTTTATCTGAACTGGTTGGGCTGGATATTAAACATCTCGATCTCGACACCGGCGAAGTGTGGGTGATGGGTAAGGGCAGTAAAGAGCGTCGCCTGCCGATTGGCCGCAATGCGGTGGCGTGGATTGAGCACTGGCTGGATCTGCGCGGACTCTTTGGCTGCGATGACGATGCGCTATTTCTGTCCAAACTGGGCAAACGCATCTCGGCGCGTAACGTGCAGAAACGCTTTGCTGAATGGGGTATCAAGCAGGGGCTGAACAGCCACGTACATCCCCACAAATTACGCCACTCCTTTGCGACGCATATGCTGGAGTCGAGCGGCGATCTGCGCGGAGTGCAGGAGTTATTGGGTCATGCCAATCTCTCCACAACTCAAATCTATACCCATCTTGATTTTCAACACCTGGCTTCAGTGTACGATGCGGCGCATCCGCGCGCCAAACGGGGGAAATAATGCGTTTTTACCGGCCTTTGGGGCGCATTTCTGCGCTCACCTTTGACCTTGATGACACCCTTTACGATAACCGTCCCGTTATCACACGCACCGAGCAGGAAGCGCTCGCGTTTGTACAGAATTACCATCCGGCGTTGAGTTCGCTGCAAAATAGCGACCTCCAGCGCTTACGTCAGGCCGTTCGCGACGCCGAGCCGGAAATCTATCACGATGTTACCCAATGGCGTCACCGGGCCGTAGAACGCGCTATGCTGGAGGCGGGTTTGTCAGCGGCAGAAGCCAGAATGGGGGCGAATGCGGCGATGATGAATTTTGCCAAATGGCGTAGCCGCATTGAAGTCCCACAGACGACGCATGACACGCTGAAAGCGCTGGCTCGCAAATGGCCGCTGGTGGCGATCACCAACGGTAACGCGCAGCCGGAACTGTTTGGCCTGGGTGATTACTTTGAGTTTGTGCTGCGCGCCGGTCCCGACGGACGATCAAAACCGTTCAGCGACATGTACACGCTGGCGGCGGAAAAACTGAAAATGCCTGTAGGTGAGATCCTGCATGTGGGTGATGACCTGACGACAGACGTCGCGGGCGCTATCCGTTGTGGTATGCAGGCCTGCTGGATCAAACCGGAAAATGCCGACCTGATGCACACCGCTGACAGCCGTTTGCTGCCGCATATCGAAATTTCACAGTTGGCATCTCTGACCTCGCTGATATAATCACCAACAACTCTGTATAAATTCCCAGGGGTCCGGCTGGGCCCTGTTGATTCCGGCGGTGCCAATGGACGTTTCTTACCTGCTCGATAGCCTCAATGACGAACAGCGCCAGGCTGTGGCCGCGCCACGCAGCAACATGTTGGTTCTGGCAGGCGCGGGGAGTGGTAAAACGCGCGTGCTGGTGCACCGTATCGCCTGGTTACTGACGGTAGAGAACAACTCGCCGTATTCGATTATGGCGGTAACCTTTACCAACAAAGCGGCAGCGGAAATGCGCCACCGTATTGGTCAGATCATGGGAACCAGCCAGGGCGGTATGTGGGTGGGGACGTTCCACGGTCTGGCGCACCGTCTGCTGCGCGCGCACCATATGGATGCCAACCTGCCGCAGGATTTCCAGATCCTCGACAGCGAAGACCAACTGCGTCTGCTCAAGCGCCTGATCAAGGCGATGAACCTGGATGAGAAGCAGTGGCCGCCGCGTCAGGCGATGTGGTTTATCAATAGTCAGAAAGACGAAGGGCTGCGCCCGCACCATCTGCAGAGCTATGGCAACCCGGTTGAGCAAACCTGGCAGAAAGTGTATCAGGCTTACCAGGAAGCGTGTGATCGCGCCGGGCTGGTGGATTTCGCCGAGCTGCTACTGCGCGCCCATGAACTGTGGCTCAACAAGCCGCATATCCTGCAGCACTATCGCGAACGCTTTACCAATATCCTGGTGGACGAATTTCAGGATACCAACAACATTCAATACGCCTGGATCCGCCTGCTGGCGGGCGATACCGGTAAAGTGATGATCGTGGGTGATGACGACCAGTCGATCTACGGCTGGCGCGGGGCGCAGGTGGAAAACATCCAGCGCTTCCTCACCGATTTCCCGGGCGCAGAAACCATTCGTCTGGAGCAGAATTACCGCTCGACCAACAATATCCTCAGCGCAGCTAACGCCCTGATTGAGAACAACAACGGGCGTCTGGGTAAAAAGCTGTGGACCGACGGTGTCGACGGTGAACCGATCTCGCTTTACTGCGCGTTCAACGAACTTGATGAAGCGCGTTTTGTGGTTAACCGCATCAAGACCTGGCAGGACAACGGCGGCGCGCTTGAACAATGCGCTATTCTGTACCGCAGCAACGCCCAGTCGCGCGTACTGGAAGAGGCGTTGTTACAGGCCAGCATGCCGTATCGGATTTATGGCGGGATGCGCTTCTTCGAACGCCAGGAAATCAAAGATGCGCTCTCTTACCTGCGCCTGATCGCTAATCGCAATGACGACGCCGCATTTGAGCGCGTGGTGAATACACCGACCCGCGGGATTGGCGATCGTACTTTAGATGTGGTGCGTCAGACCTCCCGTGACCGCCAGCTAACGTTGTGGCAGGCTTGTCGTGAGCTGTTGCAGGAAAAAGCCCTCGCGGGGCGCGCTGCCAGCGCCTTACAGCGTTTTATGGAGCTGATTGACGCACTGGCCCAGGAGACCGCCGATATGCCGCTGCACGTGCAAACTGACCGGGTGATTAAAGACTCCGGCCTGCGCATGATGTACGAGCAGGAAAAAGGCGAGAAGGGCCAGACGCGTATCGAAAACTTAGACGAACTGGTGACGGCAACGCGCCAGTTTAGCTACAACGAGGAAGATGAAGACTTAATGCCGTTGCAGGCGTTCCTGTCTCACGCCGCGCTGGAGGCGGGCGAAGGGCAGGCGGATACCTGGCAGGATGCGGTTCAGCTGATGACCCTGCACTCGGCGAAAGGTCTGGAGTTCCCGCAGGTGTTTATCGTCGGCATGGAAGAAGGCATGTTCCCCAGCCAGATGTCGCTGGACGAAGGCGGACGTCTCGAAGAGGAACGCCGCCTGGCCTACGTCGGCGTGACCCGCGCGATGCAAAAGCTGACGCTGACCTACGCCGAAACGCGTCGTCTGTACGGCAAAGAGGTTTACCATCGCCCGTCGCGCTTTATTGGTGAACTGCCGGAAGCGTGTGTTGAAGAGGTACGTCTGCGCGCCACGGTCAGCCGCCCGGTAAGCCATCAGCGAATGGGCACGCCAATGGCGGAAAACGATACCGGCTATAAGCTTGGCCAGCGCGTACGCCATGCCAAGTTTGGCGAGGGCACCATTGTCAATCTGGAAGGCAGCGGCGAGCACAGTCGTTTGCAGGTCGCGTTCCAGGGGCAGGGGATCAAATGGCTGGTGGCGGCCTATGCCCGACTGGAAACGGTATAACTTTCAGAAAAATATCATTATTTTGTAACGATCTGCTAGCCTTACTGATGAGCAGGTAATTTATCCAGGCTAGCGTTTCGTTGCGTGTTGACGTCAAAATTTTGCTGGCGTAACATGCGCGCACGATTACGCTAAGAGGACATTCGCCTTGGACACACCCAGTAGATACTGGCTCATTATCCTGTCATCCAGGATCAACTCCTAAGGCTATCCCTTTTTGCTGATAGCCTTCGCGGTTGTCAGCGACCTTCTGTTTTTCCCGTCGCGCTGAGTCAGGCTGTTTAATGGTCTGAAACCCAATTTGTTTCTGTGTGCCCTCCGAACTGTCCGATAATTTTTTGCATTGGGAGTCCCGGTCATGCTGAGCGCATTTCAACTGGAAAACAATCGTTTAACTCGCCTTGAGGCAGACGAGATCGAGCACCTGGCCAGTTCGGTTTGGGTCGATTTAGTCGAGCCGGATGACGAAGAACGAAACCGTGTGCAAAAGGACTTGGGCCAGAATCTGGCTACGCGCCCTGAACTGGAAGACATCGAAGCATCCGCGCGTTTTTTTGAAGACGAAGACGGTCTGCACATTCACTCCTTCTTCTTTTATGAAGATGCCGACGATCACGCGGGTAACTCAACCGTCGCATTTACTATTCGCGAAGGCCGTCTGTTTACCCTGCGTGAGCGCGAATTGCCGGCCTTTCGCCTGTACCGCATGCGTGCGCGTAACCAGGCTATGGTGGATGGCAATGCCTACGAGCTGTTGCTCGACCTGTTCGAAACCAAAATTGAACAGCTGGCGGATGAGATCGAAAACATCTACAGCGACCTGGAAAAACTCAGCCGTGTGATCATGGAAGGGCGTCAGGGCGATGAATATGACGAAGCGCTGTCGACGCTGGCGGAACTGGAAGATATCGGCTGGAAGGTACGCTTGTGTCTGATGGATACCCAACGCGCACTGAACTTCCTGGTGCGTAAAGCGCGGTTGCCGGGAAGTCAGCTGGAGCAGGCGCGTGAGATCCTGCGCGATATCGAATCTCTGCTGCCGCACAATGAATCGCTGTTCCAGAAGGTTAACTTCCTGATGCAGGCGGCGATGGGTTTTATCAACATCGAGCAGAACCGCATCATCAAGATCTTCTCAGTGGTTTCTGTGGTGTTCCTGCCGCCGACGCTGGTGGCGTCCAGCTATGGGATGAACTTTGAGTTCATGCCGGAACTGCACTGGAGCTTTGGTTATCCTGGGGCGATTGTCTTTATGATGCTCGCCGGTCTGGCGCCGTATCTGTACTTTAAGCGCAAGAACTGGCTGTAATGGCGGTGACTTATCCGGCCTACGGTGATGTGCTTTTGTAGGCCGGATAAGCGAAGCGCCATCCGGCAATCCCCTAGCTCCGACGAACCCGTCGTTGCGTATAAATCGCATCCATCACGAAAATCGCCAGCGCGACCCAGATAAACGCGAAAGTGACCATCTTGTCCGCACCCGGTACTTCACCGTAGAACGTTACCGCCAGCAGGAACATCAGCGTAGGGCCAATGTACTGGAAAAAACCCAGCGTCGACAGACGCAGGCGGGTTGCCGCGCCGGTAAAGCACAGCAGCGGAATGGTGGTCACGACACCCGCAGCAATCAGCAGCAGATTGAGCGACATCGGGTTTTGCCCCATATGGCTGGTTGGGCTGTCGGCAATGCCAAACAGATAGATGGCTGCAACGGGTAAAAGCCACAGGGTTTCGATCAGCATGCCGGTTTGTGCTTCGACCGCAATCTTCTTGCGCACCAGGCCATAGAATGCAAAGCTGAACGCCAGTCCCAGCGCGATGATTGGCAGCGATCCGAAGGTCCACAGCTGTACCAGCACGCCGCATGCGGCTAACAGTACCGCCAGCCACTGCATGCGACGAAAGCGTTCGCCGAGGAAAAGCATTCCCAGCACAATATTCACCAGCGGGTTAATAAAATAGCCGAGGCTGGCTTCCAGCATATGGTGATTATTGACCGCCCAAATGAACAGCAGCCAGTTTCCGCCGATGAGCACCGCCGAGAGCGCCAGCAGGAAGATCTTCTTTGGCGTTTGGAGCAGCGTTTTGACACCCGACCATTGGCGGCTGATGCTCATCAGCACCACCATGAAGAAAAATGACCAGATGACACGGTGCGTCAGGATCTCATCCGCCGGGACATAGTAAATCAGCTTGAAGTAGGCAGGTGCGATACCCCAAATAAAATAAGCAGCAAGAGCGAGTAACACGCCCTGCCGCGTTTGTTTAGCATCCATCGGGAAAACTCATTGCAGAAATGTAACAGCAGTTTACCTTTTTTTGCCTGCTTACCCCACCATATAAGTGGCGGTTGCGCTGGCAATATAAAGCTGTTCTTCGTTATGCAGTTCCACGCGTGCCACGGCGACTTTATTACCCGCCCGCAGCAGGCTGCTGGTGGCGGTAAAGCGATTCCCTCTCCCTGGGCGCAGGTAATCAACGCGCAAATCGATGGTTCCCATGCGTGACATCCGCTGACGCAGTTCGTCCTCACTGATCGTCTCATGGCGGGTTAGCGTACTGCCAACGCACACCAGTCCGGCGGCGACGTCCAGCGCCGAGGCGATCACGCCGCCATGCAAAATGCTTTGCGCCCAGTTGCCGACCATCATCGGTTGATTATTAAAGGCTAATTGAGCAAATTCTTTCTCATAGCGTTCAAGCTCAAGTCCCAGCGCCCGGTTAAACGGCATATGATAGACAAACATTTCACCCACTAACTTCAGCGCTTCCTCAGCAGTAAGTACGGCAGACATATGATCCCTACATCTTAATGGTTAATGAAATGTTGATATTATGCTTATTATTTGTTGTTTTCTACTTTAGGACGGGATAACTAACGAGGAACTCGCTAAGTATGTAGAATACTTGCCAGATAATTATACAATTCATCAATATTTTGGTTCAGGAGAACAGTACCGATGCGGGCGATTTTGGGATGGTTACTACCAGCAGTCATGCTGCCGTTGACCGCGTATGCGCAGGAAGCGACAGTGAAAGAGATTCATGATGCACCGGCGGTTCGTGGCAGTATTATCGCCAACATGCTGCAGGAACATGACAACCCTTTCACGCTTTATCCTTATGACACTAACTATCTTATCTACACCAATACCAGCGACATGAACAAAGAGGCGATCAGCAGCTATAGCTGGTCCGAAAATGCGCGCAAAGATGAGGTTAAGTTTCAGCTAAGCCTGGCGTTTCCGCTGTGGCGCGGGATATTAGGCCCAAATTCGGTACTCGGCGGCTCCTATACCCAGAAATCCTGGTGGCAGCTTTCTAACAGTGAAGAGTCTTCACCGTTTCGCGAAACCAACTACGAACCGCAATTGTTCCTCGGTTTCGCCACCGACTACCGTTTTGCCGGTTGGACGCTTCGTGATGTCGAAATGGGTTATAACCATGATTCCAACGGCCGCTCCGATCCCACTTCACGTAGCTGGAACCGTCTTTATACTCGCCTGATGGCTGAAAACGGTAACTGGCTGGTGGAAGTTAAGCCGTGGTACGTCATCGGCAGCACTGATGATAACCCGGATATCACAAAATATATGGGCTACTATCAGCTCAAACTGGGTTATCACCTCGGTGACGCCGTCTTAAGTGCGAAAGGTCAGTACAACTGGAATACCGGTTACGGCGGCGCTGAGTTGGGTGTCAGTTACCCCATTACGAAGCATGTGCGTCTTTACACCCAGGTTTACAGCGGTTACGGCGAATCGCTGATTGACTATAACTTCAATCAGACTCGTGTTGGTGTGGGCGTGATGCTCAACGATATCTTCTGATAAGTATTGAGAGTATTTTAATCATTGCAGTTTCTCTCTCAGGCGCTGAAAATAGCGCCTGTTTTTATTTCAGGCTAATGGGGTTAATGTGGCGCAGGCGGAAGTGTTGAATCTGGAAATGGGCGCTAAACAGGTTTTGCAAGAAACCTTTGGCTACCAACAGTTTCGCCCTGGTCAGGAAGAAATCATTGATACCGTGCTCTCTGGTCGCGACTGCCTGGTCGTTATGCCGACCGGCGGCGGTAAATCCCTGTGCTATCAAATTCCCGCATTATTGCTAAACGGACTCACCGTTGTTGTTTCTCCGCTGATTTCCTTGATGAAGGATCAGGTCGATCAACTGCTGGCCAACGGCGTGGCGGCGGCGTGCCTTAATTCTACTCAAAGTCGTGAGCAGCAGCTTGAGGTGATGGCAGGCTGTCGTACAGGACAGATTCGCTTACTGTACATTGCGCCCGAACGCCTGATGCTGGATAACTTCCTTGAGCATCTGGCGCACTGGAATCCGATGCTGCTGGCGGTTGATGAAGCGCACTGTATTTCGCAGTGGGGGCATGATTTCCGCCCCGAATACGCGGCGCTGGGACAGTTGCGCCAACGTTTCCCAACCCTGCCGTTTGTGGCGCTGACCGCGACCGCGGATGAGACAACCCGGCTGGATATTGTGCGTCTGCTGGGACTCAACGACCCGTTAATTCAGATCAGCAGCTTTGACCGCCCGAACATTCGCTACATGTTGATGGAGAAGTTTAAGCCGCTCGATCAGCTGATGCGCTACGTGCAAGAGCAGCGCGGTAAGTCTGGCATTATCTACTGTAACAGTCGCGCTAAAGTCGAGGACACTGCCGCGCGTCTGCAAAGCCGTGGCATCAGCGCCGGGGCTTATCATGCCGGGCTGGAAAATGCCGTACGCGCCGAGGTGCAGGAGAAATTCCAGCGCGACGACCTGCAAATCGTGGTGGCGACCGTGGCGTTCGGTATGGGGATCAACAAACCTAACGTACGCTTCGTGGTGCATTTCGACATTCCGCGCAATATCGAATCCTATTACCAGGAAACCGGCCGCGCCGGGCGTGATGGTCTACCGGCGGAAGCGATGCTGTTTTACGATCCGGCTGATATGGCATGGCTACGCCGTTGCCTCGAAGAGAAACCCGCTGGGCAACTGCTGGATATCGAACGGCATAAGCTCAACGCGATGGGGGCGTTTGCCGAGGCACAAACCTGTCGTCGCCTGGTGCTGCTGAATTATTTTGGCGAAGGGCGTCAGGAGCCGTGTGGTAACTGCGACATCTGCCTCGATCCGCCAAAGCAGTACGACGGACTCATGGATGCGCGTAAAGCGCTGTCGACGATTTACCGTGTTAACCAACGCTTCGGCATGGGGTACGTCGTGGAAGTGCTGCGCGGAGCGAATAACCAGCGTATTCGCGAACTGGCTCATGACAAACTGCCGGTCTATGGCATTGGTCGCGAGCAAAGCCACGAACACTGGGTGAGCGTTATTCGCCAGCTTATTCACCTGGGCCTGGTGACGCAGAATATTGCTCATCACTCCGCGTTACAGTTAACCGAAGCCGCGCGTCCGGTGCTGCGCGGTGAAGTTCCACTACAGCTTGCCGTGCCGCGTATTGTGGCGCTGAAACCGCGCGCGATGCAGAAATCCTTCGGCGGCAACTATGACCGCAAACTATTCGCCAAATTGCGTAAGCTGCGTAAAGCCATTGCTGATGAAGAGAACATCCCGCCGTACGTGGTGTTCAACGACGCTACGTTGATTGAAATGGCCGAACAAATGCCAGTTTCACCGAGTGAAATGCTGAGCGTCAACGGCGTGGGAATGCGTAAACTTGAGCGTTTTGGCAAAGAGTTTATGGCGCTTATCCGCGCGCACGTTGATGGTGACGACGAAGAGTAGTCAGCCGGGCAAAAAAGTGCCAGGATGGTGACTCACTGAACTATTCCCCCGCGAGTCATTTTTATGTTAACGCTATTTTTCACCGTTGCGTTGGTGCATATCGTTGCGCTGATGAGCCCCGGTCCCGATTTCTTTTTTGTTTCTCAAACTGCGGTTAGCCGTTCGCGCAAAGAAGCGATGATGGGCGTGCTGGGTATTACCTGCGGCGTCATGGTCTGGGCTGGCGTGGCACTGCTCGGCCTGCATCTGATTATCGAAAAAATGGCCTGGCTGCACACCATTATTATGGTAGGTGGGGGTCTGTATCTGTGCTGGATGGGTTATCAGATGCTGCGCGGCGCGTTTAAAAAACAGGATGTTGCAGCTCCCACTCCGCAGGTTGAGCTGGCGCAGAGCGGACGCAGCTTCTTGAAAGGTCTGCTGACCAACCTGGCGAACCCTAAAGCCATTATCTATTTTGGCTCCGTCTTCTCATTGTTCGTTGGCGATAACGTGGGAACGGGTGCGCGTTGGGGGATTTTTGCCCTGATTATCGTGGAAACGCTGGCGTGGTTTACCGTGGTCGCCAGCCTGTTTGCGCTACCGAAGATGCGTCGTGGTTATCAGCGCATGGCGAAGTGGATTGATGGTTTTGCCGGGGCGCTGTTCGCGGGCTTCGGTATCCACCTGATTATTTCGCGCTAAGTTTGTTCCAGACCGGATAAGCGTTAGCGCGTCCGGCCCTGTTATCAGGCATGCCTTGCCGATGCCAGCAGGGCGCCTATCAGCATAAACAGCGAGCCGAACACTTTGTTCAGCGCCTTCATTTGCTTTGGCCCTTTAATCCATCCTGCAATGCGCGTGGCCAGCGTCGCGTAACCGATCATCACAATGATATCGACCACGATGGTCGTAACGCCAAGCACCACATACTGCATCAGTTGCGGTTCCTGCGGCAGGATAAACTGCGGGAACAGGGCGGCAAGAAAAACAATGCTCTTGGGGTTGGTCAGATTCACAAAGACCGCGCGTTTGAACAGGCGGCTGCGTGATTGTGTATTCGCCATGGTGTTCAGATCGATAGCGCCCGCAGCCCGCCATTGTTGAATACCCAGCCAAATCAGATAGGCCGCTCCCGCCCACTTCAGCACCTCAAACGCGATCACCGAACGTGAAAATAGCGTTCCCAGCCCCACGCCAACCAAAACGATATGAATGCCCAGCCCTGTCTGTAAACCCGCAATCGACGCGCTGGCACCGCGATAACCATGGCTGATGGCGGTGGTCATAGTGTTGATTGCGCCAGAGCCTGGAGACAAGCTCAAAATAATAGAGGTCAGCAGGTAGGCGAACCACCATTCAAAGGTCATGAGAAACTCCCGGATTGTCTATTTTTATGCCACAATACGCTACTGCCGTTAGGTTGTATCAACGACGGCGAAAAAAACGATTTTACTTGGTCAGCGAGGCTGGATACCCGATGTTTCAGCAGCAAAAAGACTGGGAAACAAGAGAAAACGCGTTTGCTGCTTTTTCCATGGGGCCACTGACAGATTTCTGGCGTCAGCGGGAAGAAGCGGAATTTACGGGCGTGGATGATATCCCCGTACATTTTGTGCGTTTTCATGCAGAAAAAAACGATCGCGTCATCGTCGTCTGTCCTGGACGCATTGAAAGCTATGTGAAATACGCTGAACTGGCGTATGACCTGTTTCATTCTGGTTTTGACGTGCTCATTATCGATCACCGTGGTCAGGGGCGTTCCGGGCGAATGCTTTCGGATCCACATCGCGGTCATGTCGATAACTTTAATGACTATGTCGACGATCTAACCGCCTTCTGGCAGCAGGAGGTGCTACCCGGCCCGTGGAGAAAACGCTATATCCTGGCGCATTCAATGGGCGGGGCGATTGCCACGTTATTCCTGCAGCGCCACCCGAATCAGTGTGATGCCATCGCGCTTTGTGCACCGATGTTTGGTATTGTGATGCGCTTTCCCGACTGGATGGTGCGCCACATTCTGGACTGGGCTGAAGGGCATCCGCGGATCCGCGAAGGCTATGCGATGGGAACCGGGCGCTGGCGGGCGCTGCCGTTCGGTATGAATGCGTTAACCCATAGTCGACAGCGCTATCGGCGCAATCTACGCTTCTATGCTGATGAGCCGCGGTTGCGCGTTGGTGGTCCCACCTATCACTGGGTACGCGAAGGGATTCTGGCTGGTGAACAGGTTTTGGCTGGCGCTGGGGATGATGCGACGCCGACGCTGCTGATTCAGGCTGAAGAAGAACGTGTAGTGGATAACCGCATGCACGATCGTTTTTGTGAACTCCGCGCCGCAGCGGGCCATCCTGTAGAAGGAGGTCAGCCGCTTGTCATAAAAGGCGCGTACCATGAGATCCTTTTTGAAAAGGACGCCATGCGCTCAGTCGCGCTTAACGCTATTGTCGAATTTTTCGACAAACATAACTCATCCAGCGGAACCCGCTTTGCCTAGAGGTTTAATTTTCTTATGTATCAGGTTGTTGCGTCTGATTTAGACGGTACGCTGCTTTCCCCCGACCATACTCTGTCCCCCTATGCCAAAGAGACGCTGAAGTTATTGACCGCTCGCGGCGTTAACTTCGTGTTTGCGACTGGCCGTCATCATGTTGATGTGGGGCAAATTCGCGATAACCTCGGCATTAAAACCTACATGATCACGTCCAACGGCGCGCGGGTGCATGATTCTGACGGGAATCTGGTTTTTTCCCATAACCTGGATCGCGACATTGCCAGCGACCTGTTTGGCGTAGTGAATGCAAATCCGGACATCGTGACCAACGTTTATCGCGATGATGAATGGTTTATGAATCGCCATCGTCCGGACGAAATGCGATTCTTCAAAGAAGCAGTGTTTAACTATTCCCTGTTTGAACCTGCATTACTGGAGCCTGAAGGTGTCAGCAAAGTGTTCTTCACCACCGACTCTCACGAAAGACTGCTACCGCTGGAGCAGGCGATTAACGCCCGCTGGGGCGATCGCGTCAACGTCAGCTTCTCTACGCTTACCTGTCTGGAAGTCATGGCGGGCGGCGTGTCGAAAGGTCATGCGCTGGAAGCGGTAGCGAAAGCGATGGGCTACAGCCTGAAAGACTGCATCGCTTTTGGCGATGGGATGAACGATGCGGAAATGCTCTCCATGGCGGGCAAAGGCTGCATCATGGGCAATGCCCACCAGCGCCTGAAGGATCTGCACCCAGAACTGGAAGTCATTGGTCTTAATGCTGACGATGCCGTGCCGCACTACCTGCGAGATCTCTTTTTAAAGTGATTGTTCTTTAGTTGACCAGTTGTCAACTAAACTCTCCGCTACAATGGACGTTCCCTGTTCTAAGAGACATCCATTGTGGCGCTACTCATCATTACCACTATTTTGTGGGCCTTTTCCTTCAGCCTGTTTGGCGAGTACCTTGCCGGTCATGTCGATAGCTATTTTGCGGTGCTGGTGCGCGTTGGACTCGCGGCGCTGGTGTTCCTGCCGTTCTTACGTACCCGCGGGCACAGCGTAAAAACGATCGCGCTATATATGCTGGTGGGGGCCATGCAGCTTGGCATTATGTATATGCTGAGTTTTCACGCCTACCTGTACCTGACGGTTTCAGAGCTGTTGCTTTTCACCGTGCTGACGCCGCTCTACATCACGCTGATTTATGACCTGATGAGCGGGCGCCGTTTGCGTTGGAGCTACGCTTTCAGTGCGTTACTGGCGGTGATTGGCGCGGGGATTATTCGTTACGATCAGGTAACCAGCCACTTCTGGACTGGCCTGCTGCTGGTGCAGCTTTCCAACATTAGTTTTGCCATCGGTATGGTGGGCTACAAGCGTCTGATGGAAACCCGCCCAATGCCACAGCATAACGCTTTTGCCTGGTTTTATATGGGGGCCTTTATGGTGGCTGTCGTGGCCTGGTTCATGCTGGGCAATGCGCAGAAAATGCCTACCACTACGCTACAGTGGGGTATCCTGGTCTTTCTTGGCGTGGCAGCGTCCGGCATTGGTTACTTTATGTGGAACTACGGCGCGACCCAGGTGGATGCCGGTACGCTGGGCATCATGAACAATATGCATGTGCCGGCCGGGCTGTTGGTCAACCTGGCTATCTGGCATCAACAGCCTCACTGGCCAAGCTTCATCATTGGCGCGGCTGTGATAGTGGCCTCACTGTGGGTACATCGAAAGTGGGTCGTTCCGCACTCCGCACAAACGGCAGATGATCGCAGGCGTGATTCCGCGCTGAGCGAATAAACGCTTCAGTGACCGGCTGTCGCTGCTCGCCATCACGCACGGCGGCGTACAGTCGGCTCCACAATCCATCACCCAGGGTTTTAGTCACTACTAAACCCTGGCGTTCAAAACTCTCCACCACCCAGTGCGGTAACGCCGCGATACCCATTCTGGCTGCAACCATCTGAATCAGCAGCAGGGTGTTATCCACGCTCTTCAGCGACGGGCTCACGCCCGCAGGCTGCAGGAAATGCCGCCATACATCCAGTCGACTCCGTTGCACTGGGTAAATGAGCAGCGTCTCGCTGGCCAAATCTTCCGGCGTGATTTGCGTTTTGCTGGCCAACGGATGGTCCGGCGCCAGTACCAGGCGGACTTCAAAATCAAACATCGGTGAGTAGTGCAATCCGCTGCGCGGCAGAATGTCGGAGGTTAACACCAGATCCAGCTCATCCTGCTGTAGCGCTGGTTGTGGATCGAACGTCACGCCGGATTTAAAGTCCATCTCCACCTGCGGCCAGTTGGCACGAAAATTCTCCAGCGCGGGCGTCAGCCATTGAATACAACTGTGACATTCAATTGCGATTCGCAGCCGGGTTTGCTGCGGTTCGTTGCAAGCCTGCAGCGCACGACCAATTTGCGGCAACACCTGATTAGCTAACTGCAGCAGGATTTCTCCCTGCGGCGTAAAGCGCAGAGGCTGGCTTTTACGGATAAAAAGTCGAAAGCCAAGGCGCTGCTCCAGATCGCTGAACTGGTGAGAAAGAGCGGATTGGGTCTGATGCAACGTCGCCGCGGCGGCTGCCAGCGAACCGCTATTCCGCAACGCCTGGAGCGTTTTCAGGTGTTTAATCTCGATCATGAAAGTCCTTCACTTCGGCATGAACAAATTGCGCTTGAGGAATATACAGTACTTGCGAAATATAGCGGTGTAAACATCTGGACGGCTAAAACCTGCAAATTAAATAAGAGGCATATAATGACAATACTTAATCACACCCTCGGTTTCCCTCGCGTTGGCCTGCGTCGCGAGTTGAAGAAAGCGCAAGAAAGCTACTGGGCGGGAAATTCCTCCCGTGAAGAATTGCTGGCCGTTGGCCGCGAGCTGCGTGCCCGCCATTGGGAGCAGCAGAAGCAGGCGGGTGTTGACCTGCTGCCGGTAGGTGATTTTGCCTGGTACGATCACGTGCTGACTACCAGCCTGCTGCTCGGCAACGTTCCGGCTCGTCATCAGAATAAAGACGGCTCGGTCGATATCGATACCTTATTCCGTATTGGCCGTGGCCGCGCACCGACCGGTGAGCCAGCGGCGGCGGCAGAAATGACCAAATGGTTTAACACCAACTATCACTACATGGTGCCAGAGTTCACCAAAGGTCAGCAGTTCAAACTGACCTGGACGCAACTGCTGGATGAAGTAGACGAAGCGCTGGCGCTCGGGCACAAGGTGAAACCTGTGCTGCTGGGGCCGGTAACTTACCTGTGGCTGGGGAAAGTGAAGGGCGAACAGTTTGACCGCCTGAGTCTGTTGAACGACATTCTGCCGGTTTACCAGCAGGTGCTGGCGGAGCTGGCAAAACGGGGTATTGAGTGGGTGCAGATTGACGAACCTGCTCTGGTGCTGGAATTACCGCAAGCGTGGCTGGACGCTTTCAAACCAGCTTATGATGCCCTGCAGGGCCAGGTGAAGCTGCTACTGACCACCTACTTCGAAGGCGTAACGCCAAACCTGGATACCATTACCGCGCTGCCGGTGCAGGGACTGCACGTCGACTTCGTGCACGGTAAAGATGATGTCGCCGAGCTGCACAAACGTCTGCCTGCCGACTGGCTGCTGTCAGCGGGCCTGGTGAACGGGCGCAACGTCTGGCGCGCCGATCTCAGCGAAAAATACGCGCAAATTAAAGATATCGTCGGGAAACGTGACCTGTGGGTGGCTTCTTCCTGCTCCCTGCTGCACAGCCCCATCGATCTCAGCGTGGAAACCCGCCTTGATGCAGAGGTGAAGAGTTGGTTTGCCTTCGCCCTGCAAAAATGCGGCGAGCTGGCGCTGCTGCGTGATGCGTTGAACAGCGGTGATACGGCGGCAATTGTCGAATGGAGCGCACCGATTCAGGCTCGTCGTCACTCTACTCGTGTCCACAACGCCGCAGTGGAAAAACGTCTGGCGGCAATCACCGCCCAGGACAGCCAGCGCGCCAACGCTTACCCGGTTCGCGCCGAGGCTCAACGTGCCCGCTTTAATCTGCCGGCATGGCCGACCACGACTATCGGCTCATTCCCGCAAACCACCGAAATTCGCGGTCTGCGTCTGGACTTCAAAAAGGGCAACCTGGATGCCGGTAACTACCGCACCGGTATTGCGGAACATATCAAACAGGCGATCGCCGAACAGGAGCGTCTGGGGCTCGACGTGCTGGTACACGGTGAAGCCGAACGTAACGACATGGTGGAATACTTTGGTGAGCATCTGGACGGGTTCGTCTTTACCCAGAACGGTTGGGTGCAGAGCTATGGCTCCCGTTGCGTGAAGCCACCGGTAGTCATTGGCGACGTCAGCCGCCCGGAAGCGATCACCGTGGAGTGGGCGAAGTATGCCCAGTCACTGACCGACAAACCGGTAAAAGGTATGCTGACCGGTCCGGTGACCATTCTTTGCTGGTCATTCCCGCGTGAAGACGTGACGCGTGAAACCATCGCGAAGCAGATTGCGCTGGCGTTGCGTGATGAAGTTGCGGATCTGGAAGCAGCGGGGATCGGCATTATCCAGATTGATGAGCCGGCACTGCGTGAAGGTTTACCGCTGCGTCGCAGCGACTGGGCGGCGTATCTGGAGTGGGGCGTGGAAGCCTTTCGCATTAACGCGGCAGTGGCGAAGGATGAAACCCAGATCCACACCCACATGTGTTACTGCGAGTTCAACGACATCATGGACTCCATTGCGGCGCTGGACGCGGACGTGATCACTATTGAGACTTCACGTTCTGATATGGAGCTGCTGGAGTCGTTCGAAGAGTTCGACTATCCGAACGAAATCGGGCCGGGCGTCTACGACATTCACTCGCCGAACGTCCCGAGCGTGGAGTGGATTGAAGCTCTGCTGAAGAAAGCCGAGCAGCGTATTCCGGCTGAGCGTCTGTGGGTGAACCCGGACTGCGGTCTGAAAACGCGCGGCTGGCCGGAAACCCGTGCCGCGCTGGCAAACATGGTTAAAGCGGCACAGAATCTGCGTCAGGCGTAAAAAATAAGGCGATCGCATAAATGTGATCGCTTTTTATTTATGGGCTAATAACATTCATCGTGTACTCTTTATGGAATCCGGCTGAGCTTACAATCATGCTTCCGTACAGGCCCCCTGAGATTTTAATGGTGACAGAACCCGGTTTTTTCGGAATCCCTTCTACAAGTATGCAATTATTCTGCGCAACGGAAAGAGGATCGCAAGGCTTGAGAGAAAGTCCAGTATTTTCTGGGAAGAGACGCATACTGAATGACGGCTTTATCACTCTCCCTCCAAAGATATATATTTTTGCTGAATATGGTGTGCCGGTAATCGCATCTTTAAGGGTATCTCCGCTGGGGGTGTACTCAGCATATTGACTACAAGATGAAACTAAAATAGGTAAAATAAAAGTTAACTTTTTCAACATGGTTAAATCAATGGTTTGAAAACCATCCCTCCAAAAAATCTATTGATGAAGAAATTAATGTTCTTTTCTCTCTTTATTTGCTCTCCCACCTCTCCCCAGGAAAATAGGCGCAAACTTACTTTCCTGTTAGCATCTTCCGTTACCTCTCCATCCCATACAATCCAGTGTGATGGAACAGTTAGACTCGATTCACTGGATGTCAAAAGCCCATCAGCGATTAACGTGATAACTTTATATCCTTGTTTGAAGTAGGCGTTTAGCTTTCTTATATCTTGGATATTCCCTCTGGTAATCCCAACGTTATCAAATATTTTCACATAGCCCGCCTTTTCAAACCATCCGGCTACGGTATCCCACATCGAAATACCTGATATTTCGTAATTTATACTATCATAACTGAGCACTGTATTTTCAGAGTCTCTAAGACTTGCGAGGGTTAACCAGTCGAGTCCA
Source organism: Citrobacter sp. Cf136 (assembly GCF_030333815.1). Taxonomy (NCBI): domain Bacteria; kingdom Pseudomonadati; phylum Pseudomonadota; class Gammaproteobacteria; order Enterobacterales; family Enterobacteriaceae; genus Citrobacter; species Citrobacter sp. Cf136. The sequence goes on along the minus strand of NZ_JAOWFE010000039.1, from coordinate 23,067 downwards.
GAAATAAGAGGGACGGCTGGTTGAGATGATTCATCGTAAAATTTTCCTGAGGGATTACGGCAGTTCTCACTGGGTGTAATTTGCAGGGAGCCAATTTTTGTTCGACCATAGAGCCATAAGTCGTTTGCTGCCTGTATATAAATATCTGGCCTATCTATTTGCAGGCAGTAAAAAAAAACTGCAGGACCGCATAAACTACTCCTGCTTTGGTTGGGGAAATTCATATGATGAAACCGAAGGAAGGCGTCCTCCTCAAGCTTCTTTTTTGAAAAAGGGTCATTAGCGCTATCTTCTGGATATTCATTTGCAATAAATGCTCTTCCATGATTCGATATAGTTATCGTTTTTATATTTTTCCCTTCACTTTCCAGTTGAGTCCTACCATTCGAAACATAATAACAAGGATTTTCTCTTTTTACCTGTGAAAAAGCTCTGCCGGTACTTAGCTCTTCTAACGTGTACATTTTCCTGAATGGTGTGACAGAAACACATGTTGTTTGTAGCATGTTGGTCCGATATAACGTTATCTCTATAATATATATGGTTGAAACTGGATCGTTTGTGTCTTCAGTATCATGTTTTTGTGTTTCATAGTTGCTCTTTAATTTTTGTCTTTTTACATCGAGCAATATGGTCTTGTTATGGTTTCCATCCATTCGGTAAATTAATAAGTCATAAAGGATATAATCGGGAGGGACATTGGAATTAATTTTTGAACTGACTTTGTATATAGGCATAAATGAGATCCAAAACGTGTATTGAAATATATTTTATATCACAAGGTATTCTTGGTATGTGAGTTTTTTGATGATCTTTTACATTAATTTTTTAATTTATTTTACACGCCAGAGATAATGGAGATACATAATTAATTTGTATCTTATCTGTTTTAGATTTCATTAAAATTATTATTTGTGTATTTATTGCCGCCTAAAAAAGGCGGCAATATTGTTCAGATCTTTTTACCCACGTATTGCGCGAACCACTCCAGCATTCTCTGCCAGCCGTCTTTCGCGGACTCTTCGTGATAGCTCGGGCGATAATCAGCGTTGAAGGCATGTCCGGCATCGGGATAGACCACGATTTCCGCTTTCGCATTGGCGGCGCGTAGCGCCTGACGCATTGTTTCAACGGTATCTTGCGGAATGCTGGTATCCTGGGCGCCATAAAGTCCCAAAACGGGGGCGTTAAGATCGGTTGCGATATCAACGGGATGTTTCGGCGAGTTGAGGGTTTTATCACCCACCAGTTTGCCATACCACGCCACCGCCGCTTTTAACTGCGGATTATGTGCGGCATACAGCCAGGTGATGCGTCCACCCCAGCAAAATCCGGTGATCATCAGTTGGTGCGCATCTCCCCCGTTGCGGGAGGCCCAACTGGCGACGTGGTCCAGATCGGCCAGTACCTGAGAGTCAGGCACTTTGGCGACAAGGCCGCTGAGCAGCGTGGGGATGTCGGCAAAGTCATTGGGATCGCCTTCGCGAAAATAGAGTTCTGGTGCGATAGCCAGATACCCTTCCAGAGCCAGACGGCGGCAAACGTCACGAATGTGCTCATGAATACCAAAAATCTCCTGCACGACAATGACCACGGGAAGCAGGCCATCGGTTTGTTTTGGTCGTGCGTGATACGCTGGCATATCATCGCCTTGTGAAGGTATGGACGTTACACCGGCGATAATTTCGTTATCCGGAGTATGAACCGTGGTAGACGTCGGTGGAGATACAGCAGGTGCAAAGCCAGATTGTCGTGTTGTCATGGTATTCTCCGTACCCTTAAATATTCAGCCAAAAAGCGCATTGTTAACTATAGACACATGCAACGAACCACATTGCCTTAAACGGGCTATCTTTTGTGCAGGGCTTCCTTACATCGCATCATTTATGTGATATGCATCACTATTTGATGGTAATTGAATGCAATTGATTTACATCAGAGTGATGACTGTCACGAAAATATGTTCATGCCTTCGGTAAAGTGTGTTTTTGCTTCTTCTGACAAAACCGATTCACAGAGGAGTTTTTATGTCTAAGTCTGATGTTTTTCATCTCGGCCTCACTAAGAGCGACTTACAAGGGGCTACGCTTGCTATCGTCCCTGGCGACCCGGAGCGTGTGGAAAAGATCGCCGCGCTGATGGATAAGCCGGTTAAGCTGGCATCTCATCGCGAGTTCACTACCTGGCGTGCTGAGCTGGATGGTAAAGCCGTGATCGTTTGCTCTACCGGTATCGGCGGCCCGTCAACCTCTATTGCCGTTGAAGAACTGGCACAACTGGGCATTCGTACCTTCCTGCGTATCGGTACGACTGGCGCTATCCAGCCGCATATCAATGTAGGTGATGTCCTGGTCACCACGGCGTCTGTCCGTCTGGACGGCGCAAGCCTGCACTTCGCGCCAATGGAGTTCCCGGCCGTTGCGGACTTCGAGTGCACCACCGCGCTGGTGGAAGCGGCGAAATCTATCGGCGCCACTACCCACGTGGGCGTTACCGCATCTTCTGACACCTTCTACCCGGGCCAGGAACGTTACGACACCTTCTCTGGTCGCGTCGTGAGCCGTTTCAAAGGCTCGATGGAAGAGTGGCAGTCTATGGGCGTTATGAACTACGAAATGGAATCTGCCACGCTGCTGACCATGTGCGCAAGCCAGGGTCTGCGTGCCGGTATGGTCGCGGGTGTTATCGTGAACCGTACTCAGCAAGAGATCCCTAATGCGGAAACGATGAAACAAACAGAAAGCCATGCGGTAAAAATCGTGGTGGAAGCTGCGCGTCGTTTACTGTAATTCTCCCGTCTATTCAAAAAGGCCGACGCGTTCGGCCTTTTTATTTTGCGTAGTACCTCGCAGGAAATTCCTTTTAAACTGGACGTTTATACAGCACAATTCTATTTTGTGCGGGTAAGTCGTTGCTGTAAGGGGGCGTTGTGGATATTTCAATTATGATGAGTGCCGTGTTGGCGTTAGCCGCAGGGCTGCTGGTTGGGTGGCTGGCAACAAAAGCGCACGCCGACAGGATCCGTGCCGATCTCATCGAAGAACGACGTGAACTGGATATCGCGCTAAGTGCCGCCCGGCAACAACTCTCACAGGAAGCCCACTGGCGTGATGAGTGCGAACTGCTTAATAACGAATTGCGCAGCCTGCACAGTATCAACACCTCTCTGGAAGCTGATCTCCGTGAAGTCACCACCCGGCTGGAAGCAACGCAACAGCATGCGGAAGATAAGATTCGTCAGATGATCAACAGCGAACAGCGCCTGAGCGAGCAGTTTGAAAATCTGGCGAACCGTATATTCGAGCACAGCAATCGCCGCGTAGATGAGCAAAATCGCCAAAGCCTGAACAGCCTGTTGGCACCGCTTCGCGAACAACTGGACGGTTTTCGACGCCAGGTTCAGGATAGCTTTGGTAAAGAGGCACAGGAACGTCATACTCTGGCGCACGAAATTCGTAATCTCCAGCAACTGAATGCGCAGATGGCACAGGAAGCGGTAAACCTGACGCGGGCATTAAAAGGCGATAACAAAACGCAGGGTAACTGGGGCGAGGTCGTACTCACGCGGGTGCTTGAGGCTTCCGGTCTGCGCGAAGGCTATGAATACGAAACCCAGGTCAGCATCGAAAACGACGCCCGTTCGCGGATGCAGCCGGATGTTATTGTCCGATTACCGCAGGGCAAAGATGTGGTGATTGATGCGAAAATGACGCTGGTCGCCTATGAACGCTATTTTAACGCTGAAGATGAATTCACCCGCGAGAGCGCGTTGCAGGAGCACATCGCCTCGGTGCGCAACCACATTCGTCTGCTGGGCCGCAAAGACTATCAGCAGCTTCCGGGGCTGCGTACGCTTGACTATGTGCTGATGTTTATCCCCGTTGAGCCCGCTTTTTTGCTGGCGCTCGACAGACAGCCCGAACTGATTACCGAAGCGCTTAGAAATAACATTATGCTGGTGAGCCCTACCACGCTGTTGGTGGCATTGCGCACGATTGCCAACCTGTGGCGCTACGAGCATCAGAGTCGTAATGCGCAACAAATTGCCGATCGGGCCAGCAAACTTTATGACAAGATGCGGTTGTTTGTGGATGATATGTCGGCAATAGGTCAAAGCCTGGACAAAGCCCAGGATAATTACCGACAGGCGATGAAAAAACTCTCTTCCGGTCGTGGAAACGTCCTGTCGCAGGCAGAAGCGTTTCGCAGTTTAGGTGTAGAAATTAAGCGCGAGATTAATCCTGAGCTGGCTGAGCAAGCCACTACGCAGGATGAAGAATACCGCTTGCGCTCGGTCCCTGAGACGCAACAAGATGCGTCTTACCCCGATGGTGAAGCGGTAAATCAGCAATCAAACTAGTCCATTTGGGGTAGTTGAACCCGGCAGAAGGGTAGGGCAAATTGGCCCAATCTGTTACACTTCTCGAACATTTTTTGGATGAGCAGGCACTGAGATGGTGGATAATTCACAAGAAACGACGCACTTTGGCTTTCAGACCGTCGCTAAAGAGCAGAAAGCTGACATGGTGGCCCACGTTTTTCATTCTGTGGCCTCTAAATATGACGTTATGAATGACTTAATGTCATTTGGCATTCATCGTTTGTGGAAGCGCTTCACCATTGACTGCAGTGGCGTGCGTCGCGGGCAAACCGTTCTCGATTTAGCAGGCGGTACCGGCGATCTGACGGCGAAATTCTCTCGCATGGTAGGCGAAACCGGCAAAGTTGTGCTGGCGGATATCAATGACTCAATGCTCAAAATGGGTCGCGAAAAGCTGCGCAATATTGGTGTGGTGGGTAACGTTGAGTACGTTCAGGCGAATGCTGAAGCACTACCTTTCCCTGACAACACGTTTGACTGCATCACCATCTCTTTCGGTCTGCGCAACGTTACGGATAAAGACAAAGCATTACGCTCCATGTACCGCGTATTGAAGCCGGGCGGACGTTTACTGGTGCTGGAATTCTCCAAGCCGATTATCGAACCGTTGAGCAAAGCCTACGACGCGTACTCTTTCCATGTTCTGCCGCGTATAGGTTCAATGGTAGCAAGCGATGCGGACAGCTATCGCTATCTGGCGGAATCCATCCGCATGCATCCCGATCAGGACACCTTAAAAGCAATGATGCAAGATGCCGGGTTCGAAAGCGTTGATTACTACAACCTGACAGCAGGTGTCGTTGCGCTGCATCGTGGTTACAAGTTCTGACAGGAGAGTGGGGATGCCTTTAAAACCCTTAGTGACCGCAGGCGTTGAAAATCTGCTCAACACCTTTCTGTACCGCTCTCCTGCGCTCAAGTCAGCCAGAACGCGTTTACAGGGCAAAGTGCTACGTGTTGATCTCAAAGGATTTTCAACATCGTTAGTCCTGGTGTTTAGTGAGCGCCAGGTCGATGTGCTGGGGGCGTGGGAAGGCGAAGCCGATTGCACCGTAATCACATATGCCAGTGTGTTACCGAAATTGCGTGACAGACAGCAACTCACCACGCTTATCCGCAGCGGTGAACTGGAAGTCCAGGGTGATATCCAGGTAGTACAGAACTTTGTTGCGCTGGCCGATCTGGCCGAGTTGGATCCTGCAGAACTGTTAGCACCCTATACCGGCGATATCGTCGCGGAAGGGGTCAGCAAAGTCTTGCGTGGTGGAGCGAAGTTCCTGTGCCATAACTTTCAGCGCCAGCAGCGCTATGTCGCCGAAGCGATCACCGAAGAGTGGCGCATGGCTCCTGGCCCACTAGAGGTTGCATGGTTTGCTGAAGAAACGGCAGCCGTTGAGCGCGCGGTTGAATCTCTGGCCAAACGGCTGGAAAAACTGGAGGCCAAATGACGCCAGGTGAAGTACGGCGCCTTTATTTCATCATTCGCACTTTTTTAAGCTACGGTCTTGATGAACTCATCCCCAAAATGCGAATCACGCTGCCGCTTAGGTTGTGGCGATACTCGTTGTTCTGGATGCCCAACCGACATAAAGACAAACCGCTGGGAGAAAGGCTGAGACTGGCTTTACAGGAACTCGGCCCGGTGTGGATCAAGTTTGGGCAGATGCTCTCCACCCGTCGTGACCTTTTCCCTCCGCACATCGCCGATCAGCTTGCGCTATTGCAGGATCGTGTTGCCCCGTTTGATGGGCTTAGAGCGAAAAAACAAATCGAAGAGGCCATGGGCGGGCTGCCCGTCGAGGAATGGTTTGATGATTTTGAAATCACGCCGCTGGCATCTGCGTCTGTTGCTCAGGTTCACACTGCGCGATTGAAATCGAATGGCAAAGAGGTGGTGATCAAAGTTATTCGCCCGGACATACTGCCGGTCATCAAAGCGGATTTAAAACTGATCTACCGCCTGGCTCGTTGGGTTCCTCGTCTGCTGCCAGATGGGCGTCGCCTGCGACCAACAGAAGTCGTCCGTGAATATGAAAAAACGCTGATTGATGAGCTAAATCTGCTGCGCGAATCGGCGAACGCCATTCAGCTACGACGTAATTTTGAAGATAGCCCGATGCTGTACATCCCGGAAGTGTATTCCGACTATTGCAGTCAGAACATGATGGTGATGGAGCGCATTTACGGTATCCCGGTTTCAGATGTCACCACGCTTGAGAAGAACGGCACCAATATGAAGTTGCTGGCTGAACGTGGTGTTCAGGTCTTCTTTACTCAGGTATTCCGCGACAGCTTTTTCCATGCGGATATGCACCCCGGGAACATTTTTGTCAGTTATGAGCACCCTGAAAACCCGAAATACATTGGTATTGATTGTGGGATTGTGGGCTCTTTAAACAAAGAAGATAAGCGTTACCTGGCTGAAAACTTCATTGCGTTCTTTAACCGCGATTACCGCAAAGTTGCTGAACTGCACGTGGATTCTGGTTGGGTTCCACCGGATACCAACGTAGAAGAGTTTGAATTTGCCATTCGTACCGTGTGCGAGCCGATTTTTGAAAAACCGCTGGCGGAGATTTCCTTTGGTCATGTGCTGTTGAATTTGTTCAACACTGCGCGCCGCTTCAATATGGAAGTCCAGCCTCAACTGGTATTGCTACAGAAGACGCTGCTGTACGTTGAGGGTGTCGGACGACAGCTCTACCCGCAGTTAGATTTGTGGAAAACGGCTAAGCCATTCCTCGAATCCTGGATTAAAGATCAGGTCGGTATTCCGGCGCTCGTTAGGGCATTTAAAGAAAAAGCACCGTTCTGGGTCGAAAAAATGCCAGAAATACCTGAACTGGTGTATGACAGTTTGCGCCAGGGCAAATATTTACAGCACAGTGTTGATAAGATTGCCCGCGAGCTTCACGCGAATCATGTACGCCAGGGACAATCCCGTTATTTATTGGGCATTGGCGCAACATTGTTGCTAAGTGGAACATTCCTGCTGGTAAGCCGCCCTGAGTGGGGGCTTATGCCGGGCTGGTTGATGGTAGGCGGTGTCTTAGCCTGGTTAATCGGCTGGCGCAAAATGCGCTGAATTTTTCATCGCCCAAGGCAGGCCGTGTAACGTATACTACGGCCTTATTAATTCATCATCTATGACAGAGGAACATGTATGGGTGGTATCAGTATTTGGCAGTTGTTGATCATTGCCGTCATCGTTGTACTGCTATTTGGCACCAAGAAACTCGGCTCCATCGGTTCCGATCTTGGCGCATCGATTAAAGGCTTCAAAAAAGCGATGGGTGATGATGAGCCTAAGCAAGATAAAACCAGCCAGGACGCTGATTTTACAGCTAAATCCATCACCGATAAGCAGGGCGAAGTGAAAAAGGAAGACGCCAAAAGCCAAGATAAAGAGCAGGTATAATCCGTGTTTGATATCGGTTTTAGCGAACTGTTATTGGTGTTCGTGATCGGCCTCATTGTTCTGGGGCCGCAACGATTACCCGTAGCGGTAAAAACGGTTGCTGGCTGGGTTCGCGCTTTGCGTTCCCTTGCAACTACTGTTCAGAATGAACTGACCCAGGAGCTTAAGCTTCAGGAGTTTCAGGACAGCCTGAAGAAAGTAGAGAAAGCGAGCCTGACAAATCTAACCCCGGAGCTGAAAGCGTCAATGGATGAGCTGCGTGAAGCGGCAGAATCGATGAAGCGTTCTTACAGCGTGCACGATCCTGAGAAAGCGAGCGATGAAGCGCACACTATCCATAATCCGGTGGTGAAAGAAGGTGAAGCGCAGCGAGAAGGGGTCACCCCTGCCGCCGCTGAAAATCAGGCCAGTTCGCCGGAGCAAAAACCGGAATCCACGGGTGCTAAAACGCCAGAGCCGACGGAAAACACTTCCGCTACGTTGATGGATGCAGAAAAGAAAGCTGCCGCACCTGTTGTCGAATCCTCACCCTCGTCGAGTGATAAACCGTAAACATGTCTGTAGAAGATACCCAACCGCTCATCACGCATCTTATTGAGCTGCGTAAGCGACTCCTGAACTGCATTATTGCGGTAATCGTGATCTTTCTGGCGTTGGTTTATTTTGCCAACGACATTTACCATATGGTTGCAGCGCCTCTGATTAAACAGATGCCGCAGGGTGCAACGATGATCGCCACCGATGTGGCTTCGCCGTTCTTTACGCCAATCAAGTTGACCTTCATGGTGTCGCTGATCCTGTCAGCGCCAGTGATCCTCTACCAGGTATGGGCATTCATTGCGCCTGCTTTGTACAAACATGAACGTCGCCTGGTTGTGCCGCTGCTGGTCTCCAGTTCGTTGCTGTTCTACATCGGCATGGCATTCGCCTATTTTGTTGTCTTCCCGTTGGCGTTTGGTTTTCTGGCTAACACGGCTCCGCAAGGCGTACAGGTATCAACGGACATTGCCAGCTATCTCAGTTTCGTCATGGCGCTGTTTATGGCTTTCGGGGTCTCTTTTGAGGTCCCTGTCGCCATTGTGCTGCTATGCTGGATGGGCATTACGACGCCAGACGATTTACGCAAGAAGCGTCCTTACGTTGTGGTTGGGGCATTTGTCGTCGGGATGTTACTGACCCCGCCAGATGTCTTCTCGCAAACGTTGTTGGCGATACCGATGTACTGCCTGTTTGAAGTGGGCGTTTTCTTCTCTCGTTTCTATGTCGGCAAGCGACGTACGCGAGATGAGGACAACGAGGCTGAAGAAGCAAAAGAAGCCGAAGCCACCGAGAAAACAGAAGAGTAAATTCAACCGCCCGTCAGGGCGGTTGTCATATGGGAGGTAGCATGTTTGACATTGGCGTTAATTTAACCAGTTCACAATTTGCAAAAGACAGGGATGATGTTGTGGCGCGCGCCTTTGCTGCGGGCGTAAACGGTATGCTTCTGACCGGAACAAACCTGCACGAAAGCCAGCAGGCGCTAAAGTTGGCACAGCATTATCCGCATTGCTGGTCCACGGCTGGCGTGCACCCGCATGACAGCAGCCAATGGCAATCCTCAACGGAAGACGAGATTATCGCGCTGGCAAACCAGTCTGAGGTGGTCGCTATTGGCGAGTGCGGTCTGGATTTCAATCGCAATTTCTCCACGCCGCAGGAGCAAGAACGTGCTTTTGAGGCGCAGCTGCGCATTGCTGCTGAACTGCAGATGCCGATTTTCATGCATTGTCGGGATGCCCATGAGCGTTTTCTGACGTTGCTGGAGCCGTGGCTGGATAGCCTCCCAGGCGCGGTGCTGCACTGTTTTACCGGAACGCGGCAGGAGATGCAGGACTGCGTGGACCGGGGACTCTATATCGGTATCACCGGCTGGGTCTGTGATGAGCGCCGGGGGATGGAACTGCGGGAACTGCTGCCGTTTATTCCGGTGGAAAGGCTGCTGATTGAAACCGATGCGCCTTACCTACTCCCTCGCGACTTAACGCCTAAACCGACGTCACGGCGCAATGAACCGGCGCACCTGCCACATATTCTTGAGCGTATTGCCCACTGGCGCGGGGAAAATCCTCAATGGCTGTCAGCAACCATTGATGCTAACATCCGAACACTGTTCGAAGTGACCTTCTAAACGGCTTAAATTTTTCGAAAGCCGGTATTTTTCACGCTCTGCTTAACCTCTTTATTCAACAGGTTAAGCAGTAGCATGGAACGTGCTTCGCCATCCGGTTCGGTGAAGATCGCTTTTAGCCCCTCAAACGCCCCTTCAGTAATAATCACGCTGTCCCCTGGCTGAGGAGTTTGCGGGTCAACAATTCCTTCAGGCTTGTAGATAGAAAGCTGGTGAATAACGGGAGAAGGAACTGTTGCAGGCGTCGCGCCAAAACGGACGAAATGGCTGACACCACGCGTGGCATTGATAGTGGTGGTGTGGATCACTTCCGGGTCGAACTCGACAAACATGTAATTAGGGAATAGTGGTTCACTGACTGTAGTACGTTTACCGCGCACTATTTTTTCCAGGGTGATCATAGGCGTCAGGCAGTTCACCGCCTGCCTTTCCAGGTGTTCCTGGGCTCGCTGAAGTTGCCCACGTTTGCAGTACAGTAAATACCAGGATTGCATAATAACTCTTATCCGCTTGTTCTGAGCGCCAGCATAGCAAAAGCCATGCGTTAAGTTAATTATACCCGCCTCAACGCAGGCTGAAACCCAATGGGTATATACTCCCAGGGCTTATATGTATCGCCAGAGTTCACGCTAATTTAACAAAAATACAGCATCACAATGATGAACGCCGTATAATGAAGCGCTTACGAAGAGGCCACAATGGACGCCATGAAATATCACGATTTACGCGACTTCCTGACGCTGCTTGAACAGCAGGGCGAGCTCAAACGCATTTCGCTTGAGGTGGATCCCCACCTGGAAATTACTGAAATTGCCGATCGCACTCTGCGTGCCGGTGGGCCTGCGTTACTGTTTGAGAATCCGAAAGGCTATTCAATGCCGGTGCTGTGTAACCTGTTTGGCACACCAAAGCGTGTTGCGATGGGAATGGGACAAGAAGATGTCTCGGCGCTACGAGAAGTCGGTAAACTGTTGGCGTTTTTGAAAGAGCCAGAGCCACCGAAAGGATTCCGCGATCTGTTTGATAAGCTGCCGCAGTTTAAGCAGGTGTTGAACATGCCGACTAAGCGGTTGCGCGGTGCGCCTTGTCAGCAAAAAATCTACTCCGGCGATGACGTTGATTTAAACCGCATTCCGATTATGACCTGCTGGCCGGAAGATGCCGCGCCGCTGATTACCTGGGGACTCACCGTCACGCGTGGTCCGCATAAAGAGCGGCAGAATCTGGGCATCTATCGCCAGCAGCTGATTGGTAAAAACAAGCTTATTATGCGCTGGTTGTCCCATCGCGGCGGCGCGCTTGATTATCAGGAGTGGTGCGCGGCGCATCCTGGTGAACGTTTCCCGGTTTCAGTGGCGTTGGGGGCCGATCCTGCGACCATTCTGGGGGCTGTGACACCCGTTCCTGATACATTATCCGAGTACGCATTTGCCGGGCTGTTGCGCGGTACCAAGACCGAAGTGGTCAAATGTATTTCCAACGACCTGGAAGTGCCTGCCAGCGCAGAAATCGTACTGGAAGGGTACATCGAACCGGGCGAGCTGGCTCCAGAAGGGCCCTATGGCGATCATACCGGCTACTACAACGAAGTAGATAATTTCCCGGTCTTTACCGTCACCCACATTACCCAGCGTGAAGATGCTATTTATCACTCTACCTATACCGGACGTCCGCCTGATGAGCCAGCAGTGCTCGGCGTGGCGCTGAACGAAGTATTCGTTCCTATTCTGCAAAAGCAGTTCCCGGAAATCGTCGATTTTTACCTGCCTCCGGAAGGCTGTTCATATCGTCTGGCCGTGGTGACGATGAAAAAACAGTACGCAGGCCATGCCAAACGCGTCATGATGGGTGTTTGGTCGTTTTTGCGCCAGTTCATGTACACCAAATTTGTTATTGTCTGCGATGATGACGTTAACGCGCGCGACTGGAATGATGTAATTTGGGCTATTACTACCCGTATGGACCCCGCCCGGGATACGGTACTGGTAGAGAATACGCCAATTGATTACCTGGACTTTGCCTCGCCGGTTTCCGGCCTTGGTTCAAAAATGGGGCTGGATGCCACAAATAAATGGCCGGGCGAAACCCAACGCGAATGGGGACGTCCGATTAAAAAAGATCCTGAAGTGATTGCGCGTATTGACGCAATTTGGGATGAACTGGCCATCTTTAATGACGGCAAAAGCGCCTGAGGCGCGATCGTTTTGCCTATTGATCCGACAGAGAGAGCGCATGACAACCTTAAGCTGTAAAGTGACCTCGGTAGAAGCTATAACTGACACCGTATATCGCGTTCGTTTAGTGCCAGACGCGGCGTTTTCCTTTCGTGCTGGCCAGTATTTAATGGTCGTGATGGACGAAAGGGATAAGCGTCCGTTCTCCATGGCATCAACGCCGGACGAGCAAGGATTCATTGAGCTGCACGTTGGCGCCTCTGAGCTAAATCTTTACGCCATGGCCGTGATGGACCGTATTCTGAAAGACCGGGAAATCAAGGTCGATATTCCGCATGGCGAAGCCTGGCTGCGTGATGAAGACGAGCGCCCGCTGATCCTGATTGCCGGAGGTACAGGGTTCTCTTACGTGCGTTCTATTCTGCTTACCGCGCTGGCACGCAATCCCAACCGCGATATCACTATTTACTGGGGCGGGCGCGAAGAGAAGCATCTCTACGATCTCTCAGAGCTGGAAGCATTGTCGGTGAATCACCCGAACCTGCGTGTTGAGCCGGTGGTAGAGCAGCCTGAAGACGGCTGGCGTGGTCGTACGGGAACCGTGTTAACGGCAGTATTGCAGGATTACGGTACTCTGGCGGAACACGATATCTACATTGCCGGTCGTTTTGAGATGGCAAAAATCGCGCGCGACCTGTTCTGTAATGAGCGTCAGGCACGTGAAGATCGCCTGTTTGGCGACGCGTTCGCGTTCATTTAAGCGCTGTGCGCCGGAGTCCTTCCGGCGCATCCATCATCAACCTTACTTCTTCTAACAGGGTGCAAGCCCGGTCTCACTGCTCCTCTTTTCAGAACATTTTTAGTAAACATGTTTTTCCTATCTATTAACCATAAAACTGATTTTTTGTGACGGGTCTCATTTTGTTTAGTAAACAAAATGGGCAAGCTGTATCGCATCACATTGCTGGACATCAACGAGGGAAAACCATGAGGCTCGGACTGGATATCGGCGGGACTAAAATTGAAGCGGTGGTGATTGATAACGCGGGTGAAATTGTTTACCGCGAGCGATGTGCGACACCAAAGCAGAGTTACGGTGATTTTTTCCAGGCCGTGACGGAGATGATTTCTAAGGCCAGACTGGCCGTTAATCAGTCTTTATCGGTTGGTGTTGGAGTGCCTGGCGCGGTGGATAGCGAAGGTTTGATTAAGAATTCGAACATCCTGGTGTTGAATCAGCAGGCTTTTGCTCAAGACCTTGAGCGAGCGTTAGGAATACCCGTGCCTGTTACTAATGATGCCAACTGCTTTACCCTGTCGGAAGCGATGGACGGTAGCGGACACGGGCATAGCGTGGTATTTGGTGTGATCCTCGGTACCGGTTGTGGCGGTGGACTATGCATCGATAACCGTTTGATCTCCGGACCTAACGCCTGTGCAGGAGAGTGGGGACATAATGCATTGCCGCGCTACCACGAATCTCGGGATGGGGCTGAAGTGACATGCTATTGCGGACAGGTGAACTGTATTGAGAGCTTTATTTCCGGCAGCGGCCTGGAGCGTCAGTATATGAGTCACACCGCACAACATGCAGATGTGCCACATATTATGCAGCGGGTAGAATCGGGTGATGCAGATGCCTGTTTGTTATGGGAACGCTATTGCGATCAGCTGGCGCGCGCGTTGGCGGGGGTGGTGAATACGCTCGATCCCGATGTTATCGTGCTGGGCGGTGGGGTATCCAATATCACTTTACTGTACTCAGGCTTGCAGGCGCGAGTGGCGCAGTACGTATTTGGTAAACAGTGCCGTACGCCGATCGTTCAGGCCCGACACGGTGACAGCAGCGGCGTACGCGGCGCAGCCTGGCTGGGGGCACAAAAGGCCAGCGTAAATCAATGAGAGTGACATGACGAAACCTGTACGTATCAGGGACATTGCCGAAGCTTGTGGTGTCTCGGTTGGCGCGGTTTCCCGCGCCCTGAAAGGGCAGCCAGGGCTACGTGAAGATACCCGGCTGCGCATTATTTCTGTGGCGCAGCAGCAGGGTTATGATTTTTCTCGCCTGCGCGCAGACAAGATCAAACGCATCCTGTTTTTGCTGCACCGCCAGCACAATATCAGCCGGGCATTGCCGTTTTATTCTCAACTGCTGCTGGGGATAGAAGATAACTGTCGTGACCATGGTATTGCGCTGAGCTTTCTCTCTATTGGTCCAGGCGATGCAGTGAGTGAGCAGGTGATGTTGCACCAGCCTGATGCGCTGATCTGCGCGGGATTTTTTGAGCCTGAATTACTTGGCTTGCTGCAACAGATGAAACTGCCGTTGGTGCTGGTGGATCTCTGGGCGCCGGACCTGCCTTGCGTGAACCCGGACAATACCCAGGGCGGTTATCTGGCCACGCAACATCTGATTGCGCAAGGGCGCAGCCGTATCGCTTTTCTTGCCAGTTCGCTTGCGCACTACAGCATCCGTCAGCGCGAGAAGGGCTACCGTCAGGCATTGTATGAAGCCCGTTTGCTGATGCCGCCAGAGTATGAAGCCATTGCGCCGCCACTGCTGGATACCGAGCAATCTTTGGTGGAGGCGGTTAATGAATTGCTCAGTCTGCCAGAGCCGCCCGACGCCATTTTTGCCTATAACGACGCGGCAGCGCTGGTTGTTCAACGGGTGTGTACGCAGCAGGGTATACGTATCCCGGAAGATCTTGCGTTGGTGGGGTTTGATGATATTGATGCTGCGGCCTGGTCACATCCACCACTCACCACCATTGCGGTTGATAAACAACAATTGGGGCGTGAAGCGCTGCGTTTATTGCTGGAAGAAAATCAGGAAGAGAATCTGCTGTTGCCGGTGCAGTTAGTGGTGCGTGGTAGTTCAGGGAAATAAAAAACCCGCCCCTGACAGGCGGGAAGAACGGCAACTAAACCTTTCCCCGTCATAATTCACTCTGCCTCTTTGTTGGCTGCCTTTGCTCACCCCGGTCACATAGTTATCTATGCTCCCGGGGATTCGCTCAGTTGCCGCCGCGATGCAGCGCGAATTATTTAGGGGAATTTATCTTTGATTAAACTCGCTCAAATACCGTTGCGATGCCCTGGCCTAACCCGATACACATCGTCGCCAGGCCAAACTGTACGTCTTTGCGTTCCATCAGGTTGAGCAGGGTGGTGCTGATACGCGCCCCGGAGCATCCCAGTGGGTGGCCCAGAGCGATCGCGCCGCCGTTGAGGTTGATCTTCTCGTCTATCTGCTCCATCAGTCCCAGATCTTTAATGCACGGCAGGATCTGAGCGGCAAAGGCTTCGTTCATTTCAAACAAGCCGATGTCGCTGGTGGAGAGTCCCGCTTTTTTCAGCGCCAGCTTTGAGGCCGGAACCGGACCGTAACCCATGATGGAAGGGTCGCAGCCGACTACCGCCATCGAACGAATACGGGCACGCGGCGTCAGACCCAGTTCACGGGCGCGACTTTCACTCATGACCAGCATCGCCGCTGCGCCGTCGGAGAGCGCGGAGGAGGTACCGGCAGTGACCGTTCCACTAACCGGATCGAACGCTGGGCGCAGGGTGGAGAGCGCTTCAACGGTTGTCTCCGGGCGGATAACCTCATCGTAGTTAAACTGCTTCAGCACGCCGTCGGCATCATGACCGCCGGTCGGGATGATTTCGTTTTTAAATGCGCCAGACTGTGTTGCAGCCCAGGCGCGAGCATGTGAACGCGCGGCGAAAGCATCCTGCATTTCACGGCTGATGCCGTGCATGCGGGAGAGCATTTCTGCGGTCAGACCCATCATCCCCGCCGCTTTTGCTACGTTGCGGCTCATGCCCGGATGGAAATCAACGCCGTGGCTCATTGGTACATGGCCCATATGCTCCACGCCACCAATCAGGCACGCCTGAGCATCGCCGGTCATGATCATACGTGCCGCGTCGTGCAACGCCTGCATTGATGAACCGCACAGGCGGTTCACGGTGACCGCCGGAACGGAGTGCGGGATTTCCGCCAGCAGCGCGGCGTTACGGGCGATGTTGAAACCCTGCTCAAGCGTTTGCTGCACACAGCCCCAGTAAATGTCATCCAGCGCGGTTGGATCCAGCGCCGGATTACGCGCCAGCAGGCTACGCATTAAGTGTGCGGAGAGATCTTCTGCCCGCACGTTACGAAACGCCCCCCCTTTTGAACGGCCCATCGGGGTACGGATCGCATCAACAATTACAACCTGTTCCATTGTGACTCCTTAAGCCGTTTTCAGGCTGCCAACCGGGCGGGCAGGCTCAACCTGGGGATAATACGGTTCGTTATGGCGCGCCTTATCACGCAGACCAGCCGGAACTTCATACAGCGCTCCGAGGTGCTGATATTGCTGGGCCATATCGAGATACTTCGCGCTGCCGAGCGTATCCAGCCAGCGGAACGCGCCGCCGTGGAACGGAGGGAAGCCCAGGCCATACACCAGCGCCATATCGGCTTCTGCCGGGCTGGCGATAATGCCTTCTTCCAGGCACCGTACCACTTCGTTGACCATCGGGATCATCATGCGAGCGATAATCTCTTCATCACTGAATTCGCGTTTCGGCTGGCTGACTTCTGCCAGCAGATCATCAACGGTGGCATCCTCTTCTTTTTTCGGCTTGCCCTTGTTGTCTTCTTTATAACGCCAGAATCCAAGACCGTTTTTCTGTCCGAAACGGTTTGCATCAAACAGGGCGTCTATCGCGTCGCGATAATCTTTCTGCATACGCTGAGGGAAGCCTGCGGACATCACTGCCTGCGCGTGATGTGCGGTATCAATTCCCACCACGTCCAGCAGATAAGCCGGGCCCATCGGCCAGCCAAACTGTTTTTCCATGACTTTATCGACTTTGCGGAAATCCGCCCCATCGCGCAGCAGCTGGCTAAAACCGGCAAAATACGGGAACAGCACGCGGTTCACGAAGAAACCGGGGCAGTCGTTGACCACAATTGGCGTTTTGCCCATCTGGCTTGCCCATGCGACAACTTTGGCGATGGTTTCATCCGAGCTTTTCTCGCCGCGAATGATCTCAACCAGTGGCATGCGGTGTACTGGGTTAAAGAAGTGCATCCCACAGAAGTTTTCCGGGCGCTTGAGCGCGCTAGCCAGCTCGTTGATTGGGATGGTAGAGGTATTCGACGCCAGTACGGTGTCCGGGCGAACCTGATCTTCGGTTTCCGCCAGTACCGCTTTTTTCACTTTCGGGTTTTCCACGACCGCTTCAACCACCACGTCCACACGCTCAAAACCGCTATAGTCGAGGGTTGGATGAATAGTGGAAATCACGCCCGCCATTTTCAGACCGTCAATTTTGCCGCGCTCAAGCTGTTTGTTCAGCAGTTTGGCCGCTTCGGTCATGCCCAGCGTTAATGATTTGTCGTTGATATCTTTCATGACAACCGGCACGCCTTTCCAGGCTGACTGGTAAGCGATGCCGCCGCCCATAATGCCTGCACCCAGCACTGCCGCTTGCTTTGGTGCTTCAATATTTTTGGTGAGCTTTTTGGCTTTGGCTTTCACGAACTGATCGTTAAGGAAGATCCCAACCAGCGCGCGAGCTTCACTGGTGTGCGCCAGTGGCACAAAGCTTTTATTTTCCAGATTCAGCGCTTCTTCACGGCCAAAACGAGCCGCTGCTTCAATGGTTTTTACCGCGGTAATCGGTGCGGGATAATGCTTACCTGCCGTCTGCGCCACCATGCCTTTGGCGATGGTAAAGCTCATAGCAGCTTCAATTTTGCTGAGTTTCAACGGCTCCAGCTTAGGCTGACGTTTGGCTTTCCAGTCGAGGTCGCCGTTAATCGCCTGACGTAATACCGCGATCGCGCCATCAAGCAGTTTGTCTTGCTTCACTACGCCATCGACCAGACCGATTTTTAGCGCCTGCTCAGCACCAACGTCTTTACCTGCCGCAATAATTTCCAGCGCGCTGTCCGCACCCAGCATACGTGGCATACGCACAGAGCCGCCAAAGCCCGGCATAATGCCCAGCTTGGTTTCCGGCAGACCAATGCGCAGGTCCGGCGTTGCCAGACGATAATCGGTTGCCAGGACACACTCGCAGCCACCGCCCAACGCATAGCCATTTACCGCTGAGAGGGTCGGAACAGGTAGATCTTCGAGGCGGTTAAAGACGCTGTTGGCAAAATGCAGCCACTGGCTCAGTTGCTCTTCAGGCACGAGGAACAGTGAAAGGAATTCGGTGATATCGGCACCAACAATAAAGGCTGCTTTGTTAGAGCGCAGCAGCAGCCCTTTTAAATTCGGTTGTTTTTCCAGCACATCAAGCGCATGGCCCAGGCTGGCAACGGTGGCCGTGTCGAGTTTATTGACCGAACCAGGGGCATCGAACACCAGTTCGGCGATGCCATCTTCCAGCCAGTCGAGGTACAGGGTGTCGCCTTTGTAAAGCATGTCAGTCTCCTGAATCCGCAAGGTGATCTGGTCATACCAGATGAATCGAAGTGTGTGTTTTATGTTAATAAAATGCAAATGAATGATTAAAGAAATGACGATTCGATCACGCTCGGCAGAAATCACGCACTCACAAAGCGATGTGCTAAGATGCGGAGACTTGAGGTCAAAAAAACAGAAGGATAGAAAATGGAATCACTGGCCGCACTCTATAAAAATCATATCGTTACCTTACAAGAACGGACGCGCGACGCGCTGGAGCGCTTCAAGCTGGATGCGTTACTTATTCACTCAGGCGAACTTGTTAACGTCTTTCTCGACGATCATCCGTACCCGTTTAAGGTCAATCCGCAATTCAAAGCCTGGGTGCCTGTCACGCAGGTTCCTAACTGCTGGTTGCTGGTGGATGGCGTAAACAAGCCGAAACTGTGGTTCTACCTGCCGGTCGATTACTGGCACAACGTTGAGCCGCTGCCGACCTCTTTCTGGACGGAAGAAATCGAGATCATCGCGCTGCCGAAAGCGGATGGTATCGGTAGCCAACTGCCTGCTGCTCGCAGCAATATCGGTTACATTGGCCCGGTTCCGGAACGTGCCCTGCAACTGGACATCGCGGCCAGCAACATCAACCCGAAAGGGGTGATTGACTACCTGCATTATTACCGTGCCTATAAAACGGACTACGAACTGGCCTGTATGCGCGAAGCGCAGAAAATGGCGGTAAATGGACACCGTGCAGCAGAAGAAGCGTTCCGTTCCGGAATGAGCGAGTTTGACATCAACCTCGCTTACCTGACTGCCACCGGTCACCGCGACACCGACGTGCCATACAGCAACATCGTGGCGCTTAACGAGCATGCTTCGGTTCTTCATTACACCAAGCTGGATCATCAGGCGCCGTCTGAAATCCGCAGCTTCTTGCTCGACGCTGGCGCGGAATACAACGGCTATGCGGCAGACCTGACGCGTACCTGGTCGGCGAAAAGCGACAACGACTATGCGCATCTGGTGAAAGACGTTAACGACGAAGAGTTGGCGCTGATTGCCACCATGAAAGCAGGTACCAGCTACGTGGATTACCACATTCAGTTCCATCAGCGCATCGCGAAGCTGCTGCGTAAGCATCAAATCATCACCGATATGAGTGAAGAGGCGATGGTAGAAAACGATCTTACCGGGCCGTTTATGCCACACGGCATTGGTCACCCGCTGGGCCTGCAGGTACATGATGTCGCTGGCTTTATGCAGGATGACAGTGGTACCCATCTGGCCGCGCCGTCGAAGTATCCTTACCTGCGTTGCACCCGCGTATTGCAACCGGGCATGGTTCTGACCATCGAACCGGGCATTTACTTCATTGAATCTCTGCTGGCGCCGTGGCGTGAAGGGCAGTTCAGCAAACACTTCAACTGGCAGAAAATTGAAGCCCTGAAACCGTTCGGCGGTATTCGTATTGAAGACAACGTGGTGGTCCACGAAAACAATATCGAAAACATGACTCGGGATTTGAAACTGGCGTAATGGACAGTTGGTTAATCCCTGCGGGGCCGGTTAGCGTCGTCGAAGAGATCAAAAAAAGCCGCTTCATTACGCTGCTCGCCCATACGGACGGCGTAGAAGCGGCAAAAGCGTTTGTTGAATCAGTCAAAGCGGAACACCCGGACGCCCGCCACCATTGCGTGGCGTGGGTGGCGGGTGCGCCCAATGACTCGCAGCAGCTAGGATTTTCAGACGATGGCGAACCGGCGGGTACGGCAGGTAAACCGATGCTCGCACAGCTGATGGGGAGCGGTGTCGGTGAGATTACCGCTGTAGTCGTGCGCTACTACGGCGGTATCCTTCTCGGTACTGGAGGATTGGTAAAAGCCTACGGCGGCGGTGTGAATCAGGCGTTGCGCCAGTTAACGACACAGCGCAAGACGCCATTAACCGAATATACTTTGCAGTGTGAGTACGGTCAGCTGGCAGGCATGGAAGCTTTGCTGGGGCAGTTTGACGGTAAAGTCGTTGCCAGTGATTACCAGGCTTTTGTTCGACTCAGGGTGGCGCTTCCTTTTGCCAAAGTGGATGAGTTTTCGGCAAAACTGGCGGATTTTAGTCGTGGTTCATTGCAATTGTTAGCGATTGAAGAATAATCCCCACCTCATTTTAAAGAACTAAGGAAGCGGCAGAGATGCATTTTCGCGCCATCACCCGAATCGTTGGACTACTGGTCATCTTATTCTCGGGGACAATGATTATCCCTGGACTGGTAGCGCTCATCTACCGTGACGGGGCAGGGCGTGCATTCACCCAAACTTTCTTCGTTGCTTTGGCGATCGGCTCCATGCTGTGGTGGCCAAACCGTAAGGAGAAGGGCGAGCTGAAATCGCGCGAAGGATTTCTGATTGTCGTTTTGTTCTGGACCGTTCTGGGCAGCGTGGGTGCGCTACCGTTCATCTTTGCGGAAAGCCCAAACCTGACGATAACCGACGCTTTTTTTGAATCCTTTTCCGGATTGACCACCACCGGTGCAACGACGCTGGTGGGGCTGGATTCATTGCCACACGCGATTCTCTTTTATCGCCAGATGCTGCAATGGTTCGGCGGGATGGGGATCATCGTGCTGGCGGTGGCTATCCTGCCTATTCTTGGCGTGGGTGGGATGCAGCTCTATCGGGCAGAAATGCCGGGGCCGTTGAAAGATAATAAGATGCGCCCGCGTATTGCCGAAACGGCGAAAACGCTGTGGCTTATCTATGTATTACTGACGGTGGCGTGCGCGCTGGCGCTATGGTTTGCCGGGATGCCCGCGTTTGACGCCATTGGGCACAGTTTTGCCACGATTGCCATCGGTGGTTTTTCCACACACGATGCCAGCGTGGGGTATTTCGACAGTCCCACGATTAATACGATTATTGCTATCTTCTTGCTGATCTCCGGTTGTAACTACGGTCTGCACTTCTCTTTATTAAGCGGGCGTAGTCTGAAGGTTTACTGGCGCGATCCGGAATTCCGCATGTTCATCGGCGTGCAGTTGACGCTGGTGGCTGTCTGTACGTTGGTGCTGTGGATACACAATACCTATGGCTCGGCGCTCACGACGATTAACCAGGCCTTTTTCCAGGTGGTATCGATGGCGACGACTGCCGGATTTACCACGGACAGTATTGCCCGCTGGCCGCTGTTCCTGCCGGTGCTGTTGCTGTGTTCTGCTTTTATCGGCGGCTGTGCCGGGTCGACGGGGGGGGGCTTGAAGGTGATTCGTATCCTGCTGCTGTTTAAGCAAGGCAACCGCGAATTGAAACGACTGGTTCATCCGAATGCGGTTTACAGTATCAAACTGGGTAACCGTGCGTTGCCGGAGCGAATTCTTGAAGCCGTATGGGGATTCTTCTCTGCCTATGCGTTGGTCTTTATTATCAGTATGCTGGCGATTATTGCGACCGGCGTTGATGACTTCTCCGCGTTTGCCTCTGTTGTGGCAACGTTGAATAACCTGGGGCCTGGACTGGGGGTTGTTGCCGACAACTTTGCCAGTATGAACCCTGTGGCGAAGTGGATCCTGATTGCCAATATGCTGTTTGGTCGTCTGGAGGTCTTTACTCTGCTGGTGCTCTTTACCCCTACCTTCTGGCGTGAATAATGGAGTAACACGTGAAAACACTGATTCTTTTTTCTTCCCGGGACGGACAAACGCGTGAAATCGCTGAATATCTGGCTTCTGAACTCAAAGAGCTGGGCGTTTGGGCAGATGTTGTTAATTTGCATCGTACCGCGGAGCCGGACTGGCAAAATTATGACAGCGTGGTGATTGGCGCCTCGATTCGCTATGGTCATTACCATGCTGCTTTTCAGGAGTTTGTGAAAAAGCATGCCACACGGCTGAATTCGATGCCGAGTGCGTTCTACTCCGTAAACCTCGTTGCCCGTAAACCGGAGAAACGTACGCCGCAAACCAACAGCTATGCGCGTAAGTTCCTGATGAGTTCGCCGTGGCGACCAGATCACAGTGCAGTCATTGCGGGTGCTTTGCTGTATCCCCGCTATCGCTGGTATGACCGAGTTATGATCCAACTGATAATGAAGATGTCAGGCGGTGAAACGGATACGAATAAAGAAGTGGTGTATACCGATTGGGAACAGGTTGCGAGATTTGCGCGGGAAATAGCCCAATTAACCAACAAAACGTCGTTAAAATAAACGTAAAGAATAAAAAATACGCACTCGGAAGATTATTTTAAATTTCCCCTTGTCAGCCTGAAATAACTCCCTATAATGCGCCTCCACTGACACGGAACAACGGATTACAAGCCGCCGGGTCAGCGGGGTTCCACTGAGAACTCCGGCGAAGAAAGTGAAATTAAATGCTTGACTTCGCAGCGGGATGGCGTAATATGCACACCCCGCGCCGCTGAGAAAAAGCGAAGCGGCACTGCTCTTTAACAATTTATCAGACAATCTGTGTGGGCACTCGAAGATACGGATTCTTAACGTCGCAAGACGAAAAATGA
>NZ_JAOWFE010000038.1:0-56273 GCF_030333815.1 Citrobacter sp. Cf136 | reverse complement strand
GCCCCCTGCCAGACAGTGAGGGTGGCGTTTTTCTCGAGAAAATCTGTGGCGGTGAGGTCAGGCAGGCCGCTGGCGATATCGACACTGAGTGTAAAGGGGGTGGAGAGATTCTGGCAGAGGGTGAAGCTGACGACGGCGGTATCCGTCGCCAGTAACCCGTCCACGTCGAGCGTAAAGCGCAGTCCCTGCTGTGACATGAGTTACTCCGTGACGTATTCATACGTTTGCAGAGAACCATACGTCCCGAACAATGCAGGGAAAAGTACGTTGTATAAAAAGCAGCTTAAATTCAGAAAACGTTTAGATTACTTTCCATTTCAGAGTGGAATTTATCAAATTACATACACATGCCGAATCATTACAGATAAAAAAAGGTGCGCCAGGAGACGCACCAGTTGTTGCAAAATCAGCACTGCGGGGAGACGTTTACCCCTTGCCTTTTACACTGCTGATAAAGGTGGATCGGGCAGATTTGGATCCCAGACGTTCAGCTTCATCAAG
Organism: Citrobacter sp. Cf136; assembly: GCF_030333815.1. Taxonomy (NCBI): domain Bacteria; kingdom Pseudomonadati; phylum Pseudomonadota; class Gammaproteobacteria; order Enterobacterales; family Enterobacteriaceae; genus Citrobacter; species Citrobacter sp. Cf136. The sequence continues at coordinate 55,772 of NZ_JAOWFE010000038.1, read as the reverse complement.
CAGCTTCAACGCTTTATCGACATCGCCTTTCGCCACGGCATCCTTAATGCCCTGGTTAAAATAACTTTCCGTGTCATTTAACATCGGCTCACTTTTCTTCACCGGTTGTGGCGCTGGAGCAGCAACGGCTGCCGCCGGAGCCGCATAAGTAACTGCAGGCGCTGCGGTATTACCCACCGTGACAGGGCCAGGGCCGGATGAGCCAAACAGCGGCCCTACCAGCACGCTGGAGGAGGAACTGGTTTTGACTTTCAGCTTCAGCAGACCGTCGGTGGTATGACGGGCGATCGGGTCAGGAATATCCGGAACAGCGTTACCTACACCCTTGGCATAGGCTTTTGCCGGGTCAAGCAGGGTCGTGGTCTGCTGGAGATCTTTATCTGTGGTAAAGACCAGAACATAGAGCTTTTGCTGGCCCAGCGCTGGCGTCAGACGCATTACGCCTTCCAGACGATCGGCACTCATCACGCCGGGTTCCTGGTAGGTGAAATAGCTGCTGGGGAAGAACGCAGATGGCGTCATGTTCTGATCAAGAATTAAAACGTTTGGTGCAAATACACTGGTTTGTTTGTTGACTTCACTGGTCAGCGTCAGAGTTAACTCACCAATATTCGCGGGTACGCTGTACGCAGCGACTGGGCTAGTAATACCAGCAACATCAAGACGCTGACCCGCTGTCGCTAGCTGTGTCGACTGGGTTTTGGATTGATCAACCGGCGTCCAGGTTAACTGTTGTAGCGCAGCAGTGGGAATAGCTGGAGCCGCGGTGGTGTTCTGCGGAACAATATTTACATCGGCCAGGCTGATGCCAGGCGCGCTGGCAAATAACCCTGCAGATAAACAAAGGGCAACGAGACTTTTCTTCATTTTCATTGTTATCACCTCAGATAGCATGGGTTCAGCGGTGGCCAGGCAATAGCGCGCTAAACCGTAATCAAGAGGGGCTGGCGCCCCTCTTTCGGTCTTTACGTCAGGTTAGTGCTGAATTACCACCAGATTTCCATCTGGGCACCGAAGGACCACTCATCGCTGTCGCCACGGCTGGTTGTGCTGATACCAGAGTTGGTTGCAGCGGCGTATTTGGTTACGTCGTTACCATTTTTAACGTAGCCCCACTCTTCATCCCATTTGGCATAGGTTGCAAAGACACGAATTGCCGGGCGGGACCAGATGCTGTCGCCAGCCTGCCACTGTTGCGCCAGGGTGATTTTGTACTGGCTGTTGCGATCGCCAGTTTGCTGAGATTTGACGTTGTCGTAACCGACTTCCAGCAGGGTGCTCATGATCGGTGTCCATTTGTACATCGGACGAATACCGACGGTGTACCATTCGGTCCCCAGGTCGTTATCCATATCGAGGTTCTGGTACATACCGACGTACATCAGATCCCATTTGTCGCCCAGGGAGATTGCACCGTGGTCAAGTACGCGGAACAGGCTACCGTTGTTATTAATAACGTTATTGGCGTAATTCGTTTTACTACCGTCTGGGTTAGTAACGGTGAAGGAGGATGAACCGTAAGACCCTTGGTTCAGACCTTTACCCTGAGTGGTCATAGAATCTGTCGCGTACTGAACAACAAACTTGTTGTAGCCCTTCAGCATGCTCTGGGTATGTTCAGCGGTGAACATCCAACCATCTTTAGATGCGCCGTCTGCCAGGTGGTAATCATCGGTGGTATTCGCACGGCCATAGTCAACGCCCAATTCCAACATCCCATCCGGGTTAGTTGCCAACTGTGCTAAACGAACGTCAAATACGTCGTTGGCGGTGTCTTTGGTACGATCATAGATATTCTGGCTGCTGAAAGCATATGAACCACCCGCTTCCTGTGAACGGCTCGCGGCCAGAGACAGTTTACCGAAGCCCAGATCGATGTTTTCAATACCAGCACCAGGACCTGAAATATCCCAGTAGTAGAAGTCGATCATGTGAACATCATGACGCTGATAGAAGCGCTTACCTGCCCAGATAGTGGAGCCTGGCAGCCATTCAATCAGGTTTTTACCCTGCACGTTGGCTTCACGGAAGGCCGGGTCAGTCCCTTCCCAGTCATTCTGCTGTGCGACGGAATAGGCAACGTTAGTGTCGAAGTAGAAGCTCTTATCGCCCTCTTTCCACACTTCCTGACCTAATTTAATTTCCGCATAGGTTTCACATTCGTTACCAAGACGGTATTTACTTTGGGCGCCGGTTGCCTGGAAACACTGTTGTTCACCGCCGCTACCCGTCCAGCCAATGCCGGAACGTGCATAGCCATGGAAATCCACAGCCATTGCCTGAACAGACATAATGCCTGCCGCCACAGCAACCGCCAGAGGGAGTTTGCGCAGAGTAATCATCGTTCTATCTCCTGAGATCATTGCTTTTCTTTAAACGCTTCACCTTGACGGTTTTGCGCTTTTTTTTAATGGGATACCTTAAACGCCCGGCTCGTGATGCAACCGACGACATGCACTGCCATCCTCACGGAACAGATGGCAACGCTCTGGCGGCAGGCCGATAGCGAATGTGGCACCCTCTTCTACCAACACCACGTCATTCTGGCGGTAAACCAGGTTTTGACGGATGGCGGGGATCTGGATATGAATTTGTGTTTCGTGACCAAGCTGCTCGACCACCTGCACTTCACCTTCGAGGGTGACATCGGCGATATCGCTGGGCAGCAGATGTTCCGGGCGGATACCTAAAGACATGTTGGCGCCAACCTGCACCGCATGGCTGTCTACCGGGAGCCATATTTGCTGGCGGTTAGGCAGTTCAACCTGCACCTGATCGATGGCCGTCCCGGTGACTTTCACCGGCAGGAAGTTCATCTTCGGCGAGCCAATAAACCCGGCAACAAAGCGGTCAGCCGGGTAGTGGTATAGCTCCAGCGGTTTACCGACCTGCGCTACGCGACCGGCATCCAGCACCACAATTTTGTCAGCCAGGGTCATCGCTTCGACCTGATCGTGGGTGACGTAAATCATCGTGCGACCAAGACGTTTATGCAGGCGGGAGATTTCAATTCGCATCTGGACGCGCAGCGCGGCGTCGAGGTTTGACAGCGGTTCGTCCAGCAGAAATACACGCGGTTCGGCGACCAGCGTACGGCCAATCGCCACACGCTGACGTTGTCCGCCGGAAAGCGCTTTTGGTTTACGCTCCAGCAGGTGTGCCAGTTGCAGAACTTCCGCAACCTGGTTCACACGCTGGTTCATCACTTCTTTTTTCGCCCCGGCCAGTTTGAGGCCGAATGACATGTTTTCCGCGACAGATAAATGGGGGTATAACGCGTAGGACTGAAAGACCATACCCACACCGCGTTCGGCGGGCGGAATGTCGTTCATCCGGGTCTCCCCGATAAACAAGTCACCACTGGTGATGGTTTCAAGCCCGGCGATCATACGCAGCAAGGTCGACTTACCGCAGCCTGACGGTCCGACAAACACCACGAATTCCCCTTCGTGAATGTCGAGATTGATATCTTTCGATACCACCACGTCACCCCAGGCTTTCGTTACATTTCGCAGCTGTACGCTCGCCATGCCCTTCTCCCTTCGTTACAACCTGTCATCGACAGCAACATTCATGATGGGCTGACTATGCGCGATCACTTGACTGCGTGAATCCTCCACCCCCCGGCTTTTTTATGGGGGAGGAGGCGGGAGGATGAGAGAGCAGCGTCTGAGACCCGGGCTACCCGCCTCAGAGGAATTTCGTGATGCAGCCTGCAAAAATCGGTGGGTTTTTATGTGCGCCAGTACGCAATACTCACATTTATGTAACACAGATCACATAAAGAGCGGGTGGGGCGTAGGGGTAAGGAGGATGGAAAGAGGTTGTCGTATAAAGAAACTAGTAACCGTTAAGCCACCTCTGCAAAATCACCAAACAGGATGGGAACTATGAAAATCAAAACTGGCGCACGCATCCTCGCATTGTCTGCATTGACGACGATGATGTTTTCCGCCTCGGCTCTCGCCAAGATTGAAGAAGGTAAGCTGGTTATCTGGATTAACGGCGACAAAGGCTATAACGGCCTCGCTGAAGTGGGCAAAAAATTCGAGAAAGACACCGGGATCAAAGTCACTATTGAGCACCCGGACAAACTGGAAGAGAAATTCCCGCAGGTTGCCGCGACCGGCGACGGCCCGGACATCATCTTCTGGGCTCATGACCGTTTTGGCGGTTACGCTCAGTCTGGCCTGCTGGCTGAAATCACGCCTGACAAAGCGTTCCAGGACAAACTCTATCCGTTCACCTGGGATGCCGTACGCTATAACGGCAAACTGATTGCCTACCCGATCGCGGTTGAAGCGCTGTCGCTGATTTACAACAAAGACCTCGTGCCAAACCCACCGAAAACCTGGGAAGAAATTCCTGCACTGGATAAAGAGCTGAAGGCGAAAGGTAAATCTGCGCTGATGTTCAACCTGCAAGAGCCGTACTTCACCTGGCCGCTGATTGCCGCCGACGGCGGTTACGCATTCAAGTTTGAAAACGGCAAGTACGATGTGAAAGACGTGGGCGTGGATAACGCCGGCGCGAAAGCGGGTCTGACCTTCCTGGTTGACCTGATCAAGAACAAACACATGAACGCGGATACCGATTACTCCATCGCCGAAGCGGCCTTTAACAAGGGCGATACCGCGATGACCATCAACGGTCCGTGGGCGTGGTCCAATATCGACAAGAGCAAAATCAACTACGGCGTCACGCTGCTGCCAACCTTCAAAGGCAAAGCGTCTAAACCATTTGTTGGCGTTCTGAGCGCCGGTATCAACGCCGCCAGCCCGAACAAAGAACTGGCGAAAGAGTTCCTCGAAAACTACCTGCTGACCGATCAGGGTCTGGATGAAGTGAACAAGGACAAGCCGCTGGGCGCCGTTGCGCTGAAATCCTTCCAGGATCAGTTAGCAAAAGACCCACGCATCGCCGCCACCATGGATAACGCCCAGAAAGGCGAAATCATGCCGAACATCCCACAGATGTCCGCATTCTGGTATGCCGTTCGTACCGCAGTGATCAACGCAGCCAGCGGCCGTCAGACCGTCGATGCCGCGCTGAAAGATGCACAAGGTCGTATCACCAAGTAATGCTGTAGCACACGTGCCGGATGGCGGCATAAATGCCTTATCCGGCCTACAACACACCGTAGGCCTGATAAGCGCAGCGCCATCAGGCACGCTGACCAACAGGTTTTCATTGTTGTTGAGGATTGAACCCCATGGATGTCATTAAAAAGAAACACTGGTGGCAAAGCGACACGCTGAAATGGTCAGTGATGGGTCTGCTTGGGCTGCTGGTCGGTTACCTTGTTGTTTTGATGTACGCTCAGGGGGAGTACCTGTTTGCCATCATGACGCTGATTTTAAGCTCTGCTGGCCTGTATATTTTCGCTAACCGTAAAGCCTATGCCTGGCGCTATGTTTACCCGGGCGTTGCCGGTATGGGGCTGTTTGTCCTGTTTCCGCTGATTTGTACGATCGCCATTGCCTTTACCAACTACAGCAGTACCAACCAGCTGACCTTTGAACGTGCTCAGGAAGTCCTGATGGATCGTTCGTATCAGGCTGGGAAAACCTACAACTTTGGCCTGTATCCGGCGGGTGATGAGTGGCAACTGGCTCTCACCGACGGTGAAACCGGCAAGAATTATGTTTCCGACGCCTTCAAATTTGGCGGCGAACAGAAACTGCAACTGAAAGAAACGGATGCTTTGCCAGCGGGCGAGCGTGGGACGCTGCGCATCATCACGCAGAATCGCCAGGCGCTGAACCAACTGACCGCCATCCTGCCGGATGAAAGCAAAGTGATTATGAGCTCGTTGCGCCAGTTTTCCGGCACGCAGCCACTTTATACGCTCGCTGATGACGGTACGCTCACCAACAGCCAGAGCGGCGTAAAATACCGCGCCAATAACGATATTGGTTATTATCAGGCGATTAACGCTGACGGTAGCTGGGGTAGCGAAAAACTCAGTCCAGGCTATACCGTGACCATCGGCTGGGATAACTTCACTCGCGTGTTTACCGACGAAGGCATCCAGAAACCGTTCTTCGCCATCTTTGTCTGGACGGTGGTCTTCTCCGTTCTGACCGTGATCCTCACCGTTGCTGTGGGGATGGTGCTGGCCTGTCTCGTACAGTGGGAGTCTCTCAAAGGAAAAGCGATTTACCGTGTCCTGTTGATTCTTCCGTATGCCGTACCGTCGTTTATCTCGATTCTGATTTTCAAGGGCTTATTCAACCAGAGCTTTGGTGAAATCAACATGATGCTGAGCGCACTGTTTGGTATCAAACCGGCCTGGTTCAGCGACCCAACCACCGCGCGTTCGATGATTATTATCGTCAACACCTGGCTCGGTTATCCATACATGATGATCCTGTGCATGGGTCTGCTGAAAGCGATTCCTGACGATCTGTATGAAGCCTCGGCGATGGATGGTGCAGGTCCGTTCCAGAACTTCTTTAAGATAACGCTACCGCTGCTGATTAAGCCGCTGACACCGCTGATGATCGCCAGCTTCGCCTTTAACTTTAACAACTTCGTGCTGATTCAGCTGTTGACCAACGGTGGCCCGGACCGACTCGGCACCACCACGCCAGCCGGTTATACCGACCTGCTCGTGAGCTACACCTACCGTATCGCCTTTGAAGGCGGCGGTGGTCAGGACTTCGGTCTGGCGGCGGCGATTGCCACGCTGATCTTCCTGCTGGTCGGCGCGCTGGCGATTGTGAACCTGAAAGCCACACGTATGAAGTTTGATTAAGGGAGACAACGAACATGGCTATGGTACAACCCAAATCTCAGAAACTGCGTCTCTTAACAACGCACCTGCTGCTGCTGATTTTCATCGCGGCGATCATGTTCCCGTTGCTGATGGTTATCGCTATCTCGCTGCGCGAAGGTAACTTTGCCACCGGCAGTTTGATCCCGGAAAACATCTCCTGGGAACACTGGAAACTGGCACTGGGCTTTAGCGTTGAACACGCGGATGGCCGCGTGACGCCACCGCCATTCCCGGTATTGTTATGGCTGTGGAACTCGGTGAAAGTAGCCAGCATTACCGCGATCGGTATCGTGACGCTTTCCACCACCTGTGCTTACGCCTTTGCTCGTATGCGTTTCCCGGGCAAAGCAACCCTGCTGAAAGGGATGCTGATTTTCCAGATGTTCCCGGCGGTGCTGTCTCTGGTCGCGTTGTATGCTTTGTTTGACCGCCTGGGCCAGTACATCCCGTTTATCGGCTTGAACACGCACGGCGGCGTGATCTTCGCCTATCTTGGCGGTATTGCGCTGCATGTATGGACGATTAAGGGTTATTTCGAAACCATCGACGGTTCGCTGGAAGAAGCGGCCGCGCTGGATGGCGCAACGCCTTGGCAGGCATTCCGCCTGGTGCTGCTACCACTTTCCGTTCCGATTCTGGCGGTCGTGTTTATTCTGTCTTTCATTGCCGCTATTACCGAAGTACCGGTCGCGTCACTGCTGCTGCGTGATGTGAACAGCTATACCCTCGCGGTAGGTATGCAGCAGTACCTCAATCCACAGAACTATTTGTGGGGCGACTTTGCCGCCGCAGCTGTACTTTCAGCCATTCCTATCACTCTGGTGTTCTTGCTGGCGCAGCGCTGGCTGGTCAACGGACTGACGGCAGGTGGTGTGAAAGGTTAAGTTTTACCGAAGTAACTGCCCGGCAACGGGCAATGCCACTGCAACCCTCAACTTATGTTATCCCAACCTGTGACTGTTATTCGGCGCTCTACGGAGCGCCCTTTTTTTATGTTATTTTGTATTACGCTTACGATTATTTCCTTTCGTGCTCCCCATCACTGCAATTCTATTTTTCACCCGAACGCAATAAAATTAAACAGAATTAAGATCACAGAAAAGACAAAACGTAATTGCAATGTAAAAAATGATAATTGTCTTCCCTGCCTGTTAAATTCAACATCACGGCACTGATCAAAAGAGCTGTATCCTCTAAGGCAGGTCTGAATGAACACTCAATATAATTCCAGTTATATTTTTTCGATTACATTAGTGGCAACATTAGGAGGGCTATTATTCGGCTACGACACTGCAGTCATATCCGGAACGGTAGAGTCCTTAAATACCGTATTTGTCGCCCCACAACACTTAAGTGAATCCGCCGCCAACTCGCTGTTGGGCTTTTGCGTCGCCAGTGCGTTGATTGGCTGCATCATCGGCGGTGCGTTGGGCGGCTATTGCAGTAACCGATTTGGCCGCCGGGACTCGCTGAAAATCGCGGCGCTGCTGTTCTTTATTTCTGGTATTGGTTCCGCCTGGCCGGAACTAGGCTTTACAACTATTAATCCAGATAACGCCGTACCCGTTTATTTAGCCGGATACGTTCCCGAATTTGTTATTTATCGTATCATTGGGGGTATTGGGGTAGGTTTAGCTTCAATGCTCTCACCAATGTATATTGCTGAACTGGCACCCGCACACATTCGTGGGAAACTGGTGTCATTTAACCAATTCGCCATTATTTTTGGTCAACTGTTAGTGTATTGCGTTAACTATTTTATCGCCCGTTCGGGTGATGCGAACTGGCTGAATACCGATGGCTGGCGCTATATGTTTGCGTCCGAAAGTATTCCCGCTCTGCTGTTTTTACTGCTGCTGTACACCGTACCAGAAAGCCCGCGCTGGCTGATGGCGCGTGGCAGACACGAACAAGCGGAAGGTATTCTGCGCAAAATTATGGGCAGCACCCTCGCCACCCAGGCCATGCAGGAGATCAATCAGTCTCTGGAACATGGTCGTAAAACCGGTGGTCGCCTACTGATGTTTGGCGCAGGCGTTATCGTCATCGGCGTAATGCTGTCTATCTTCCAGCAATTCGTCGGTATTAACGTCGTGCTCTACTACGCCCCGGAGGTGTTTAAAACGCTGGGAGCCAGCACCGACGTGGCCTTGTTACAGACCATTATTGTTGGCGTGATCAACCTGAGCTTCACCGTGCTGGCTATCATGACGGTGGATAAATTTGGTCGCAAACCGCTGCAGATTATTGGCGCTCTGGGCATGGCCATCGGTATGTTCAGTCTCGGTACCGCGTTTTATACCCAGGCTTCCGGGCTGGTTGCTCTGCTGTCGATGCTGTTTTACGTCGCCGCATTCGCCATGTCCTGGGGACCAGTTTGTTGGGTGCTGCTGGCCGAAATCTTCCCGAACGCGATTCGTGGCAAAGCGCTCGCCATTGCCGTTGCAGCTCAATGGCTGGCGAACTACTTCGTCTCCTGGACCTTCCCGATGATGGACAAAAATTCGTGGCTGGTTTCCCATTTCCACAACGGTTTCTCCTACTGGATTTACGGTTGCATGGGCATTCTGGCCGCGCTGTTTATGTGGAAGTTTGTGCCGGAAACCAAAGGCAAAACGCTGGAAGAACTTGAAGAACTGTGGGAGCCCTCCGCAGAGAAAACCCAGCCTGCCTCTGCGCAGTAATCCTGACCAGCAACACGCCGCAGCCCGATTGCGGCGTGTTGTCTTTTACTCTCGCTTCAGCCGTTTGGAATTACACAGCCACAGGGTGATCACCAGCAGCAGGATCGCCGCAGAATAGATCAGCACATCCATCGGCGCTTTATGATCGACGATGATCAACCGCACAATCGCGGTGATCCCGATATAGACAAAGTAGCGCAACGGAAAGTGAAACCCTGACTGAAAGTACTTCACAATCAACGCGATAAATTCAAAGTAGAGGAAGTAAACCACCAGCCCTTCCACCAGCTCATACTTGCTGGTTTGTTCCGGCGCGAACAGCACGTCCGCCAGATGCAGCGTTTCTTTCCCGAGGAATACAACCAGGATCAGGCCCAGACTCAGCAGTCCCAGATTCAACACGGTCTGTAAAATAGTGGAGATAAACTCCACGCGCGGACGAGATAGCGACGTCATAACAGCACCTCTTACTCAGTGGCGAGGTTCCTGTATAACGCAAAAATGTGACAGAGATCTACATTTTTTGTTTATGTTTTGTGCAGCTCAATAATAATGCAACAATGCTCCTGCCTCTAATATCCTGAACGGAATACGAAATGCTTAAAGTTCAAATGGCAACCGCTGATGATGCCGCTCTGTTAAGCTCGATGGGATATACCAGCTATCGACATCATTTTGCGCATCTATGGAAAAATCCGCTCGAACTGGATGCTTATCTTGAACAGGAGTATTCCTTGCCCACGATCGCCCGGAGTTTGGCAAGTATGGAAACCTTCTGGCTTATCGCTTTTGCCGACACGCCCGTTGGCTTTGCGAAATATAGCTTGCGGCAATCCATTGAACCCGAAGGCCAACCAGGAACGCTACTCCATAAGATCTACCTGATGCCAGGAGAAACCGGTAAGCAGTATGGCGAGCAGCTATTTTCCGAGGTTGTCCGCCAGGCCAAAGCGCAAAATGAGCAACGGCTCTGGCTTGACGTACTGGCTGAAAATCCCCGTGCACGGCAGTTTTATGAGCAGCAAGGTATGATATTTGTGAAAGAAATCGCTTTCACTACCAACTCTCAAACCAGCGTCTTGTACGTCATGGAAAAACAGCTTTAAGAGAATGAATATGGTGAATACTCGACAATCTGCTATCCGCAACGTTACCTGCGGTGAGAATGTGGTGATTTATGAACCCGCCAATCTCTACGATTGCATATTGGGTGACAACGTTTTTGTCGGACCATTCGTTGAAATCCAGGGCAACACGCAGATTGGCGCAGACAGCAAAATTCAGTCGCACACCTTCATCTGCGAATATGTCACCCTCGGCGCCCGCTGTTTTATCGGGCATGGCGTGATGTTCGCCAACGATATGTTTCGCGAAGGAAAACCCAACGCCGACCGCAACAGTTGGGGAAGAATTACGATTGGCAACGATGTTTCGATCGGCAGCGGGGCGACCATTCTGGCGGTCACTGTCTGCGATGGCGCGGTCATCGGCGCAGGAAGCGTAGTGACCAAATCGATCACCGAGAAAGGCGTGTACGCGGGAAATCCAGCAAAATTATTGCGTCGCCTGTAACTTCCCTGATGACGGCGTAAATACCTTATCCGGCCTGCAATACAGGCACTTTGTAGGCCGGATAAGCGTAGCGCCATCCGGCTGGCAAACGGCTCGATTACCGAAAATTCACGCTGCGATCGCTGGTCATATCGTACAGACCAAACTTACGCCCAAGCTGCTGACCGCCATCACGCGTTAACGGCGTCCAGCCAATCGCCGCACGGCTGCGGGTCGGACCAGACGAGAACAGATCCAGCGGCACGGAAACGTACACCCCTTTAGTAAAATCACCCTCGCCATACTCATCCGGCGAGGCGTTAGTGATAGTCGCATAACCACCCACCACGACACCGCTGTCGAAGCGTTTGGCGATCTCCAACGTTCCGCCCTTATCCCCGGCCAGATACTGACCCACGCTGGCTTTCACCAGCACATCCTGGGCGAAAGAAGGATTCCAGTACGCAGTCAAATGCCCGGTCTTCACGCTGTAGTCGGTGAATTTCATCATGTCCTGCGCGCTACGCCAGTCACGCTGTTTCACGTAGTTGGCATCAACACCAAACGCCCAGTTGCTGTCCAGCGGACGATAGAGCACTTCTGCCCCCGCGCCGCCGTACATGGTCTCCAGATAGCCGCCGTACACCTGTCCGTAAAAGCCGTTGCCGAGTGACTGGAAGTAGTTGGCCTGCAGGTTATTCACGTAAACATCGTTTTGCACGTAGTCACGTACATGGGTACGCACACGCGGCAAATGCGAATCCTGCGGCGGGTTGGTGTAGTTAAACTTGTCATAGTTATTGGCGAGATTGGCGAACAAACTCCCGGTGGTCAGCAGATGATCGGTCACCCACCAATCCGCCGTACCCATCACGCCCAACTGATACATATAGAAGTTTTCCGGGCCGCCCACCGACTGGTTAAGCACCGGATCGATGTGGAAATCGAAGCGCGACTTATCGATATACCAGCCCTGCTCGGTCGTTTTCGGCACCACCGGCTCCACGCGTTTTTGCGCCAACTGAGTCTCATGGCCCAACGGCTCGCCTTCCAGATGGCGCTTGAGGCTGGAAACCTCGGTTTCGGTCGTCACCTGCGGCAAGTTAAGGCGATTTTCCGTAATACGGATCGTGCGGATCCCGTCAGGAAGATCGTTCATCACGATCCGGTTGGCACGCTCGATCCCCTCGCGCGAATCACGGTATTTCACCTGTTCGCCTGTTACATACAGCGTATCGCCCTGCACCTGGATTTTAGGGTCCGCCAGCCCGGCATTGTATTTCAGCAGCGTTAGCTGATTCGCCACCACCGAATGTTGCAGGATGGCATCCTGCGGCTGCGGCTGATACTTCGGACGGGCGTTATCGTTATAGTGTGGTCGCAGATCGTTAAAGTTAGTCCGCAGCGTGAACCCAAACATAAAGGTGTTCCCGCGCTCATAGCTGAGGTTAACGTCGGCCCAATCGGTGACGCGATAAATAGCGCCGACGTTAAACTTGCTCTTCTGATCCAGCTTGCCCGCAAAATCCTGCTGGTAATTATTACCCTCATACTCCAGTTTCAGACGCAACGGCTGCCAGGGTGTCTGATATTCCACGCCGCCAAACAGCGACGCCGGGCCGTGGAACATCTGGCTGCCGTCAATGGAACCCGCCTGCTTGTAGCTGTTATCGCGATGACAGAATTTATCGCTGTATGAGCAAAACGGATTGCTGACGTTGCCGCTGGTCCCGAGGTATCCCCAGCCAAGACCGAGTGAGAAATCAAACGGTCCCCAGGCTTTGTTCGCCACAATATACTCCGCATCGAACAGGCCCGTTCCGCCAATATCGCGCGCACCTACCGCCACCTGCGGCATCCAGTAGCTCTCTTCCCACAGACGTAGTTTGAGATCAAAAGCTTTATCCTTGTAAGTCTGATCGCCAGAAAACGACTCCACGCTACTGTATTGTTTGGTACGCACATCGGTATAGCGCAGCGTGGTTTCCAGCCACGGGAAGAGCTGCACCGACGCAGAGTAATAGCGGTACTGATCGTTATCGCGGTAGTTAAGGCTCATTTCGCCCTCACGCGCCATGCGTGCGGTTGGGGTTTGCAGCAGCCCCACGCCGCCAAAATCGGACTGGGAAGGACCAATCGGCGCAGGATACGTTTCACCGTGACAGGCCGCACTGATACCCAGCGCCAACAGGCTGAGCAAATAAGTTTTTCTCATTATTCGGGTATCCGCTGGGTCAGGGTGCGAAGAATGTCGGCATTGATTTCATCCGGGGGGCTGCTCCAGACAGAGTCCGACAGCCCGACAAAAATGATGCTGCCGGGCATCGGCTCAATGTGACGTTTGTTCCAGTAGGCGACCGGTACTTTTTGTGTGCGTCCGTTGGGATAGACAACCCAGGCGTAGCTACGATCCGCGCCGCTGAGCCGATGCTGCCCATCGAGATAGCTGGCAACATCACGTCCGGGTATAAAAGGCTGTTTACCCGGGTGGCTTAGCAGGCCAAACAGCGTGATATCCGTGGGCTGCGGTCCGACCCACAGTGTGTAATTGCCCTGCAACGGCGGGTTGCCTGGCTCACTGGTACGCACTACATCTGGGTCGAGATTAATCGTCTGTCTACCGGTCACCTTCAGCGCCTGAATTTGCTGGCGTAATGCGTTGATAGCGCCAGCATCATCACCGCTTGCTTCAGCACTCAACGCCGCCAGACGAGCCAGTAATGCCTGCTGCTGACGTTGTGCCTCAGTTGTTGCCCGCTCTTCGCTGATAACCGCACCTGGCCACCAGCTATTGCTCAACCGCGGCTGTCCAACCAGGTCGAGCAGATGCTCAGCCCCGGTCAGCGTTTTTGCTTCTGTGCTACCTGTCGTAATCACTTTTACGCTGCCCGCAGCAAAAACAGATGCCGCGCACAGGCTGAATGTCAGCGCAGTAATCATTTGTTTCATCATGGTTTTGCCGCCTTAATCAGCGTGGTTTTCACCGGGAAGAAACCTGCGCCAAGATACTGTTCCGACTGGCGAATCTGCCCTTCACTGTCGATCCAGTAGCGGTTATGCCAGCGCGTTTGATCGGTGGTGACCTCTTCATCAAGGATCCGTACCGGCGTGTTATCGCTGCCGACTTTGATGGTGTCTGCGCCATCCCATGTGAAAACCGAGCGCGCGGTGACATAGCGTACCTGCTGATGTTCAGTCCAGCCCATCGTGCGGGTCCACGTTGCACCGTCGACTATCTGATTTGGCTTGATGAGCGGGTCTGCCGCCAGATTATTCACCTCGATTAGGTTGTCCCCGCCAAGGTGCGTTTTCACAATGCGCCCATGCTGCGTGACGAGAATAGCCCGATCCTGAGTCACCCATTTCTGCTGTCCGTTTTCTGCAAATGCGAGTACCACAAACAGTTGGGGACCGCCGTTGAGCTGCATGTACTGGCTGGCGTAAGGCATGTTTTGAATTTCATCGTCCGTCATCTGTACGCCGGGAGTACCAAACACGCTATCCCACAGCGAATGACCCAGCCCTTCGGTAGTGGCTGAGCACGCCTGCAGCAGCAGGCAAACCATTATGATCGCTGGTCGCTTCACGACGTTTCTCCGCATTATTGCCGGGTGGCGCGACGCTTACCCGGCCTACAAATCCCACAGACTTTTGGCAATTCCAAAATAACCACACCGAAGTGTGGTTAGAATTAAACGTACCTTTATTACTGGGTACTGGTGGTTGTGGTAGTTGTGGTTCCGGTATTAGAACCATCGCCGCCGCCGGTCGCCGCCAGGGCAACCCCCACCGCAGAACTTACGGTGCTCACGCTGGTTGCGGAGGAACTTCCTGCCGAAACCGACGCAGCAGCCGACCCTGCAGCCTCACCCACCTGAACGGGGGCGGCATAGACAGAGGTCGCCGCAAGCGCAGATATAGCCCAAAGGCCATACAGAACTTTTTTCATCACAAATTCCCTTCATTGTATGAATGGAGATTTACCCAAAAGAATTTCGGGCGAGATCGAGTATACACAAGCGAAGTATGCAAATTAGGTCGAGAGGGAATTTAGGACAATTAGATAACGAGAGAAAAAATGATTAACAGCAAATAATAAAAAACAAATTAATTCAAATAGTTAAAATATAATAGTAAAAACACAATATCCGGTAAATCTGAAAATATCAGAAACAGGGTAACGTTGAATAAATTATTTTAGGATTAAGCTCAATTAAAGGGTGAAGTAAAAACGTAGATATCCTGGAGTAATCTTATAAAAAAGCCGATATTAATATCGGCTTTTTTATTTCATTAATGCCGGATGGCGGCGAAACGCCTTATCCGGCCTACAGGATATGTGCCTGTAGGCCGGATAAGCGCAGCGCCATCAGGCGCGCCAGGCTTTGTAACGGTTAATCAACCCATTAGTAGAAACATCATGGGAAGAAACAGTTTTATCATCGTTCAGCTCTGGCAGAATGCGGTTCGCCAGCTGTTTGCCCAGCTCAACGCCCCACTGGTCAAAGGTGAAGATGTTCAGGATCGCGCCCTGAGTGAAGATTTTGTGTTCGTACAGCGCAATCAGCGCACCCAGGCTGAACGGCGTGATTTCGCGCAGCAGGATGGAGTTCGTTGGACGGTTACCTTCGAACACTTTGAACGGCACAACGTGCTCAAGCGTAGCCGGATCTTTACCCTGGTCGCGATATTCCTGCTCAACCACTTCACGAGATTTACCAAAAGCCAGCGCTTCGGTTTGCGCGAAGAAGTTAGACAGCAGTTTCGGATGGTGATCCGACAGCGGGTTGTGGGTGATTGCCGGCGCGATGAAATCGCACGGCACCATTTTGGTACCCTGGTGGATCAACTGGTAGAACGCATGCTGGCCGTTAGTACCCGGCTCACCCCAGATGATTGGGCCGGTCTGGTAATCCACCGCATTGCCGTTACGGTCAACGTATTTACCGTTGGATTCCATGTTGCCCTGCTGGAAGTAGGCCGCGAAACGGTGCATATACTGGTCATACGGCAGAATCGCTTCGGTTTCGGCACCGAAGAAGTTGTTGTACCAGATACCGATCAGCGCCAGCAGCACCGGCAGGTTTTTCTCAGCCGGGGTGGTGGAGAAGTGTTTGTCCATCGCATGCGCGCCGGAGAGTAGCTCAACAAAGTTGTCGAAGCCTACGGACAGGATGATGGACAGACCGATTGCAGACCACAGGGAGTAACGACCGCCAACCCAGTCCCAGAACTCGAACATATTGGCAGTATCAATACCAAACTCGCCAACCGCTTTACCGTTAGTGGAAAGCGCTGCGAAGTGTTTGGCTACGTGCTTGTTGTCGCCAGCGGTCGCCAGGAACCAGTCGCGCGCGCTGTGGGCGTTGGTCATGGTTTCCTGGGTGGTGAAGGTTTTGGAAGCGACCAGGAACAGCGTGGTTTCCGGGTTCACTTTTTTCAGCACTTCGGCAATGTGCGTACCATCGACGTTAGACACAAAGTGCATGTTCAGGTGATTTTTATACGGACGCAGCGCTTCGGTCACCATGAACGGGCCAAGGTCAGAACCGCCGATACCGATATTTACTACATCAGTGATGGCTTTGCCGGTATAGCCTTTCCAGCTCCCGGAGATGATCGCTTCAGAGAAAGATTTCATCTTCTCCAGTACCGCATTCACTTCCGGCATCACATCTTTGCCGTCAACGATGATCGGCGTATTGCTACGGTTACGCAGCGCCACGTGCAGCACGGCACGGTCTTCAGTACGGTTGATTTTCTCACCGGAGAACATGGACTTGATGGCACCCGCCAAATCGGTTTCTTTCGCCAGATCCTGCAGTTTAGCCAGCGTCTCTTCAGTGATGCGGTTTTTGGAGAAATCCACCAGCATCAGATCGTCAAACGTCGCGGAAAACTTAGTGAAACGATCGCTATCTTTCGCGAAAAGATCCGCGATAGTAACGTCTTTCATTTCTTCAAAGTGTTTTTGTAGTGCCTGCCAGGCTGAGGTCTGCGTTGGATTGATGTTTTTCATTAGCAATACTCTTCTGATTTTGAGAATTGTGACTGAGATCGATTGTAACGCCAGTCACAGAAAAGTGTGATTGTTTTAATGCCATTGCCAGGGCATCCGCCAAACGTGGCTAAAAAGTATAGCGGTTATCAGCGTTGTTATTAGTACCGTTACTCAACGCAGTTGCAGCATGAAAAATCCGCATAATCCCAGCGTTGACAGTGCAAGCTACACATTTTATTTATAAATACGGTATTTGCATTTGCGCCTGCACCGGTTTTCGTTCTGCCTTATGTGCCATGGTCGCTCTATTCATTCCCTGACACGAGGTAGTTATGACTGATGTAGTTGTCTCCAAGTTTGGTGGTACCAGCGTGGCGGATTTTGATGCCATGAATCGCAGCGCTGATGTAGTGCTTTCTGATGCTAACGTCCGTGTGGTGGTACTTTCCGCTTCTGCGGGAATCACCAACCTGCTGGTCGCACTGGCTGAAGGGCTGGAGCCAACCGCGCGCTTCGAAAAACTCGATGCCATTCGTCAAATTCAGTTCAATATTCTGGAACGCCTGCGTTATCCAAACGTGATCCGTGAAGAGATCGAACGTCTGCTGGAAAACATCACCACACTGGCAGAAGCGGCGTCACTGGCGACCTCAACCGCGCTGACCGACGAACTGGTCAGCCACGGTGAACTGATGTCTACCCTGCTGTTCGTCGAGATCCTGCGTGAACGCAACGTGCAAGCGCAGTGGTTTGACGTGCGTAAAGTGATGCGCACTAACGATCGTTTTGGTCGTGCAGAACCCGACGTCACGGCGCTGGCTGAACTGGCAACGCTCCAGTTGGCCCCGCGTCTGAGCGAAGGTCTGGTGATTACTCAGGGCTTTATCGGCAGTGAAGGCAAGGGCCGCACCACCACGCTGGGACGTGGCGGCAGCGATTATACCGCCGCCTTACTGGCAGAAGCCCTACACGCAACGCGCGTTGATATCTGGACCGACGTTCCCGGCATTTACACGACCGATCCGCGCGTGGTTCCGGCTGCGCAGCGTATTGATGAAATCGCCTTTGAAGAGGCCGCGGAAATGGCGACCTTTGGCGCGAAAGTACTGCATCCGGCAACCCTGTTGCCAGCCGTACGTAGCGATATTCCGGTGTTTGTGGGCTCCAGTAAGGATCCAAAAGCAGGCGGTACGCTGGTATGTAATAAAACCGCGAATCCACCGCTGTTCCGGGCGCTGGCATTACGCCGTAAGCAGACGCTGCTGACACTGCATAGCCTGAATATGCTGCACTCTCGCGGCTTTTTAGCGGAAGTTTTCGGCATCCTGGCGCGCCACAATATCTCGGTCGATTTAATTACCACATCCGAAGTCAGCGTCGCGCTGACGCTGGATACCACCGGTTCAACGTCCACCGGCGATACACTGTTAACACAGTCTCTGCTGATGGAACTGTCTGCCCTGTGTCGGGTTGAAGTGGAAGAAGGCCTGGCGCTGGTGGCGTTGATTGGCAATGACCTGTCCAAAGCCTGTGGCGTGGGTAAAGAGGTGTTCGGCGTACTGGAGCCATTCAACATTCGAATGATTTGCTACGGCGCGTCCAGCCATAACCTGTGCTTCCTGGTACCCGGTACTGAAGCCGAGCAGGTTGTACAGAAGCTACACCATAACTTGTTTGAATAAGTAGACGTCAACGCCCGATGGTTCTTAGGCCATCGGGCATTTTCACCGCATCACCGTTTCATATAACAATCTGTCCAGCTCCCTGACATCGCCTTCCCGGCAATCCGGTAACGCCGGTGGAATCTCTCCTCTTTCCAGCTCGGCGCGGATAAACGCATGCAACAGTGGACGACGCGGGCCGTACTCCGCTTCACCCGCACACTGCTTGCGCTCCAACAGCTCATCAATTTCATGACGCAATGGCGCATCCAGTTCACTTCCCGCCAGCAGGTCGGCAAAACGCATCGGCGGTACGCCCTTGCCCGCTTCCACCCAACGCACCGCCAACAGGGGTCGCAGAACGTAGAAGTACTTCTTCAATCGCACGTCGTCACCCTGCAAATAACCACGGAAGTTTTTCCGCGCCATAGAGTAGTAGTGCCAGCGGGCACGTAGCGGAGAAAACCATTTGGGCACCAGCGCTTTCAGCGCCGAAACGGTCACGTCATCCTGCTGATAGACCACCGGCGAATCCAGCCACTCGATAAGCGTCGGGTTTGCGCCTTTGAGTAACCCCAGCGCCTTGCGCCATTCCCAGCCGCACACGTCCAGCTCATCATCTATCGGCAGCTCAATAACATCGCGTGGCGCTTCGATCCGCAGATACCATTCAGGGGGATGAACATAGAGAAATCGCACGTCGTAGTCGCTGTCCGGCGAGGCAAATCCCCAGCCACGGCTGCCGGATTCACAGGCATACAGCACCCTGACGCCATAGCGCTGCTCAACCTCTTTTAGCTGGCGCAATACCCTTTCACGCATTGCGCCGTCCACTGTGTTGTAACTCATTATTCTTATCCTTTTATGTTCACAAGGCCGTGCAGCACCTGATCCAGGCCCCCGAACACCGAGATTTTATCGATACGCTCAGCAACTCTTTCGAGGGTTTCCAGTTCTTTTAAGCGCAGCGCTACCGGGTTGTTTTCCATCACTTTTGCCGTATTTAACAGCGATCGCGTGGCGGCAGTCTCTTCACGACGTCGGATCACGTTGGCCTGGGCGGATTTTTCCGCTTCAACCAGTTGCGATAAAATAGCCTTCATATCGCCGGGCAGGACAATATCCTTCACCCCCAGTGAAGCCACTTCGATACCAAACGGCGTCATGCGGGCTTTCACCTGCGCGCTCACCACTTCATCGATCGCCTGCTTATCTTCCAGTAATTCGTCCAGTGTGCGCGTTCCCACCGCTTCACGCAGCGCAAACTGCAACTCACGGTAAAGGTGATCCAGCGGTTTAGTCAGTTGACCAAATGCCAGCAGCACATCGCTATAACGCCAGTTCGCCGCCAGGTTTAAACGCAGGTTGACCTTATCTTTGGTCAGGATCTCCTGACCGCCAACCTCCAGCACCTGCAAACGGGTATCCACCACTTCCGCTTCAATCAGATGGTTTACCTTCCAGTATGCTGTTAACCCCGGCAGCAACAGCGCCTGAGTTTCACCATCAATTTTCAGTACACCGACGTGCCACGCCGGGACCTGCACCGTTAAGATAGCTTCGCGACCTTTCACCACACCGCTGCGACGGGGCTGTAACACCGCGTTCATCACGTCAACAGGAACCAAAACCTGACGTGTGTCCATCCGCACCAGCTTCAGTGCTTCATCAGCCTGCCAGTACAGACGGCGCGTTGCCGGTGGCAAAATTTCCTGCAAGACGCCGTTCACATACAGCGCACCTGCTTCAGTATCGGTTAAATCAGCCACCACACAGTACTGCTCCACCCATGTAGGCTGGAAGCGACGTAAATACTCCGCGAGCGCTTCCGGAATTTCGCTGCCATCGGTATTGATTACCAGAACGTCCGGAGTGTTAAACCATGGCAAACGGTGTTCACCTGCATCCAGTACCTGATAGTAATCACCCTGTCGGGATAACAGGCCAAGCTGGCCTTTACGAATAGTGATTTTTTTCATCATTTTTTATTCCTTATTGTGAGTCAGGCGCGGGTGCAGGGGCGAAGCGACAGGGGAATTCCTTTTTGCCTGTCACACGGCATCATTACCGGCAGCCTGTTCTGGAGCGTGCTAACTGCACATCACTCCGCTTTATTTCTATGATTAACAACCAGTTTTCATTCGGGGATGAAATTGGGAATCGAACCCACTGTGTGTCATCGGCTGACGGAACACTCCCGGAAAACAGCCTGTGCCGTTCCTGACGTGCCGGCGGGGTTTAACCCCCTGCGCTTTCAGCGTGATTGACGCAAGTGTTATTGCCAGAAGCGTGCCAGGAATTAAAAAAGGCATATTTAATTGTTAATTAATTGATTTTTATAATTTTAATTATTGATGCCAATAATGGCGGTTGTCTCGACGGGTTAATTTTTTTATCTTTTATTCTCTTATTTATCTTTTTGGATAAACCATGAAAAAACGGCGGGTAGTGATTGGCGTACTGGGAACGGTGCTCGATAAGCGCGGCAAGCGGGCCAATCGGTTTAAGAAGTGGCGACCCACGGTTGGGCTATGCCAACAACCCGATTTCCCTGTCGACAGGCTGGAACTCCTCCACCAGCCACGCGATGAGAGCATGGCGCAACGGTTGATTGAAGACGTCGCGCTGCTTTCGCCGCACACCCAGGTTCGCCCGCATGCCGTCACCATTAACGATCCGTGGGACTTTGAAGAGGTCTACGCCGCGTTTCTCGACTTTGCCACGCATTATGAATTTGATACGGAAAACGAAGAGTATCTGGTGCACATCACCACCGGGACTCACGTGGCACAAATCTGCTGGTTTTTGCTGACGGAAGCCCGCTACCTGCCCGCCAGCCTGCTGCAAACCGGCCCGGCGCCACGCGGTTCATCAGATGAGGCCGTCGCCGCTGGCGTCTGCTCGGTTATCGATCTCGATTTAAGCCGCTACGCCACGCTCACCAGTCGTTTTCAGCGCGAACAGCAGCAGTCGGTCTCTTTTCTGAAAGCCGGGATTGATACGCGCAACGCCACCTTCAATAAACTGATCGATCGCATTGAGCGGGTCGCTCTGCGTTCGACCGACCCGATCCTGCTCACCGGCCCTACCGGCGCGGGTAAATCCTTCCTGGCGAAACGTATTTTTCAGCTACGCCAGTCGCGGCATCTGGTGGCGGGAAAACTGGTGGCGGTTAACTGCGCGACCTTGCGCGGCGATAATGCAATGTCCACGCTGTTCGGTCACGTGAAGGGGGCGTTTACCGGTGCGCTCACGGCGCGTAGCGGATTACTGCGAGAGGCCGATGGCGGCGTGCTGTTTCTCGATGAGATAGCCGAATTAGGGTTGGACGAGCAGGCCATGCTACTCAAAGCAATTGAAGAAAAAACCTTTTTCCCGTTTGGGTCAGACAAAGAAGTACGCAGCGATTTTCAGCTGATTGCCGGCACCCATCGCGACATGCGGCAATGGGTCGCTGAAGGCCGTTTTCGCGAGGATCTCTACGCGCGTATCAACATGTGGTGCTTCGCCCTGCCCGGTCTGGCGCAGCGGCGGGAAGATATCGCGCCGAACGTCGAGTATGAGCTGCAACGTTTCTCCAACAGCAAACAGACGCAAATCCGTTTCGATAAAGAAGCCCGCGCTTCCTATCTGGCATTTGCCTGCTCCCCACAGGCGCAATGGCGCGGCAACTTTCGCGAACTCAGTTCATCCATCGCGCGCATGGCGACACTTGCCGAACAAGGTCGCATCACCTTATCCCTTGTCGAAGAAGAGATTGCGCTGCTAAAGGAGAGTTGGCAGATAGCAACTCCGCAGCCTGAAGTGAATATGGACATTGACCTGTTCGATCGCCGCCAGTTAGAAACGGTACTGGAAGTGTGCCGCCGCTGCGCGTCGCTGTCGGAAGCCGGACGCGAACTGTTTGCCGTCTCACGGCAGAAAAAAGCCAATCCTAACGATGCAGACCGCCTGCGCAAATATCTCGCTCGTTTCGGGCTAAGCTGGGAAAGCGCTCACAGCGATCAGATACAATGAAACAATATCTAGATCTAATATTACCCAATCTGAACTGTTACTGGTTTTCCTAACTTCACCAGCATCATGACCAGCGCATCAAGAGTAAATTTGTTGGTTTTCTGATTAACAACATCTGAAACACGGGGCCGGGAAATATTCAGTTTCACAGCAGCTTCCGCTTGTTTCAGATGGTTTTCATGAATCCATCCGGAAATTTCTTGCATCAACTGCTGCTTCAGGAGAATGAGTTGTTCGACCTCGCATTCAGCATCATGCTTTAAGCTCTTCGCTTCCGCTTCTGCAAACCCCAGTTCGGCAAAAATATTGACATCCGGAGAGGTTACATGGCGAACCTTATTATCAACGGTATTGTTCATTTCTGATTCCTGTCTTCTTGCAAAGCCGTTCGATATCTAACTTTAGCAATGTGGTTATCGTGCTCAGAAGTACGTTTTGTCTTTTTATTGAAGCAATGCAGTACATAGACCGCGTTAGCATAGCGAGCAATGTAGATAATTCGGTATGCGCCAGATTCATACCTGAGCCTTACCTCCTCAACACCGCGACCTATCTCTGGCATCGGCTTCCAGTCAGCCGCTTCTAATCCCGCCTGTAAACGATGTAACTGAAAACCAGCGGTTTTACGTATATCTTCAGGAAAGCTTCGTAAATCATCAAATAAACTGCCAATCCAGACAATGGGCTTTAAGGCCCGCCTTATTGAAAGCATAACACATCCCTGTATAAAATTTTATACAAACAATAAAATGTGTAACCCACACGTTTTCCTGTCATTACGCTAAATCAGAATAGAAATTCCGTCACTTCAACAAGCTATATTTTGCGAGGCTCTTTCAGGATTAGTTTTATTCTGCACGAATTACCGTACACTGAGGATATCGGCTAACAGAGGGCACCCGTATGGCACTCCCCCGCATTACCCAAAAAGAGATGACCGAGCGCGAACAGCGTGAACTGAAAACGCTGCTTGACCGCGCGCGCATTGCGCATGGCCGGCTGCTGACCAACGCAGAGACCAACAGCATCAAGAAAGAGTACATCGATAAACTGATGGCCTTGCGCGAAGCGGAAGCGAAAAAAGCCCGCCAGTTAAAGAAAAAGCAGGCTTATAAACCGGATGCGGAAGCATCGTTTTCCTGGTCAGCGAATACGCCAACGCGCGGCAGACGTTAACGTCCTTTCTTCTTACGCCCCGGCGAGGTAAAGCGTTTACCGTTTGCTGCCGGGCGTGATTTCTCTTTCTCCGCAGATTTTTCGATTTTCACTACCGGGCGCTTAATGCCTGCGGTTTTTGGCTTCGCTTTCGCCTTCGGTTTGGCCTCTGAGGACGAGTTCTCAATCAACTTGAACAGATCGATCAGTTCGTCATCCGTCAGGTCGCGCCATTCACCAAGCGGCAGGCCGGACAAGCCAACGTTCATGATACGCGTACGCTCAAGTTTGGTAACTTCATAGCCAAAGTGTTCGCACATACGACGGATCTGACGGTTCAGCCCCTGAATCAGCGTGATGCGAAACACAAACGGCGCTTCTTTCTTCACCTTACATTTCTTGGTGACGGTACCGAGGATTGGCACACCAGCCCCCATACCACGGATAAAGTCATCAGTGACCGGCTTATCTACCGTCACCAGATACTCTTTTTCGTGATCGTTACCGGCACGCAGGATTTTATTCACCAGGTCGCCGTGGTTGGTCAGAAAGATTAGCCCCTGGGAATCTTTATCCAGACGGCCAATGGGGAACACGCGCTTGCTGTGATTCACGAAATCAACAATGTTGTCGCGTTCGCTGTCTTCGGTGGTGCTGACAATTCCTACCGGCTTGTTCAGCGCGATAAAAACCAGATCTTCCGCTTCACGCGGCTCAATCAACCGACCATTCACTTTTACGACGTCGCCAGGCATCACCTGATCGCCGATGGTGGCGCGTTTACCATTCAGGAAGACATTCCCTTGTTCGATAAAGCGATCCGCCTCGCGACGCGAGCAGATTCCGCTTTCACTGATGTATTTATTTAATCGGATGGATGAATCGGGCAGCATAATTTCTCCTTTGACAGCGAAATATACCCTACCTTGCGGACGATAAAAAATAATCGTGCTCGACTGCCCACGCGCTATTTGTGATCCGTCACACCTTTTGACACAAAAGTGTCAGCGATCCATCCCTGCAATTTTGTTGGGTGAAAACAAGCAGAATCAATACATTAGAGAGACAAGCACATCTGTGCCGACAGCACGCCATCACCACATCAAATGTGCAACACAATCGGTCATTACAGGGCACTGAAATAAGTGAAAATAGCTTTGAGATGGAGAACAATTGGGGTTATATCAGATCAAGAAGACAATTTCGTGATTTGCACAAATGTGCAGGAGTCCAAAAATGGCGACGGAAAACAGCGATGATATCCGCCTGATCGTAAAGATAGCGCAGCTGTATTACGAACAGGATATGACACAAGCGCAAATCGCCCGCGAGCTGGGTATTTACCGCACCACGATCAGCCGTTTGCTAAAACGTGGACGCGAGCAGGGTATCGTCACCATCGCCATTAATTACGACTACAACGAAAATCTGTGGCTGGAACAGCAGCTAAAACAGAAATTTGGCCTGAAAGAAGCGGTGGTGGTCTCCTGCGACAGTGAACAGGAAGACGAACAACTCACAATGATGGGTGTGCATGGCGCACAGTTGCTGGAACGCTTACTGGAACCTGGGGACATTATCGGGTTCTCATGGGGCCGCGCGGTGCGGGGACTGGTGGAAGGGTTATCCCCAGCCAGCCAGTCGCGCCAGCTGATCTGCGTGCCGATTATCGGCGGACCGTCCGGCAAGCTTGAAAGCCGTTACCACGTCAATACGTTGACCTACGGCGCTGCGGCAAAGCTTAAAGGGGAATCACACCTGGCAGATTTCCCGGCACTGCTGGAAAACCCGCTGATCCGTAACGGGATCATGCAGTCACGACATTTTAAATCGATTTCCGCTTATTGGGATAATCTGGACATCGCGCTGGTTGGGATTGGATCTCCGGCAATACGTGATGGCGCCAACTGGCACGCTTTTTACGGCAGTGAAGAGAGTGATGACCTGCATGCTCGCCGGGTCGCCGGAGACATTTGCTCGCGCTTTTACGATATCAACGGTGCAACCGTAGAAACCAATATGAGTGAAAAGACGCTCTCCATCGAAACCAATAAATTAAAACAGACGCGTTACTCCATTGGCATTGCAATGGGTGAAGAAAAATACAGTGGGATATTAGGCGCATTACGTGGGAATTATATTAATTGTTTAGTCACCAACAGCCATACCGCTGAATTATTGTTGAAGTAAATAAATTCTAATTGGTCCTGCCATAATTAATTTTATGTGGGATCCCCTTATCTGAAATCGGGAGTTAATTATGCAAACGTGGTTAAACTTGCAGGGCAAAGTCATTATTGTTACCGGTGGTGCATCCGGAATTGGGCTAGCGATTGTTGAAGAGTTATTAGCGCAGGGCGCTAATGTGCAAATGGCAGATATTCACGGTGGTGACGGTAAATATGAAGGCCATAATGGATATCATTTCTGGCCGACAGATATTTCCAGCGCCAAAGAAGTTAATCATACCGTTACCGAAATTATCCACCGCTATGGGCGTATCGATGGTTTGGTGAATAACGCAGGCGTTAATTTTCCGCGGCTACTGGTCGATGAAAAAGCACCCGCCGGGCAATATGAACTCAACGAAGCCGCTTTTGAAAAAATGGTGAATATCAACCAAAAAGGTGTGTTCTTAATGTCGCAAGCAGCGGCACGCCAAATGGTAAAACAGCGTAATGGCGTGATTGTGAATGTCTCTTCAGAAAGCGGGCTGGAAGGTTCAGAGGGCCAAAGTTGCTATGCCGCCACCAAAGCCGCATTGAATAGCTTTACCCGTTCCTGGTCGAAAGAGTTGGGCAAACACGGCATTCGTGTGGTGGGCATTGCACCTGGCATTCTGGAAAAAACCGGACTGCGGACCCCCGAATATGAAGAAGCGCTGGCCTGGACTCGCAACATTACCGTCGAACAGCTGCGCGAGGGCTACACCAAGAACGCGATCCCAATTGGTCGCTCAGGGCGCTTAAGCGAAGTCGCTGATTTTGTTTGTTATCTTTTGTCTGAGCGCGCCAGTTACATAACCGGAGTAACCACTAACATTGCGGGCGGAAAAACGCGCGGCTAAGGAGGTTTTATGGTCAATGCAATCTTCTGCGCTCACGGCAAACTGGCCTGCGCCATGCTGGAATCGGTACAGATGGTCTACGGTGATGCCAACGTTGAAGCCGTGGCATTTGTCCCCGGAGAGAACGCCAGCGACATCGTGGAAAAGCTGAAAAAGTTAGTAAGTATTCACACTGGCGATGAATGGCTGATTGCCGTCGATTTGCAGTGTGGCAGTCCCTGGAATGCTGCCGCGACGCTGGCAATGCACAATCCGGCGATACGGGTCATTAGCGGGTTATCACTGCCGTTGGCGCTGGAGCTGGTAGACAACCAAAGCAGCATGAATGTGGATGAACTGTGCGAACACCTGACGACCATTGCTCAACAAACCTGTGTCGTCTGGAAACATCTGGAAACGGCCGAAGAGGATTTCTGATGAACATTACCCTTGCTCGTATTGATGACCGCCTGATCCACGGTCAGGTCACCACCGTCTGGTCGAAGGTGGCAAATGCCCAACGGATTATTATCTGTAATGACGACGTTTATAACGATGAAGTACGTCGTACATTATTACGTCAGGCCGCCCCGCCGGGAATGAAAGTGAACGTTGTTAATATCGAAAAGGCGGTCGCAGTTTACCATAATCCGCAATACCAGAACGAAACCGTTTTTTATCTATTTACCCGCCCGCAGGATGCATTAGCAATGGTAAAACAAGGGGTAAAAATCACCACATTAAATATTGGCGGCATGGCCTGGCGACCAGGTAAAAAACAATTAACCAAAGCCGTTTCTTTAGATAACGACGATATTCATGCGTTTCGTGAGTTAGATAAACTGGGTGTCGCGCTGGATTTACGCGTCGTCGCATCCGATCCATCTATTAATATTCTCGAAAAAATAGAAGAACAATCGTTCGCTGAATAAATAAAAATGCCTGTGTACTTATGCTTTAACAGGCAGGGATGATCACATTCACAAGGTGACATATTATGGAAATAAGTACCCTACAAATTATCGCCATATTCCTATTTTCCTGTATTGCCGGGATGGGCAGCGTGCTGGATGAGTTCCAGACCCACCGTCCGCTAATTGCTTGTACCGTTATCGGCCTGATCCTCGGTGATTTAAAAACCGGGATTATGCTCGGCGGCACGCTGGAGTTAATCGCTCTTGGCTGGATGAACGTCGGCGCAGCGCAGTCTCCCGATTCGGCGCTCGCCAGTATTATCTCTGCCATTCTGGTTATCGTCGGTCAGCAAAGCATTGCTACCGGTATCGCCATCGCCCTGCCGGTGGCGGCGGCAGGCCAGGTACTGACGGTATTCGCCCGTACCATTACCGTGGTGTTCCAGCACGCGGCGGATAAAGCCGCCGAAGACGCCCGTTTTCGTACCATCGACATGCTGCACGTTTCCGCTCTCGGTGTACAGGCGCTGCGCGTTGCCATTCCCGCATTAATCGTCTCGCTGTTTGTCAGCGCCGATATGGTCAGCAATATGCTCAACGCCATTCCGGAATTCGTCACCCGCGGATTGCAGATTGCCGGTGGCTTTATCGTGGTGGTCGGCTACGCCATGGTGCTGCGCATGATGGGTGTGAAGTACCTGATGCCCTTCTTCTTCCTCGGGTTTATCGCTGGGGGTTATCTCGATTTGAGCCTGCTGGCTTTCGGTGGGGTTGGCGTGATTATCGCGCTGGTCTACATCCAGTTGAACCCACAGTGGCGTAAAGCCGAGCCGCAGGCGCAACCCGCCTCTTCTCAAGCTATCGATCAGCTTGATGACTAATGGAGCCAGCCATGGAACAGAAAAAACTGACCAAATCCGACCTGTTTAGCATGTTCGTTCGCTCCAACCTGCAACAGGCGTCATTCAACTTTGAACGCATTCATGGGTTGGGCTTTTGCTACGACATGATCCCTGCCATCAAGCGCCTGTATCCGATGAAAGAAGACCAGGTTGCAGCACTCAAACGGCACCTGGTGTTCTTCAATACCACACCTGCCGTTTGCGGCCCGGTGATTGGCGTGACCGCCGCGATGGAAGAAGCTCGCGCCAACGGTGCGGAAATTGACGACGGTGCCATCAACGGTATCAAAGTTGGGCTGATGGGTCCGCTGGCCGGCGTCGGCGATCCGCTAGTATGGGGAACGCTGCGCCCGATTACCGCCGCGCTCGGCGCATCGCTGGCGCTGTCCGGTAACATTCTCGGCCCACTATTGTTCTTCTTTATTTTCAATGCAGTACGTCTGGCAATGAAGTGGTACGGCTTACAGCTTGGCTTTCGTAAAGGGGTCAACATCGTCAGCGACATGGGCGGCAACCTGCTGCAGAAACTGACCGAAGGCGCATCGATTCTCGGCCTGTTTGTGATGGGAGTATTGGTCACCAAATGGACCAGCATCAACGTGCCGCTGGTGGTATCGCAAACGCCTGGCGCAGACGGCACCACCGTCACCATGACCGTGCAGAACATTCTCGACCAACTCTGCCCCGGCCTGCTGGCGTTGGGTCTGACGCTGCTGATGGTGCGTCTGCTCAACAAGAAAATAAATCCGGTATGGCTAATCTTCGCCCTGTTTGCGCTGGGAATTATCGGTAACGCACTGGGCTTCCTGTCCTGATTTTTTCGCTCCGGCAATGCCGGGGCAACTTCAACAAATAGTCCTCGAAAGAGGAAGAGGTGGTAACAATGCAAACAACAACAGCTTTACGTCTTTATGGTAAACGCGATCTGCGCCTGGAAACTTTCGACCTTCCTGAAATGCGGGATGACGAAATTCTGGCCTCAGTCGTAACCGACAGCCTGTGCCTTTCTTCCTGGAAAGAGGCTAACCAGGGCGAGAACCACAAAAAGGTGCCGGACGATGTGGCCACCAACCCGATCATCATCGGTCATGAGTTTTGCGGCGACATTATTGCCGTAGGCAAAAAATGGCAGCATAAGTTTCAACCCGGCCAGCGCTATGTCATTCAGGCTAACCTGCAACTGCCGGATCGCCCGGACTGTCCCGGCTACTCCTTCCCGTGGGTGGGCGGTGAAGCCACGCACGTCATCATTCCTGATGAAGTCATGGAGCAGGACTGCCTGTTGGCCTACGAAGGTGAAACCTATTTTGAAGGTTCGCTGGTTGAGCCGCTATCCTGCGTGATTGGCGCATTCAACGCCAACTATCACCTGCAGGAAGGCTCTTATAACCATAAGATGGGCATTCGTCCGCAGGGACGTACACTGATACTCGGCGGCACCGGGCCGATGGGACTGCTGGCGATCGACTATGCACTGCATGGCCCGGTTAACCCGGCGATGCTGGTGGTAACCGACACCAATAACGACAAGTTGAGCTACGCCCGCAAGCACTATCCATCAGAACCACAAACGTTGATCCATTATCTCCACGCCCAGGATGCGGCGTATGACACGTTGATGGCGCTGAGCGGCGGTCACGGATTCGACGACATCTTTGTGTTTGTGCCAAACGAACAGCTGGTTACGCTGGCCTCTTCCCTGCTGGCTGCCGATGGTTGCATGAACTTCTTTGCTGGTCCGCAGGATAAGCAATTTAGCGCGCCGATTAACTTCTACGACGTACACTACGCCTTCACCCATTATGTTGGGACGTCTGGCGGCAATACCGACGACATGCGCGCGGCGGTTAAACTTATCGAAGAGAAGAAGGTTCAGGCCGCAAAAGTGGTGACGCACATTCTGGGGCTGAATGCGGCAGGTGAAACCACGCTGGAACTGCCAACAGTCGGCGGCGGGAAAAAACTGGTTTACACCGGCAAAGCCTTACCATTAACCGCGCTCACCCAGATTGATGATCCAGCCTTGCGCGATATCCTGGAGCGTCATCAGGGGGTCTGGTCGCAGGAAGCCGAACAGTACATATTGTCTCACGCCGAGGAAATTTAACATGATTAACCGCGACACCCAGTTGTGCATGTCGCTTGCCGGTCGCCCTGGCAACTTTGGCACTCGCTTTCACAACTATCTGTATGAAAAATTAGGTTTAAATTTTATCTACAAAGCCTTTACCACGCAGGATATTGAGGCCGCAGTGAAAGGTGTTCGCGCACTCGGAATTCGCGGCTGTGCGGTCTCTATGCCGTTCAAAGAAAGCTGTATGCCGTTTCTGGATGCCATCGACCCTTCCGCAAAAGTGATTGATTCCGTCAACACCATCGTCAATGACAACGGTACGCTGACAGGATTTAACACCGACTACATTGCGGTAAAAAGCCTGATTGCCAGCCACCAGCTCAATAGCAGCGCACGCGTGATGATTCGCGGCAGCGGTGGAATGGGTAAAGCGGTTATCGCCGCGTTTCGCGATGCCGGTTTTCACGATGTGATCGTCGCCGCACGCAATCGCGAGAGCGGCCCGGCGCTGGCAAAACAGTACGGTTTCCAGTGGCAGCCCCAGTCGGAAGGGATTGCCTGCGATATTCTGGTCAACGTGACGCCCGTCGGCATGGCTGGCGGCAAAGAGAGTCATGAACTGGCCTACAGCGAAGCGATGGTCGCTGCCGCCAGCGTAGTGTTTGACGTCGTCGCCCTACCGCCGGAAACACCGGTGATTAAGCTGGCACAGCAGTTGGGTAAAAAGACCATCAGCGGTGCAGAGGTGATTGCCTTACAGGCCGTAGAGCAGTTCGCCATGTATACCGGCGTACGCCCGGATGACGCGCTAATCGCCGAAGCGGCAGAATTTGCGCGGGCGGGGTAACGAAGCAGGAACAGAGCGCCAGGGATGGGCGCTCTAATAGCCATTAATCAGAAAATCAATCGCATCTCGAAGTTCTGCCCTGTTTGCGGTCAGGTCTCCCACAAAGTTACCCACATTCTTCACAGGTATTCCTGTCATCATGTACGTCATCACCACATAGGCTTGCCCACCAATGCTAACAACCGGGCAAATTTTAGCTGGCGGGACTTCGTTGGGAAACTGGCTTAGCGCTATAACGGGTGCGACCAGTACATGCTGCAAAACAGCGGCCACCGGATGCTGTAAGCTAATTAAAAACGGATAAACGCTTTTTCCACTGCCTGTATTCTCATAAGCGCAATACTGCTCCATCAGAATGTCCTTTGAAAATCACTGAACGAACCGTTTTCTTCCACCCATTGATTTAATGCCTCTATCGATTTTTTATTATCCCGCAGCCATTCTTCACGTTTGTTCTCGCGAAATTTTTCGATTAGGGCTTCGGTTAAAACCGCTGACAGATTGATTTTAAGCTTGCGCGCCTCTTCCAGTATCTCTGGAGCCAGAGAGACATTGACTGATTTTTTTACCTTAGACACAGTGCGCATGATAACCCCCATAGCAGTGCGCATGACATGCCTAAGATTAGCGTAATAAGCGAGCATTTCCTATTCCCCGACCAGCAAATCATCACGTCACACTAAGGTGGTTGCACAGGCCTGTCACGCCCCGAAGAAGAAGTCTGCGAGGCGCTTTCCAGATTAGTTTAGGGAGTCGCTAGCGAACAGTTGTTGATCGGCTTTCGCTTCCAACCGCGCCAGCGCGGGAATCAACTGGCTGATATTTACCAGACTGTGTCCTAACTGGCATACGCTCTCATGGGAAAAATGTCCCTGACTTTCACCTGACATAGTCAGCAGGCTCTCGCCCATAAAATTCAGCGTATGGTACAACCCTGCCAGCGCCTCTTCACAGCCAAACGATAGCGCCAGATTTTCTTCGGTGGTGAGATGGCTGCAATCAAGATGGCGGAACGCCTCGGCGAGTGGAAAATAAAGCAGATCGGCCTGTGAAATGAGAGAAGAAGACGCAAAACAGGCGTTAGTGGTACTATTAGCATCAGCCATAGCATTACCTCGTATAATGTTGTGGTTAGACGCCCTGATCGTGTTCCCGCACTTTCGGGGCGTTGTCATTTTTGGTGTGTGAGAGTAATGTGTCATCACACATACTCACACTACTCTTGTGTAATTAAGGTGTCAACACACATGAACGAAAGAAGAGGCAATCCCCCGTTTCAATTCCGTCTGGATCCGGAACTGCGCAAAGCGATGGAAGAAGCACAACGGCAGGATGGCGATGAATCGTTGGCAGCCTGGATTAAACGTGTGATCAGAAAAGAACTGAAGCAGAAAGGGATTGAAGTCTAGCGATCGGCATTATGTATCGTTTTCTGGAGGTCTGCTTAGAGCGAGGAGCGGACCTCAAAGCAGTAAGACCAGAACAAGATCTTCAGGTAATAAATAAATCTGACTTAAATAACATAATTACCGACCCGAAGGTCGGTAATTGTTAACACTGATAACCTTTTACCACGCGTAAACTTCAGGTGCCTCTCCGCCTAGCCCCGGCCAGATGGTATCCAGCCTTTTGAGCGTATCGTCTGAAAGAGACAGCGTCAGGGCATTGAGATTCTGACGGAGCTGTTCAACTGTACGCGGACCACTGAGCACGGCGCTAACCACCGAGTTCTGCAGTAGCCAAGCCAGCGCGACGTCTGATGGTGTTTCCCCCAGCTCATCACACAGTGTTTCCCAGGCCTCCAGTTGTGGCCGCAGGCGGTTGATTTGTGCCTGCAACTGCGGTGATGCCCGGCGGCCACCGGCAATTTTCTTCAGAACACCGCCCAGCATCCCCATCCCGACCGGGCTCCAGGGGATCAGGCCAATACCGTAATGACGCAGCGCCGGAATGACTTCCAGCTCAATCGTGCGCTGGGTCAGATTGTACAGGCTCTGTTCCGATGCCAGCCCCAGCAGGTTGCGCGCGTCAGCCTTGCACTGTGCAGTGGCAATATCCCAGCCAGCAAAGTTACTGCTGCCCACGTAGCTGATTTTACCCTCACGGATGAGCTGTTCCATCGCCTGCCAGATCTCCTCCCAGGGCGTGTTCCGATCGATATGGTGCATCTGATAGAGATCGATATGGTCAGTTTTCAGCCTTTTCAGGCTGGCCTCACAGGCCCGGCGGATATGGTAGGCAGACAGGTATTTGTCGTTCGGACCCGTGTCCATCGGCTGGTAAACTTTCGTGGCCAGCACTACCCGGTCACGCTGACCACTGCGCGCTAACCAGTTACCGATGATTTCTTCGGATGTTCCGTAACCCTTTGCCATATCCGGTGACTGCGGCCCGCCATAGACGTCAGCGGTATCGAAAAAGTTGATACCCGCATCAACCGCTTCATCCATGATCCTGAAGCTGGTCGACTCATCCGTCAGCTCACCGAAATTCATGGTACCGAGACCGATGCGGCTCACCCGCAGGCCGGTACGCCCCAGATGTTTGTAGTTCATGTCAGATGCTCCTTAACTGAACGTGTTATTGCAGATTCTTACGGAAAAAGTCTGCCAGCTTGTCAAAAGGGATGACGTCGGTACGGTCATACAGATCGACATGCCCTGCGCCCGGTACGACATACAGTTCTTTAGGCTGACCGGCGCGTTTGAAAGCGTCCTCACTGAACTCTTTTGAGTGAGCCTGATCGCCGGTAATAAACAGCATCGGGCGCGGCGAGATGGTTTCAATATCATTGAACGGATAGAAGTTCATAAACTTGCCAATACTGCTCAGCATCGGTTTCGTCGTCAGTTCTTCTTTCTGACCCTGCGGGGTGTAGCCGCCACGTCCTGTGCGGTAGAAATTAAAGAACTCACGCTGAATATCCGGTGTGGAGTCATCCAGTTTGTTCACGGTGCCGGGGATATAAGCCGTCTCACCGCCCTTAAACTCAGCTAACCGCTGCTCAACGGCTGTCTGGATAAAGGCCTTACGTTGTTCTCCCGTCTGGGAATGATTAAGGCCATTACGGAACGCGCTCCCCATGTCATACATGCTGACTGTGGCAATGGCTTTCATACGCGGGTCAATCTTAGCGGCGCTGATCACAAAACTTCCGCTGCCGCAGATACCCAGCACGCCAATGTTTTCTGGATCGACAAACGGCTGTGTACTCAGATAATCGACCGCAGCGCTGAAATCATCTGTGTAGATTTCCGGTGAAATCAGGTGCCCCGGTTTGCCCTCGCTTTCTCCCCAGAAAGAGAGATCGATAGCCAGCGTAACAAAACCCTGCTCCGCCAACTTCTGTGCATAGAGGTTTGAACTCTGTTCCTTAACGGCTCCCATCGGGTGACCCACGACGATCGCCGGGTGTCGGGTGTTCTGGCTCATCGTTTTCGGGATAAACAGGTTGCCGACCACGGCCATCTGATACTGGTTTTTAAAGGTGACTTTTTGCTGCGTCACCTTATCGCTTTTATAAAAATTATCGGCCCCACGGGACATATCCGCCGCAGAGGCGGCAAATGCGCTGATGAGCATCCCCAGGGCTAACGTAAATCTGTTCATGATGGTTACCTTATCAGGACGAGCGTGATGAAAGACCACCGGCAGAGGCGTCTGCGCGTGAGGTCAGGAAAATCAGTACGGTTGCGATAATCAGCATCCCGGCACTGGCGAGGAAGGTACTCTGGTAGCCGTGATGGTCAAACAGCAGGCCGCCCACGGTGGAGCCCAGCGCAATGGACAGTTGCACCATCGCCACCATCAGCCCACCACCCGCTTCGGCGTTCTGTGGGAAGGTACGCGGTACCCATGCCCACCACCCCACCGGCGCAGCAGTGGAGAGCAGCCCCCACAGCCCGAGCAGTGCCGTCACGATGGCTACCTGACTGCCGAAGGCAATCAGTGCCAGCGCAGTGATGGCCATCAATACCGGGATGGTCATCAGGGTCGGGTAGAATCCGCATTCCAGCACCCGGCCAATCAGGGTAGTGCCGATGAAACCCGCAACGCCGATAACCAGCAGGACCAGCGTCACCGTTGCGGCATCCACTCGCGTCACGGTCTCAAGGAAAGGCCTGATGTAGGTAAAGAGCGTGAATTGCCCCATAAAGAAGATCCCCACACCCAGCATGCCCAGCGTGACCACCCGGCGACGAAACAGCGTGAATACGTTGCTGGAAACCGCAGCCTGACGGTTAACCGGCATGGAAGGCAGACTGAGTAATTGCCAGACAAACGCGATGATGGCGACCGGCACCAGGCAGAAGAAGGCGCCACGCCAGCCAACAACCGATCCGAGCCAGCTGCCCAGAGGAGCAGCCACGACGGTAGCCAGAGCATTGCCGCTGTTGAAAATAGCCAGCGCCAGCGGAACACGATGCACCGGGACCAGACGCATTGCCGTCGCGGCCGACATTGACCAGAACCCGCCGACCACAATGCCAATCAGGGCCCTGCCCGCCATATAGGTCATGTAATTGGGTGCCATCGCAATAACAGCACCGGAAATTGCCATAATGCAGGTCAGGCCGAGCAGCAGCGTTTTCCGGTTAAGCGTGCCTGCCAGCACGGAAATAAACAGGCTGGTTACCACTGCAAATGCCCCGGAAATAGCGATGCCCTGTCCGGCCATACCTTCGGTGACACGCAGGGTCTGCGCCATCGGTGTCAGGAGGCTGACCGGCATAAATTCGGAGGCGATCAGGGCGAAGACACACAGCGTCATGGCAAAGACACCACTCCAGTGCGCGGGATGTTTCCCGCTTCCGGTGTTTTTTTTTCTGTTCTCGTCTGTCTTATTACTCATTCAGGGATTTCTTTTCAGTAGATAACATGAAGTCTCCGTCGCGAAGCCTTAAGCGCTGCAGGAAGAGCTGAAACGGCATACGGGGACGGGACGGTGATAAGAGGAATAATCGCGGTGCGGAAGATGCTGTGGGTCAGTTGGCGACTCTGATCTGCACCGCAAGAGGTCCGTGGCGCTGCAGGACCTGCAGTCCGGAATCCACTTTCCCTAACGGGATCAGTGAACGGGCGTAAGCCCTGCCCCGGGCAAAAATCGCCAGGTTGCCCCAGGGCGCGTAGTAAGTGATATCTCCGGCTTCCGGCGTCATCCCGTCCGGTGCCTGTGCCGTAGAAAGCCTGCGCGGCAAGTTGCTTATGCGCTCTATATCGGCATAGTCTTCCAGCGTCAGGCTGAGGGGAAGCAGAGACGCAAAGTCCCGGCCTGTCGGCGTATCAAAGAGGGTGGCGGTGGCGGTTTCTCCCTCCACAATGATCTCAATTTTCATTAGCGTCTCCTGTGCCACTCCCCGGTCGTTGCCACCCGCCATAACGGACTGCGTGACGAAAAGCAGGCTGGCAAGGAGCAGCAACAGTGACGTTCTGCGGTAAGCGTTTTGCATAAGGGTTAGCGTTGACTTTTTCATCGCATTATTGTTACCAATATGCAGCGGGTTAACTAGCTAATGAATACTTAATACCCTTATAAGCAAAATTTATAAATGGACCGGAAACGAGCATGGCCAGACGCAATCTCAACGACTTACTCTCTTTCGTCACCGTGGCGCGTGAGGGCAGCTTTACGCGCGCTGCCGCCCAGCTCGGCGTGACCCAGCCCGCACTGAGCCAGGCGATTTCCGGGCTGGAAGAACGGATGCAAATCCGCCTGCTGACAAGGACCACGCGCAGTGTGTCAGTGACGGCAGCCGGGGAGCGCCTGCTGCAGTCTGTGGGACATCGTATTGATGAGATTGAAGCCGAGCTGGACATGCTGACGGCACTACGTGATAAACCTGCCGGGACCGTCCGTATTACATGTGGACCTAATGTTCTGAAGACCACGCTGCTGCCAAAGCTGACGCCACTGTTACGCGAATATCCTGATATTCATATTGAGTTTGATGCCAACCACGGGTTCCGGGATATCGTTGCGGATCGTTTTGATGCCGGCGTGCGGCTCGGAGACACTATTGACAAAGATATGATAGCCGTACCCATTGGCCCGAAACTGCGCATGGCGGCTGTAGCTTCCCCAGAGTATTTCGCCCGGTGCGCCGCCCCTCAGACGCCACGCGATCTGATGCAACACTGCTGTATTAATGAGCGCATGGTTCAATCGGGGAAAATTTACGCCTGGGAGTTTGAGCAGGAAAACGGCAAATTTCACGTTCGGGTTGAAGGTCAATTGACGTTTAACACATCGGAACACGTTGTTGATGCAGCTCTGGCCGGACTGGGCATTGCCTTTTTACCTGAAGAGGAGTTCGGCACACATCTGCAGGAAGGAAAACTGATTCGTGTGCTTGAAGAATGGTGCCGTCCTTTTCCCGGCTACTATCTTTATTATCCAAGCCGTAAACAGCCTTCCCCAGCGTTTTCACTCGTTGTGGATGCGTTGCGTATTAACCGGAAAATTTAACGCTGAATTATCGGGCCAATATTTGAAGAACGGACGTGAACGTCCGCTTCTGGCACAAAGCAGCCCCTCTCCCCTGTTATCGTTTCGCGTATCAACCGCAGCATCCTGGAAAATTACACATTACTGCGAGGCGCTTTCCTGTTTATGTCCACCAGCATTTCCTCTTACATCCCTGTTTTTTATTCTCTACTTTCAACTTGTCAATTCATAATGTAGTTTATAAAATACATGGAACGTAATCATGGAAATTCTTCAGACCACGGTTTTCCAACGCTGGAAACAGAATCTACGGGATCGCAGGGCCAAAACGCTCATTGCCGCACGACTTTTTCGACTGCCGAATGGTTTAGCTGGCGATGTTAAACCTATTGGAGAATGCTCGCCCGTTCACTGGACTATCAGGAGACCTTCCGCCATGAATAAACTTACTCACTACGATCCCGCTGCTGCGCTAGTTGATGATGAAGAAATTGCTGTATTTATGGCGGATGCCCTCGAAACAGGCGATGCAACGTACATTGCAAAAGCGTTGGGCGTGGTGGCACGCGCTAAGGGAATGGCGAACATCGCGGCAGAAACGGGATTATCCCGCGAACAACTCTACCGCTCGTTTAGTGAGAAAGGAAACCCGACGCTGAAAACCACGCTGGCAGTGATGAAGGCGCTCGGTATTGGATTGACACTTAGAAAATAGTCCCAGCCCTTCCAACATCGTGAGCCATATCAGTAAGGCGTCAGGCTGATAGTGGTAGCATTAGCGCGGTTTGTAATTTTCTGATTACATGGAGAAATGATGGAACTGCTTTTATTGAGTAACTCGACGCTGCCGGGCAAAGGCTGGATGGAACATGCGCTGCCGCTGATCGCAGAGCAACTGAATGGTCGCCGCACGGCGGTGTTTATTCCGTTCGCTGGCGTGACGCAAACCTGGGATGAGTACACGGCGAAAACGGCAGCCATCTTTGCGCCAATGGGCGTCAACGTTACGGGTATTCATACCGTTGCCGATCCGATTGCCGCCATTGAAAACGCCGAGCTGGTGATTGTCGGCGGCGGGAATACCTTCCAGTTGCTGAAAGAGAGTCGTGAGCGCGGGTTGCTGGCGCCGATCGTGGATGTCGTCAAACGCGGTGCGCTGTACATCGGCTGGAGCGCGGGTTCCAACCTTGCCTGCCAGACCATCCGCACCACCAACGACATGCCGATTGTCGATCCCAAAGGTTTTGATGCGCTGGGTCTGTTCCCGCTGCAGATTAACCCACATTTCACCAACGCGCTGCCGGAAGGCCACAAAGGCGAAACGCGTGAACAGCGTATCCGCGAACTGCTGGTTGTGGCACCGGAGCTGACGGTGATTGGCTTGCCGGAAGGTAACTGGATCAAGGTGAGTAACGGTAAGTCCGTGCTCGGCGGCCCGAACACCACGTATATCTTTAAAGCGGGTGAAGAGGCGGTTGCTGTTGAAGCAGGCCACTGCTTTTAGTTGATTTGTTGTCTGATGCCGGATGGCGGCATAAATGCCTTATCCGGCCTACCGCTTCAGCTCACTCAATAATCATCCCGCTCATCGTCTTCATCCGGTTGTTCCAGCACGCTGTAGGCCACGGAGCAAAACAGCGAGTTCAGACGCTGCATATCGCCCAACAGCGCCAGGTGTAGGGAACTGGTCTCGATGCTTTGCACGTTCTGCTGATGCAGACGGTCGACGTGCGCATGCGAATAACGACGGTTGAGAATACGAAAACGGTGCTTGCTGCGGCGTAGACGACGGGCACTGGTCACATCGCCTGAGAAGAACACCGACATCGCCAGCTGCAGATTGCTGAGCAGCTGATCGTAAAGTGCATCCAGCTCTTTCAGCCCTTCCACAGAGAATGCCCGACGGGCGGCCAGCGACTTATCGGCAATCTCGCTGCCCATACGTTCAACGATATCGGAAGCCTGTTCGAGGTTGAGCGACATTTCGATAATCTCCGCCCAACGGCGTGATTCCTCTTCCGCCAGTTCATCCTTTGGCATCCGCGCCAGATAGAGCTTAATCGCCGTGTACAGCACGTTGATGTCATCCGCCATCCTGCGCAACTCTTTCTCTTCGCGCGGCTCGCCGTGCATCACCTTCTTCAACCCGTCCATCATCTGCTCCATCGCATCGCCAATACGCAGCGCTTCGCGGGCGGCATTAGCCAGAGCGAGCGTCGGCGTATCCAGCGCACTGACGTCCAGATGTTTGGGCTTCAGATGCGCATCCAGCTCCGGATCATCGCGGATGATGCGTTTACAAAAACGCGCCATCGGTTCGGCGAACGGCACCATCGCCACGCAGCGCACCAGGTTGTAGAAGACGTGGAAGTAGATAACCAGTTCAGATTTCGGCAGCGGCAGTTCATCCATCAGATTGGCCAGCGGATGAACAAACGGCAGGATAATCAGGCTCCCCACCAGCTTGAACAGCAGGCTACCGAGCGCCACGCGACGGGCGGCGGCGTTAGCGGCGCTGTTGTTAAGCATCGCCAGCAGGCCGGAGCCGAGGTTGGCACCAATCACCAGACACAGCGCCACCGGGAACGAGATAATGCCTGCCGCGGTCAGCGTTGCCGTCAACAGTACCGCCGCCAGGCTGGAGTAACTGATAATCGCAAACATGGCGCCAATCAGCGCATCGAGCATGATATCGCCGGTGAGCGAGGCGAAAATAACCTGTACGCCGTTAGCCTGGGTGATCGGCGTTACCGCCTGCACAATCAGCTCCAGCGCCAGCAGAATTAAACCAAGACCGATCCCCACGCGCCCAAGTTGTCCAGCCCGCGACTGCTTCCGTCCGAGAAAGAAAATCACACCGATAAAAATCAGCAGTGGCGACAGCCAGGAGAGATCGAAGGTCAGGATACGCGCCATCAGCGCGGTCCCCACGTCGGCACCGAGCACAATCACCAGCGCAGGGGTCAGCGCCACGAGATCCTGCGCGACAAACGACGTCACCAGCATGGTGGTAGCGTTACTGCTTTGCACCAGGGCAGTGACGCCGATTCCGGCACAGAAGGCGAGCGGTTTCTTTTCAACGCTACGGCTGAGCACGGTGCGTAAGCGGGCGCCGAAGACGCGCATCACGCCGGTACGCACAATATGCGTACCCCAAACCAGCATCGCGACGGCAGAAAGCAGGTGTAACAGAGTTAACACGGAATCAGGTACTCCTTATCGTTATATGTTCCTGGGCTCGGCGCAGATAGCGTGCCTGATAAGGCGTTTACGCCGCCATCCGGCAAACAGCGCTCGCGAACCTTCTTTCAGTATAAGGGTTTAAACGTAATAAAGAGACAGGGCACTCATTGAGCGCCCTGTTTGTTGTAAAGAAAGATGACAGTTTGTGAATCAGTCGGCGTCGTAGCCGAGGTTCGGCGCTAACCAGCGCTCCACTTCTGCCACGCTCATCCCTTTACGAAAGGCATAATCTTCAACCTGATCGCGCTGGATTTGCGCCACAGCGTAGTACTTGCTGTCCGGATGACTGAAATACCAGCCGGAAACCGACGCACCTGGCCACATGGCGAAGGATTCGGTGAGCTTCATCCCGGTATGCGCCTCCACGTCCAGCAGTTCCCAAATGGTGGCTTTTTCGGTGTGTTCCGGACACGCCGGATAGCCCGGTGCCGGGCGAATCCCCTGGTAGTTTTCGCGGATCAGCTCCTCGTTACTGAGATTCTCGTTCGCCGCATAGCCCCAGTAGACTTTACGTACGCGCTCATGCAGATATTCTGCGAACGCTTCCGCCAGACGGTCAGCGATCGCTTTCACCATGATCTTGTTGTAGTCGTCATGCTGGGCTTCGAAGGCGTCCGCCAGCGCATCTTCTTCCAGACCACCAGTGACCGCAAAAGCACCGATGT
Organism: Citrobacter sp. Cf136; assembly: GCF_030333815.1. NCBI lineage: Bacteria > Pseudomonadati > Pseudomonadota > Gammaproteobacteria > Enterobacterales > Enterobacteriaceae > Citrobacter > Citrobacter sp. Cf136. Next base: position 13,789 of record NZ_JAOWFE010000038.1, on the reverse strand, counting down.
AATCCGCTTTACCGCTCAATTTCGGCGCAACAAAGTCAGACAAGCAGTAGTTGGCGAAACCGACTTTTTCCGTCTGCTGGCGCAGGTGATGACTCACGTTGATGACGTGCGTACGCGTCTCGTCACGGTAAATCTCGATGTCGTCACCCACGCGGTTGGCCGGGAATAAACCCACCACGCCACGCGGATTCAGCGTCTTCTCAGCGCTGAGTTTATCCAGCATGTCGTTGGCATCTTTGAACAGGCGCTTCGCCTCTTCGCCCACTACTTCATCTTCGAGGATGCGAGGATATTTCCCGGCCAACGACCAGGTCATAAAGAACGGCGTCCAGTCGATGTAGTTGCGCAGGGTTTCGATGCTGGCTTCCACTTCCTGTACGCCCAGACGGTGCGCCACCGGCGGGGTGTAGTTTTCCCAGTCAAAGGCCAGATCGTTGTCGCGGGCAGCCTGTAACGTTACGGGCGGAGTACGCGGTTTCTTACGCGCATGCTGGATACGCACGGTTTCATACTCTTTACGCGTACGGGCGACAAAGTCATCACGCTGGGTATCAGAGAGCAGCGCAGCGACGACGCCAACGGTACGCGAGGCGTTCTGCACGTACACCGTCGGGCCGCTGTAGTTCTGCTCAATTTTCACCGCGGTGTGCGCTTTCGAGGTGGTCGCGCCGCCAATCAGCAGCGGAATAGTGAAGCCCTGACGCTCCATCTCTTTCGCCACGTTGACCATTTCGTCCAGCGATGGGGTAATCAGCCCGGAAAGGCCAATCAGATCGGCATTCACTTCACGCGCCGTTCTGAGGATTTTCTCCGCGGGCACCATCACGCCAAGATCGACGATTTCGTAGTTGTTACATTGCAGTACCACGCCGACGATATTTTTACCGATATCGTGCACATCGCCCTTCACGGTTGCGATGACCATTTTGCCGTTGCTGGAACCTTTCTCTTTGCTGGCCTCAATGTACGGTTCAAGGTAGGCCACCGCCTGCTTCATCACGCGAGCGGATTTCACCACCTGCGGCAGGAACATTTTGCCCTCACCGAACAGGTCGCCAACCACGTTCATGCCGTCCATCAGCGGCCCTTCAATAACCTCGATCGGGCGCGCGGCCTGCTGGCGAGCTTCTTCGGTATCCAGCTCAATAAACTCGGTTATGCCTTTCACCAGCGAGTATTCGAGGCGCTTTTTCACGTCCCAACTGCGCCACTCCGCCATCTGGGCATTCGCCGTGTCATCGGTTTTACTGCCGCGATACTTCTCAGCAAGCTCCAGCAGTCGTTCGGTGCCATCGTCACGACGGTTGAGGATCACGTCCTCAACCGCATCGCGCAGCTCGGTGGGCAGGTCGTCGTAAATTGCCAGTTGTCCGGCGTTGACGATCCCCATGTCCATGCCGTTGCGAATGGCGTAGTAGAGGAATACCGCGTGAATGGCTTCACGTACTGGGTCGTTGCCACGGAACGAGAATGAAACGTTAGAAACGCCGCCGGAGATCAGCGCATGCGGCAGTTCGCGTTTGATATCTTCACAGGCCCCGATAAAGTCCTGCGCGTAGTTGTTGTGTTCATCAATCCCGGTCGCCACCGCAAAGATGTTCGGGTCAAAGATAATATCTTCCGGCGGGAAGCCCACCTCTTCGGTAAGAATCTTGTACGCCCGACGGCAGATCTCAATTTTGCGCGCGCGAGTGTCGGCCTGGCCCTGCTCGTCAAAGGCCATCACCACCACTGCAGCACCGTAGCGACGCAGCAGCTTCGCGTGATGGATAAAGGTCTCAACCCCCTCTTTCATCGAGATGGAGTTAACGATGCCTTTACCCTGAATGCACTTCAGTCCTTTTTCGATTACTTCCCATTTCGAGGAGTCGATCATAATCGGCACGCGGGCGATATCCGGTTCACCGGCAATCAGGTTGAGGAAACGAACCATCGCCGCTTCGGCGTCGAGCATCCCCTCATCCATGTTGATATCGATGATCTGCGCGCCGCTTTCCACCTGCTGACGGGCGACATCCAGCGCTTCGCTGTATTTCTCTTCTTTGATCAGGCGTTTAAACTTCGCCGAACCGGTAACGTTGGTACGCTCGCCGACGTTCACAAACAGGCTGTCGTCGCCGATGTTCAGCGGCTCAAGGCCGGAAAGGCGGCAGGCAACCGGGATTTCCGGCAAGCGGCGTGGCGGCAGTCCGTCCACTGCGCGACTCATGGCGGCGATGTGTTCCGGCGTGGTGCCGCAGCAGCCGCCAACAATATTCAGGAAGCCCGCCTCGGCCCATTCGCGGATTTGCGCCGCCATGGTGTCGGCATCGAGATCGTACTCACCAAAGGCGTTCGGCAGCCCGGCGTTCGGGTGCGCGGTAACGTAGCATTCGGCAATACGCGACAGTTCCTGCACGTACTGGCGCAGTTCGTCCGGGCCTAAGGCACAGTTCAGACCAAAAGTCAGCGCATCGGCGTGGCGCAGGGAGTTGTAGAATGCTTCGGTGGTCTGGCCGGAGAGCGTACGCCCGGAAGCGTCGGTGATGGTGCCGGAGAGCATAATCGGCAGCTCAACGCCCAGCGCTTCGAATTCAGTTTTAACCGCGAAAATAGCGGCTTTGGCGTTGAGGGTATCGAAAACGGTTTCAATCAGGATCAGGTCACTGCCGCCTTCCACCAGCGCTTTGGTGGATTCGCGGTAGGCGGCCACCAGCTGATCAAAGGTAATATTGCGGTAAGCCGGGTCGTTGACGTCGGGCGAGATAGACGCCGTACGGTTGGTTGGGCCAAGCACGCCCGCGACGTAGCGCGGTTTGTTCGGCGTGCGTGCCGTCCATTCATCTGCCGCCGCGCGCGCCAGTTTGGCTGCCGCAAAGTTGATTTCCGCCGACAGGGATTCCATCTGGTAATCCGCCATGGCGATAGTCGTGGAGTTAAAGGTGTTGGTTTCGATTATGTCCGCGCCCGCCTCGAAGTAGGCGTTGTGAATCGCGGCGATCACCTCCGGTTTGCTGAGCACCAACAGGTCGTTGTTGCCTTTCAGATCGCACGGCCATTCGGCAAAGCGTTCGCCGCGGAAATCCTCTTCGCTCAGACGATATCCCTGGATCATGGTGCCCATACCGCCGTCCAGCACCAGAATACGTTCATTTAACTGCTGACGTAATTGTTCTACTTTGCTGCTCACACTCGCTCCCGACAACGCTCAACCAGACCGAAAAAAACTCAACAGGCCATACTGGCACAAACCTGAGAGGCGGAAAAGAGAACAACGGCCAACATGAGACATGTTCAGCTTCACTCATCCGATCAGTACAGGAATTCTTGCATTATAATTGAATAAAACGAAAATGATTTCCACGATACAGAAAAGGAGTCTGCCATGGTTGCCCCCGTTCCCGCGAAACGCGGTAGAAAACCCGCCGCTACTACTACGCCCGCAACCGGGCAGGTTCAGTCCCTGACGCGCGGCCTGAAGCTACTGGAGTGGATTGCGGAATCCAACGGCAGCGTGGCGCTGACCGAGCTGGCGCAGCAGGCCGGCCTGCCAAACTCCACGACTCACCGATTATTGACCACCATGCAGCAGCAGGGATTTGTTCGTCAGGTTGGTGAATTAGGGCACTGGGCCGTGGGTGCACATGCGTTTATCGTCGGCAGCAGCTTTTTGCAAAGCCGTAATCTGCTGGCGATTGTGCACCCAATCCTGCGCAAGCTGATGGAAGACTCCGGTGAGACGGTCAACCTCGCCGTGCTGGATCAAAGCGATCATCAGGCCATTATTATCGACCAGGTGCAGTGCACCCAACTGATGCGCATGTCCGCGCCTATCGGCGGCAAACTGCCGATGCATGCTTCCGGCGCGGGTAAGGCGTTTTTATCCCAACTGAGCGAAGAACAGGTGACAGGGCTGCTGCACCGCAAAGGACTACACGCTTATACCCACGCCACGCTGGTGTCGCCAGTGCATCTGAAAGAGGATTTGGCTCAGACGCGCAAGCGCGGCTATTCCTTTGATGATGAGGAACATGCGCTGGGTCTGCGCTGCGTGGCGTCGTGCATTTATGACGAGCACCGCGAGCCGTTCGCCGCGATTTCCATCTCCGGACCCATTTCGCGCATTACCGACGATCGCGTGACCGAGTTCGGCGCCATGGCGATCAAAGCGGCGAAAGAAGTGACGCTGGCGTACGGCGGATTTCGCTAAGATGGGGTTGCCGGGTGGCGGTTACGCCTTACCCGGCCTACGGTCGGTTTCATAACGCACGCTGAAACGCTGTTTGCGTCGGTAGGCGTAAACATCTTCCACATGCCCGTTTTTAATCCGCGTTTGCAAACCCCGCCAGTAGTCGGCGCTGAACAAGTCAGCGTGCATCTCTTCAAATAGCGGCCCGATACGCGGGTCGGCACATAGCCAGTGGCGAAACTCTTCCGGGAAGACATCTCCAGGCGATACGCTGTACCACGGCTCAGCGCTCATCTCATCTTCCGGGTAGCGTGGCGGCGGGATATGACGGAAATTAACCTCCGTCATGTAGCAGATTTCATCGTAGTCGTAGAACACCACGCGCCCGTGACGGGTGACGCCGAAGTTCTTAAACAGCATATCGCCGGGGAAAATATTGGCGGCGGCCAGCTGACGAATCGCGTTGCCGTACTCTTCAATGGCATCGCGCAGTTGTTGACCTTCGACTTGCTCCAGCCAGATATTCAGCGGCACCATCCGTCGTTCGATATACAGATGGCGAATGACAATCTGATCGCCAAGATCGGTAATTTTTTCCGGGGCTTCCTGCAATAACAGCGCCATCAGCGCCGGATCGATTTGCCGTTTATCCAGCACAAAATTCTCGAACTCCTGGGTGTCAGCCATCCGCCCCACACGATCGTGCTCTTTGACCAGTTGATAACAGGCGCGGACGTGGGCGGCAGACATCTCTTTTTGCGGCGCAAATTTGTCTTTAATGATTTTAAACACCCGGTCAAAGCCCGGCAGGGTAAACACCAGCATCACCATACCGCGGATCCCCGGCGCTTCAATAAACTGCTCATCACAGTTGGCCAGGTAGAGCAGATACTCCCGATAACTTTCCGTTTTTGCATGCTTCTGACAGCCAATCGCCATATACAATTCAGCGGTGGTTTTACCGGGCAGGATCTCGCGCAACCACTCCACCAGTGCCGCGGGCAGCGGGGCATACACCATAAAGTAGGAGCGGGCGAAGCCAAACACAATGCTCGCCTCCGCCGTCGTGGTCAGGCAGGTATCGACAAACAACTCACCTTCGTCTGTCCGGTGGATTGGCAGTAAAAACGGCAGCGTTCCAGAAGGGGTAATCAGCTTACCGACCAGCCAGGCTGCCTTGTTACGATAAAACAGTTCATTCGCCACCTGTAAATGGCAGCCTGGCAACACATCCGCTCCCAAGGTTTCGGTCAGGTGTTCGATGATGTAGTGGATATCACGATGTTTATTCTGCCACGGAAGACGCAGGGGCAGATCGCTAAGGACGCGAGTTAGCAGCCACTCCCAGCCGGTATCAGGAAAAAAGTCTTTCGCCAACGGGCGTGGGATCGTGCGGAAACGACGCTCTGGCTGAGAACTGAAAATAAACAGCCGCTCGGGAGTCAACGAGCGGTGATCAAATAACCGACAGTAAACGGAGTTAAAAAAGCTCTCCGCAATCTCGAAGCGCGGGTAATCCGGCAGTAGCCGGGTGTAATGCTCTTTCACGCGAAGTAAAAAATCCGCGTCGGTACTTTTGCCGTCTGTAATGCAGCGCAACTGCTCCACCACCAGACCTACGTGATGATCGTAAAGGTGAATACGGCTTTTCATCGCCTGCTGAACCGCATGCCAGTCGGCATGTTCAAAACGCTGCTGCGCGCCGGAGGTGACTTCCAGAAAACGCCCGTACTGGGCGTCGAAACCTTGCAAAATCGTCTGAGCAATCAGTAATTCCAGGCCACGCGTCATCGACTTCTCCCATCCGGCACAACGTCATGCCGGATGGCGCGTTCGCTTATCCGGCCTACATCCCTTCGTAGGCCCGGTAAGCACAGCGCCACCGGGCATTAATCAAAACTGCGATTCTTCGGTCGAGCCGGTCAGCGCGGTCACCGAGGAAGCGCCGCCCTGAATGATAGTAGTGACTTTGTCGAAGTAGCCTGTACCCACTTCCTGCTGATGGGACACGAAGGTATAACCATCTTTAGCCGCCGCAAATTCTGGCTGCTGAACCTTCTCAACATAGTGGCGCATGCCTTCACCCTGCGCATAGGAGTGTGCGAGGTCGAACATGTTGAACCACATGCTGTGGATGCCCGCCAGGGTAATGAACTGGTATTTGTAACCCATATCCGACAGTTGCTGCTGGAAGCTGGCAATGGTTTTGTCATCCAGGTTTTTCTGCCAGTTAAATGACGGCGAACAGTTGTAGGCCAGCAGTTTGCCGGGGAATTTCGCGTGAATCGCATCGGCAAAGCGCTTCGCCAGTTCGAGATCCGGCGTGGAGGTTTCACACCACACCAGATCCGCATAAGGTGCATAGGCCAGACCACGGCTGATCGCCTGCTCAATACCCGCATGCGTACGGTAGAACCCTTCGCTGGTACGTTCGCCGGTGATGAACTCGCTGTCGTATGGGTCGCAGTCAGACGTTATCAGATCGGCTGCGTCAGCATCAGTACGCGCAATAACCAGCGTCGGAACACCCATGACGTCGGCTGCCAGACGGGCGGCCACCAGTTTCTGGATAGCTTCCTGAGTCGGCACCAGAACTTTGCCGCCCATGTGACCACATTTTTTTACCGATGCGAGCTGATCTTCGAAGTGAACGGCCGCTGCACCAGCCTCAATCATCGATTTCATCAGTTCAAACGCGTTCAGGACGCCGCCAAAACCCGCTTCTGCATCAGCGACGATCGGCAGGAAGTAATCCACATAGCGCGGATCGTTCGGTTCAATACCTGTTGACCATTGGATCTGATCGGCGCGACGGAATGTGTTGTTGATCCGATCCACCACTGCCGGGACGGAGTTCGCCGGATACAGCGATTGGTCCGGGTACATGCTGGATGCCAGGTTGGCATCTGCCGCCACCTGCCAGCCTGAAAGGTAGACCGCTTCAATACCGGCTTTCGCCTGCTGCAGCGCCTGACCGCCAGTCAGCGCGCCGAGGCTGTTGATATAACCTTTCTTCGATTCACCGTGCAGCAGACGCCACATTTTCGCCGCGCCAAGCTGAGCCAGCGTGCATTCCGGGTTGACCGAGCCACGTAATTTCACCACTTCCTCCGCGCTATATGGACGGGTGATGCCTTCCCAGCGCGGTTGAGTCCATTCTTTCTGTAATTCTTCGATTTGTTGAGTACGGGTTTTCATGTGCAGATGCTCCATATTGTTATGTGGTGGATTACGCCAGCAGGCGGTAGCCTGGCAGGGTCAAGAAATCGATCAATTCATCAGAGGTAGTGATTTGCTCCATCAGGCGCGCAGCATCGTCAAAACGCCCGCTGCTGTAGCGGTGTTCGCCCAGCTCGTCCTGAATCACCAGCATCTCTTCGGCCAGCATCTGACGGAACAGCGGTTTGGTAACCGGCTTGCCGTTGCTGAGCGTCTTCTGGTGGTGGATCCACTGCCAGATGGAGGTACGGGAGATTTCGGCAGTGGCCGCATCTTCCATCAGACCGTAAATCGGTACGCAGCCGTTACCGGAGATCCACGCTTCGATGTACTGCACCGCAACACGAATGTTGGCGCGCATGCCTTCTTCAGTACGCTCACCTTCACAAGGCGCCAGCAGTTGTTCTGCGGTAATCGGCGCATCTTCTTCACGGGTCACGAACAGCTGATTTTTGTTTTCACCGAGTACGTCGTTGAACACCGCCATAGCGGTATCTGCCAGCCCCGGATGAGCAATCCATGTGCCGTCATGACCGTTATTGGCTTCCAGCGCTTTGTCCGCTTTTACCTTGGTCAGAACCTGGTTGTTACGTTCCGCATCTTTGCTGGGAATGAAAGCTGCCATGCCGCCCATCGCGAATGCGCCACGTTTATGACAGGTTTTAATCAGCAGACGCGAATAGGCGCTGAGGAATGGCTTATCCATCGTCACCACCTGACGGTCCGGCAGCACGCGATCCGGATGGTTCTTCAGCGTTTTGATATAGCTGAATATGTAGTCCCAGCGACCGCAGTTCAGACCGACAATATGGTCACGCAGGGCGTGCAGAATTTCGTCCATCTGGAAGACGGCCGGCAGCGTTTCAATCAGCAGAGTCGCTTTGATGGTGCCGCGCGGCAGATTAAAGCGATCTTCTGCATAGCTGAACACTTCGCTCCACCATGCTGCTTCTTGCCAGGCCTGCGTTTTTGGCAGGTAGAAGTAAGGGCCGCTGCCTTTTGCCAGCAACGTTTTGTAATTGTGGAAGAAATAGAGGGCAAAATCGAACAGGCTGCCCGGGATGGATTCGCCACGCCAGGTGACGTGTTTTTCCGGCAGATGCAGACCACGAACGCGGCATACCAACAGAGCCGGATTAGGTTTGAGCTGGTAAATTTTGCCCGCTTCATTGGTATAGCTAATGGTGCCATTGACCGCATCACGCAGGTTTATCTGCCCGTCGATAACTTTGTTCCACTCAGGAGCCAGCGAATCTTCAAAATCAGCCATAAAGACTTTGACGTTCGCGTTCAGCGCGTTGATAACCATCTTGCGCTCAACAGGCCCAGTTATCTCTACGCGGCGATCCAGTAAATCATCAGGAATTCCGCGAATTTTCCAGTCACCTTCTCGAATGGAAGCCGTTTCCGAAATAAAATCAGGCAACTTACCGTCATCAATATCCTGCTGCTGCTGGATACGTGCAGCCAGAAGTTTATTGCGTTTTGGCGTAAATCTTGTCACCAGTTCAGTCAGAAACTCTACTGCTTCAGCGGTCAGAATTTGTTGCTCCTGTTCGCCACGCGGCCTGGTGAAGACCAGTTCATCGGTTGTCGTTGCCTGTTGATTCATTGCGTAGTTCCTCGTCATTGATCCAAACACATCCCCAATGCGAACGAAGGATCGTTGTGCGCTTTTCGTTCAGCACAACTAAGACTACTCATTTAAATTTCAAAATCAAAAACAATTTCCATTTTTAATTTAATTATCAATTAACTTATTGATAACAATATAAATAAAATTTAATTACACGGTGAGGTGCGTTTCGGAAATAAAAAAGGCACCCGAAGGTGCCTGATTCAATATGCTGAAACGCTTAAGGATCGTCTGCTACAGAAGATTAATCCAGCGTTGGATTCATGTGACGCAGATCATATGGCGTGATCTGGTAGACGTAATAGTTGAGCCAGTTGGTAAACAACAGATTACCGTGGCTACGCCAGGTTGCCCGCGGTTTGTTTTGCGGGTCATCTTTCGGGAAGTAGTTATAGGGCACTTCCGGCGTTAGGCCCGCTTCGACGTCACGAAAATACTCACTGCCGAGCGTATGGGCATCATATTCCGGATGGCCCGTCACAAAGGCAATTCGTTTATCTTTGCTGGCAAACAGGTAGGCATCTCCCTCTTCGGTTTCAGCAAAAATCTCGAGATCGGTGTAGTCGCGAATAAGCGCAGCAGGAAAATCGGCATAGCGCGAATGCGGAGCCAGGAACGCATCATCGAATCCACGCGTCAGCAGCGCATGAGGATGCAGAATATGGTGCTCATAGACGCCTGAGAGTTTGTCCGTACGGGTTTGCTTAGGAATTCCGTACAGGATATTCAGCGCGGCCTGCACCGCCCAACAAACAAATAGCGTTGAGGTAACGTGATCTTTCGCCCATTCAAGCACTTGTTGAATCTGCGGCCAGTAAGCCACGTCATTAAATTCGACCAGACCCAACGGCGCGCCGGTCACGATCAGTCCGTCAAAGTTCTGATCGCAGATATCCTCGAAATTACAGTAAAAGTTATTCAGATGCTCCGTAGGGGTGTTACGTGACTCGCGAGCATCGATGCGCAATAGCTGAACATCTACCTGTAGCGGTGAGTTAGACAGTAAGCGCAGGAACTGGTTTTCCGTTTCAATCTTCTTGGGCATCAGGTTGAGGATGAGCACCTTCAGTGGTCGAATTTCCTGACCGGAAGCGCGGGATGTCGTCATCACAAAGACGTTTTCCTCACGCAAGAAATTGACGGCGGGTAGCTCGTCCTGCACGCGAATTGGCATAACCTGATAACCTCACTACATACGTTTAAACGTTTAGACATCCAGATAGCTGAAGATACCCAGGAATCATGCGAATGTCGAGCGTGTATGTTGAAGGTGAGAAAGTTTCACGTCATAACCAATAGTCACAGCGTGTTCAGGAGTGCCGACTATTGCGGAAATCAGTTTCCCCCTGGAGAAAAGTGCTCCGCACCCCGGCATCGCTCAGAGGCACCTTACCAGAGATAACCTGAGGACACTTAGCCCTACCGTCTGCGGCACCAAAGGTCACTTCAAGGATAGCTCGCTCTTCAACCTGCGGCAGTCCACCTTCGTTCATCTCCAGCGCATGGGCCAGAAGCCCAAAAGAGTTCCGCCAAAAAAGCTGACGCCACTTAGAGCGTGGCATCAGTTGATCGACAAGGTCTTGTATCAGTTTTTCTGCTTCGAAGAACTCGGCAATCAGGAGTCGCTGATTGCTGAAGGTTCGGAATCCGGAAACTTCTTGCTGAGTGGTAGTATTGCGTACAACTACACGGTTTTTATATAGTTGAACGTAGAGAATGACCATCGGAATTTCCTTTATCAGTCCGTGATAAAATCGGAAACGCAAAAAAGCCCATCCGTCAGGATGGGCTTCTTCACTTTATTTGATGCCTGGCAGTTCCCTACTCTCGCATGGGGAGACCCCACACTACCATCGGCGCTACGGCGTTTCACTTCTGAGTTCGGCATGGGGTCAGGTGGGACCACCGCGCTACAGCCGCCAGGCAAATTCTGTTATTAACCCGCTTTTCGCCGGTTAATCTAATCTGTATCAAGCTGAATGTCGTCTCTTCGCCAAAACATCTTCGGCGTTGTAAGGTTAAGCCTCACGGTTCATTAGTATCGGTTAGCTCAATGTATCGCTACACTTACACACCCGACCTATCAACGTCGTCGTCTTCAACGTTCCTTCAGGAGACTTAAAGTCTCAGGGAGAACTCATCTCGGGGCAAGTTTCGTGCTTAGATGCTTTCAGCACTTATCTCTTCCGCATTTAGCTACCGGGCAATGCCATTGGCATGACAACCCGAACACCAGTGATGCGTCCACTCCGGTCCTCTCGTACTAGGAGCAGCCCCCCTCAATTCTCCAGCGCCCACGGCAGATAGGGACCGAACTGTCTCACGACGTTCTAAACCCAGCTCGCGTACCACTTTAAATGGCGAACAGCCATACCCTTGGGACCTACTTCAGCCCCAGGATGTGATGAGCCGACATCGAGGTGCCAAACACCGCCGTCGATATGAACTCTTGGGCGGTATCAGCCTGTTATCCCCGGAGTACCTTTTATCCGTTGAGCGATGGCCCTTCCATTCAGAACCACCGGATCACTAAGACCTGCTTTCGCACCTGCTCGAGCCGTCACTCTCGCAGTCAAGCTAGCTTATGCCTTTGCACTAACCTCCTGATGTCCGACCAGGATTAGCTAACCTTCGTGCTCCTCCGTTACTCTTTAGGAGGAGACCGCCCCAGTCAAACTACCCACCAGACACTGTCCGCAACCCGGATCACGGGTCCACGTTAGAACACCAGCCATTAAAGGGTGGTATTTCAAGGATGGCTCCATGCAGACTGGCGTCCACACTTCAAAGCCTCCCACCTATCCTACACATCAAGGACCAGTGTTCAGTGTCAAGCTATAGTAAAGGTTCACGGGGTCTTTCCGTCTTGCCGCGGGTACACTGCATCTTCACAGCGAGTTCAATTTCACTGAGTCTCGGGTGGAGACAGCCTGGCCATCATTACGCCATTCGTGCAGGTCGGAACTTACCCGACAAGGAATTTCGCTACCTTAGGACCGTTATAGTTACGGCCGCCGTTTACCGGGGCTTCGATCAAGAGCTTCTCCTTACGGATAACCCCATCAATTAACCTTCCGGCACCGGGCAGGCGTCACACCGTATACGTCCACTTTCGTGTTTGCACAGTGCTGTGTTTTTAATAAACAGTTGCAGCCAGCTGGTATCTTCGACTGATTTCAGCTCCATGAGTAAATCACTTCACCTACATATCAGCGTGCCTTCTCCCGAAGTTACGGCACCATTTTGCCTAGTTCCTTCACCCGAGTTCTCTCAAGCGCCTTGGTATTCTCTACCTGACCACCTGTGTCGGTTTGGGGTACGATTTCGTGTTACCTGATGCTTAGAGGCTTTTCCTGGAAGCAGGGCATTTGTTACTTCAGCACCGTAGTGCCTCGTCATCACACCTCAGCGTTAAAAAGGTACCGGATTTACCTGGAACCTCCGCCTACATGCTTAAACCGGGACAACCGTCGCCCGGCTAACATAGCCTTCTCCGTCCCCCCTTCGCAGTAACACCAAGTACAGGAATATTAACCTGTTTCCCATCGACTACGCCTTTCGGCCTCGCCTTAGGGGTCGACTCACCCTGCCCCGATTAACGTTGGACAGGAACCCTTGGTCTTCCGGCGTGCGGGTTTTTCACCCGCATTATCGTTACTTATGTCAGCATTCGCACTTCTGATACCTCCAGCATGCCTCACAGCACACCTTCAACGGCTTACAGAACGCTCCCCTACCCAACAACACATAGTGTCGCTGCCGCAGCTTCGGTGCATGGTTTAGCCCCGTTACATCTTCCGCGCAGGCCGACTCGACCAGTGAGCTATTACGCTTTCTTTAAATGATGGCTGCTTCTAAGCCAACATCCTGGCTGTCTGTGCCTTCCCACATCGTTTCCCACTTAACCATGACTTTGGGACCTTAGCTGGCGGTCTGGGTTGTTTCCCTCTTCACGACGGACGTTAGCACCCGCCGTGTGTCTCCCGTGATAACATTCTTCGGTATTCGCAGTTTGCATCGGGTTGGTAAGTCGGGATGACCCCCTAGCCGAAACAGTGCTCTACCCCCGAAGATGAATTCACGAGGCGCTACCTAAATAGCTTTCGGGGAGAACCAGCTATCTCCCGGTTTGATTGGCCTTTCACCCCCAGCCACAAGTCATCCGCTAATTTTTCAACATTAGTCGGTTCGGTCCTCCAGTTAGTGTTACCCAACCTTCAACCTGCCCATGGCTAGATCACCGGGTTTCGGGTCTATACCCTGCAACTTAACGCCCAGTTAAGACTCGGTTTCCCTTCGGCTCCCCTATACGGTTAACCTTGCTACAGAATATAAGTCGCTGACCCATTATACAAAAGGTACGCAGTCACCCCATAAAGAGGCTCCCACTGCTTGTACGTACACGGTTTCAGGTTCTTTTTCACTCCCCTCGCCGGGGTTCTTTTCGCCTTTCCCTCACGGTACTGGTTCACTATCGGTCAGTCAGGAGTATTTAGCCTTGGAGGATGGTCCCCCCATATTCAGACAGGATACCACGTGTCCCGCCCTACTCTTCGAGTTCACAACCTGTGCATTTTGGTGTACGGGACTATCACCCTGTACCGTCGGACTTTCCAGACCGTTCCACTAACACACAAGCTGATTCAGACTCTGGGCTGCTCCCCGTTCGCTCGCCGCTACTGGGGGAATCTCGGTTGATTTCTTTTCCTCGGGGTACTTAGATGTTTCAGTTCCCCCGGTTCGCTTCATTACGCTATGTATTCACG